>PHBK01000035.1 GCA_002840565.1 Deltaproteobacteria bacterium HGW-Deltaproteobacteria-12 | reverse complement strand
TGCTTCAACAAAATGGCATCCTGTTCTTCCCAGTATTTCAGATTGACTTCCTTTTCCTGCGCCAGTCTCTCTGCCCTCGATGCTCTCTTCGTTTCCTCTACCATTGTGTTCCTCCTGTTTTTATAGTAGTACGGATTTTATACTACTAAATAGTATTTTTGCGGAGTTGCTTCCGCAATATATTTCATCGTCAGCGAATACTTTAATCGGTTTGCGGCTTTGCATAAAAAAAGAATATTGTAATTATCAGACCAATCCTTCTGCTGTTTTAAATCACTGCTGATGGTATGTGCGCTCAGGGAACAGAAAACGGGAAATCCTCCTTTTGCTTTTAAATACAGTTCATAGTCGTTTATCCGGCCATCTTTCATGATCAGTTTCTGCAGTTTTTCGCTCTTCTCTTTTTCGACAAAGAGCTCGGAAATGAATGTGCCAATCAATTCATCACGTCTGTATTTTAGTGTTTGTTCAACAGATGGGGAAATATCAATGATTTGCCCTGCGGTATTCATTTCATAACAGATACTGCTAATGCTTTCCAGAATCGGCGGGGATTTTTTTTCTGTTTCGGGTTGCCAAAGATTTATGTCCTTTTCCATTATTCTCATAAAGACCTCGATCTCCCAGCACTACAGCATCTTCAATAACTTAAAATTACAGTTAGTAGTCAAGAAGGTTCTGAAATTATGATAAAAGCTGTTTTATTAAAATTATTCTTTAACGATAAATACGTCCTTTTCACGATCCTGCCAATAAACTTTGCTGTATTGCCCGCGATTAACCCGATCAAAAAACATTTGTCCGTTCGAGCGGCATTCCGGACAGCAGCGATTCGGGAGAATTACGGCGAAGATTTTTTTGCCGGTGTCGGCTTGAGAATCGATCATGACCAATCCGCCGCATTCATTGCAAACGCGCACTGTTTCGGTTTGTTTTTCGGAAATGCCGTCGGTGTCATAATATATATTTTTTGTCCGCCGCACATATGCTGCTGAACCAACAACCCGAGCTTTCATGCTTTTTCGATTTTTCCACATATCAAGAATTTCCGTTGCCTCTTCGGCAATAAATTTTGATATTTGCGGCGATTGACGGATTTTATCAGGATGATAATCCGGTTCACGAACAAAGCCGTAGTCGAGGCCGGCCATAGCCAGGATGATGCCGACATTGACATAGGGCAGGGCTCTTTCAATCGAGTAGCCTCCTTCGAGTACGGCAATATGCGGGGCCAGTTTTTCGTTTAAAAGGGCGTATCCCTGAGCGCTGAAACACATATCAGTGATCGGATCGCTGTAGTGGTTATCCTGTCCGGCGGAATTGATAATTATTTCCGGCTGAAATTCATCCAGCACAGGCCGAATTATGTGATCTAAAACATATAAAAAACCTTCATCAGATGTTCTCGGCGGCAAGGGAATATTTATCGTAGCGCCTAAAGCATTCGGGCCGCCGAAATCTTCCGTAAAGCCGGTTCCCGGATAAAGTGTGCGGCCGTCCTGATGGAGGGAAATGCACAGGACATCAGGATCATTCCAATAAATATCCTGAGTGCCGTCGCCGTGGTGGCAATCCGTATCGACGATGGCAATTTTCTTGATGCCGAAATTTTTGCGGATGTATTCGACCATGACAGCTTCGATGTTAATATTGCAGAAACCTCGCGCTCCATGGGCCACAAGCATGGCATGATGTCCGGGCGGCCGGACCAGCGCAAAGGCATTGTCCACTTCTCCGCGCAGAACTTTTTGTGCTGCGGTTATGGCGCCGCCGGCCGAAATCAGATGCGAGGGAGTTGTGAGGTTCTGCGCATCGGGAACACAAATGTGGCAGCGGTTAATGTCCTCATAGGTGGCCAAACCGGGTTTAAATTCCACAATGTTTTCCAGATCCAGCAGGCCTTCTTCAAAAACCTGGTCCTGTGTGTAGAGAAGCCTCTCCTCTCTTTCCGGATGCGTTTCGGAAATCGCCCAGTCGAAAGCCGGAAAAAAAATCAGCCCTGTCTTCTTTGCTTTGCGTGTCATCTTACTGATTCCTTGCTGCACAGGCTGAAATCAATCCGGGCTTGATTTGCATCTTGGTGCGGATATTTTTCCCCGTTTTATAAAAATCTCTGATCATGTTGAATTCCTGTGCTTCGGTTACTTCCATTTCCAGGTCATTTAAGTCCGCCCCCATTTTGACGGCCCTGATCCGCAGAGCTTCACGGCCTGCTTCGATCGCCTGGCTGGATGAATAATTATGAGGGATTTTCCTCATAATTCCCTCTTCAGCGATGGTTAATTCTCCTTTTTCCGTATCGGCCAGCATGGTTACCTCTGCAGTCGTTCTGGCGAGCGCTGCGCCCACGGCATTGGCTACTTCGGAGTGCTCGGGAATTTTATAAGGATAGCCCAGCAGGGAAGCTAAGCCTGGAGCAATCGCTGCAGCAGGCCCTCCGACAACATAGACCGAGCGGGGCCGTATTACTTTCCCTTCTAAGAGTTCATGAATGGTATAAACAGGTTTATTATTTATTTCCTCTATGACCTGGCGGACATTGTCGGCAATTACAGCAATAGCTTTATCCAGAATGACCCGGGCTGCCGATGCAACATCCATATTCAATTGTTTTGCTAAAATATTTATGGCGTCTGTGGCTTTTTGTTTGCTCCCAAGAGCAGTTCTGTTCAAGACAATCATGGCATCAGTGGGAGTCGGCGCTGAACCGTCTAAAGCCGCGGCCGGACCTTCCCGGTCGGGGCCTATGGTAATATTCCCATTTTTTATCCGCACAGCGCTGTCGCCGCCGATACCGATGGATTTGGTATAAAGCCCGCGAATCAACGTTTTTCGCCCGCCGATTGTCACCCCGGATATTTCCAGCAGGGGGATTCCATCGGCGAAAACAGAAATGTCGGTTGTTGTTCCGCCTATATCCAGGGCCACGGCGTCATCTTTAACTCCCGCTGTGGCCAATACCCCCATGATACTGGCGGCCGGACCTGAATGGATGGTCAGCGCCGCATAGAAAAGAGACTCATTAATTAAAATTGTGCCACCGTCTGCTTTGAGGATATAAACGGGGACATCCAGCCGAATTTCGCGCAAAAATTGCTGTACTTGCCGGACAAATCCCCTGTAGATATTGTGAACAGCGGCATTAAGATATGTTGTAGCAACCCGGCGGGGAAAGTTAAGCTGTCCTGATAAACGATGACCCAGAGAGAAATTTCGGTGTTCATCTGCGAGCAGCCCCGCAATAGCTATCTCGTGCTGCGGATTGCGGGAGGAAAATTTACCTGTTATTCCGATCTGCTGAATATTTTCCCCGCGGAAATATTCCCCGACATCTCTTATTTCTTCATTATTTACCGGTTGTATGGATATGCCGCGGTGGTTGATATAACCCTCGACAAAGCGGGAATCTTTTCCTTTATCTAATAACTGCGGAGATAATCCCGGCCCATTTTGCAGGACCATGCCGACCCGATCAGTTTTGCCTTGGACTATGGCATTGGTGGAAATTGTTGTGCTAAGAACTATCCTTCTGATATTTTTAATATTTTCATCGGAAACGGTTTTTTGCACTGCGGCTAAAAGCGAAGTCATGATGTCGTCATTATCGGTTACTACTTTCGCCTTTTTTTTAACCACGAAATTTTCTACTAAAACCGAGTCCGTATGAGTGCCGCCGACATCAATTCCCAGGATCATTTTGCCGCCTTTTGGTTATAGTTTTGTACTTATATATTGTTAAATTTATCTTGACAAGGACAAAAAAAAGCGTAATGTCTCCGTTCAAAAGTTGGGGTAACCAAATACCCACAAATTATGAAAATCTGTGAAAGGAGGATATGCTTAATGAAAAGAATGATTGCCATTTTTATTAGCGTGCTTTTCTTTGCTTCTCTGTCTCTGGCAGTTGTAGGCTGCAAAAAAGAAGAGCAAAAACCAGCAGAGGCTCCGAAAGTTGAAGCTCCCGCTGCAACACCTGCACCCGCGGCAACAGCTGCACCTGCGGCAACAGCTGCACCTGCGGCACCTGCTGCACCGGCAAGCAAATAATTGCCTCATAACATTTATGCAGAACAAAAACCGAGCAACCCGTTAGGGCTGCTCGGTTTTTTTATGGTTGTTCGTCATAAGTAAATATTGCTTTCGAAAAAAAATTGGTATAATATTTAAGAAAATAAAGTAATTAAGGGGGTGGAACATGTCGGACAATAATAACGATTTAATTAAAGGTTTAATTGTCGGCGGACTAATCGGCGCGTTATTAGGCATCTTATTTGCCCCGAAAAGAGGTCAGGAAACTCGGGAAGAGATTGCCCGGAAAACGGAAGAGTTGCTGGGTAAAGCCAAAGAAGAATATGAAAAAGCTGCTGTGAAAAGCAAGCTCGCTTATGAATCGGCGATAAAGAAATTACAGGAGTTGGAATTATCCGCCAAGGAAAAAGCGGCTGAAGTAGAAGATAAAGTGATTGAATTTGCTCATGAAAGCGCCGAAACTGTGGAGAGTAATAAAAATAGACTGAAAAAAGCAATTGATGCGGGAGTCGACGCCTATCGCGAAGAAAAAACCGGGAAGCCTGCCTGATAAATAAACTCTGTGCGAAAACCGTTTATGTAGTTTTTATTATCTAAGGAGATGCTCATGTATCTGGAAATCAGTTTAATAATCTTTGGAATTGTCATAATTTCGCTGATTATATTTTGCATCCCGATTCTCATCCAGCTCTGGCGGACTATCAAAGATGCTGCCGTAACTCTGGAAACATTAAATCAGAGTTTACCGGCGATCTTAAAAAATCTGGAAGAAATAACCGCAAATATCAACAATTCGACGGCTGCCGTTAATCGGGAAGTGCAAAATATTACCGGGGCGATCGACCGTTTTCAATTTGTTGTGAAGAATGTCGTCAATAGTATTGAAAACATTGCTCCGAAGACAATGAATTTGCCTGTTTTTCAGACTGCCAGAAATGTCTTTGCCGTGGCTAAGGGGGTTCGAGCTTTCCTGTACGTATTTTTTAGCAAACCGGGAGCAAAAGGATAATTTATAATGTCTAAGGTAACATTCAGCAGTAAATGGGGCAAAGTCAAGACTGACAAAAAACCAATTATTGCCGGAGAAGAAAATAAATCGGCCGAAGATTCAGTGCGGGAGATGAAGGCTGCTCAAAAGCTGCCGGCAGGAGAGGATTACCGGGAAAGGTCCTTGGCTATTCACGGCCCGGTTTGTGCCCGTTGCGGACGTGAATTTCCGGAATCTAAAAGAAAACTGTTGACCGTGCATCATAAAGACGGCAATCACTCCCACAATCCGGCCGATGGAAGCAATTGGGAAAATCTTTGTGTCTATTGTCATGAAGATGTTCACAGCCGCGGAGTATTGGCGGAGTATCTGGGGACGGACGGTTCCAGCCGCGAATTCAGCGTTGTATATGAAGATAAACCGTTAGAAACAGGCTCCGGCATATTTGCGGAAAAGCTGAAAAAAGCTTTACTCAAAGGGCAATGAAATAATTATTAATGAAGAACCAGCGGTATATTTCTCTGTTCCCTGACTATTTTATCTCCGACTGAAGTGCCGCAGTAAACACAACTATAATCGTATTTATCCCCTTCCGGGAGAATTAAAAGCAATTTTTTTCTCACCGGTACTGCTCTTTTGCACTGCGGGCAGAATAATTCAGTCGCTTCAAAGTCTTTGTATGATTGCCGCATTTAATAGTCTTTCTCCGGAATGTTTTCCCAGTTCTTAAGCCAGACATCCGGTTCGCTGTCACTGGGCGCACGGTAGTCGCCGCGGGGCGAGAGCGATCCGCCGGATCCGACCTTCGGTCCATTGGGAACGCAGGAACGTTTGTACTGGGATGTCTTAAAGAAGCGGTACAAATAGACATACAGCCATTTTTTAATTTCTTTTAAAGTGTAGGAATTTCTCTTATCAGCAGGTACATCCGGCCAAACTCCCCGGTTTTTGTCTTTCCAGGTACAGTAGGCCAGAAAGGCGACTTTCGTTGGTTTATATCCAAAACGCGTTATATAAAAATTGTTAAAATCCTGCAGTTCATATGGTCCGATAAACTCTTCCGTTTTTTGACAGGGGCTGCTGCCGGATTTACCGGGGATCAATTCCGGTGATATTTCGGTATCCAGGACATCCAGGAGGATGTTGGAAACGTCCGGCGAAAATTGATTGCTCCCCGCGACCCAGCGGATCAAATGCTGGATGAGAGTCTTGGGCACACTGGTATTGACATTGTAATGGGACATGTGATCACCGATGCCGTAAGTGCTCCAGCCCAGAGCCAACTCGCTTAAGTCACCGGTGCCTAAGACCAGTGCCTCCCTCATATTGGCCAGGCGGAAAAGATAGGATGTCCGCTGTCCGGCCTGCACATTTTCAAAAGTGGTATCGTAATTCTTTTTACCGACGGCAAAAGGATGTTTTATATCTTTAAACATCTGCATGCTGGCCGGCTTGATGTCAATTTCATTGGCTTCGACATGCAGAGCCTTCATCAGTTTAAGGGAGTTGCTGTATGTTTTTGTGGTTGTGGCAAAGCCCGGCAGAGTATAAGCTTTAATATTAGAAGGCGGTAAACCCAAAAGATCCATTGTTTTTGCGGCAACAATGAGTGCCTGTGTGGAATCTAGTCCCCCGGAAACTCCAATAACAATATTCTTGATGCCGGAAGATTGGAGACGTTTGGCCAGACCCTGCACCTGGATATTATATGCTTCATAGCAGCGCAGATCACGCTTGGAAGGATCCGCAGGGATGTAAGGGTAGCGCGGATATTCTCGATTCAGGAGAATCCGTCCCTCCGGAACCGTTACTTGAACTTCAACTTTGCGGAATGAAGAAAGCTTATCTTTGTGGGTAAGGGCATTCTGACTGAAGGAGTTCAGGCGCATTCGATCCTGCGCCAGACGGTCTAAATCTATATCGCTGAATATAATTTGCTGCTGCCGGGAAAAACGGGCCGATTCGGCGAGCAGATTGCCATTTTCATAAATCATGGCATGGCCATCCCAGGCCAGATCAGTTGTCGATTCACCGGGGCCGGCAGCTGCATACAGGTAAGCGGCAACACAGCGCGCCGACTGGTTGGCTGCCAGTTGATGACGGTATTCAGATTTGCCGATGGTAATGTTGGATGCGGACAGGTTGCCGATTATAGTAGCTCCGGCCATGGCGGCAAAACTCGATGGCGGAACAGGGACCCATAGATCCTCGCACATTTCCAGAAAAAAACTGAAATTCTGCACATTCGCAACCTGAAAAATTATATCGGCGCCGAAAGGGATGTCTTTTTGCGAGGCTAACTCTATTTTAGAGGAAAGCGCTGCTCCAGCCTGGGTAAACTGTCTTCCTTCGTAAAATTCACGATAATTGGGTAAATACGATTTAACTGCTACGCCGAGAATCCGGCCGCGGTAAAAAACAACAGCGCAATTGAAAAGCTTGCAATCGATTTGGAGGGGTGCCCCCACCACCATAATCATATTTATTTTTTCGGAGGCTCGCTTAATGGTGAACAGGGACTCATGAACGCTTTGCAGCAGCGCATCCTGATGGAAAAGATCTTCATTAGAGTAGGCGGTCAGTCCCAGCTCCGGGAAGATGGCCAGAATCGCTTTTTGCGCAGCCGCCCGGCGGGCTAATTCGACCGTTTTTTGCGTATTGAAAACAGTATCCGCAACCTTGACTTCCGGAATACAAACAGCCGTGCGGATAAAACCCTGGGTATATAAATTAAAGAAACGACTCGATTTTCTGGCGGGCATGAATTCATCCTTTCTCTAAATACGCGTAGGCGCTGTGGTTGTGGATACTTTCAAAATTTTCCGCCTCCACGCTGTACCAGATCAAATTATCGTCAGCGTTTAATTTTACCGCCACACTACGGACGACATCTTCGACAAATTTCGGATTTTCGTATGCCTTTTCGGTAACATATTTTTCATCAATGCGCTTCAGCAGGGAATACACTTCTCCACTGGCTGATTCCTCCACAATTTTTATGATGTCTTCAATCCAGAAGAATTTTTTAAAACGCACTTTGACCGTTACAATGCTGCGCTGGTTATGGGCGCCGAATTTACTGATTTCGCGGGAACACGGGCAGACGGTGGTCACCGGAACAATAACCCCTACTAAAAAATCATTCTGACTGCCGTTGTTTTCTCCGGTGAAAAGACAGTGATATTCCATAAAGCTTTTCGCCTGCGAAACGGGCGCCTTCTTTTCCAGAAAATAGGGGAATTCAATTTCCATATGAGCAGATTGCGCATGGAGTTTCTGCCGGATTTTTTCCAATATCGCCTGAAATGTCTTCATGCTGATCTGCCCTTTAAATTCATTGAGCACCTCGACAAAGCGGCTCATATGCGTTCCCTTGAAGTGGTGCGGCAGATTGACGTACATGTTTATTGTAGCATTTACCGGTTGTGTTCCGCGGGCGCGGTCCAGAACAACAACAGGATACTTAATGTTTTTAACACCAACCTTGTTGATATCTATTTTGCGGTGATCTTTCTGATTTTGTATGTCGATCATTTTGCTAGGTGTTTAGGCTGAAGGCTGAAGACTATTAGGAAAAATGCCGTATTTATAACATTAGTCTTCAATCTCGAGTCTTTGTCCTTTCTCCTTGCGCCTTAAAACTTGAACTTTCATAACTACTTGCCTTTTTTGTTTTTCCTTCTACCTTCAGCCCTCAGCCCTCAGCCCTCAGCCCTCAGCCCTCAGCCTAATCCCCTATATAAGTTACAGCCGCGTTTTCCGATTCCCAAACTTTAACACGGACTACTTTAACTTCGGCGAGCTTTGCTTTGAATTTCATTCCCTGCCAAATATATTTAGCAATATTTTCCGAGGAAGGATTTATTTGATTAAAAAACAGCAAATCGTTCAAGTGCTTGTGATCTAAACTGTCAAGTATTTCTTGAAGCCATTTCTTTACATCGCGGAAATCAATTAGAATTCCCGAGGAGTTTAATTCCGGCGCCGCCACGGTCACTTCCACTCTAAAATTATGGCCATGTAATTCTTCACATTTTCCGCCGATGGCTGCCAGCATGTGTGCGGCCGAAAACGATTTTATTATAGTAACTTCGTACATTATCATCCCCTCACGTTTATCGAGTAGTCTCTATCATATTTTGGAGGTATGGGGAATGATTAAATCAGGGGTGCCGGCGGAAATTTACCGCCGCAGGTGTGGAATTTAAACAGGACGGCATCTTAATAAAAGAGGAAATTGACAATTGCCTGGTGAAAATCCCCTGTTTTTAGTTGCTCAAAAAACAATTTTTACTGAACTGATCAGTGATCAAAATAAATTCAGACATCGCAACGTCAAGCCAAAGCAGGTTTTCACAAATATTCGCAGTATGGCCGGAATGTATGGCATGTGAATTGCTTTGCAATCAAAGTGAAATTGTCACAGCAACAATCAATGTATTTATTAAGGTGGGGGAGGTGATTAGGGCTAATAAAAAATTGGGCAAAAATAATTGCATAGAGTAGTTAAAAAATAAGAATTTCAAAGCCATTATAAAAGGAGGAAAATATGTTAAAGATTTTTAGTAAAAAAGGTCAGAAAGGTTTTACCCTCATTGAGTTGATGATTGTTATCGCCATTATCGGCATCCTGGCGGCAATCGCCATTCCGCAGTTTTCAGCCTACAGAGCAAGAGGATATATGGCCGCCGTTAAATCCGATGCCAAGAATGTTTACACGGCCATCCAGACCTATTTAGGAGACAATCCGGGTGCAACCGCTCCCGCTGATACCATTGCCACGACTGGTGGAACAATTTATACTACCGCCAAGGCCAGCCCGGGCAATACAATTGCAGTTGCCGCCGGTGGAGCTATAACCATTACTAACGCCAGCCTGAATGGCACCTATATCATGGATGCCAGTGGTGCCGTCACTACCGATACTCTGGCTCCAAAATAAGGGAAATACAGCTGTTTAATTGGAGGGAGGCCGGGATCAATTCCCGGCCTCCCTTTTTTATATAACGACAACGCCGTGCCATCAGGCAATTAAAGCGATTACCCGGAGGGGATGATCCTGTATACCCCGTAACCATTGGACCGATGGATTAGCTCCGTCCCCCTTCCCAGATGCTGAAACAATCGCGTAATCGTTTCCGGGGGGTAATTGTCCCGCAGAAACTGAACGGACAAATCCTCGCGGATCAGCAAATGAGTGCATTTCAGTGATTCCAGGTATTTATGAAAAGTATCTTTGTCACCGGCACTTGCTGCCAGACCGCGCATGATATCCATGCCATAAGTTGCATCATCTTCATAGATCCGGTCCAGATAGTAACCGCGTCCTGCCAGAAACAGTAATCTGATTCTGGAGTTTTCGGGAGTATGCTCATTGATGTAACGCATAGCCGTATAACTTCGGATATGGCGCTGGAGATAAGCATCCCTGGTCTCCTGTTTAAGAACGTATTTCACCGGCTCCAGGCTCTGAAAGTACTTGTGCAGATAAACAATATTCCTGCCCCCGAGTATTAGCAGCAGCAAGAAGAGGGCAGATAAGCCCAGATAGCTGAACAACCCTTTTTGCCGGGCGGCCCAGGCAAAAAGATTCATGATGCCCATGACGGTCAAAAGGGTGAGAATGGGTATCGCCGGAAGGATATAGCGGATGCGGAGCTGATCGAGAAAAAAGGCCGCCAGAATGAAGAAAACGGCAAAGAGAACAAAGAATAATTTCTGGTCACGGAGGAATTTATTCATGAAAGCGAAGGGGACCAGGATAATCAGCATCGGATTAAGCACACCGTCAAAGTAGCGGTCGGAATAATCCTGCCCCTGGAAAAAAAAACGAAGCGGGGTCAGCAGCGTTTCCCAGAAATTTTCCCCGTATAGAATTTCCCGCATCTGGAACAGGCCCATGTATGCATCGCCGGAAACCATGGAACGGGCGCCGGCATCATTGGCTACACCGCTCATCGATGCAGGGAAAAAGCCCTTGAACAGCGGATACAAAGGATTACCCGTGAGTATGGAATTTTTTATCAGCCAGGGAGAAAAGACCAGAAGAGAAACCAGAAAAAAAATTGCGCCGCAGCGGATGGCCGGCCACTGCCTGCCGGTGTCCC
This sequence comes from Deltaproteobacteria bacterium HGW-Deltaproteobacteria-12, assembly GCA_002840565.1. Lineage (GTDB taxonomy): Bacteria > Desulfobacterota > Syntrophia > Syntrophales > Smithellaceae > MVRV01. The sequence continues at coordinate 10,486 of PHBK01000035.1, read as the reverse complement.
TGGAATATAAATAAACGACAGAAAAAGACAGAAAAAGCCAGGCGATCAGCGCGTTGTATTTAGTTCCCAAAGCCAGGCCCATAGCGACCGCAGAGATGATGAGCCATCTGGAGTTCTCGTAGCTCTCATTCCGCCAGCGGATAATGGCCAGGGTGGCAGCGGTTGTAAAAAAAGTCAGACCGAGATCCACATATGCTACCGTAGACATACGCACCACAATCGGTGTGCTGAGAAAGACGAAAACGCCCAGAATTCCCGCCAGACGGTTTACGTTATTTTTCAGGTAACAATAGATCAGCCAGCCTGTCCCTATGCCAAAGCCCAGATGGATAAAATTGGCAATGAAGTCCTGATTAAAATAAAGAGGGATGAGATAAAGCAGATCGACGTTCATGGGGTAGTAGGAGAAATCAGCCCATTTAACCTCGTAGAATCCGCCATTGGTCAGCCAGAGCTTGGGAATGGCCAGATGATGTATCAGAACGTCTCGGGCGGTGGGTGGCAACATGCCTAATATTGTTTCTAAAATAATTATCAAAAAAATTAAGAGACAGAGAAGATAAACAAGCAAGGTTTGAAATTTACCGATTTTATTTTTTTCCATGGTGGAAGATTTAACAAGATGAGCAACTAGTGTCAAACTATATATTATTCGATGACAGAAATAGGAATTTCCGGGGAATAAAAAGAGATTTAAAGGTTTTTACTAATTACTGCCGGATTTGTTTATTCCTCTTGACATCGAAAATTAATTGATTTACAACGCCGATAAACCTACGGTCACATGACGACCAATAGTCAAGAACAAGTTAAGTAATATGAAACACAGACAAACTAAGGGGGTTGTATTATGGGGCTTCAAGAACGCAGAGAAAAAGAAAAGGATAACCGCAGAAGCCTTATCCTCCAATCGGCCCGAACTCTCTTTTTGGCTAAAGGAGTCAAGAACGTTACCGTTGATGAAATTGCCAAATTATCCGAACTGGGCAAAGGGTCAATCTATCTTCACTTTACCAGCAAAGAGGAAATTTGCGCCCAACTCTTGCTCAATGATATTGACCGATTTCATCAACGGGCTTGTGATCTCTTTAATAAAAAGAAAACCGCCACTGATTCTCTGTTTGAATTTTCCTCTTTCTATATAGATGGTTTTCTCGATGAACCTGAATTATTTCGAATACTTATTACATTCATGCTGCAAAATGATCAAATAAATCTTTCCACAGAGCAAAATAAAAATATTATCGCTGCGATGAGAAACACCATCAATATAATCGGGAGTATATTCCAGTTTGGTGTTGATACTAAAGAATTTCCAAACACTATTGATGTTAAAAATAGCCAGTTTGCCCTTTGGGGAATGCTCAACGGTATTATAACTCTCCACATTTTTTCCGGTGCGGAAAGCAAAAGAAGAGGAAAAATCTATTCTACAATCAAGTCCGCATTAGGGGTATACATAAAGGGTCTGCAACAAGGTTAGTTCCGGCAAAATCGCATTAGTAAAAAAGCAAGAAGGTGTTTATCGGCAGTCGCGTGATGAATGCGCGAAGATAAATACAGCATTCGCAAGGGGAAAATATTTTCCGCTTGAAATCGAGGTAACTTTAGGCTATAGCACACGGCACTTGGGCGGTTAACTCAGCGGGAGAGTGCTACCTTCACACGGTAGAAGTCGCTGGTTCAATCCCAGCACCGCCTACCAATGAAATCAAGGGGATACGGGTTTTGCCGTACCCCCTTTTTTACACTTTGGCGCTAAGTGGAAGAAGACTTCATTTGAAGATACTTCTCGGCGTTTTATATCTGCAGATTTTCGATAACCGCTGCTACGCCCAGTCCGCCGCCGCAGCATGTGCTGAAGCAGCCGTACCTACCGCCTCTGCGAATAAGTTCCTTCATGGTAAAGATGCACAGCCGGGCGCCCGACGCACCGTTGGGATGACCGAAAGCAATGGCGCCTCCGTTGGGATTCCACTTGTCGCTGAAACAATCAACCTTCTCTCCAGTCTGTTTTGTGAGCTCGGCGGCGACCGCCAGATTTTGCACAGCAAATGCTTCGTTGCATTCCAGAACATCCATTTCGGATATTTTTCTGCCGGCGCGCTTTAGAGCGATGGGTACCGCGTAGGCCGGACCGATGCCCATGATTTTGGGATCAACTCCGAAGTCGCCGCCGGCCAGCCATTTGGCCATCGGCCTGTATCCCAACTGCTCCGCTTTCTCCAAAGTCATCATCAGAACAAAGGCCGCACCGTCGTTCCGGCCGGAAGAATTGCCCGCCGTGACGGTTCCGTCTTTGATGAATGCCGGGGGTAGTTTGGAAAGGGCTTCCATCGACGTCATCCGGGGATGTTCATCGGCTTTGAATTCCAGCGGAGGATTCTTCTTTCCCTGGGACACCATTACCGGCACAATTTCATCGGTTATGTAGCCGGCGTCAATGGCTTTCCTGGCCAGCACCTGGCTGCGCAGACCGAATTCATCCTGGGTCTGCCGGGATATATTGTACATCTTTTGCAGGGTTTCCGCCGTCATCCCCATGTTAAATGTTGCCGGGTCCATGGTGGGGGACAGTGACGGCATAATTGGCATCGGGGGAATCATCTTATAAGGTTCGGTGGACATGGGAAATTTAATCGTTGCCTGGCTGTATGTCTCCGCACCGCCCGCGATCATGATGTCGGCGTGGCCGCAAAGGATTCTATAGGCCGCATTATTAATAGCATCAATCGATGAGCCGCACTGCATCTCGATATAAGATGCTGAGGTGCTTTCCGGAAGACCGCCGGCCAGCGCAACCCAACGCGCCGGGTTCATAGCTGTATAGGAACCCAGAGCTGATCCCATATAAACAGCATCCACCACACCTCCCTTTTCCCGTAACTTTGTTTTCTCCAGCAATCCCTTGAGCGCAATCCCTCCCAACTGTTCCATCTGGAATATTTTCAATGTTTTCCCCATTGTTCCAAACGCCGTCCGCGCACCATCAATAAACACGACTTCTCTTTTATTCATAATTTCTCCTTTCTAAATTATGCTCTCATGATTACGGATGTTATGGTGGTTTTATTTAAGGGGCAAGTTGGTAAATTCCGGTTTGAGGAATTCCGGATCGCTCCAGTCATAGAAACCTTTTCCCGTTTTCAGGCCCAACTCTCCACGGTCAATCATTGCCTTCAAGGCATCAGGCGGCCTGTCTGTCGGGTTTTTACTGTCCAGATAGTATGCCATTTCTATGCCATAGACGACATCCAGCCCCACATAATCCATCATTCCGAATGGTCCGGCCGTCATTCCGGACCAAAGTTTCCAGGCGCGGTCGATGTCTTTGAAATCGGCATATCCACCGGCCCATGAAGCCAAGGCCTCCCGTTTCACTGCATGCCAGATGCGGTTGAAGACAAACCCCATGCATTCCTTCTTCACGATCAAGGCGATGCAACCAAGACTCTCGATCCACTCTTTGCACCGGGCAAAGGTATGATCGCTGGTTTGCGTTCCCCGCATGAGATCGACAAAGGGGGAATTAATAACCATTGCCGTATAAAAATGGATGTTGGCAACCTTGTCTTTTCTTTTCACAGCTTCCTCTATTCGAGTAATCGGAATTGATGAGCTGTTGGTGGCGATGATGGTATGTGCCTGCGCTATCTTATCCAGTTGGGAAAACACCTGCTTCTTGAGTTCCGGGTCTTCAGGAACGGCCTCAATGATCAGGTCGGTGTCCGTTACGGCTGTTTGCAAAGCGGTATGAAAGGAAATATTCTTTAAAATCTCGGCCGGCCCACTGGTCATCAATCTGCTTTGCATGCCCGCTTCGACCTCCATCTTTAACGAGGTTTTTGCCTTCTCCAGGGCAGCGGGATTATTATCATAGAGATTCACCGTGTAACCGGAGATCAGAGCGTGGGCGGAAATCTTCACGCCCATTGTTCCCGCCCCGACCAGTGTAACCTTTTTTATACCTGATTCCATTTCCGAGCTCCTCTCGCATATTATTGACGATTATTTATTCATTACTCCGAGTATTTGTCTGGCTTCTGCAGGTGTGGCGACTTCTCTACCCAATGCTTCCGCGATACGCACTGCCCATTCGACCTGTTCATAACTGCCCTTGGCCAACTCACCGGTCGGCACACGGGTATTATCTTCGAGCCCAACCCGCATATGTCCGCCCATCAGGCAAGACATGGTGATGGCGGGGAACTGATCAATGCCGACACCGCAGGTCGTGAAGGTGGAGTGGGGGGGAAGGGCATGAACGAGGGCAACAAATATTTCCGGACGAAACCGCTGACCACCGGCCACACCCCAGACAAAGTTGAAGTTGAAAGGGGCGCTGAAAATGCCCTGTTTCTGTATCAGCAGCCAATTATCCAGACCGCCCGGGTCATAGATTTCCGGCTCCGGTTTCACCCGGTTTGCCTCCATGGCCTTGCCGAAATCCTGCAGCATCGTGAACGTATTCGTAAAAACATTGTCATACGCGATCTGCCCCGTGTTTCTGTTGACGATGCTGAAATTCATCGTGTTGGTGTTGAGGGAGGCCATATCCGGTTTGATGGCAATTATCGGGGCAATTCTTTCTTCTGCTGTATTGCCGGCCGAGGAAGTGATGTTGACGAGGATATCGGGAACAGCGTTTTTCACCGCATCATAAATGGCCCGCACCTTGGCAATGTCCGGAGTGGCAAAGCCGATTTCGTCACGGGCGTGTATATGTACCACGCGTGCGCCGGCCTGGAAGCATCGGGCTGCCTCCTGTGCAAATTCGTCGGGGGTATAAGGAATAGCCGGATTCTGCTGCTTAAATGTTGCCGCCCCGGACAAAGCCGCTGTGATAATAACTTTATTTTTCATCTTCGCTCCTTTGCTGCTGGCTGATTTTATTTGCCTTTAAAAATAGGCGGCCTTCTCTGCAGCAGCGCTTCGATCCCTTCTTTAAAATCTTCAGTCATGGTAGAGAGAATAAACTGTTCCGAGTCCATGTGCATGATCGGCTGATCCAGCGCCTGAACCAGCGTGTTGACACTCCGTTTGATCATCTGGGTTGTCAGCGGCGCTTTAGCAGCATATTCCTTCGCCATTTCCACGGCCCGTTCCTTCAATTTGTCAGCGGGGATTATTTCATCGAGCCATCCCCAGTTATAAAGCGTCTGAGCAGATTCATTTTTTGACAAAATGACAAAACGTTTTGCTTTGGCCGGTCCCAGCAGATTTGTAATCAAAGGAAGAGCAAGCCAGCTTAAATTCATTCCCAGATTGTTTTCCGGTAAACCACACCGGCAATTATCAGCGCCAATCCTGAAGTCAAGGGCCGATGCTATACATGTGCCGCCTCCCAGACAAATTCCATTGATGGCTGCGATTGTAATCTGGGGTATCTGATTGAGTTTGGTAATCATCCTCGGCCCGACAGAATATCCGCGATATCTTTTGAGCACGGGGCCGGTGGCTATCTCTGCCTGCTTTGGATCCATAACATCCGCGCCGAGACAGAAATTTTTACCGGTTCCGGTAAAAACAACAGCTCTTGTATCGAGATCAGACTGAAGTTCATCAGCCAATGCTTCCAGTTCCAGCATAAGATCAACGCTTAAAGTATTATTGGAACCAGGCCGGTTGAGTGACACCAATGCTATGCCTTCATCTTTTTCCACGGTCAGGTTTTCATATTTCATAAAATTTCCTCCTCAATTCATTATTTATATTTATTTTCTGCAATCGAGACAGGCCTATTCCTTTTGCCGGCGATGACAACTGACCAAATGTCCCGGTTCAATTTCCTTCATCTGAGGCGCCAGAGTTTGACATTCGGGTTGGCACTCGGGACAGCGGGGATGAAAGGTGCATCCCGCCGGCGGATTGAGCGGGCTGGGCACTTCCCCTTCCAGGGTAGCGTCCTTGATGTTTTCAGGATCGGCAACCGGCACGGAATCCAGCAGCGCCTGTGTATAGGCATGTTGGGGATTGCCGTAAAGCATCTCCCGGGGCGCCAGCTCAACCAGACGGCCAAGATACATCACGCCGATGTGCTTGCTGACATGCTCGACCACGGCCAGATCGTGGGAAATGATCAGATAGGTCAGGGAGAGGCGCGCTTGGAGATCGATGAGCAGATTAAGGATCTGAGCCTGGATCGAAACGTCCAGTGCGGACACCGGTTCATCGAGGACAATAACCTCCGGGTTGAGGGACAGGGCCCGCGCAATGGCGATGCGCTGCCGCTGGCCGCCGCTGAATTCATGAGGGTAAAGCCCCTCGTGATGGGATTCGAGCCCCACCAGTTCCAGTAGTTCCCTGACTCTGGCCGCTTGTTCGGCCTTTGTTCCCACATGGTGAACAGACAGCGGTTCGGAGATGATCTGCTTGACCTTTTTCCGGGGATTGAGGGAGCGGAAGGGATCCTGAAAGACCGCCTGGATACTCCGCCTGAAGTCAAAAAGATCCCGCCCTTTGATCTGCGTAATATTTCTTCCGGCAACCGTGATTTCTCCCGACGTTGCCGGATCAAGCCCGAGAATCAGGTTAGCCGTCGTCGATTTACCGCAGCCCGATTCCCCCACCAGGCCGAGCGTATTACCTTTTTCTATAGAGAAACTGACATCGTCAACCGCTTTGACGTGCCCGACCACTTTGGAAAAAACCGTCCCCCGGGTCACAGGAAAATATTTCTTGAGGTTCTTAACTGAAACAATGGTGGAATCGTGCATCGTTAATCCTTTATATAAAGCCAGCAAGATACTTGATGGTTATCCGCAATCGTCACTTCGGGCGGGTATTGTTCATGGCAGACCGGCATAGCCTTGGAGCAGCGCGGGGCGAAACGGCACCCCGGCGGCGGATGCAGCAGATTCGGCGGGCTGCCGCCCAGCGAGTAGAGCCGGTCGATCCGCCGGCCCAGCACCGGCACCGACCGGATGAGACCAACCGTGTAAGGATGCGACGGGTTTTTATAGAAAGTCTTTACCGGGGCCTGCTCCACGATTCTTCCGGCATACATGACCAGCACCCGCGTGCAGATCTGAGCCACCGTGGCCAGATCATGGGTGATCAGGATAATCGCTGTATTCGACTCCTGCTGGATTTCCCGCATCAGGTTGAGGATCTGGGCACGGATGGTCACATCCAGGGCCGTTGTCGGTTCGTCGGCAATCAGCAGGTCCGGATTGTTGGCGATCCCGACGCTGATCAGCACGCGCTGGCACATGCCGCCGCTGAACTGAAAGGGATAGTCGTCGATCCGCCGCTCCGGAGATGGTACTTTGACCTTTTCCAGTAAATGAATGCACTTCTCCCGAAAAGAACCATTCCCCTTACCGTGGTATTTGAGCACTTCGCCGATCTGGTACCCCACTGTCAGGAGCTGATTGAGGGCAACCATGGGGTCCTGCAGGATCATGGACAGGCGGTCACCCCGAATCAGCCGCATTTGCTCATCCGTCTTTTTCTGGAGATCCTCGCCTTGAAAAATGATTTCTCCCGATACGATCCGGCCCGCCGGTTGAGGAACGAGGCGCATGATGGAAAGGGAGGTAATGCTTTTGCCGCATCCCGACTCCCCGACAAGACCGACGATTTCTTTCTTTTCTACACTGAAACTGACACCGTCAACGGCTTTGACGACACCTTTCCTGGTATAAAAAAAGGTATGCAGATCCTTGACAGTGAGCACTTTTTCTATTGGTTTGTTTGCAGATTCCATTTTCATCACCGCAGTTTCTGTTTGGGGTCCAGGAGCTCGCGAATCCAGTCCCCGGTCAGGTTAAAGCCCAGCACGGCAATTACAATGGCAATGCCCGGGAAGGCAACCAGCCACCAGGCATAAGTTATATACTGCCTCCCCTCGGCCAGCATCAGGCCCCAGTCACAGGACGGCGGCTGGGTGCCCAGCCCCAGAAAGCTCATCGTTGCTGTCAGAACGATGATCCCGCCAATGTCGATCGTTGCCAGAATAATAATGGTATTGAAGATATTGGGCAGGACGTGGGAAAACATAATGCGCAGGTTCCCGCACCCGGCTACGCGCGCCAGGCGGATGAAATCACGCTGTTTGAGACTCAGGGTCTCACCCCGCACGATACGGGCATAATTGGGCCACCCCATGATCCCGAAGGCGAGAATAATGGTTTCGGCGCTGGGACCACGGATGCTGGCCAGGATGAAGATGACGATAATCGCGGGAAGTGAAATCCAGAAATCAGCAACACGCATGAGGAACATATCCGTCTTCCCGCCGACAAATCCGGAAATCAGGCCGATCATAATGCCGATGGTTCCGTAGAAAGCGATGCAGCCCACGCTGATAAGAAGAGATATGCGGGAGCCATGGATAAGACGGCTTAAAACATCCCGGCCCAGCATGTCGGTTCCGAGAAGATTTTTTGCAGATCCGCCTTCCTGCCAGAAGGGCGGAAGGGTCTGATTCGCGAGATCCCCGGCGAAAGGGTCATAAGGGGCAAGAAGATCGGCGAAAATAACGGTTAGGAAAAAGAGCGCCAGGCAGGCGAGTCCGACATAAGGCAGGCTGATGCGTCCGGCCCTTTCTTCATTGCTCTTGTCCGTTTTTTTGAGTTTGGCAAACAATGGCTTTATCCTGCAATTACTATTAATGAAAACATATCCTTTATTGATAGCGTATTCTGGGATCGATGAAGGCGTAGACGATATCAACAAGGAGGTTCATCACCACAACGATAAAGGTGACAAACATGACGAATACCTGAACAACCGGGTAATCACGGCCGAAATAGGATTCCATCACCAGCCTGCCGATGCCCGGCCACGCAAAGATCGTCTCCACGACGACCGAGCCGAGGATCAAGGCCCCGAAAACGCTGAAGACGACCGTCACCACGGTGATGCTGGCATTCTTAAAAGCGTGGAGCATAATGACGTACACCTCGGGCACCCCTTTGATCCTTGCCATCACCACGTATTCGCTCTTCAGGGCATCGAGCATGGCCGACCGGCTCAGGCGGGTGAAAAGAGCGATCGGAAAGAGGCTCATGCAGAAGGCGGGCATGATGTAATGCAGGGGCGTGTCGCTGCCTGAAATGGGCAGGAGACGAAGGTTGACGCCAAAAAAGAGGATCAGCATCATCCCGACCCAGAAGGAGGGCAGAGACATGCCGGCCAGGGCCAAAACTCGGCCGAAACGATCAATCCACGAATCACGCCGTACCGCCGAAATAATCCCGATCGGAATCCCCACGCAGAAAGCAAAGAAAAAGGCCGCAATCCCGAGCTTGATGGTCGCCGGCAGGCGCTCGAAGAGAACGGTGAGCGCCGGCTCGGAATACTTGAAGGACAGGCCGAAATCGCCCTGAACCGCATTTTGGACAAAAATCCAGTACTGAACCGGCAGGGATTTATCCAGACCGAATTTCTCAGTCAATACCTGCTGATCCCGGGGTGTGGCATCCGGCGGCAGCATAATCGCTACCGGATCGGCGCCGCCCAGGCGAAACAAAAAAAACACCACGGTCAGTACAACAAAAATGATCAGAAGCGCAATCGCGATCCGCTTGATAATGTATCCCTGCATGAAGAACCTTCCTCTTGTTTAATCATCAATTACTTCAAAACTTTTACGAATTGGAGATTGAAAATAAACACCTCCTGGGGGGTCCAGTTATATTCCACCCGGTCAGAAGTGGCATAGAGCATATTCAGGCCGTAAAGATTTGTGCCGGAAGGATGTTCCAACATCATTTCGTGAACTTTTTTAAGCAGTCCGGCCCGTTTTTTTACATCCAGTTCGCGGGCCTGGGCATCGACCAGAGCATCTACCTCTTGCTTGCGCGGCCGGTCCGGATAGGACGAGTAGGGACTTGTGCTTTTTATGGAAAGCAACAGCCTGGTACTGGGATCACGCCCCCCTCCCCAGGTGTAGAGCAATAGCGCACCGATCCGCGGGTCCCTGTTGCGGGAGTAGGTTGCCGCTGTTCCACTCTCGAGCTGACGCAGCTTCACCGTAATCCCGATGTTCTGCAGGTATTGCTGAATGGCGGCGGAGACAAGCGGCGCATTGGGAGTATCGGTTGCATAGGTTAGCATGACCGGGTAGCCCGGCTTGTAGCTTGATTTTTTCAGATATTCTTTCGCTTTCTGGGGATTGAACTCGAACTTTATCTTCGGATCATACCCCAGTTCCGTTTTGCTGGCATACATGTAAAGAGGATAACCTTCGCCGAGGTATATCTTGTCGACGATTTCCTGGCGGTTGATGGCATGCCGGATGGCATAGCAAAAGTATTTATCCTTGAGAATGGGCTCGGCAAAGGTCTTATGAGAAAGACCGAAGAGGCTCGGCACGTTGTCGATCCGCTTGATCTTGACCCGCTTGTTTTTCTGCAGGCTTTTTAACTGATGCGGCAGGATTTCCCCGACAATGTCGAGTTCGCCCGTCTCCAGCATGGCCAGGCGCGACTGGTCGTCGGGAACGGTGACAAACTTAAGATACTTGAAATTGGGAAGGTCT
>PHBK01000034.1 GCA_002840565.1 Deltaproteobacteria bacterium HGW-Deltaproteobacteria-12 | reverse complement strand
TGCTTCAACAAAATGGCATCCTGTTCTTCCCAGTATTTCAGATTGACTTCCTTTTCCTGCGCCAGTCTCTCTGCCCTCGATGCTCTCTTCGTTTCCTCTGCCATTGTGTTCCTCCTGTTTTTTAATTACAGCATGCAATGCATACTGCGGATCGGCTTTCTTCCGGATTTACATCAATGCGTACCCGTAAACAAAAATATCTAAACTATACTGAAATGTTTGTTTACGATTTCCTGACAAATAACTACCTGCCGATGACGTATCGATACGGGTCTATCTGCTCCCGCAGGATGGTTAATTCACGTTCTGTCGGAGGTTTATTCTCTACTATCTTTTTCGCTTTCAAAAGTTCAAAGCCGCAATTGTTCTGAACATCTTTTTCGGAATAACCGGGGTTGACCGCAATAAGCCGCATCCTCTTCGATTCCTCTTCGAAATCCATTACTGCCATATTGGTAATGATCTTGTAAGGACCTGCCCCTAACGGAAGACCTGATTTCGCCCTGGAATCACCACCCGTCAGCCAGCCCGGCGTTGTTATATATTGACATTTTTCGGTAAATCGCTTGGAATCCTGAGGTGTCATGACCATCATGCGCCAGCAGAAGGATGCAAAATCGTTCGCTCCGCCGCTACCAGGGAATCGTACCTTCGGTTTCTGATGGTCGGGACCGATCCTAGTGGAATTCAAATTCCCGTACATGTCAATCTGGGCTCCACCCAGGAAGGTGTAATCCAGCATTCCCCGGCATGCTGTCTCCATAATTTCACACATGCCGCTCGCCATGACGGCCTTATATGTCGTTCTGGAATCACCGACAGATATCGGCATTTCAGGAATCAAGGGAGCTGCCCCGCCTGCTTCAAAAAATATTACCAGATTGGGTGAATGAGCCTTTTGTGCCAGCATCGCCGCCGCACAAGGCGCACCCGTTCCAACTCCGACCGAGGAACCGTCTTCCAATTCCCTTGCCGCAGTGCATATCATGAGTTCCATGGTATTATAATCAGCCATATCGCATATCCTCCTCGCTAGTCTCTCGCTTTAAGAAACAAAAATTCTTTTTCCCTGAGTTTCAACATCTTGTGCATGCCACCGTTTTTCTCGATATAATCAAAATGATCTTTGCAGCTGTAGACATTCTTATCGAGAAAAGCCTTGAATGCTTCCGGATCCTCTTCAACCTTCATCCATTCCTTCAGGTGCTCCTCATCGGAAAAATATTCTCCATACATGTTTCCAGGATAACTGCCATAAGGAACAGGACATACGGCATCAACCAGCCAGTAGGGAATTACGGTGAAACTCGGGTCTCGGCGAATCTCCTCTTCGGTGACCAGTCGTTCGCAAGTTATAATCACATGTTTAGAGGCTCTCGCTACATCAAAATCGGAAACGGTTATGCCCCTTACTCGACAATTACCATAAATATCGGCCTCATGGACATGAATGGCCGAAACATCAGGATAAAGAGCCGGATTGGCGAAATATTTCGTCCCTGTAAACGGACATTCGATAATCTTTCCGCCGCTGTATTTGAAAGTATCTGTTCCCATGATGTTTCTTGACGGGTAGAAAGAAACACCTGCCGCTGCAGCCTTGAAGCGAACGGACAGTGAGTAGTTGGTCCATTCACTCACTTCTACCTTTCCGCTCTCCATGTAGCGTCTGGCATTGGGAGACAAACCGCGGGCCTCCAGACCGACAATGTAGGCCGCATCACATCTGTTAAAGACTTCTCCGGCGCAGAGAATCTGGAAATCATGGGTGGACGTATGTCCTGCAAAACCCATATTTTTCCTTCCCTGTCTCAGTATTTCATGCGCGACAGCAGCCGGTATCCTGTTTGCCCCAAAACCTCCGAGAACCAGATAATCGCCGTCATGAACATACTTGGCCACAGCATCTTTGACAGACATCAGCTTCGATTCAAGCTTGCGGCTCTTCTTGCGGAAGAAGTCACGTGCCTTATCCGCATCCGGATCTGTAAAGATTTTGCCTATTCCTTGATCAATCACGTTCACTGGATGTTACCTCCTTATTTTTTCTTTGCAATCACCCTTGACGTAGTTACCGGCAAGGGTGCTTTCTTAATTCGATTGGGAAACGAAGCTTGGTGCATTAAAGCTTTTCTGTAAGACTGTATGTGTCGGCCGGAAATGCCTTTTCTTCATGGCTCTCACCAAACCAACCTTGGTTGTTGCATTCCGCATTTTCCCTCTACTCTTTTGAAAGCATTAGGTCAATGTTAAATAATATTTATATAATATATCAAAAATTGTATATATGCGGAATATACCCAAAGATTCATAACGCATTGATATTTAAGGTTCTATGAAATTAACCTGGAGAAATATCGGCAAAAATGTTAGATGCGTCCTGAAAAAGTATTTTATTCAGTGGCTGGAAGATGTTTGGTTAGGCTCTTGAGTATTCTTACCGGAAAAATCAATTTACAAATATGGTTGGTGTAGGGCGTCACGCTGCCAGGATGGGCGATCTTGTGACCACTCAAAGGTCTCTTCGTGGACGCTCATTTCCAATCACCACGTTAGGAACGAATTCAATTGCCGCCCAGCTGAATAATAAAAAAATCAGCGGGAGCGCAGCGATCAGCTGTATTATTTTTTGTGGGCTGTTAATTTTGTTGAGCGTGTGGCCTCTGCATGTAGTGTTATTCCCAGAGCGCCAATTACTTTAAGAATGGTATCGAATCCCGGACTCCTTTCACCGGATAGAGCTTTATACAAACTTTCACGTGACAACCCGGCATCGCGTGCCACTTGAGACATACCTTTAGCCTTTGCAATATCTCCCAATGCCTTTGCAATAAAGGCCGCATCACCTTTTGATTCCTCAATGCACATTTCCAGATAAGCGGCCATTTCTTGAGGTGTGCGAAGGTGCTCGGATACATCATATTTTGTTGTAACTGTTCTTCCCATAATTAACTCCTAATAATTTCTTGCCAAGCGAAGTGCGGTTTTAATATCTTTTGCCTGTGACTTTTTGTCTCCACCCGCCAGCAGGATTATCACCGTGCGCTCACGCTTGATGTAATAAACCCGATAGCCTGGACCATGATCAATACGCATTTCCGAAACTCCCTCACCCACAGGGTTAACATCTCCGGGATTGCCCATAGCCAGTCTTTCAATTCTTGCCTGTATGCGAGCACGGCCTCTAATATCTTCCAGACTATCAATCCACTCGGCGAATATTTCGGTTTTACGAATTTCAATCATGACATCACCGTAGCCCTCTGGCTACACTTTGTCAATACATTCTTGAATCAATATTTATTTCCAACGGAAACATCAGCCGGAGCGCAGCGATCGGCTTTTATGTTCTTGGGCAATTATTAAATAAAATCGTTTTCCTTTATTCGTGCTCATCAAATGTCAAGAGTAAAGATTTGACCCTCTTTTCTCCCCTCTTTTCTCAGGAAGACCAGGAATAAGTGCAGCCGGTGTCGGAAACCGCCGCCTGCAGATAACCGCGATTAACGAAATTGCTGATGGTTTTACGGACTACCGCGGCATCGGCCCCCGTGTGTTTTTCTATTCTGCTGCAGAGTTCGGCCAGTGCCCTGCCCGGCGAACCCTGGAATGCAGCTCTATCAATGTTCCCGTATTTTTCAATCAGATCTTCTTTGAGAACCTGATAACTCAACTGCAGCCGCCAGTGCCCCTCTACCTGCATATTTTCCAGCGGTGTATTTGTTCCTTCTTTATAACCCTTTAGCTGCCTCTGCCAGTCATTTTCTATTTCTGCATCAAAGCGGGCCACAAATTCCCTGAGCTCGTCCGGCGTAATCGACGACGTCCTTACGATGGCATCGTTGGCGTCATATTTAGCCCAATCATTCGTTAATATCTGTAAATCGTATTTATGAACTTTTTCCCGTACGGTTGTTCCCGGAAAAGGCGCCAGAAAATGATAGCCGTAAACAATATCCAGACTTCTGGCCAGTTCTGACGTTTGCGCCAGAGTTTCCCTTGTTTCCCCCGGCAGTCCCACCATGAATGACGCATGAGCAATCATTCCCGCCTGCTTAGTCATTTTCACCGCCTGATAAACCTGTTCGAGTTTTATTCCTTTTTTAATCGTCTTGAGCATTTCCGGATTTCCCGTCTCCACTCCGAAGCTCACACTGTCGCAACCAGCGGCAACCATATATTCAAGCATTTCCTGGTCTACTGTATCCACACGGGCAAAAGCGCTCCAGGTGAACTTTAAACCGCGTTCCCTGATTCCATTGCAAATTACCTTCACGCGCTCTTTATCGGCGGCGAAAAGGTCATCGGCAATGTTGATGCGCTCAAACCCCAGGGCAATAATCTGCTCCATTTCGTCTAAAACATTTTTCGCCCGGCGCCGGCGAACTTTTGCCCCGACCATTTTGCGACCGACGCAAAATATGCAGGCATTGGGACAGCCGCGTCCGGTAATCATACTGACCGGAAACCCCAGTGCGCGATAACGCGACACCGGCAACAAATGCCGCGCCGGAAACGGCAGGGCATCAATATCGGAAATGAAATTTCGTTTACCGGTATTTATAATTTCATCATCTCGGCGATAAGCTATTCCACAGATATTCCGCCATTTGCTTCTGTCTTTCAGAACGGGCGTCAGTTCCCTGATGGTTTCTTCCGCCTCCCCCAGCATAATCAAATCAATTTCCGGATATGAATTTAAAGATTCTCTTGCCGTAAAAGAGACATGAGGCCCTCCCATCAGCGTAATTATTTCGGGATTAAGGCTTTTAACATCAAGCAGGATTTTCTGGGCCTCATAGAAATTCATGGTGACGGAACCGGCTCCGACTGCGTCCGGTTGAAAATCATTTAACTCGCGGCCAAGTTTTTCTTTCGAGTAACCGCCGACAATATAATCGAATATTTTAACTTCCGCCCCGGCAGCAATAAAGGCGGCTGCGACATAGGTTATACCCAATGGTGGTGAGGGAATTTCGGTAAGCGGATAAGGTGTGGCAATTATGGCAATGCGCAATGATCAGTCTCCTTTTTGCGGGAACAGCATCGACCGAAACCAACCGGCAATCGTGTTCCCGGTCATATTTTCCCGGTCCAGTTTTTCAAAATCAGCGGCGAGTTTCGCCGGGTCGGCCAGCCACTGAATTCTGGATTTCAAGGGCTTGTCAGGATCAAGGTATTTCATCACAACGGCCGGATTTCCTGCAGCTATGGCATTCGCCGGTATATCTTTCAGCACTATTGCCCCGGCGCCGATAATGGCATTATCGCCGATCGTCACTCCTTTGCTGACAATGGCGCTGTCGCCAATCCAGGCATTGCTGCCTATTTTCACGGCGGCAGTGTTGCCGATGGAAAGGCTGCGGTCATAAATATCATGCCAGTCGGAATCGGTTATGGAAACACTCTGCGCCATCATACAGCCATCACCTATTGTTATGGCCGTTGCCGACATAATACGCGTGCCCGGGCATACCAGGCAGCATTTGCCGATTTCAATTTTTCCGGAATTCCTATCCTTGGCCCAGACAGTAAATCTTACCTTCTTGTCCGGTGTGGCAATGACCGTTGTATAATCACCCAGGGAGATGGGGCCGCCGAATATTTCCACCTGCCATGGTTTCATGAAATGCAAACCACGGCCGAAGTATTCGCACTGCGGGGCTAAATAGCGGTAGGCATACCATTTCTGAAATTTATTGTATAAATTCTTGAGATAATACGGCCGGTGATCTCTTCTCATTTTGAATTCTTCTTTTTAGCCCAGAATTCATGATTGAAGAGCCTGGCTGCCGGAGTTATTTCATTTAAAGCATCCCAGGCCAAAAGCACTGCTGCCGCCGTCCAACCTGTTTTTTCTTCCGGCCAGATAACGCTGTCCGGAAAGGTGACTCCCATCCAGAACGAACCATCTTCATAACGCTTGTCGGCAATCCAGCTGAAGATCAATTTTGCACGGGGTATATCCCCGATCGCTGCCAGCGCCAGGACCAATTCCGATGATTCCGCCATTGTCACCCAGGGGCGATCGGAAACGCAGCGCACACCCCATTCCGGTACAACAAACTTTTCCCATAATCTGTCTATGCGTTTTTTCGCGTCTCCGCCGCTCACGGCGCCGCATAAAACCGGATAATACCAATCCATGGAGAAGCGCGACTTGATCATATTAAACAGATTGGGTTTGTTTTTAATTGCCAGGCCCAGAAGTTTATATGCTTTGCGCCATTGCGGACATTCTTTTCCGACAATATCAGCAATAGCAAGAGCACACTTAATGCTCATATAAATGGAACTGTTTCCGGTCAGCAAGGCCATTTTATCAATCACGCCGTCTTTATTACGCGCCCAGAATATTTCACCTTCGGGAGCCTGCAAATCAAGTGCATATTGAATACCTCTGGACACCGTCGGCCACATGTATTCAAGAAAATCCCTGTCCCGGGTAATGAGATAATGGTGGAATACTCCGACCGCGACATAGGTTGATAAATTGGTGTCTTTGGTAGAATCGATAACATTCCCGTTTTGAATCGCCGACCACCAGCTGCCATCAGCCAGTTGCGTATCACGGAGCCATTTATAGGCCAGCACGGCTCTGTCATAGCATCCGCAAATGCTCAGTCCCATGGCGCTCTCGATATGGTCCCAGGGATCAGTCTTGCCGCCCGTCGACCAGGGTATTTCACCATTCTCTTTCTGCAGAGAGGCAATAAACGCACCAAGTTCTTCGATAGAAACCCGGGCTTTTTCTTCGTTGAAAGATATATTCAGTTCCATAGCGCTCAACTCTTCCTCAGGTAAAATATGACACTTTTGCCCAGCACAGGGTTTAAAATCCCTTCCAACATTCGAGTAAGATACGGTTTCTGCATAATATCCCACTCTAAAAATCTCTTGTAATATTTAACTACGGCGTTGTCTTCATTTTTCAGGCCGACAAGACATTTCAGCCACCAATAGGGGGCGTGCAGTGCATGCTTATAATCTGTCTTCCAGCACTTTATCCCGTGGCTTGCCAGCATCTTTCGCAGACGTTTCTTTTTATAAATGCGGATGTGGCCACCCGGTTCATTATGATATTCAGAAGAAATCATCCAGCAGATGCGTTCGGGATAATAGCGGGGAACACTGATTATTAAAGTGCCCTGCGGTTTCAGAACACGCACCAGTTCCTGCAGGGCGTTATGGTGGTGAGGAATATGTTCCAGAACCTCTGAACAGATGACGCAGTCGAATGCTTCGTCGGCGAAAGGCAGTGTATTGATATCCGCCTTCATGACGCTGAAATTATGTGTCGCGGCATCTGTCATTGCCAGCAAAGATCGATTGGCGTCATCGAGGTCTTGATCATTCTTGTCGATGCCGACGATTTTCAAACCGGGAATTTTCGCCAGTGCACGCATATGCCGGCCGGTTCCGCAGCCCGCATCCAGCACAACACATTCCGGTTGCAGCTTCAGCTCGCGAATGTCAACGGTAACCATCGATTGCCTCTCTGTAAACGTTCACAACATCGCGAGCCGCCTTCTCCCAACTGAAAACGGAATTAACCCTTTCCAGGCCGGCGCGGGCCAATCTGCTGCGCTCCCCTGCATCATCCAGCAGGCAGTTAATTGCTTTGGCCAGCGCTCGGGAGTCGGCGGGGGGCACAACAATTCCGGCGTCGCCCACAACTTCCGGTAATGCTCCTCCGCTGGTGCTGATAAGCGGCACTCCGCAGGCCATAGCTTCCGCCGCAGGAATGCCGAAACCTTCATACAGGGACGGCACGACGGCAATAGTCGATTCAGAATAATACCGGGCAAAATCCTCATTCCTTATCCGTCCCGTAAAATGAACTATGTCGTCAATGCCCAGGCTCCCGACCAGCTGCCGGATGATGCTGTCTTTTTTCGGCTCACCGATTACAGTTAAAGTGAGCGGGCGTTTTTTCCTGACTTCCGCCACCGCTTGAAGCAAATACCGTAATCCCTTGAGCGGCGTATCCGCGCTGTTGGTGACAATAAGAGAGTTATCCGGCCGCCGGGGATTAGGGACAGGATAAAAATATTCCATATTTACACCGTTGTACACAACACGGAATTTGGATTCGTTGATGAAAAATTCCTCGGCAATGTCCCTGCGGGAACATTCGGAAACGGTGATGATATGAGACAACTTACGGGCAACTTTCTTCTGCATGCGGATAAAGGAATACCAATGCCGTATTTTAATTTTCCTGTAGAGCGACCTGGCGGCATTAAGCTCCTCCTGTCTGTCCACAGTAATCGGGTGATGAATTGTGGCCACAGTGGGAATACCGCTCTCGGCGATCATCCCGATGCCGTAAGCCAGGCATTGGTTGTCATGGACAATGTCATACTTGACCCGATGTCTTTGCAGATAATTATGGGCACGAACTCCAAATGTGTAAGGTTCCGGGAAAGCCCCGGTGCACATGCTGATGAATTCATACATATTCAGGGGATGTGCAAGATCGCGCAGGCTTTTGACTTTAAATAAATGATCGGCGTTATAGAGATCAAGACTGGGCAGCCTGTGCAGCCTTATTTTCGGATCAAGGTGGGGATAGGGCGGGCCGGAAAGGACTTCCACGCTATGACCGAGATCAGTCAGAGCTTTACTCAGGTGTTTGACGTAAACACCCTGACCGCCGGAAGACGGATTGCCCCGATAAGTCAGCATGCATATTTTCAGAGGTTGATTGCCGTTATCTCGACTCACGCGCACACCTTCTGGAAAAGGTTTTGCGAATTGGCAAACATGACGGCTGTTTCTTCTGCAGTTAAACCGGCACCTTGCGCTATTTTCGCGGCCATTTCTCTGCCGACAAAATCAGCGGGTGAATGGGCATCGTTATTCAGAACAAGCTGCGCTTGAAATCGTCGCGCCAGCCGGGCAACATGGCCGTTACTGAAGCTGTGCCCCTTGCGGGTGGTAATTTCCAGATAAATATTCCGATCAGCGGCTATTTTGACTTCTTCTTCGGTTATCAACCCCGGATGCGCCAGAATATCTATGTCCGCCAGCAGCGCGGCCTTGTTTGTTCCGGCCGGCACCGGCTCAACCAGAGTTTGGCCATGGACAACAATAATTTTTGCCCCCAGTTTGCGCGCTTCCCGGGACAGGTCGGATATATCGCGAGGATCAACATGCGTCAATTCAATGCCCGGCAGGACTGTTATGTTTCCCTTTTCCGTGATTTTTGAACAGCCTTTGATCAGGCGGGGAAGAATGAAATCAAAGTTGGAATGATCCGCATGGTCGGTTATGGCTATCGCTTTGTAACCGGCAGCATAAGCCCTCTGGGCCAGTTCCGCCGGTATTAAATCACCGTCGCTGAAGATGGAATGAGTGTGCAGATCGATCAATGATTAGTCTCCTCATCGGAATATGCCGATTTATCGAGCAGTTCATTAACAAATTTATGAACGCTAGTCAATAAGTATGTGAATATGTATTCCTTGGATATAAAAGAGTTATAAACGATTGTCTTCTTTGCGCTCTTCAGAAACAATCGGGTGATTCACCGCGAGCCGCACCCTTTGCTGTGGCTTGGAGGCTCAGACAACCTCAGACTTCAGAATTGTTTTTTTTCCTTAATTTTTTCCTTGTTTTTTAACAGCAAAAATGTTGCCGAGACGCGGCAGACATTTCTGCTTTGGCCATCATTCACCAGGCAATCGCCGATAATCAGACTGTCACCTTTCTTAAAGACAGTTGCCGTGGCGATAAGTTCGCCGGCAGTTACCCCTGCCAGAAAATTGCTTTTGAGTTCAATTGTGGTTATCGCTTCATTTGGACTTAATAGAGTAACCATGGCATGAGCAATAGCCTCATCCGCCAGCGCAACAATAAGACCGCCCTGCATTCTGCCGGCGGCCTGCAAATGTTCCGGACGGACAGACATTCGAAACTGAGCATAGCCTTCTTTGAATTCAACAGGCTTTATGCCAATGAAATCCATGAAAGGATTCAGCCCTTTTTGTCCTGCTATTAATCTTTCCAGATATTTAATGTAATCAGGAATAATCGGCCTCCGTAGCGACAATCAAATGTAAAATCAATAAACAAGCGGAGCCTCCGGCAGCAAATTAAAGGGATCCCGCTTATTCCGACGATCCATCAAGCAACTGCATTATAGGCCAGGGGATTAACAGGAGAGCCGGCCGGGAATGCACGCGCCGCCAGCTCCCGATCCAGCATCAAAACACCTTCCTTGGAAGTTTCCACCATAGACAGCTCGCGGAAAACCTTCTCCGTATTTTTTTCCTCCTCGATCTGCTCATTTAAAAACCAGGAAAGGAGCGGTTCCGAGGTGTAGTCATTTTGTTCCCGGGAAATTTTTGTCAGATTGTTAATCTTGGCGGTAATGAACTTTTCATGCTCATAAGCATCATGCCAGGCTTCCAGAGGTTTCTTCCAGACTGTCTTAATCTGCTTCAGATCCAGTAGTTTTACTGCTCCGCCCCTGTCGATGATGTGATCAAAAAACTTCATGGCATGAATCATTTCTTCATGCGCCTGACAGCGCATCCAGTGAGCCATACCGTCCAGATTTTGAGAGTGAAAATACGCAACCATAGACATATAGATATAAAAAGATTCAAGTTCATGCTTTACCTGTTCGTTCATGGCATCTCTTACTTTTTTATCAATCATTTTTCGGCACCTTTCTTTCTGGTTTCTTTTTTATTGGCTGCATTCTAACAAATTCCTGCGGCATTTGCCAGATAACTTCCCTGCACACAAATAATAAAGCGGGGAATTTTCTTCCTCATAATACCGACAATCATTCTTTGGCCAGCTTTGTTGTTATCTGGATATATTTTATCCAATCGGATACATCACGTGGATACATATTACCCTGCTTTTCTGTTATATTATAAGGAGTATATTGTTGTTTGCACATTATTAACATAGGGCTACAATTAACTTGGCCCATGGTACAAGATTTGCTTTATATCTGCCCTCAAATACTTTATCCTGCTGAAAAAGAAATCAATCATGTATGTATTTGAGCCAGGCCATAATTGTGGTAAGCAAAACACGAGAAATATACAAGCGGCATAGTTTTCTCATTGCCAAGCAGCTTCATCATATTGCTGCTGAATTTTGCTTTTTACTATCAATTGCTGTAAACAGGACTGCATATGTATAAAAAAATATTCTACGGATTACTATTTATTTTGCTTTTCAGCACGAAATCCTACGCAGCGGACATAATCAACAAGGGTGATGTGCTCAATTTAGACCAATGTATTGATATTGCCCTGCAGCGGCATCCCTATCTCAACGCCGCATCAGGTTCAGTGCGGGTATTGGAAAGTAAAATCGGCCAGGCCAGAGCAAACTATTATCCGCAACTTACCTTTCAATCCAGCTATCAGCGGATCGGTCCTGCCGCTTCCTCACTGCTGAGAAGCGATCCCTATAATTCGTATTCCAATACTTTGAATTTAAGCCAGAATATTTTTGATTTTGGCAAGACTGCCACCCAGGTTGAAATACAAAGTTTAGGCAAAGAATCTTCTCTGGCCGATCTGCAGGATGTCCGGGGCCTGGTTATTTTTAACGTTAAGCAATTTTATTTCGGTTTTCTGCAAGGAAAAATGAGCAGGGATGTAGCCCGGGAAACCGCAAACCAGTTTCAGCAGCATTATGAAAGGTCCAAAGTATTTTTTGAAACGGGCAAAAGCTCCAAAATCGATGTCACCAGTGCAGAAGTGAATTTAAGCAATGCCCGGATCAATTTACTGAAGGCGGAAAATGCCCTGCGAATAGCGAAGGTAAATCTCAACAATGCCATGGGAATGACCAATGCGCCCGACTATGAAATTACAGATGAGCTGACTTACCGGCCGGATGAAATCTTCCTGGAAGATGCGCTGCAGAATGCTTATAAGAACCGGCCCGATCTTCTTTCTCTGAACAAGAAAAAAGAAGGACTGGAAAAAACCATTGCTCTGAACAAAAAAGGCTATTTGCCGGTATTATCGGGAAATGCAGCCTATGGTTACACCGGAGATGATTTATCCATGGAAAAAGCCTGGAATGTCGGCGTGACTTTGACGTTCCCTCTTTTCTCCGGCCTTTCCACTAAATACCAGATCGATGAAGCCCGGGCCAATTTAGATGTTCTTCTGGCCAATGAAGATACCTTGAAGCAGAAGATATCCCTGGAAGTGGAATCGGCATATCTGTCCATGAAGGAAGCCGAGCAGAGAATATCGGCAGGTAAAATTGTTGTTCGTCAGGCCGAAGAAAATGTTGAACTGGCCCAGGGCCGCTATACAGCGGGCGTTGGCAGTTATATGGAAATAACCGATGCCGTAATCTCTTTGAATAATGCCAAGATGACTTATATTACGGCCTTGTCCGATTACTCGGTAACACGGGCCGGCCTGCAAAAAGCAATGGGAGTTAATAAATGAAAAAAATTATTATTGCAGCGGTTATTCTGATTGCCGTGGGAACGGGGCTGTTTTTTGTTTTCCGCTCTGATAAAAACGTCCCTAAGTATGTCACGGAAAAAATTACCCGCGGAGATATCAAAGCCACCGTATTGGCAACCGGCACAGTCAATGCAGTAACGACTGTTCAGGTGGGAACCCAGGTTTCCGGAACTATCAAGCAGCTTTTCGCTGATTATAACTCCCCGGTGAGAAAAGGACAGCTTCTGGCTCAAATCGACCCTGCCATCTTTGAAGCGCAGGTAGGACAGGCACAGGCTAATTTAATGTCGGCAAAAGCCGGACTGGAAAAAACACAGGTGGCGCTGCGCGATGCCAAAACAACTTACGAAAGAAGCAAAACTCTCTTTGCGAAGAATTTTATTGCCCGAAGCGATCTTGATACGGCCGAAACAAATTATCTTTCCGCACTTTCGCAAATAAAAGTAGCCGAAGCACAAATTCAACAGACAAAAGCCGCACTTGATTCCGCCTCCATCAATTTAAAATATTCCCGAATAGTATCTCCGGTTGATGGTACCGTTATTTCCCGCAATGTCGATATCGGACAGACGGTAGCGGCGAGTTTTCAGACGCCTACCCTCTTTACCATTGCCCAGGATCTAACCAAGATGCAGATAAATACAAGCATTGATGAGGCGGATATCGGTAAAATAAAAGTCGGGCAACATGCTACATTTACAGTCGATGCCTACCCGGAATTAACATTTCAAGGTAAAGTTTCCGTCGTCCGTAATGCCCCGATTACCTTATCAAATGTAGTTACTTATGATGCCGTCATCACGGTTGATAATACCGACATGAAACTTAAGCCGGGAATGACGGCCAATGTTTCCACCGAAACAGCAATGGTGCACGGATCTTTGCGCGTACCCAACGCCGCTCTCCGTTTTAAACCGTCGGCAACCGGCAAAGCCAGCGTTAATAATAACGAACAAAAAGGGGAAAAAGCAGCAAAGGGACCCGGTGTGTGGATTTTGGAGAATAAAAAACCTGCTTATGTAAAAATCACCACCGGCATCAGCGACGGCAGCTACACGGAAGTAACATCAGGCAATTTAAATGAAGGGCAGCAGATCATCCTCGAAGATGCATCCGGCGGCAAAAAGAAGACTAATCCGGCGGCCGGCGCTCCGCGGTTCATGCGTTAATGAAATTAAAATGACTCTGATTGAAACAAGAAATCTCTGCAAATTCTACAGCGTAGGCGACAATGATGTCCGTGCCCTGGAAAATATCTCCGTCCGGATTGAAGCCGGCGAATTTGTGGCGATCATGGGTCCTTCGGGATCAGGCAAGTCCACCTTCATGAACCTGATCGGCTGCCTGGATCAACAGACAAGCGGTGATTATCTTTTAGATGGAAAAAGCATTGGCGGATTGAACAAAGACGAACTGGCTGAAATTCGTAATTCAAAAATCGGATTTGTCTTTCAGGGGTTTAACCTTCTGTCGCGCACCTCCGCTCTGGAAAACGTTGAGCTTCCCCTGCTCTACAATCACATCGCAGCCAGAGAAAGAAAAAAAAGGGCCTTCAGCGCGCTTGCTAAACTGGGATTGGAAGGGCGGGAAGATCATCACCCCAATCAGCTCTCCGGCGGCCAGCAGCAGAGGGTCGCTATTGCCCGCGCACTGGTCAATTCCGCTCCTGTTATTTTAGCCGATGAGCCCACGGGCAATCTCGACACAAAAACCAGCGCGGAAATCATGGAGCTGTTTGTTCAGTTGAACCGGGAATCTCAGACCACGATAATCCTGGTTACCCATGAACAGGATATAGCCGCCTTCAGTAAAAGGATCATCAAATTTCTTGACGGTCACATTGTCAGCGACCAGCCGGTGGTAAAATAATGATTAATGTAACATCGACATTCAAAATCGCCCTGCGGGCTTTATGGGTTAATAAAATGCGCTCTTTCCTCACGATGCTGGGCATAATTATCGGTGTAGGCGCAGTAATCACCATGCTTGCCGTCGGCACAGGCGCCAGCGAAAAAATAGCGCAACAGATAGCCAGTGTCGGCAGCAACCTGCTTATTGTTATTCCCGGCAGCATTACCCAGGGCGGTATCCGCATGGGCAGCGGCAGCTACTCCACGCTGACTCGTGATGATGCGGAAGCTATTGAAAAAGAATGTTCCGCAGTCAGCGCAGTTGCTCCTATTCTTAATACCGCCGCTCAGGTTGTTTACGGCAATCAAAACTGGGCAACAGGCATCTACGGGACATCTTCGGGCATTCTGGAAGTGAAGGATTGTGAGCTTGTGGCCGGCAGAAACTTTATTGACCAGGATATACGCAGTGCTACCAAAGTATGTATTTTAGGACAAACCGTAGTCGATAACCTTTTCGGAGGCATTGATCCGATAGGACAGATAATCCGCATTAAAAAAGTACCTTTTACGGTTATCGGCGTCCTGGAACCAAAAGGACAATCCATTATGGGACAGGATCAGGACGATGTTATTTATATACCGGTAACCACTGCCCAAAAGAAAATCGTCCGTTCCCCTGTGCCGGGCATGGTAAGATCAATCATGGTCAAGGGCAGAAGTGCTGAAGATATGCCGCTCGCGGAAAAGCAGGTTACCGAATTGCTGCGTCAAAGGCATCGCATCGGCCTCAACAAAGAAGACGACTTCACGGTGAGAAACCTCTCCCAGATGATGCAGGTAGCCGAACAATCCGCTAATGTAATGACTATCCTGCTGGGCGCCATAGCGTCTATTTCTCTGCTGATCGGCGGAATCGGAATTATGAATATCATGCTTGTTTCCGTAACCGAAAGAACCAGAGAGATCGGCATCCGTATGTCCATCGGAGCAAAGACCTGGGACATTCGTATTCAGTTTATCATTGAGGCTCTTACGCTTTCATTAATTGGCGGGGTTTTTGGCATTATTCTGGGTGTAACAGGATCATCTCTTTTATCGGCTTTTGCCGGTTGGGCAACAGTTGTTTCCCCGCTTTCCATAATTATGGCTTTTGGATTTTCCGGCCTGGTCGGAATCTTTTTCGGCTTTTATCCGGCTTATAAAGCTTCCCTGCTTAATCCGATTGACGCCCTGCATTATGAGTAGTTTGGATTGTTAATGCCCTTCGTTGTTCATCATTTTTATGGCGTGATCCATAATGGGCAGAAATATCCTGGTGCAAAGTGTCACCGCCTTAACAGAACCGGGGAAATTGACAATGACTGTTTTATCTTTTATTCCGGCATAACCGCGGGAAAGCATGGCCTGAGGAGTTTCTTTATAGGATTCACTCCTTAAGATCTCGGCAATTCCCGGCAGACCTTTGTCGCAATATTCCTCGCAGACTTCCGGGGTGATGTCTCTGTCGGATAGGCCGGTCCCTCCTGTTGTTAATATAAAATCAGCGCCGGCGGAGACTGCATCCTGCAATGCCTTTAATATTTCAGCCTTTTCATCAGGAATAATAACTCTGAATATTTCGGCAGCGGCATCGGCTTCCTGAAGAATTTTCTCTATTGCCGGTCCGGAAAGATCTTCATAGATTCCCTTCGATGCCCGGTCAGATATCGTAATAACAGTTGCTTTCATTATTTATTTTCCCGCCTTTGATGACCCGTGTAAAAATCCCCTTGCGCGGCATGACACAATCGCCGATCTGCCGGAATATGGCGCAGTGCTCATGACATTCCTTCCCTATCTGGGTTACCTCCAGGACGGCGCCGCCGAGATTCAGGATTGTGCCTATCGGTAAATTGGCCAGGTCTATGCCCTCTGTAGTTATATTTTCCGCAAAGTCCCCATAGGCAACTTTGGCGCCTTTTTTAATCATTTCTTCAACATCTTCCCGGGCGAGCAAAGAAACCTGCCTGTGCCAGACCCCGCCGTGGGCGTCCCCTTCTATTCCAAAATTTTCTTTTAAAACAGCCTCCGGTATCGGGATCTTCTTTTCTCCCTTTTTATCCGCAATGTTAATGGATACGATCTTGAAGTTTTTCATGTCTCTCTGTTCCTGAATTATTCTGTTTCTTCCTTCTTTTTATCTACAAGATAAATATTTTCTATTTTCATTTTCTTATCGACTGCCTTACACATATCGTAAACGGTAAGAGCTGCAACTGAGACAGCCGTCAGCGCTTCCATTTCCACTCCCGTTTTGCCCGAAGTTATGACCTTGCTTATTATTTCTATGCCGTCGGCAGCTATGTTAAAATTGATATCCACATGTTCGAGATTTAAACAATGACATAACGGTATCAGTTCTTCTGTCTTTTTTGCCGCCATGATGCCGGCAATTTTGGCAACTGCCAGGACATCGCCTTTTTTCAGCAAGTTGGATTGGACAAGCTCCAGAGTCTTTTTTTGCAGCATTATTTTTCCGGAAGCCGAAGCCGTTCTTTTGACTATTTTTTTTGCAGACACATCCACCATGAAGGCGTTCCCCTCTTTATTGACATGAGTTAGTTCCATTCTCAACCTCCTATTTCAAACATTTTTCGAGAAGTGCAGGACGATCCCCTTTCGGGCTTGGAAAGGATGGTGTTTTCCAGACTTTCCCTGATGTTGGCATAATTTACTTTATACTCGGCATCCGAATGCAGGCACGGTTTTAAAACACCATCAGACAGCAGGCGAATACGGTTACAATTTTTGCATTTTGGCGGCCGGTCAAAAAAATAGTCGTCATTCTTGTTGCTTTGCAGATTGAAATGATTGATCAGCTGCAATTTAATGCCTTTATACAGGCAGAATTTTCGGACATCATTGATTTCGTCTTCATTGATGTCCTTTAAAACTACCATGTTTATTTTGATTTTAAAACCTTCATTAACCGCCTGATCTATTCCCTGCAGAACATCAGCCAGGTTCCCGCCTCTGGTTATGGACTTGAATTTCTCCGGCTGCAGAGTGTCCAGCGATATATTCAAACCGGTTAAACCGGCCTGCCTGATTTTTTTTGCATTTTGCGCCAGCAGAATACCGTTGGTCGTGAGAGAAAGTTCCTTTATTTCTTTAATAGCCGCTAATTTCTTGATCAAAATCTCGACGTCCTTTTTGATCAGAGGCTCCCCGCCGGTCAGTCTTACTTTGTTGATCCCCAGTTTGGCGGCTTCTTTAACTATCTGTTCTATTTGCTCGTAGCGCATTATTTCTTTATGATTCTTGAGCGGCATTCCTTCTTCCGGCATGCAGTAAATACAGCGCAGATTGCATTTTTCCGTCAAAGAGATCCTTAAATAATTAATCTCTCTGTTAAATTTATCCAGCATGGACTTTTTCCTTATTTACCCGTAAAGATATTCATACTGCTCCAGGAGCGCATCGGCAATGGATTTTACTCCTGTTTTTTCGGCACATATTCCTGCAGCAGCGCTATAGTCAAAATTTTCGTCAACAATGATATCTGCTTTGGGCCTGGCGATTCCGGCAGAATCTTTTTCCGGCTGATCTTTGCCTTTCAGGAAAACCACTAAATCCGGCTCCAGGTGATTCAAGATGGAATTGCTTTCTATTAAGAGAAATTCAGTATTTCCTGATTGCCCAATGGATTCAATATACTGCATACCCTCCTGAATATTGCTGAAAAATTTTTCCGGCTTATCAGCATTCATGGGGCGATGGCCGATTTTTATCGCCACTGCTGATAAAGGCTGAAGTTTAGCTTGAATGTTTCTCAGAACGGTTGTTTTGCCAATATTACTGTGCGAACCTGATACGACAATGATTTTCAACTTTTCTTCATACTCCGCCAATAAATTACTTCCAGATAAGTATAGGGAAACGGCTCCTGTCTGTCAATGAAAAGAGATGGAGAGCATTTTCATAAATATTCGCATTGCGATCCGCTTTATATTTGGTGCCGCAAAAACAGGACGACGCTTGAAAAAAGATGGCGTCGTCCTGAACGCAAAAAACATTCGGAAAAAATGTTTTCCCGGTGTAACTTTCAGGCCACCGGAATCCCTTTGTCTTTCAAATACTGTTTGACGTCCTGAATTTTGAGCAACCGAAAATGAAAAACCGATGCGGCCAGCAATACGGATGCTCCGCCCAGGACAACTGCTTCATAAAAATCTTCGAGTTTCCCCGCGCCGCCGGAGGCTACCACCGGCAGAGTTACGGCGGAAGAAATGGCTTTAGTATAAGGAATATCGAAGCCGGCCCTGGTGCCGTCGCCATCCATGCTGGTGGGCAGAATCACACCCGCACCCAATTCCTGACACTGCCTCGCCCAGGCTACCGCGTCTTTGGCCACCGGAAGCGTTCCGCCGGAGACCACCAGCTCAAAGCCGGAAGGCATGGCGGCGTTTCTCTTGGCGTCAATGGCCACCGTGATTTTATTCTTGCCGAATCTTTTTGAAGCTTCGCGCACCAGGTCGGGATTCTTCACTGCCGCGCTGTTCATAGACACATTGGATGCTCCGGCGCCCAGCACCAGCTCAATATCTTCCAGACTGGAAATGCCGCCGCCAACCGTGAGCGGAATGCTCAACACGGCGGAAACCTTCTTTACCCAATCCAGGCGCGTCTTGCGGTTTTCCAGCGTGGCGGCGATATCCAGCATGGCCAGTTCGTCCGCTCCTTCGGCCTGGTAAAAAGCGGCGTTTTCCACCGGGTCTCCCGCATCTTTAATGTCGACAAAATGAACACCCTTGACTACACGGCCGTTTTTCATATCCAGACACGGCATGATTTTTATCTTTTCCATGAATATCACCTTTCGAACAAGAATTTGTCTGACCGGGCAGACTGGGAGTTTTTAAACCGAACTTGTCCAAATTACAATAAAAATGTTCTCCTCAGACTCTCCAGCGCTGTTTTTTGTAGCTTTTTGTTTTAATGCTTGAAACGAGAAGCAATTTCATTTAAACAATTCTGCATCAAATCCCCTATTGAAGGAGCCGCCATGATAAAGATAAAAGAAATTAAAGCAAACAGCATGAATGTGGAAAAATTCATTGATGATCAGGTTCGCAACATCCGTGCGGCCGTCGGTGACGGGCTGGCCGTGAACGCGTTGTCGGGCGGCGTGGATTCGTCCGTTGTCACGGCACTGGGTCATAAGGCGCTGGGTAAGAATTTGAAAACCTATTTTATTGACAACGGCATCATGCGCGAGGGCGAGCCGGCCAGAGTCGCGGCTGCCTTTAAAAAGATGGGGATACAGGTTGAAGTTCTGGTTGCCTCCAAAGCCTTCTTTGCCGCTCTCAAAGGCCTGACTGATCCGGAAGAAAAAAGGGAAGCCATCACCCAGACCTTCTACAAAAACGTTTTCGGCAAGCTGGTGGTGAAAAGCAAGGCCAAATATCTTTTGCAGGGCACGATCCTCACCGACGTGGATGAAACCGTCGCGGGCATTAAAAGACAGCACAATGTTTTCGAACAGCTGGGCATCGATCCGCAAAAAGCATTCGGCTATAAGATACTGGAGCCGCTGATCGAGCTGCGCAAGGACGGCGTCCGCAAAGTCGGCGCGGGCCTGGGCCTGCCGGAAAGCATGTTCGACCGGATCCCCTTCCCCGGGCCGGCACTGGCCGCCCGCGTCATCGGCGAAGTGACGCCCGCTAAAATCGCTCTGGTGAAAAAAGCGACCTCCATCACCGAGTCCGCTCTCCAAGGCGTCAAGGCGTTCCAATACCTGGCCATTCTCCATGAAGACCGCGTGACCGGCATGCGCAACAACAAGCGCGTTTTCGGCAATCAAATTGAAATCCGCTGTTGGGACAGTCTGGACGCGCGAACCGCCCGACCGACAAGGCTTCCTTTTGAAGTGCTGGAAAAAATCGCCGCGAAAATCACGAAGGACATTCCGGAAGTGGTCAGCGTCACCTACAATATCACGACCAAACCGACATCCACGATTGAGGCGATTTAACTTTAAGGATGTCCGTTTAACGTCTCTTATCTTGTGCGGGTTTGCCGACCCGCACAAGTCTCTTTGGTTAGTGCTTTTTTTGCCGCAGCTGTCGTTCGCTATGAGATAAATAAATCATTGGTCGAGAAGTTCGGGTCGGTTGTCAGGTTAATGCCCAAACGCCGGAGTCCCGCTTCATCGCCGGGAGTGGGAATATGAGTCATATGGGCTTCACATTCCCTGAGTTCTTGGAGTTTTTCCAGTGCCAGTTGGGCGGCAGGGTTATTTGTGGCGCTGATGCTGATGGCAATGAGAGCCTCTTCCAGATTGAGACTCATCGACGATTCATTCAAAATTTCCGTCTTCAGGTTTTTCACCGAATCGGTGATTTGGGAAGGCAATAATTTTATCTTGTCGGGAATCTCCGCCAGATGTTTGATGGCATGGATAACCATGCTGGAAGCAGCGTGCATGAGGGGAGAATTGCTGCCGGTAATTATCGTTCCATTTTTCAGCTCCAGCGCGGCGCCGCAAAATATGCCCTGGTTGCCTCTTTCGTAATCCCTGATTTCCGGGGGATTTTTCCCCGCCGCCTCCCGTGCCGGTGAGACGACCGGTCGCTCCTCCGGCAGAAGGTTAAAATCTTTCATAAACAGTTCCACCCGCTGCACGGTTTCTCTGTCGGACAATCCCATCGCGTATTCACAGCGGTAGCGGAAGTAACGGCGGATGATTTCCATTTTAGCCGCTTTTTGCGTAACTTCATCGTTTATAATAGCAAACCCTGCCCGATTAACCCCCATATCCGTGGGAGATTTGTAAAAGGGCTCTTCTCCCGTGATCTTTTGCAGAATTCTCCGCAAAACGGGAAAGACTTCCACATCCCGATTATAATTAACAGCTTTTTCTCCATAGGCATCGAGATGAAAAGGATCAATCAGGTTGAAGTCCCGGATGTCAGCCGTGGCCGCTTCATAGGCGACATTTACAGGATGTTTCAGGGGGATATTCCAGATGGGAAAAGTTTCAAATTTGGCATAACCGGCTTTCGTGCCGCGTTTGTAGTCATGGTACAACTGGGAAAGACAGGTTGCCATTTTTCCGCTTCCCGGCCCCGGTCCGGTCACGATGACCAGAGGCTTATTTGTTTGAATATAGGTGTTGGCTCCATAGCCGCTGTCGCTGACGATTGTTTCCACGTCAATTGGGTAGCCCTTTGTAAACCGGTGTGTATAAACGGGAATATCGCGTCTTTCCAGCTTGTTTTTAAAGACTATGGCTGAAGGCTGTTCATCAAAACGGGTGATGACGACCGCTGATACATTAACTCCCCATGTCCGCAGGTTGTCGATAAGCTTTAACGCGTCGGCGTCGTAAGTGATTCCAAAATCGGCGCGGATCTTTTTCCTTTCAATATCACCGGCATAAATACAGAGAATTATATCCGCTTCGTTTTTCAATTCCCGGATGAGACGCATCTTTACATTCGGGTCATAGCCGGGCAGAACCCGTGAAGCATGGTAGTCATAACAAAGCTTTCCGCCAAATTCGAGATACAGTTTATTGTTGAAACGATCAACTCTCTTGAGGATTTCTTTTGATTGTTCCTGAATATACTTTTCATTGTCAAAACCAATTTGCTGGATCATTAACTCCCTCTCCGTACTTTTATTTTTTCATTTTCGTTCATTTTTGGACTATAGGAAGAACAATTTTGGATGTCAATTAAATATTGATTACAAAATTGTTTTATCGTTTTGATTTCAGAAATATCATGCAGCTTTAGCTTTGCGGCAATAAAGAAATTCAGCCGGTTGTTCGCTGCTTTGGGTACAGCATGACCTGATATGATTTTCTTCTAAGGCATATTCCGGCATATTCGGGCATATTCCGGGGACACAACACTCAATTCGAAAAGACTTTTTCATAAAGTGATTCCGGAGCTATATCAGCGCCATTGGGCCAGGCAATTGTTCCGCCCTCTATCTTCGCTTTTTTAAAAAAATCTTTATCTCGCAGTGGTTCAAAGACAGGGCCTTTGCCAAGATACTCCGAAAAATCTATGTCACCACTCGTACCGTCATCAAAAACAACGCGATACACAAAGCCCTCTTTATATTCAATGTTTATTACATCATTCATATTCCACATGGTTTACCTCACTCTAAAGGAGCAATTTTCTTTACTTCCTTCCCCAACCTTGCCAGTTCCCAGTCTTCCTGAAGCTCATTAATACGCAAATCTATCCATTCTCTTACAAGTCTGGTTGCCGTCTTGGAGTTCAAGTTCCTTTTATGAGTGAATTCCGGGGACACAACACTCAATTCGAAATTGTGAGAATTGCCCCCGGAATCTTCCTAAAGGTAGTGAGAGGAGTAAGATGCACTCAATGACTTCAAGCAAGTTTTTTACCCTCTATAACCCCTCTACCCGACACGGCACGTAGCGATGGATCGGTGTCCCGAATTGGTCACGATGCGTGTTTTTCGTCAGACGATTCACGTTGGCTCCGAATTTCTTGCCGTTATAAACAAGTCCAAAGCCGTGCGGGATAACAACATGACCCCTGTGCGCCGTATCGGTAATTTCCAGCTCGATCTCTTCAGATCCGGCTTCTGTCGTTATCCGAACCTGCTGGCCGTCCGTCATCTTCAGCGCGACGGCGTCATCCGGATGCATGGCGAGTGTACAGGCGCGCTTGCCTTCATTCCAGGCGGGATCGCGCATCAGCGTATTGGCATTCATGGAAATATGCCTTCCGGCCATCAGCACTAAGGGAAAACGGCGGTCTCTCTCCAGCAGCGCCTCTTCTTTTTGCGCCTCAACATTTTGCAGTTCGTCCAGAAGCTCCGGAATATGGAGGTTTATTTTGCCGTCAGCGGTCTTCAGCGGGGCCATTTTGTTTTGGGGATCGACCTTGCCCACCCATATTCCTTCGGGATGATCCATGAGCTGCTGAAATAATTCCTCACCCAATCCTGCTCCCGGCTTATACCCGGCCCGCGCCGCATCTTCCTGGAAAGATTGGGTAGTTGTCTGCAGCATTCCCCAGAGCGCTGCTTTATGCACTGATCCCATTGCCTTGCCCAGAGTCTTTCCGACGACAAACGGCATCGCCGGCAGGGCTTTCGGCTCCTTCAGGGCATATTCCATCAGAGCTTGGGCAAAGGCGGCATGGCTCTCTTCGGCAGCCTGGTACAAGCTTTCCGGAATCGGTGGAATCAGCCCCAGTTTATCAGCCAGCCGCAGATGTATCTCGCCCAGTTCCAGAGGTTCTCCTTCCGGTTCCACAATGGGACGGCGCATCTGGAAGAAAATACCGGGATAAGTCATCGGGAAAAATGTTCCGTCCCATGATTCGTAACCGGACTTTGCCGGCAGAATATAATGCGAAAGGACTGCTGTTTCCGTCATCGCTATTTCCGCCGTAACCAGAAGATCAAGGCTGCCGAAGGCTTTTTCATAGGCTGTTGTATCCGCATAGGACCGCAGCGGATTGGAGCCGGAAACCAGAACCGCCCTGATTCTTTCGGGATGATCCGACATTATTTCCTCCGGCAGAACATTCGGCGGAAAAGTACCGCAGACGGGAAATGAGTTTGTCGCTACTGTGCGCCAGATTTTGGGATTTCTTTCGTCGGAGTGGGAGCCGATGGGCATCATATGGCCGTTGATGACATTGCCGCCATCGACGCAAAGCCTGCCGCAGATGGCCTGCAGAATAACGATCAAATAAGAACTCAGCCCGCTGTGGCGGCCCATGAAGATACCCAGATCATAACGCAGGGATGATTTCCGCGTGGCATAAAGACGGCTGACCTCACGCACCTGATCGTAGTCCAGTCGGCAGGTCTCGACAGCCGCCCGGGCATCGAAATTCTGGAAGAATGATATAACCTGATCAAAGCCCGAGGTAAACTTTTCCAGGTAGGTTTTATTCTGCCAGCCTTCCCGGAGGATAATGGCAATCATCGCTTTAAGAAGAAGGGCGTCCGTTCCGGGGCGGATAGGCAAATGGATATTGGCAATCTTTGCTGTTTCGGAAAGCCTCGGGTCGACAACGATCAGGAGTTTATCCGGGTCTTTGGCGATCCTTTGCAGTTGCCGCGGCGCCTGAGGAATCTGGTGGCTTTGCATGCCGTTCCAGCCCAAAACAAGCAGCAGATCGGTATTGGCCACATCAGGCTGATCGTGAAGATTCTGACGCCCGTGGGTCCGGCCGCATACCCAGAACGCACCGGCAAATTCCTGCGCCAGCGCGCTGTAATGATACTGAGAGCCCAGTCCCCGGAGCAATCGCACTCCAAAAGCCGCCTCAAAATGGCAGCCCTGTCCGCCGCCTCCCATGTAGGCAAACGACCGCGGACCGTGCCGGTCAAGGATGCTTTTTAGTCTGGCAGCAATCTCCTCGATCGCCTGATCCCAGGAGATGCGCTCAAATCCGCTCCCCATCTTCTTTAACGGATAGCGGAGGCGGTCGGCATTGTGCTGGTGATAGGCGATGTTCATGCCCTTCCGGCAGAAATAGCCTTCGCTTTTGGCGTTGGATTTATCCGGCTTCACCTTGATAATGCGGTTACTTTCTACCTCAACCTCCAGACCGCAGTTCTGGGCGCACAGAACACAGCCCGTTTTATGGATGATTCCCATGGGTGCTCCTTCCTCCGGACAATAAATCCGTTTGTCTTGATTGTCTGTCTATTCCATTTCTTAAACTTTTAATATATTTCGCTATGATCTGCCCTGCTGTTTTGCTGTGAGTTTCCATATTGCCGGCAAGCTCGATATATTCCGCATCCGGGATTGTCTTTACAAGCTGCCTGATGTTGCCGGTATCGTGAAGCTTGTCACTGGTAGCGCCTATAATGAGACAGGGAACGTTAAGGCGATTTACACTATCCGGCAGTGCATAGTTCCTTAAAGCAAGAGCATTGGCCTTCAGTTTGTAAGGGTCGGCGTGGTCCAGGGTATTTTCATATTTTTCAATCTGTTCGGGGCTCGTTTTTTTGTCCAGTCTAAAATTTCTCAGATACCATTTTACGACAGGTTTTATCGAAAAGTACAATGCAGGATGAAGAGGCAGGATTATTAATGCCAGTAATCGGGGAAATCGAAACTCGGTATTGGGGCCGATCAGTATTGCGGCTGACGGTTTGCGCCGGTCTGATCCGCAATATTCCAGAATCGCCGTGGCGCCCAGCGAACTCCCGGCAAGAATAAATTCACCGTCCGGCGGAATAACCTGCTCTACTATTTCACCAATGTCGAGGGCAAGACGCTGCATGGAGAAGCTTACCTTATTTACATCAGGAACCTTTGATGACTGTTTTTCGCGTGACTCCAGGTAGATAATCCGATATTCAGCACAAAGAACTTTCAGCAGATATTTCCATCCGGAAATAAGCGAAATCCAGCCGGCAACAAATATTATTACCGGTTTCTCCCGGGAAATATCCGGCGGTATGAATTCAATTATCCGCAACGAAACGCCGTCGGACACGCCAAGCATATATTCTTTAACAGTGGACGAAATTTCAATGTACTGAGAATAATCCATTTTGTCTGTCCGGAAACATATATTGCGGAAACTCTATGGAATAATTACTTTGCGGTCAATGGATAATTTATATTGACAAAAATGACTGAGTCGTAAAAAGTCAAAAAAGCCTCATAATCGTCATTCCGGTCTTGTGACCTTTAGGTTACGAAAGCCGGAATCCAGAAATATCAAAGATTTACAAATCACTGGACACCGGTTTTCGAGACTGTGTCACAATCCACTTCTGTCATTACGAGCCGCCTCTCAGGCGGTGTGGTAATCTCATGTATTCAGATACTTATGAGATTGCTTCAGTCACT
>PHBK01000033.1 GCA_002840565.1 Deltaproteobacteria bacterium HGW-Deltaproteobacteria-12 | reverse complement strand
GCTCGGGCTCTTTGATTTCATCAGGCTTCTGCTTTGCTGGTTCGGCCGGTACTACACGACCGGGTTTAGTCTGCTGGGGTTGAGCGGGTCTTGCCGGCACGACACTTTCCGGACGTGCTTTTTCCGGCTGTGCAGGCCTCGCGGGACTGGGACGCTCGGGCTCTTTATCCTTACGCGGCTGGATTTGCGGCACAACACTTCCTTTACTCTTGATCTCCCTCTGGGGAAGTTTTATTTCCGCTTTTGGACGCTTCACTTCATTTGCCGGCACGATATAGTTTGTGCTCCTGGGGGCTTCGATGCGGGCTTCGCGGTTGATCTTTCCTTCCTTGATACTCTTAACTTTTTCCTTTACTGCGACAGCGTTTTCTTTCTTGCCCTTCTGAATAACCGGAGCGTTTTTCTCGATGCGGTTGATCACCGTATCGTGGGGCTTCTCCTTTACCGCTGCGGTCGTGTAGTTGTAACGCTGCTTGTTTACCGTGTAATTGTTGATAACTGTATTGCTGACGACCGGTGCTGCACGATAGTTATTGATCGTGGCGGAGTTTATGTTGGTCACCCGGACATTCCGGTAATTGTTCACCCGGTAGAAATTGTCCTGAGGAACGACGACGGCGTGTCTGGCGTAGGCATAGCTGCCGATATTGATATTAATCCGGTTGATATTGATATTGGTGACGACCACCTCGTGAGGCCCTCCCCAATAGCGGTGGCTATAATACGTCTCGCGCGGCGCCAGAGGCACCCATCCCACGTAATTGTCCCGGTGAACCCAGGAAACCCTGCCGGGAGACCAGTAGAAACCAATGTTCAGAAGGGGCAGACCAGCGCGCATATTTATTACCGGCGGGGCCCAGTACCAGTAATTCCGCGCATAGATCCAGTTGCCGTAATGATGGGTGATGTAACCGAAAGACTCTGCAGGAATCCACACCTGGTCACCATTCCAGTCTGTCCAGCGGCCCGTGGAGAAGGGTGACCATCCTGCAGATACGATTGTAGGCCGCCAGAACCAGCGCGACGCACCTTCATAGGGCACACTCTCCCACCTTCCGTTTTCTTCCAGGACATACGCCTCGTTGCGCAGGCCCGGCGGAAGATATTCGACCGAGCGACCTTTCACCCGTGCCTTTGCCGCCCAGAAATTATCGCGGGTCATGTTCCAACTGTTCCAGTCCGGATCGACGGTTCCGT
Organism: Deltaproteobacteria bacterium HGW-Deltaproteobacteria-12; assembly: GCA_002840565.1. GTDB lineage: Bacteria > Desulfobacterota > Syntrophia > Syntrophales > Smithellaceae > MVRV01. The sequence continues at coordinate 30,730 of PHBK01000033.1, read as the reverse complement.
CGCCTGAGGACACTTGCTGTGAGTCGGCGAGAATTGAAGGGGATCCGGCTGCTACGTTGTATTGGGCATCAGTTGCCGTGTGGACGAAACTTACATTCCCCTTTATGGCGACTACTTCGGCAGAGTTTTCACCCACATAAAAGTCGAAGACCGCACCGGAGTTGGCCAGCACATACCCGAAAGGACTGGTAGCTTTGATGACTGAATTAGGGCCTTTGTTATAAAACCTCGCTGCGCCCGCAACCACGTCCATTTCAGACAGGTCTTTGCCGAGAGCGATAACCTGGATCTGCGTATTGTCTCCAATCCTGACCCATGCCCCGTTGGGGACAATCATCTCCGCCAGCCCCGGGTTTCCGGAATAAAGGGCATCTTCTTCACCGAAGGGCGCGTCTTTGACCATGGTTACCCAGTCCTTCTCCTCCGGAACATAACGGAGCAGGTCTCCTTCGATAGCATAGACGCGACCAACTACCAAGGCCGGTGATTCTGCCGCCGGGGACGAAGAAGCTATCGCCACTGCTGCAGTAAATATAAACAGCGCCGAGCCGATCCATTTTTTCAACATCATTCTGTCTTTCAACGGCTTAGGCCTCCTTTGCCTCACCACGGGTCAAAATCTCTTTTGTCTTCTGGCGAGTTTCGGAGAGATGTCTGTCGGCATCCTTCTTTAACTCCTTCGCTTGATGCGTGGCTTCCTCAATGATCTCTTTTGTTTTCGTACCGGCATCGGCATAAATTTCCTTGGCATCCCTGAAAGCCGCGCCCCCTTTCTCCTTGATATCAGACCGCAGTTCTTTGCCTGATTTCGGTGCGAACAAAATACCTGCCAACACGCCCAGCGCGCCTCCAATCAATAATCCCGTGAAAAAATGACCTTGTGGTTTTTCCTGCTCGTCCATATTAAAATCTCCTTTCTTCTTTTATTTTCTTTTTTATAGATAACTCTGATCACCTGCGGCGAACTAACTCCCCTTATTCTACTCGTCATAGATTAGTAATAGCAAATGGCCTGCCAACAACTGAAAAAATCAAAAGTATTAATTAATCCTTTAAGAATAGGCTGTTAGATTAGTAAGATAAGGTAGGGTAGGGGCAAGAAGCGATTGGTTTGGCCTTGATATTTGGCGGAGCCGCAAAATATTGAGGGATGCTTTGAGGTAAGGTGGGCCGAATATTTCTAAGATAAAGGTCTCTTCCTGGCGGCGATAAAAGGGGATATGCCGTTATATCCTGATTAAACTGTAAACCCTAATCCTTCAGCCCCGCGGAACAGAATTGGCGGACCTTGTCCATAATTTGATCATCGTCCATTTTATCGGTATCTTCAAAGGCAACTATACGCCGGGCAAGGTCACTTTTTTCCAGACGGTTTTTCAGTTCGTATTTAGCTTCGCCCGTGCCAAAAATAAACATTTCCCGCGCATCCCAGATATTGTCGATAATCCCATCATAGTAAGGATCCAGCGCTTCTTTAATCTTGATTTTATTTCTATGGGCTGCCGCCAAATCCAGTTTTGCTCCCGAATTCCCGGAAACAGGATTGACGGCAAAATTTTCATCTTTGATGGCTGATTTAACCTTTGTTGTTTTTGCGCTCATGTTTGTTATCGATACTATCACCGCCTGCCGCTCGTCCAGCCATAAACCTATTTTAGCTGCCATTGATTTCTCCTTTGCCTGTCGCTTGTGCAATTCCGGATGTGTCTTGACATAATCGAATGTGGACACTCCTTTTTAAACCTGTCTTCGTCCATGAATGATTCTGACCATCACGATGATAATGGCAACAGCCGGCAGGATATGAATAAAATAAAATATCCTATAGCTGGTCAGAGGCCTCAGCAGATGCAAAAATATCAGCACAACAACAATGTTTGACAATATGTTATTTTACTTTCCACTTGCGGCTTTCCCCTGCCGGCTATCCAATCATCATACCAGCCGGCAGGGGAAATGCATTTTTTGCGAATTATACGAAATATTTTACCGGAACTGATTTAGATCCTTTTCCAATACGTCCAACCTGCGGGAAATGTCTGTTCTGTCCTCTTGCGCGGCATATCTGCCTTCATCCGTCATCCGCAAATAATCACGCCGGATGGAGTCCAGTCTGGTTTGATAATCTCTCCCCTCAAGAGAAGGCAAGCGTCCGTTGGCTCTTCCATCATCAATTTTTCTCTGGAGTAAGACAATTCTGTCACCATTCCTCGATCCTTCAATTCTTGCAGGTTTTGCGGGACGGGCAAGCACTCTGTTAATCTCCTCACCAAGCACATCAAGTCTTTCATGAAGCTTGTTCCATTCATCCCGGGAGACCTCTTTGTCTCTCAGCACGATATAGTCTGTTCGAATGCCCTTCAGTGTTGTCAAAAACATCTGTGACTGATCAGGGCTAAGCGCGCCGTCCTTGAGTCCATCCCCAATCTTCTCCTGGATGACCACCATCTTATTCTCTGCGCTTCTTTCCTGATCCGGCCATGTTTGAGGCCCGGTGGCGCAGCCCGAAATCAAGGCTAATCCAAAAACTATTAATGCTAACGCCAAAATTGCTTTCTTCATTACTCTTCTCCTTTTTTAGATTGCAGCGTTAACGACACTTATCGGCCGCGTTAAAAATTACTAAATCATCCGTCAATATCTTCGCCCATGGATGACTTTGACCATAAAACCACTGATTTATTTATATAATTTTACCTTTTTTCTTGATTCGCATGTAACCCCTACCAAGTGTGCCGACTTTTCTCGGCTTCCCCCGTCATCTGCCGGGCCTGGGTTACGATAGACCGTAACTTTTGCGGGTTCATTCCCGCTATTCTCGCTAACCCCTTTTTTTCTGCGGCAGCAACCTTGGCAATTGTGTCATAGCTGGATTCTACCAAGCGCCGCGACAGTACTTCTCCTATTCCGCTAAGTTTTTGCAGCTCTTTTATTTTTTCCTCCATATCATCCTCCCTTAATTTTCATTAGTGCGCTAACTCACATAAACATTAAAATGCAGAAGCGCAAAAGCTTCTGACCGCGAACTGACGCGCTTGCCGCAAACTGCCAGAACTTTATCTTCGTAAAACCGGCAGACTCTTTGAATTATTATAACTGAGTCGAGCAGCCCGTTTTCTTGGCGGCGGCAATAATCTGAACCACTGAGGACCGGGGCTAACGAAATCCGAAATAGCCTGCTATGAAAAGTACCACCACAATAACACCGATAATGTAAAAAATATTCATGTCAGTTTCTCCTCTCTTTCGTTCGATTGCATTATCTTCAACCTTCATGTTGCTCGGGTACGACCGGAACTATGAAAATGTAATAGCAAATATCCTGCCAACAACCGGGCCGGAACGGGAAGATAATATTAATGATTAAATAACGGGTTGTTGGATTGATGGGTGAGAACAGCCCCGAAGGTATAAATGATTGGCTTAGCCTCAATATATGGTGGAGCCTCAACATATTGAGGGATGCCTTGAAGCGTTACGGGAAGCCTAATTTGTGTTCTTTTGTCTCTGTCCGGACTACCCTAAGCTTATTGAATATCGTCGGCAACAAAGCATGTCGATAAAATCACCGGAGGCTTTATTACCTGACGAAATGCTGTGTTTCTGATTTTCTTGGGGAAAATTTGTGGTCAGTACCCAAACATGTCAATCGAAACCTTTCTCAGAGATAAATAGAGGGGGCCGCCGACTGGATTATTGCTATTATGACAGTGAATGATAACATTTCTAAATTTATGGCATTATATATGCTAGCTTATAATACTTGAAAGAAGGATTACGATTGTCGACTAAAAATAACGGGCATGATTAGCCGACAGCAAAAATGACCTTCTCTCTTCCCTCCTAAGGGAGGCTTCTCAAGAGCCTCCCTTTTTTTGAAAAATCAATTATGGTCGTATAATAATTTCGAAGATAGAAGTTGAGCTAAATGGGCTATCCAAATTATTTTCCCTCTTGCTGCCTTCTGGTATGATTTTTCATGATCTCGGGTGAGGTTTGAACAATCATGAATCTCGATTGTTCTTGTTTTTGTTCTTTTAGTTATTACCGGCACAATTATCTGTTTTCCGCAATGACCTGACTATAAGCTTTGGAATCTGCAAATATTTCATCTTTAAACGGATTGAGCTTGTTTTTACGGATCTTATTGAACTGATAGATCGCCAACGCAGCATTGGCGATTAAAGCCAGAAGGCTAACGGTAAAGAAAGCTTTGGGACTATGAGTGGTGGGGACAGGAGCGATGCGATCCGCAAACGAAGGGATTGTCATGACAAACATAATCCACAAGGCAAGCGGTAAAATGAATGATCGGCTATGCAGTTGTAGGTATAAGCAAAGTTCCACAAATCATAAGCGATGATCCAGGGCCAGATCATGTCAGGCCAGATCATATCTTTTGTCCTGTCTTTGGAAATAAAAATACCCAGCCGGGCGCTGATGGTGATGATGTTGAGCAGACCCGCTATACCGTTCATGATATTCCATGGTCCGGACATGACCCCGAGATTGTCTATATACGCGCCGTTCCATGCCCCATAGGAATAGCATTGAAAATCACGAATACATGCTTCCAGGATATTGATTGCCAAAATCAGAGGCGGAAAGCACAATGCCCAATTCTTTTTGTCCAGCCCTGGAATAAAGCGGATAGCCATAAATCCAAGACATCCCGCAAGAGCTGAGTAGGTTTTTACCCAGTTAAACCAGGTGCCCGTACCATATTCATTGTCAGCGCTGCAGTTGTTGGCCAGACAAATATAGTAAGTGCTGCGGGAACAATCAGAAAGAGTACAAGCCCGCCCCATTTTGTAGTACGACCAGGTTCATTAAAAGCCATTAAAGCAAAGAGAACAAAAAGCCAAATCGCCCAAACATTGAAGCTTGTTGCTTCATACAAAATACCCATAGCCTTTTGTCTCCTATAAATCGTAAATTACATAAATGGCCATGCTTTGTGGATAATAGGTTGTCGGCCCCTCAGAAGCGGAAAACCAGCTGCACGCAAAAGGCTACCCTGCCGGTATGGACATCATACTCACTATTTCTAATCTGGTAAGTGGAAGATATATGTGGGCTTCTTTACTGTGTGCGACCTGGCTTTTTGCTTTTATTCTGCCGAGATGCTGCTTCACAATGCGGTAAGCCATGGCGAGACTCAGTCCGCCAGCCGCTGTTTTTGTTGTAAAGAAGGGCTCAAGTATTTTCTCCTTAATCTTCTCATCAACACTTATGTATGTACCTGCGGCGGCAAGGGAAATGAAGGCGCATGAACCTATTGTTGATTCGTTGCCGTTGAGTAAAGATTGAATTCCAAAATGGACCTGATTGATAGTCAGTGGGGATTTGCTGCAATCGGGAATTGCATTTCTGACAAGATGAGCCAGGGTATCCCTCATCAGGGCCTCGTCTTTCATCATCTTCAGGTTTTTTTCCAAGATGTTTATTGTTATATCAATATCCTCATCAACATGCTGCGGCAAGACACGCTGTACCGTTTTCACAGCCTCGTCGACATCCGCCTCTGGCAATTTAAACCTCTCATTGTATCTTAATATCGGGAGGATCTTGATCTGGGGTTGTTTTTGAAGACTCCCTTGCATTTTTATACCTCCAAAGCTTCACGCGTATCTGCTTCCCCGAAACCTTCTTGACCTGACCTATCTTTTCAGAACCTTCATACGTATGATAAGAGGATTATCAGGCACTTGTTTGCAAGCGGCTTGCCAACAAGTAAAAAAATAAAAATTTTTAATTAATCCTTTAATAATAGACGATTAGATTAATAAAAGAGGGCAGGGAAAAGCATCAAATGATTCGCTTATCCTTAATATTTGGTGGAACCTCAGCATATGGAGGGATGTGGGAAGTCTAGTTTGTGTTCTTTTGTCTCCGGACGGGCTATCCCAAACTTATTGAATATCGTTCGAAATGTGGATAACGCAACGCTCAGCAAAAGCCGTATTTATCGGCGATCTGGTAGAACGACTCGTTGTACAGTTACTCATTTGCACATACACATGTTTCAGGTGGTCGAATCGGACAATATCTGCCTGAGCTCTTTCCCTTCTACCGTTTCCTTCTCCAAAAGGAGATGTGCCACTTTATCCAGCACTTGCCGCTGTGCTGTCAAAACCCCACGCACTCTTTGATGAGTCTGCTCCATCATACTTGCTATTTCTTCATCGATTTGTGTAGCTTTCGTTTCGCTGTATGTCTTTTTGGCCGTATAGTTTTCCGGAAGAAACATAGGTTGACGTGGAGACTCATAAGTCACCAGTCCCAGGCGATCGCTCATGCCATATTCCGTGACCATGGACCGGGCCATATCCGTTGCCCGCTGCAAGTCATTTTGAGCCCCTGTGGATATTTCTCCAAAAGCCAGTTCCTCCGCGACTCTTCCTCCTAAAAGGACGGCCAGCCGGTCCAGTAATTCAGGGCGAGTCATCAGGTAGCGGTCTTCTGTAGGCTGTTGCTGGGTATATCCGAGAGCTGCAATACCCCGGGGAATAATAGATATTTTATTCACCGGATCCGCGTGCGCAACTGATTCGGCCACAATGGCATGACCGGACTCATGAAAGGCCACAATTTCTTTCTCTTTAGGATTCATCACCCGGTTCTTTTTCTCCAGTCCGCCGACTATCCGGTCGATAGCAGCATCGAACTCTGCCGCCCCGACCGTTTCTTTATTTTTCCGGGCAGCCAACAGGGCAGCCTCATTGACAAGGTTTGCCAGGTCCGCTCCTGCAAAGCCCGGAACGAGACCAGCGATTTTGCGGAGATCTACGTCAGGATCCAAAAGGACTTTTCGGGAGTGGATCTTCAGTATGGCTTCCCTCCCGTTTATATCCGGGCGGTCCAGCAGAACCTGCCGATCAAACCTTCCCGGACGCAACAGGGCGGGATCGAGAATTTCCGGGCGGTTGGTAGCGGACATGATGATAACCCCTTTATTGGAGTCGAAGCCATCCATCTCCACTAGAAGCTGATTGAGTGTCTGTTCGCGTTCATCATTTCCACCAAAGGTATTCACTCCCCGGGCCTTTCCTATTGCGTCCAGTTCGTCAATGAAAATGATACAGGGAGCATGACTGGCAGCCTTGGAGAAAAGGTCGCGCACTCGCGATGCGCCCACGCCGACGAACATTTCCACAAACTCAGACCCACTAATGCTGAAGAAAGGAACTTTAGCCTCTCCAGCCACAGCCTTGGCGAGGAGGGTTTTACCGGTCCCCGGCGGGCCAACCAGCAACACCCCTTTGGGGATTCTACCTCCCAGTTTTTGGAATTTTGCCGGATTCTTTAAAAACTCCACTATTTCCTGGAGTTCTTCTTTGGCCTCATCGATACCGGCCACATCAGCGAATGTGACCATCGTCTCGTTCTCTGCAAAAAGTTTGGCTTTGCTCTTCCCGAAGGACATCGCGCCCATTTCCGGCCTCATTTTTTTCATGGCATACCGCCAGATCAGAAACATAATGCCGAGGGGGATAATCCAGGAGAGAATGCTGCTCAGTAATTTACTTTCATAACGTCCGGAATAATCGACCTTATGTTCATCAAGTTCTTTTACCAGGTTGGGATCATCGACCCTCAGCGTAATAAATGCTTGATCATTCTTTTTTTCGGCCACTTTGAGCGTTCCTGTGATATTTTCCGGACTGATAATCAATTTTGCCACGTTACCGGCGACAAGGTTCTGTTTGAATTGGCTGTAAGGAATAGTCTCGACCTTGCTGGAAAGAAAGTATTGTTGCAGATAGATAATAAAAATGATGGTGATCACGAAATACCAGATACTGAACTGCGCCTTGGGGGGTAAGACACCTTTCTTATCCTGTATGTCGGGGGTGAAAAGCGTACGAATCTTATCCTTTAAATCTTCCAGTGGTGTTTTTTTTTCATTTGATGGCATTTTTATATCCCTCTATGAGTTGTCGCATAATTCCAAGTTCAGCACAATAATTCCATGATTTTTAATAGCCTTGATGCAGTGAATGTCGGTTTGGAAGAAAGAGTAATACAAAACTACCCCCGACCAGTCCCTGGTCAAGGGCAGTGATTTCTTGAAGTCTTTCTGTTATCCCGCTTCGTAAGCCCTTATAGACCCAGGGTTTCGGAGAACTTTTGTTTCTGTTTTTCTATTGCTTTATGTCCCTGCTCCAGTGTTGCCATGATCTCTTTCTTGGCTTTGTCCGTCAGGTCAGTTCCTTGATCAGCAATGTCTGCGGCTTTTTCCTTTAAATCATTTATGAAGTCATTTACATCATCAAGGGTGTCCTCGATTAAATCAGTCGTGCTGTTTTTTGCGCGATGCGCCGCCCTTATAATGTCTTTCCGTGTTTTACGGCCCGACTTGGGAGCATAGAGAAGTGCAATAGCAGCGCCTATCAAGCCACCTATTAGAAAAGCGCCACCGATCTTTGTCGTATTGTCACTCATAATATCCTCCTTATGTGATGTTTTGATTTATACATCTGATTTTCCATCCTTAACTTGTAAAAATCAAATGTCTTAATCGTGATTGCGTCTTTTTTCTGTTAGCGTACAGCAATACCATGATAAAAAAAATACGAGATCCGCCTATGCCGTCTCATCTTTTTACTGGAGTCCATCATTCAAGGCCTGGTCTATGAGGGTGATAATCACCACAAAGACCCTAGGATTATTTTTCGTTAACTTCCAGTAGAATAGACTCAATACGCACATTGCAGCATCTCGTAATTATAAGGTAGTACTGCTTATCATCAATGTCAATGGTGATACCGATGTTTGCGACGGCAGCTTGACTCACACCAATACGGGCAGCAAGCTCTCTTTGCGTAATTCCGATGTGATCACGCCATGCCCGGATCATAGGTATTGCCCGGAAAAGATGTGCTTCTAAAATTATTTCTTAGAGCCTTGAACCGCATTCAGATAGGCTAGAATCGCCTTGACATCGGCGTCGGATATTTTGTCTGGTGCCTTTTTTTGCATGCGAGTCACTGTTTTGCGCCATTCCTCAGGTACCTTGTTCTTTCCCAGCGAGCGGCTAATGCCATGACACACCGAGCACTTCGCTTCAAAAATAGCCTTTGCGGGTTTTAGTGCCGAGTCGGCAGGTTCCGGCGCAATCGTTGGTCCCAAAGCGCATGCAGCAAGCCATAAGGTCGCAACCGCCGCCACCATTACTGATAGTCTATAGATTGCTTTCATTTGTATGTTTTCCTTTTCGGGTGTCTTCAAAAAGATGCCCGATCAACGGATGAATGTATAGTGATCTTTTTTGATCATTACAACCGGCCCGCAAACTGATTAGCCCTATAATATTCACGGACAAATATTGAATCGTTAATCGCTAATCTATCGGCACCGTTAACTACTTTATGTCGACTGATTCCCCTCATAGGTTCTTCCTCTGCAGTTACCCACTCTGTGTTACGTTTGAACTTAACAATTTCTTTCGATTTAATCAGGCTGTCCAGCATGAAATCATCGACAAAATCATAATGATTGTCTTTACGAATAACTAACATATTCTCCCTCCTCTCCGCTTTGATTTAGTTGCTGAGCTGGCAGACCTTCTCCACCCTTATTGAACCGGACAGTAAAACAATCGTCTGTGACAACTCCATATGCTTTTCAGAAAGGACTTTCATTCGTATAATGACCGGCATCATACAAATCATAGCTGCAAGTAGTCTGCCAACAACCGAAAAAAATCAGAAGTTTTAATTCATCATTAAATAACAACTTGTTAGATTGATCAGAGGGAATAATGGAGATGGATGAACTGACTCATTTGGCCTCCATATACGGTGGACCCTCAGCATATTGAGGGATGTCTTGGAGGGAGGGTCTATGTATTAACCCAGATTACGCAATAGGGCATAAAGGTTTAGAGAGACTGTCATTGCGAGCAAAGCGAAGCAATCTAAGTACTTGATTATATGAGATTGCTTCGTCACTTCGCTCCTCGCAAAGACTGTTGTTTTGTAAATTATGTTTCTATTGCGTAATCTGGGATTAATTGAAACGTCCATCCCAAAGTCCCTGAAAAAAGTTCCGCGCATTTTTGCCAATGGCTGTATTTTTATATCCGCCTTCCTGCATGATAAGGGTTGGCAGCTTAATCCTGCTAATTATTTTTGCGTTTTCATAAAAATCACCGGCAGCATGATTCCATGTGCCGGTGGGATCACCTTTACCAATATCAAAACCAACAGAAACTATTAAATATCTCGGTTTGTATATAAGAATCTTTTTGACTGCTTTCGCTAATGCCGCTCTGTATAAAACAGGTTCAATACTTTCCGGCAATGGATAGTTTATGTTAAAGCCCAGGCCGGCGCCTTTACCTTTTTCATTTTTAAACCCTGAGAAATAGGGATAGGCAAAAGAAGGATGACCATGGAGAGATATGGTCAGGACATCGTTGCGTCGGGAAAAGATTTCCTGCGTGCCATTCCCGTGATGGTAATCAATATCCAGAATTGCCACTTTCCCAAATTCGCTAAGAAACTGGGCCGCGATAGCTGCATTATTGAAATAGCAGAAACCGCCAAAAACATTTGTTTCCGCATGATGACCAGGCGGCCTGATCAGGGCATAGGCAATGGGGTGGTCTTCCAATATCTTCTGGCTTGCAGTTAATGCACAATCTACCGCTCTTTTGGCCGCAAGAAAAGCGTTCTTATTAATAGGAGTAAACGTATCGATGCAATAATAACCAGCGGCAACAGCTCGATTTTTTGGCGGTTTTGCAGCATTGCGGATGGGGAAAACATAGGGATAGATAGATTGCCCTTCTTTTAAATCTTCACATACTTTTTTAAAATAATTGATGAGCCCGGGTGCATGAACTTTTCGGATATACTTTTCAGAAAAAACAGATGGTTTAATCTCGGTAAACAAACCAGTCTTAATGATTTCCTTTTTAATATGCTCAATTCTCACAGGAGATTCCACATAGCCTCTCTCCTTTATATGATGAATAGTATGCCTGTCGGTAATCACAAGAATTATTTTTTGACGATGGGGAACATCTTGTTTTAAGAAACGATCATTTTCTTTTTTTCTGTAAATGAATGGTCTTAACTGCACCTTCCCGTCATGTATGGAGTTAATCACTTTTTGCCTGTAAGAGGGAGGACATAAATCGGCATATTTCCTTTCCAAAATGGCAGTTACAATTTTTCTTAAGTCTTTGCCTTTCAAGGGCTCTTCCCTGTCCAGAGAGTCAAAAACCAGCAGGGGAGGACAAGTATCGTTTTCTTTGACAGGTGTTTCATATAAGGTATCTATAATAGGACGCGCTCCAAATCTTTCGTAAAATTTCAGCCTTCTTTTATTGTCAATAATAGTTTTCGGTTCATTGCATAATTGCAGAGAATCCGGTAAACATTCAAAAAACAGACCGATTGCCTGCAGCTCTTTTGTCACTTCCCTTGCCTTTTGGTATAGCGCTCCTCCAATTCCTCCGGAAACGATTCCTTTTCGGGTTGCAATATATTCCAGGAAACAGAAGTTAACATCCGGCGCAAAATACAATATGGCAAAGCCCTGCACCAAACCATTAAAGTTCTCTACAACAAAAAGCCTTATGGAAAATTTATACTTGAGAGGATTTTTCAGTTGTTCAGGAATTTTATCAAATTCTTCTTGAGGAACGGCGGAAAAACGGGATATCAATATTTTTTTTACCTGATCTATTGCATTCTTATCGCGGGGATATAAATCACTGGTAATTGTCCTGATACGGAACATAGGCTAATCTCAAAATACGGTATTGTGTGTAGTTTTTTTAAATTGCTCCGATTATTGTTTTTCGCTATGGCCCTGCCGGGAGACAATGATCAGTCGCTTCTACTATTTAACGGTATATCCCCGGGCATCAAGACAGGCACCCATTGCACGCTGATATTCTATGTGCCTCTGACTGGACTGAGCTTCCGGTGCGCTGCCGGGCGGCCGGATCGGGTCATAACTCGTCTGGTCAACAGCCCATCGATGGCACTCGTAACGATCATCCGCCTGCTGTTTTTCGGTCTGCCCTTTGCGGGGATAGATGAACAGCTTTTCTTCCGGTGCCGGCGCCTCAACAACTTCACCCTTCGGCGGCTCAACAACCATATAACCACCTGAGCTTTGAGTATAGTATACATCATTGGCATAATAATAAGGTGTCCCGCCCACCCAGAGCATAGTGTGGTAAAGAGGCAAAAAGGGGACTATAAGACCGAACGGAGGTGCAACGACAGAAAAGCGCGGGCCATATGGGCGGTACCAGACGCCTCCGGAGAAGTAGTATCGTGAGTTGCCATGCGTTACTACATGGCGACCCCTCGGCAGGACATTAACGAAATGACCGCGCTCAGGATAGGAACGGTTATGGTGATAACGTGAATCCCTGAATTCGCGATGGCCGGATCCGCGTCCTTGGGCATTTGCCGCCTGCGTAAACCCGAACAGTATAATTCCTGTCAACACTGTTAGCATCAGTCCGACGGCAACGCACCAACTTTTATTGCGAGTATATAACATGGGTATTACCTCCAAAAAATCAAATGTAGATATTAGTCTTCCTTACTTTACGCTATAGCCGCGTCCTTCGAGGCAGGCACCCATTGCACGCCGGAAGTCACGTGCCTTTCCCTCATAGCGGGCATCGAGCGCCTGATCGTTCCTATTATAGGCTTCATCCATTTGTTGAGCATATTGCTCACGGGATATATCCGATGTGGCACCGACAACAGCCCCGCTTCCTGCACCGATCAATGCACCAGCACCTGCGTGCCTCGGGCCTGCTATCAACGCGCCCAGTACCGCACCGGCAATAGCCAGAACAGCCGTATTGTGACCGGGTGGCGGCATTGCTACCACCTTTACGCGACGCTCGGGCGGTATCGACGACTGACTCGGATCAAAGCCGGTCTGTTGCATCGCCCAGTTGTAACATTCATATTGATCTCGCGACTGCTGGTCGGTTGTCTGTCCCATTTTCGGATAAAAATAGACCTGAGTCATGGGAGGCTTTGGGGCTGGCTTTGCAGCGGGGACTTCACGATAAGTTGCAGGATAACAAGCAACCAGAGAAAAGATTAATAAAAGTAGCAAAAGGCGAAGGCCTGCTCTTGATAAACAGCGTTTTTGTATATGTTTTCCTGTCGTCATCTTCCAGATTACCATCATTATTGATATCCTCCCTCGTAGTTAAACACAAAAGACATGATCATCATATCCGCTTTCTCTGGCTAACTTAAGTATAATTCAAAGCAAGGGGTGTGCCAGTCCTGTCATTTTAAAGCGTAATATTGAATTAATATCGGATATTATAGCTTTGCAGAAATTATAAACTTCCTTTACAGGTGTAAATATGGATAATAAGCATTCTATTCAGGCACTCATCATTTGTTGTGCTAATCGGAACGCCTTCGTCTTTAATTGCTCTCCGCGACCAAACCATATTGAATTCAATCGCGTGGCCGAATCTTCAGCCGACATCATATGGTCCGTGTATTCGGCTACACTGTTGAAAGCCCCCCACACTGTTCCGCGCGCCAGCTTTGCACCATGGCCTTCTTCATGCAGTTGAAGCACGCTGTTCCGGATCTTCTCGGTTCTGGCCGTGTTTTCCGCCTCTTCGTTATCCGGGACCAGTGCCTGCACATACTCCCGCAGTTGCACCTCATTGATCTTCTTGTTGGCCATACTGTTGAATGTTTCATCGAGTTTTTCGTACAGGGAATTGGACAATCCGAGTACTGCGGCTGCCAGTTCTCCATCCTGTCCTGCGTTTTTGGGATGATTGATTTGAACTTCTCCCGCTCCCTGCAATGCAGATGTCAACGTATTATTGCAGACGGCACGGATGGGAGTGAGCCTGACCCGAACATACGACCTGCCGTCATGACTATTTGTGAGCAAAAGATATTTGTTGACGATGTCGTTGCCGTGGACCATAATATGTCCCGGAAGTCTCGCCAGGATCCAAACGAGTTCACCTCTGCCCAGAATTCCGGCCGTCTCATATATCGCTTCATCTTGGGCAACCAAAGCGTCGAAGAAGGTGAAAGCATAGATGTTCTGAATTGGTTTGCAGTTCACGTCGACGAAACCAAGAACTTCATCCGTGTCTTTGCGCACTGTTGCATAGGTATATTCTTTCACACCCGGGTTCACCTTTCGCGCCTTTCTCATTACGGTGTAATCTAATCCAGCCATTGTTATTGCATCTCTTGCTGTCCTGGGATTATTCAATTCTATTCCCAGCTTATGCCAGGGAGATGGTATTACCTCCGGATAAGGAGAGCGAGTTTGCGGAACCCTCAGGTGCTCCCGGCGTAAGGTGTCCTCACCAACCGTAGACTGATACAAGGGATGACCCTTGAGCGTGATATTGAAGAGCGGGAAGATCTCCCCTGATATTCTTTTCTGCCACCCGATGAAATTCGCATCCGAACCCGAATCAGGTGGACTTGTTTGTCTAGGCATGTCAGCCTCCGTTCTCATTAAAAATGATACAGTTGGTGAGATAAATGTAGTAGCAAATGGCCTGCCAATAATTGAAAAAAACGTAATTTTTTATTCATCCTTTAATAACAAGGGATTAGATTAATAAAAGAGGACAGGGAAAAAAATGAAGGGATTGGCTTGGCCTCAATATTTGGCGGAGCCGCAAAATATTGAGGGATGTTTTGAGGTAAGGTGGGCAGTTTAATTTCGCTCCCTTCCTCCCCAGCCCGGCAAGTGATCGTTGAGCAGGGTAAAACGCCTGCTCTTTGGGTTGCGCAGATCGGTTTTCACCGCTCGTGCAAACCAGTCATAATTTCTGAATTGAATAGTCGTACCAAGGTCTTGAATTGAAGGCTTCCTTGATGATCTTTGCTGCAGCTTCGGTAGTGTAATGAGTTGTATTCAGGGTCAGATCATAATTGCTCGGATCAGTCAGGTCGGCATTGAAGTATTTCTTAATGAAGGCCTTGCGATCTTTCTCGGTTTTAATGATCCTTCTTTCGGCTTCTTTATCAGTTACGCCGTAGGCATGCTTGACATTGCTGATTCTGACATCCATGGGTGCGACAATGAGCAACCGGAGACACACTTTACCAGGCAGGATATAACCGGCGCCCCTCCCGACAATAATGGCATGGCCGTGTGCCGCAATTGCTCCGACGACTTTTGTCAGATGGAGTAAATATTCATCAGACCATAGATGGTGTTTCTTTTCAAATGTGCCGATCCAGTCATCCAGAATAGATCGATCCTGCTCGTCGAGCGCGGCGATCACAGAGTTGCCGACCTGGGCGCTTTGGGCGACCGCCCCCACAATTTCATTGTCAAACAAATCGATATTCAAATCTTCTGAAAGCTGCTTTGCCAGCGCATTCGCACCGCTTCCCGGCAATCGCGAAATGGTAATGACTGGACGGAGGGGATTTTTATATTTCTTTTTTTTGTTCAACTGCCACTTTTTTAACTGAGCTGAGATGTATTGTTCCATCCTTGCTTCCTGTGATCGGACATTTTCCATAAGACCTCCTTAGTTGACTCTTGCTATATTTTATTGTCATGATGGATCACTTTTAGGGGCCGTTACGAAACAACCACCGCTAAAGGGTGGCAAGACTTGTTCATTTTCTTTATTTCGTTGGGGCTCCTTATGCCGGTTGCACTATCGCGAGGTTAAAGTTTATTGTTGACCACCGGCTTTGCAAACGCTTCCAGATCCACATTTATCCTGATCATTTTTTCAATGATGTCGATTTTTTCCTTATCTTCCCTGGTCGGCAGGGGTTCAATTTTATCGATCTGCTTTGCGGTCTCATGGGTATTCGTAGAGACCAGCAGGAGAGGAATACCCATATTTTCGGCTTTGGAAAGGATTACCGGGGAAGGCAAAATATTGTTGGTCAGGATCACCGCTGCCGCATTGTTTTGCAGAGAAGTGAGGATTATATCAGCGCGGTCACCACTGACGATGAGGACTTGATGATGATCCTGAAACAAGAGACTTTTCATCGCCGCGTCCATACCCATAGAGCCTACCACAATATTCCGAACCTGGCGTTCCAACCCGGACTTGCCGGCCAGGACTTTTGCAAACATCCGATCCGCCAGATAACCTGCAGAAAAATAGGTCAGTTCGGGAATGGAGGGGATGACACCCAGCACAGGAACGCCCATTTGAAGGATCCGGGGCAGATATACGCTTTTAAAATCTTCGATATTGGCAACTTTATTGATGACAACACCCATAAAATTAAAACCGTCCAGCCGAATATATTTAGTGAGGAAGCAAATATCATCAATAATGGTATCGTCATCACCGCTGACCATGATCAGGAGCTGTCCCCCCAGAGTTTTGGTCAGGGACACAGCGTCAAGATAAACCGATGAACCGTAAAATATGTCCTTGCCTGCTTCCACAAAAACCAGCTCCTTGTCTTTGCTGATATGATCCAGTGCATTCAGGAGTTTTTCAGCTGTCGTTTTTTCATCCAGGGAATACAGGAGATTGGAATGATGAAAACCGATGCTCATATCTTCCGGATTTTCTTCAAGATTAAAGATATGGGTCAGAAGAGCGGCATCATAATCCCAGAGCCGTTTTTTCCTGTAAAGCAATCTTGCCCCGAACGGTTTCAGATACCCCATTTTTTTATTCAAAGCCCGGGCCAGACCGATGATCAGGCTCGTTTTACCTGCGCTTTGCCGCATTGACGTGATGATAAATTTATCCATTAATTTCACCTCTTTTCATCTGTTACAAGGATGATCCGCACATCCACAGCCCGAACACCTTCACCCTGCTCATATACAACCAGGGGGTTAATTTCAATGTCTGAAATCTCCGGACAGTGACTAAGGATATCCCCCAGGATGATGATGACATTTACAACGGCAGCAGTATCTTTCATTTTTTCTCCCCGTACCCCAAGGAGCAGTGGATAAGAGCGGAGTTCAGAAAGCATGCTGCTTATATCTTGTGCACTGACCGGAAGTGATCGGAAAGAAACGTCTTTCATAACTTCGACATATATTCCTCCCAGGCCGATCATAATTATCGGGCCGAATATCTTATCCCTTCTGGCACCCGCGATCAATTCCGTTCCGGGTGCAACCATTTCTGAAATATCGATCCCATCAATCACTGCGTTCGGAACGTGCGCCTTGCAGTTAAGCAGAATGGCG
This sequence comes from Deltaproteobacteria bacterium HGW-Deltaproteobacteria-12, assembly GCA_002840565.1. Taxonomy (GTDB): domain Bacteria; phylum Desulfobacterota; class Syntrophia; order Syntrophales; family Smithellaceae; genus MVRV01. The sequence continues at coordinate 13,552 of PHBK01000033.1, read as the reverse complement.
CCGTAGGCGTCAGCGACCTCACTTGCATTTTCCAGATCCAAAGCAATTCCGCCGGCGTCACTTTTGTGGATGATGTCCTTGGAAACAACCTTCATGACCACCGGATAACCGATGGTGTTGGCTATTTCGACCGCACCTTTGACCGTCTGTGCCTGGATGCTTCTCGGAATAGCGATGCCGGCCAAGTTCATGATTTGCTGGGCTTCGCGGGCCAGCAGGAACAACCGGCCCTTTTTTTCTACATCAGAAACAATAGCCGTGATGGCAGCCGTGTTGCGTGCTGTATCGGCAACTTTATCTGCCGGAGTCTCCAGATATTCCTTATAGCGGTACATCGCACCCAGCGAGGAAGCGGTATTATAAACATCATCGGAAACGGCAACCCCTCTTTTCTTTGCTGCCGCCACGTAATCAGCCGTTTTTTGACCACCGAAAAGTGAAAACACAAAAAGCTTTCCCCGTGCTTTATATTTGTGGAAATTCTTTTCAATTATGGTTTCCAGATCAGCGGATGGTGAAAGGGCAGATTCACAATAAATGCCGAACACCGTATGAATGTTATCATCGGCAAGGGCGGCATCAAATACTTTTGTGTAATCGGCGGCAGTCGCCTGGCCGGTAATATCAATCGGATTCTTGGCGGATCCAAAGGCAGGGATTACTGGAGAAAAAACACTTTTCAGATCATGAGGATCATCATAGAGATTGACTCCGTATTTATCACAGGCGTCCGCTGCCATTACGCCGGCGCCGCCGCCATTGGTAATGATAACCATATTGTCCCCCCTGGGCAGCGGGTTATCCGCCAGAAACATGGCCCAGTTAAAAGCCTCTTTGGTGCTTTCCGCGCGCAGTGCACCGCACTGGCGGAGCACATCATCAAAAACATCATCCGCGCCGGCTAGCGATCCGGTATGAGATGCGGCGGCCCGGGCGCCCTTTTCCGAACGGCCGGACTTGATTACCAGCACGGGTTTTTTCAGCGTAGTATTTCTGACTGCCCGGATGAATTTCTCGCCATTCCGGACACCTTCAATGTACATGAGGATAATGCGTGTAGTCTCATGATCGCAAAGATAGGTCAGAAGATCGGACTCATCAAGATCGGACTTATTGCCAACGGAGACAATGGCGGAAAGGCCGATATTTTCAACCGCAGCCTGCCCGATGAGCGTCAGTCCGAGCGCCCCGCTCTGGGTGATCATGGCCAGATGCCCCGACGGGATATCACCGTCAACAAATGTGGCGTTTAAGCGGACCTGTGAAGAATAGATGCCGAACACATTGGGCCCTAGAATCCGCATCCCCTTGGAGCGGGCATAGTCGGTGATTTTTTTTCTTCGGCAAAGTTGCCGATTTCGGAAAAACCGGAGGTGATAATGACAGCGTACTTGACTTTTTTTTCAGCGCAAGAAACAATCGAATCATAGACAAGTTCCGCAGGGAGGGTAATACACACCATGTCGATGGTATCATCGATGTCCAGGATGCTGCGAAAAGCCGGTATTCCTTCGATTTCACCGCCACTCAAGTTTACGGGATAGATTTTTCCGGCATACCCGCCGCTAATGACATTCCGCAGAACTGCGTGGCCTATCTTTTTTTTATCCCTGGAGGCGCCGATAATCCCCAGTGATCCGGGTTCAAAAAAATATTTGATATTTTCCGCTTCAGGAGACGTCATCTTTAAGCCTTGAAAGCCATTGCCAGTTCATAGATGCCGGCCTCTATAGTTTTTGTGGTATCGAAACCACCTTTTTCAAACACATGCAGCATGGGGCTGTTTTCTGCCAGAACATCCGCAGTAAATCCCAGGAGGCCCTGCCTCTTGGCCAGGTAAGTTAAATAGGCAAGCAACTCGGTTCCGATGCCTTGTTTCTGGTATTTATCGCCTACGGCAAAAGCGACTTCTGCGGAATGCTTGCTTTTGTCAACAAAATATCTTCCGACGCCGACGATTTCCTGATTATCCTGATCGCCAATCATGGCCAGAATCGCCGTTTCTATTGTATAATCGATAACGACAAGCTTCTGAAGAATTTCATGGGGCAGATATTTACGTACAGAAATAAACCGTCGGTACAAACTGTTATCCGAAAGAGAATAGACAAAATCCTTTAAAAGCGGCTCATCGCTGATTTTAATGGGCCGGAAGAATATTTTGAAACCGGTTTTGGAGGTTCTGTAGGTTTCCAGTTCTTCAGGATACCTTCCTTTCTCCCCGGGGATGAAGGCCTGATCCTGATAGATCAGCCCGGCTTTTTTGGCCTCGACGAGAAGCCATGGTCTGAATTTGGGGTGAGCAATGGCGATCAAATCCATGGACCTTTCACGGATGCTTTTTCCATGAATGTAGGCGATGCCGTACTCAGTGACAACATAATGGATATCGCCGCGAATTAATGTCGTGCCGGCCCCTTCTTTAAGTGCCGGCGTTATCCGGGATATGCTGTCGCCTGCGGCCGTTGACGGCAGGGCAAGAATGGCCTTGCCATTGCGGGAAAGGAAAGCCCCGCGCATAAAATCAGCCTGGCCGCCGATTCCGCTGTAAAAAACCTTCCCGATAGATTCTGCCGTCGCCTGACCGGTAAGGTCGATTTCCAGAGCGCTGTTGATGGCTACCATGTTCTCATGCTGGGCAATTACGATGGGGTTATTCGTATAGTCAATCGTTCGAAATTCTATATCCGGATTGTCATGAATAAATTTGTACGTTTCCCTGTGGCCCATACAGAATGAAGCCACAGACTTTCCCCGGTTGATTGTTTTCCGAGTGTTGTCGATAACTCCTTTTTTCATCAGACTCGCAATACCGTCGCTGAAAAGCTCGGTATGCACACCGAGATGCTTCTTCTGAGAAAGACTTTCCAGGATGGAATCGGCTACGGCGCCATAGCCGACCTGAATCGTATCGCCGTCTTCGACGAGCCGGGCAATATTTTTTCCGATCTGGCCGGTAATTTCCGCGTTTGACTGCGGGGTATATTCCAGGAGAGGTTCGTCATGCGGTAAAAGAAAGTCGATGTCATCTATGTTAATAAATGAATCTCCGTGGACGCGAGGCATCTGATCATTCACTTGGGCAACAACGCACGAAGCTTTTTCAATGGCGGCTTTCACAATGTCCAGACTTAAGCCCAGACTCAAGCGGCCGTGGGCGTCAGGGGGGGAGGTTTGAATAAGGGCCACATCAATATGGACAAGGCCCCTGCGAAACAATGATGGTAACTGGGACAAGAGGATCGGCGTGTAGTCTGCCTGCCCCGTATTGACTGCATCTCTCGTTGTATTTCCGATAAAGAAAGAATTGTGCCGGAAGTTTTGCTTAAATTTTTTTTCAGTATAAGGGGCCACACCGAGAGTCCTCACATGGATTATTTCCGCATCATAAAATGCGGTAGGGTTGGACTCGACATAACGGATTAGCCCTGAAACAAGGTATTGCGGCTCCGCACAGGCTGATCCGATAAATATAGTATCACCGCGGTGAATACGGCCAAAGATAATATCTTCCGACACGAATTTTTCAGGATATTTCTTTTGCCAGTATTCCAGGGAAGGTGTTTCTGACTTCATGTCCATCTGGATATCGGGACCGTCGACTTTCACTCTGTCCATTAATTCTCTTCCAGTCCAGCCGGATGGAAAGCCTTGAGGAACATCATTTTAAATGGTTCTTGGAGAAGATTCGTTGCCCCCCGGATCACCCGGAAACGCCCTGACTTTAGGTGGAGGTTAAGATTCTCCTGGCTATCCCATTCCTCAAGAAGAAGGATTTTATTTTCATCCTCCGTACTCTGGCAAACGTCGCAACGATTGCATCCCTTATCCGTTCTTATGGAACCGATCAGTGAACTAAATGTCTGTAAAAGTTCCTTGCGCTTCCCAGGAATGGCCTTCATTCTTATGATGACAAAGACCATAAAAAATGACCTCCTTATAACATGACACAAGCCATGTGACGAATTTTTCAGCCGCAACGGGACGGCCCGGCTCGGCCCATGTAATGGCCTTTCAATACGCCGGGTAAATGCCTTGCTCACCACAGCTCGTAATGGAAAACAGGGTGCGGTCGGTATTCCGGCGGTTTATTAAGCGGCCCATCTTTTTGTCCGGCTTCTTATCTTTTGATGTCATCTACTGCCTTGTCGACCTTTTTGCCGGCGCGCTCCAGCGGGCCTTCCTGGCAGCCCCATAGTCCAACAAGCGCCGTAATCAAGGCGATTATCGCCAGCATAGAAATGATCCGCTTACTCTTTCTCATTCTCATGATTTGTACCTCCCTTTAATTAACGAAATTAATCCGAACCTTCATTTCCTGCCGGTGATTCCGGCACGGCCTTCAACCTCTCACAATTAGAACGGGAATGGTTTTATCATTGTGGATAACGCCATAAGAAACACTGCCCAGGACGGTAGCCGACAGGGCGCTCCTGCCATGCGAGCCCATGACAATAAGATTTGACTTTGACCTTTTCGCCTCTTTCACTATCACCTCAACGGGATGCCCCGTCTTAATCAGAATTGCCGATTCAACACCGCTTTTATCGCACAATTTCTTTATTTCTCCGGCATACCCTGCGGCAGCCTCTTTCAGATAATCCTCAATGGGTTCTATAGTGTGCCTTGCTGTTCTGGATGCGGGCGCCGTCCGGGCAATCAACGAACGCTGATCAATAACGCTCAGGATAATAACTGCGGCTTTCAACTGTTTGGCGAGGTCAACCGCATACTCAGCTGCCCTTTGAGCTGTTTTTGATCCGTCGGACGGCACAAGAATTTTTGAAATCATACAGTCTCCTTGATTTATGAGCGGATATTTCCAATCCGTAAGAACTATTCTGAAAATAGTAACAGCAAATAACCTGCCAATACCTGAAAAAAATAAAAGTTTAGATTAATGCTTATTAGAACATAGAGTTAGATTAATAGGCGGGGGCAGGGGAGACGCAGGCAACGATTAGTCTGGCCTCAATATCTGGTGGAACCTCAGCATGCTGAGGGATGTTTTCAGGAGTGCCATTAATAAAGATAATTTCTCGGCAGCAGAAGATTCTCAAGCCGATTCTTTTTAGTTGTCTTTTTTCAGGCATGATTTCAATTTGCCATCGATGTAGAAAGAAATCAGCGCATCTGATTTGCACACTGTCTTGGATAGAGTCACCTCTGCATACAGGAAACATGATTCTAATTTACCGGTGCTATAAAAACTTACAGTGCCGCCATTTTTACAGGTGATGTTATTCACATCATAATTATCTTTGAGTTGGCAGGATTTTAGTGCCCCGTTGTTATGAAGAACAACATTTGCACCGGTATTACAAATTGATTGGTCAGCGGCAAAGACATTAAAACCGGCCAATAGAAATGTTATTACCAGACTCTGGAAAAATAAAAATTTGATGATTTTCATAAAATATTTCCTCCTCTAACTGATGATCTCCACTCACCGGCGCTCAGCTGTTAGGTTTTGAGCCGATTGGGGCGTTAAAAAATATTATCCTTTATTATACAAAGTCATAGTCATTGCTAAAGATCATAACTGCAAGCGGCTTGCCAACAAGCGAGGGAAAATAAAAAGTTTATATTTATGCTGTATTCACATCAGGTTAGATTAACGGGGGAGAATGACATAGAAGCATAAAGCAATTCGTTGGACCTCCATGTCTGGTAGAACCTCAGCATATTGAGGGATACTTTTTCGGGGCGGGAGGATTTTATTCAAAAATCCGAGTTTCACCAAGCGGTATTTGATTTTTTGCCGTCTTCAAACAATCTTCGGCGATGTCTTAAAGCCAACGGGCAAATAAGTGTGCGGCAGCCTGCTTGATTTTTTGTGATAAAGGCCTTTTTTCCCACTGATCGATTTGAATCTGATCGGATTCCGCAAGGTCCCTGGCAAACATGCGCTCCATTTCTATCGCAAATTCACGATTCAGGACAACCGCATTTACCTCATCATTGCTTAAGAGACTCCAGTAGTCCAGATTGGTGGAGCCGACCGTTGACCAGACTCCATCGATGACCGCGGTTTTTGCGTGCAGCAGAACGGTGCGGCGTTCATAGATTTTCACCCCCGCTTTCAGGAGCTCGGAATAATTATGCCGTGCGGCGCTTATGACCAGCGAAGAATCGGTAGTTGAGGGGAGAATAATCTTGACGTCGACACCGCGCCTTGCAGCATCCTTCAAGGCGTCTAATATCTGATCGTCCGGGATAAAATAGGCGTTGGTCAGATGAATAGAATGCTCCGAAAAAGTGATTGCAGCCGCATACGCGATAAAGGTGATTCGATTGTCCGTGCCCGGTGTACTGCCGACGATCCTTACCAGGGCTTTACCGTGTTCTTTCTGATCGGGCAAATAGTTGTGTCCGGCAAGTTGCGGTCCTTTCTGTTTGTGCCAGGTATCCAGAAAAAGCTTTTGGACTTCCGCTACAGCCGGTCCTTCAATTTGCAGATCTGTGTCACGCCAGGCCGGAGGCTCTCCTTTTACTTTTTTCCTTCCGGAGAGCCGGCTCGAATAAACGTTGCTGATGTTGATGCCGCCGATAATGGCGACTTTACCGTCAGCAATTAATATCTTGCGGTGATCCTGGCGCATCAGGAACCATCTTCCGGGAGCCTTGAATGGATTTTTCGGATTGAATTCGACGACCTGAATTCCCCCGTCTCTCAAGCGCTGGAAAAAAGATTCGGGCGTTGTTATACTTCCCGCGCTGTCGTAAATTATATTGACCTGAATACCTGCCGCCTGTTTTTTCAACAGCAGGTCGGTAAATTTACCGCCGATGTCATCATCTTCAATGATAAACGTTTCCAGGTTGATATGGTCTTTGGCATTGCGTATGGCTTCGAACATCGCGGCATAGGTAGCCGGACCGTCAATCAGCAAAGTGACTTTGTTCCCTTTGGTCAGAGGGCTTTCGGTGACCGATTCTACCACGGCAGTGTAGCGCTCCAGAATGTCCGTCGGGTTGACCGATTTTTTCAGACGTTCCATGATGGCCTTACTTTTCTGGGGTGATAAAAGACCTTTGGATGAAACCATCTGCCGTGATTTCTCTCCGGATGGCGCCTCATCAATCTTGTCAGATACATTCGGTAAGGTCGAACATCCATTGCTGAGAATCAGAATGGATACGAACAAAAAGAATAGAAAGAAAGGTTTGACGATTTTCATAATTATTTGAATAATTATTTGGGGACGGTTCTATTTATTTTTTACAGACGAAGGAAATAAAATAGAACCGTCCCCTTTTATTGGGGTTATTTTTTCATTTTGGTGAATTTAGAGCCTTCTATCGTAGCGCCGGCCATCAGCCCTTTCTGTCCGTAGACAAATCCCACAACAGGCTGCTTTATTTTCATCGTGTTTATGGATTCATCGACACCAACATTGATCAAGGTTACCTTGGCATCCACACCGACTTTCCAGTTTTTGCTGTTACGAAATTTTTTCAAGACCGTTTTATCCATGAAGACAAGGATGATGTCTTTTGTCTCGGCACCGATCTGAGCTCCGAAAGATGCAGAAGCAATATTATAGTATGCAACCGTCTTTCCTCCGATCCTTAAAGCGCCCTCACCATATTCGGCGCCAACCACGAGCCCGCCCTGTATAACTTTAGGGATGATCAGGACTCCCTGAGCGGCGTCGAGAAACTCCTGCGCCCCTTTGACTTCCTTGACAAATCGTTCGAGGGATGCATTGACGTTGGAATCTATTTCACCTGCTGTGGCCGCATAAGAGGAAACAGGGAGGCTTCCTATAATTAAGGCCATACACGCGGCGAAAAACATCTTAACTCTTAGTCTTTTCATTTCATTTCTCCTTATATTAAATGGGTTAGTAAAAATATTCAGGCCGATGGCGTCCTGTTGTTCAATTATCCAGAATTTTTTTGACCGATCTTCTTCTGAACTCAGCCGCCTTTCTTTTCATTGGTGCCTTCTGCTTCCGGTTCCGTATGATGCTCCGGTTTCGCAGGCGGTCTCCCCGCTTTTGATTTCAAATCCGCCCCAGTAGCAGCAGGATGAGCAAAATCAAAAGAATCAATCCAACCCCGCCGCTGGGATAATATCCCCAGCTCTTGCTGTGCGGCCAGGTAGGCAGTACGCCAACAAGAACAAGTACTAAAATAACTATCAGTATCGTAAACATGTTTTTTTCTCCTTTCCTGGAAAGTCCCCATCTTTAATTTTCGTTGTCCAATTTAGCTGCAGCTTCCGCCGTAGAAACTGTTTTGCTCATAAAGACAGTTCCATGATTTATTGGTCTTACCCGGATCAGGTAAAAAAGGGGACGGTTCTATTTAATTGACATCGGCAGGTATAATTGAAAAATAAATAGAACCGTCCCCTTTTATTTATTTGATGGCATCGAAAGCCCTCTTTAACTTTCCCTCTACTTCCACCGAAACTTTCTTAAGCTCCGCATTATCAACCATCTGCATGGCAACGGTCGGTCGTATAGCGGATAGCACCGTCTTGTCGCCCTTTTCATAAACAATAACGTTGCAGGGGAGCAGCAATCCGATATTTTCCTCGATAAGGATTGCTTGGTAGGCGTTCGGAGGATTGCGGGCGCCCAGGATGATGTTTTCGCTCATATCAATGCCCGGTTTCTCCTTCTTTTTTTCCGCGATATCTATTTTCGTCAGTACCCCGAATCCTTCTTTTTTCAGTGCTTCTCTTAACAGCTCAATGACCTTCCCATATGTGAGATTCAACTCCTTAGTAAAACCGTAATTGATCATGACTATTCTCCTTCTGTAAAGGCTTCTCCTCTCCATCTTTGTTGAACCGGATATTGAATTAACTGTCCGTGCCAATGTCATGATGATGAGTTCAACGCCCTGATATAATCAAGGGTTCCCTTCATGTACCCATTTCCTGGAGGTCGTCCTGATGATGCTCAGACGACATCTCCAGAAGGGCGACAAATCGCGGCTTGTATTCGATGCTCGGCAAATTGCCGGCGAGCGTCTGGCTAAAAAAGCTCTCAATGTTGGACTTAATCTGCTGCCATTCATGATCTGAATTCTGTTGATACATGGTAATTACCCCCTTTCCTGAGACATTTCCTTTCCTGTTGAAAAATTCTATCTTTATTTTGATGACTACAAAATCATAACAATTGAACAGTATTAGCAATTAGCCTGCCAACAGCCGCAGGCGACTCAACATCACGGAATAAGCCTTTAATAACTTGGTATTAGATCAGATAGGGGGAGGCATCAGGGGCATAAAATAATCCCCTTGCCCTCAATATATGGTGGAGCCTCAACATATTGAGGGATATCTAAATGGCTGCTGATTAAATCTTAAAGAATAGACCGCGGGGGTTGATGTTTATAGAGCCGTCTTTTCCGGACGTTTTTGTTTCCTTCGTCTATCCAATCCTTCGATATGCTCAATCTCGCTGCCGGGCCCCAGCATGACGGCAAGCCGCCGTGTTTCTTCATAGCTTTCCAGCGCGATCTTGACAAGGCTGGTCATGGGCACGGAGAGAATCATGCCGATCGGTCCCAGAACCCATCCCCAGAAGACCATGGAAAGGAAGACAACCAGCGTCGATAAGTTCATGCCTTTGCCCATCAGCTTCGGTTCTATGATATTACCCACAACAATATGCACGACAACAAAACCGAGGACGGCGAGAAGGGCAGGCCACACCCCTAACGAGACGAGGGCGAGAAGGGCAACAGGCAGGACAGCAATGATTGCACCGATGTTGGGTATATAGTTCAGCAGAAAAGAGAGAATTCCCCAAAGCACCGGATAATCGACGCCGATGATCAGGAGCCAAAGCCAGATGACCAGGCCAACGGCGGCACTGATCAGCGTTTTAATGACCAGATAGCGCTTGGCGTGTTGGCTGAATGCATTTATGGTAGCAAGCGACCTCGCCGGATTTTTTAACAGAACTCCCAATTTCTTGGGCAAATCCGCTGCCTCCAGAAGGAGGAACACAACCGTAAGCAAGATCAGAAATGCATTGGTGAAGGCACTGCTTAGGGTTGATAAAATATCCCCGACCAGGCTCATTACCCACCCCGGCTGGAAATTGCCAGGCAGCTCTTTTTTGGGGATGTTAACTCCATGTCCGTGCAGCCAGTTTATTAAATCAGCAATACTGGCCGTTAGTTGTTCTTGATAACCGGGAAGAGAGATAAGGAAAATATTAAGTGAAGGAACAATCATGACTCCAAAGAGCAATCCGACCAGCAGGATGGCCGCCAGAACAAGCGTAAGCGCAAGAAGCCTGGGCCAACCCTTGCGTTGCAGCCAAAACATAGGTGGAGCACAAATAACGGCAATAAACACCGCCAGAAAAAAAGGAACCAGAATCACGCTCGCCGCCTTCATCCCCGCTACCACAATGACAAAGCCGGCAAGAACCAAAACTGTAGGCGCCTTGAACGTTTGTTTTATAGAATCATTCATTCAATAACTGTCTCCGGGAAAAATTAATAATTTATTTTCCGCACGCTACTTTGCTTTGTAGTAGTACCGATTCAAATCGAACAGCCCCGCGTTTACCGGTTCATCCTCAGAGAATCGCTTTTGAAACCAGTCATACACCTCCCAGAGGCGGTCCTCCGCGCGGTTGACGCCATACTTGGCCAGTCGCTCATAAGCTCCCGGACTTTTATCAAAATGGGCCAGGATATCAAAAAAGTCGGGCAGATCTTCTTCACGAACATCAAAAAAGTAGTTGGGATAGGATCCGATCAGGCCGGTAATAAAATCGGCGCTGTCCTTTGATAAATCGAGTTTAGCTTTTTCACCGAACAAATGGGTAACATTGCTGTGCCATTGGTTGATGACAATGGAGATGGCCAGATCTTTTCCTCTTTTCAGGCGGATCCTCATATAGGCGATCTTGATATCGTGGTCATTCATTAATGCGAAAAATGGCGATCCGGGCCTGGATACGGCGCGAAATGCCTTGAGGTAGTCATCCGCCGTCGGGTTTTTATCCGTCAGCCCGCGATAGTCAATATTCCCCCGTTCATAGTTCACGGCATCAAAAGCGATATTGGTTGCAGGAGCAATGTGTTGGTTCACCACATATTCAATAAACTCACGTTGGGGCTCATTTGTCACAAAAGGAATTTTTGCCGGCAGGGAGGAAGAAGAATAGTAATCAATATCTTTGAGATCAATCCCCTTGTACCACGATTGCATGACCCCTTGACGCAGGGCCACGGGCAGGAAATTCAGGAAGTAGCTCTCGCCTTCAACACGCAGATGATCCATATAAAGCCTGAGCGCCAGTTGGTGGCCTGTCGTGCCGTATACATCAAATCCGGCAACCAGCCCATAATAGATCCGTTCCAGCAGAGGATAGTCCACCACCCACATCGTCTTTGGCAGATTTCCCAGGACCCCTTTGTGCACCGATGCGCTGTCAAAATGGCGATAGACGGTAAGCAACGGCGCATCTGACGCCTTGTTTCCCTTCCAGAGGGATTCATAACCGAGACCGGCGTAGAGATGCGATGTGTAATAATCCTGCCTTGCTTTATAAAACGCAACGGCTGCCGTTCTATGTTCGTCGGTCAGCGCATTAAAGATGCGCATGTCACTGCCTATTTCAATCGGCATGCGCAGTTTGTCGCTGTGCAGTCTCAGAAAGGCGGGGTAAGCCACGCTCAGATCGTATTCGGGATCCAGAAACATGACCCAGAAATGATCATTGATTACATTGAGTGCGATTTGGCCTTTGCAGACCGGACCGTGGATGAAGGTCATGATAATATAATGCGAGTTGTCCAGCAGGAACTGGTAGCGCGAACGCGGGGGAATCTGTTCAAATGCGACAAAAGGATTGGCGCTCATTTTTATGTTATATCCCACCCGATGCGGACGCTGCAGCCATTCGGGCTGAATAAAAAGCTCCTGAATGCGAAGCAGTTTGGCGTCATCGAGGTTAAAGACCATGTGAGTCTTATGGACGATGGTGGAGTGGATTTTCCGGAATCGATAGTAGAACCGAGGAGAACCGGGATCATCATAGGGACGTACGGTGGCAATCAGGTCGGCGGGCTCGCCGGGCGGTGTCTTGGAACGGAACAGTTCATAATATTCGTTCGTGGGTGTACCGAATTTAATATGGGCCAGGAACAGATGCTCATAGAGATAGCGCGCGGTCATGGCGTGCTTGGCATCGTCCTGGTTCAGAAATGTTTCCCACTGTTTTATGGCCAGTGCATCGCTTGCTTGCGGTGTGATCAGCAGCTCCTGCTGTGCCGCATCAGGCCCTTTCGCGCCCTGAACCAGCCAGCCGGCAATGATATCGAATTCATCCTGCTTAAGCGCAGGAAATCCGAAGGGCATGCCGTTGTTCGGGTGTTTTTCCAGATATCCTCCGAGTTCTTCGGGGTTTTGGGAACAGGTCAGATCGTCAGCTTCAGAGCGGTACTCTCCAACGCTTTTCTGATTATTCATCTTGTGAGCAAGGATCTCGATCATAATAGAATCGTTGGACCCGCCTGACGCTTTGCTGTCGGTCACGCTGAAAAATTCTTTCTTGCGCCACTGGCCGGTCGACTGGGCGTCCGTGAAGAGACGGGTCGGATCCATGGATCGCAGCCGAGAACCATTATAAACAGACTTTTTTGAGGCGCCGCGGTCTGCACCCTCGAAAGAGTCAAGCTTGAGCTGGCAGGGGGAATTGTAACAGGAATGGCATACCGCACAGCGCTTGTCTAAAAGCGGTTTTACCTCTTTCAGGTAATCGATATCTCTGTTCGTCATCTGGAAAAACACAGGCTTGGGCGCTTTGGCTGCACAGGCGACAAGCAGCCCGACTATTGCTAAAACGATCACTATCTTATTCCTCATTGGTCACTTCTCCTTAAACGCGTATGTTGTGACCGGCCAACCATCATCCGCAGCAGGTGAATCTCCTTGGATTACCCGGATCATCAAGAGGATAACAGCAATTAGCCTGCCAACAGCTGGGGAAAAATCAGAAGTTTAGATTAATGTTGAAATAACAGGAAGTTAGCTTAACAGGAGATAATTACAGAAAAGCATGAGGTGAATCGGTCAGCCTCAGTATTCCGAGGAACCTCAACATATGGAGGGATGCCTGAGGTATTAAGGAGCCGGAATACAGAATTCAGAATATTTTTTATTCTGACTACTGTCTTCCGAGTTCTCAGTCAAAATTCCAATATCTTGGGCTGATTTTATTTCTTCTTCTTCGGACGGACTATCCCCAACTTATGCATCCTGGCTCGCAACGTACTCGAGTTGATGCCCAGGATCGCTGCGGCTCCGTTTTTTCCCTCGATGCGCCAGTTGGTCTCCGCAAGGATCTTTAAAATTTGGTTGCGCTTCGCATCTTCCAATGTCCTCACGGCAGATGAAAGTAAGGGGGATGAAATTTCCAGTTTATCTGTCAGTTGCAAAACATTACCGGAAGTCAAAATCACGGCCCGTTCAATGATGCTTTCCAGCTCCCGGACATTACCGGGCCACGGGTATTCCTGCAGCGCCTGCATCGTGGCACTAGGAATCAAATTGATCTTTTTGCCCATT
>PHBK01000032.1 GCA_002840565.1 Deltaproteobacteria bacterium HGW-Deltaproteobacteria-12 | reverse complement strand
CATTCCCCCAAAATTAATTATTGAAATCTCTCAGCTTTCTGTTTACGATTATCTAAATGCCGCCTTTTATTAACAGCTAACTGCGGAAGGTGGGTTAGACTGTTACATTGCTTCAATAATGACCGAGCGGGCCGGACCATTTCCACCGCAGAGCGAAGCCAGTCCCAGATTAACGCCTCTTCTTCTCATTTCATACATCAAAGTAATAACCAGTCTGGCTCCCGTAGGCCCGCCCGGATGCCCCAGAGCGATGCCCGAGCCGTTGACGTTTGTTATGTCTCTGTTCAGACCGAGAAGTTTTTCAACCGCCAGATATTGGGCGGCAAATGCTTCATTGACTTCAATTAATCCAAAATCGGAAAGCTTCATGCCGGTCTTCGCCAGTAATTTTTGTGTTGCCGGAACCGGTCCATAGCCCATAAGTTCCGGTTCTACTGCAGCCAGCGTTCCGCCGATGATTTTAGCCAAGGGTTTGATGCCCAGTTCTTTGGCTTTATCCAGGGACATCACCAGAATTGCCGAGGCGCCGTCGTTTAAGCCGGAAGCATTGCCGGCGGTAACCGTGCCGCCCTTCTTAAAGGCCGGCTGCAATTTGGTTAGATCTTCGATCTTCAGACCGAATCGAATATGCTCATCAACCTTGAATTCACCGGTTTTTCCTTTTCCCAGCGGAACGGTCACCGGAACTATCTCTTCGGCAAACCAGCCTTTCTCTGTCGCGTTCTGGGCGCACTGATGGCTGCGCAAAGCATAAGCATCCTGTTCTTCACGGGAAATGTTATATTTTTCCGCCAGATTTTCCGCGGTTAATCCCATGATGATGTTGCCGCCCCCGCTCATGCCTTCCCATAAAGCATCGACCAGCACGTCATTTTGCATTCTGCTGCCCATGCGGTGTCTTTTCAATACATAGGGCGCCTGGGTCATGTTGTCGGTTCCCCCGGCCAGAGCTACATCCATATCTCCAAGTCTGATGCGCGAGAAAGCTATGTCCAATGCTTCCATAGATGACGGACAAACCCGGTTAATGGTCATCCCCGGAACAGTGTGGGGGAATCCAGCCTTCAAGGCAGCCACGCGACCGACATTATTCTGGGCTGAATCGTAACCCGTTACTCCCATAATTACATCGTCGATCAGGTTGAGATCAAGGCCTACCCGGTTAACTGCTTCCTTTAAACAAATTGCCGCCATGTCCGACATTGTTATGTCCTTCAAAGAACCTAAGAAATCTCCAATAGCGGTTCGACAAGCCGATACAATTACAACTTCCTTTAAATTTGCCATTTCTCTGCTAACCTCCTTAGCTATTATGTTTTATTTCTTTCGAGATTGATGACTTTCAGTATGGACAGTCCTTTCTCATGGGCATCGCAATATGCATAAAATTAACATAAACTATTCATATTATGCAAGATAAACACCATAAACACATTGGGCTTGTAAGTCTTCTATATCACACAAATTATTATTTAGGCGCTTCTTCGCTTCCATCCTTTTGCACGATATGTTGTTTTGCGGAATCAATATATGGTGCCGTCATTTTATGTGCTTTCGGCAGATTATTGTTTAGTGCAGGAGGGGATGATTTTTATTTTTCAAGTTATAGCACAGGGAAGTTCTTAAAAGTATTCATTAATAATAATCACATTACCGGTTCAATCGTGTAGATTGAACCGGTAATGTTTTTGATATGCTGCAGCGGCGGCAGAAAACTCTTTGAAGGTCTACAATGCTCTGCTGTCTGCCGCGTGGCGGTGGTTTTGTTTTTCAGTTGCTACTGGCGTTTCAGGGGAATACAAATATCGAAAATCCACTTGCCTTCAGGGTGCTCTTCGGCATTGTTATGATAGAGTTCGTAACACGGTTTGTCGTCACACTCATACCCGCTGCTGACAAGCCAGGCGAAGGCATCTTCCCAGGCTTTATGATAACTGTTTGGTTCAATCTCAAAATGGCAGGCTGCGTAAGGGCCGCCGCTAATAACCTGCAGACCAATCTGACCGTCTGTGGTTGTTCCACGGGGAACAACTACGCAGGCATCCACACGGCACTTTTCCGGAGGGGTAATTTCCGGATTGTCCCAATAGACGAGCATTGATCCCGGTTTACAATATCCCCGTGGCTCTGCCCACTCCATTATTTCGCCAAACGCTTGTTCACATGTTTCTTTAATGTAAGGACCCATCTTGCGCACATAGGCAACGTTGTGCTCCGGCATTTCTCTGACATCCGCTTTCATAGTATTTCTCCTTTTGATTGTTGATAAGTTCGTGAACTCAGTGTCAGCATTGTACTTTGCCCGGAGCGATAATGCGTCTTCTCCTTTGCTTACTTTGTTTCCAGTCTTGCTTTTACGGTAAGCAGAAGGTGTCATGCCGAAATTCTGCCGAAAAGCCTTGGCGAAATTTTGTGAGCTCGAAAATCCGCAATCAATGGCGATTGTGGTTATATCATCGAAATGATTGGAGAGAAGCCGATTTGCTGCGCACTCCAGCCGCAGCCTTCTGGTGAATTCAGCTACTGTCTCGCCGACCACAGCTTTGAAAATTCTGTGGAAGTGAAACATGGAAAAAGCCGCTGCCCCGGCAATTTCTTCCAGTGAAAGCTCTTTATCAATGTTTTCACTAATGAAGTTCATGGCCCGGCAGACGCGCCGTCGATACTCCATCGCTGTATGTTGCATTACCACCATAAACTTACCTTTCCCCGCTAACCTCCGGCTGAAAATACAATCTGTTTGGCGAATAATTTTCCGTACATTAGTATTTATTGAAAATCAAATAATTATGATTGAATGCAAAGACAAATTATGCCTATGGATAGGCATGATCTACAGGAAACCGTCATGACTGCAAAATCCAAATCTATTGCCATAGATTTCAATCCCGAATTTCAGCGGGCGCTGGCGTTTCTGGAAGATACGCAGAAAAACATCCTGATTACCGGCCGCGCGGGAACGGGGAAATCAACGCTGCTTAATTATTTCCGTGATCACACTAAAAAGAAAGTGGTGATTCTTGCCCCGACGGGCGTGGCGGCGGTCAATGTTTCCGGTCAGACGATTCATTCCTTTTTTCATTTCAAGCCCAGTGTAACGCCGGCATCAATTAAAAAGAAAAAGCGTGCCGGAGCAGAAAAGACAACAATTTATAAAAAGCTCACCACGATAGTGATTGACGAAGTGTCGATGGTGCGCGCCGATCTGCTTGACTGTGTCGACAAGTTTCTTCGCCTCAACGGCCCGGAAGAAAAGCAGCCCTTTGGCGGCGTGCAGATGATTTTTATCGGCGATTTGTATCAGCTGCCGCCGGTAGTCACGGCCGCCGAGCGGGAAATATTCAAGACGCATTACGCCAGTCCTTATTTTTTCAGCGCCAAGGTTTTTGATCAGTTGAATATGGAATTTCTGGAGCTGGAAAAAGTTTACCGCCAGAAGGACGATGAATTTGTCCGGCTGCTCAATACCATCCGCAACCGCACGGTGACGGATGACGATCTCGCGCAATTTAACCAACGTTGCGATCCGCAGTTTGAAGCTCCTGCCGGTTCCTTCTATCTGTCGCTGACCAGTACCAATGATCTGGCCGACACGATTAACAAAAAGTGTCTGGCGGAGTTGCCGGGAAGAATCTGGAAAGCCCAGGGGGAGATTATCGGCGATTTCGGCAAGGAATACCTGCCGACTGCAGTGGATTTGCAGCTGAAAAAGGGCGCGCAGATCATGCTGCTCAATAATGATTCCTTAGGCCAGTGGATCAACGGCACAATCGGGAAAATCAAAAGATTTGAAAAAGATGATGACGATGAAGATGTAATTGTGGCCGAACTGGACAACGGAGATACGGCGCGCATTTCTCCCTATACCTGGAAAATCTACCGGTTCTTTCTGAAAAATGAAGAACTGCGCTCCGAAGAAGTCGGCTCTTTCCGACAGTATCCCGTGCGTTTGGCTTTTGCGGTGACCATTCATAAGAGCCAGGGAAAAACTTTCGAAAACGTGGTCATTGATGTGGGGCGCGGCACGTTTGCCCACGGCCAGATGTATGTCGCGCTGTCGCGCTGCACGACTCTTGCCGGCATTGTGCTCAGGCAGCCGTTGAAAAAGAATCATATAATGATGGATTGGCAGGTGGTGAAGTTTCTCACGGGCATTCAGTACGCTCAAGCGGCAAAAACATTCAGCCGCGAAGAAAAGCTGAAAATGATCGACCGGGCGATTCAGGATAAAACAAACATCGAAATCCTTTACCTCAAGGGACAGGATGAAAAATCCCGCCGGGTAATCCGTCCGTTGCACATCGGCGAAATGGAATATAAAGGATATCCCTACCTGGGATTGGATGCCTTCTGTGTGGCGCGCCAGGAGAAACGCCGTTTCAATGTTGATCGCATTCTCGCAATCACCAGCTCGGAATAGATATGTTTTTCAGATATTGCCGGCAAAGATTTAAGATCATTCAGGCATTGATCTTTTTCATCAGCCAGGCCATATTTTCACCCAGGGTTTTCATCGTCGCTATGCCTTCCTCATCTTTCAGCACATCGCCCGGGTCGCGGCCTACACCGATGCTCCAGTAACTTGCTCCGGGCATGACCATCTGCATGTAATGAAGAAAAAGATTCAGGGAATTAAAGGCGGGAATTGCTCCTGCCCGCCTTACGGCGACAACCGCAGCCCCGACTTTTCTTTTGAACATGAAATCGTTGGCCCGGGCGACAAAACCGCAGCGCTCGATAAATGCCCGCATGCCAGCTGAAACATCAGAGAAATAGGTAGGAGAACCCAGGAGTATGCCGTCGGCGTTTTCCATTTTTTCCAGCAGCTCGTTGAGGATATCTTTTTTGACAACGCAACGCCGATCCTTGTTCAGGAAACACTTATAGCAGGCCCTGCAACCGGCCATGGATTGTCCCGCCAGTTGGATCAGTTCGGTCTGGATGCTTTCTTTCTTCAGTTCATCGATAACCAGATTGAGCAGGATTGCTGTGTTACCGTCTTTTCGCGCACTGCCGTTTAACGCTACAACATTCATACTTTCCTCCTTTATTCCCTTTTAGGCCAAGTTTCATAAGATAACTTTTACTGCTGCTAATCCAAAGGCCACGCCTAATTATGAAAGCAAAATAAGAAAAGCTCCGTCCGCTGTCAAGACAAATCAAGGAGACTTGGTTTTTCTCTAGGCGAAGCTGCAGAGGAAAGCCTTAGTCGAAGTGATTCTGAGCTAGTAGACGAATCGAAGGATCCAGTACCTAAGGGTACTTTGCCAGAAATAGCTTGACAAATAGGCCAAGTTGAATAAGATTCCTGCTCGCATTGTTGAGAAGATTAAACAACTTTTCGCCTGAGCGGGCGTAATTCAGTGGTAGAATGTCAGCTTCCCAAGCTGGACGTCGCCGGTTCGAGCCCGGTCGCCCGCTCCATAATAAAACAATAACATGTATTACAAAAGTTATCCTTCCAAAAGCCTCAAATATTCCTTTGTCGATTCATAGCAGACAACGGCAATAAATTTGTTGAATGGCTTGCAATCACCTTTATGAGTCTTTTTTAAGGTGTCCAGATATTCACGCCGCAAGACCGGGGGAATAATTGCCACCGGTTATCCTGATTGTAATAGAGCAAGGTTCATCAAAAGACGCGCCGCCCTTCCATTACCGTCAATGAAAGGGTGTATGGTGACAATTTCCCTGTGGATGATTGCCGCAAATTCTACCGGGTGGTTTTTGTCCCGCTTGCCGGGAAGATCATCAATGAAAGTTTTCATTAAAGCCGGTATTTTATCCGGTGCGGGGGGAAGAAAAATCATTGCTTTGCCTGAGGCGGGCGGGCAAAAAACGCCAGAGCGCCGCAGCCAAACGACAGCAATGCCGCGATCGTAAACGGAAGGAAATAGCTGCCGGTGTTATCATAAAGGAATCCGGCCAGCATGGGGCCCATGGCACTGGCTAGTGCCACTACCGGAGTCGTCCAACCGACAATCCGGGAAAAGTGTGTGCGTCCAAAATATGCGCCCATGACGTTGGGCAGAAGGACAATCATGCCGCCGAATCCGATACCTGTGAGAATCGAATAAAGATAAACAAAAAAGATGCCTCTGGCGTTCATCAAAAATACCAGCCCCAGTCCCAGGCAGACCATAAAGACGGCCGCCAGATACCGTCCGTCAAACCGCATGCCTAAAACGCCGCTTAAAAGCCGCCCCAAAATACTCATCCCCAGCATCAGCCCCAGAGCCGTCGCCGATATCATCGGGGAATATTTCATGTCCTGCAGATAAGCCACCTGATGGGTGGTCAGCATGGTGGTCGTGAAAAGGATAACGGAAAACATGCTCAACAGGATCCAGAGCGCAGGCGTCCGCAGGGCATCGCGCAGTTGCCAATCCTGAGTCGTTGAGTAAACAAGGCTTTTCGCAAAAGGCTCCGACAGATCAAAGGCAGCCTGCGATGTGTGCCCGTCCGGGAACTGGCCGTCATCCTCCGGCTTATTGCGGATCAACAAACCGGCCAGCACAACACCAAAAAGCAGATGGATGACGGCAAGACAAACCCATGTCCAGCGCCAGCCAAATGATGTAATGAGCGCGCTGATGAGCGGCGGCAGAAAAAATCCACCAACCCCGCCGGAGGCAAACAGAAATCCCAGCGCCAGCGATCTTCGTTTGATGAACCAGTGATTGATCACCGTGGTCACGGGTAAAAACTCGGAAAAGGCCAGCCCTAGTCCTCCCATCACCCCGAAAAAGAGATAAACATGCCAGACTTCCCCGACCTGGGACATGAAAAGTAAACCCAGCGATGCGATGATGTTCCCCGCAACGATATTTTTCCGGGCGCCAAACCGTGCAATTGTGAATCCGGCAAGCGGTCCCAGCATGCCGCCGATAATGATAAAAAGCGTATAGGGGCCGGATAAAACCTGCCGGCCCCATCCGAATGTCTCACTCATGGACGGCAGAAATACCCCGAAAGCATAAGTCACATTCCCGCACATGCCGCCATACGCCAGCATGGCGCCCGCCAGCGTCAGCCAGCCGGAAAAATTGTTTGTTCGAACATCCGGAGGAGGATTCATAAATGCCCAAGCGAATCTGATTTGTTGCGTACAAAGTATAAGAAGATTGGTTTTCGTGTCAATCAATTAATCGATTGACGGTTATATCCCGTCTTTTTATTCCTTGATTTCTTTTCGTAATTGGATCGGTTCAATTTGTTTTTTCGGCAAACGCAGATTGATCATTTCCACCGCCACGGAAAACGCCATCGCAAAATAGATGTAGCCTTTCGGGACATGCACGTCGAAACCTTCGATAATCAGCGTAACCCCCACCAGTATCAAAAAGGACAAGGCCAGGATTTTGATGGTCGGATGACGATCGACAAAATTGGCAATTGGTTTGGCGGCAAATAGCATGACGACCACCGCCAGGATAATCGCAATCGCCATGATCGAGATGTGCTGGGCCATCCCCACTGCCGTGATGACGGAATCCAGCGAAAACACGATATCAAGAATGGCAATCTGAAAAAGCACCGCCCCCATCTTCGTAGTTTTCAGTGCCGGTTTATCCTCCTCAATGCCCTCCAGGCTGTTGTGAATTTCATGGGTTGCTTTGGCCAGTAGAAATAATCCGCCGGCAATGAGAATGATGTCGCGCCCGGAGATATCCTGTCCCAGGATGGAGAACCATGGTTGGGTCAAGTTGGCTATCCAAACAATAGAAAATAAAAGCGCCAGACGAGTGCCCATCGCTAGCATGAGGCCTATATTACGGGCAACTTTTCTTTTTTGGGCCGGCAGGCGTCCCACCAGAATGGATATAAAAATGATGTTGTCGATGCCTAGGACTATCTCCAGAGCCGTCAGCGTTCCAAGAGCAATCCATGCTTCAGGGCTGGTCAACCATGTGAACATAATCATTCTCCGCTTATTTAAAAAGATGAGTTATTTAACGCCCGATCCCGGCACCGTCTTTGATGCCGGCGGCATAGTGTTGTTTGATTTCTCTGACTTCGCTTACCGTGTCGGCCAGTTTTATAATCTCTTTGGCCTCGTATTCGTTAAGGTTGACGGACTGGCGTTACGAAAAGCATCCGGCGATCATTCCGGATGCTTTTTGGAAGTGGTCTGTCTCAATCAAGGAGCATACAAATCAACGCAAGATTTCAGCCCCGATTCTTTTATGTACGCACTATCTTTTCTTATTTCCCTTAGAAACTCGAGAGCTTCATTGTTGCCTATATCTCCTATTGCTTTGACTGCCATGTATCTATCATTAAAACTACCCATAGAGCCATAATATCGCTGCTTGAGAAATTCTAACTGATCTTCACCTCCGACTGTGCCAATCGACGACAGAGCGCATGATCTAAAAAACTCCTCACCCTGTTGTGAATATCTTTTCAGCGGTTCAATCGCCTTAGGATTATTGGTATAGCCCAGCTCCAGTACTTGCCAAAAGGGGCCTTCAACCGTTTTACCTATTTCTGAAGAGATTTCAATATTCAGTCTGTCTATCTTTTCGTCAGGTGCCGCATAATTAAAAACCACCCGATTTATTTTCGAAGCAACATCTTTGATAATTATAGATATGGGAATATTAAAGCACGGTTCTTCAAGTTCGTCCATGCTCCACACAGGAGTTTTACCGCCATAAAAGAAAGTTTTGATTGGCGTTTTCTTTCCTTCCTTGACAATGTTGCCGGAAAATATGTGCATCGCTTCCCATGGTGAAAAGCCCGTTGCGCGACGATTGATTATCTGGTACCTGAAGATTTCCAGCGTCAATTCGTCAGCAGCGGTTTTCCCAACTACGCATTTGACCGGTATTTTACGGCTTGCAAGTTCTTTTTCCAGACTCTGGGTAAAATAGCCTATCGGATTTTCCATATTTTTAAGATTGATGGGAAATTTTGAAATATCACCAGACGGACCTAATCTAGCCACAAGAAAAGTCGAGTCATCACCAGTTCTCATATCAATAATGTTTAACGTTATTGGCATGATGTCTTTTTTGCCATAATCGATAGAGGAAACAACCGGCTCCTTGATAGTGTAAGTAAGAGAACATCCGCCAAAAAACGATGCGATAATTATAATGCCCATAATTCTTCCCAATAAATTGAATCTGAACATTACATCACCTCATAAAAGTTTTGTAGGTTGCGTATTAACATTAAAAACAGGAACGCCTCGACAGGCAATCAATTTTGTAAACGTACATTTATTTTTCTGATTTTCAATCATTTTAACCCGATAATTAATGTCAATCATGAACAAAAAAGAAACGGTAATGGCAATGGAGATTTTACTAAATCTCATTAAGAAAACTTTAAAGAACAGGGACGAAGTTTTTTGTCCGGCTTTGGGACTTTCAGCGTTGTCAAAAGAAAAGCCCGGATTGGCCGAAATCCCAAGACTGGTGAGGCAATAAGAATACTGATGCACTCAACCATGAATTGACTTACACTGGATATTTGTCAATTATCGTGTCCACCCTATACCAGAATCCATCAATATTTTTAAAATGTATCGAATTATGACATTTACCTTTTTTAAAACAATGAGGGCACACCTTAATAGGTACTTTTACACCATTGTATTCAGTATCATAAAATTCCTTTACAATCTTATTATGACAATGATCACATTTATCGGGTTGCGTTATGTTAAATTTTTTCATATCTTTTTTTTTCATTCAGGTATGTCTCCATGTTCTTCGATGTAAGGTTTTACTGTTGATGTTTGCTTTCTCCGATTGCCAGCCAGTTTACTAGTGTTGTTACTTCTTTTCAACAAATACTAGTCTTAAAATCAAATAGTTCATAAAGTCAGTCAATTATTTAGTACAATCAACTAAAATCGATATCTTCACACCCAGCGTGGAATGCTAAAATCGGAAGGTTGAAGGAAGTTAAAGCCAGGTTAAAGAATTATATTCGAGGAATATGGAAATTTGCGAACCTCGGGTATGCACGTTTTGGAGTGGTATTATACCCTCCGCTGTGCGGGATTGTTCGACTTACCCATTTCAATGTGCTTCGCTTTTGAAATGGGAGTCTCACAATAAAACTGGCGGAGAGAGCAAGATTTGAACGCACTTTGTGATTAATATTGTTTAGTAAGAACAATTACTTGTAGCGGTGTAATGAATCAAGGTTAAAGGAAAGTTAAAGAATAAGGACTGCCGCCTGCTAATCCACAGATGATGAACGCTGAAGAAAATGCATTCGCACAATCTGGAATCAATAATCTTTTTTCCTTAACGCTTGTGATATTTGTTCTTTAAATATAAGGTGCCGCGGAAATTGGTGTGTAGTCGAAATAATGTAACACCGCTGGGAAACTCCGATAACAAATATCAATCTAAATATTGGGAGAAACCGGATGAATCTAATCAGAAAATGGAGATTAAATGAATCAGAAGTGTGTAATTGTATATGAGTCAATATATAACGGGAATACGGAGAAATTAGCCAGAGCGATGGCTCGAACACTTGGTTGCCGCGCCATTAAGCCAGAAGAGGTTCTTAATGCTGATTTAAGCCAATTCAAAGCAATTGGTTTTGGTTCGGGTATCTATTTCGGCAGCCACCACCCTACTATTCTTGACGCTGTGAAAAAACTTGATCACATGGAGCAGGATATATTTATATTTTCGAGCCGCGGTGCTCCGGTATTAGGTAAATATCATGAACCTCTTAAGAAGATGCTGAAAGAAAAAGGGAAAAAGCTTGTTGGTGAGTTTTCGGTGAGAGGATATGATGAGACAGGCCCCTGGGTAATAATTGGCGGCGGGAATTGCGGCAAGCCTGATGAGAAGGATATAAAAAAGGCTTTGAAATTTATACGGAAATCATTGGCTGAACATTGTATGCCTGATTATTATGAACTGATCGAATCAAAGATGCCGGTAAGGGATGGTTTTGTTAATACTTACAGTATAAATGTAAATGGCATTCCTGTAATTCTTAAAGGTGATTTCGTTACTATAAATCAAGAGGCATGTATTGGATGTGGAAAATGTGTGAAAATTTGCCCTTTAAGAGTCCTTTCGCTCAGTGAACGGAAGGCCTTTCCTTTCAAGGAGTTGGATTGCACCTTATGCAGATTATGTGAAATAAATTGCAGCGAAAGAGCAATCAGTTTGCACTATACATGGATAGATGCGATAAAAGTAGCCGTAAGACATGGCAAAAGAAAATCACTTTAGAAATATCAACATCATTAAAAGGATAATCATTTGTTTGGAAATATTGCTGTATTCATGAATTTCCCTTACCCAAAATCTCATGTCCTTAAAGTTCGCCGAGGTTAAATACACGGGGGAAAACTCCTTTATACAAGATTTTAGGCCTCAAACAATTCATTGGAGAGAAGAAAATGGAAAATAAATCATTAAGGCCTCTTGCCCTAACATTCTTTGCAAGTGGAATTTGGGATACAGTAGCCGGCATTCTGTATCTTTTTGTCATCGGGACAGGTCGACTAATCGATGAGCCTCACACTCACTCTTTTTATAGCGTATTTCTGGCTTCTTTCTTTTTCTGTTTCGCCTACTTGCAATTTTTATCCGCTTTCAATATTAAACGCTATGCTTTTAATGTTGGTTGCCTGATCATTGGAAGGTCGTTCTATGTTATTCAACTTTACGCATATATGATTTTTGTAAATAATTTCCCCTCAACATTCTGGTTCACTGGAATAATTGATGGCTTGTTTACAATTCTATATATAGTTTTTGCTATACGTGGCGGTTTGGGGATATGTGATCTGTTTCTTCCTAAAATGGAAAGCAAGAATTAAAGAATCTGCCTACAATTTAAACTTTTGATATAATTTGTCGAAAGAAAAGCCCGGATTGGAAGGAATCCTAAGACAGGAGATAAAATCAAGATAGCAGCCAGAGTTCTGCCAAAGTTCAAGCCAGCAAAGGCGTTTAAAGAGGCGGTGAAATAGGGTTACGAATAAAATAGATAGAACTGTCAAATCAGGCCCGTCCTCAGACAAGTTATCAACATTCATGCTCGCCTGACTCTGCGCGGGCTAACGCCTTAGGCAGTCAGGATTAAGTGCATGAGTTTAGTTAGACTTGAATATAATCCTATTTCTTGACACATTTCACACTCGCACTACGCACCCTCTGATCTGCTTCACAACTGTATTTTCCATTGGGTGTATCTGCTTTCCATTTTACGTCAACCATACCACGGTCAATATCATAAACCGTAACTTGTTCTGATGTTAAACCACCAAGATATCTTGCAGTTTCGCTTTGTAAATTGGCTGTTTCGTTTCCACATCCAATTACCGCTAAAGCAGACAGCCCTGAAACTAACAACAAAATGGCCTTTTTCATCTCATTCTTCCAGTCCACGTCCATATAATTCATTGAATAGCTAGGTTCCGGACGAATTAAATACCTAACCATATTTACCTGGATTGGTATGAAACCATTCATGAACATGCTCATTTATAATAAAGACACCGTTTCTTCTTAGAAACCGGGTCTTTATAGCCTAGTGTATATTTCCCACCAGCATGGTTACAAGTTATGGAACCTATCCGGTTGCTTGGGATGTGGCCATTTCTGTCATCATTTATCTTTTGTAGAATCTACACCCTTTTCGGGACATGGTTATTAGGATAAAAATTAGTTTTTACCTCACCATCTCTGTTGCCGGTGATTTACAATGAGCAAAATAGCTATCTTTATTGTTTATGCTGATTCTTAGTATGCTAGTTATTGATAGCATAATAGTTAATGCTAACTTATATGTCAAGAAAAATATTGCCGCAATATACAGTCTAAAAGCAACTAAAGAATCTATTAGTACGGACACTTCCGCCGTTATCCAAAAAT
The DNA here is from genome assembly GCA_002840565.1 of Deltaproteobacteria bacterium HGW-Deltaproteobacteria-12. Classification (GTDB taxonomy): domain Bacteria; phylum Desulfobacterota; class Syntrophia; order Syntrophales; family Smithellaceae; genus MVRV01. The sequence continues at coordinate 50,302 of PHBK01000032.1, read as the reverse complement.
CTTCATTGAATAGGAACATCGTATACAAAATTCAAAATGAAAAAGGCAGGGTCAATTGACCCTGCCTTTTTCATTTTCTGTTTATTGTTCTTAAAAAAATCGGAAGGTTAAAGGAAGTTAAAGCTAGGTTAAAGAAATTTTATCGAAGAATATGGAAATTTGCGAATAAAACTGGCGGAAGTGCATAAAACATATTTATTGTCCATAAACGTATATGTCAGTAAATCCTACGGCAATTTTATCATTTCCAGAATAAATTATACATCCCAAATTATCTCCAAAGAAAGGAGAAAATATTGTTTTCCCTATAAATTTGTTATTGATATAAAATTCTAAATTTTTACCGACTTTGTGTAGCGAAAGAATATTGGATGAACCTGAGCCTTTGTTAATGGAAATATGAGCACCAGTCAATATTCGCTCTGCTTTTCCGTTCTCAGTTCGCTCATGTATAAAATAGCCGTTACCAGTTATTACAAATATATAATAGGTGTTTAAATTCTTACCCCCCCAGATCATCCCAAATCCGTAATCGTCAGTACCGGATATTTTTTTAATAGTCATATATATTTTGAAGTCAGATGATTGGTCTAATAAAATATTTCGGCTTGAAATCCAATATCCCCCTCTTTTTGATTCAAGGATATATTGCCCATTAACTATATCAAAACGTTTATCCTGATCATCGAAGAGATACCAGCCATGTATATTGTCTCTAAAACGTTCTTCAAAAATCAGAGAAAACTTTGATTTAATGTTTGCTCCAACAAGACTTTTGAGAAGTTCATGACTAAGGTCAGTTAAATGGTTCAAATCATTATCACTAACACTTTTTCCTAAAGACACCGCGCCTGTATTTATGTCAATCATTCTTGCATTTATTGTATAAGAAGTACCGATTTTTAATACTGAACCTATAATGATAAAATTAGTACCTATTAGTTTTCCCAAGTTTATAATACTTTTATCATCGATGAGACCGGATTTCTTTAACTTCTGTTCAGATAGCGCTTTGTCGAGTTGTGACCTTTCCAATACAACGAATTGACCAGTATTGACTAACTCCGTTCTTATAATTTCGGCAACAGCTCTACCGAGATGTTCTTCAGAACCTATGCTTTCAAAATCCATAACAGCTAAAGTAGATTTTACTTCGGTAGCATATGCAATTTGAGTGAAGCAAGAAATCAGCAGAAGTATTAAAATGTTGTTTAGAAGTATTTTTTTCATTTTAAGTCCACAAATATTTTGCAAATTTGAGTAAAGCAATTTTGCATAGCTCCTAGAATAATTCAAGCAAATGTTGCCATAGAAGGCAATTACTACTATCAAAAACCTTGCCCTCTTCAAATCCATTGTGGATTGCTAAAATCGGAAGGTTAAAGAAAGTTAAAGGCAGGTAAAAGAATTATATTCGATAAAAATGGAATTTTACGAACCTCGGGTATGCACGTTTTGGAGTGGTATTATACCCTCCGCGGTGGGCGGAGAGAGCGGGATTTGAACCCGCGGTACACCTTTAAAGGGCGTACAATCGCTTAGCAGGCGATCGCTTTCGGCCACTCAGCCATCTCTCCGTTTTGTTTTGCTCTTAATTTTCCTCAATGAAGAACTTATTTACAAGTTCGCCATTACTAAAGCAAGGTCATTGTGTCAATTTAACACATGTCCTCAATGTTTTGGCGGAGGGAGCAGGATTCGAACCCGCGAGGCTTTCACCCAACGGTTTTCAAGACCGCCGCCATCGACCACTCGGCCATCCCTCCATTTAATGAGCTTCCCCGCTGCAAGCAGCGAGGAATATATCTCTCTGGATCCCGAAAGGCTGCTCCTTCGGGATCAATTCCACTACCGCTTCAAACTTCGCTTCGCTTGTTTTCAGCGAGTCTTATTGATTTTATTATACTTTCAATACAACACTTGTCCGGAACAACCTAAAGGCTCGCGTGACGCTTACACTGTAATCCTCTCAACGCCCCTCAAATAAGGCTGCAGTACCTGCGGAATTAAGACCGAACCGTCCGCCTGCTGATAATTTTCCAAAATTGCTACAACAGTTCTTCCCACTGCCAGGCCCGAACCATTTAATGTGTGGACAAATTCAACTTTGCCGCTCTCTTCCCGGCGGAAACGGATTGATGCGCGCCGGGCCTGAAAATCATCAAAATTACTGCACGAAGAGATTTCGCGGTAAGCATTTTGCCCCGGCATCCAGGCTTCCACGTCATAAGTTTTGGCGGACGAAAAACCTAAATCCGCCGTACACAGACAAACCGTCCGGTGAGGAATGCCTAATTTTTTCAGGACTTCTTCAGCATTAGCGGTCAGTTTTTCCAGTTCGTCATACGATGTCTCCGGCGTGGTAAATTTGACCATTTCCACTTTGTTGAACTGATGCTGGCGGATTAAGCCGCGGGTATCCTTGCCGTACGAGCCGGCCTCCGACCGGAAACAGGGGGAATAAGCTACATGGTAAAGGGGCAGTTTCTTACCCTCCAGTATTTCGTCGCGGTAGATGTTGGTCACCGGAACTTCCGCCGTCGGAATCAGGTAATATTCCATTCCTTCTATTTTAAACAGGTCCTCGGCAAACTTGGGCAGCTGACCGGTACCGGTCATACTTTCGCGGTTTGCCATAAAAGGGGTCAGAACTTCCGTATAGCCATGTTCCCCGGTATGCAAATCGAGCATGAAATTAATCAGCGCCCGCTCAAGGGCGGCGCCCAGACCCCGATACAAAGTAAAGCGCGCACCCGTGATTTTTGCTCCCCGGGCAAAATCGAGGATGTTTAAGTTTTCGCCTATCTCCCAGTGTTCCTTCGGCACAAACGAAAAAGACGGTTTGTCCCCCCAGCTGCGGACAACGGGGTTATCTTCCGACCCATGGCCAAACACGACGGATTCATGCGGAATGTTCGGCACGGTCAGGACAAAGGCATTGAGTTCTTCTTCCGTAGCGCGCAGACGTTCGTCGAGTTCCTTAATTTTAGCGGAAACATCACTCATGCGGGCAATTAAGGAAGATGCATCTGCTTTCTTTTTCTTGAGATCACCGATTTCTTTGGAAACATTATTGCGCTCGCTGCGCAGCGTTTCGACTTCCATCAAGATGTCCCGGCGCTGAGTATCAAGAGCGGCAAACCGGTCAAAATCAATAGATTGACCCCTCTGCGCCATCTTCTCGCGGATGAAGTCCATGTTTTGTCTTAAATATTTAATATCCAGCATAATTTAACACTCGCAACTTATTTAAGTTCTTACCCTTAAGAACGAGGTCACCTATCACTTTGAGCAGGTGAAGTCAATATTTTTGTCCTTCTTCCGATTCTCCATCAAGCGCTATCATTGATTGCGAATGGGAATTAATCAGCGGTTGTCAGCGGTTCAGCCTTCTTTTGATGTTACCCATAAGACTATTGATTTCGGGACTTTGAAGAAGGTAGGCGCTGATAAAGAATGTGGCGGCTCCGACAACAACAGTGCTGATCAGGTAAAGCAGTCTTGTTTGAAGACCGGCGGAGGTGTCCCAGGGCAGGAAGTATTCAATCAGTCCGATAGCCGCCAGCATGGTGATCGTGGACAGAGTAATTTTTAAAATGGATTTGTAAAAGGCGCGGTCCAGATAGGCGCCAATTTTTCTTTTCAGGACAAATCCCAGAATCAAAACATTGACGCTTGCGGAGATCGAACCGGCCAGGGCAATACCGTTATGCTTTAACGGATACATCAACGCCAGACTGGCCAGCACATTGACAATCAGTGTGATAACAGCTGCTTTCATCGGCCAGCGGGAATCCTGGAGTGAATAAAATGCGGAAACAAACACGCGGAGCATTGCAAAAGCCCAAAGGCCCAGCGCATAACAAAACAGGGCCTGGCCGGTATAAATGGCGGCTTGGGCATCAAAAGCGCCGCGTTGAAACAAAACGGAGATGATCGGTAAATGCAGCGCCATTAAGGCAGCCATCGACGGAATGGTCAAAAAAAGCATCAACCGCAGTGAAAAAGAAATGCCTGCTTTAAGATCATCCATCCGGCCTGCGGCAACATGCTGCGAAAAGCTGGGCAGCGTCGCTGTTCCGATGGCGATGGCAAAAATGCCCAGGGGGAATTCGATGATCCGGTCTGCATAAAAAAGGTAGGTAACAGAGCCGCCCGGCAGCAATGATGCCAGAACTGTTCCGACAAAAACATTAATGGTGCCCACTCCCGCTCCGAGTATCGCCGGAAGCATGAGCAGACCGATTTGCCTGATGCCCGGATGTTGCAGGTGGAAGCGAAATTTAAATTTAACGCCATATTTCCGCAATGCCGGCCACTGCATGGCCAGTTGCAGGACGCCGCCGATCAGAACGCCCACCGCCAGCGCCGTAATCGGCGCCTCAAAGAAGGAGCGCAGGCCCAGCGCTGCCGAGATCATGGCGATATTCAACATCACCGGAGATAGGGCCGGGGCGGTGAAATGCCGGAAGGAATTTAAGATGCCCATGCACAGGGCCACCAGGGCGATAAAAAAGATGTACGGAAACATCAGGCGGTTTAAAAAAACCGTCAGCGCGAACTGCTCCGGCCGGGCAAGAAAACCGGGGGCAATCAATCCGACAATCAAAGGCGACAGGAGAATGCCCAACACCGAAACGCCGGCCAGAATGACGGAAAGGATGGTAAAAGCGTTGGAGGCCAGTTCGAGGGCTTCTTCTTTCGATTTCTTATGCAGATACTCGGTAAAAACCGGAACAAAAGAAACCGTGAGTGAGCCTTCGCCGAGCAGACGCCGGAGCATATTAGGTATGCGGAAGGCCACCCAGAAGGCGTCGGTCATCCAGCTCGCCCCGAAAAAAGCGGCGATCACCATGTCCCGGACCACTCCGAAAATACGGCTGACCAGCGTCGCCGCACCCACAATTCCGGCAGCTTTCGCCACTTTTGTATTTTCCCGGTTGGCTTCCTGATCCATCGTGATAAACTTCTTTTAGTAAGTTAGAAATTATTTTCTGCGTTTTTCTGGCAGAAAATAATTTTGTAAACTTCCTTATCCCGTTTAGCGGGGTTATGGCTCTAAAATTTCTTTTATTTTCCCTGCCAATTTCGCCGCGGTTATCCCCTGCACCAGAACCGTTTTCCGGCGCGATTTGTGTCCCGCTAATATTGTTATTTGGTTTTTTTTCAGCCCGAGCTCTTTAGCCAGCAGCTTAATACATGCTTCATTGGCTGCCCCCTCTACCGGCAGGGCGTTGACTTTAACCTTCAATGTCTCATCCTGCTGTCCGGCAATACCGGCGCGGGAAGCGCGAGGCGTCACTGTAATATCAAAAGTCGGGCCATTTTTGGATTCTTTTAAGGAAAACTTCGCAATCAAGAAGGTTTGCCTTTCCGGCGGATATTATAAACGATGGGCCAGCCCAATTATTGATTCCACCAAAAAATACTGCAGGAAAAGGATTACCAGCATGACAATGATGGGGGAAAGATCGATTCCCATATTGCGCCAGGGCAGTTTCCGGCGAACCGGGCCCAACACCGGTTCGGTTAATCGATAGAGCAATATGACAATTTTATTATAGGGGTCGGGGTTTACCCAGGAGATCACTGCACGAAAAATAATGATCCACATATAGATAGTCAGGACAACCTCCAGAATCCTGGCCAGGGCAATGACAAAATTACTTAAAACGAACATACAAACCTCAAAAACATTTCTTCCCGGCTTCAGGAAATTGCAGAAGCAAACTCCTCCACGGCCTTATTAAATTCCTCCGGTTTTTCCAGCATCACCATGTGACCGGCGCCGGCAATCAGACATAATTTTGCGCCGGGAATTCCGGCAGCGATCTGGCGGGCCAAATCTGGCGGTGTCATTTTATCGTCCAGGCCGCAAATGACCTGCGCCGGTGTATTTATTTTACCGATATCGGCGGTTAAATCCAGCTTGTCGCAGGCGGAGAGATCGCCATGCAGGACATCGATATTAACTGCGGACATGCTTTGCCTTAAAGCATCCAATAATTTAGGTCTGTTTTCTTTAGCCACAGAAAATTTGCTCATCATATCAAGAGCTATTGAGGGATTGATTTTCAGACCGGCGAGCAAATCAGGATTGACGGGCATTTTCAGGCCGCCGCCGACCGGCACAATGCCGGAAACTTCCCCCGGGTAAAGCAAAGCAAATTTCATTGCCATGGCGGCACCCAGCGAATGACCGATCAGGACCGGTTTTGTGATCTGCAAAACAGCCAGCAGCTTTTTTATCCAGAGGCAGTATGTCTCAACATCGTTTTCGCCACTGCCGGTCGATGAGCCATGCCCCGGAAGATCCACAGCGATAATATTAAATTGCTTCTGCAGGCCCGAGTACTGGTAAGACCAGCCGGTGTGGTCACTGCCGGAGCCGTGAATAAAAACAAGGCTCAGCGGATGAGTTCCGAAGCCCGCGGGATTTATCCAGCAGGCTATGTCAATGTCACCGGTTCGAAATATTTTTATCATAATTATTGACTCCTTTGAATTTACTATAACAAAAGCATAGTATTATGCAATGGGAGAATATCATAAAAAAATGATTTGTGTTGACAGAGGAAGTATGTCTTTCGTATAAGTTATCATCATTCATGAAAAACCGGAGCCGGATCTAATCGAAGGAGATATCAACATGCTCAAAAAGAAAAAAATCGCCATTATTGGCGGCGGAAAGATGGGCAGCATCATCGCCCAGGGCTTAATCTCCCGGAAAATAATTGCCGGAAAAGATCTTACCGTGACAGATGTTGATGCGGAGCGCCGGAAATGGCTCGGCTCCGAACTGGGGCTGCAAACATCCGGTGACAACAGCGCAACCGCAAAGAATGCCGACATTGTCATTATGGCGGTAAAACCGCAAAATATGGCCCAAACTCTGCAGGAGATTGCTCCTGCCATTGATAAATCAAAAATCGTGATTTCCCTTGCCGCGGGTATTACAACCGGTTTTGTGGAAGGATATTTAGCCAAGGGAGTGCGCGTGGTCCGGGTAATGCCCAACACTCCGGCGCTCGTGTCGGCCGGGGCGACGGCGGTAGCCAAAGGAACCAGTGCCACTAATGCTGATATTCAGTTGGCGCGAGCCATATTTGACGCCGTAGGCATTACTGTTCAGGTGGAAGAAAAGCTAATGGATGCCGTGACGGGACTGAGTGGCAGTGGTCCGGCCTACTGTTTTGTGATCATCGAAGCACTGTCCGATGCCGGTGTACAAATGGGTCTGCCGCGGGAATTGTCTTTGCAGCTGGCGGCACAAACCATGCTCGGGTCGGCAATGCTCTGTCTTGAGGGCAGCAACCATCCGGCACAGCTAAAGGATATGGTAACATCACCAGCCGGTACTACTGTGGCCGGCCTCCAGGCGCTGGAGGAAGGGAAAATCCGGGCGACACTGCTTTCCGCAGTGGAGGCGGCAACAAAACGCTCCAAAGAACTGGCCGGCGGGAAATAATTTAAACAAACACAAGTAAGGAGGGTTCAATGAAAAAAAATTTCAAAATATTATCTTTGTTGGTGGGTCTTGTGGTCTGGGGCATTGCGGCAACCTGCGGAGCTGCCGCTTATTACACGACCATGGAGCAGCCATCAACTGCATCGGATATAATTAAGTCCGGGGCCGAGTTCAACGTCAAACCCATTGATTTCAGCGCCATCAATCCCAAGGACCTGGGTTATGCAACTGCGGCGGAATGGGAAGCCGACATTAAGGATATTCCCAGGTCGTTTGCGGATGCTTTTCCTATTTTATTGAAAGAAGCAAATATCAGCAACAAAAAGATCGTTATGATTAATCGTGAGGAAAAAGTTGGCCGGGGAATAATTGTCGAGGTGGCGGTTACCCAGATTATCCTGAAATGGAATTTTATGATGGCCCGGCCTGATGAATATATCTGCAAGGTTACTTTCACCAACGCCGCCGACGGCCAGAAGCTTTTCTCCGGCGTGGTCAATGTAAACAGCAGAGCAGGCAATCCTTATGCTCAGGTGTGGGGGGCCGGCTTTGCCGCCCGTCTGAATACCGCTTCCTACAATATTGCCTGGGTGCTGACGAAAATTATGGCTCAGGGTAAAATTGATCCGGCCGATTATTGATTTTGGCATCAGGGGCGGTGTGCGAACCGCCCCTGCAATTACAGAGCTTGATTAATCAGAATTTGCCGGACTCTTGCCAGTTCCTGGGGAGTGTCCACTTCCACAGAGTCGTGAAGAGTAATGACGACTTTGATTTTGTAGCCATACTCCAAAGCCCGCAGTTGTTCCAGAGCTTCCAGCTTTTCTAAATTCCCCTCGGGAAGGCCGGTGAATACATCCAGAAAATCGCGTCGATAAGCATAAATACCGTGGTGTTTGTAATAGTCGGCCGTAAGCTTTTTATCGCGGACATAAGGAATTGTGGCGCGGGAAAAATACAGGGCAAAACCCTCATCATCAAAGACTGTTTTAACTGCATGCGGATGTGTGATTTCTTCCGTCAGAATGATCTTATAAATCAGCGTGGACATGTTTATGGCCGGGTCATCGATGAGCGGCGCGATTACTTCATCCACCTGCGACGGCTCAAAAATCGGCTGGTCGCCCTGAATGTTGACGACAATCGCCTCAGGCGCCAGGTTTAGCCCCGCCACGGCCTCGGCAATTCTATCCGTCCCCGAGCGGTGCGATGCCGCGGTCATGACGGCATTGCCGCCGAATTTTTTCACGGCATCAAAAATGCGCTCATCATCTGTGGCCACCGCCACATAGGGAATCGCCTTAGCCTGGGCGACCCGCTCATAGACATGCTGAATCATGGGTTTGCCGCAAAGGTCAGCCAGAGGCTTACCCGGAAAACGACTTGATTCGTAACGCGATGGGATGATGCAGACTACGTCTCTTTTCATTAATTTTGCTCCACTATTCTTATTTCTTCGGCCGTTAAACCGTAAAGCTGATACACTAACTGGTCAATTTCTTTTTCCAGAACGCTGTTGTCGGATGTGGGGTCTTGCTTTTTGGCGGCAACGATTTGGTCAACAAACGTTTCTAAAGTTTGCTTTGTTTGAATTGTTGGGGTAGGAAGTCTTAATTCCCGGATGTCCTTTAATGTTAACTGTGTAAAATCATCCTTCTTAGCTGTCATTGATTCTTTCGTTTTGATAAACGAAATTAATTTTGAATTCAAAATTGCAAGTAAATATTTATTGCTAAAATTAGTTATTTTGCTTTTTACTGTATAAATATCTTTCTTAGTAACAAAATCATCCGTAGCTATTGTTGCCATTATCCTGAATTGTCGGCTAATAATCCTTCTAATTAGTAATCTTTCGCCCTGAAAAAATTTGAAAGAAGCTGGTTTCTCTTTCAAATTTTCTCCATAATTAACAAATTGTAATGATTCATCAGAATAATATCTGTCAATTTTACCTACGAATACTGGTTCGTATTCTTTATTAATTTTATACGATGAATAATCACTTTGATCTGCCAATATCCCTCGAATAGATTCAGCAATATCTATTATTTTTGTATCGAACTTTAAAAACTTATTCAATAAAGTTCGCGTTAATGGGTTAAATATAATTTTCAAATCTTCGGTATTGCACCAATCTGTATTTTTCATTTCTATGAGGTTTAGTGAATGTAAGATGTTGCTATCTATAATATCTTTAGGCGAAAACTCATAAACATAAGATGCAGTTGCCTGCTTTCTCTTAGAAAAAATATAGATACCCGTATCTATATAAGCATCTGCAAAAATGTCATATGGCAAAGTTATTCCAGTTTCAATGTGTGAATATTCTGCAATAAACTTTCTTGTTGCAAAATATTTATCACCAGTTAACCAAAAGATTGGAGTAATAAACGATACTGTTCCTATTTTATTTGCTGTATTAATGCCTTTTTCAATGAACAGTGTGTAAATATCATCAACAGCGAAATAGTCGCTGTTGTAAAATTGCTTCTCACTACTGTTAAAATTAACACCATATGGCGGATTTCCGATCACGACATCAAATCCGACAAAATCGCCCTCGTCGTTGAGCACTTCAGGAAATTCAAAGCGCCACTCGAAAGCGTTGTCAAAAATTTTGTTGTTCCTGATTTCCGCAAGTTCCGCCTCCAGTTTGCCAATACCGGCCGAAAGCTTTTTAAGCTTTGCTTCCCAGGCTGCTTTTTCGGTTTTTGTGAGTTCAAACATGTGCGTCTGCGTGGCATGGGTTTTCAATTCATCCTGCAAATTTTTCAGCCGGACAATGCGCTTGTCGCCTGCGGCGACTTCGCTTTCAAAATTGCCCTTGATTTCCTCAATCAGTTTTTCCATCTTCCGTTTTTCGTCTTTGCTGCGGGCATTGCGGTAGGCCATCACGGCCAGACGGTAGCCATCAATCGTCCATTTGCTGCGCCGCAGGGCTTCCTTAACGTCTGCATCGAGCTGATAGCGGCTGATCAGCGAATTGCCGCACTTGATGTTGATATCGATATTGGGCAGTGTTTCCAGTTCGGTAAAAGCAGGGGCTTTGTAGTAGGCGTTCTTCAGCAGTTCGATCCAAAGCCGCAGGCGGCAAATCTTGACGGAGTTGGGATTGATGTCCACGCCAAACAGGCAGTTTTCGATGATGGTTTGCTTTTCGTGAAACAGCGCCTCCTGCACGCGGCGGCTTTCCTTGCCAGCCGGATGATATTCGCAGATATTGCCGTCTTCATCGGTTACGATCAGTTCATCGTTGACCACTTCGACAGAATATTCTTTCAAGCGGCGTCCATCCCGGTCAAATAAGATTTTCAAATCATTTTTGACGGCAATGATTTCATTCAGGGCCGAAACGAGAAAATGGCCGGATCCGACAGCGGGATCACAGATTTTCAGGCTGTTGACGATTTCGTTGGCTTCTTTTTTATCTTCGATTTTGTCGTAGAGATCGTTGACATTCCGGCAATGCCATTTCTTCTCCTCATTGAATTTCTGCACGACCGCCCGGCGGATGGTTTCGCGGCACATGTACATGGTAATGAAACCGGGAGTAAAAAACGAACCGTCCTTGTAACCATTGATTTTCTCGAAAATCAGGCCCAGCACCGAAGCATTGATGAGCGTTTTGCCGTCTTCCCGAATTTCTGCCGCGCCTTCGCCCGCAAAATCATAGGCATTGAGAAATTCAAAGAGATATTCCAGCGTACTTAAGGCGCCAATTCTTTTTCTGCCGGTTGTGTCCTTGAGAACCGTCGAACTGAGAACAGGCAATTGCACATCCTTGATCTGGCTGATAAACAAACCTTCATGTTCTATTTCCGCCGGATCAAAAAGCGAACTGTTGAGATACGGCACTTTGGCAAATGACTTCTTTACCGGCCCGCTTCGTTCTTCCGGCTTGCGCGCCAGAACCTGAAAGAAGAGGCTGTCCAGGTCGTCAAAATTCTTTACCCGTTCGAGATTAAGAAAGGAATAAGATTTGTCGCCCTTGTTGTAGTTGAGCAATTGGGCTTCCAGAAGTTTCAAAAAAAGGATGCGGTTGATCCAGGTAATGGAAAGCTCCAGCGCAATATTAAATAATCTTTCCTGATTGGTTGATCCGAAACGTTGGGCGTTTTTCAGCCGTGAAATTTTATCAAGGCTCTCCAGTTGAGTAATCGCGCTTTCGATAAGTGAACCGGGGTTGCGGCTTTCTTCCTTTTTGCGTCTGATCAATTTTTTGCCGCCCTCTTTTGTTTCTTCCAGACCGATAATATGCAGAAGCTCGGTATAAAAAGCCTTGTCCAGAGTATTGCTGTCATTGGCAAACGGCAGCTTGAGCAGATGTTCCGGGGAAAGCAATTTACAAAGATCGATCAGTTTATGGTCGTCCTGACGGTCGGTGTTGCGCAACGGTTTTTCCAATTCGCGAATATTAAACCAGGTGAACGGCAACTCCGCATCCAGCGAATTGATAAATGGTTCGGCAATGTTTTTATAAAAGAATTCTGTACCGGTATCTGCCAGCCGCCTTTCTTCAAAATCGACGAACTGTTTGACGAATTTTTTATTTTGAACAAAGAGCCTGTCAAAAACCTGGGCGTCGAAAATAAACCATTCGTAAATATCGGTGGCTATCAGATATCTTATTTCCAGATTTTTCAGATTGATCCGCTCACGCAGATAGTATAAAACCAGTTCCTGAAAGGCTTTGAAGTTGATGTTGCCGGTTCGCGGCATTTCCGTTTTATTGCCCGGTTTTTTTGTTTCAATAATAACGCCCACCGGACTTTTAGCATCCTTGCCGTTATGAATAACTAAATCGCTGCGATCTTTGGTATTAATAAAGTGCGTGTCTTTGTACCAGGTGTCCTGCAGAAAGACGGACAGGTTATTTTTATGGAACTCCTCCGATTGAGATGTATCGATGCCGTCCAAAAGCGAAACAAGATTCTTTTTAAAATTTTCAATGTCGCTTCTATACGGCTTGATCTTCAGAAAAGCCTTGTTAAGAGCCGCCCGCGGTTTCAGTAGGTTTAATTCCATTTTCACCATCAAAAGAAGATTATTTGACATGAAAAGATTCGAGAGTAATTAAACACATTATCTAGGAAAAATAAAGAGGGCAGGTGGGGATGTATAGCGTTTTACATCCTAAAATCCTTGATTTTGTTTCATTAATTCATTATATTTTGTAAAAGATCATTGTAGGCCGTTTGATATGGATATAAGATATTCTGAGAAGGCTGAAAAACAGATTAAGAAAATATATAAAGGCGACAAAAAAAGTGCCGCTATGATTATAGAGGCACTGGAAAATTTTGCCGCACGCAAGGGCAGAAAAAGTGATTTCGACGTTAAAGTCCTGAAAGGGAAATATGGCGACTTTAAAAGATTACGCGTAGGAAATTATCGAGTTATATTCAATGATGATGGCAAAGTAATGTTAATTTATGAAGTAAAGCACCGGCAGGAGGCGTATCGTGATTAAAACTCAACTAGTTAAAGAAAATAATAAACCGGTAGCGGTTGTAATCGACTATAAGGAATATTTGCGTTTGAAAGACATTGAAGAAGATAGGAATGATTATTACTCAGCGCTGGATGTCAAGCTGAAGAATAAAAAATGGAAATCGCATGCTGATTTAAAGAAGGAACTTAATCTTTAAAACAGGTCTTTTTCAGCTTATGACTAACAAAATAGAATTTGTGCTCGTAAAAAAAACCGCGCTTGAAGCAATTCATGCGCGGCTCCTCTTCCCCTAAACGTGATACGATAGCTCATTCCATTCTAAATCATAAATGATACGGCGATGGCAGCAAGACGGAATTACATATTCTTTGCGGCCTGTTCTATCGCCTTGGTAATTTGATTGAGCTTCTCGGGACTCATTTTCACCGCAATGCCCATGACCAAGGTGCGGCCCAGCAGATCTTCCGCCTGCGGAATGCTTTCCCGCAAATATTGCACCTTGCCCTTGTAAGTAGGATCGTTAAACGGATATTTCTTGGAGTTTGCCGTTGATCGCGCCAGAAAATGTTCCCAGTTCGGCACATAATGCCAGGCATTTCTTTTATAGCAAACAGTGTCAACGCCTTCGGCGGAGAACAGGTTCTGGAATCTTTGCGCTTGATCTTCGGTGGGCAGATTAAATGCTAAAAACGTTGCGGAATCTCCTGCGGGATCCGGTAAATGCCTGAAGCCAACGCCTGGAACCTGGGCCAGAGCATCCTTGATAACCTTCTTATTTTTTTTCTGCTCGGCCACAATGTAATCGAGCTTGCGCAATTGCGCCAAACCCAGCGCTCCCTGCAGTTCATTCATCCGGTAGTTGAAACCGAGAATGGTTCTTCCTTCCAGCCCCCGGCTGACTTTAGGGTTATGATCGTGGCCATGGTCGTGATACCACTCGGCACGATGGTACAAATCCAGACTGTTGGTGATAACCATGCCGCCTTCCCCGGTAGTCAATGTTTTCACATAGTCAAAACTGAAAATTCCCATGTCGCCAAAGCTGCCCAGCTTTTTACCGTGGAAACTTGCTCCGCAACCCTGAGCGTTATCTTCCAACACGATCAGATTATTTTTCCGGGCAATCTCGATAATTTTATCAATGTTGGCCGCCGAACCGCACATATGCACGGGAATTACCGCCTTGGTATATTGGGTTTTTTTCTTTTCAATTTCCTTCGGGTCAAGGTTAAGCGTTTCGTCAATATCCACCATTACGGGAATGGCCCCTACCTCCATAACGGCCTCATAAGTCGCCAGAAACGTAAAGGCGGGGACAAGCACTTCATCACCGGGGCCGATATCCAGCGCGGTGAGCGCAACTTTCAGCGCCGATGAACCGGAGGTTACGCCCAATGCGTAAGACACCCCGCAGTATTGGGCGAATGCTTCTTCAAATTCCCGCACTTTAAAAACATAGTTTCTTTCCTTGTCAAAATTGTAGCGCATCAGGATGCCCGTTTCGAGCACATCCATTACTTCCTTGATTTCCTCTTTGCCGATCAGCTCTGCACCAGCCATTTGTTCCTCCTCTTGTTAATCCCGCTGCTGCGGGACGAGCGTTAATTTTCCGCAGCGAGCTCGCGATATAATGACGTTCATTTCACACCTCGAAAGCTTGCTGCGAGGCGGTTGGTTAAATATCTTTGCTATCAATAAGCGTCCGTATAGATCTCAATAGCATCCTCTTTGGTGACTTTACGCGGATTATTTTCCAGCGGCCGGGCAACGGTCAGTGCCACATCGGCCAATGCCGGAAAATCTTTTTCCTTGATCCCGAATTCAGCCAGCGTTGAATCAATACCGCAGTCTTCAATTAATGATTCCACCGCCTCCAGGGCCAGATAAGCAGCCTCGCGCACCGGCAAATCATCGGTAATCTCGCCCATCGCTTCGGCGATATCGGCAAATTTATCGAGCGCGGCAGGCAGATTAAACGCCATCGTCGCCGGTAACATCAAGGTATTGGCCAGTCCGTGCCCGATTCCGTATTTGCCGCCCAGAGGATAGGACAGAGAATGTACCGCCGTGACACCGGCATTGGCCAGACCGAGCCCAGCATACAGACTGCCCAGCAGCATGTTTTCCCGTGCTTTCAAATTCTTACCATCGTGAACGCAGGTGCGCAAGTTCTCGGCAATCAGCACAATCGCCTGCAGAGAGAAAAGCTCGCTCATCGGCGAGGCATTCACCGACGTATATGATTCAATGGCGTGGCACAAGGCATCCAGGCCGGTCTGAGCGGTGGGTATCGGGGGCAGGCTTAGCGTCAATTCCGGATCCAGCAGAGCGAGTTCCGGATAAAGGTAAGGGCTGTTCATTCCTTCTTTCTTTTTTAAATTCTTGCGGACAAAAACCGCGGTAAAAGTAACTTCGCTGCCGGTACCGGCCGTTGTCGGTATCATGATTTTGGGCAGACCATGTTTGGGCACTTTGTTCAGCCCCAGGTAATCGACCGCGCTGCCCTTGTTGGTTGCCAGCACCGCAATGGCCTTGGCCGTGTCCATGGCGCTGCCGCCGCCAATGCCGATAACGATGTCGCATTTGTTTTTAATGGCCAGAGCGGCTCCTTCATCGGCCAGTTCAATAGCCGGCTCCGGCTCAACCTTGTCAAAAACGGTATATTTCATACCTTCGGGAATAAGCAGGTTGGCGACCGCCTCCTGAAAACCGGCTTTGGCCAGATTTTTATCAATTACCACCAAAGGATTTTTCGCATTCAACTCTTTAATATGGCCGGCCAAAGCGTGAAACGACCCAATGCCGAATATAATTTTTTTTGCCCCGGTAAAAGAAAATATTTTTCTCATTTTGTGTACCTCCATTGCTGTTCAAGCCGATTTTCTCTCCCGCTGTTGATGCGGGCCTGTATTACAACCTTCTTCCTTCAGGAAGGCAGCGCCATAATCTTCTCTCGACATAAGCAATCCCTAGAAGAACTGCCCCGCAAAGTCAAGGTTTTTTGTCGCGCACCGACCATTCCAGCTGCCGGCAGATGCCGCGAATTATTTTCACTTCCCGGCTGAGCAGGCCGGAACGGGCAAAAAAACGGCGCAAATCCAACATCCAGTAATCGGGATTTTCCGGATTTAAAAAACCGATTTCCGCCAGCAATGTTTTAATTTGGCTGTACATCCCTTCTAACTCGGTCGAGCGTGCCCATTTGGGCGCCGCATCTTCGGTGGCGGTCAGCCTGGCCGTATAGATTTCATAACAAAGAATCATTACTGCATGAGATAGGTTAAGCGATTTAAAATCGCGGGTGGAGGGAATGGTGACCATAGCGTGGCAATAGCGCAATTCTTTGTTGGCGAGTCCCGTATCCTCCGGACCGAAAAGAAGAGCCACTTTATTTCTCCGGGAAATGCCGACGATATCCTGCGCCATTTGCCGCGGGGTGCTGAAAGGCCCGCGGGCTTTACCCAGCCGTGATGTTGTCCCGACAATGTATTGAAAATCGGCCAGTGCCGTACCAATATCGTCGCAATATTTTATCTGATCGAGCACATCCGCGGCCAGATGAGTTGATCTTGTTTGCATCTCCTCCCGGTCCAACTCGCCCGCACCCACAACCATAATATTCCCGATGCCCATGTTTTTAGCGGCGCGAGCTACGGCGCCGACATTGCCGGCATATTTTGGTTTATATAAAACAATACTGATATTCGAAGTTTTAGCCGCAGATGCCATTAATCGTTCATCCCCCATCCATAATTATGCGTTCTATAAAAAACGGCCCGAAAATGCACGGAGATTTTTCTGTTAAGGAGAAAAGACGGAACCTGGGGAATTGTTTTTTTCGCATGATTACATTTTCGCATGATTCAGTTGATGATTTTGCTGAAATATGAGACGCTTGGGGCGTCAATACTTGAAATAATGCGGCCCAGTTGGAAAGCCCGCCGATCGAGGGAGAAAGCCGCGCTCAAGATGCAAAACAGGGTGACAATTTATATGCTCAGTCCAACAGGAAAATGGCCCAGGCGATCATTTTGCATGCGTGGTTCAGTCGTTAAAATAATATTATTGATCATTACCCTGTCCCTCTGCGCCTGTTCAGCTTCGTACATCAAGAATTTTACTCAGGATGAGGCAGCCGCCTCTGCCGCTCCGGAAAAAATATTTTTTGCAGCGGCCAGAAAGGGCGACATCGCGACTGTCATGCGCCTGGTGGAGGAAAAAAAAATCGATGTCAACATCACAGATTCCTACGACTGGACGGGATTTATGTATGCCATCCAATATGGACATGAAGGTCTGGCTGATTATTTCCTGATTAAAAAAGCGAGCATCAACCAGCAGGACGCAAATGGCCTGACGCCCTTGATGGTCGCGGTCAACGAGCGTCACCCGGGTATCGTGGAATTATTGCTGCAGTCGGGCGCAGATCCGCAAAAGCAGGATAAACACGGGTACACGGCGCTGATGTGGGCTATTTACAATAATAGCTGGGACAGCATTCCACTGTTGCTGACCGCGGGAAAAGGCCTTGATCTGCAAAACGGCTTCGGAGAAACTGCTCTGCATTTGGCGATTGACTATCGTCTCTATGACTTTGCCACGCTGATCATTCAGCATCAGGCCAACGTAAATATCAAAGATCAACAAAACAGAACTCCGCTGCATTTGGCTGCGGCAAAAGGCGATCTCACGAATGTCCGGCTTTTAATCGACAGGCGAGCCGTAGTCAATGCGCCGGATGCAAGGGGCGAAACGCCTTTGATGAAAAGTATTAACGGCAGATATTCATCCACGGCATTATTGCTTGTTTCGCAGCATCAGGATATAAACACCCCGAATATTCAGGGACAAACCCCTCTGCATCTGGCGGTTTACAACGACATGCCGGATCTTGTTACCGTCCTTGTTAACAGGAAGGCTAACCTCAACAGTCAGGATAATAAAGGGTTTACGCCGCTGATGCTCGCGGCGCAGTATGGGCTGGAAAGCATTACCTCTTTGCTTGTGGAAAACGGAGCAGACATGAACAGGAGAAACAGCAGGGGGAAAAGCGCTCTTGATCTGGCAAAGGAAAATAATCAGCAAAAAATCGTGGATTTAATGGAAAGAAAAATCAAGAAACAATGAAAAGACAAACAAAATATTGCCGATTATTTTTACTCTCAACTCTATCCGTCATCTTCATGTCCGTTATGGTGGGGTGCCGTTATCTGAGTATTCCCACGAAGGATGATGTCGCGGGAGGGTCTGTGCAGCAAAGAGGCAATAGCGACGCACCTGTCTACAATTCCGCAGTAATCAAAGGCAGGGTTATCAGCCTTGATCAGGCCCGGGCATCCACGCTGGTCGTCGCCTGCCCGCTCTCCGCCGGCAGCACGAAGATTGCTGAATATGCCAACGCCAATAGCCAGGGGATTTTTCTGCTCTACCTGCCTCAGGGCTCTTATAATCTTTATGCCCTGACGGACTATAATCACAACGGCATTTATGAAAATGACGAAATATCCGGACTATATGGTTCATCTTTTTCTCCGCAGGCGATATCGATCAACGAAGGTGATCTTCTCACCGGCCTCCTCATCCAGACGTCCGCCGGCAACAGCAGAAAAATCAAACTCCCTCCCGGTGTGAATTTTTCCGGAAAACAGGAATTTCTGAAAAAGTTAACTCATAATGGTCAGGTACTAAAAATTTATCATGAATATTTTTCGCTGGAAAAGGCCTCAACAGGATACTGGCAGCCTTCATCGTTTATGAAAGTATTCGGAGCACACATTTATCTCGCGGAAGATTATGATCCCCGCAAAATTCCCCTTCTTTTTGTGCACGGCACCGAAGGCAGTCCGCATAACTGGATTTATATTTGCATGCGGCTGGACCGCAGCCGCTATCAACCCTGGTTTTTTTACTATCCTTCAGGGATTCGCCTTCCTCTTGCCGCAGCCTTGCTTAACGAAGAGCTGCGAGAGCTCCAGCAAAAACTGGGGTTCAAAAAAATGGGCGTCATTGCCCACAGTGTCGGCGGTTTGACGGCGCGTTCCTTTTTAACTCGATATCCGATGGACAAACAAAAAAGTCATGTTCCTTTATTTATGTCGTTGGCGACGCCCTGGAGCGGATTCGCTGCCGCCGACATTTCTCAGATTATTCCCCACAAGAGCATCCCTGTCTGGGTGGACCTGGGAACGCAAAGCGACTTTATCCAAACAACCCTGGCAAGCCGGTTGCCGCCGGGTATTACCCACTACATTTTTTATGGTAAATTTGACAAGCTTTCCGGGAATGCAGCCCTTGATGAACGAGCCGTCGACTCTGCTGCGCAAACATACGGCTTTGACTGTACGCACGATACCATCCTGAGCGACCGCAAATTATTTCGAGAATTCCGCGAGATTCTCGACCGTGAACTGAGACTCGCAAATTGAAGCGCTGCGGGGTTTTCCCGCAGAAGGCTATATTCGATTGCCGGCAGATCGCGGCCCTCCGCATATTTCTTCCCACGACACTTCGCACCAGCATTTTATTTTTCTGATGATTTCTTTCCTAACGGACATTGATTTTCATTTGATTGCGCGGGATCCTTCTGCTATTTACTTTTTATGGAAAACGAAATGAGGAATTTGGCGCAGTCTGCATATAAACTGGGCATTGAATTGAGCGCCGGGCAGCTGGATCAATTTAGCGCCTACCAGCAGGAATTATTGCGCTGGAATGCCAAAACAAATTTAATTTCCGAAAAATCCGCCCAGGAGATCGTGAGCAGGCATTTTCTGGATTCTCTTACAGCCTTTAATTTTATTGCCAAACCGGATGCCCGGATAGTCGATATCGGCTGCGGCGCCGGCTTTCCCGGAATTCCCCTGAAAATTGCCTCTCCGGATTTAAAGCTCTATCTTGTCGAAACAAATCGTAAGAAGGTATCATTTCTAAAAAATGTTATCCGCGCACTGCACCTCCCGGACGCCTTCGTTTTGCATGATCGCGTCGAAAACCTGCTGGTTGACCAATGGAAGGATTTTTTTGATGTGTTAATTTCACGGGCTGCTTTTAAACTGCCGGATATGTTGCCCTGGGGAGCTTTTTTTCTGGCAACGGGAGGTCAGTTGGTCGCTTTAAAGGGCAGGGACCTGGATAGGGAATTTTCACAAGGGGCGGCCGCAGCTGCCCGGCATGGATTTAGCAAGTTATTTCAATATGATGTAAATCAAGAAGCTTCAGACATTACCCGGAAAATTATTATTGGGCAAAAGACAAAATAAAACAGAAAAACCTTCTAAAAATATCTTTTTTATGCTAGAAATACCGTCAGCTTTTCCAAATGACTTTCCCAGAAGACATTCAATAAAATAATGAATAATATTATATGTATAGCGAATCAAAAAGGCGGCGTTGGCAAAACGACTACGGCCATTAATCTGTCCGCCTCGCTGGCTGCTGCGGAAAAAAAAACTTTACTCATCGACGGCGACTCCCAGGGCAATACGACCAGCGGGATGAGTGCAAATAGCAACAACGCCCAAAACGGAAATTTATATCACGCCATGATCGGTAAAGTGCCGTTGGAAAAAGTTATTTTTTCAACAGTATTACCGCATCTGGACATCATTCCTTCCAATCAGGATTTAATCGGCATCGAAGTGGAATTTGTCCATGTTGAGGAAAAAGAAAAGCGGTTGCTGCACTTGCTGAAATCAATGGACAGGAATTATGATTTTATAGTAATTGACTGTCCGCCGTCGCTGGGGGTGATGACTATCAACGCCCTTGTTGCATCCGACTATGTGATCGTTCCTTTGCAGTGTGAGTATTTTGCAATGGAGGGATTGGGGTATCTGCTCAATACTGTTAAACTGGTGAAGACGCGCTTAAATCCGCACTTATCCCTGGGAGGCATCTTGCTGACGATGTTTGATTCGCGCAATTCGCTGGCGCACCGGGTCAGCGAAGATGTACGCCAGCATTTCGGGAACAAAGTTTTTAAAACGGTAATTCCTCGCAATGTCCGGCTTTCGGAAAGTCCCAGCCACGGTTTGCCGATAATTCTTTATGACATTAAGTCACGCGGAGCGTTAGCTTATATGGAACTGGCTCAGGAAATAATTCAAAGGGGGCTGTAAATGGCACAGAAAAATGCACTGGGTAAGGGGCTTGGTGCCATGTTTCCGGATTTACTCAACGACATCGACAAGAAAACACCTTTAACTGTCTGTGGAATTGAAGAACTGCGCCCTAATCGTTATCAACCGCGGAAAAATTTTAACTCTCAGGAACAAAAGCAGCTCGTTGCTTCCATTAAAAAAAGCGGCATTATCCAACCGATAGTTGTGCGCAAGCAGGACAAGGGATATGAAATCATTGCCGGTGAGCGTCGCTGGCGGGCAGCCCAGGCGGCAGGTCTAAAAGACGTGCCCATCGTGATTCGTGTCGCTTCGGATATGGAAGCAGCGGAAATATCGCTCATTGAAAATATCCAGCGCGAAGAACTCAATCCGCTGGAAGAAGCCAATGCCTATGTCACTCTACAGGAAAACTTCCGGCTTTCACAGGAAGAAATCGCGGCCCGTGTCGGCAAAGACCGCTCCACGATTGCCAATTCCGTCCGGCTTTTAAAATTGCCGGCTAAAGCAAAAACCGCTTTGGTGGAAAAAAAGATTACATCCGGACATGCGCGTTGTTTGCTGGCTTTTGCCACCCTCGATGAACAAAATAAAGTACTGGATTTAATTTTAAAAAAAGGATTAAACGTCCGGGAGACCGAGCGGTTGATACAGAAATTAAAAAAACAACCGCCGGAACAAAAACCTGTTGCCAAAGATCGTTTTTTAGCTGATCTGGAAAGACAACTCGCCGCTAAATTTAAAGCAAAAGTGCAAATTAAGGGCGGCTCGAACAAAGGCCTAATCGAAGTAAATTATACATCAATGGCTGAATTAAACCGCCTGGCGAGTTTCATCCTGGATGGGATAGAAGTAAGGAAAAGTTAAATATCTATCAACAATTGTTGATAACATTGTTCATAAAAGGTTAGTCTGTGGAAACTGTTTGGGATAAAGCTACTAAAACTATTCAAGAAAAGTTAAGCAAGCAAAATTTTGATACCTGGATAAAGCCGATCAAAATAGTCGCGATGGAAGATAAGTGTGTGCGGCTGGCTGTACCCAATAAATTCTTTAAAGACTGGCTTTTAGATAATTATTTCCATTCGATTAAAACTTCACTGGAAAAAATTGTCGGAATTGAAGTCGACGTTGAATTTGTTCTTTCTAAGGATAAAGAGATAAAATCGGAAACTGCAACCGAAAGCAATAAACCCTCTAAAAATACGCAACCTGTAGAGATAAGAGGCAAAAATTCATCACCTTTGAACGGCAACTATACATTCGAGAGGTTTGTCGTTGGTCCTTGCAACCAATTCGCACATGCTGCATCCATTGCCGTATCCAAACAACCGGCAAAAAACTATAATCCCCTTTTTCTGTACGGCGGTTCCGGTTTGGGTAAAACGCATTTGCTCAATGCCATTGGAATTTTAACAGTTTCCGCCCACCCTAACCTGCAGGTCATGTATGTCTCCGCCGAAGAATTTATGAATGAAATGATAAACTCCATCCGCTATGACCGAATGACTAAATTTCGAGAAAGGTATCGCAATATCGGCTGTTTATTAATTGACGATATTCATTTTCTGGCGGGTAAAGAGCGGACACAGGAAGAATTTTTTCATACTTTCAACACCCTGCACGATTCGGGTAAACAGATTGTTGTCAGCAGTGATAAATTTCCTAAAGATATTCCTAATTTGGAAGGCAGATTGCGGTCTCGGTTTGAATGGGGGTTAATTGCCGATATTCAACCACCGGAAATCGAAACAAAAATTGCCATTATCGAAAAGAAAATGCAGGAAAATAAAATAGCCATACCGAACAATGTTGCTCATTATATAGCCTCCCAGGTGGAGTCCAATATTCGTGAACTGGAAGGTTTTTTAGTGAGAATTTGTGCTTATTCCTCTTTAACCGGCAAAGAAATTAATCTTGATCTGGTCAAGGAGGTTTTACGGAAACTATTAAAACATAATGAAAAACAGGAAGTAAGTGTTGATGAAATAATCAAAATTGTTGCCGGAAAGTTGAATGTTAAAATATCTGATGTAAAGGCCCATAATAAAAACAAAAATCTGGTGTTCGCCCGGCAAATCGCCATGTATCTGGCCAGGAAATTGACCGACCTCTCTTTCCCTGATATCGGCCAGAAAATTGGCGGCCGCGACCATTCAACCGTTATATATGCCAATAATAAAATTATTAAGAGTATAGAAACCGATTTAAAAATAAAAAATATGATTATGGAAATTGAAAATAATATAATCAACAACAGTTAACAGTTTTTTATATTGTCTTTCCACAGGCATTATTGGTTTATATAGAGAGAATAATTATAGAAATAGGATTCATAAACATATTAACAGGGGTTATTACTAATCCTATTTTTTTAAATATATAAGAAAATAAATTAAAAACTAATAAAACACAGGGGGGTTAATAATGGAGTTTAAAATAAATAGAAACACCTTTCTGGATGGTATTCAAAAAACATTGGGAATTGTCGAAAAAAAGACCACAATGCCTATTTTGAATAATGTACTTCTCAAAACGGAGCATAATAAACTTAAAATTATAGCCACAGATAGAGAAATAAGTTTAATTTCCGATTATGATGCCGAGGTGGCAGAAAAGGGAGAAATCACCCTTTCAGCCAAAAAACTCCATGAAATGGTCAGAGAAATTCAGGGTGAAGTTATTCATTTCACTAAAAACAATAACGTTGTAAAAATATCTTATCAAAGAGCTTTATATAAAATTCCCGGTTTGCCGGCAGACGATTTTCCCAATATTACAGATGATAAAGATGTGACATTATATAATATTCAGGGAATGGTTCTCAAAGATTTAATTAACAAAACCGCCTTTGCGATGGCAACAGACGAAATGAGAAAAAATCTCAATGGTGTTTTACTGGAAGCGGCGTCTGAAGGCGTTAATCATCTTTTTAGAATGGTCGCTACTGATGGGCACAGGCTGGCTCTGGCTAAAGGAGCAACAACAGATTTTTGTGAGGAAATAACAAAAGGCATAATCATTCCGCGCAAAGGTTTAATGGAAATAAAAAAAGTCATCGATGAAAATGAAATTGTGGGAATCGGCCTGCATAAAAACATGCTGATAATCAAAACAGCAAATACTGTTTTGAAGGTTAGTTTGGTTGATGCCGATTATCCTGATTATAAAAGAGTCATTCCTTCGGAAAAAGGAATTGGCGTGGTTTTGGAAAAAGAATCATTTCTCCATGCCTTAAGAAGAATGAATGTTGTTTCGTCGGAGCGGTACAGCGGAGTTATTCTATCATTTTCCAAGGGGAAGATGATTTTAAATTCGACAAATTTAGATGTCGGAGAAGCAATGGAAGAAATAGATATCGCTTATAACGGTGACGATATTGATGTGGGATTTAATGTGAATTATTTAATTGACGCGATTTCAGTGATCGCCGGTGATAATATTTTATTTGAAGTTGGTCAGGGATTGAAGCCGTCGGTGATAAAACCGGCGGAAAGTGATAATTTTTTATGCATTGTTATGCCGTTAAAAATTTAGTTTTCAGTGGGGGGAGTTAAAGAGTAGTTATGACACATAAGTATGATGCGGATAGCATTAAAGTACTGGAAGGTCTCGAAGCGGTTCGGATAAGGCCGTCCATGTATATAGGTTCAACGGGCAAAGAAGGCTTACATCATCTGGTTTATGAAGTTGTTGATAATAGCATCGATGAAGCGGCAGGCGGTTATTGCGATACAATTTCCGTAAAAATAAGAGTTGATAACAGTATTGTTGTTGAAGATAACGGTCGCGGCATACCGGTGGATATTCATAAAACTGAAGGAGTTTCGGCTGCGGAAGTTGTTATGACCAAACTCCATGCCGGCGGCAAGTTTTCCAACGACTCTTATAAAATATCCGGCGGCCTTCATGGTGTCGGGGTTTCGGTGGTTAATGCCCTTTCCAAGATGTGTGAATTGGAAGTTCGCCGGGATGGCAATGCTTACATCCAGACGTATACGCGTGGTGTGCCCAATGCGCCCCTGGAAATGGTCGGTAAAACAAGGGGCAAAGGGACGAAAGTAACATTTTTACCGGATGAGGAAATATTTGATGATACGGAATTTAGTTTTGATGTTATTGCCAACCGTTTACGGGAATTAGCCTTTCTTAATTCCGGAGTTAAAATAATATTAACCGATGAACGGGCCGATAAAAAAAACGAGTTCCTGTACAAGGGAGGCATTGTATCTTTTGTCGAATATATAAACCGCAATAAGAAGGTTTTGCACAAAGATCCAATTTTTATAACAGGGGCAAAAGAGGATTGCTCCGTGGAAGTTTCTCTGCAATACAATGAAACTTATCTGGAAAATATTTTTGCCTTTGCCAACAGTATTAACACTACCGAGGGAGGAACACACCTGAGTGGTTTCCGCTCCGCTTTAACCCGTGTTTTTAATAACTACGCCACAAATAATAAAATAATCAAAGACGGTAAAGAATCATTGCGTGGTGAGGATTTGCGCGAAGGCCTGGCTTGCGTGATCAGCGTCAAGGTCAAAAATCCGCAATTTGAAGGACAAACAAAAACAAAACTGGGCAATAGCGAGGTTCGCGGCCTGGTGGAAGGAATTGTTTACGAAAAAATAGGCAGCTATCTGGAGGAAAATCCGTCTGTCGCCAAACAAATACTCAATAAATGCATGGAAGCGGCCCGAGCCCGGGACGCGGCGCGTCGGGCCCGTGAATTGACACGGCGCAAAAGCGCTCTGGAAGTGGGAGCGCTTCCCGGGAAACTCGCTGATTGCCAGGAAAAAGATCCGGCGGCCAGTGAGATTTATCTGGTTGAAGGAGATTCCGCCGGCGGTTCGGCCAAACAGGGCCGCGACCGGAAAAACCAGGCTATCCTGCCCCTGCGCGGTAAAGTCTTGAATGTAGAAAAAGCCCGCTTTGATAAGATGCTGCAAAATGAGGAAATCAAGGTTATCGTTACAGCTTTGGGCACCGGCATCGGTTCCGGCGATTATGACGTCAGTAAACTTCGTTATCACAAAGTTATCATCATGACCGATGCCGATGTAGACGGATCTCACATTCGCACATTGCTTTTAACTTTCTTTTTCCGGCAAATGCGGGAATTGATTGAACGCGGCTATCTGTTTATAGCCCAACCGCCGCTTTTTAAACTGGTGGATAAGAAAAAAGAAATTTATATTCAAAACGAAGAAAAGATGAAGAATTACATTCTGGAAAATGGGGTAGACAAAGTTAAACTGGCCATGGATGACGGCTCTCCTTTTCCGGCAACCGGCAATAAATTATTTGCGTTGATTAAAAAAGTAATGCGAATTGAAGATTTGATCGACCGCTTTGAAAGGGAAGGTCGCGACCGGCAATTAATCCGCATGTTGGCCGGCGATCCCACTTTAACCGACGAAAGTTTTAAAGATGACCGTCTGCTTCTGCCGATAGCCGCAAGAACTGTCGGAGCGATCGGTACTGATTGGGCCAATTTCCAGATAGACACGGATCACGATCACGGGGGATTTAAAATTATCTTCTGTCTAAAGAAGAACGGCCAAACCCATGAAACTCATCTAGATAGAGAAACTTTCCGCACGCCGCAATTTGCCGAAATAAGACTCCTGCTTACTCAAGTGTCGATTATCGGAGAAGCTCCTTATCGCGATTTAGGAGATGAATCATCAGCACCGGTCGTTCTCGAAAGCGCCAAAGCACTGGTTGATCATATTATTACTCTGGGCAAAAAAGGATTGACCGTGCAACGCTATAAAGGTCTTGGCGAGATGAATCCCGAACAGCTTTGGGAAACAACGATGAATCCGGAAAAGCGCACATTACTGCAGGTTGGTGTCGAAGATGCAGTCCTGGCTGATGAAATTTTTACCACGCTCATGGGTGACCAGGTCGAACCGCGACGTGATTTTATCTATCAGAATGCTTTGCATGTTTCCAATTTAGACATCTAATTGTAACCTAAAATATAATTTACGCCGGAATAGTAAAACCGGTTTTTTGCAGCTACAGAGAGGAAGGAACATAATGGAACGAGATATCCACCATAAGCAAACCCTGGTGAATATAGAAGATGAAATGAAAAAATCATACATGGATTATGCCATGAGCGTCATTATCGGCCGGGCGTTGCCTGATGTACGCGACGGTCTGAAGCCGGTCCACCGCCGGATCCTGTATGCCATGCATGAAATGGGCTATCGCCACAATAAACCTTACAAGAAATGCGCCCGGGTTGTGGGCGATATCATGGGTAAATATCATCCGCATGGCGATGCAGCCATTTATGACACGCTGGTGCGTATGGCGCAGGATTTTTCGCTGCGCTATATGTTGATTGACGGGCAGGGAAATTTTGGTTCGATCGACGGCGATCCTCCTGCGGCCATGCGTTATACGGAAAGCCGTCTGGCACGCATCTCCGATGAGGTGATGGCTGATCTGGAAAAAGAAACCGTCGATTTTGTGCCGAACTACGATGAAACATTACAGGAGCCGTCGGTGCTGGCGACACGCCTTCCGCTGCTGCTGTTGAACGGAACATCCGGTATCGCCGTCGGTATGGCGACCAATATCCCGCCCCATAATCTGACGGAAATCGTCAACGGCACCATCGCACTCATCAACAATCCCAAAATGATTGTTGAAGAGCTGATGAAGTATATTCCCGGACCGGACTTTCCAACGGCTGGTTTTATCAACGGCCGCGAGGGCATTTTGTCCGCTTATAAAACTGGCCGCGGTGTCATTCGCCTGAGAGCAAAGGCGCTCATTGAAAAGAATGCCCGTAATGACAAGGAAAGCATAGTCATAATTGAGTTGCCATACCAGGTCAACAAAGCGCTGCTGATTGAAAAAATATCGGAACTGGTGCGCGACAAGAAAATATCCGGTATTGCTGATTTGCGGGACGAATCCGATCGCGAAGGGATAAGGGTTGTTATTGATTTAAAACGCGATGAAAACTCCTCCATCATCCTCAACCAGTTGTACAAATTTACACAAATGGAGACCTCTTTCGGTATCAACATGCTGGCGATATCCGAAGGCCGGCCGCAGGTGTTCAACATCAAAGAGGTTCTCGAGAAGTTTGTTATCTTCCGGCGGGATGTAGTCGTCCGGCGAACGCAATTTGACCTGACCCGTGCCCAAGAGCGGGCGCACATATTGGAAGGCTACATTATTGCTTTAAACAATATAGATGAAATCATCAAGGTGATCAAAGCATCGAAAAACGCCTCTGCGGCGTCAATGGCATTGTGTGAGAAATTCAACTTGTCGGAAATTCAGGCCAAAGCCATTCTGGAAATGCGGCTGCAGCGCCTGACCGGACTGGAACGTGCCAAGATTGATGAAGAGTACACCGAGGTAACGGCACTGATTGCCAAACTCACCGGTATCCTTGCAGATCCAAAAAAAGTGCTGCAGGTTATTATTGCCGAACTTCTGGAAATTAAGGAGCGTTATGGCGATGAGCGCCGGACGGAAATTGTGGCCTCCACCGAAGACATCAATATTGAAGACATGATTGTCGAGGAAGATGTGGTGGTCACTATTTCCCACAGCGGATATATTAAGCGCAATGCGGTAAGTCTGTATAAGAGCCAGCATCGTGGCGGACGCGGCAAAATGGGGATGGGTACCAAGGAAGAAGATTTTGTCGAAAAAATCTTTGTGGCCTCGACGCACAATTATCTGCTGGTGTTTACCAGCACGGGGAAAGTGCACTGGTTAAAAGTTTATCAACTGCCGCAAGCCGGACGGGCGGCGAAAGGCAAGGCCATTGTTAATCTGTTGAATTTGGCTCCGGGCGAGCGCGTCAGCGCAACTCTTCCGGTGCGCGAATTCGTTGCCGATAAATTTGTGGTTATGGTTACGAAAAAAGGCATCATCAAGAAAACGGAACTGGCTGCTTATTCCAATCCCCGGACCGGCGGTATCATTGCAGTTTCGATTGATGAGGGCGATGAGCTGGTTGATGTTCAGTTGACCATGGGAAATCAGGATATCTTTTTAGCCACCAGGCTGGGCATGGCCATTCGTTTCAAAGAGGACGATGTGCGCGACATGGGCCGGACAGCCCGCGGCGTGCGCGGCATTAATCTGGACGAAGGCGACGACGTTATCGGAGTGGAAATTCCCGCCAGTGGTACATTCATGCTGACTGTTTCGGAGAATGGATTTGGTAAATGCACGCCCATTGAAGAGTATCGGGTACAAACCCGCGGTGGCAAAGGAACTATTAATTTAAAGACAGTTGCCAAGGTGGGCAATGTCTCCGGTGTGCTGCAGGTTACCGGGGAAGAAAATATAATGCTGATCAGCAATTCCGGAAAAGTCATCCGGTTCAAGGTGCAGGAAGTGCCTGTCAACCATCGCGTCACCCAGGGCGTTAAATTAATTGAACTTGATTCGGAAGAAAAACTTGTCGGCGTCGCCCGGACAACCTCGGAGTCCGAAGACAAAGAAGACGACGGCGATAACGGCAATGGCGCCGATGAAACGGAGTTGACGGCAGAAGAAAACGGCACACCGGAAGAAGATTAAATTAATGACACTCGCTGAAAACAAACGGAGTGCCGTTTGAAGCGTAAGTGGAATTGATCCCGAAAGCGAAGCCCAGCAGGCAGAGCTATTCGGGATCCAGTGTGTTATATTCCGCGCCCCTTGGGGCGAAAAGATTGAGGTATAATCAGTATGATACCCCGCTGCTTGCGGCGGGGTAGTTCATTTTTATTTCTGAGTTTCCTGACTAAAAGGGCGCCTGCAGGCGCCCTTTTTTATTGATGACTTACGCCATCCGGAGACGCTTGTTCAATGTGCCGTAATGAGTTATAATCGTGCCATGCTGAAATATGCCTTTTTCGACCACACTGCCGATATCGGTGTGGAGATATTCGGGCGGACTAAAAAGCAATTATTTGCTAATGCCGCAGAAGCTTTGTTTGATGTTTTGATTGAGAAAAGTGGCCATAAAAGCAAAGCAGTCCGCAGAGCAAAAGAACGGCTGAAAATCAGAACACTGGACGGGATGGATCTGGGAGACCTGCTCATCAATTTTTTGCGGGAGCTTCTGTACCTGGTCACCGGTGCCGGTTGGGTGGTTAAGGACTGCACAATCCTGGAATGCAGCAATAAAAGACTGGTTGTGCAATTACTGGTTGAACCTTTCACGAATAAGGTTTATTCGATCAAAACAGAGATAAAAGCGGTAACTTACTCCGGTCTGAGCGTCACAAAGAACAGGATCGGCTGGAACGCCAGGGTGATTTTCGATGTCTGACAGCTTCTTGTCCCGTCCTTCCTTACAATCGAAGTGTGACGAGGAGCCTGCTCCGTACTTGATACGGGGGAATCCAGTAATGTTATTATATCTGGTTCCCGACTTTCGTTGGGACGACGTCTGGATAAGTGACTGAAGCAATCTCATAAGTATCTGAATACATGAGATTACCACACCGCCTGAGAGGCGGCTCGTAATGACAGAAGTGGATTGTGACACAGTCTCCTGCGCCGGTATGACAGAGTTAATTAAATTTTCCTTTGGAATATTTTACTCGGTCATCGAAGTCTTTTTTAGGAAGTATTTATGTCGGAAATTAAACTGGAAAAATTAGACGATAACCGCTGGCTTCTTCCCCGGAGCGGGGGCATGAAAGTTCCCGGTGTCATTTATGCCAATGAAAAAATTCATCAACTCTTGAAAAGTGATGAAAGCACCAGACAGGTGGCCAATGTTGCCCATCTGCCCGGTATTGTCAACTATTCCCTGGCTATGCCGGACATTCACTGGGGATATGGTTTTCCTATCGGCGGCGTGGCGGCTTTCGATTTGGCGGCAGGCATCGTTTCCCCGGGCGGTGTCGGTTACGATATTAACTGTGGCTGCCGTCTGGTAGGCACTAAACTGGCGCTGGCCGATGTCCAGGAGAGAATTCAGGACTTAACGACAGCATTGTATAAGCATATTCCCTCCGGTGTCGGTTCTACAGGACAGGTTAAATTATCCGGCAAAGATCAAAAGAAAGTTTTGGAGGAAGGATCAAAATGGGCGGTAAAAGCCGGATTTGGTTCGCTTGATGACCTGGAGGCAACCGAAGACGGCGGCGCTATAGAAGGAGCCGATCCGGATCAGGTATCGGCGCGGGCGCTGGAACGGGGCAAACAGCAGCTGGGCACTCTGGGGTCCGGCAATCATTTTCTGGAAATTGAAGTCGTCCAGGAAATATTTGATGAAGCCGCGGCAGAGGCTTTTGGATTGCATAAGGGCCAAATCGTCATCATGATACACAGCGGCTCGCGCGGCCTGGGCTATCAAATCTGCGATGATTACCTGGCGTTGATGGTAAAGCACGCGCCGGAAACGGGAATAGAACTGCCTGACCGGCAACTGGCCTGCGCCTACCTGAATTCACAGCGGGGGCGCAATTATCTGGCGGCGATGGCCTGCGGCGCCAACTACGCCTGGGCCAACCGGCAACTGCTGATGCACCGGACGCGGGAAATATTTGAAAAGACCCTGCGGATGGCTCCGCGGGAACTGGGGATGCGTCTGGTCTATGACGTCTGCCATAACATTGCCAAAATAGAATCCTTCAATATCGGCGGAAGCATGAAAAAGCTTTGTGTGCACCGCAAAGGCGCCACGCGGGCCTATCCTGCCGGGCATGAGGCGGTGCCGGCCCGTTACAGAGCGGTCGGGCAGCCGGTATTGATTCCCGGGGATATGGGTAGCGGATCTTATGTGCTGGTAGGCCAGCCTAAGGCAATGGAAGAGACCTTTGGTTCGGCTTGTCATGGCGCGGGTAGGGTAATGAGTCGCACGCAGGCAACCAAAGCCAGCCGTGGACGTTCCATCAGCCGTGAACTGGCGGAGCAGGGTGTTTTGGTTATGGCCGGAAGCCGCGGCACTCTCAGTGAAGAAATGCCCGAGGCGTATAAAAATTTGCATGATGTTGTGCAGGTAATGCATGATGCGGGAATTGCTAAAAAAGTAGCTCGTCTGAAGGCTCTGTCTTGTATAAAAGGATGACTGCCAGGATGGCCTTCCTGTATCTCCCCTTTATGTCATTCCGGGCTGGATATTGACCCGGAATCCAGGAAAAAAGCAATCAGTCCAGGACGCAGTTAGAAAGCATCTCCGTTAACTGTTAATAGGTAATTAAAAAAATGTTCTTGTTCGATTTGACTTTTTTACCGGGCCAGCATAATAAGCTACATCAATAATTTTTGGAGAAAAAAATGGTTGAAATCATTTTTGACGAGAATGAAGACTGGGAAAAACGAGTTCTGTGCATCGACGAATCCTGCATCGGCACAATCGGCCCTGATGGTAAATGTAAAGAATGCGGCAAAGTTTATGAGGGTAAGCTTCCGGAAAGGCATGACGAAAGCGTCGTTCAGACAGTCACAGCGGAGAAGGAAAAACATGTGGAGCCGACGGGTAAAGATACCGATGATGATTGGGATCAAAGGGTATTGTGCCGCGACGGCGCCTGTATAGGGGTCATCGGTGACGACGGCAAGTGCAAGGAATGCGGGAAACCTGGGTCTTAACAAGCGACTGGTAACGGTGAATGGCCGCCTCTTGGCCAAGCTCTCCCCTATGCTTTGTTAAAGTATAATAATTATTAATGATTTTAAATGCAGGTGGTTGCTGTCAGACGACCAGCCAGTCCACAAGTTCTTTTTCAAAAACCTGCAGAGCATCGTCTGACTCCTTCTGGCGCATGACTTTTTTGCTGGCGCTGTAAGCTTTGGCATCGAGACGGAATAGGTCCTGTGCGTAGACCTTGGCAGCAGCCAATACATCAGCGCCTTCAGCAATCAGATCATCAACTATCCCCTTGGCGGCAGCCTCTTGCGGTGTGTAAATATGAGAGTGTAAAAGCGCTTCTTTCCACCACTGCTGGGGAATGCCCGCGCGGCAGATAAGATTGATCCAGGTTGGAATGAGCATTTTATTGGCGATTTCATTGATCTGAATTTTATAAGGCCCGTCGGCGACCATGAAACGGTCACAGGCAAAGGAGAGAATAGCTCCGCCGGCTATAGCATGGCCTGAAAAGGCAGCAATGGTAGGAATGGGAAATAAATAAATCCTCAGCATGATTTCTGCAAAAGCTCTCTGAAATTTGAGCGCCTCCGGAAGGGTTTGCGTTACCAGCAGTTTCAGATCCAGTCCTGCGGAAAAAACTCCCGGACGGCCGGTAAAAATTATTGCTGCTGCTGAATCTTTCCGGGCTTTATCGAGAGATTCGTTGAGTTCATTGAAGAACTCCCAGTTCATAACATTCATCTTCCCGTCATCGAACGTAATCCTGGCGATCCGGTCTTCAATCGCATATTTCATCTTGGCCATTGCCGGTCATCTCCTTTTTTAAATTACGCTTTATAAGCAGAGTGATATAATCAGGCGAAGTTCTATAAACGCGAAGCAACACCTTCAACATTATCCCCCTGGCGGTTTGCTGAACCACGCGTCTTACTAGAACTCGTAGAGCTTTTTTCCCGGCACTACCGTAAACTTATGTGCCAGCAGAACCTCGATGGCTTTTTCGGGATCATCGAAGCGAAAGATAATGACGGCGTTCTCGCCGCTTTTTTCCACAAAGGCATAGAGGTATTCGATATTAATGTTTTCTTTGACCAGCACTTTCATAATGCTGTGCAGCCCGCCCGGCCGATCCGGCACTTCCACTGCAACCACAGCCGTTTTATTAACACGGAAGCCGTTTTCGTTTAAGACTTTATTGGCTTTGTCCACTTCATTGACAATCAGGCGCAAAATGCCGAAATCGGTAGTTTCGGCAAGAGAGAGGGTTCTGATATTTACATTGGCCTCATGGAGAACGCGTGTGGCATGTTCCAGCGAGCCTGGTTTATTCTCTAAAAATATTGATATTTGTTCCACTTTCATATCGGAAATACCTCCTTATTATGAGATACGGCGGTTATCAATGATTTTGGTATCAGGGTTAAGCGAGCGCAGCAGGGTATTGGGTTCTACAAGCTTTACCCTGGCGGCGACACCCAGATAATCTTTCATGTCTTTGACGATTCTTTTTTCGATACTCTGTAATGCCTTGACGCTGCCGGATTCACTGAATGTCTTTTCGCTGACTTCCACCCGCAATTCCAGGGAATCCAGGGCGCCGATTTTGTCGATAAGAAGTTGATAACGAGGCTCCAGTCCTTCAATATCAGTTAAAATGGCTTCGACTTGCGCCGGAAAAACGTTCACGCCGCGGATAATCAGCATATCGTCGCTTCTTTTCAACACTCTGGCCATTTTGATATGACTGCGCCCGCAGCGGCAAGGTTCCGTAATCAGCCGTGATACATCGCCGGAACGGTAACGGATCAACGGAAAGGCTTCCTTGGTAAGTGTGGTAAAAACAAGCTCGCCTTCCGCGCCTTCGGGTAAGACTTCGCCCGTTTGGGGGTTGATTGTTTCAACAAGAAAATGATCTTCGTAAATATGCATCCCGTTGCGTCCTTCCGGGCACTCCATGGCGATACCGGGGCCCATCACTTCCGATATTCCAAAGATATCCAGAGCGGTTATTCCATATATTTTTTCAATTTCCTCGCACATGGCTCTGTTCCATGGTTCCGCTCCGAAGATACCGACACGCAGTTGTAATGCCTTCATATCCACGCCGAGAGCCGCACCTTGTTCGGCCAGATGCAGCGCATAGGAAGGTGTGCAGCAGATAGCCGTCGGTCCGAAATCCTGCAGGATCATTATTTGTCTTTTAGAATTGCCGCCGGATATAGGAATGACGCTGGCGCCGATTTTTTCGGCTCCAAAATGCAGACCCAGGCCTCCTGTAAATAATCCGTAACTGAAAGCATTATGAATGATATCATTTTTAGTCAGTCCGGCGGCAACAAGGCTGCGGGCCATTAATTCCGACCAGGTTTCAATATCACGTTTGGTATAACCAAAGACGGTAGAACGACCACTGGTGCCGGAGGATGCATGCAACCGGACGACGCTGCTCATGGGGACGGCCGACAGGCCAAAAGGGTAATTGTTCTGCAGGTCGTGTCTGGTAATGAAGGGAAGCCTGGAGAGATCCGCCAGAGATTTGATGTCGTCTGGTTTGACCCGGGCGGCATCGAGTGATTTTTTATAATGCCCGACAGTATGATAAACGCGCTGCAGGACTTGCTGCAACCTTTTGATTTGCAGGGCCTGAATTGCTTCCCGGGGCAGGGTTTCAAACTCTTCATTATAAAACATATGATCGCCTCCCTTCTAAGATGATTTCAGTCTAGCAAAACTTTATGTCAGTGGCAAGAAGGTTTACCGGGAAAAACAATCAGTCCGCAACAAGTTTATACTTTACTCCGGAGGATTGCTTATGTTAGTTCTTCCGGGAGAGTATATTAAAGGTTGAACGGGACTATGCTATTTACCATAAGCCGGAAACTTCTGTTCGGTTATCTGTTTATGGCGCTGCTGACGTTGCTGGTGAGCGCTTATGCCATATTTCATCTGCAAAAGCTCAATCAGGCGGCGTATGACATTACCAATCACCATTTTATTGTGGTAGAGACTTCTAAAAGCATGCTGGATGCACTGCTGGCGCAGGAGCGCACAGAGAAACAATATTTTATTTTAAAAGATCCTTCTCTGGAGCAAATCTTCTGGCAGCGAGCCGGTGACTTCAAAGCGGGCCTGGAAGCGATAAAAAAACTGAATAATGGACAATACAGGGACAAAGGCCTGATCAATCTCGCCTCCCTGCATGATCGTTATGGCGCTCTTTTCTCTCAGGAAGCGGTCTTGCTCAAAGAGGGTCGCCTGCAGGATGCCACGGTGCTTTCCGATTCTGCCGGCAGAGCAGCGATCGATGAAATTGCGCTACAACTCAAGAATATCCAGACAGGTACTGAAAAAGCAATTAACGATCAGATGAATTATATTGCCAGCCAAAGTTATCAGGCAACGACCATGACCTTGGGTTTGAGTTTGTTTAGCCTGATTTTGGGAATTGTATTGGCTCTTTTTATTACGCGCAATATTTCCAAACCATTGCGGCAACTGCAGAAGGCCACGGGTTTAATTGCTGAAGGGAAGCTCGACCATCAGATTTCCGTGCGGCGTAATGATGAAATCGGAGCTCTGGCTAAAGATTTCATTTATATGACGCAAAGACTTCAAGTACTGGAAAAAATGAATTTAAACGCCAGTCCCCTTACCGGCCTGCCGGGAAATATCGCCATTGAAACCAGGATCACGGAGATGCTGGTCAGGGGGAGATCATTTGCTCTTTGTCAGGTTGATCTGGACAATTTTAAGCCGTTTGCCGATAAATATGGATATGCCTGGGGCAGTGAAGTCTTGAAGGAGGTTGCCGATATTCTTAAAGAATATGTTGCCGAGCAGCCGCAGGAAGAAATATTTATCGGTCATATTGGCGGAGATGATTTCGTGATCATCGCCGGCCCCGAGCAGGCAAAAAGGATGTGTCAAAAGCTGGTAATGGATTTTGAAAAACGAATTCGCCGTTTTTACGATGCCCAGGATGCGCAAAGAGGCTATATCCTGGGAAAAGATCGTCAGGGGGTAATGCAAAAATTTCCTCTTATTACTGTTTCGGTAGCCATAGTTAATGATGACGGGACAAGATTTAAGAATCAACTGGATATGGCCATGACGGCTGCAGAGTTAAAGGAATATGCCAAATTACTTCCCGGCAGCAACTATGTGACAGAGGATGATTGGGAAAAAAGCAATATTTGTAATCCGGGAGAGCGGCAGCAGAAATTGGAGATGGAGCATTGTTGAACTGGAACAAAGGGATAATTATTGTTGCTATGACAGCAGTTTTGATTGCATGCGCCGGCAGTCCGGTTGTCGATCAATCCCAAGGCCCCAAAACAATCGTCGAGAAGCAGCGAAGTATGTTTGAATTATCTCCTTCTGATGCGGATATTTTCCTGGAAGCCTTGACTTCTTTGCATGATCGGCAAGGAGAACCGGACTACAAGGCAGCCAGTGCTAAGTTGAGAATTTTTCTTCAAGAGCATCCTCGCAGCAAATGGACTGCAAGCGCTCAAGCCTTGATCCTGACGATTAATAATTTAATTGACTTGCAGGAAAAAGTTAAAACAGGATCACTGGAGCTATCGAAAGCGAATGCCGAAAAAGCAAAATTGAAAAAAGACTATAAAAATTACGAAGAAAAATATCAAGCAGAAGCCGTCAAACTGCAGCAGGAAAACGAACAGCTGAAAAACGATATTGAACTGTTAAAAAAATTGGAAATACAGATGGGTCAAAGAGAAAAAATGCTGAAGTAAAAATATTGGCCCTCGGAAGTTTAATGCCGCTGCGGCGCCGCGAACGCTAATTCTCCGCAGCTTGCTGCAAGGTGGTTGATCGGAAAGGAATTGCGGGGTTATGGCGGGTGGACCCGCCTGCTCAGCGCCTTTCCGCCGCAGAGTCCTTATGCACATAGTTGACGGCCAGAATGATACCGAGAGCCGTTTTGGCATCGATTATTTTGCCATTTCTGATCATTTTTCGGGCCCGGGCAAATCCTGTAGGTACAACTTCAATAAATTCATCTTCATCAGGGGGCAGGGGGGCGGGGAAAAGTCCCTGGGCAAGGAAAAAAAACATGTATTCATTGCAGTATCCCGGCAATAAATAGCCTTCAAACAACTTAATAAATTTTTTGGCCTGAAAACCTGTTTCTTCAGCAAGTTCGCGTTTTGCACAATGAAGCGGTGTTTCGGAGTCTCTGTCGATGGTGCCGGCGGGAATTTCCAGGAGGTCCTTGCTTACGGCGCTGCGGTACTGTTTGATTAACAGTAGTTCTTTTTTATTATTTACCGCGATAATGGCAACGGTTGGTTTGTGATCGATCCTGTTTTGCTTTGTTGTCTTGCCGTCGGGCAGGCTAACTTCTTCTTCCCAGACATCAAATATTTTACATCGATACATTAGTTTTTTTTTCGGGTGGGCCATAACGGAGATAATTCCTTTGTTTCAGTTAGTTTTAATAATGGACAATAAATTCCTTTCAATTTCTTCTTTGGGCAGTGCGCCTACCAGCCGCTGCACTAACTTGCCGTCTTTAAAAAGCAGCATTGTGGGGATGCTATGAATTCCATACTGCGCCGCCGTTGCCGGATTTTCATCAACATTGAGTTTGGCTACTTTTACTCCATTGGCATAATCGGAGGCCAGTTCTTCGATAATCGGTGTGAGCTTGCGGCAGGGGGCGCACCAGGGCGCCCAGCAATCAACTAAAACAGAGGTGTCGGCTGCCAGCACTTCCCGGGCGAAAGAATCATCAGTTAATTCGACCGGTCTTACTTGTTGCTGAGCCAGAACCAGCGGTTCACGGCATTTGCCGCACAGTGGTTTGTGATGAAGCTTGTCTTCCGAGATTCTGTTTTTAGTCCCGCACTTGAGACAACGGATAATCAAATCATCCAGGGGTGCATGGCAATTGCCGCATGTGGGGCGTTTCTGAAATTTCTGGTTGGGTATGCGATTTTTTGTGCCGCAGTTCAGGCAGCGGATTATTACATTATCAGGCATATATTTACCTCTTTTATGAAAAAAAAATCATACAGCAACGTTAACCATAACCGGGTGGAGTATTCTTACTACTTCCGAAGGATGCATCCGGGCCAGTAAACCCCGGCTGCCGGCATTAATAAAAATTGTCGGCAAGTCCAGAATAGTCTTTTCCATATATATCGGCAATGTTTTTCTTGTGCCGAAAGGGGAAGTGCCGCCTACTTTATAACCGGTATGTTTCTGGGCAATTTCCGGTCGGCAGGGAACAATGGACTTGGCGCCGATACTGCGAGCCAATGATTTTGTGGAAACCTCCTTGTCGCCATGCATCAAAATTACCAGTGGCCGGGCGTTTTCATCTTCCAGAAGCAGAGTTTTAATGACACAATGTTCATTCACCCCCAATTTCAAGGCCGAGACTTTGGTGCCGCCTTTTTCTTCGTACTGGTAAGAATGCAAAGTAAAAACGGCAGATTGCGCTTTTAAGGCCAGGATAGCGGGAGATGAAGGAATCTTTTCTTTGGTCATGTCGTATAAGGTAATGATGAAACTTCGAAAAACAATAAAAGGATATAGTCTATTTTGCCGGACTTAATTCCATTCCTTAACGGATAATGAGCTCCGATACTAAATTCAGAATACCGCCAGCCGTATAAAAATACAGTTCATGTGCTGTAACGTGCTGGCGTTTGTCGGCTGATTCCTGAAGGACAGGAACAATATCAATGGCGGTAATATCAAACCACGTTTTTTCAATGTTTATCCGGACAACAGCCCCCTGACTGTTCCGTTCATAAGGGATTTTATAGGAAGTCAATACACGGGCGACAAAATCATTTTTCTGGTTGGTGACGAAAGCCGCCCGCTGCTGCAGCGCGCGAATCTTGCCAAACTCCTGAGCCTGGGCTGCTTGCCCGTACAATAAAAAGAATATTCCCGCCAGCAAACAAATGCGTATCTTCATATCTTTCTCCTTAAGAAATTATTAGGGCTGATTTTACATCCTCTTCGTACGATATGCCAGACAAAGTTTTCTGTTTCATTTCCTTGATTTTGCTTTTCTTTTGAGTTATTGGTTCCCACATCGTTGCTGGAGGGCGATGGAATTTGCAGCAAATCCCCAATATGAAACATAAACTCATTCGTAACGCGGCGCGGCATTTTGCCGAAACTGAATTAGGGCCTATTGCCGCCGCCATTGATCAGAATGCCGTATTTCCCGGTACCGTCATCGAAAAGATGAAGGAACTCAATTATTTTGGTCTGCAGGTGCCCCGGGAGTTTGGCGGTGCCGCCCTTGACGCCGTTAGTTCGGCAATTGTCGTCGAGGAAATATCCAGGGTTTGTGCGGCGGCAGGCCTCTGCGTAACGGTGCATAACGGCGTTGCCGTTTATCCGCTGCTCAAATTTGGCACACGGGAACAAAAAGAGCAATATCTGCCTAAGCTTTCCGCAGGCGAAATTATCGGTTCGTTCAGCCTTACCGAAGCCAATGCCGGTTCTGATGCCGGGAGCATCGAGACAACGGCTGTTGAAAAGGGTGATGGCTATATTCTTAACGGCACGAAAATATTTGTGACTAACGGCGGCATTTGCGATCTGGCTTTAATCTTTGCTCTAACCGGTTCTGATCCCGCCCGCCCGCAGACCAGCGTGTTTATTGTTGAGAGCGGCTTTAAAGGCTTTTTCCGCGGTGAAGTGGAAAATCTCTGCGGGATGCGTGCCAATCCGGTGTCCTCGCTGTTTCTGGAAGATTGCCAGGTGCCCCGGAAGAATATACTGGGGAAAAACGGCGATGGCCTGAGAATAGCGCTGGTTGCTTTAGATAACGGGCGCATCGGTATTGCCGCGCAGGCCCTGGGCATTGCCCAGGGAGCTTTGGAAGCGGCTGTTAAATATGCCAAAGAACGGCATCAGTTTAAAAAACCCATCTCTTCCCAGCAGACCATCCAAAATTATCTTGCCGATATGGCTACGGAAGTTGCTGCGGCGCGTCTGCTTTTGTATCGCGCCTGCACCCTGAAAGATGAAGGGGCAGGTTTTAGCACCGAAGCTGCTATGGCCAAGCTTTATTGCAGCAAAGTTGCGGTAAGTGTTACGGGTCTTGCTGTGCAGATTCATGGTGGATACGGATACAGCAAGGAATACGATGTGGAACGATTTTTCCGTGATGCCAAAGTAACGGAAATATATGAAGGCACAAGCGAAATTCAGAGGATGGTTATTGCACGGGCGGTGCTCTCCTCGATGATGCTTTAGGGTACAAAAACTATGCTGAGTCTAATCGTTTGCTTAAAACAGGTTCCGATGGTGACAGAGCTGCCCTGGGATGAAAAAACAGGCACATTGCGGCGTGATCTGGCTTCAGGCATGATGAATCTGGCTTGTCAGCATGCGCTGGAAGCGGCGCTGCAAATAAAGGAACAATATCCTGCTCATATAACAGCTATTACTATGGGGCCGCCTGCGGCCCAAGAGGTACTGCGCGAAGCCATCGCTCTGGGCGCCGACCGGGGCATCCATCTGTGCGACAGAATATTTGCCGGTTCGGATACTTACGCGACATCTTCGTTTTTAGCCAAAACGATCAGGAAAGAATGCCCTAATTATGATTTGATCCTCTGTGGTTCATACACTTCCGATAGCGAAACGGCGCAAGTCGGCCCGCAGATGGCCGAAGAATTGGATGTAGCTGCCGCAGCTTATATTGAAAAAATGGAAATTTTCGGGCGGACTTTGCGTGTCCGCCGCCTGGTTGATAATTTTCGTGAAACACTGGAGATGTTCTTTCCCGCCCTGGTGACTGTTTCCCTGGAAAATTACAGGTTGCGTTACACACGGCTTGCCGGTCTGGAAAGTGCGTTTGAGGACGGCAATATTATTAGCCTTAATGCCGGGGATTTGGGAATCACCGCGTCATCAATGGCAGCGGATGGCTCCCGGACCAGAGTGCGCAAAGTATTTATGAGAAACGCAAATAAGGAAAACATGCTGCTGCAAGGTTCGGCGGCAAATGTTGTTAATGAATTCCTGAACAGATATGAAAGCAGGATCAGTTGGGCAATCGGCAAAGATATTGAGGAAGAAAAAAGCAACAATGAATAGCAAACCAAAAAGCATCTGGGTGTTCGGAGATTACCGCAATTATTTCCAAAATCGGGTTACTCTGCAATTATTATCCAA
The DNA here is from genome assembly GCA_002840565.1 of Deltaproteobacteria bacterium HGW-Deltaproteobacteria-12. Lineage (GTDB taxonomy): Bacteria > Desulfobacterota > Syntrophia > Syntrophales > Smithellaceae > MVRV01. The sequence goes on along the minus strand of PHBK01000032.1, from coordinate 8,519 downwards.
GGCAGTTGATCTGGCCCGAGGAATTAATGCCGAAGTATGTGCAGTAATTTTCGGCCATGAAGTTGACGAATATATAATGGAATATACGGCCCATGGTGCGGATCGCCTGCTGGTAATTGATGATCCGGCTTTAAAAAGTTACAACACGGAACGATACCTGGCTCTCCTGGAAAATCTGATTCGTCAGCGGGATCCGGAAATAATATTAATCGGAGCAACAGACTTCGGCCGGGAATTTGCACCGCGTCTGGCCAAACGTCTGAAAACCGGGTTGTCTGCCGATTGTATCGGTCTGGATTTGACGGAAGATGGTCTGTTGGTGCAAATAGCGCCTTCTTTTGGCGGCAACATGCTGGCGGAAATTGTCACGCCCGATCATCGTCCCCAGATGGCGACCGTGCGGCCGGGTACTTTTAAAGAAATACCGCATAACTACCAGCGCATGAGCTTCGTCGAAAGACTGCCCCTGATGAAAGATCTGCCCGCACCACGCATTCGCCTGGTGGAATATGAACGCGCGGCGGAGAAAGAGCATACCATCGAAAATGCAGCGGTTATCGTTTGCGGCGGCCGCGGCCTGGGCAATAAAAAGAAATTTAAAAAACTGCATGATCTGGCCAAAGTCCTGGGCGGCGATGTCGGTGCCACCAGGCCGGTAGTTTACGCAGGTTGGGCAGACCATGCCGCATTGGTCGGCCAGGCCGGAAAACACATCAAGCCGAAAATCCTTTTTTCTTTCGGGATCAGCGGCGCTATTCAGCATACGGCGGGCTTAGGCGAGGCGGACTTTATTGTTGCCGTCAACAAGAATCCGCAGGCGGCGATGATGAAAATGGCCGATGTCTCCATTGTCGGCGATGCCGGCGATGTGCTGGATGCGCTTCTTAAGGGTTTACGCAAAAGAATCCGGGAATGATTCCACTTCCAAGGCAAAGCGCACCTTCTTGCTTTCGCGGCAACATAAATGAATGAGAAGTGCAATTGCCTATGGTAATTTGATTACGGCTGCTTCCTGGTCTTCCGGCAGGATCTCAAAAGTTGCCTGAACATCTTTGGGTATGGAGCGCATCATACCGGTTTTGGCATCCAAGAAAACCCAGTTAATCTCTCCCTCCGCAAGGATAGCGCTATCCTCCAGGCGGAAAATTTTGTATTTGCGGAGCGATTGCACCCGGCGAATATTCGATACCCACGACCAGATGCTTATATGCTCGCCGGCGAATGCGGGGAGGAGATATTCAATCCGGTGCGAACGCACAATCCAGGTTCCCCCGGCAGCCCTGGTGGCGAGAGCACTGCCCTGAGAATCGAAATGCAGGAGCGCGGTATCCAGAACCCACCGCAAATAAACGAGGTTGTTTACATGTCCGTTCTCATCGATGGCATCATCCGGAACAATGAAATTGTGGCGATAGATTTGTTTCACTTTGTGTTGCTCCTTGTATTTTCTCTCCAGTTCTTTTTCAGAAGCGGATATAATTTTTTATCTCAAGACCGCAGTCCCGTGCAATAAGTATTATTGCACGGCGGAAAAACCATCTGCAGCAGGAAATTGATCAAACCGCAGCGATGATGATACTGTAGAGTGAAATATTGACAGCAGAAGAGGGGGAATGATGAAAGCATCAGAAATATGCAATAAGTTGCCGGCAATGGGCGACAGACAGAGAGCACTGGCAACGCAAAGATTTTTTAAAACTGGTTTGGGTGAATACGGAGAAGGGGATATATTTGTCGGTCTTACTGTACCGGAAGTGAGGAAGCTGGCCAAAGAATACCGCTCTCTCCCCCTTATCGAGACCAAACAACTGCTGCAATCCCCCATCCATGAAGCCAGGCTGTTGGCACTATTCATTTTAATTTCTGCTTACAAACAAGGCGATCCTGTCCGGCAGGAGCAGATTTATCATCTGTATCTGGAGAATACGCGTTTCATTAATAACTGGGATCTGGTAGATGCTTCGGCCCATCATATTGTCGGCGCTTATTTAAAAGATCGCCGCAAGGCTCCTCTTCATGCGTTAGCGGCATCGCAGCTGCTCTGGGAGCGCAGAATAGCCATTATCGCGACCTTCCATTATATTCAGCAGGGAGAATTCGCGCAGACATTGCAGATTGCCAAGCTGCTGCTGCGGGATCAGGAGGATTTAATCCATAAAGCCGTAGGCTGGATGCTGCGGGAAACAGGAAAACGGAATCAGCAAGTGGAAGAAAAATTTCTTCAGAAGCATTACAAAACGATGCCCCGGACAATGCTGCGGTATGCCATTGAGAGATTTCCGGAAAAATTACGGCAGCAGTATTTACGGGGAGAAATAGCATAATGCAGACAGTTGTGCTATTATAGATCAAAAATTATACCCACAGGAGCAAAGAATAGATGATCTACAATGAGGAATACGAAACCCTGCCCAGGGAAGCCCTGGAAGCATTACAATTAAAACGATTACAGCAAGTTGTCCAGCGTGTTTATTCCAGTGTCGGTTTTTATAAAAAGTCCTTTGAACAGGCGGGGGTGACCCCGGACAACCTTAAATCGCTGGCTGACCTGAAGCGATTTCCCTTTACCACAAAACAGGATTTGCGGGACAATTATCCGTTTGGCTTGTTTGCTACTCCGATGAGCAGTGTTGTCCGACTGCACGCGTCTTCGGGAACAACGGGACGTTCCACCGTCGTCGGCTATACGAAGCGGGATATCGATACCTGGGCGGAACTTGTGGCGCGTTGTCTTGTCGCCGCCAACCTTACCAAGAACGATATCATCCATAATGCATACGGCTACGGCCTTTTTACAGGCGGCCTGGGACTTCATTACGGAGCGGAAAAGCTGGGGGCCAGCGTCATCCCCATGTCCGGCGGCAACACCAAACGGCAGCTCATGATTCTGCAGGACTTCGGCCCGACGGCAATCTGCGCCACTCCTTCTTATGCCCTTAATCTGGCCGAACAGGGGCAGGGCCTCGGCATTGATATGCGCTCTTTAAACCTGCGGGTGGGGATCTTTGGCGCCGAACCATGGAGCGAACAGATGCGCGAGGAAATAGAAAAAGCCTTTAATATTAAGGCTATGAATATCTATGGCCTCTCCGAGATCATGGGGCCGGGGGTGTCCATGGAATGCAGCGACGCGCGGGAGGGCATGCATATTTTTGAAGACCATTTCCTGGTGGAAACCATCAATCCCGAAACCGGTGAGGTTCTCCCCCCCGGCGAGCAGGGTGAACTGGTCTTTACCACCCTGACCAAGGAGGCTTTTCCGCTGGTCCGCTACCGGACCCGGGATATTTCCCGTCTTTATCGGGTGCCCTGCCGCTGCGGGCGGACATCTTACCGCATGGATCGCGTCATGGGCCGAAGCGACGATATGCTCATCATCCGCGGCGTTAATGTCTTTCCTTCCCAGATTGAGGCCGTCCTGGTCGCTATCGAAGGCCTGGAGCCGCATTATCAGCTTATTGTCGATCGCGAAGGCACTCTGGACACTCTGGAGGTGCAGGTCGAAGTCACGGAAAGCCAGTTTGCCAATGCCGACGGAGTGAAGGTTCTGCAGAAGCTCGAGAAAATGATTTTAAAGGACATGAAGGATTATCTTGGAATTACGGCGAAAATAAAGCTGGTGGAGCCAAAATCGCTCCGGCGTTCCGAAGGCAAGGCCAGCCGCGTTATTGATAAACGGAATATTTGATCCCGCTACTGCGGGACGAGCGTTAATTCTCCACGGCTTGCTGCGAGGTGGGTGATTTGCCTGTATAGAAATCCAGGTACATTCCAGCTCTTTATCATTCGGTGTCCGGGGAAAAATCACACCGGGAACTATTTTTTCAGCAATTCCAGCCGCTCTTTGATAGCGGAGGCTTTGCCTGTTTCCTGGCGGTCGGAATAATATTGTTGCAGGCGGGTCAGATAAGCCCACAGCGGCCGGCGCCAGCCCTGCCGGGCGGCCGTATCTATCGCCAGTTGTAAAATGCTTTCATCAGGGGACAGATATTTTACCCAGACCCCGCAGGCGATTAAGCGGGACAGCGGATCGCTGATAGCAGTGATTTCGCGGGTAGCAGCGGATAAATTCTTATCCGCCAGCAAGGGCAGAAGCTTGCTGTAATTGGCCGGCAGTCTGCCTGGATCTATTTGCCCGAAGTTACCTTTCAATAAATCATAGTAGGCACGGTTGTTTGTCTGAGGCTGCAATTGGTCGATTCGGAGAAAATCCCGGTCATCAAAATCTTCGAGTGCCGCTGTATGCAGGGCGTATTTGGTCAGATAGGCCGTGGCCAGGAGATTTAAGTCGTTATTGCTGGAGATGGCTTTTTTGGCCTGGACAAAGTGAGGTTCTGAGGCATCTTCTTTATCGGCCAGAAAATTGACCTTATAATTTTCCAGCTGGCGGGAAGCGGTGTCCTTCCACTGCGGGATGGGCTGCGAGCTGCACGCGCACAGGAATATAAGCAGGGTAAGCACTAAAAGCTTTCTCATGGCAGCTTGAACTCCGGATCCTTTTTGGAAGAAATCAGGGCATCTAATTTTTTCACCACATCATCGATAGAGTTGACGGCATCGTCAATGTCCGAGCGCAGCATCCGGAAATCTTTCATGCCATCGGAAGTATCTCTGCTGATCTTGTTGATGTTGTCCACGGTAGCATCCAGCTTTTGCAGCTTGCCGGCAATATCCTTAAGGATTGTATTAATATTCGGCAGCGTTCCCTCTTGCCCGTAGAGCTGTGCATCTGTTTTATCCACCATTCTGTCGAGTTTGGTTGCGATATCCTTAATTTTTTTCAGCGCTTCGTGAATCGACTTGACGCTCTCTTCATCGGCAATGGCCATTTCTAAAAGCGACTTCTTGGTGGATAGAGTTGTGGTGATTTTTTGGGCATTGCCCAGAATAACGTTTAAATCACCCTGCGGACTGGCCAGGTTATTGCTTAGGTGTTCCAGATTATCCGCGATTTTAGTGATTTTTTCAAGTAAAGGCTGCACCTTCTGAATAGCATCATTGATGTCGTTGACACTTTGCACTACAACAATCTTATCGTCCGTCAGAGGGTGGCTGTTTAAATTATTTGTTACCACCTCGATACGGGCGGCGCCGATCAAAGGACGGTAAAGAATAAAAGAACTGTCCTCTTTGATCCATTTTACATGCTTTTGCGCAATCTTGATCTTAATAAGGACAATACCTTTATCGCTGAGTTCCAGAGCGCTTACTTTGCCGATATTGAACCCGGAAAAAACTACCGGCATACCTTCGGTAAGCCCATCGCCGGATTTGGAAGAAAGGGTAAAAGTGTAAACCTTGGCAAAAAATCCTTTTTCGTAGGCCAGATAAAGCAGAGCGGCCAATATAATTATTGTCGTGCTGACGATAAATAATCCAACTTTAAATTCGCGGCTCATATTTCTCCGTATTTATCGGCCATCCAGTTATAATCGTATATATGACAGGTTACGTAAAAGTCATCAATCTTTTTTAGCGTTTCAAAAATAAAATCGACATCTTTCAGGTGCGGAATAATTTTAAAGGGGCGATCAATGATCACCAAGGCATCCTTTACCATACAGGCTCTCAGCAGCAGCACGCAAAACCTTTCTTCGTTGGTTAACGCGGGATTTCTTTTGTTGGCGATCGGCGCCAGATCAAGGCGCTGCAATGCATTCAGTACCATATTCTCCGCCTGAAAACGGGGCATATTTTCATGATATTGCTTGATCAGAGCTATGTTCATCCAGACATCCTGATTGGAAATAAGAGGAACATCAACAGAAACGGGCGCCGTCTGGCGGCGGTTCGTTGCCAGAAAATGAAGAAATGCCTCATTAAGCGCTTTCTCACTTTCAAAAAGATTTAAAACAATTTTGTTATTAATGACAGCACCTCAATGATAATGATTGCAGTGAAAACGTTAACCATACCGCCGGAGACGACGATAGGAATGCTGGTAAGTTCGTGAGAAGCGCGCAACCCGGAACGAATAGGAATTAAAGTAATAAAGAAACCGAATACAGCGCATTTAATTAATGATATCAACATATCAGAAAAATTGGCCGAATTTAATAAAATAGTTGAATAAACGTCTATGCTCATTCCGAAAATTGCCCATGAAAAAAGAATACCGCTGAACATTAATACTACGGAAAAAAGACTGCTGAGCAATACCAGCGAAACAATCCCGTTGATTATCCTGGGGATCAGCAGATAATTGATAACATCAATCCGGAAGGTCTCTAACGTCTTGATTTCGCCATTGACTTTCATGACGGCCATTTCCGTATTAATGGCGGATGACGACCGCAGGGTAATGAAAAGCACAGTAAAGAAGGGTGATAACTCGGCAACGATCAGGCCCATTAAAACATTGCCGAAATAGCCGGTCAGCCCCAACTGTTTGAGTAGCTGGAAAACAATGCCGATGAGCAATGACCCCATAACCACTGATACAAAGATGAAAACAGGCAGGATTTGTACGGAAGTAAAATAAATCTGGTTGACCAGCACCATCCGCATGGCACTGTTGTAAGTACGGGGCAAGAACATCCGGAGCAGCACCGTACGGGCAAAGGAAAGCGTATCAATAAAAGAATTTACCGCTTTTTCCCCTAATCGCCCTATGTTTTCCAGCACATCCATAAGTTCCGTTTCTTCGGTTCAGGTGATTTACTGTAGCATATGATGACTAATACTTCAAATATGGAGAGAGAGAATTATTAATAATTGACAAATATCCGGAAATCGTTATATTTAAATTAATTATTTGGATATAAGAAGTCGGTAAATCAATAACTTAGCCGCATAAACCAATATTCTTGGCGGAGGATAAACATGCAGAGTCAAAATCGTAAAACTTTTTTTATGTTTTTAATGGCGTTTCTGGTTGCGTTTTTTATTGTCTCTTTAGTGGAAGTGCTCAGGTCATCATTTACAACGTTCGGCGCCCCGGAAATTCAGACGGCATCCGCCGTGTCTTCGGCAACAGGTGTAAAAACGCCTCTTTCATTTTCTGATCTGGCGGAAAAAGTAAAACCGGCGGTCGTTAATATCAGCACAACAAAGACCTACAAGGGACAAGGTGGTTTGGGTTCTCCTTTCGGCCGGTCGCCGTTTGGAGGACCTTTTGGCGATGATTTTTTTGATCGGTTTTTTGGTGATATGCCTCAGCGTAATTTCAAACAGCGCAGCCTCGGTTCAGGCTTTATCATCAGCAGCGACGGATACATTTTCACCAATAATCATGTCGTGGAAAAGGCTGATAAAATCCTGGTTAGAGTTTCTGATGAGAAAGAATATGAAGCCAAAATAATCGGTACTGACGCTAAAACGGACATTGCTTTAATTAAAATCAAGCCGCAAAACAGCTTGCCTGTTGTCGAGATCGGTGATTCCGACAAAGTTAAAGTCGGGGAATGGGTTATTGCTATTGGCAATCCTTTCGGATTGGAGCAAACTGTCACCGCCGGCATTGTCAGTGCCAAAGGGCGTGTTATTGGCGCCGGACCCTACGACAACTTCATTCAGACCGATGCTTCCATCAACCCCGGCAATAGTGGCGGTCCGTTATTTAGTATGGATGGAAAGGTCATCGGTATTAATACGGCCATCGTTGCCCAGGGTCAGGGGATTGGTTTTGCCATACCGATTAATATGGCCAAGAGCATCCTTGATGATTTAAAAACAAAGGGCAAGGTTACCCGCGGCTGGCTGGGCATATCTGTGCAGGACATCAGTGAAGACATAGCGAAAAACCTGAATTATAAAAGCAGAAGCGGGGCTATTGTAACCGATGTGTTTAAAGGTGATCCGGCTGATTTGGCGGGTATTAAAGTAGAAGATATTATTACAGAAATCAATGGCAAAACTATAAAAGACACACATGACTTGCTGCTCAGAATCGCCGCATTTCACGTCGGAGAGAAGGTTTCCATAAAAGTTGTGCGCGACGGCAAGGAAATGGTGTTTGGTCTTACTGTCGCCGAGCGGAAAGATAGACCGGAAACGGCTTCGGCCAAAGGCTCAAAAGGCTATTTTGGTATTTTAGCTCAGGACATCTCGCCGGAAATATCCCGGCAATTAGGCATAGCGCGGGACATAGGTGTAATAATAGTTGATGTAGAAAATGGCAGTCCGGCGGAAGATGTCGGGCTTCAGTCGCAGGACATCATTATCCAGGTAAACAGGGTAAAAATTACGTCCATGAAACAATATGCGAAAGAAATAAGCAGGGCGGCGGAAAAGAAAAGCGTAACGCTTTTAGTCCAGAGGGGCAAATCGAAGTTTTTTGTCAGCCTGCGCACTGAATAGCAATATGCCGCATCCAGCCAATCGTAAAAAGGCAGGCTTTTGAAGCCTGCCTTTTTATTTGTGCGCCAGGCATGGCGCGTAGCGCCTTTTCTGGCGCTGTCGGAACCGCTGTGGTGGCGGGCAAGACGACTTGGAGGTGAAAGTCCTCTACATACCCGGCAAGGGAAAATGTTATCTGAACGGCAAGGGTGTCCGTCGTGAGGCGGAATCTGAAGGAAGCC
>PHBK01000042.1 GCA_002840565.1 Deltaproteobacteria bacterium HGW-Deltaproteobacteria-12 | reverse complement strand
TATCAATGCCCGACGTGGAGAAATTCAGGCCGTCAATCCCAAAGGACCGGTCTCTGAAATCAAGGCCAAAGTGCCGCTCAAAGCCATGTTTGGTTACTCAACCGATCTGCGGTCTGCGACCCAGGGACGCGCTGTGTTCACGATGATTTTTGCGGAATATAATAAAGCATAGAGCCCGGAGATCTTCCAGCGTCTCAGACCTGACATGTGGCGGGAGGGGCGATTGAGAACAGGCAAACGAAACACTATCATCGATCTGACAAAACCAATGGATTCATTATTTGTTCCGTTTTCCAGCGGACTGTATAGTGATCCACCCCTCGAAATCTCCGAATGGAGTACAATCCAAAATGAAGGATTTCGTGTTTGCCGCCTGTCCATGGGAACGCAGAGCGGCACGCATATCGATGCACCTGCACATTTTCTGGATGATGGAGTCGGGCTGGAGGCACTGTCTCCTGATGAATTTATCGGAGATTACTTTTTGCTGAACCTGAAGGTCAGCGTGACTTTATCCGATGTCACCTCAATGTTCACGTCTTACCACGGCGAGAAGATCATCTTTCTTAAAACACCTGTGAATCAGTGTGCGGAAGTGTCCCTGGAGGCGTTGCAAAAGATTTTATCCCTGCCTCCGGTCCTGTTGGTCTTGTCCGGTGAAGTTACCGTGAAAGGTTCAGCGCCCTTTACGTTTTACCGAATCATCGCGGAATCGTCTAAATTTCTTGTAGAAGATCTGGACCAGAGCAAAACAGACGGTCTTCCCGATACCGGCGAGTTGTATGTCTTTCCGCTGAAATTGCTTGGTGTTAGCGGATCACCCTGCAGGGTTCTTGCGTGTATTGCAGAAGTTATAGAGCCATAGAATAACGTATAAGAAATTATCGGTTCGGAATAAAGTCAAATCAAGAAAGGCAAAGATGAAGATGAAAAATAAAATTAACCGGGATTATCAGGCATTGGAAGATGATTTTACATCAACATTTATTCATGAACTAATGCCGGGTATCCTTCATAATTTTGCAAATCCTTTAAATACCATAATGGGACGTTCGAAGCTTTTACAGAGGCGTTTGGATAATGCTGTCAATAAAATGAGAGACGCATATCCTGAAGCAGCAGCGATGAACGATGAATGGGATCGTATTAAAAACGATGTCCTCTCCATTAATAAGGAATCAGAATCATTTTTGGAATTGTTCAGGGATGTGTCTGGAAAGTTTTATGCACTGACATGTAACGAGAAAGACAGAATCAATCTCTCTCAATTGCTTGCGGCAGAAATGCGTTTTATGAATTTCTATCTTGAATTCAAGCATCATATTAAAAAAGAAACTAATCTGGACAAGGAATCACCCGATCTTAAAGGCAATAAGAACGAACTGTCCCTGGTATTCTGGAGGTTAATCCGTTTTGTCATGACCAGGGCTTTGGAAAGTGAATACAAAGAATTTTTTCTGGAAACCAGGCATGATCAACGAAACATTATCATATTGGTTAAATATTCAGGGAAGGCCATGCCGGGAGAAACAGTCAAATATTTGAATCAATATCCACGAAATTGGGATGTCAAACCTCCGACTGTGAAGATGGAAAAAGGAGTTTTGCACGCAATCGCCGTCTTGAAAACATATTCAGCGCTTGTCCAGTTTTCCACAGAAGAGCATTTGAACATAATGTCCGTCACTATCCCGGTTAACAAATAACTGAAACTCTATTGGGCGCAATCAAGCATTTAAAAGGCCGAAAGGCAAAGCAATGAAATTAAAAGGAGCATAATGCATTTTGGATAACAAATACGATTATGCCCCTTCTAAATGAATTACTCGAAAGAACAAAGGATGTTCGTTCTTTTATTACTCGACTTTTTTCACAGCTTTTTTCACGGTTTTTTTGGTGGATTTTTTTACCTTTTTCTTGGCGACTGCTTTTTCTGCTTTTACTTCTGCTTTCTCTGCTTTCACAGCTGCTTTTTCTGCTTTTACTTCTGCTTTTTCTGCTTTCACAGCTGCTTTTTCTGCTTTTACTTCTGCTTTCTCTGCTTTCTCTGCTTTTCCTGCAGCTCTTGTCCCTGTAAAATCACCGTTGCCCTGACCGGCAAAATCAATCGTGCCTTTCATGGTGTTACCGGCAAAGGTACCTGTGTAAACGATCCATTGTCCGCTCTGGGGGATTTTCATCGTAAAATTGTTGCCATCGACGCTGCCTTTGACAGGGGCTTCACCAAAGGTGCCCTTGTAATCGCCTGATAATTTATTGCCTGCCTGCTTCAATTTGAATACCGGAGTGCCGGACCCCATCGGGGATGTGACTTTCAGATTCCATGTGCCGTCTAAATCAGCAGCCTGCACAAACGATGCACCGACAACAAGACCAAAAACTACCAGAAATGCAATTACGAAATTAATTTTTTTCATAAACCCCTCCTGTTTTTTATTTATTCTACTGCCAAAGGCAAGCAATTGTCAAGGGTTGTGTAAAGATAATTTCTGAGGTCTTTAAAACTTCTCTGCCGACGGAAAATGTCACTCTTTGCCTCTGAATCGATACGGTTAATTTTTATATTTGAAGATTATGGTCACACATCCAGTCTTTTAGGGCCTGAGATGATTTCCTGGCATATTCAAAATGTTTTTCCTTTTTTTTCATTCGTTTTACAGGCAATTTTTCAAGAATACCAAAATTGATGTTCATGGGCTGGAAGTTTTGCCGTGATTCGTCGGAGGTAATATAATGTGCAAGCGAACCGATGGCGGTTGATGCGGGAGGGGGCTGTATCGGACACTTTTCAAGAATCGAGGCGGCGGATAATCCCGCCAGAAGTCCCATGGCAGTGGATTCCATGTAGCCTTCCACACCCGTAATTTGTCCAGCGAAAAAAATGTTCGGGTTGGTTTTGAGCTGCAGGGACGGTTCAAGCAGGGAAGGGGAATGGATGTATGTGTTGCGATGGATGCTTCCCAACCGCGCGAATTCAGCGTATTCGAGACCGGGAATAAGACGGAAAATTCGTTTCTGCTCAGGCCAGGTCAGTTTGGTTTGAAAGCCAACCATGTTATACAGCGTGCCGGAAGAATTTTCCCGGCGCAACTGAACTACGGCGTAAGGCATCGTGCCCGTATGCGGATTGATTAAGCCCACCGGTTTCATCGGCCCGAAAGCCAGGGCATCATGACCCCGGGCGGCCAGAACTTCTATGGGCAGACAGCCTTCAAAATGCTTCGTTTCTTCAAAATTTCTGGCTGAAACTTTTACTCCCTCCAACAATTCATGAATAAAAGTATTATAGTCATCTTCAGTGAGCGGGCAGTTCAGATAATCCGGGGTTCCCTTGCCATAGCGCGACGCCAGGTAAACTTTTTCCATATTGATGGAATCGGCATTGACGATGGGAGCGATGGCATCATAGAAATATAAATAGGCATTGCCAAGCATTACTGAAATAGCCTGGGCAAAAACATCAGAGGTTAAGGGTCCCGTGGCGATAATCGTAACGGCATTCAGGGGGATCTCGGTGACTTCCTGTCGGATCAGCTTGAAATTTTGTTGTTGTAAAAGTTTATTTTCCACAGCACGAGCGAATTCCGTGCGGTCCACCGCCAGTGCGCTGCCTGCGGCAACGGCTGTTTTATCGGCAGTAGACATTATGAGGGAATGGAGACTGCGTAATTCCTGCTTGAGCAGGCCAGGAGCGCTGTCGGGATTGTTGGATTTGAAAGAATTGCTGCAAACCAGTTCTGCAAGGTGTTCCATGTTGTGTGCGGGGGAAAATCGCTGAGGCTTCATTTCAAAAAGATGCACTGCATGGCCGCGTCGCAACAGCTGCCAGGCGGCTTCGCAGCCGGCAAGTCCTCCGCCAATAATATTGACTGTTGATTTCATAAACGAAGCCCCCATTTCCTGAACAAGGCATATCACCGGATGAACGCAAGATCAACAGAGGTTACACGCTGGAATGGCCGTCAAATTGCGATGATGTCGAAGTTTGGACACAATCCTGGCCGGATCATACCTGCAGGATGATCAGGCTAAAGGTGATG
>PHBK01000031.1 GCA_002840565.1 Deltaproteobacteria bacterium HGW-Deltaproteobacteria-12 | reverse complement strand
ATGCATTTTCAAGTCGAGGACAAACATAAATGGTATCTTTCATGAAATATGTTAAGCTTTTACAAACTTTATATGCTAATTATTCCGGACAGTAGTGATCTTCAATTAAAAAATATATAGAAATCCGATAAGAGATATTAATTGAAACTGAATATAATTGAGATAATTTCCCATGCAATTTATGTAGTCGTAGTGAAGGGTGATTGGGATTTAGTTCTAATATTTTTAATGTTTTTTCGTATTGAGATGTTAATTCAGGATGTTTTTTTATAAATTTTTTCGCTCGTTTTATATAGCTGTCGGTATATATTAATTCAGCCACGAGTTATTCTCTCAATATGTTTTTCCACCGATTCTTTAATAAATTTCCCTTCTTTAATATCTCTTCTTGCTTCCAGCAAAGCTGTTTCTAATTCACATTCTCTCAAATAATTATATTTCTCAATGGGAAGAACAACGTATTTATTTTTCCCTCTGACAGTTATAATTATTTCAGATCCGTCAGCAGCATCTTCATTGAAAACGGAAACACCCTTGGTTTTTAATTCATTTGCCGTAATTATTTGCGCCATATTCAACAATCCTTTTATTAGTTCTTATTATAATACTATTAATAGCACTATATGTCAAGTAGAGGCTTCGGAAATGATGGGATAACTTTACCGATTATCGCGCTTAAAATGCCACCCAATCAACCAAGAATAAACGGCAAATTTTTGCCGGATTTTTTCGGAAAGGCCTAAAGTCAAAGCGCCGGCCACAAAGGCGGAAAACCAGTTAATGAGCAGACGCAGAAAAATCAATGAGCTTGCACATATATAATAGGCGCGGCCGTGCCATTTGCCCAAGAATTGATAACGCGACCGGTAAAATTCAATTCTCGATTTGAGATTATTGCCGATGCTTTGCCCCTGGAAATGGTAAATGTAGGCGTCAGGAATATGATATGTCTTCCAGCCGGCCCGATGCAGGGCATAAGCCAGGTCAGTTTCTTCAAAAAAGAAGAAATAGCGTTCATCAAAAAAACCTGTTTCATCCAAAGCCTTTTTTCTAATCATCATACAGGCGCCGATGGCCGAGTCAACTTCCAGCGGTTGCTCGTGCTGATATCTTTTGCTGGGAAACTGCCGGGGAAATAAGTATTCCAAAAGGGACGTGTTCGTAGCCAATGTCAACAATCCGGGAAAAGATGCCACAGAGTTCTGTTTGCTGCCGTCGGCATTCAGCAGCTGTCCGCAGGCAATGGCCGCCCGCTTGTTTGCTTCGCAAAAAGACCACAGTTTATGTACCGCATTGGGCGTCAATACGGCATCCGAATTCAAAAGCAGGGCATATTTGCCCTTCATGACCGCAAAAGCCTGATTATTGGCGGCGCCAAAACCCCTGTTTTCCCGATTGCAGATTCTAATTATCTGAGGGAAATCACGCTCCAGCATTTCCTGCGAGCCGTCGGAAGAGGCATTATCAACAACGATAATTTCCAACGTTAAATCATGAACAGTTGAATAGACGGACTGCAGACAGTTTCTCAACAGGTCTTTTGTATTCCAGTTGACAACAATTACGGATAGATCAATGGAATTGGATTGTTTTTCACCATAGCGCTCGTTCATCAATCATTTACCGCCACGGCTGTTTCTTGTAAGTTCGCTTAATTTTGCATATTTAAAAAATTTATTAACGGAATCTGTCACCGCCAGGGTCAGCCCGGGCATGCCATCGAGAAAGCCGCCGCGCATAAAATAATCCTGAAAGAAGGTAATAAATGCCCGCAGGAAAGCAGAGCTCGTTGTCGACCGCTTCCCTTTTTTGTAGGCTTCCTCGGCCCCCAGTGTGGAATACCGGTCAATCTTTTGCAGAATTCTGCTCAAACGGCTTTCCGTAAAATGCTCAATCGGAACATCCAAAGCACCAACCGCGCCATTAACTTCCACCGCTTCGTGGACCGCCGCTCCGGTCATGCGCCCTGATTCTATGCGAAACAAGCGGATAATGCGATCCGGCCACCAGCCGGCATGTCTGATCCAGCGGCCCTGAAAGTGGTTTTTGCGCGGAAAACTGAATCCGGTTTCCCGGCTGCCGGTTTTGGTTATAAGTTTTTTTATTACCTCTGCCGTTTCCTCGGGAATTCTTTCATCTGCATCCAGCAATAAAATCCATGGTTCACGGCATTTATCTATGGCCAATTGCTTTTGCGGGCCGAATCCCAGCCAGGATTCATTATATATTTCACAACCAAATTCTGCAGCAATCTGCAATGTTGCATCAGTGCTGCCGGAATCAACGATAACAATTTGTGCGGCAAAAGCGACGCTCTGCAGACAAAGCCGCAGATTCTCTTCTTCATTCTGGGTGATAATTGCTACGGAAAGTGGAACTTTTTCCATCAATCTTTCTCTGCTCTCAGCCAGTAAAACGCCTGCTGCTAATTAGAAGTGAGAAATTTCTCTTTGACTTATTCGGGAATCATTAAAACGCTAGCTTTCTTTTTTAAAAAGAAAATTGAACAAACCTTTTGTGTCTAAATTCTCAACCCAGCCGCACACCTGCGCCTCCGTTAATTTTTCTTCCCGATGGTTCATCATCACATATGAGGTATAACCCATAGACCAAAACAATTCAAAGGCTTTGATGAAGTCGTTATTGACTCCTCCCGGAAAGTGACCGGTTAAAGCCGTTTCCACTATCCAGACAGGAGCCGGAGCTGAGGACAATGTATTCATCGCGCCTTTCAAAACATTGTATTCCAGCCCTTCAACATCTATCTTAATGACCAGCCTGGCACCGGAAAATCTCCCTGCCACTATGATATCCAGAGTACTCAAAGGAACGGTGCGCTTTTTGGTTGATAAGCCTGCCCAGTCCTTAATGAAAGACGCCGCCGTTCCCACGCCATAAAGGGTGGCTATGCCTGGTTTGTCCGACAGGCCCAGAGGGAAAACCTCTACGTCAGACCAGCCATTAATACTGAGGTTGTTGTATATGTACAGCAGGTTATGCCAGAGAGGTTCAACTGCCAGAACCTTAACATTCATCGAACGGGCAATGCAGGAATAATAACCGATATTCGCGCCAACATCGACAAATACATCCGTGGCTTTTAAATGATTAATTATTATTTTCGTTTCCCCGGACTCATAAGAACCCTCCAGCATCCATTTGGGCCCGGCCATTGTAAACCCGTAAGGTGTTTTTTGAAAACCGGACTTACGAAAATCCCGATAAGCGCCGTAAAATTCACTTGCCGCCGCCAATTCAGGACGCTGTTGATAAATAAAGGATTTTATGGTCACTATCTATAATCTCCAATCACCGATAGAATGCCGGGTGAATCTGACTTTAGCTTTAAACATAAATTGATTAATGGTGCAATTCGTAATCGTTATTTTTAATGATTTTTTACTACCAAACTGTTATGCAATACATTAATCAAATTAAGGACTGGAACCATGCTCAAGATATTTTCTGCAAATATGATTAATCAATCAGGAGGGAAAAGCGAAAAAATTGCTGCCGTTTTGAACTTATCTATTCCCCTTCTTATGGGCGTATATATTTTTTTTAACCCCTTCCCTCATACCACGGCCATCAAAGAATTCAGTTTCTACATTTCTTTATTAGCTTTAATGACGCTAATTATCTCCAGGAAAACGAATTTCTCCCTGCATTCTCCGCTGACACTACCGCTTGTCTTATTTCTCCTATGGGGAATAATTGGATTGTTTTTTGCACTTGATTTGGCCAATAGTCTTCATGACATCCGGGCGCATTTTGTAAAATATTTATTAATTTATTATTTACTGGTTAATTACTTCAATTCGTCTGAAAAACTGGAGATCCTGTCCTGGATAGTTATTGCTTCGGCCACAATATTTTCTTTATGGGCAACTATTGACTATTATTTAATTGACGGGAATCCTTTTGCACGCAGATTAGGAGAAACTTTTTTGGAAATCCATACCGATTATATCGGCTTTGTTTTGATTTTTGCTTTGACCCTGGCCTTAAATAAATTATTACAGAACAAAACGTTACTTGCTAAATCTTTATTGGTCATAAGCGCGTTTATATTGTGCTTAACTACCTTACTGACTCAATCCCGGGGATCATTAATTGCTCTTTTTGTTGCCATGATTATTTTCTCCTTCTATAACAAAAAAATACTAATCCTTCTGCTCATATCAATCTTGCTGGTAATAATTATCCCCGGTTTTAAAGAAAGAATAGATCCGAAAACAATGCTTCAGAATGAAAGACTACAAATGAACGCGCTGACAATGGAAATAATTAAGGACTATCCGCTGGCCGGCATCGGATTCGGTATGCAAATTTACGGAAATGAACATATCATTGACATAAAGACTTTCGACAGCAGATTGCCTAAAAAATACCAGGGAGGAGTTGGAGGAAAGTTTATCGGCTCCCCTCATAATACATTACTGGATATTGCCGTCCGCACAGGTATTATCGGCCTTATATTGTTTTTAAGTGTTATCCTGACGGCAATATGGATGCTTTGGCAAGCAGGAAAGTCGGCAAAAAGTGAGTATTTCAAATCCTGGATCATCTGCATATCTGCCGCCCTTGCATCCTTTATGACTGCGGCGCTGTTCGCCGATACTGCTTTCGGTCCGCAGGCCGTTGTTTTTTATACGATATTAGCCATTATTACGATTTTATGGAAGATAATCATCCGGAACAAGTCTGAAAACAGCACGGCTTAAAAGGGAGAAGCAATTTCCCAGGTATTATTCGCGGCGCCAGGCCCAGAGCATACCGACCGGCCGGCGGCGGGTAGAAAACCCCTGTTGCCGGAAAAAAGCTTCCAGTGCATCAATATTCTGATTTTCTTTTTCCCCGCGATGCACCTCCATGGCTATCTGATCTATGCGCTGCAGATAATCGACAGGGCAGTTATACAATATATCGTATTCCGCTCCTTCACAGTCCATTTTCAGCAGATCGCATTTCTTAATGCCATTGCCGTCCATAACTGTTTGCAGAGAAACGCAGGGAACTCTTAAGGATTGTTCTGCGCTGTTGGCCGGCCTGAACATACTTGCGCTTGTTGTAAAGGAATCATTTTTATCAACCGACAGGCTGATTTCTCCGTTGACTCCGGCAACGGCCTGCGGATAACATTTTATCCGCTGAGAGCTGTTCAGATCACGATGGCGTTTTAATTGTTCATAATTCACGGGCACCGGCTCATAAGAGAAGATCCGGGAATTCGGAAACTTAGCTGCAGCAAATAAAGAAAAATAGCCGGCATTAGCACCAACATCAACTACTGTTGCACCGGGAACAATATCGCGCTCCATCCCCGCCAGATAACATTCATCCATGAAAATTTCTTTGAATGTCTGCACGAGACGCACGGGAACTTCCACGGTTATGCCATTGCGCGTGACAAAAACCAGTAAATCGGAACCGGAAAACCCGTATTTATAAGCAAGGTAGAGCCACCAGTTATTGAAACTCTTAAACAAATTGTAGTATCTGCGCATATACCAAATCCATTTCTTAATTTTTCGATACCATATCCGGCAACTTATTAAAACATGATTTTTTCTCTTTTCTATGTTAAATCCATTTTTCCAGAAATCAGCTCGATGAAATTAATTTTATGCAAAAAATTGCAGTGGTTATACCAAAATACGGCTTGCTGGGCGGAGCCGAACAATTTGTTGCCGAGTTAACAGATAGGCTCGTCACACCGACGGGATATGATTTTCATGTTTATGCAAACCGCTGGGAGCAATCAGCCGCTCCGTTGACTTTTCATCGGGTGCCGATTTTCTCTTTCCCTAAATTTCTGACTACCCTGAGCTTTGCTTATTTTACTCAGCGCCGTATTTCGCGCGACAATTTATCTCTCGTCCACAGCCACGAAAGAATTTTTGCCGCCGACATTTTCACACTGCACGGGATTCCGCACAGATACTGGGTTCATCATATCCGCCGCAAAAAGATGAGCCTCTATGATCTGGCCACAGCCTGGGTGGAAAAAAAACTGGTCTATGAAGGAAACTGTAAAAAGTTTGTTGCCGTCTCCTCCTTGACTAAAAAAATTTTTCTGCAGGAGTATCCAATCGATCCAGATCTTGTTGATGTTATCCATCCCGGTGTGGATTTGCAGGACTATGCTCAGCAGGATAAGGCTTTTGTCCGTCAGAGTATCCGCCGTGAATTAGGAATAAACGACGCTGATCCGGTAATTTTATTTGCTTCGATGAATTTCGAAATTAAAGGGCTTGATGACATTTTGCCGGCACTGGCTAAACTAAAAGCCCAAAACCGCAAATTCAAACTTATTGTTGCCGGCAAAGGAAATATCAAAAAATATACGCGCATGACCAAAGAATTCCGAATTCTTTCTGATGTCATATTTACCGGCCCCATAAACAAAGAAAAAATGATCAGAATGTATCTGTCCTGTGATCTTTACGTGATGCTTTCCAAATTTGATACGTTCGGCATGGTTGTCCTGGAAGCAATGGCGGCGGGCCTGCCGGTTATTATCAGTAGTAACGTCGGGGCCCAGGATCTGGTGCAGGAAGGTGAAAACGGCTTCATTATCAAAGACACCTCGGACAGCGATTATGTCGCCGCCAGGATCGCTTTGCTTTGCGATGAAAACATGAGCAGACCAATGGGGCAAAAGGCTTATCAGACGGCGACTCAAAACACCTGGGATCGCGTTGTGGCGAAATATCAGGAGCTTTATGCGGGCATTATTGCCGGCCGGAAAAGCAAGCCTGATTCATAGGAAGATTAATGGATATTTCAATCATAATTGTTTCCTACAATACGGTTAACTTGACGCTGGAATGCCTGGCTTCCATACCAGCATCAGACGGGCTGGAAAAAGAAATATTTGTCGTTGACAATTCTTCGACAGACAACAGCGTTGCTATGATCGCCGAGCGCTTTCCCCGGGTAACTCTTATTGCCAACAAGGAAAATCGGGGTTTTGGCGCCGCCAACAACCAGGTCCTGCCGCACTGTCGGGGCAGATATGTTTTATTTCTTAATCCGGATACAACAATTGTTCCCGAGACTCTGCAAAAAGCAGTTTTCTATATGGATGAAAATTTGCATATCGGGCTGGCCGGCGCCAGAATACTCAACCCCGATGGCAGCCTCCAGCCGTCTGTTTCTTACAAATATCCGGGAGAAAAATGTGCGGGAAAGGAAATTACGGGGCTGGCCGGCAAAATCGCCTGTGTTATGGGTGCGTTTATGATTGCCCGCAATGAACTTATCCGGGAGTTGAAAGGTTTTGATGAGGATTTCTTTCTTTATGGTGAAGATCAGGATCTGGCCTGGCGCATCCGGGAAAAAGGTTTTTCCATCGGGTATATTGAAGACGCCAGTGTTTTCCACTGGGGCGGTCAAAGTGAAACAGGAACAACCCCTGCCGCGGTATTTGAAAAAAAATTAAAATCTGAATATTTATTTTACCGGAAACATTACTCTGCACAAACAATTGCTCGTATTAAAAGAGCACAGATAATTAAAGCTTATTATCGATTAGCAACATTAAAGTTGTTGTCTCCTTTTATTCGGAACAAAGATAACCATAAAAATAAAATGGACTGCTATCGTCTCGTTTGCATTATGGCTAAATCCTCGATATAAGTTTCACTATGGAGATATTTTGACAAGGGAAAAAGTAAGCGCATCTTGCATACTCTGCGGCAGCACTAATCGCTCCGTTCTTTATACCAGGAACGAATGGAAGGTATATAAATGCGAGGGCTGCGGTCTGGGGGTCCTTGATCCGCGACCCGGGCCTGGTCAATTAAATAATCTGTATAATCAGGCTTATTTCGACAATCATTACAACCAAGAATTGCCGCCGGACTCAGACGCGATGCTGCGGCGCCTGGAACAGGAAAGCCACCGCCTGCGCTTTTTCCGGCCGTATAAAAAAACCGGCCGTATTCTCGACATTGGATGCGGACGCGGCTATTTTCTGCTGGCTTGCCGCCGGAGCAACTACGAAGTCGAAGGCGTCGACGTCTCTCCGGATGCGGCAGCTTACGTCAAAACTACGCTCAATATTCCGGTGCAGGCAGGCCCCATCAGCAATATTGCCCTGGACGAAGCAGCATATGATGTCGTAACGATGTGGCATTCTCTCGAACATACGCCTGATCCGAACGAGCATATTAAAATGGCCGGCAGATGGCTTAAAGATGACGGCATACTTGTGGTTGACGTGCCGAATCATGAAGGGTACGATGCACGCAAGGCATGGAGCCAGTGGACACAGTGGGACTTGCCTTTTCATCTTTATCATTTTACTCCCCGGTCACTTACGGCACTGCTCGAAAAACATGGCTTTGAAATTATCCGCCGCAAAAACTATTTATCGGAACAGATGAAAGCAAAACTGCAGAAAGCGGCAATACCGGGCGCTCTGGCCCGAATCATCGCCCAGTTTTACTCCGGGGGCAGTTACGCTGTCGTCGCCAGAAAAAGGATTTAGTCCATGAACAAAAAAAATTATCTTGAGAGTCTCATATCCGAAAAATTATTCCATTTTAATCGTCTGGCCATTGCGGATATTAACAATGAACCGGTGGCCAGAATTTTCTCCCCTCAGGTTCTGGAGCAGGAATATTGTTTGTTTGCCCATAAAATTAAGACCGGTGATGAATACTGCCGGTTTCTGCACCAGCGCATTGATCATGCTTTAAATAATAAGCAGCCGCTGCCGGTGGCGCGTTTTGCCGACGGTGAATACGCATTTTACAACTGTACTTTGGAATGCAACGGTCTTTACAAGCAGGCCGAATCCGTTGCCGACATCAAAAGCGCTCTGCCCCAGCATATCTCAGCCATGAAATATCTGGAAACCACCGGCCTTTTTGCCCCTCTCGTGTTTCCGGGAAATTCTCACACACGTTCTCGGGGATTGTTTTCGTTCCGGCAGGCAAAAGAAGATTCCTCGGGGGCAGATTTTCTCAATTTCCTCAACAGAGCCGGCATAAACCTCGCTCCGGAGAATTATATTCCTTTTTACGTGGTTTATGCTTATCTGAGTTCCCCGGAATTTGCCACCGCACTCAATGAAAAGAAAATCTGCATTTTAAACTCGGAATACAATCCGGAGCAATGTCTCAACTGGTTTGAGCAATTTCACAGCCACCCGCATTTAACATTTGTGGATATTCCGGCCGAGTACGTTGCCACACGCTGGGAAGAAAGTAAAAAAGAAATTCTGGATAAAATCCCCTCCGATACCGTTCTGTGTCTTGCCGGTGCCGGCGTGGGAGCGCTGCTTATCTGTGTCGATGTTGCCCGGTCTTTTTCCATTCCGGTCATCGATGCCGGCCATGTTTTAAATATGATGAACGGCCGGGTTGATAAATCCAATGGCGCCCGGCTTTATACCCTGAGAAAAACTCAATGAATGATCCGCTGAAGAAATATCGGCAGCAATTTCGTATCTGGAAAAATAACCGCCGTCTGGAGCGCGAAAAGGAATATTATCGCCGGGAATTTGCTGCAAGGGGCTTGAGTATTCCTGACGAGCAAACGCTCGGGCAGGAGTTGAAAAAAATTTTTCCTCAGCTTGCCGCCAAAAAAAAAGGCGATTTGAGCATTATCGCTCTTTATCATCATTACAATTGGGAAAATGAAGCGCTGAAGCCATCCCTGAGTGAATTTGGCCGTGTTCGCCATTATGATTGGTGGGAAAAGTTCAGTCATCAGAGCAAAGACTGGCACAGATCATTGAAAGCAGCAATGAATAAAGATATGGTCCGGCAGGTGAGCACTTGGATGGCCGAAGAAAAGGCAGATGTCATTTTTGCTTATCTGTCCGGCGAAATTGTGGAGCCGGCCACGCTGCAGGAAATTCGCGGCCAGGGTGTTCCGCTGATTAATCTGGCGCTCAACGACAAGGAGCACTTTGTCGGGAAAGTAAAAAAAGGAAAGGCCTGGGGCGCCCGCGATATTTGTCGCTGTTTTGATCTTTGCTGGACCAGTACGGAAGACGCCCTGATTAAATACTGCGTTGAAGACGCCCGGCCGATTTATCTTCCGGAAGGCGCCAATCCGCAAATTCATAGACCTCAGGCGATCGAAAAGACCATCGATGTTTCCTTTGTCGGACAGTGCTACGGTAACCGGAGAGCAGTAGTGAACGAATTACGAAACCGGGGAATTGCCGTGCAAGCTTACGGAATCGGGTGGCCTGACGGACCTCTGACTACGGAAGAAATGGTCAGAATGTATTCCAGAAGCAAAATAAACTTGGGATTTGGCGGTATAGCCGGATACAAAGACACGTATTGCCTCAAGGGACGCGATTTCGAAATACCGATGAGCGGGGGACTTTATCTGACCGAAGATCACCCGGAATTGCGCCTGGCGTTCCGACCGGGGGAAGAAATATTAACTTACTCCGGCATCGATGATCTCATGCAAAAAATCAAGTATTATCTGGCGCACCCGGCTGAGGCCGAAGCTATAAGAATAAAAGGCTATGAGCGGTCCCTGCGTGAGCACTCCTGGGAAATGCGTTTTGCGAAGATTTTCCGTCTGCTCGGGATACTTCAATAATTACTTAGATTGATATTCCTTAATTATATTAACTGCCTTGATTACCTCTTAACATATCGCTGCGGGTAACAGGAAATACCTTTTTTATAACGGTAATGAAACCTATAGGGTAAAACATCCGGGCAGGAAAGCTAAAAAACTCGTCCCGAAAACCTAACTTTCACCTTCATAGTTTATCCTGTTGAAATAAACTGCTCTATTATGCTAAGAGAACAATTTATAATGACCTAGGAGGTAAAATAATAATGAATTTAGCCCGTTTAATTGAAGATGCTGCTCAAAATTTCGCGGACAGGCCGGCCTTAATCTGCGAAAATCAGCGAATCAATTATCAGCAACTCAATGGTTCTGTTAATGCTGTTGCCCACTTATTGCAGCAATTGGGAGTGGTAAAAGGCGACAAAGTTGCCTTGATGCTCCCCAACATACCGGAATTTGTTTATTGCTATTTTGCCGCAGTAAAACTGGGAGCAATTGCTGTTCCTTTGAATACATATTCCACAGCTTACGAGCTGTCTTACCTCCTGGAAAACAGTGATGCCAAAGTTCTCATAACAATTGAATCGGCTCGCAAAAGATATGAGGAAATTCAAGATAAGCTTTCCAGCTGCAAAAACTTAATTATTGCCGATTCCGGCGATCATAATTCACCTTTGAAAAAAGCTTTGGCCCAGGGCCCATTTTCCAATCCGGAAATTCCGCTGGACCCGGATGATCCGGCGGTCATGATATACACCTCCGGCCTGACCGGTAAACCTTTAGGCGCCGTTCTTACCCATATCAATCTTTATTCCCAGACGCAGCTGATTGTTACTCTTATTCAAAGGACCTCCTTTGATAAAGGTCTCTCTCTTATCCCCTTATTTCATTCTTTCGGCGCAACAGCCAACATGAATGCCGTCCTGCGTTGCGGTTGCAGCGTGGTCATGTTGGATAGGTTTACAATGGATAGCCTGTTTAATGTGATCGAAAAGGAAAAAATAACTTACATTTGCGCCGTACCGCGTCTTTACCTGGGCATGATGTTCTTTGAGGGAGCGGCAAAATATGACATCAGTTCGCTGAATGTTTGCGTTACCGGAGGCTCAACAATGCCGGCCGATTTCATCACGGCTTTTGAAAAGCAATTCGGAGTGAAAATTCTGGAAGGATATGGCTTGACGGAAGCTGCACCCGTTTGCTCTTTTACAAGGCGGGGAATGGTACAAAAGCCTGGATCCATCGGAACTGCCATTCCCGACGCTGTCATTAAGATTGTCGACGAAACCGGCCATGAGCTGCGACGGGGTGAAATCGGAGAATTGATTGTCCGCGGGAAAAATGTCATGAAAGGTTATTATAAAGATGAAGCGGCCACGGCATCAGTTATTAAAGACGGCTGGCTGTACACCGGCGATTTGGGTAAGATGGATCAGGATGATTACATATTCCTGACCGGACGGAAAAAAAGAATGATTATTACCAGCGCATTTAATGTTTATCCGCGGGAAGTGGAAAATGTTCTCAATCAGCATCCGGCGGTCCTCGCTTCCCGGATAGTAGCTAAAGCAGATTTAATGAGAGGTGAAATAGTTAAAGCGGAAATTATCAAAAAAGACGGCGTGTCAGTCAGTGATAAAGAAATTATGAAGCACTGCCGGATTTATCTTTCCCCATACAAAGTGCCGCGAGAAGTGGAGTTTGTCACCAAGCTCGAGGACTAGCTCGGGAAATTATATATTTATCAATCCTGGCACGAGATAGGAAAAATGATTCCTTAAGCCTGTTAGCGGCAGATATCAGGCAGGGGAATAAAATAACTGAAATTTAAGGAGAAGAAAGATGAAAGAAGCAGTCATTGTAAGCGGAGCCAGAACAGCAGTAGGGGAATTCGGCGGATCACTGAAGGGAGTTAAGACAGTTGACTTGGGTGCACTGGTCATTAAAGAAGCCTTGAAGCGGGCAGGTTTAAGACCGGCAGTTAATGATTTACTAAAGAGCTGTCGCGCGGACGCCCTGGGTAATTTCGACATGACCGAAATTAATAAAAAATATTATGATTTTGATTCATCGCTGAAGCCGGTTTATGTCGATGAAGTAATCATGGGCAATGTTTTGCAGGGTGGACAGGGACAGAACGTCGCCCGACAGGCTTCTATTTTTGCCGGACTGCCGGAAGAAACCAATGCCTATACAGTAAATATCGTCTGCGCTTCGGGCATGAAAGCCATAGCACTTGCAGCCCAGGCTATTCAGGCCGGTGAAGCTGATATTTTGGTTGCCGGCGGTATGGAAAACATGAGCAACGCACCGTTTGCGCTGCAGGATGCTCGTTTCGGTTACCGGATGAGCATGCCTTTCGGTAAAATTACAGATCTGATGGTTCACGACGGTCTTTATGAAATTTTCAACGGTTACCATATGGGCATGACAGCGGAAAACATTGCTGCGCTTTATAAGATTTCGCGTCAGGAGCAGGATGAGTTCGCATTTCAAAGCCATCAGCGCGCCAGGGCAGCTATTGCTAACGGCTCGCTGAAAGATGAAATTGTTCCGGTTCTTATTCCGCAGAAAAAAGGAGATCCCAAAGTATTTGATGTTGATGAACGTCCGATGGATACTTCTCTGGAAAAGATGGGCAAGCTGGCGACGGTTTTCAAGAAAGATGGAACCGTTACCGCTGGAAATGCCTCGGGCATTAATGATGCGGCTTGCGCTGTTTTGGTGATGAGCGCAGAAAAAGCCAAAGAACTGGGACTGAAACCTTTAGCTAAAATCAAAGGTTGTGCCAGCGGCGGCGTTGATCCGGCATATATGGGACTGGGGCCCATTCCCGCAACTAGAAAACTGTTCAAAAAGCTGGGCATTACCATGAAAGATATCGATCTGGTGGAATTGAACGAAGCTTTTGCCGTTCAGTCACTGGCTTGCATCAGAGAGCTCGGTGTCGATATAAATAGATGCAATCTTTATGGCGGTGCGGTTTCCATCGGCCATCCCATTGGCTGTTCGGGCGCCCGTATTACCTATTCACTGGCCTTGCAGATGCAGAAGAAGAACTTAAAGATGGGGTTGGCTTCCCTCTGCATTGGCGGTGGACAGGGTATGTCCCTTGTCCTGGAAAGCGTCTGAAAAAAGAATGCGCCCGATTTCATTGCCAGATCACAAAAGTGCGCAACCTGATCCAGTCCAACAAAATCTTGCATGCCTGAAATAAGGGGGCGGGAGAATTCTCGCCCCCTTTACTATTGCTGTTGCCTGATCTCGTTGTGCAGAGGGTGCTTTTTGAAGTAGTTCCCGACGGCTTCCGCCAAAAGCAACGAACCCTTGTCGGTGAAGTGAGCATCGTCGTAAAATATTGAGGTATTTTTCGGCAACATTGTTGCCAAATCAATGCATTCTATATTCCTGGTCCGGCACACTTGCAGCAGTGTCTCGTTGTATGCCTGCATTCCTCTCATCAATGCCGTCTCCGAATAATACTTCTTCGTTTTAAAGCTCTCAATCCATCCATACCAAAGAAGATTTTTCTCTTCGGAGGTCATATCTTTTTTCCATAAAGATGGTTGTGTCATAAAGATGATCCTGACGGATCTGGACTGGGCAATATCTATTATGGCATTTATATTCCTTTTATACTCTTCCAGTCCGGAGGTTAAATCCGGCAAATCTTCAACTATTTGGACCGCTTCTTTCCGGAGATTCCGTAAATTAACAAACATATTCCCGGCCTCATCCTGAATCATTTCACGCTTGGAATACATATCCAGAGATTGTTTAACAAGGCTGACGATGGCTAATTCATCATAATAACCGCTGCGGAATCTATATTTGCCCTTGTAATAGGGCGTTTCTGAAAAAGCCCCCTTGATGAGCCTTTGTTTCCAGGACTCATAGTGATCCAGGAAATAAGGATCGTATTTTTTATCTTCGATAAGTCTTCTGATCAGATCATTGACGCCGGCTAAAATAATGACCGTTTCCACTTCGGGAAATTGTGGCAGCAAATATTTCATGTGCATAAAATGCTCTCTCGTACTCAAACCGGCTTTGCCGGCATTCCCGACCCAAACATCAGCAGGATGAAGAGCATTTAACCTGCTCTGAAGAGCATATGGCCATGATTTTTCCTGATCCAGAAAAAGACATTCCGTAGTGCTTCCTCCAATCGCCAATATCCGGTGTTGTTTTTTTGAAGACATTTCGTCTCCCCGGATACCGTCCGAGTTGACATTGAAATGCGCTATGCTGTTCACACCGGGCATTGTTCCGGGTGTGGGCTTAAAAACTTTGCGTAAATTCGGCGGCCAGACATAATATTTGTTCTTTTCACTTTTTATCGAGAAATAAACCCGAGTGCCGAACTCACTTAGCACCAAGGCGAAAACTATTCCGACAATCAAAAGCACGGCACCGTATAGATGTTCCCGTTTTATAATTTTTTTCATACCTGACCGGCCGCCGCTAATAAATAATTATACTTCCTTTATCCTGTTATATCCGCGTCTTTTTAAGAATATTGCCTATATTGCGCAATTGACAACAGAGATTCTATCTTGTCAAGAAAAAACAGGATTATTTATTCTTGTATTTTTTAAAAGATTTTTTTGTGCTATATCTGATGCTATGAACAATAAAATCTATGAACGAATAAAAGGATTTATCCCGGCAACAATTTCACCGGAACAGGCCAAAGATACAGGAATGGCAATGGTATTGATTTGTCTGCTGATAGCTGTCTTCAGCGAAAAAAAGAACTGGGAATTTCTTGCGCTGGCGCTGCTGCTCATTAATATGATCCGACCCGCCATTTACAGGCCGGTGGCCAAAGTATGGCTTGGTTTTTCCCATTTGCTGGGAACAGTAATGTCGAAGGTGATTTTAAGCGGAATATTTTTTGTTTTAGTAGTTCCTGTGGGGCTGCTGCGCAGGCTGATGGGTAAAGACGCTCTGCGATTAAAAGAATGGAAACAGGGAAATGCTTCCGTATTTAAAATTCGTGATCACAAATTTACAGCTGATGATATTATCAATCCATATTAACCCGGGAGGATATCCGTGGAATTTTTGCGTGATTTATGGGGCTTTTTAAAAGCCCGAAAGAAGTTCTGGCTGCTGCCTATTATTCTGACTTTGCTGATATTTGGAGCACTGATAGTCCTGACCAGCGGCTCGGCCATTGCGCCGTTTATCTACACATTATTTTAGAGGATTGATCAATGTCCGGCGCGATTCTAGGCATATCCGCATATTACCACGACAGCGCAGCCGCTCTCCTGATGAACGGCGAGATTATCGCTGCGGCGCAGGAAGAGAGATTTACCCGCGAAAAACATACCAGCGCCTTTCCTTTGAATGCGGCAAAATACACCCTGGAACAAGCAGGCCTTCAACTGCGGGATGTTGATGTTGTTGCCTTTTACGATAAGCCCTATTTAAAATTTGAAAGACTTTTAGAAACATATCATGCTTTCGCTCCTCAGGGATTAAAAAGCTTTCTTTCCGCAATGCCGGTCTGGATTAAAGAAAAACTTTTCATGCGTAAAATGCTCCATGAAGAACTGTCTAAAATCGGACCGGATAAAGTAAAGATTATGTTTCCTGAACATCACCTCTCGCATGCTGCCAGTGCTTTTTATCCTTCACCCTATGAGGAAGCGGCAATTCTTACCCTTGACGGCGTCGGGGAGTGGTCTACCGCATCCATCGGCATGGGTAAGGGGAGCGATATCTCAATATTGCGTGAACTGGACTTCCCGCATTCACTGGGGCTGCTTTATTCCGCCTTTACCTATTATTGCGGCTTCAGGGTCAACAGCGGCGAATATAAATTGATGGGACTTGCTCCCTATGGAAGACCTGACTCTGAACAAACCACAGACTATAAAAAGAAGATTATGGAACACCTGGTAGACATACGCGATGATGGCTCCATACTCTTAAACATGGAGTATTTTGATTATGCCACAGGTTTGACTATGTGCCGGGATGATAAATGGCAGCAGTTGTTCGGTATCCCGAAAAGGGAAACGGAGAGCGAACTGAATCAGTCCTATATGGATATGGCCTTTGCCATCCAGCAGGTAACCGAAGACATAGTTTTATCAATGGCAACAACTGCCCGCAGACTTACCGGATGTCGCTATCTGACTATGGCCGGAGGTGTCGCGCTCAATTGCGTCGCCAACGGTAAACTTCTGCGCAAAGGAATCTTTGAAGATATCTGGATTCAACCGGCGGCCGGGGATGCAGGTGGCGCTCTGGGGGCAGCTTATGCCGTGTGGCATGTCGGGCAGAAGAAAAGCAGGAAAGCAATATCCGGCGGTGATGCCATGCGAGGATCATATCTGGGGCCTGCGTTCGGCGCCGATGAAATCACCCGGACGGCTAAAAAATACAAAGCCGTTTTTCAGCATTATGGTGATTTTGCCCGGTTATGCCTGGATGTAGCAGATCTGCTTGATCAGGGCAAGGTTGTGGGTTGGTTTCAAGGCCCCATGGAATACGGTCCCCGGGCTCTGGGGAACAGAAGCATCCTGGGCAATCCCTGTCTGGCAGAAACCCAAAAAATAATTAATTTGAAAATCAAATACCGTGAGGGGTTTCGTCCTTTTGCCCCGGCGGTTCTGGAAGAAGACATCGCAGAATATTTTGACCTCGATCGTCCCTCGCCTTACATGCTTCTGGTAGCGCCCGTACTGGAAAAGCGCCGTAAACCGCTGCCCGCAGACTATGACCGGATGGAGATGTATAAACGTCTTTATCATCTGCGGTCTGATATTCCCGCCATCACCCATGTAGACTATTCCGCGAGAATTCAGAGCGTTAGCAGAAAAACCAACGAGCGATTTTGGGAACTGATCAATACCTATAAGGAAAAGACCGGTTTCGGACTTGTGGTGAACACCAGTTTTAATGTCCGCGGAGAACCGATTGTTTGCACACCGGAAGATGCTTACCGGTGCTTTATGCGAACAGAAATGGATTACCTGGTAATAGAAAACGATCTTTTCTGCAAAAAGAACCAGCCCCCGTTAGCCGAAGATGCAGACTGGAAAGGCAAATTTAAGCTTGATTGAAACAAGTTTACTATGCGCCGAATTTCTGCAGTTTTCCGGCATGCGCCAGCGCCACACCCAGCAGATATTTCATGGGCATGCGCCCCAGACCACCCGTTATGCAGGCTCGCTCCCCGAAACTGGCCGCCGTATCCGGCAGGCTTGTTGCTGCTGAAAGCAGGACCGGAACCGGATGCCAGCTATGACCGGAAAGAACCGCCGGCGTGGAATGGTCCCCGGTGACTACCAGGACATCAGGATTTAAAGCACAAATATCGGGGATCAGAGCATCTATTTTTTCGATCACTTGCACTTTTTCCGCAAACTGGCCGTCTTCACCGCGCGAATCGGTATATTTGATGTGGACGAAGAAAAAATCGTGATCACGATAATTATTTTGCAGCGCCTGAATCTCTTCTTCCACCGTCTGCGTTGCAGAGGCCAGCTCCATTCCCAGAAGCTTGGCAATTCCTTTGTACATGGGATAGGAGGCAATGGCCAGCGGTTGCAGTCCGAAACGTTCAGTCATCGAAGGAAACCGCCGATATGCGGCATAACCCCGCAACAAAATAGTATTGGCTGCTTCTTCATTTTTCAGAGCATTATTTATTTTTTCCGTCAGTTCCCGCATAATGGCCGCAGTTTTTTTCGCCTGCGGGGCTAATTCCACGGGTAAAAGCGGCGCTAATCCTGTTTTTTGCGGATCTGTTTCCGCTATTTCTTCACAAAAGTCGCCGCCGCGGAGCGCCACCAGGGCCCGGTGTTCTTTCTCCGTCCGGAAAAATGCCTGAGTGCCGGAGCTTAATCTAATATTTTCCTGAAGTTGGCGGCAGATCGCTTCGTTTTTTTCTGTTGCCAGACGACCGGCCCTTCTATCGGTAATCAGCCCCTGAGCATCAACTGTGGCAAAATTCGCCCGCATGTAGAGATCGCCTTCGGTTATCGGAAAATCGAGCCCCGCTGCGGAAAGCAAGCCGCGGCCGACATTGTAAGCCACCGGATCATACCCAAAGAGAGCAAAGTGAGCGGGCCCGCTCCCCGGCGTAATGCCGTAGCCCACCGGATCAAGCAGGCCGCAGGTGCCGGAAGCCGCCAGGCGATCAAGATTGGGGGTGCGGGCTGCTTCCAGTTCGGTCTGGCCTCCCGGTGTCTGCGGCAAACCACCCAATCCGTCCAGAATGAGAAAAATTATTTTTTTATCATTCTTTGTCACCAGCTTGTCGATCAATTCCTGTTCCACAAATCACCCTCTAAGTTTTCTGATCTTCTTTTCACATTTAAAAATATGGTTCATGAAATGCAATCTGTCATTAATAGAAACGGCGAGGCAGCCTGAGGCTGTTTCGCAATCCGTTTTTGTGTCACTTCGAAGCGCATAGCCACGTCGGAGGCGCACATCTTTGCTATGGCTGGCCTGCTCTTTCTTTTGCGTAATTAGATAGAGCGGAATTTAATTCCGCTCTATCTGTTCACACTTATGGTCTTCCTGCCCAGAAGCAGGGTTCACGTAAACTACATGAAACTTGCTTCCGGGATGTCGATCGCGCTGCGGTCGCCACACTTCATAGACTTCTCATATCCGAAGATATCCGGAACATGGTTCATGACATAGAATCTGGCGGTGGCGATTTTGCCCTTGTAAAAATCGGCATCGACGTCACCTTGCTCTTTGAGCCGAGCTGCCGCAAGCAGCGCCTGATCGAGCAGCAACTTGCCGCAGTAAACTCTCGCGCCTGCATGCATGGTCCGGGTGGCAAAAAGCTGTTTCATTTGCTTGTCGCCTGTTGTCCAGGCGGCATTCATATCGACGATGTCTTTGAAAGCAGCCATGGCATCTGCCATCATCGCGAACTCTGCGGCAAATTCGTCGGTTTTCTTATTGGTAACGAATTCGTCGATTTCCGCCACCCACTTCTTGAAAGGCGCGCTGTCCTTCATGGTGAACTTGCGACCGGTATAATCCTGGGCCTGGATGAAGTTGGTGCCTTCCCAGATTCCGTAGATCACGACATCCCGGTACAGTTCGGCCGGGGCATACTCTTCCGTGAAGCCGTAACCGCCGTGGCAGTTGATTGCATCGCTGGTGGCAAGCCTCGCCATGTCAGACGTATAGGCCTTGCAAAGCGGGTTGTTGATCGCAAACATGTCGTCATAATAATCTCTCTCTTCCTTTGTCGCCGCATCAACAGCCAGATCACGGTAGAGATAGGATTGATAAATCAGTGCCCGGCAGGCTTCCAGAATGGATTTTTGCGACAAAAGCATGCGGCGGACGTCTTCGTGCTCGATAATCCGGACACTGGGGCCCTTGGGATTGGTGGAATGCTTGCTCTGCACCCGGATCTTGGTATAATCCAGAGCGGAGTAATAGGCGGAGCCAATACAGCCCAGGGAGAATAATCCGGTGTTGAGACGTTCTTCGTTCATATAGGCAAACATCTGCTTCATGCCGATGCCCCGGCCATCCACCACTTCCGCCTCGCCGACCATCCAGCCGTAGCAGTTATCGTTTTCACCCATAGACAGGGTGGCGGTCGTCGAGCCGTGAATGCCCAGTTTGTGCTCAATTCCCATGGTGGTGACGTCATTCCAGGCGCCTAAAGAGCCATCGTCGTTGACCCAGAACTTGGGCACGATGAACAAGGAGATACCAGCGGTGCCTTCTTTGGCGTTCGGTGTCTTGGCCAGCATCAGGTGGATGATGTTTTCCGCCAGATCATGGTCACCCGAAGAGATGAAGCATTTCGTGCCGGTGAGCTTATACTTGCCGGGAACATCCGTGGGGACAGCTCTGCTTTTGACCGCGCCGACCTCGGAGCCTGCGCCCGGTTCGGTAAGCCCCATGGTGCCTCCCCATTCGCCTGTCCGCAGCTTGGGCATGAACAGGTCCTGCTGTTTTTGAGTGGCAAATTCATGAAGCACGGTGATGGCACCCTGAGTCAGGCACCAGAACATGACAATTGAAGGCGATGCAGCAGACTGCATCTCCAGAATCGGAGCATACCAGCACAGCGGTATTTTGCCTTCACCGCGGTAACCGAACTGGGGTCCCAGCTCCGCTTCCATAACGGTTTTATAAACATTCTTGAACGAGTCCGGGGTAACAACCGCATGCTCATTACCGCCCACAAATTTCGCGCCGGGTTCATCGGCGTCTTTGTTGGCCGGACACATCACGTCGCGGCAGACTTTAAAGTTAACATCGAGGAAACTGTCAATGTCGTCCATCCCGTAGTAATCCTTGTAAGCGTCAAGACTCAAGAGTTTTTCCACGCCGAGCCATTCTTTAATTTGAAACGTAATGTCGCGAGTTTGATACAACCAAGTAAAATGTGCCATTTCTAACTTCTCCTAATTTTTGTGTGATATTTCGTATTTTTCTTATCTGCCGATAAAATTCGGTTTTCTTTTTTCCAGAAAGGCCTTCATTCCTTCCTTCTGATCCTGCGTACTGAAGCACTGTGAGCAGCACTCCAATTCCAGTTTGTTGGCGTTATCGAGGGCAAGATCATATCCGTAATTAATGCTGTATTTCGCCATCTTCAAAGTGAAAGGAGGCATGTCCGCCAGCTTTCTGGCAAATTTCCTGGCCTCCTCCATCAGCGTCGCCGGCGGTAAAACTTTGTTCACGAGGCCGATTTCATAAGCGCGCTGGGCTTTAATCTGGACGCCGCCTAAGATAATTTCCTTGGCAATGCCCATTCCCACCAGACGCGGCAGGCGCTGGGTTCCACCCCACCCGGGGATGAGACCGAGCAGGATTTCGGGCTGTCCGAAAACGGCAGTTTCCGACGCAAATCTGATATCGCAGGCCATCGATATTTCGGTCCCGCCACCGAGCGCAAAACCGTTAATGGCGGCGATCGTGGGCTTGGGCATTTCCTCGAGCAGGCGTAAAGTCTCCTGCCCCAATTCCATGAATTTATGGGCGTCCATCGGGCATAAGCTTTGCATCTCGGAAATATCCGCTCCCGCGACAAAGGCTTTATCTCCCGAACCGGTCAAAATCAATGCTTTAATACTATCGTCTTTTTTACAAACAGTCGCGGCATCCCGCAGCTCGGTCAGCGTTTCTGAATTCATGGCATTTAAGGCTTTAGGCCGATTAAAAGTAATTACCGCTATGCCATCTTCCACGTTAAACAAAATATTCTTGTATTCCATTCCCTGTCTCCTTATTTTTACAGCGGCTTCGCTTCCTGGAGAGAAGCCGCTGCTATTTCTTACTTCTTACGCTTCTTTAATTCCTCTGCCCGCAATTCTTTGCGTAATATCTTGCCGACATTGGTCTTGGGCAGTTCCTTGCGGAATTCCACTTCCGTAGGCAGTTTGTAAACGGCAAGTTTGGTTTTGGCAAATTCCAGCATTTCTTCCTGTGTTGACGTTTCGCCTTCTTTTAAAACAATAAATATCTTGGCGCTCTCTCCGCGTTTAGCATCCGGAATACCAATAGAGCAGGCTTCCTGAACTTTGGGGTGCAGATAGAACACCTCGTCAATATCACGTGGATAAACGTTATAGCCGCCGCTGATAATCATATCCTTTTTGCGGTCAACAATAAAGCAATAACCGTCTTCATCCATTGTAGCGATATCGCCGGTATAAATCCAGCCGTCTTTTAGGGTATTGGCGGTTTCTTCCGGTTTCCCTTTGTAGCCTCTCATAACCTGAGGCCCTTTGACGATTAATTCGCCTCGTTCGCCCACCGGCATATCCTGGGTGCCGTTTTCCAGATCCACAATGCGGCAAAAAGTATCGGAAAGGGGGACCCCCACCGACCCGACTTTGCGGACACCATTGGCAAAGGGATTAGTATGCGTAACGGGGCAAGTCTCCGTCATACCGAATCCTTCAACAATAACGGCGCCGGTCATTCTTTCAAAATCGGCGATAACTTCTACCGGCAAGGGTGCGCTGCCCGAAAAAGCCCCTTTGATGCAGCTCATATCCGTCTTTTTTATATCGGGATGACTGAGCATACCGATATACATTGTCGGAACCAGCGGCGCAAAAGACGGCCTGAACTTACGGATTGCCTCCAATAAAGGCTCCGGCTGAGGACGGGGAATAAGGATTTGCACCCAGCCCATGTAAACAGAGTTATTCATCGAGCAGGTCATGCCGAACACATGAAAATAAGGCAGCGCTCCGAGCATTCTTTCCTCACCTTTTTTAAAATCGGGGAACCAGGCGGCCAGCTGCTGCGTCTGCTTGCTTAAATTGCCATGTGTTAATTCGACGCCTTTGGAAACGCCGGTAGTGCCTCCGGTGTATTGATACATGGCTATATCGCTAAAAGAAATTTTGACTTGCGGCGGCTTGGGCGAATACTTGGCTATACAGGCTTTCCAGCGAAAAACATCCGGTGCTGTCTTCACGTCGGCGGCCATATTCTTCTTTTTAGCGACGAGCGGGAACAGCAGGCTTTTCGGAAACGGCAGATAATCGCCGATGGAAGTGATCACAATCTGTTTAATTTTGGTCTTGGGTCGCAGATCAATCATGCGGTTACCGAGCAGATCCAGGGTTATTAAAACCTTGGAACCGGAATCATTGAACTGATGCTCCAGTTCCGGATCGGAATACAGGGGATTATTCATTACCGTGATGCCGCCGATCTTTAATGTAGCATAATAAGCCACCACACAGGGGATGAGGTTGGGCAGCAAAATGGCTACGGCATCTCCCTTTTTGACTCCGAAATCAGTCAGGCAAGCTGCAAACCTGTCTACCATTTCTTTTAACTGGGCAAAATTAATTTCATAACCCATGAATATTAATGCCGGCTTGTTGGGAAAATTGGCTGTTGTGCGATCAAGAACAGCAGGCATGCAAATTTCCTCATATTTGATATGTTCCGGCACGCCTTTTTGATAAGACTTCAGCCACGGTTTATCCTGGTAACTAGTCGAACTTGCCATACTTTGCCTCTCCCACGTTTATTAAGTTAAAGGATTTACAAGACAGTTCTCTGCTGCCAATTATAATGACTTGTTAATTTAATATATTTTAGCAAACTCTCTTTTTCATGATCTTAAACCAAATTAATATTCATTGCTATAAAAAAAGCCCTTTCTTCGAAAAGATCGGGCTTTTATGGTTTAAATAAAATTCTCTACAGAGAGAAATTCATCAAGTTGCACAAACATCTACCGCAGGTTTGGTTTCTTCCATGCCCATCGCTTTTACAACAATTTCTGCAATATCCAGCGAAACCATTTTCTCCGTCATCTGATTATCTTTGATGCCGTCGGAAATCATGGTCAGGCAGAAGGGGCAGGCCACGGCAACTGTATCCGCATTGACTTCCATCGCCTGTTTTGTCCTCATATTATTAATTCTTTCGCCGACATCTTCTTCCATCCACATACGGGCGCCACCGGCTCCACAGCAGAAGCTCTTGTTTAGATTACGATCCATTTCGACAAACTTCATACCGGGAACAGCCGATAGAATTTGCCGCGGCTGCTCGTAAATTTCATTATAACGTCCGAGGAAACAGGAATCATGATACGTAAAAACGCCGCTGACGGAATTCGTCAGCTTTATTTTCCCGGAGGCCAGCAATCCGGCGATAATTTCCGTATGGTGATAAACTTCGTAAACGCCTTCGAAGTTGGGATAATCCTTCTTCAGAGCATTATAGCCATGCGGACAGATTGCAATAATCTTCTTGACTCCATACCCGTTCATTACAGCAATATTGGCTTGGGCCAGCGCCTGGAACAGGTATTCATTGCCACAACGCATTGCCGAATCGCCGCAGCAGCCCTCTTCGTTGCCGAGGATACCGAAACTTACACCGGCAGCCTGCAGGATTTTGGCAAAAGCGACGGAAACCTTTTTGCCCCGGTCATCAAAGGAACCGGAACAACCGACGTAAAACAGGTATTCGACAGCGGGATTTTCCGCCAGAGTCTGAATACCAAGCTCTTTGGCCCAGTCGGCGCGCAGGTGCGAACCAACGCCCCAGGGATTGGAGTTATTTTCCATATTGCGGCAGGTCAACTGCAATTCCGGTGCAAAATCGGCTTCTGTGAGCACCTTATACTGCCGCATATTGACTATCTTGGGCACATGCTCAATTGAAGCCGAGCAGTGTTCCATACAATACATACAGTTGGTGCAATCCCACAGTTCATGCAGACTAACAACTTCGCCAACCAAAGCTTTCTCTGGTGTGGTGCTTGCGGCTTCAGTTGCCTCACCTGCGCCTTCCGATCCTTGGGCGGCGCCAGCAGCGGCTTTAGCCTTAACAGCGGCGGGAGCTTTTTCCAGCCAATGAGTCTTGATATCCTGAACTAATTTCTTGGGAGATAAATGTTTGCCGGAAAGATAGGCCGGACAGCCATCCTGACAGCGGCCGCAACGGGTGCAGGCATCCGCATCAAAGATTTGTTTCCAGGTAAATTCTTCCAGTTTTCCCACACCGAAGGCTTCCGCATTTTCAAAATCACGAATTGGCTCCAATGATCCGGCAGGCTTCAGATCAGAAAAGAAGTGATTAGCCGGCGTTGTGATTATATGCAAGAGGCGCGAATAGGGAATATATGCGATAAAACCAAGCCCCAGAACCGCATGTATCCACCAGCTCACCTGGTGGAGGATTCTGGCGGTATCATGAGCAACTCCCGAAAAGGTGTGCGATAAAAGCCAGCCGACAAAAGACCAGTATTCCCAGGGGGGATTGGTTACGTAAATACGCAGCGCCTCGACGATAAAGCCCGTGATAATGATGGCGCCGATCAGCAGAAGAACGATGCCGTCATCATTGGTGTTATCTGGCGTGCCTTTGTAACCGAGACGCTCCGGTTTCTGAACATATCGGCGGTACGCTGCGAGGATCACTCCGATGAGAACAAAAAGGCCAAACAAATCCATCAGGAAGGAAAAGACCAGATAGAAATTGCCTTTCAGAAATGTCCAGCTAAAAAGCGGTTCGGTGATGTGATGCTGTCCCGCATCAAATGCGGCGCCAAAGATCAAAACAAAAAAGCCGAAAAAGATAAGCGCGTGCATGATCCCCGGATAAGGATCTTTTAAAACTTTCTTCTGCAGGAAAATCTCGGAAAGAACCATTTTGACTCTTGCCTGGATATCGTCCAAGCGCATTTCCGGTTTGCCCATCGCCTTCCACAGCAACCAGCGCCGATAAATGCCGTAACCCATAATCGCCAGGGCGATTGCCGTGAGGATGAAAAGCAGTATCTCAAACGACGGCAGAGGTATGTTCCAGAAAACCTCGCGACCTTCCATACCTATTCCAAATTCATGTGTCTTCATTGAGCCTCCAATATTTAGGCCGAAGGTTATTAAACTGAAGGCTGAAGGAACATTGAAATCCCTCAGCCTTCAGCCTACAGCCTTTATCCTTATATCCTTCAGCCCTCAGTATATTTATGCCATTAGTTTTTTGCAGGCGCTGGTTAATTCGGGGACTACCTTAAAGAGGTCATCCACAACACCGTAGTCAGCCTTCGCAAAGATCGGAGCTTCCGCATCTTTGTTAATGGCAACAATGTATTTGGATGAACTCATTCCGGCTAGATGCTGAATTGCTCCCGAAATACCGCAGGCAATGTACAAATTGGGAGAAACGACTTTACCGGTTTGTCCCACCTGATCTTTTTGCGGACGCCAGCCGGCATCCACAGCCGCGCGGGAAGCGCCAACGCAGCCCTTTAAAACATCGGCAAGCTCTTCGAGAATCGCATAACCTTCGGGACCCTTCATGCCGCGGCCGCCGGAAACAATAACATTGGCTTCGGTTAAGTCCACTTTACCGCTGGTATCCTTCTGTACTTCCAGAATCTTGCTC
Organism: Deltaproteobacteria bacterium HGW-Deltaproteobacteria-12; assembly: GCA_002840565.1. Classification (GTDB taxonomy): domain Bacteria; phylum Desulfobacterota; class Syntrophia; order Syntrophales; family Smithellaceae; genus MVRV01. The sequence goes on along the minus strand of PHBK01000031.1, from coordinate 4,183 downwards.
TTCAGCTGTGCCGCATCGACGCCCGGATCAAATTTTACTACTGCCGCCGCCTTGGCAACTTCCGCCACCGGAAACACATTAGGACGCAATGATGCCATCTGGGGGTTGGTATTGGTAACAATTTCACCAAAACATTTGCCTGCATACAGCGGTCTGATCGCCAGCAGTTTCCCGTCGGCAATCTTCACATCCGTACAATCTGTGGCTAATCCTGTAGCCAGTTTCCCGGCCAGCCGCGAGGCAAGATCTTTACCCTGAACCGAGGCGCCCAGAAGCAAAATTGCCGGATCATTTTCTTTGATTATTTTTGCCGACGCCTCAGCATGGGCTTCTGTAATATAAGGATCCAAAGCCGGACTATCTCCTACATATACTTTATCCACGCCGTATTTGCCCAACTGCGCGGCTAATCCTTCTATACCTGAACCAAGCAGAATAGCACCGACCTCAGTTCCCAGCTGGTCGGCCAGTTTGCGTGCCGTAGAGGCCAGCTCGAAGCTGATTTTCCGCAAAGCGCCATCTCTTTGTTCTGCAACTATCCATACACCTTGTGCCATTTTTCAATCCTCCGCTTTTTAAAGTATTAGATGACTTTTGCTTCTTCCCGCAATAACCGGGCTACTTCCACCGCTTTTTGTGCCGGCTCGTCTCCACAGATTATTTTTCCGGGAGGTCTGGCGGGAGGCGGAGAGGTTTTCGCCACTTTGGCTTTTGCTTCCGACGCAATGCCCAATGCCGCTGCGTTTTTCACATCAACCGGCTTTTTCTTTGCTTTCATAATACCGGGAAGTGATGCATAACGCGGTTCATTGAGACCTTTCTGAGCAGTAACGACGCAGGGAAGAGCCGTTTCAATCAGAAGCTGCGCTCCTTCAATCGGACGAATCGCTTTGACTGAGGAACCGGCAAAATCCAGTTTGGTAACAAGTGTTAATTGCGGCATCCCCAGAAGTTCGGCCAGAATCGATCCAACCTGTCCGGAATCATCATCGATCGCCCGCTGACCGCAAAAAATAATGTCGCAGGGCAGACCTTTAATTGCCGCCGCCAGTGCTGCTGCCGTAACATAAGCATCGGCGCTATCGAAAGCGGGATCACACACATGGATACCTTTGTCGGCACCCATGGCCAGAGCAGTGCGAATTGTTTCCATCGCCCTTGCCGGGCCAACAGATACGATTGTCACATCGCCGCCGTTCTTTTCTTTGAGTCTCAGCGCTTCTTCCACGCCGAACTCATCATAAGGATTCATAACCCATTTGATCTGGCCTTCTTCAATACCTGACCCATCTGCTTTTACCTTGATCTGGGCTTCGGTATCCGGGACCTGTTTTACGCATGCAATAATGTTCACAGTCTCAAACCTCCTTATTAATCATTTTTATTGACCGCGGCTGTCTCTTATATTTACTGTCTGATTCCTTTTCTGTTTTATAAGAGTACCGTCTAATTACCCTACTGCCGGCTGATTCAAAAACGCTTGACCCCCCGTCTGCGGGGGATCAAGCGTTCAACACTATACCCTGTTTTTAACGATATCATCAACAACCGAAGGATCGGCCAGCGTGCTGGTATCACCCAGATTGCCAAGGTCGTTGGCAGCAACTTTCTTCAAAATTCTTCTCATGATCTTGCCGCTGCGGGTCTTGGGCAGCGCGTCGGACCACTGAATCTTATCAGGGGTGGCAATGGGGCCGATAACCGTGCGGACATGCGCAATCAGTTCTTTCTTCAGCTCGTCAGACTTGGTCTGGCCGGTCTTCAGGGTAACGTAAGCATAAATTCCCTGCCCCTTAATGTCATGAGGCATGCCGACAACTGCCGCTTCCGCTACGGCTGGGTGGGCAACCAGGGCGCTTTCCACTTCGGCTGTTCCCATGCGGTGACCGGAAACATTGATAACGTCGTCAATGCGGCCGGTAATCTGATAGTAACCGTCTTTGTCGCGGCGGCAGCCGTCACCGGTTACATAGTAGCCGGGGAACTGTTCAAAATAGGTTTCCTGGAATCTCTTGGGATCGCCATAGACGCCTCTCATGATGCCGGGCCAGGGCACTTTGATGCACAGAGCGCCGCTCGCCACCGTATCGGTAAATTCCTTGCCTTCATCGTCCACCAGTACGGGCTGAACGCCGAAGAAGGGCAGAGTTGCCATACCGGGTTTGATATCGACCGCTCCGGGCAACGGAGTAATCAGGATGCCGCCGGTTTCGGTCTGCCACCAGGTGTCCACGATGGGGCATTGGCCTTTGCCGATCACATTATAATACCAGTTCCAGGCTTCGGGATTAATCGGCTCACCAACGGTACCCAGCGTTTGCAGGCTGGAGAGATCGCATTTCTTCACGAAAGCGTCGCCTTCTTTGGCAATCGCGCGGATGGCAGTAGGAGCGGTGTAGAAAATGTTGACTTTATATTTTTCCACAACTTCCCAGAAACGGCTGTAGGTCGGATAATTGGGAACGCCTTCAAACATAACGGAAGTTGCTCCGTTACACAGAGGCCCGTAAAGGATGTAGGTATGCCCTGTGACCCAGCCCAGGTCGGCCGTACACCAGTAAATGTCACCTTCATGATAATCGAATACGATTTTGTGGGTATAAGAGCCATACACCAGATAGCCGCCCGTCGTGTGCATAACGCCTTTGGGCTGTCCGGTAGATCCCGATGTATAAAGGATGAAGAGAGGATCTTCCGCATCCATCCATTCCGGTTCACACTTGGCATCGACTTTGGCTATTTCTTCGTGATACCATTTGTCGCGTCCGGCAACCATCTCACACTTGATTTTGTCGCCAACACGGTTGACTACGATGACGCTTTTCACTGATGGGCAGGATTTCAAGGCGTCGTCTGCCGTTGCTTTCTGCGGAACTGCTTTGTTGCCGCGGAAGGTGCCGTCGCAAACAACCAGCACTTTGGCATCACAGTTGACGATTCGGTCACGCAACGCGTCCGCGCTGAATCCGCCGAACACGATTCCATGAACGGCCCCGATGCGGGAGCAGGCCAGAGCCGCAATTCCCAGTTCGGGAACCATGGGCATATAAAGCACAACACGGTCGCCCTTCGTCACGCCATTCGCTTTCAGAACGTTGGCGAACTTGCAGACTTCTTCATGCAGCATTTTGTAGGTAATGGCTTTTTCTTCGCCCGGCTCGTTGCCTTCCCACTGAATCGCTACCTGATTGCCGCGTTTTTCGAGGTGTCTGTCGAGGCAGTTGTAAGATACGTTGAGTTTGCCGCCTTCAAAAAACTTGACGTAGATGGGGCCTTTTTTAATGTTGAAGTTGTAATCAATCACTTTGTCCCATTTCTTGAACCAGGTCACCTGCTGTTCGGCTATTTCCGCCCAGAATTTGTCCGGCTCTTCCACAGAACGCTTCCACAGCTTGTCATAAGCATCTCTGCCGCTGACCCAAGCTTTCTTCTTTGCAGCTTCCGGAATTGGATATACTTCCTTCAATTGAACTTTTGCATCTGCCATATTAACACTACCTCCCTATTTTAATTTTCTGAGTTTAAACGTTCGCTCAACGTTTTTTATTTTTCTTGAAGACCCCATGGCCTTTTGTTGAATACTGTCGCACTTTCTCATGAACAACGGTCACGATTTGACCGTTGGTACCTCTTGACCCCGTGCTGACGTACCTTAATATCTCTTTGATGTCAAGAAATATTTGAGAAATCTGATCGCCTTAACCATCATAATATAATTGAGCTTTTCAAAAACAAGTTTCGCCTTTTTATCCGCAGGAATTTTCCCGACACAATGCTTCTTTTAATGACAGCGGAGATGCCGCATCTTTCATTATATAAAAAAACAGCATTACTGTTTAAAGACCGTCCAATAACGGGATGATGTGCTTGCCGCGGGCAAAGACAAGGACACGAACATCACACCTGTCGGAGGCGTAAAAAGTCGAAAAAGCCTCATAATCGTCATTCCGGCGAAAGAGACTGTGTCACAATAGGTGAAATTGTCATTGCATGTCCTCCGCTGGCGGAGGTGTCACGTAGTGACGGAGGTGGACTAAGTAGTGCCAAGGTGTAACTTAATAATATTAATGCCACTTCAAAAATATGTGCAACTGAAACATCATTTACACTTTAGACCGGGCACATCGTTTACACTTTTTCAGTTACGAATAACTTTGTTTTTTCTCAAATCTATAGAACCCAG
>PHBK01000030.1 GCA_002840565.1 Deltaproteobacteria bacterium HGW-Deltaproteobacteria-12 | reverse complement strand
CGTATTGCGGAAGAATCCGGATGTTCAGGAATTTTATCTGGGAGTTCGCGAGGAAGGCATCCGCGGAACCCGGCGCTGGAAAAAGAAAAAGGTCTGGAGGTAGAGGGTTGTCGGCGGTGGTGGATTGGTTGATGTATTTAGGGAGTTGGCTTCCGACACAATCAATGCCTGAATGCCGACAGCGGAAGATCCATAACAAATAATTTAAGAAAAGGAGGCAGGAAGATGGGAAGCACAAAGATGTGGAGATTACTTGCTGTAACCTTAGCCCTTTTATTTGTTTTCAGTGGTCTGGGCCAGGCGGAAGTTGGTGTATCAAAAGATGAGATCAAGATCGGTGGCATTGTGGATCTTTCTGGTCCCATTGCCTTTATGGGAAAGGGGGTAAGCGACGGTGCCAAGCTCTACTTTAAGTATGTCAATGACCAGGGTGGTGTTAATGGACGTAAAATAACATACATCCTGGAGGACGATCAATATCAGTCTCCCGTCGCCGTGCAGGCTGCTAAAAAGCTGGTCGTCGGTGATAAAGTCTTTTGTATGTTTATGGTTTTGGGATCAGCTCAGAGCAATGCCATGTATCCGTTTTTGGCATCCAACGGAGTTCCGCTGGTGGCACCAGCTACGCAAAACCGCGATATGGGCGTTCCTCCCCGCAAGTATCTTTTTCTGGCTGACCCCACTTACACTTTGCAGGGTAAGCTGAGCGTGGAGTATATCGTGGAAGATATGGGCATAAAGAAGCCGAAAGTCGCCGTCATCTACCAGGATGATACACCGGGTCATGACTGGCGCAACGGAGCCCGTATCGGGACGAAGCATTTTGGTCTGCAACTCCTGGAGCTTCCTTATAAAAGGGGTGCCGTGGATTTCAGCTCTCAAATAGCCCAGTGCAAAGACGCCGGAATTACCCATATCCTGATGTGGACCCTGATCCGGGAACCGGCGATCATTATGAAGGAAGCCCAGCGTCTGCAATACAAGGCGACCTATTTTACTTCTACCGCCTCTAATGCCAAAAAGTGCATTGAACTGGCCGGTGATGCCGTTGACTACAGTAACGGCTTCTACGCAATCAGTATGGTCTATGATGCCATGACCCAGACTACGCCGCGGATCGCCGAGTATAGAAATAATATCGCCAAATACAAGATGGGAGATGTTGAGAATTTTTATAACCTGTACGGATACCAGGCGGCTGTTACCCTCGTGGAAGGCATTAAAAGAGCCGGCGCCAATCCTACCCGGGAAGGGTTGATCAAGGCGCTGGAGACTTTCAATGCGTTTGATAACGGAATTCTTTCACCCATTACCTGGGGTCCCGACAGGAGGGCCGGAGGAAGCTCAGTAAAAATTGACAAAGCAATAAAAGGCCTGTGGACGCCTGTAGGAAAATGGCGGTTTTCCAAGATTGCCGAGGAATAAAGTTGCATGGAGGGCAGAGGGAATCAAGGTTCATGCTGTTTATAAGTACTTCGGACTGGTGCTCGATGGACATACGACTCCACCCGCAGAGGAATAGCTTCTACGGGTGGAGAAGTATGGCCGCAAGATTTTATAATGACACTGGTCTTGCCTGCTGTTCAATTGTCCGGCAAATTTGCCCGCAGTGTTGCGGCACTCAACAGGTTGTAATTTACTATTAAGGAGTAGACTGTGGCTGAATATGTAAAACCAGATTCGTCGCTGGATACCGTTCCCAAGCTCTTTCATGCTCAGGTGAAGCGATTTAAGGATCGGGTGGCTATGCGTGACCGGGTGCTTGGTGTCTGGACGAAAATCTCCTGGAATCAATATAGGGAAAATGTCCGTGCCGCAGGCATGGGCCTTTTGGCCCTCGGCGTAAAAAAGGGTCAGTGTGTCTCCATTCTCAGCGAAAACAATCCCGAATGGCTCTTCTGTGACATTGCAACACAGTGCATTGGCGGCATTTCGGTGGGGATATATCCCACCAACTCTGCCAGTGAGGTATCCTATATCATTCACCACTCGGAATCGCGCGTCTTTTTTGTCGAGGATGAGGAACAGCTGGACAAGGTGCTGGTGACAAGAAAAGAATTGCCCCTGCTGCAGAAAGTAATCGTCTATGACATGAAAGGACTCAGAGATTTTAATGATCCTCTGGTCATGAGTTTTGACGACTTCATGGGCTTCGGCAGGAGCGAAGCAAAGAAGGATCCCGGGAAATTTGATGAACTCTGGCCGCAGGTAAAGCCCGAAGACATTGCCCTGATGGTTTATACCTCAGGCACAACCGGACCGCCCAAGGGGGCGATGATCTCGCACCGCAATGTCATCTGGACCAACCAGGCGCTGGGCGAAGCCAATCCCATATATGAAACTGATGAAATTCTGTCCTTTCTGCCTCTCTGCCACATTGCCGAGCGCAACATGACGACGTTTTCCTCGCTGACCTACGGGCAGGTTGTCAATTTCGCCGAGAATCTGGAGACGGTGCCGGCGGATATCCGGGAGATTTCCCCCCATGTCTTTTTCGCCGTACCCCGTATCTGGGAAAAGTTCTATTCCGGTATTGTCCTGAAAATGCAGGATTCCACCTGGCTGGAAAAAAAAATGTTCCAATGGGCGATAAAAACCGGAGAGAAAGTCAGTGCCTATAAATTGTCGCACCGGAAAGTCCCCGTGCTCTGGAAGATCAAATACGCTTGCGCCGACTTTACGTCTTTCCGGAACCTCAAGCGCTCCATCGGTCTGGAGCGCGGACGATTTGTTTTTTCCGGGGGAGCTCCCATTTCCCCGGATGTCCTCAAATTCTTTCATGCCATGGGAATTCCCATTCGTGAGGTTTACGGGCAGACGGAGGATACCGGTCCCACGACAATTCATCAGGGCAGTGATATTAAATTGGGCACAGTGGGAAAACCCATACCGGGCATTGAGGTCAAGATCGCTGATGACGGGGAGATTCTGGTCAAAGGGCCAAATGTCTTCCAGGGATATTATAAAGACCCTGAATTAACGAAGGAATACATTGTAGACGGGTGGCTGCATTCCGGCGATGTAGGCAGATTCGATGATGAAGGAAATCTGATGATTACTGATCGCAAGAAGGATATCATCATCACGGCCGGCGGGAAAAATGTTACGCCGTCGTATATTGAAAACAAATTGAAGTTCAGCCCCTACATCACCGATGCCATAGTTATCGGCGACCGCAAAAAGTATCTTACCGCCCTTATCATGATAGATGACGAAAATGTTACACAATACGCTCAGGATAAGCGCATTCCCTTTACTACTTACAAAAGCCTCTGTCACAATAAAGAGATTATTGAGCTGATCCAGGAAGAGGTTAATGCAGTGAATAAAACACTGGCTCAGGTGGAGAGCATCAAGAAATTTCAACTCATCGATATCAAACTGACCAGCGACGATCAGGAATTGACGGCAACAATGAAATTAAAGCGAAAATATGTAGCGGAACGATTTAAAGATCTCATCGAAAGTATGTATAAATAAAAACCGCCGTAGGACGAAGTATTCTTGACAGAAGGTGTTAAGATCGAGTTCAAGACTTTCTTCCTATTACACAAAACGCCGACCTTGAAGAAAATGCTTGAGTTCAATCCGTTATCAATGAGGCTGTTTATTTTTCTCTGTTAAAAAAATGAATGGTGCTAATTATTATGTTTCTTCGCGGTGTAATGTTTTGTTTTAAAATTGCGCTTCGCTTAATCATATATCTGCCTTCTGTGGCCAATCCGCAAAACAAGAATTAACAAAATATTATCTTCGATTTTAGTTATGATACGATAATCGCCTACACGGTATCGCCAATATTCCCCAAACTTGGACCCCTTAAGGGCATCACCAATACTTCGCGGGTCTTTAAGCGAACCAACTCTTTTATGCAAAAACTTAAAGAGGCGTTTAGCAACTTGCCGGTCGAGTTTATTGAGTTCTTTTATTGCGCTTGGAACGATCTCAATCTTCCATGTCATATTGTTTTTCCACATCCTTCAGCGACACGGACTTAACCCTACCTGAACGCACAGCTCCATAGCGCTTATCCGCCAAATAAATATCTTCTAAATCATCGAGGTGTTCAAGAATCGCTTCTCGGGCATAAAAGGTTTTAGTGCGACCAGTTGCCTTCGCCAGTATATCTAATCGTTCTTCTATTCCTTCAGGTAATCGGATTGCCAACATATGTAATCTCCTTTGCCATACATGTATAGCAAAGATCGTCTACAAGTCAAGGAATTTTTAAGGACGTGCTAGATTTAACCAGATCTTCCTGTAGTCAATATTTTGCCACCCATGCCAAGCTTACAACACTTCCTTCCGTAATGCTTAGATAATTTCCCCCTTGCATCCCTTATGGTTTACAGGTTAGGATAAAAAAATCTTTTAAAAACGAGGAGGACACGATGAAAAAGCTATCTTTCGCACTAATATTTACTTTTGTTCTCTTTGCATTTTTATTAACCACTCCATGTTTTGCGAAACAGATGAACATACTGGTACATCCTTTTGAGAACACAGGAAACAAGGAATACTCGTGGATATCGGCAGGTATCACGGATACAGTCATATCTGACCTGACGCGTATTGCAAATATCAGTGTTGTCTCCAATCAAGACAGGAAGAAGATACTTGAAGAGATGAAGTTCATCTTATCCGGCCTTGTAGAAAAAGACATGATAATGAAACTAGGCAAGCTCACGGGTGCCAATGTTATCTTCACGGGAAGCTATCTCGTATCAGGTTCCCGCATAAGGGTACATGCAAGACTTGTAAATGTAGAGACGGGTAAGATTGAAAGCTCCACCAAAATAGACGGCACCTTAGATGGAATCTTTGACATACAGGATAAGGTTGTATTTACCTTATTGGGTGAGACAAAGAAAATCACCATAGCCGACATAGAATCTGTAAAACTTACCAAACAGGACAGAAAGAAGATAAAGGAGAAACACAAACCCAAATTAATTGCCTACGAATGGTATGCAAAAGGTTTAGAGATTCAGGATACCAACCCCAAAGAGGCGCTTACCAATTTCAAGAAGGCTATTGATATTGACCCGAACTATACCGATGCATTGATGGAAGCAGGTTTTACTGCGGGGAGTACACTAAATCTCTTTAGCGAAGCTCTCGGATATCTTGAAAAAGCTGAAAGAATCTTCAATGGCCGCAATGAAACTGAATCTTCCGATTATGCAGGTCTCATGATGGACATCGGCCTTGTTTACGGGGACAAAGGTCAGCTTGACCGCGCACTGGAATACTTTTTAAACTCCCAATCCATAATGGACAGGCTGGGGTTAAAGAATACCGCTGGTTATGCTGGTCTCATGACGAACATCGGAGTTATTTACGGAAAGAATGGTCAGCTTGACCGCGCACTGGAATACTTCTTAAACGCCCAATCCATAATGGACAGGCTGGGGTTAAAGAATACTGCCAGTTATGCAGCTCTCATGATGAATATCGGCATTGATTACAGGGACAAAGGTCAGCTTGACCACGCACTACAATACTACCTGAACTCCCAATCCATAAGGGACGAGCTGGGGTTACAGAATACCACCGGTTATGCTATGCTCATGATGAACTTTGGCGCTATTTACCAGAACAAAGGTCAGCTTGACCGCGCACTGGAATACTTTTTAAACTCCCAATCCATAATGGACAGGCTGGGGTTAAAGAATACCGCCGATTATGCAGCACTCATGATGAACTTTGGCGCTATTTACAAGGACAAAGGTCAACTTGACCACGCACTGCAATACTACCTGAACTCCCGATCCATAAGGGACGAGCTGGGATTACAGAATACCGCCGGTTATGCTGGTCTCATGACGAACATCGGCAATGTTTATGGTAGTAATGGCCAGCTAGACCGTGCGCTGGAATATTTCATGAAAGACAAATCCATTGAGGACAGTCTCGGGCTTCAGAATACCGCCGGTTATGCCAATCTCATGAATAACATCGGCTTCGTTTACCGGAACAAGGGTCAGCTAGACCGTGCGCTGGAATACTTCTTAAACTCCCAATCCATAATGGACAGGCTGGGGTTACAGAATACCGCCGGTTATGCCATGCTCATGATGAACATCGGCGTTGTTTACCGGAACAAGGGTCAGCTTAACCGTGCTCTGGAATACTTCTTAAACTCTCAATCCATAATGGACAGGCTGCGGCTTCAGAATACCGCCAATTATGCCGCACTTATGACAAATATGTCTATGCTATACAAAAAGCAAGGTCAACGTGATATGGCGGAGAGGTATTCTAGGATGGCATACGATATATATATGAGGTTAGACTATTCAGGGGACTAGAGAGACAATGCCCTTAGTAATGCAAGAAGGCGGGGAGACTTAAATCAATAATGGAAATTATTGAAATTAAATCTTGGGAGACATATCGTATCGAAATGGAGAAATATTCTCGTCAATATGAGCATATCCCTATTTTGTATAGAGGTCATAGTGATTTTAGATGGTCATTGAAAACGACTCTTGAAAGGTTTTCAAAAAGTAAATGGACGCTTCAAAAATATTGCATGTTAGTAATTGATTGCATACGGCAAATAGATACTTTTAAAGATAAAATATCTACTCTTCCAAGCATCTCAGATATTGAGAAGGAATTAAATGAGCTTAAAACCACAGAATTGCTTGAGATTCCAGTGTCAATATCATATTATCTGACTTATTTTCGTCATTATGGGTTTCCTTCGCCTCTGCTGGATTGGAGTCGGTCATCTGACATTGCAGCTTTTTTTGCATTCTCTGAGAATGTAAAGTCCAAAAATGTAGCCATTTTTTCATTTGTTGATACTTCGATTGGTTATAAGGTCGATTGGAGGGGAAAGACTCTAATTACTACGAAGTGGCTTAGAACTTATCCTCATGTAAGGCACGATCGTCAACAATCTCTTTACACGGTTGCAACAAAATTAAAAAATGACGATCATCAATTTGAATCCCATCAGCAAGTTTTTGATGATGTAAACAGACATGAGGATGAACAGGACATCCTAAGAAAGTATATTCTGCCCAGCACAGAGCGAATAAAAGTACTTACTGAACTTGATCAAAAAGGAATTAATCACGATTTTCTTATGCAATCCGACGAGGCAAAACTGAGAACTCTTGCGTTCAGACATATAGAGGTAAAGAACCTCCTTTGAGCCAATGATAAGACATCACGCTCTTTCGATGCGTAATACTCAGTTTTGATGAATGCCAACTCTTGAATCATCGTAGGTGAAGCGGTTACCTCCTGGATAAGACAAAATTGGTCACTGACTGTCAAGCCAAGTATAGGCCATGACAGAAAAACACTTCGCAGGCATTCCACCCTTATATGGATTGTCAGGAGACATCCTGGATGAACTGATGTCAAGCTATATTGATTTTTAGCTTCTTCATCCGCTGTATTAAAGTTGTCCTTTTAAGTCCGAGTTGCTCGGCTGCGCCGTTTCTTCCCCCGATTTTTCCCCCTGCCTGTTCGAGTGCTTCCAGAATCTTCGCCTTTTCAATATCCTTCAGCTTCATCTCCCGGCTGACTTCTAAAGGTCCAGTCTTCTTTTGATCCAGACTGGAGAACCGGATTTCCGGTTCTCCGATGATGACTGCCCGCTCGATCATATTAGATAGTTCCCGGATGTTTCCCGGCCAGGAATAGGACAGGAGGTGTCGTATCTCCGGTTCCGGTATGCTCAACTATTGTTTGTTGGATTGCGAGCAATGCAGCTTCAAAAAGTGGTGTTCCGGTTCCAAGGAAAGTGGACAAATGACAAATTAAAATCAGAGAAGTTTTGGGTTCTAATAATTTACAGGGTAGGAGAAAAGCAATGAAACCTAAAGCCGAGCAAAACTCTGAATCATTAGTCCGAGAGATCAAGATAAAAACCGCGGAAGCAGAATCACACCTTGAGACTTGTGGAAAAGGCAGGAAAGGTTTATATAAATACTGAAACCCTCTGTTAGTTTTTGTTAAAATTTGTCCAAAACCATTTGAAGACATGCACCGGAAATACTTGCTATCGGCGATCGTGCTGAACCTAAAAGGATGGCCGATGCCAATAAGCAGGGTTATCGGGCCGCCATGAAAATATAAAAATGAAAGGAGATGGATATGACAAAAAAGTATGATGTAATAGTAATAGGCGCCGGCATAGCCGGCCTGGGAGTGGGAGCAATCCTGGCCAAGGAAGGCCGGCAGAAAGTTCTGGTTCTGGACCGTTTCCCGAAAATCGGCGGAAGAACGATGAGCTATGAAGGCTATCCGGGGCCGGGATGGCGGGTGGATATCGGGTTGCACCTGATAGAACTGGGAGATAAGTGCTCGTGTACAGAGCTCAACGCCCGTGTCGGCAGGAAAATGGAATGGGGACCCTTCAGCGATACTGTCGATTTCTGGGATGGAAACAAATTCATCAACGTGGCGCAACTTGTACCCATGACCAAGGAAGACAAGATCGCCTTCCGGGGGTTGCTGGCAACGATAGCCGGCTTAGACGATGCCGAGATCGAATCATGGGATAACCGTTCCCTTGAGGAATGGCTCGACGAAAACGTTCCCCAGAAAGCTGTGCAGGATCTCTTTATTGATATGGGGATGATCATGACAACAATTCCCCATGCTATTGACATGGCGGCAGGAGAAGTCCTCTGGATTGCCAAACAAAATCTTTTGAAAGTTAAGCAGGTTTTGCAGGCCAGTTACCCGCTCGACGGGATGGACGGCATCACCAGCGGGTTATCTGAAGTTATAAAGGAAAACGGCGGAGAAATCCGCGTCAACTGCGATGTTCAGGAAATAGTGATCAAAGACAAAAAAGCCCTGGGAGTCAAAGTTCCTTCCCACAAGCACATTTATCAGGAAGAATATCGTATCTTCGAGACAGAACTCATCGAAGGAGATCGGATTGTCTGCGCCCTGCCCATTTACAAACTGGGTGAAATCATCGACTTCAATCCGAAAGCCAGCCCAATGCCGCGGTGGTGGGTAAAGCGGATTACGGATATTGCGGAGGAGAGAACAGGCCTGATCGGCTATATGATCGGTTTGAAAGAGCCGATTGTTGATCCTCAGAAGAAGTGTTTCTACACTGCTTTGAAGCTAAAACACAGCGGTTTTCCTTTCCAGTGTTTTGCGGCGTCCAACTTTTCGCCTGCTGTGGCCCCCGCCGGCAAACAGCTCCTGCACACGGATATTGTCGTGGAGCATGCCCAGGCCGGGGACAAATTTGAGCGGGGGAGATTGCTGGCGCTGTTATGGGAAGATTTAAAAGAGATGTATCCGGGGCTTGAAGAGAAATTGGAATGGAGACTCCCTTATTATGTAGATGGCTGTGACGGACTGGCCCGTCAGCCAGGCTTGGTGGGCAACTTCAAACCGGGATTACATGCTCCCGGTATCCCCAATCTGTATTTTGCCGGCGATACTTATCTGGGCAGAGGATTGGCCACCAACGGCGCCGCCCTGAGTGCCATGAAATGCGCAGATGTGATCCTGAATGAAATGAAAAAAATTAAATAAGCTCATTGTCAGTTTACCAGACTAGGTTGGTTATCTGCCGGCAGCAGGCAGGGGGAATGGAATAGACGATCAGCAGAAAAGCGAATATGGACATCCAATACTCCGTTTCCAATATTCTTTTTTTCCGGCCGACATTCCGGGCAAAAATATTTTGAAAAAAGATGAAAATTTCTTGACAAAATAGTTGCTATAAAATATAAAAACCCGCGTGACTGATTGATCAGTCACGTAGAGTAATTATTCGGGTATTTTCTCTACATTCCGAAGACTGCAATGAGAGTTCTTATTTAATCTATCGCGATCGCGCTATCATAGCGGTATCAGGCATTAGAGAAAGAAAGGAACTGCACCAATATGGAATTGCAAGTTTTACAACAGATTTTCAGCGGGATAGCAATCGGATCCATTTACGCGCTGGTAGCCGTCGGATTCATCTTGATATATAAGGCTACAGACGTAATCAGTTTTGCCCAGGGCGACATCATGATGTTCGGAGCTTTTGTCGCCTACACCTTCCTGACTATTCTTCATGTACCTTTTCTTCTGGCGATCCTTCTGACCCTGGCGGTAATGGCCGTTTTCGGCATTGTCATCGAACGGGGTGTTTTGCGGCCTCTCGTCGGGGAATCGGTTTTATCAATGTTGATGGTGACGGTGGGAGTCGGTATGGTGATCAGAAATGTTGCCGGGATGATCTGGGGCTATGACACCTATCAGTTCAGTGGTGGGATCAGCGACGTTCCGGTGAGATTCGGCGAACTGGCCCTTTCCTCGGTAAATCTCTGGATTATCGGTGTCACCATTGCCATGATTGCCGTCCTGTATTATTTTTTCAACAAGACCAAGATGGGCATCTCCATGGAAGCGGCCTCGCAGAATCAGCTGGCGGCCTACTTGATGGGCATCGGCGTCAAGCGGGTATTTTCCAACATCTGGGCGCTCAGCGCCATCGTCGCCGCCGTAGGCGGCATTCTTCTGGCTCCAATTCATTTTGTCAATTACAATATGGGGTTTATCGGATTAAAAGCGTTTCCGGCGGCGGTGCTGGGTGGCTTCGGAAGCATTCCCGGCGCGATTGTCGGCGGCATCATCATCGGAGTATCGGAGAGTTTGGCTGGAATATTCCTGCCGGCCGGATTCAAGGATATCTTTGCGTACATTATTTTAATTTTTGTGTTGTTGATTCGGCCGCAAGGGATATTCGGGATTGCTGAAAGAAAGAGAGTTTAGCGATGCGTTTTAAAAAGAGACGAAATTATCTGGAAGATATCGATTTATTCAAATACAGAAGCACCGCCGTATGGTACGGCATTCTCCTGGTCATTATGTTGTTGCTGCCTTTAAAGGCCGGAACCTATTGGACATCCCTGATGACCCTGACCGCTATTTATGCGATAGTGGCGCTGGGGATGAATTTATTGACCGGCTATGCCGGCCAGATATCGATGGGCCATGCCGCTTTCTTTGCCGTCGGAGCTTATACAACGGCTTTTTTTACGGGAAGTGGTATATCTTTCTGGGTTGCCCTGCCGATCGGGGGAATCTTCGCGGCGATTTTAGGGATTTTTATCGGGATGCCTGCACTCCGGATGAAGGGTCTTTATCTGGCCATTGCGACCATGGGTTTCGGCTTCATCATGGAACAGGTGATTCACAGTTGGGAATACGTGACCAACGGCGTCAACGGCCAGCAATTGAGCAGACCGACCCTGGGGCCGATTGATTTCAGCTCGGACAAATATTATTTTTATTTAGTATTTTTCGTACTGCTGATCATGCTTCTGATAATGAAGAACATTCTCCGCACTCCGACGGGCAGAGCGATGACCGCCGTCCGGGACAGCGAGGTGGCCGCGGAGTCGATGGGAGTGAATCTCGCGGTGTACAAGACAGCCGCCTTTGCCATCAGCGCGCTTTTTACCGGCATTGCCGGATCACTTTTTGCCCACCACATGCGTTTTATCGGCCCGGAAAACTTTGATGTTACCGTCTCCATTAATTTTCTGATCATGATTATCATTGGCGGCATGGGTTCCGTACACGGCTCGATTTTCGGGGCAATGTTCATGACACTTCTCCCCGAAATGATCGCTCTGGGAAAGGATTATCTCCCGACGGCTATTGGACAGCAGTCCGGCCTGCAGGGAACCGTTTACGGGGTACTGCTGGTTTTATTTGTTCTCTTTGAACCTCTGGGGATCTACGGGCGTTGGCTGAAGGTTAAATTCTTCTTTGAGACCTTCCCGTTTTATAAGAAAGATACCTTCAAGAGAATTCGGAAGTATACAAAATCCGAACATTAGGCGAAGAGAGGGAAATCAGGATATGGGAGAGACATTACTTAAAGCCGAGGGCATGTCTATCCGGTTTGGCGGAGTGAATGCCTTGCAGGACGTCAATATCGACGTGGAGAAGGGATCGATCCATGCATTGATCGGTCCGAACGGCGCGGGGAAGACGACGCTTCTCAACTGCATCAGCCGGGTATACAAAGCCGACACGGGGAAAGTGACATTTCAGGGCAGGGATATTACACATATTAAGCCTTATAAAGTTGTGAATGAGGGAATTGCGCGGACATTTCAGAATATAGAGTTGTTTGCGAACGTAACCGTTATGGACAACATGCTGTTGGGTTGTCATTCCCGGCGGAAGACCGGATTTTTTCAGGATGCCTTTTTTTGGGGGAAAGCGCGGGAGCAGGAGCTTAAATTTCGGACGAAGGTGGAAGAGGTCATCGATTTTCTTGATCTGCAGGCTTATCGGATGGAGCGAATCAACAACGTTCCCTACGGCGTCCAGAAGAATGTTGAACTGGGGAGGGCATTGGTTATGGAGCCGACCCTGCTTTTGCTGGACGAGCCCTCCTCGGGTTTGAATGTGGAGGAGACGCAGGATCTGGCTTTTTGGCTGGAGGATATCCGGGCGGATTTCGGCATCACCATTTTGTTAATTGAGCATGACATGAGACTGGTCATGGACGTATGCGACAGAATTACAGCGCTGAACTACGGCAAATTGTTGGCGGACGGCAAGCCGAAGGATGTCGTCAGTCACCCTGATGTCGTCAAAGCATATTTAGGAGAGGAATAATATGGCTCCGATTTTAGAAACGAAGAATTTGGAAGTCTCTTACGGGCCGGTGAATGTGACGAAAGGGATATCGATAGGCATTGAAGAGGGGAAGATCGTCACCATTCTGGGGGCAAACGGATCGGGGAAAACGACAATACTCCGGACCATATCGGGTTTGATCGTACCGGATAAGGGGACAGTGACGTATAAGGGAAAAGCGATCCAGGGGATGGAACCGGAAGAGATAGTCAAGATGGGGATATCGCAGGTACCGGAGGGGAGAGAGATATTTCAGGATCTATCTGTTTACAAGAACATCTTGATGGGAGGATTCACCCGAAAGGATAAGAAGGAAGTCGAGAAAGACATTGATCGCATGTACAGCTATTTTCCCTTGTTGAAGGAGCGGAGCAACCAATATGCCGACACCTTGAGCGGCGGCGAGCAGCAGATGCTGGTTATCGCGCGGGCTTTGATGTCCCGTCCCCACATGCTTTTGCTGGATGAGCCGTCGCTGGGATTGGCACCGGCGTTTGTGAAGAAGATATTCGGGATTATCAAGCAGATCAATGAAGAGGAGAAGACGACGATTTTGCTGGTGGAGCAGAATGCCAAGATGGCACTGGAGCTGGCGAGTCACGGGTTCATCGTATTGCGGAAGAATCCGGATGTTCAGGAATTTTATCTGGGAGTTCGCGAGGAAGGCATCCGCGGAACCCGGCGCTGGAAAAAGAAAAAGGTCTGGAGATAAGAACAGGAGAGGGTAGGGGTAAGGTGCTTAGGGTATACTTTGAACACCCTCTTGATCGATTTTGAAAATCATTGCTTCAAAACAGTAAAGATATGAAGGGGAGTAAATCGTGGCCAAGAAATTATTATCAAAAGAAGACCTATATGATCCGAAATACGATACTGTCCCGAAACTTTTTGCCAGCAGAGTGGAAAAGTGGAAAAACAGGGTAGCCTTCCGTAAAAAGGAATTGGGAATATGGGCTGATACTACATGGGAGACCTATGGGAAGGAAGTAAAAATTGCCGGAATGGCTTTGCAGGCACTGGGTCTGAAAAAAGGACAGAAAATATCAATTCTCAGTGAACCGCGAGAGGAGTGGCTTTATTGCGATCTCGGTTGTGCCTGTATCGGCGGCGTTACAGTAGGTATTTATACCACGAATGCACCGGATGAAGTGGAGTACATCGTCGGGCATTCCGATTCACAGATTTTTTTTGCGGAAGATGAAGAGCAGCTGGATAAAGTTCTGGTAGTTCGCGAAAAATTGCCGGAATTAAAAAAGATTATTGTTTATGAGATGGAAGGTCTGCGGGACTTCAAGGATCCGATGGTGATGAGTTATGCAGAATTCCGCAAGCTCGGTATGAAGGAGATAGAGAAAAATCCGGGGCTTTTTGAGAAACTGGGCGCTGAAGTGAAGCCGGAAGACACCCTGTTTATTGTTTATACATCCGGAACAACAGGTCGACCCAAGGGCGCGATGCTTTCGCATCACAACATCATTTACGCCACTTCTATGGGCGCGGAGACAGCATTTGTTTATGGAAATGAAGAAGCTCTCACCTTTCTCCCGCTTTGCCATGTCGCTGAGCGTGTTGGTGCTGTCTTCAACCAATTGATGATGGGTCAGACACTTAATTTTGCGGAAAATCTGGAGACCGTGCCCATTGATTTACGCGAGGTGCAGCCCACGAATTTCTTCGCCGTGCCGCGCTTCTGGGAGAAATTTTATTCCTCGATCTACATGACTATCAACGAAGCCACGGCAATTGAGAAGAAAGTATTTCATTGGGCTGTGAAGATCGGCCATAAAACCAGCTCCCTCAGGCTTGCCCATAAGAGTATTCCCCTTTATTTGTTATTTTTAAATGCGATAGCCGACTTTGCCGTGTTTCGCAATACCCGCGCGATGGTCGGACTGGGCAGGGGATACAACATGGTGTCCGGAGGGGCGCCGATCGCACCGGAGATTCTGGCTTTCTTCCATGCCGTCGGTTTGAGAATCAAGGAAGTTTACGGTCAGACGGAAGATTCAGGTCCCACCTCGACCCATCACCGGGATAACATCAAACTGGGCACGGTAGGCCAGCCTTTCCCGGGTGTGACAGTGAAAATAGCGGCAGACGGCGAGATACTGGTGAAAGGTGATAATGTATTTCAGGGATATCTAAAAGAGCCGGAACTGACGAAAGAATATCTGACCGAGGACGGCTGGCTGCATTCGGGGGATTTGGGAGAATTTGATGAAGACGGGTTTCTGAAGATCACCGGCCGCAAGAAGGATATCATAATTACCGCCGGCGGTAAGAATATTACCCCGCAGTATATCGAGAACAAGCTCAAAGCCAGCATTTATATCAATGATGCTGTTATCATCGGAGATAGAAAGGCGTATCTGACCGCACTGATCATGATCGATAAGGAAAACGTAACGGACTTTGCCCAGAAGCAAAGGATACCCTTTACCACCTTCAAGAGTCTCTGCCATCAGAAAGAGGTTATCGATTTGATCGGTGAGGATGTGCGCAGGGTTAACGAACAGTTGGCCCGGGTGGAGAACATCCGGAAATTCCGTTTGATTGATGTGGAGCTGCAGGCTGAAGATCCTGAGCTCACGGCCACGATGAAACTGAAGCGCGGGTATGTCAATGAGAAATTCAAGGATCTCATTAAGGAGATGTACTAACGCCAATATTAATGGTTGATTCAGCAGTTTAATCAGGAGCAATTAACTTAAAAATGGAGGGGAAAGATGAAAAGGGTTAAATTAGGAATAGTTGTTTTAAGCGCTTTACTGTCTTTTTTTCTAATTGCGGGTGGAATCGTTCAGGCTGAAGATGGTGTTACGAAAGACGAGATACTTATCGGCAGCACCATGGATCTTTCCGGGCCGCTGGCCTTCATGGGCCAGAGCTGGCGTGACGGAGCTAATTTGTATTTCAAACACATCAATGATCAGGGAGGTATTCACGGAAGGAAAATAAAATTGCTGATCGAGGATGACGGATTTCAGGCTCCGCGAACGGTTCAGGGGGTAAAAAAGCTCATTACCAGAGACAAAGTATTCGTTATGTCCATGAACATGGGCGCTGCCGGGATTTTTGCCATATTGCCCTTGCTGGAAGAATACAAAATTCCGATGCTGCCGGCAGGGACGGCCAATTCGAAGCTTGTCGATCCGCCCAGGAAATATGTTTTCCTTATGGATACGAGTTATATTACCCAGGCGATTGTGGGAGCAAAATACGTAAAAGAGACATTGAAAGTGAATAAACCCATTGTGGCCTGCATATATCAGGATGATGTGACCGGTCAGCAGTGGTTTGAAGGAACCAAAATAGCGTTTGACAGGGTTTATGGCATTAAAAATGTGCTGGATCTTTCGTACAAAAGGGGAGCAATTGATTTCAGTTCCCAGATTTCTAAATGCAAACAGGCCGGAGTTACGCATGTTTTTATGCATGTCAATGATCGTGAACCCGCAGCCATTATGAAAGAGGCGCAGCGTGTCCAGTTTAAAGCCCTTTACATCACCAGTTCCGCCGCCGCCTCCAGGAAAACAGTTGAACTTGCCGGTGATTCGATCAATTACTCCGGCGGGTTGCTTATGTCCACATACGCTGTGGATCTTCATGATGACACCCCCGCCATCAACTTTTACAGGAGCCTGATCAAGAAGTATAATATGTGTTCGGTGGATAATCCCATGAATGGATGGGGATATCAAGCCGCAATAGTATTGTGCGAAGTGATTAAACGGGCGGGGCCGGACCTGACGCGGGAAAAGTTCATCAAGGCGGCCGAGACACTGAAAGGTTTTGACTCGGGCATGATGACACCCGTTACATGGACACCAACCAAGCGGGGAGGCGGCGATGCCGCCTGGATTTTCAAGGCCGATCCGTCCACTAACCAATGGCGTAGAATTTCATCCTGGATTCACGAATAACCATAGATAGAAAAGGCGTCAATTCATACCGGAGGGTTCCACTTCCCGGGAAGCGGAACCCTCCTCCATTCATAGGAACATCAGCAAATATTTTCAATTCCACAGCAAGCTGCAATTGCACAAAGATCATTGCTCTGGATGATATTCAAAAGGCAATCGATGATTTCGAAAAAAGAAAGATCATGAAAGCAATCATCCTTTTTTAAGCTTTAGTGAGCATCTGCAAAAAATACGGAAAGGAGTGTTCGTTATGAGTAAAGAACTGACACTGGAACAAAGAATCCAGCGGTTGGAAGATATTGAAGCCATAAAGAAACTCCAGGCCACCTATGGGCATTACTGCGACAAGGGTTGGAAAGATAAAACCATGTATTCCAAGGAAGTGGCGCTGCTGTTCACGGAGGATGCTACCTGGGAAAGTCCCAACATGGGCGTATTTTCGAAGGGTCGAGCCGAAATTACGGCGATGTTTGAGGACATGGATGCCGGAAACCCGTTTTTTATGCATAGCTTTACCAACCCCATAATAGATATTGACGGAGATACGGCCAGTGCGAAATGGCTTTTGTTTGTCGGTGGCGATACGGACGAAAAAGCCACTTTAACGTATGGAAGTTATGAAAACAAATATGTTCGCACAGCTCAGGGTTGGCTTATAGCGGCGATTCGTCTGGATATTGCCTATCTCATGACCAGCGCCTGACACTATTAGAATATAATAATGGAGTAAGGATAAATTACGAAGGAATAGTTTTTGGCGTCGGCACCGGCGGATTGTAGGTCACCGGTATATTAGAACTATTCCCTGGTCGCGCAATATCGAAGTGTCCATTCTTTACTCGACGCGACGGCGGCAGATCGGGCATTATGTGCAAGGCCGAAAAAGGTAATTGGGCGAGGTTGACAGGATGGATCGGTGGAGAATAGAATTAAGAATTTTCAAGACAAATGATTCACGCTAACATTTAAAAAAAGGGCAGGCTGCAGTCAGGATGAGCAGTCTGCCCTTTTTAGCAATTCGGCTTAGGATGCTTCAGCTTTATTGGCGAGAGCGCCCTGAAAAAAGAGGGAGGCTATATTGTCAATCATTCTTTTCTTGCTGATCTCGCTGATTTCTTCTTCGCCAAAAGCGATAATCGAAAGAACGGCATCGATGCCGCCCATCAGCGCATAGACCAGATATCTGGGCTTGATATCACTGCGGAAGATTTTTTTTTGCTGCCCTTCAACAATGATCTCCCCAACGAGAGAAAAAAGCTTTACGAAGTCTTCCCGGCTGGAGACGTCCGAATGATACGCAAACCCTCTCGACACCTCGGTTGTGAAAAGAAAGATCTTCTCGGGATGGGCAGTACAGATATTGAGGAGATATTGGATAATGCCCGTAATTTTTTCCGTGACGGGCAGGCTGCTATCCCTCAACCGCTCGACTTCGCTGTAATAGCTAAGCCACCATTCTTTCACAATGACGTTGAAAAGTTCCTCTTTGTTGTGGAAATAATGATAAACCAGACCGTAAGACATACCGGCCTCTTTCGCAATATCGCCCATGCGCGTGTTGGCGTATCCCTTGCTGCTGAATACTTTCAGTGCCGCATCAACGATGAACTTCCCTCGATCTTCTTTTTTCATGTAAAATTTATAGCAAACATTGATTGACGTGTCAATCATCAACCAGACAGTGCAATAGCGCAGAAATAGGGCGGATAAAACATTGAATAATTCAAGACTTTATTAATTATCCGGTTTTAGATAGGGCAGGGCGAGCTGTACTTTTTTTAACGCTTGCTTTTCAATCTGGCGGGCGCGTTCGCGGGTGATGTTGTATCTGTCGCCGATTTCCTGGAGTGTTTCGGGATTATCGGCCATAACACGATTTTTAATAATATAGCTTTCTCTTTCATTGAGATGGGCCATGGCACCGGCAATGTCTCGTTTAATCAGGCTTTTTTCCTCATGTTTAATCAGCGATACTTCCTGAGAGTCTCCTTCATAAGCCAGAAAATCAATATGAGCTGAATTGCCGTCGTCGCCGATGAATTCATGCAAAGAAACATCACGCGAACCCATACGCAGGTCCATCTCGGCTACTTCGGTGCCTTTCACACCCAATGATTCGGCAATCTCTGCAAATTCGGGGTTCTTCCGGGAAATCGTTTCCAGTTGCTTCTTCGCCTGGCTCAATTTAAAAAACAATTTTCTCTGCGCTTGTGTAGTCCCGATTTTAACGATGCTCCAGGACTTAATCAGATAATTTTGAATGTAGGCGCGAATCCACCAGACGGCATATGATATCAGCCGGTAACCCTTGTAGGGATCAAATTTTTTTACAGCATGAATGAGACCGATATTGCCTTCCTGAACCAGATCCGCAAGTTTAAAACCATAATTGCGGTATTCATGGGCAATCTTCACGACAAAACGCAGATTGGAAACAATCAGTTGCTCCGCCGCCGCCATATCGTTGTTTTTCTTCAAGCGGACGGCCAGTTTGAATTCCTCTTCCGGCGTTAAAAGCGGGAAACGGTTTATCTCTTTTATATATAAATCAAGAGTGCCGGTGACGACGGGCAGTTTCAATTATCAAGCCTCCCTGTGGTTCAATCAATACCTGTTTTTTACCCAACAAAGGTATTCCGGTCAAGATAATTTATAAGGGGATAATTAATGATGAGACTTCCTTCCCGGAAAAAAGGAAAGTGGATTATAAGCCAAATTATCTTACGTTAACAAAGCGCAATTTATTAATTACTTTAATAAAACGATGCCACTTGACACAGCATGTTTTCATGTTTAAAGTGATGTATAATATCTCGAGGCAATCAAATGCAATCTATTAACCAGGTAATGATCGATCATTCGATAAGAATTGCGCAGCAAGTAAAAGCCGATGCCTTGCTTGTTTGCATTGATGTAATGAAAGATATTGCCGCCCTGCCGGAAGAAATTAAGAAGGCAATCGGAGTCATTATAGTTGCCCGTGAGGGCGAGGAGTTGCCGGATGATGTTCGGAAATACGCCCGGAAACTGGATATTCCCAACGTCAGGCTGAGCCGCGTCGGAACGATCAAAATTGCGATTGCAAAGGGTATAATTTCGGGATTTTTTAAAAAAGGAGATAAGATAGTCTGTCTGAGCGGTGTGCCCAGGTTCGGCTATGCCGACAGTATTTTTGTTCTTGATGTCGGGAAGGAATTTGAAATTTTAACCTCGGACAATATTAACGACATCATTGAAAGCGTCCGTCCGGAAGTCTTCAATGCTGCCCTGAATATTGCCTGTGAAATAGCCGCGCAGGGCAGGGAATATAGAAAAATCGGCACGATATTTGTGCTGGGCGACGAGGAAAAGGTTTTGCAGCTTTCCAGGCAAATGATTATTAACCCGTTTTTAGGATACACGGAGGATCAACGTAATCTCTTAAATCCTGAGTTAATAGAAACAATTAAGGAATTTTCCGCCATTGACGGTGCTTTTGTTGTTAAGGAAAACGGCGCCATTATTACCGCCGGAAGGCATCTCAGCGCAGCTCCGGATAGCCGTGATTTTCCGGCAGGTCTGGGCAGCAGGCATATCGCGGCCGCGGGAATTACCAACGTAACAAAAGCGGTGGCCATAGTAATTTCCGAATCCTCCGGCAACGTCAGTGTGTTTAAGAATGGCAAGCTTTTTGTAACTATTGAAAAACCGTTGGAATAGCAGGCTGTTGAAAAAGGCTCATCTGCTGCGTTAAGCTTCGGCTCTCGCTGCTCACGTACATCTCAAGTACGCTCCGCTGCTCGATCCTCGCGATGCCTTGCAGCTAAACCTTTTTGAACAGCCTGAAAAGCAGGTTTTTTTAACAATTCTGATAGTAGCGAGGAAGGATTATGCGTTTTGATAAATTCACTTTAAAAGTTCAGGAAGCTCTGCAGGAAGCACAGGCTCTGACAGGTTCTTCCGGTCATCAGGCCATTGAACCGGAGCACCTCCTGTTTTGCTTTTTAAGGCAGGAAGACGGCATTGTCGGGGCCATACTCAATAAACTCAATATTCAGCCTCAGAAGATAGAACAGGAGATTAACAGCCACCTGAAAAAGCAGCCGACGATTCAAGGTGCCGACTCCGGACAAGTTTATCTGGGGGGCAGGCTCAATAAAATATTCGATAAAGCTCTCACCGAAGCGGCGCAGCTTAAAGACGAATATGTAAGCGCCGAGCATGTCCTGATTGCCATTGCCGAAGAAAAGGAAGGGCAGGCCGGGAAAATATTGCGTAAGGCCAATGTGAACCGAGACAACATCTTTAAGGTTCTGGTGGAAATCCGCGGCAATCAAAGGGTGACCGACCCTAATCCTGAAGGCAAATATCAGGCCCTGGAACGCTACGCGAAGGATTTCAACGAGCTGGCCCGCCGCGGTACATTTGATCCGGTCATCGGGCGGGACGAAGAAATCAGGCGGATCATGCAGGTATTGTCCAGGCGGACAAAAAACAATCCTGTTTTGATCGGCGAGCCGGGCGTCGGCAAAACAGCGATTGTGGAAGGACTGGCCCAGAGGATCGTCAATGGTGACGTGCCGGAAAATCTGAAAAACAAACGCGTCATTGGCCTCGATGTCGGGGCTTTGATCGCCGGAGCTAAATATCGCGGTGAATTTGAGGAGCGTCTGAAGGCGGTGCTCAAGGAAGTAATCAGTTCAGACGGTGAGATTATTCTTTTTATCGATGAAATACATACGGTAGTCGGAGCAGGCGCCGCCGAAGGCTCGATGGACGCCTCCAACATGCTCAAACCGGCGCTGGCACGGGGAGAACTGCGTTGTGTCGGGGCGACGACTCTTAACGAATACCGCAAGTATATAGAGAAGGATGCCGCCCTGGAGAGGCGTTTTCAGCCGGTTCTGGTCAAGGAACCGACGGTGGAAGATACGATTGCTATTCTGCGCGGCCTGAAAGAGCGCTATGAAGTTCATCATGGAGTACGGATCAAGGATTCAGCCATCATTGCCGCCGCGACTCTTTCGCATCGTTATATCGCCGATCGTTTTTTGCCGGATAAGGCTGTTGATTTGATTGATGAGGCGGCATCGCGCCTGAGAATTGAACTCGACAGTATGCCTGCGGAAATTGATACCATCGACCGGAAAATCATCCAATTGGAAATTGAGCTTCAGTCTCTGAAAAACGATACGGATAAGCCCGCCCTGGAACGGCGTGAAAAGATTGAAAAGGAGCTGGCCGAACTTAAATCCAGCATGGATCAGATGAAGGGGCACTGGTCGGCGGAAAAGGACATTATCAAGAAAATCCAGCAGACTAAGAGCCGGATGGAAGCGCTGAAAACCGAGGAGGTCAGCGCCCAGCGCGAAGGCAATCTGACGCGGGCGGCGGAAATCCGCTACGGCCAGCTGGTCGCTCTGAATAAGGAATTGGAAGCTGATCAGACAAGCCTTGTGGAAGCCCAGAAGAACAAGAAAATGCTTAAAGAAGAAGTGGATGCCGAGGACGTGGCACAAGTCGTTGCTAATTGGACAGGTATTCCGCTGGCGCGGATGCTGGAAAGCGATGTGCAGAAACTCATTCACATGGATGAAAGACTGAGATTGCGCGTGATCGGCCAGGAAGAAGGCATCCGGGCGGTATCCGCCGCATTGCGCCGCGCCCGTTCCGGCCTGCAGGATCCCAATCGCCCGATCGGCTCGTTTATCTTTCTTGGCCCCACGGGTGTAGGCAAAACAGAACTTGCCCGTGCTTTGGCGGAATTTATGTTTGATAATGAACAGGCGATGGTGCGGATTGACATGTCGGAATATATGGAAAAACATGCCGTTGCCAGGTTAATCGGCGCCCCGCCGGGCTATGTAGGCTATGACGAGGGGGGACACCTGACCGAGGCTGTACGGCGTAAGCCTTATTGCGTATTGCTATTTGATGAAATCGAGAAAGCTCATCCCGATGTTTTTAATATTCTGTTGCAAATACTTGATGACGGCCGTCTTACCGATGGTCATGGACGCACGGTCGATTTCAAAAACACAATTGTAATCATGACATCCAACGTCGGCGGTCAGTGGATTCAAGACTCCGATCTGGATGATGAGGATAAACGCACGCGGACTTTGGAAGCTCTCCGCTCTACGTTTAAACCGGAATTCTTAAATCGTATTGACGACATCATTACCTTCCGCGCTTTGACACTGGAAGACATTAACCGGATCGTCGATATTCAGTTGTCCCTGATTGACAAGAGGCTTCAAGATCGTAAACTGACCATCGAATTGACAGCGGCCGCGAAAAAATATATAGCTGGCGTAGGTTATAGTCCCGTATATGGCGCCCGTCCACTGAAGCGTTCATTGCAAAAACTGATCCTGGATCAGTTGGCGCTGGAGATTCTGGCCGGCAAATATAACGAGGGGGATCATATCAAAATAGATTTATCCTCTGCCGGAACGATAACGTTTAAGAAAAGAGGAGTATAGTTATGGGAAATTACTTAAAAACGGCTCTTTTGCTGGGAGCATTAACAGGGTTGCTGATGTTGATCGGCGGCCTGATCGGGGGCCAGGGAGGCGTTTATATTGCCTTTATTTTTGCCCTGATTATGAATTTTGGCAGCTACTGGTTTTCCGATAAGATTGTCCTGAGAATGTACAAGGCGCATGAGGTTTCGGAAACCTCAGCGCCCGGACTGTACGGTATGGTGCGCAACCTCTCCATGAAAGCCAAATTGCCCATGCCGCGGCTGTTCATTATACCCGAGGAAACACCCAACGCTTTTGCCACCGGCCGTAATGAACAACACGCCGTCGTCGCGGTGACCGAGGGAATAATGAGAATTCTCAACAAAGAGGAACTCGAAGGAGTTATCGCTCACGAATTGTCCCACATAAAAAATAAGGACATGCTCATCAGTTCTATTGCCGCAACCATCGCCGGAGCAATCAGCATGCTGGCGACAATGGCGCAATGGGCGGCTATTTTCGGCGGCAGCCGCAATGATGATGACGATGAAAAAGGAGGAATTATCGGCCTGATCGCCACCGCCATAATCGCGCCAATTGCCGCCGCCATTATTCAAATGGCCATATCCCGGTCGCGGGAATATCTGGCTGATGCCGGAGGCGCCGGCATAACGAAGAACCCTTATGGATTAGCCGGCGCCCTGGAAAAACTTACCCTGGCGTCTCAGGCTGTACCGATGGACGCTAAACCGGCAACCGCCCATATGTTTATTGTCAATCCGCTTTCGGGAAAAGCACTGATGAATCTGTTCAGTACTCATCCTCCGCTGGCGGAAAGAATTTCCCGCTTGAGAAGCATGAAACCAAATTAATCCGGATGTTTCAGAAGCTTGCTAAAGGAGATGTTTCTATGGCAGAAGAAAAAAAGGATTCAGGATTTGTAATCAAGGATAAACGTTTTTTTGCCGACGGCGATGAAGCGGCCGAAACGGAAAAGGCTTCTGCCGGAGAAAAACCCGGAATTGCGGACAACCTCTCGGAGCAGAGCTCGGAGAGCTTGAATTATCCGCCGATCAGTTTTACTAATTTCGTTTTATCTCTCTCCACCTCTGCTCTTTTCCATTTTGGCGATTTTCCTGACCCCGCCTCCGGAAAAACGCAAAAGAATTTGCCGGCTGCCAAACAGACCATTGATATACTCAATATGCTGAATGAAAAAACAAAAGGCAATCTTGACGAGCAGGAAAACAGTTTAATACAGGGAGTCCTGTATGAGTTAAAGATTCGTTACGTTAAAGAAAATGGTTGAAATGCTCACAAAACTGGCTCCGGCCAAGATAAACCTTTTCTTGCGCGTTTTGGGGAAACGCACCGATGGTTATCATGATATCGTTTCCCTCATGCAGCAAATAACTCTTTATGATGAATTAACCTTTTTGTCCCGCCCCAAGGGCATCGTCCTTCAATGCCCGAACAGCAATTTGCCGTTATCGGCGGATAATTTGATTTTTCGTGCGGCAGATGCTGTTTTTTCCTATACAGGCTGTTCGTCAGGCGTCGAAATAATCTTAACGAAAAACATACCGGTCGCAGCAGGGCTTGGTGGAGGAAGTTCCGATGCCGCCGCAACTCTCCTGGCCCTCAATGAAATGTGCCGATTTGGTTTAAGAAAAAGAGAGCTGATGAATATTGGCTCAAAACTGGGTGCGGACGTTCCTTTTTTTCTTTTTGGCAGCAGTGCTTTTGCCTCCGGCATCGGAGAAAAGTTAAAAGCCTGGAAAAATCCCCTGAAACTCAACATTGTTCTGATCAATCCGAGTTTTCCTCTTTCCACAAAATTGGTTTACGAAAGCCTTAATTTAAGATTGACAAAGAAACGAATTAATTATAGCATTCCGCGTTTTTCCGAACTGGGCGATATCATCCGGGAAATGCACAATGATCTGGAAACTGCATCTTTGAGTATGCATCCGGAGTTGACAGAGATAAAGCAGCTATTGCTGAGGCATGGCGCATTGAGTGCAATGATGTCGGGTAGCGGCCCTACGGTCTTTGGCATTTTTACAGACGAAAATAGCGCAAAAAAAGCCGCCGGAGATTTAAATAAAACTTCTCCTCAGGCACGTGTATATTTTGCCCAATCGCTGTAATTACGCTAACTTCCTGCTAAAATGGACATTCGTAATTTTGTGATCCTGGTGGGGCGTCGTCAAGCGGTAAGACACAGGATTTTGGTTCCTGCACTCGGAGGTTCGAATCCTCCCGCCCCAGCCATATAATTCGGGGGAAAGGCTTTAATTTAATGTTAGAAAGAATTAGAATATTTTCCGGCAATTCCAACATTGCCTTGGCTAAAAAGATTTGTGATAACTTGGGTGTATCATTAGGTAAAGCAAATGTATCGACATTCAGCGACGGGGAGACACGCGTAGAAATCAATGAAAATGTCCGTGGCATGGATGTCTTCATCATTCAATCGACGTGCTCGCCGGTCAATGTTACATGCATGGAATTGCTGATTATGATCGATGCCTTGAAGCGGGCTTCTGCCGATCGTATCACGGCAGTTATTCCCTACTACGGATATTCCCGTCAGGACAGAAAAGTCGCTCCGCGCGCCCCGATTACGGCAAAGCTGTTGGCTGATCTGATTACTACCGCCGGCGCTAACCGTGTTCTTTCCATTGATTTGCATGCGGGGCAAATTCAGGGTTTTTTCAATATACCGGTCGACAACCTTTTTGCCACGCCTGTTTTGCTCGATTATATGAAAAAGAAATATTTAGATAACACTGTTGTTGTTTCCCCCGATACCGGAGGCGTCGAACGAGCCCGCGCTTTTGGTAAGAGACTGGGAGCAAGCCTGGCGATTATCGACAAAAGGCGGGAAGGACCCAATGAAGCACAGGTAATGAATATTATTGGTAATATCAAAGGGAAAAGCGTTATTCTCTTGGATGATATGATTGATACCGCGGGCACTGTTGTTCAGGGTGCCAATGCTCTGAAGGAAGCAGGCGCTTTGGAAGTATCCGTTTGCTGTACACATCCGGTTTTGTCTGGTCCGGCATTGGAACGCATTGAAAGTTCCGACATTAAAGAAGTTGTTGTCACGGATACAATCCCGCTTTCCGAGCGGGCTTTAAGCTGTACCAGGATTAAGGCCTTATCGGTGTCCGGGTTGTTAAGTGAAGCTGTTCGCCGGATTTATTATAACGATTCTGTAAGCTCATTATTTATATAGGAGGAGTAAATGGAGATAACCAATTTAGCAGCTCAGATCCGAAAAGAACAAAAGAAAGGACCAGCGCGCCGTTTTCGGCAAAAAGGACTTATTCCCGCTATCTTTTACGGTCGATCTGCAGAAAATATTTTATTGACGGTGAACAATGACGAGTTGGTCAAACTGCATAAAAATAAAAAAGACCATGCCTTTATCAAACTGATTATTGATGACGGCGGCAAAAGCCAAATGGAAAAACTCTCGTTAATTAAAGAACTGCAATATCAACCTTTGACCGGCAAGTTCTATCATGTTGATTTTTATGAAGTGGATATGAAAGCCAAACTCACCTTCGAAGTATCACTGAAATTTGTTGGTAAATGTATTGGTGTAGAAAATGGCGGCGAATTGCAGCACATCAAACGCGAAGTGAAAATTTCCTGTCTGCCGGAAAATCTTCCTGATCATATCGAAGTCGATGTCTCTTCCCTGGACATCGGTGATTCCATTAAAGTTAAGGAATTGAAACTGGCGGAAGGGATTTCCGTCCTTGATACCGCCGATGCGGCCGTAGTTGCCGTTGCGGCAATTAAAGTAGTCAAAGCTACACCGG
Organism: Deltaproteobacteria bacterium HGW-Deltaproteobacteria-12; assembly: GCA_002840565.1. Lineage (GTDB taxonomy): Bacteria > Desulfobacterota > Syntrophia > Syntrophales > Smithellaceae > MVRV01. The sequence continues at coordinate 18,099 of PHBK01000030.1, read as the reverse complement.
CAGAAGAAGCGGCGGCGGCAGCAGCCGAGGCAGCCGAGGCAGCACCGGCAGAGAAGGCTGAAAAAGAAAAATAAATGCCGTGATTATCGGACAGGAGAAAGCGTATCCCTCATATTGGCAAATTTATTTCCGGCAAGCTGTTTAAGAGGGAGCAAATCATGCACTTGATAGTCGGTCTAGGAAATCCGGGCAATCGTTATCGTTTTACTCGACATAACATCGGATTTATGGTTCTGGAAAAACTGGCCCAAGAAGTTAAGATTGATTTAAAACACAGAAGTTTCGATGCTATATGGGGCAAAGGGAAAATAAGGGGCACTGACACCCTTCTGGCTCTGCCCCAGACATACATGAATTTGAGCGGCACCGCGGTACGACAGTTGGTTGCTTTTTTTAAAGCGGATATTAATAATTTGATCGTTATTCATGATGATCTTGACCTGCCTTTCGGCACAATTCGCCTGAAAGCGGGTGGAGGTAATGCCGGGCACAAGGGGCTTACGTCCATAACAGATAACTTGGGTTCTTCCGACTTCATGCGGGTGCGCTTAGGGATCGGCAAGCCACCTGATAAGTCACGTATCGAAGGATATGTGCTGGAACCTTTTGCATCTGATGAAGAACTTTCTTTGCTGCCGGAAATTATTTCGACAGCAGCAGAGGCTGGCTCTGAAATTATTTTATCCGGTATCCAAAAAGCAATCACTAAGTACCAAAAAAATATATTAGTTAAGTCTTTAAAGAAGGAGGATGAATGATGTTACATAACAAAAGAAGTATCTGGACTCTTTTACTTAGCGGTTTTATGTTCCTGTTGCTTGCCGGAACGGCCTTTGCCGGTGAAGCAAATATCAAGTTGCCGGATTTAACTCAAATTGTCTTTTTAAACGGCGCGCTCGGCGGGATGACTATTCTGAATGTCGGGTTGATTATCTGTCTGGTCGGCATGGCATTCGGTATCCTGCAATACGTGCAAACGAAAAACCTGCCCGCTCATAAGGCCATGCTGGATGTCTCCCAGACGATTTGGGAAACCTGCAAGACCTATCTTTTTCAGCAGGGCAAATTCCTGATCGCTTTGTGGATTTTGATCGCCGTCTGTATGATTTACTACTTCGGCTTCCTGGAGCACATGCCTACATCGAGCGTTATTATCATACTGATTTCTTCGATTGTCGGTATTCTGGGTTCCTATGTGGTGGCCTGGTTCGGCATTCGCATCAACACGGTGGCCAATTCCCGCGCCGCCTTCTCGTCGCTTTCCGGTGATCCCCTCAACATAGTGAACATCTGTCTGCGTTCCGGTATGAGCGTTGGTCTGCTCCTCGTCAGCATTGAGCTGTTCTTCATGATTATCATCCTGGCCTACATTCCCACGACTCTGGCCGGCGCCTGCTTCATCGGTTTTGCTATCGGTGAATCTCTTGGCGCTTCCGTGCTGCGTATCTGCGGTGGTATCTTCACCAAGATCGCCGACATCGGTTCCGACCTGATGAAAATCGTTTTCCATCTTCCCGAAGACGATCCGAAAAACCCGGGTGTTATCGCTGACTGTACGGGCGACAACGCGGGTGACAGTGTCGGCCCCACTGCAGACGGTTTTGAAACCTACGGAGTGACCGGCGTTGCCCTGATTGTTTTCCTGGCTTTGGCGCTGGCTTCCACCCCGGAAATGGGCGGTAAGTTGATTATCTGGATATTTGCGATGAGAATTCTCATGATCCTGACCTCTCTTGTTTCTTACTTTATCAACGACGGTATCAGCAAAGCTGCTTTTGCCGGGAAAAAAGAATTTAATTTTGAACATCCGTTGACCAACCTGGTTTGGATCACGTCGATTGTTTCGATTGTCGTCACCTTTGTTGCCAGCTACTTTCTGCTGGGCGACTTGGCGGGAGATAAATATGCCGGTCTCTGGTGGGCGCTGGCCATTATCATCAGTTGCGGAACCATCGCCGGTGCGCTGATTCCGGAATTCACCAAAATATTCACCAGTACTTCATCGCGTCATTGCGAGGAAGTTGTCAACGCCTCCAAGCAGGGCGGTGCTTCCCTGAATATTCTTTCCGGTCTGGTTGCCGGTAACTTCTCCGCTTTCTGGCTGGGGATGGTGATTATGGCTTTGATGTTCGTAGCTTATATGGTGTCGACACACGCAGCCATTATGGCGATCATGCCCGCTGCGTTCAGCTTTGCCGCACCCGTATTTGCTTTCGGTCTGGTGGCTTTCGGCTTCCTGGGCATGGGCCCGGTGACCATCGCGGTGGACAGCTTTGGACCGGTATCCGATAACGCGCAGTCGATTTATGAGTTGTCCCTGATTGAATCCCGTAAGGACGCTAAAGATGTTGTGAAAAAACATTACGGCATAGCCCCTGATTTTGAACTGGCCAAGCACTTCCTGGAATCAGCAGACGGTGCGGGAAATACATTTAAAGCGACGGCCAAGCCCGTGTTGATCGGTACAGCCGTTGTCGGCGCTACCACCATGGTATTCGCCACCATCATTCTGCTCGAGGGTGTCTTTGGCCAGGTTGTAAGCAGACTGTCTCTGGTGCAGCCGGAAATCATTCTGGGTCTGCTGGCCGGCGGTTCCGTTATTTACTGGTTCACCGGCGCCTCCATTCAGGCGGTTGTCACCGGAGCTTACCAGGCCGTTGTGTACATTAAGAAGAATATCAAACTGGACAAAAAAGAGGCTTCGATTGAAGATTCCAAGAAAGTCGTCCAGATTTGTACCCAGTATGCTCAAAAGGGTATGATCAACATCTTCATCGTCATTTTCTTCATGACTTTGGCCCTGTCGTTCTTCAACCCCTACTTCTTCATCGGTTACCTGATCGGAATCGCCTTCTTCGGTCTGTTCCAGGCGATTTTCATGGCCAATGCCGGCGGCTGCTGGGATAACGGCAAGAAGATTGTTGAAGTCGACCTCAAGATGAAGAACACCCCGCTGCATGAAGCAAGCGTAGTGGGCGATACCGTTGGCGACCCCTTCAAAGACACGTCTTCGGTTTCTTTGAACCCGATCATCAAATTCACGACCCTGTTCGGTCTGCTGGCTGTCGAAATCGCCGTCACCATGACGAACAAGAATTTGAAACTCGGTTTGGCCATTGCCTTCTTCGTCATTGCGCTGATTTTCGTTTATCGCTCATTTTACAGTATGCGAATTTCCGAAGAAAAGCTTGCGGATTAAGTACGCTTTAGATTTATAATCATTTCAACAAAAAGCGCCTCGTATGGAGGCGCTTTTTTTTTGGAATTAAATCAGCGGCAATTAATTTTCGCAAAGTCAGAAACAAATTATTCGGAATTGATAATGCCCTCTAATATTCTCCCTGCCGATAGAACAAACAGGGGGCATTTCTGGCTGAAGATTCCGGCTTCCCTTGCTTTCTTCAATTCCTCGGGATTCTTCATATCATAAGGAATAAGTTCTTTGCACAGGACGCTTTTATTTTCCGCGGCAAATCGATCCAGCAATTCATTCGTTTTGTTATATGCTTTTTCTTTAGCCTGGAAATCGACCGGATCTGTCGTGCCGAATTTCATCCCGATTATCAGCGCCGCCCCGGAGACGGCACCGCAGATGAGTCCGTTTCTCCCCACGCCGCCTCCCAGCGCTGAAGCCATTTTGACTAAATCCTCTTCTCTTTTGCCTGCATCACCGGCGTAAGCTTTTATGATCGATTGCGCGCAATTATATCCTTTCTTCATATATTCGGCGGCTGTCTCATGATTTTTCATCTATTTGCTCCCTGTGAATATTATAGCATTTCAACGGTGCAATGCTTTTTTTAATGCCGCAAAGTAAACCGGCGATGCCTCCACCTGAGGAGAAATACAGGCAAACGCACCCAATCCGTTCAGTTCCTGCACATTCTGGATGCTGTCGGCAGTGGCTATGAAAAGAGCATCAGGGTTAATTATTTTTACAGCACTTAGCAGTTCTTTATTAGAAGTGTTCCTGAGAAACATATCACTGATCGATGAAATAACAATTTTAGCATGCTTAACTCCGGAGCACCTCAGCGTTTCCGTATTGCTTATATCACCGTAAATAACTTTGACACCCGCAGCGCTGATTTTGGAATGATTCTTCAAATTGAAATCCACAACCCCAAGACGGGTTAATAATTCCGGATTGCCGGCAGTAATGAATCGTATTAGCGCTTCGGCATTATGGTGGTAGCCGAGCATAATAATGTCCGTCGAACTGCCCTGATCATTTGATGATGGTTTATTAATATTACCGCCCCGACCGGAAGTAAATTTGTTGAAGCCGAGTATTCGCTCGCAGAATATAGCCACCGGATAGTTATACTTGATGGCATACGTGGTTAAAAGCACAGACAGCATCATTCCATAAGATATAACAGACAAGTCTCTTACGTCCAATACCTGGTGGGCAAGGCCAACAGGCAAAAGCAAAAGCGAGAATTCGCTTATTTGCGCCAGGTTAATGGATGATGTAAATGCGACAATCGCTCCTTGTCCGGCAACAAGGAGCGAGGGGGCAAAAAGAATGAGCCGAGCCGCGAAAACAAACAAAACAAGCCAAAGTGCATCACCCAGAACAGATAACGAAGGCGGCGGCAGTGATATGCCCAGAGAAATAAAGAAAAGGGCCATGAAAAAGTCGCGCAGGCTGATTACCTTCGAGAGTATTTCTGTGCGGATCGGCAAACGGCCTATTGTCAACCCGGCAATGAGAGCGCCCATTTCAGCAGACAGACCTATCTGCGAAAAACATTCGGCGAGCAAAAAACACCAGCCCATGGAAACCAGAGCTATCAAATCTGGTGAACGGGCCAATTGTGACATAACAGGAATAAGAATCCATCGCGAAAGAGCAACAGCTGCAACAGTGGCGGCTGCAGCTCCACCGAGCATGATCAGTAACTTGATGCCGCCGAACTCTCCCTGTGCGGACACGATGGAAAGAGCCATAATAGCCCAGATATCCTGACCGATCAGAGTAAGTATCGTCACACGGCCTGCTTGAGAGCCAAGATCAAATTTATCAGCCAGTAGTTTAACTACGACGGCAGTACTACTCAATGCTATCACCACAGCATAATAAAACCAATTGGCAGCCCCGGAGCCGAGTCCGGGCACTTGAAAACCGAATTTATCCGCTCCCCATTGAATGGCAATAATAACAATAACAGTAAGCGGTGTTTGGAGGAGAATCGCTGCTGCTGTTTTTTTACCAAGGTTTAGGATTCCCCCCAAATCCATCTCCAGACCTATAATAAACAGCAGAAACACCAATCCCAGATGGGAAATTTGCTCCATGACAGGAACGGAACTGGTGATGGCATCGGGAAAAAGGCCGTGAATAAGCAACCCGGATACGATATAGGCGAGAAGGGCTGGTTGTTTTAATCTATGAAATATAACGGAGAGAATCGAGGCTGAAATAACCGCAAGACCAATTGCTGAAACAAGACCGATCTCAGATTTGAATGCCGAAGTTCTTGCTATTGCCTCTAAAGGCAAGAACAGGAAATACCCCATAAATGCAATCAGGAATATTACCAGACGTTTCATTTTCAACATTTCATCAGCCCCCAAATGTCTCAATGATAAAAGATACGGAAAAACTCTCGGTAAAACAAAATGTTCCGCAAGTCGATCTGAATGTCTGTCAATCTTGGGGTGGACATTTTAGCGCTGAATACAAGAAGCGGTCATTTCTATAGAGTTAATAAACTGCAGAAAATATCAAAAAGAAAACAGTAGCACCTTGTTGTATTGTCACGCTTTATCGTATTCGGCGAAGATCATCGAAAAAACAGCACGTCCCTGGGTTGCCGAGCGCAGGTCTGTTGAATAGCCGAACATGGCTCGCAACGGCACTTTGGCTTTCACTTCACTGACGCTTCCCTTGGGGGAAATCGCTTGAATTTCACCTTTGCGGGAGTTGATGTCACCGATAACATCACCCATAAATTCACTGGGGGTTATAATGTCAACCAGCATAACAGGTTCCAGCATAACCGGTTCCGCCAAATTACATCCATCACGAAAAGCAGTCGCCGCGGCTATCTTATAACCCTGGAGTGATGACTCGCCTTCTTTATGGGAACCGCCGATTATTTGCACTTCGACATCAATTGCCGGATAACTGCTGAGTACCCCGCTCATCAACGCTTCATTAATGCCTTCAATAATTATCCCATGATAATCCGCCGGGATATTCGCCGGGTCCAGCTTGTTGATTACGATATTTCCCGAACCGCGCTTGCGGGGTGTTAAAGACAGGCGAACGTGACCAAAATGTTTTTTGTCCCCCAGTTCCTTTTCAAAAATTCCGTCGGCTTCCACATGTCGGGATATTGTCTCACGATGCACAACGCGCGGCTTGCCGACATTGACATGGGCGTTGAATTCCCTTTTCAGCCGGTCGACGATGATTTCCAGATGCAATTCTCCCATCCCGGAAATAACGGTTTGCGCCGTCTCGTCGTCATATTTAACGCGCAGTGTAGGGTCTTCCTGAACTAACTTGGCTAAAGATGTCGTCAGTTTGTCCTGATCAGCCGGTGTCTTGGCTTCTATGGCCTGATTAATCACCGGCTCGTAAAACTCAATTTGTTCGAGCATGATCGGATGCTTCTCGTCGCAGAGTGTATCTCCGGTAGTTGTTTCTTTCAGGCCCAAGACAGCGACTAATTCGCCTGCCGACGCTTTTTCGATTCTTTCCCGCTTATTGGCATGCATGTGTAAAAGGCGGGCAACCTTTTCTTTCTTTTGCTTTACAACATTGTATATTTCATCGCCCGAGTTGATCTGGCCTGCATAAATCCGCAAATACGTCAGCTTGCGTCCTTCCTCCATGACAATCTTGAAGGCAAGTGCCGCCAGCGGTTCTTTATCGGAACTATATCTAACTTCCTCTTTTTTGGTGATCGGATTGATCCCTTTTACCGGCGGAATGTCTTCCGGTGAAGGCAGATAATCAATAACGGCATCCAGTACCGGCTGAATACCTTTGTTGCGCAGCGCGGTGCCGCAAAGCACCGGGACTGCTTTCAGCGAAAGAGTTGCTTTCCTCAGGGCTGCCAAAATATCGGCCGCGGGAATTACTTCGCCACTGAGATATTTTTCCGCCAAATCATCATCCAGGTTAGCCAGTGTCTCAATTAATTCCTCTCTTTTCACCCTGGTCTGTTCGGTAAACTCCGGAGGTATTTCCTGTGCCGCATAATCCATCCCCTGGCTGTTGTCGTCCCAGATCAGAAGTTTTTCATGGATTAAATCAATCGCGCCGTGAAAATTATCTTCAGATCCTGCGGGAATCTGAACGGGCAGGGGAACGGAGGTAAAACGTTCGCGCATCATTGCCACCGCGCCGAAAAAATCTGCACCCACCCTGTCCATTTTGTTGATAAAGGCAATCTTCGGCACGCCATACTTATCAGCCTGATGCCAGACAGTTTCCGATTGCGGCTCTACGCAGCCGACGGCGCAAAAAACGACAACCGCGCCATCCAGAACACGCAGGGATCTTTCGACCTCGATGGTAAAATCAACATGGCCGGGAGTGTCAATGATGTGAATTTCATAATTTTTCCAGGCGCAGGTTGTTACTGCGGAAGTTATGGTTATGCCTCTTTCCTGTTCCTGAGGCATCCAGTCCATAACGGCTTCGCCATCATGAACCTCGCCCATTTTGTAAGATTTGCCGGTATAATAAAGAATTCTTTCCGTGACGGTTGTTTTGCCTGCATCTATGTGGGCTACGATGCCAATATTGCGGATGCGTGATATTTTTGATTTTGCTGCCATAAGAAGATTAGCTTTTCTCCGCCTGCGGGGGGGCAAAAAGTTCCGGGTTGGGCGTAAATGCTTTTTTAGTAGAGATATGCTCTTTAATTGATGGTATTTCCTTGCCGTCAACTAATATTTTAACTTTCTTTATACCGGAAACATTTTTCGTTATAGAATTGGTTAAGGAATAAATTGTCGCCATTTCGGCAGTTGATCCGCCTGGATGAAGTTTGGTCAGGTTTTTACCGAAATTGACAAAAGCAGTTCCTTCATCATTAACCTTCACGTCTTTTATCCCGACGCCGGTCGGAAATGTGTTGATCAGTTTGGTCTTAGAGCCCTCCAGGAGTGCTTTAGTTATTTCTTTGGCCTGCGAAGCAGGGTCATTTTCAAAAAACACATAGCGCTTTTCCGCGACTAAAAAGCGTTCCTGCTGGTCGGAAAAATAGATTTCCACCAGGTGTTTTTCTTTCTTTTTCATGGCATCCATGTCCACGGGAGGGAATAGTGCATTGAATAAAACAACAAAAAAGAATATCAGAACAACGGATATGCCCACCAGGATCAGGGAAAAATAAACTACCCTCGTCGATTTTTTCTTCTTTTTATCCTTTATTTCTTCTGATCGGCGCTGTCTTTTTGTAGCCATATAATATTAATTCTCCTAGCAAAAAAGCTCGGTCAATCTAGGGTATTTTCCCTTAGCTGTCAAGCAAAACAGCATTTCGGGAAGTCGCTGAGGTTCTTTGTATCTGCTTTTTACTTGGCGATCGTTTTTTTCATCTGAGCGAACTTTTCTTTATCCAGATAGTACTTACCGTTGGGAGCTTTAATGACCAGACCGTCGGCGATCAGGAGATTGAGAGCCTTGGGCCGAATGTTGCCCGTGCCCACGCGAAAGATGTTTTTGCGTTCGTCCTGGAGCTGAACTGCTTTACCCGGACTGAAAGCCCGGGCTTCTTCCATTTCAGCGATGATTTTAAAACACATTCTCCGCACGCCCCAGCCCCCCAAATAAAAGGCCAGTCCGACAAAGACTATAAAGGCGACAATCAAAAGAGGTATTTGTAAATAAACAGGCATATTTGTTTTTTCCTTATGATTTATTCAAAGAGGGAAGCAACAGGTTGCCTCAGAGCAAGGGTTTGCCACCCACATGGGTGGTTGCAACCCCTTGTTCTTTTGGCTTGTTTTCCTCACTTGTCCTGCAATCTGTCTCTTGTTCTCTATGCGGCGGTAAACCGCGCGATAGATTCCCTGAATTTGCGGGGCATATTACTATATTGTTGTTGAAAGAACAACGCGATTAAAGAATTTGGGTATTGATTTATTTTGCAATCAATGATTATAAAAATACCGCAGCCGGACAGCTTCATCGATTATTTATTCAGGAGGATTTGATCAGTATGTCTACAATAATACCGGAAGGGAAAAACGTCCAGCAGGCGATTAAATGGATATCAGCAAACATTGAAGAAAACGAAAAACAACCAGTTAAGCAGCTGGTGGATAAAGCTGTTTTTAAATTTGATCTGTCGCCCAAAGATACTGAATTTTTAACAGGCTTTTTCCGCGACCGGAAAAAAGAATAGTGGCCTGACCATTTAACGGCTCTTCATAATTCGTTTTTTCCTCATTTTCTTTTCCTAAGAATCAAGATCAGGCGCACAGCTAACGACATAAAGTTCCCTTTTCTGTGAACTGGAAAAGCGCCGCTGAACTTGCCTTCATTCAGAAAAAATCTTGTTGTCTTCAATGCTGTTAATGATACTTTCTCCTGACACCACCCTTTATGGCATCAGCACCAGTTTATGGGCAGCGGCAGCTTCCACCTGCTGGCGGGTCCAGAGCATGGGGCGGTATTTGCCGGTGCGCCATGCTTCGATCATGTTGCCGTAGCCGGGGCTGCCTGGATTGCCGCTGGGACCGGAGGAGTTCATGCTCTCGCACTTGGTCAGGTCATTCATATCAATGATCATGCGCATGGAAGGTATCGAGCGCGGAGAAAAATCGCCGGAGCTGGCCATCCACATCTGGCTGTTGACGGTTTCACTGCTGCCGCCCATGGGCACCTTGCTTTTGTTGACGATTGATTCAATCGGCCCGATGCCGCTTACGCCCAGGGGATTGCTGATGAAGTTGGCGGCATGCAGTGTGCCCCATTTCCACTGGCTGCGATCCTTGCCCAGAGCGGCCACTGTTGCGGCATAGCCTTCGGCAAAGGAGCGGACCAGCACATCGTCCCTCTTTTCAATCTTTCCTGCAGTGGCCGGATCGTCCCACCACTTGTCGTCCGGCGTCTGCAGGAGGAGATTGATCGCCCACATCTCTCTGTCTCCGGCGTCTGATTTGATGATTGACCCCAGCTTGTTCTGGAATACATTCCTGGTCAGCTTCATCCAGAACTCTCCATAGAGGGCGGCATATGGATTGTCCTCGTTGCACATCCCGTCCCATTTGAGCAGCCAGTCGCGGGCTTCAGTCACTTCCCTGTCGCTGAATTTCAGCGAGGTCAGATAGGGCAGCACTTCCAGCGCGCTGAGATATTTGTTGTCGAGCTGGATCGTGCGGTAAGTGGCTACAGTGTTGGGCGTAAGCTGCTGAATCATTTCGTAGATGCGCTGGGCACGATAGCCGTAATTCCATTTGTTGTACCTGCTGCCGAAGTTGGGGTTGGTATCGGCGCCTGTCCGCGACTTAAGATAGTCGTAATACTGAGGCGGAGCCGCTTCCTGGTTGGATGCTACAATAAAATTGCGCGCCGGATTATAGATGCGCGGCAGGAGGTCGAAGGGGACATATCCCTTCCAGACATATTCGTCAGTCCAGCCGGGAGCGGGAGTCTGGCCTGTGTAGCCTTTGGGGCGGATGGGAATCTTGCCTGGCATTTGAAAGCCGATGTTGCCCTGCCTATCCGCATAAAGAACGCTCTGTGATGGAACATCCCAGTACTTAAGGGCGTTGCGGAATTCATCCCAGTTCCGGGCTTTGTTCAAAGCGATGATCGAAAGATTCATGTTGGAGGGCTCGAGCGCAGTCCAATGCAGGGACAGCGGGTCAGTGTTATTGAAACCCTGCATTTTGCCCGTTTTGGGGTCAAACCGGTTCTCGTTGATCACGGGGCCAAGATGGGTCTCCCGGACCTTGATAACCACCGACGGCTTGCCGTTGCCGAAGTTGATCGTTTCCTCGCGCACAGTCATATCACGCCAGGAGCCGTTCCATTGGTACTGGAGAGAGTTGGCCGGATTGATCTTTAGCATATACTGGTCGTTGACATCGGGATAAACGTTGGTCGTGCCCCAGGAGATGTCGCTGTTGTGGCCGACGACAATACCCGGACTGGCGGCGAATGTGAAGCCTGCAACATTAAACGGAGCTTCGGCGGGTGCGTTCGAGTGCAGGGCAATTTCGTACCAGATGGAGGGCATTTGTATGCCCAGATGGGGGTCGTTGGCCAGAATGGCCTTTCCGCTCTGCGTCATTGGGCCGGTGGCGACCCATCCGTTGCTGCCTGCTCCTTCAGTCTCTCCGAGGATGGGGCTCAGATCAGGGGCTGATTCAGTTGTTATGGCAAGAGAAGCTAAACGGTTATTTTCTTCTCCTGATTTGCGGGCTTTTATGGCAACTGATCGCATAAAGGCCTGAACGTCCTCCGGCAGCATGATGGTCGGTTTGAAGCCATGAGGCCAGGAAGGCACAAGGAATTTTTCGGTCATCTCCGGCCCGAGCAGGGAGTGAAGTTTGGTCCGGGCTATTTCGGGGTCGCGGCTTAAGCCCAGATCAAGGGCCATCAGCTTGGCAAAGGCCAGACTATCGAGCGGGCTCCACGGTTCGATTTTGAACTTAACGCCGGTCAGGCCGAGGATGCTGTAGTTGATGGAAAGCTGACGCGGGGTTTTTCCGGAGAGGTAGGCATTTACTCCCTTAACAAACGCATCCAGCGGAGCGCGTTGTTCAGGTGTAAACTGGTCATATTCCCGGCGGCATATCTTATAAAGGCCGAGCGAACGCAGGTAGATGTCAGTGTTCAGGAGACTGTCTTTTCGTCCGGTGAGTTCTTCAATCCTCCCCGCGCAGGTATGGCGAAAAAACTCCATCTGCCACCAGCGATCCTGTGCCTGGGTGTAGCCCTGGGCAAAGAAGAGGTCGTGCATGTTCCTGGCGTAAATGTGAGGCACGCCCCAGGAGTCGCGAATGACTTCCACCTTGTCCTGCAGACCATTGACCCGCAACTCTCCATCAACACGGGGCAGGGGACTCCGGAGAAGAGAGAGGTAGTAAAGATACCCGCCTACGACCAGCAGCACAAAAACGACGATGATTGACAGAAGCGTTATTTTAACGGCCTTGGCATAACTTTTCTTCTCGCTCATAGCATCCTCCTCCAGGGTCTTTTTCGTCTTTGGTTTTGCCACCTCTGAACTAAAAGTTAAATTTACTTTTCCCCGCGGCAAATAAGGATATGATCGTCAAAAACCTGTCCGACAAGAAAGCCACCCTTAAACGGCGCGGCGACGCTCGACGCTGAAATCTGTTTTCCGTCGTTCAGATATATCTCCTCAATTATATGGTCGCCTTTGTTTCTGACCGTTAATTTCAGAATCTGCGAGGGGGAACTTTTTCCTTTATCCTTGGCATGGGCTAAAAAATCCAGCATTTTCGGATGACAGGCTACATACAGCGCGCCCGCGGCGTCCAGTTCAATGTTGTCAGGTCCGGTCCCCAGGCCTATATCATAGGAGGGAGACAGGAGTCCGGAGGCTGCATCGCGGGTAAAAACGGCAATGGACCGGTTCACTGTGGCTGCCAGATAGAGGTTCTTTCCATCGGCACTTACATTAATGCCATTGGCATAGCCAAAGCCCTTGGCGGCAATGCTCATATCCTTCCCGTCATAATAAAGGACATATGAGCGCTTGAGCTGCAGAAAATCTTCCACCGTACGCAGCCCGGGAGAGGAAAAGCCGTGGTCGTTGGTGACGTAAAAACTGTTCACTCCCACTGCAACCAGATCGTTGGGGCTGAACATGAGGGGATGGCCTATGGATTTCCGATGAATCAGGGCGTCGCCAATATATTCAAAAATTTCCACAAACTGGCCTGTTTTGGTGTGATTGATGGCGAAAAGGAAAGTCTTTCCGTCGCCGTCAAGATAAAGGCTTATCCCGTGAGGGTGGAATTCCTTATCGAAGCCGGCGCTGATTTTCCTGGGCGCCGAGCCCTTCTCGGTTAAATCCAGGGCATAGATGCCACCCTGAACAGGCGCCCCCGCCAGAGCGGCCCGGCGATCATCGGAAGAGATAAAGACGATGCCGGTCCGGGGATGGATGGTTAAGTCCTCGGGTCCGGGCAGGCCGGATACTTGAATGCAGGCCCCTTCGTAGTGCGGTTGTATGTTTTTAAACAGGCCGGCGTCATAAAGCGTCTTGGCGACAAAGGCGGCAAAAAAGACAAGAATCGTAATTATCGTGATGAGGGCTTTTTTCATAAATACCTCCCGGCAGAAATGTAGTTAACCGATAAATGATTATTGCTTTTCAGATATGGAGAAAACGCTGTTTTAATGACGCGCGGAGGTTCTTTGCCAAACCCGCCACCCTCTTTGTTGAGAGGAGAAAAAAGAGGGTGACGGGTGGTTAAGCCATCGGCATCCTATACAGCAAATGCATCTTCCGATATCTGCATTGCGCTTAAGTCATTTTGCTTCAGTATTTCACATTTGGCCGGTACCAGGGAGGTTGTGCGCCGAATGAAGAACCTGGCGCTTTCTATTTTGCCGGAATAGAAAGCTTTGTCCTGGTCAGTTGCCGCGGCAGGCAGCTTCTGGGAAGCAACGGTTGCCATCCAGATATGATACCAGCCCAGGAGACTGTCACCGATGCAGTTTAGGAAGTCGCTGGCGGCGATCAGTGGAATATAAGGAGTCGTTTTCATCATACCGGCAAAATCCATGACTGTTTTGACAATGGCATTAACGGCGTTCTCCACAATGACTATTTCTTCCTTCATCATGTCCGTCTCCTTGCATTGTGCTAGTCCTGTCTGTATTTCAGAGATGAGATTCAGGAAATAGACGCCTTTCTTCATGCCCAGTTTCCGGCCCAGCAGATCCATCGCCTGGATTCCATTTGTCCCCTCGTAAATCAAGTTGATCTTCTGATCCCGCATCATCTGCTCTACGGGATACTCACGGCAGTAGCCATATCCGCCGAAGGTCTGGACGGCGAGGTCATTGACGACCATGCCCATTTCGGTGCAGTAGGACTTCACGATGGGTGTGAGGACTTCGATCAGGCCCTGCCATTTGTCTGCTTCTTCCTCTGTTGCGGCGGCTTTCCTTCTATCCATGCAGTAATAGCAATAAAGACAAAGCAGCCGGGTTCCTTCGACGATGGATTTCTGTTTCAGAAGCATCCGGCGCACGTCCGGGTGCTGAATAATAGGGACTGTTATGTTCGGATCCTTCTGCATGACATTGGACCCCTGGATGCGTTCTTTCGCATAGGCCAGGGCATGGCGATAGCCCGCCGAAGCAAGGGCAACGCCCATCATCCCGACGCCCTGCCGCTCCTCATTCATCATGTGGAACATGATCTTCATGCCTTCCCGTTCCTCTCCCATGAGGTAGCCGATGCATTTGCCGTTCTCACCGAAGTTGAGTGTACAGGTGGCGTTTCCGTGAATGCCCATCTTGCTTTCGATATTGCCGGTTGAGACGTCGTTTGGTTCGCCCAGAGTGCCGTCCGCATTCACTCTGATTTTAGGAACGAGAAACAGGGAGATGCCCTTTGTGCCCCTGGGGTCTCCTTCGATGCGGGCCAGTACGGGATGAATGATGTTATCGGCAAGATCGTGATCGCCTGATGAAATGAAGCTTTTCGTTCCGGTGATGAAGTATGTGCCGTCGGGATTTTTCCTGGCCGTTGACTTGAGGGCGCCGACATCGGAACCGGCTCCGGGTTCCGTCAAGCACATGGTGCCTCCCCAGGTGCCGTCGAACATTTTATTGAGAAACAGGGCCTTCACTTCGGCGGTGCAGAATTTTTCCACGAGTTTTGCCGCTCCATGGGTGAGGGCAGGGTACATCACGAAAGCCTGGTTGCAGGAGAGAAACATGTTGGCGCAGGCAGCCGCCACCACTTCGGGAAGACCCTGTCCGCCTACTTCCGGGCTGTCGGCCGTGCTGAACCAGCCGCCTTCGGCGTAGAGTTTCCATAATCTGTGATATGCTTCCGGCGCATATACTTTGCCGTCTTTGAAAACCGCCTCCACCGGTTTTCTATGCACTTCATCGGGATAGGTCGGGGCAATTTCATTTTCTGCAAATTTAGCCGCCGCGTCTAACACCATATTAACCATGTCCGCGTCATGGTCTTCAAAGGGCGTTTTTCCCAACAGTATCTCGCCAATATTGAGTACTTCGTGCAGAATAAATTTGGCATCTCTTTCATCAACCCACTTGCTTGTCATATATCTTTTCCTCCTCCTTTATTCATGTAATTCATGGGGAAATTTATACACAAATAATGATTGTTTTCAATCTTATTCTCCGGGCAGATTAGTGTTGCGGCTAATCAGGCCGCGCCTGTCCTATTTTTGAATAGCGGTATTTATCCCCGAAGTCATGGCCAGACCCAGGAGGGCTTGGCCACGGTCCTCGACCCTTACGGCGTCTTCGTAATTTAACCCGTTCAGGGCCATATTGAGCGCTCCTTTCGTGATTTGCAAAGCCAGCTGACTTTTTGACGCCATAGTCTTGGCCATTTTCAGGGCGGCAGGGAAAAGTTCCTCTTTCGGATAAAGATGGTTGACCAGACCGATGCGCAACGCTTCATCAGCCATGACTTTTTCTCCGGTCAGCAGCATTTCCGCCGCTCTGCGCAATCCCACGATTCGCCAGAGAAAATAGCTTGTACCCATATCTGCTCCACCGGCGCCGAGATTGATGAACTGGGCACGGAAAATGGCGTCGTTACTGGCCAGACAGATATCCGAGGTGTAGGCGAAAGAAAGGCCGCCGCCAATTGCCGCGCCATGAACAGCGGCGATAACAGGCTGGGGAGCCGAGCGCATCAGGCGAAACATCAGCGATAAGCGCCGCTGGAAATGATAGGTGCCGGAAGCCGTAGTGACCGGCGATTCGGCATACATGGCCTGAATATCCTTCAGATCCAGACCGGAGCAGAAGCCCCGTTCGCCGTTGCCTTTCAGGAGAATAACCCGCACTTCATAGTCTTCATGCCGTTTCTGCCAGAAGTCAACGAGTTCATCGGTCATCTGCCGGTTGATGGCATTGATCATGGCGGGACGGTTCAAGGTGAGAATGCCGACATTGCCGTCAACATCAAACTGAATGGTTTCATAATTCATCACAAACTCCTTATTTTTTTGTTGGCAAATTTCCTTTTAGCAGAGCGTGCTATGGGTTACATGCTTCATTCAGGTAACTGTGCAGTGTTTTTGTAGCAGGAAAGAAATAATATTTCAAGACAACAAAGGAAAGTTACAAATGTTTCGCAAAATAGGACTGACCTGTGCGCGATGCTTTCCTTGCCATGTCCGACGAAAACAGATTGACACAAGATATGCATATGATTATATTGAAATCGTAAATGAAAATGCTGGTGTATAAATCGGCAGGTTCAGGGAGGAAGGATGTTAAAAGATTATTTATCGGATAATTTACGTTTTTTGAAGTTAACTGTCGGTAAAGAAAGGCCTCAACCATATTGGAGTACGGACAACGAGGTCATTCTCGAAAAGCAGACGCTTCATCTTCATCATTTTCCCCACAAAAATGTTCAACACAAAATTCCGGTACTGATTTTACCGCCCCAGGCCGGCAACCATTGTAATCTTGCCGATTTTGCTCCCGATCAGAGCCTGGTTCGGGTCTTTCAGCAGCATGGATTTGATGTTTATGTAACCGAATGGCTTTCCGCTACATATCATGACAAAGATCTGGGAATTGAAGATTATATTAATATGACGGATGATGCCGTCAAAGCAATCTGCGAAAAATCAGGAGCCTCCAAAGTACATGTTGTTGGTCAGTGTCAGGGTGGATGGCAGGCGGCAATGTATTGCAGCCTTTTCCCGCAGAAGATCAAGAGTCTTATCGTGGCTGCCGGTCCCATCGACCTGGAAGCTCACAGCTGTGCAATTTCCGACTATGTCAAGATGCCAATTTCCTATTTCCGCTCCTTTGTTTCGCTGGGCTTTGGTTTGATGGATGGGAGAATCATTGTCCGGGGATTTAAGAGCCTGCAAATGAACGAACACTATCATCAGAAATATAAGCTGCTTTGGCAGATGATCCAAAACAATGACGAAGAAGGCATTGAAAGATATTTAAGATTCGAAAACTGGTATGGTTATACCCAGAAACTGCCCGGCCGTTTCTACCTGGAAGTTGTCGACAAGCTTTTTAAACAGAACGGATTGGTGAAAAAGACGCTCAAGGTTAACGGAAGGGTTGTAGATCTGGAAAATATCAAATGCCTTACAATAATGTTAGCCGGAGAAAAAGACCATATAACTCATCATGAGCAGGTCTTTGCCTTGAAAAAATATATATCATCACCCAAAAAGAAAATTTACTCCATTGTCAGCAATGGTGGTCATATCGGTACACTCATGAGCAAAGAATCATTGCGGGATAATTGGCCGAAAGTAGCTGAGCTCTTAAAAGTTGCCTAAAAAAGATCTGCTGAAATTTTTTTACCGGAAAGTTTGCCCAAACTAAACTGCCGTTAAAATATTAAGATCCCCCCGAGCCTGCCGGGGCAAGGGGGGAAATTAAAGACCTCAAAAAATATTATTCCAATACGATCAGCAGTTGGTTGGCGTCAACCTTGTCTTTTTCGTTCACCTTGATTTCTTTGACAGTCCCGGCGGCCGTCGCACAAATGGGATTCTCCATTTTCATGGCTTCCAGGATGATCAACTCATCATCAGCCTGGACCTGATCACCAACGTTCACTAAAATTTCGGCAATTGTTCCCGGCATATGGGCTGTAACATTTGTACTCATATTTATAACTCCTTATTGTTTTAATTTCCTATATCAGAAATTTAAAAAAGTTAAAAGGGGGAGAGTAAAAACTCCCCCCTTATTTCATATTAACCCCTATTTATTTTTTCCAGATGGGGTCTGCCGGGCCCCATTCTTTGGGCAGAATCGCCTGTGCCGGCCATTCCGGCGGGGCATTCTGACCTGGTTTTTCACCTTCTTTTTCGATCAGCTTTTTCAAACCGGGACGGGCAAACTTCATATGACCGGACTTCAGTGTCCGGCCGTTGTAGATGACTTCCGAG
>PHBK01000041.1 GCA_002840565.1 Deltaproteobacteria bacterium HGW-Deltaproteobacteria-12 | reverse complement strand
TGATCTGAAAAGTTACTGGCGCAACCTGTTCGGCTGCACCGTCCACAAGCTTCAGATCGACGCGGGCTTTACCTGCCCCAACCGTGACGGGCATGTGGCTGTTGGCGGCTGCATTTACTGCGACGGCCGCGGCTCGAAACTGCGTCAACAGGGGCCGTTGCCCTCCGTTACCGATCAGATTCTTTCCGGCAAAAAATATTATTCACCATCCGCCTCCAAATTTGTCGCTTATTTCCAGACCTTTACCAACACTTATGCGCCGGTGGAAACATTAAAGGCGCTTTATGATGAAGCACTGGCGCAGGAGGATGTGATCGGCCTGTCCATCGGTACAAGGCCGGATTGCCTTCCGCCCGAGGTGATTGACCTGCTGGCAGGCTATGCGCAAAAATATCACGTTTGGGTTGAACTTGGCCTGCAGTCGGTCCACGACAGAACCTTGAAAACCATCAACCGGGGCCATACCTATCAGCAGTTTCTGAAAGCGGTCAACAACCTGTCCGGAAAAGGCCTGAACATTTGTGTACACATTATCATAGGATTGCCGGGTGAAAGTGACAAAGATGTAATGGCCACCGCAAAAACCCTGGCCGCCCTGCCGGTGAACGGCATTAAAATACATTCTCTCCTGGCGTTGGACGGAACATTGATGGGCAAAATGTATAGAGAAGGTTCCATTCAGATGATAACAAAGGAACAGTACGTTTCGCTGGCGGTAGATGTCCTTGAACTCCTGCCTCAGGATATCGTTGTACAGCGCCTGACTGCCGACGGATACCGCGATATCTTCCTTGCCCCCGCCTGGGCGGCCAACAAGCTGGATGTGCTGAATGCCATTAATAAAGAATTTGAAAGGCGAAACAGTTATCAGGGTATGCGTTATAAGTAAAACGCTCCCGCTGGTTCAATCTTGTACGGGCTGTTGCCCAAATACCTTTTTTGGTATATAAAAGCCAGAGCAACCAACGGCTTGATGAGTTTGTGGTAGTGAGGTTTTTGACATGCGATTGCGCGCAGGTTTTAAATTCTGGCATTAATGTCTTTGTAGACAGATTTTCGATGCTTGATGCCTAGAATCCATACTTCAGACGCCAGCAATTTGAATACAATCCGGTAATCACCAACTCGCAGCTTCCAATAACCTTTAAGCGACTTACGCAATGGTTCTCCGTAGTCTTGTGGCGCAGTTTGCAATCTTTCCTCAATTGCTTTGCGGATTCTATTTCTTGTTTTTTGATCGATCAGCGGTAAATCTTCCGTGTGCACGGCCTGATGATAAAGCAACGTGAAAGACATAGATTATTTCCATACGTCTTCATGTGATAGAGCCGATTTTTTATTGAATGTCTTTATCCGTTTATCGGCAAGAGCGGCAAGTGCAATATCTTCACGCAATTCCAGTGCTTCGCGAATCAGATCTCGGGCAAGAGTAGACATAGAGACACCTCCATTAGCGGCCAGATCGTACATAACTTTATATAATGGCGGCTCAACGACAACATTTACCCTAGGGTTTTTTGTAGGCATATTTTTATCTCCTTTGCGGAAAAGTGTAACACTTATGACACACCACGTCAAGGCGAAATTTTTTTCCGTGAAAGTGGAAAGATTTCTTTCCTCATTTGAGCGAATGCAAAATTATGCGCTAATTATTTTGTTTTCAGGCAAAAATTCCCGCTGGGTCAGTCATGTTCGGGCTGTTGCCCAAATATCCTTTTCGCTTGCCTAAAAGCGTTTTGAATAAATCTAATGCTTGCGAAAGGTAATAACAAAACTCGCCTGCGGCTCAAACAGTTGTCATTACTGATCTTTCGCTACGCCTTGATTTATGAGACAAAACGCTTTCGATGGCCGCTCAAAGGGATATCGTTTGGGCAACAGCCCTATGCTGGCTGAACCAGATGTTTTTCATAATTAAACTCAAACCATGGGTTCAATCTGAAAGATTGAACCCGCAGCGGAAACAAGATTTACAAAGATTGCCGGATGAGGTAAAAGCGACTCTATCTTTCATCATTTACATAAATATAATATTCCGGCAGAAAATAATTCAATTCTAAGGGAACAAAAATGAAACAAGTATTGCATGATTTTCCTGTTGATTCGAGAATTTCCCGAACAGTTGTTTTGTATTTATTCATCCTGATGCTTTTCCTGAGCCTAGTGCCGCCCACAGGAAACTGCATGTCCATGCGCGACCCAAAAGACAGTATCGCCAACTTAAGTTTCAACCATAACGGAAAAAAGGTTGTATTTGACCGTTGCAAAAATGACGGCTGTCAGATCCAGGTTTATGATCTGGAAACGGGAGAACTGGCCGCTTACCAATCACCACAAAATGAACGCTGGACCATGGGAAAATACTCTTATGACGGAAAGCGGATTGCCTTTTCCGTTATCCCCATCAAGCCCAATGATGAACTTGACCTCGGAGCCATGCAGATTGCCGTCATGGATGCGGACGGGAAGAACTATAAAAAGGTCACCACCGGACATGGGGCCAAGCTCTACCCGGCATTTTCCCATAACGGGAAGAAGATCCTCTATGCCTGTGCGGCGCGCATTAGAGAAAAAGGCAAAACACCTGCCGCCGACTATGACGCCTGGGAAGTTGATCTGACAACCGCCAAACAGACCCGGCTTACCTATTTCGAGTATTTTTACATGGGTTATCTGACTTACTTCCCCGACGATGAACGATACATTTATTACGGGGAACTTCCGGCAGTCTGTGAAGGCGTAAGATCGTATCAGAATGAAACGGCCTTCAGGAAAAAGATGATCGAGTTGGGACAAAAAGGCATGAACATTATGAATGTTGTCGTGATGAAGGGCAAGGAAATGATTCCGAACCCTTATATCTTTCCGGCGAAGACCTTTCCGGAAAAGCCCCTGTTGAGTAAAGACGGCTCCGTGCTGATCTATGAAAAATCCATGTCAGCAGGGAAATTCTTTCTTTATTCCCCGGATGGCAATCACCGGCTGGTGCATCACGCTGGGTCCGTACAATCCGTAGCTCTTTCACCAGATGGAAATTTGCTAGGGATCTGTCGCGATGATTCAATTTTTGCAATGCGTGTTTCAGACGATCAATATTATAGGGGAATTTTCCTACGACGCTTCAAAGATTGGGATGCTAAAGTGCTCAAGATGCCTTATTTGAGATTGCTTCTAGAAAAACCATTCAGAATCCTTAATAAATAAATCACGGGGGACGTAAATATGTCTACAACAAAATATTATCCAAACGGTGAGGGAACAGATCCAGTCTACGATATCGGCACGGAAGGCTGGGTTTTCAATGATAGTGGCAGGCCCAATAATGTATTAGATGATGCGCGTGATAATATCTTGGCTGCTATCCGCACACTTTTCCCTGTAATAGGTTACCTTCCTTCCATCCTTGCCGGGTGGTTAGCGGGCCAAGGCGCATTTTGCCCCACGTACGGTCTATGGGCAGGCCCCGGCTGGGCGGGCACCAGTTGTTTTGTATGATCAAACTCAAACCGTGGATTCAATCTGCAGGATTGAACCCGCAAGATGGGCCCTTCGACAGGCTCAGGGACCCCGCCTTGACCCGCAAAGAAATAGGGATAAAAAATAAATATTGGAAGTTAAGCATGAATATTGCTAAAGACTTTATAGATATTTTGGTTTCAAGAGAGAATAAATGATTGCGATTATTGATTACAATGCCGGAAACATTACGAGTGTGGCGCGGGCGCTACATTCCATAGGGCAGGAGTTTGTCATTACAGATGATACAAAAATGCTCGATTCGGCGTCGCATGTGATTTTTCCGGGTGTCGGTGCAGCGGGCGAGGCGATGGCTTACCTGAAGCAAAAGAACCTGCATGCATGGCTGAAAATCTGCTTCCAGGGAGGGAAACCGATTTTGGGCATTTGTCTTGGCACTCAAATTATCCTTGATTACTCCGAAGAAAACGATACCGATTGCATTGGTCTGGTTGCAGGTTCAACCAGACGTTTTCCCGATCTTCTGGAAGATGCCGGCCGGGCACTCAAAATACCGCACATGGGCTGGAACAGCGTGGAATTCAAACGTCCGCATCCTATGTTTGCCGATGTTCAAAAAGAAGCGGAGTTTTATTTTGTGCATTCCTACTATCCTTCGCCTTCCGATGACGTGGCGGTTTTAGGCACAACGGATTATGGCATGACCTTTTGTTCGGTGCTAGCAGTCAAGAATCTAGTCGCTATGCAGTTCCATCCTGAAAAAAGCGGCAGACCAGGTTTGCAGATTCTGAAGAATTTCTGCTCGTGGAGGGGCAATGATCTCTAAACGAATTATTCCCTGCCTGGACGTGCGAGATGGCAAACTGACCAAAGG
>PHBK01000029.1 GCA_002840565.1 Deltaproteobacteria bacterium HGW-Deltaproteobacteria-12 | reverse complement strand
TGTGCAACTGAAACATCATTTACACTTTAGACCGGGCACATCGTTTACACTTTTTCAGTTACGAATAACTTTGTTTTTTCTCAAATCTATAGAACCCAGCTTATAAAAACTGAACTGAAGTTGCCAAAAACCATTGTCGATTTCCTTCAGTCCAACGGATAGACCGGTCAGTAGTTCTGTGAGGTAAAAATTGCGGCCCATAAATTTAATTTCTCCACTATGATGTACTTTCCGAACCAGACAATCATGGTCGTATTCCGGCAGATGTGGTCGTTCTACGTACGATCGATTCGACTTTCTGTAATAATCACTAGGTGTTCGATCATGAAGTGATTCATGTGGCCGATTATGGTTATAATCATACCGATAAAGATCAAATGTTTTTTGCTGTTCTTTGATATTTCCGGCAATAGGATCCAAGGCATCCCTTTTCAATGTGCGATGCATTCTTTCATGCCGACCGTTCTCTTGCGGACACCCTTTTTTTATCCGCTCAGGGATGATGCCTAGTAGAATCCACCAGATCATTAACCGACTAAGGCCACCGACGCTTCTGCCGGCAAACGGCGTCCCATTATCACTACGTATTGCATCCGGTAAGCCATGCTCACGAAAGATGGATTCCATGCAGTGCCGTGTCGGATCGTAGCGCGGACCTTCCAGAGCCACACAGCCCAAGAGAAAACGACTGTAATTATCGCTAATTGTCAAAGGATAACAAACATGTCCATTCTTCATGTAAAATTGTCCTTTGTAATCAATGCTCCAGCTATCATTAGGCGCATTACATTCGCCAAATGGTTGCGTATACGGTGGAACACGTAAGCGCTTCTTGCGTTGCTCAACAAGGCCTTCTTTCTTAAGCCAGTATCCGATAGTGCTGACGGCTGGTATCTCAATCTCCGGATGCTGACGCTTTAACTGAGCACGTACTTTCCTGGGCCCTCGTTTACGATTCTTAAGCTTTTCCGCAATGACAAGGTTCAGTATCTCTTTGGACGTCCGATTAGGACAATGTTTCGGAGCCCGGCTTTGTTCCTTGAGTCCTTCAATGCCAAAATGCTTATAGCGCTTCAGCCATTTGTAAACGGTTGGACGACTGATTCCATATTTTTGTGAAAGAGCACTTATACTCCATTTGGTTTATCACTTTCCACGGCATAAGTAATCCTCCTTGCCGTGTAGTGTAAACCATGTACCCGGTCTGTTTTGTAAACTATCTTACCAGTTTGTACCAATATCCACCCCCTACCCCCGCCAGCGGGGGACATTCCGAATAGACTTCAATCAGCATATGTCAATTGCTACACAGTCTCGAAAGCCGGAATCCAGAAAGCTCAACGACTTACAAAAAACTGGACACCGGTTTTCATAACTTGATAACCTGAAGGTCACGCGAGGTCACAAGGCCGGTGTGACGGAATTTTTACGAGAACATCGCGCCTGATCGTTAGTTGGCATTTTTACCACACAAAAGAAAGACGTAAAATAAAAGCTGTGTTTTTTTTGACACACAAAAAAGGCGGACGTCTACGGCGCGCACTTTTCTTAAATACTATCTTTAAAAAACGATCACCCGACATACCCCGCATTTGAGGGTGTGTCGCATTGTCTTTGCGAGGGAGTGCAACGACCGAAGCAATCTCATAAGTTATTGTAAACATTAGATTGCGACGACGCCTGAGAGGCGTCTCGCAATGACAAATGGCTATTCCGACACCGTCTTCAATTTCAATCTCCGGTTGTGCATTTTGGGGAGGAAACAAGCCATTAACAGCAAATCGGCATGAGTATTGCTTTTCTTGACCAATATACCGCGGCGGCACGAAGCGCAAATAAAACATTGACAAGCTTTCGGGCCGATGCTAGTTTCTGCGCGGTTTATCGTTCTTTCAGATATTGCCCGATAAGTTGCTGAAAGAGGATAGTTGGAGAAGTGGCCATTAAAAAATGCCCGTTTTTTAATGGCCGAAAACAGAAACATTAGCCAAATTTAGGAGGAATAAAATGAAGAGATTTTGGTTAGTTTTGCTGTCACTGGGGCTGATTATGGCCTTCAGCACATCGGCTTTCGCGGTCGATGTAAAGTTCAGCGGCTCTTATTATGCCGCTGGTATGTATTTGAATAAAACCTCATTGCAGGATGTAGCAGGAATGAACAGTCTGTCTACAGCCATGTATTTCCAGAGACTGCGCCTCCGGACGGAATTTGTTGTCGCCCCGGGCGTCAGCCTGATTACCCGCATGGACATGATGGAAAGAGCATGGGGAGCAGCCAGAACAGCTCCCGGCGTTGCTGCCGGAAATCAGTCCTCGGCAACAGTGGCCGAAAATGAAAACATCGCTGTTGACCAGGTTTATGTATCGGCAGTAACTCCTATCGGCATGATCAACGCCGGTTATATGCCGGATGGTATGTACGGAACAATGTTCATGAACAGCGACTCCCAGGCAGCCAAAATATCGTATATTTTACCGATCGGCAAACTGATGCTCGCAGCTCAAGTCGCAAAAGCATCGGAAGCCAGCGCCCCGTATTCCAATGCATTGGCCGGTGTTAATATGGCCGCTTCCGATAATGATTACGACCTTTATTATTTAATGGGTATCTATAGAGATAAAGGCATCGAAGCCGGTATGCTTTATATGTATATCCGCAATGCCTTGCCGCGGCCTGTTGCCAACTTTAAGGCCTATTACCACCTGTTTTCACCTTACGTAAAAGCCACGTTGGGTCCCGTTTACGTGGAAGCAGAAGTACGCTACAATACCGGTATGGCCAGGAAAATGGATTCCGGCGCTGGCGACATCAGCTATGAAGCGTTGGCGGCATATCTTTCTGCTACCGCAACCTTTGGTCCGGCTTACGTAGGCGGCACGTTTGCTTATTTGCGCGGCGATGATCCCGCGACGCTGGATAAAGTGGAAGGCGATTTGACCGGCGGACAGGACTGGAATCCCTGCCTGATTCTCTTTAACTACGACCGCACAACCTGGGCCGGCGCAATGCCCGGATACAACGGAGCTGGCGCTCAGAACCAGATGGCCAATGCCTGGTTTTACCAGGTCAAAGGCGGTGTAAAACCCACCGACAAGCTGGATATCGGTTTGTCAGTAAGTATGGCTACGGCTGATAAAGTTGCAGCTGGTTGGGTTTCCAAAGATTATGGCTATGAAGTTGATGTAACCGGAACATACAAGATTACCAACAACCTGTCTTATATGCTGGGTTTTGGTTACCTGATTTCCGGCGATTACTTCAAGGGATTAAGTTCAGCCAATGCTGTTGCTAACAACTACCTGGTTATCAACAAGCTGACTCTTACCTTCTAAGAGCAGCCGTTGCAAGTTTAACCTTAAATCCCCGGGAGGAAACGGGCAAAATCCTCCCGGGGATTTTTTTGACAGCTCACCGGGATTTGTGTTAAGAATTAATGAATAAAATATAAACCGACACCATTGCAAAACGTATTTATCTGTCTTTGCGAGGAGCAAAGCGACGCGGCAATCTCTTTAATATCCATGCCCTTTTGAGATTGCTTCATCCCGCTTGAGCGAGATTCGCAATGACAAAAGGGACGTTTTGCAAGTGCCTCAAACCATGTTCCCGGGAGAGCTGCGATGAAAAGATTCTGCTGCGTGTTGCTTTTAATAGCGCTGATCACAACGTGCAGCACAGCGGCTTTTGCTCTTGACGTCAAATTCAGCGGTTCGTTTTATGCCGCCGGCCTGTATCTGGATAAAACAAACTTCCGGAAAGACAGCGGCAGCGACGGAATCAGCACCGCCCTTTATTATCAGCGACTGCGCGTTCAGACCGAATTTGTCGTTGCGCCCGGACTTTTCCTGTTTACCCGCTTCGACGCTCTGGAAAGAGCATGGGGCGCCGCCAGAACAACTCCGGGAACAACCATGGATCCCCAGTCGGCCGGCACTCGGGCGGAAAATGAAAACATCGCCTTCGACTGGGCGTACGTTTACTATGCATCCCCCATCGGCACTTTCCGGGCGGGTTATATGAACGACGGCGCCTGGGGAACAGTCTTTATGGATACGGCTGCACCCCGCGGCAAAGTCGCCTGGAGCAATACCGCCGGACAATGGTTCTACACCCTGCAACTGGTCAAGATGACCGAGAAAAGCAGTTCGGCGCTAGCTCCCGCAACGGCTGCCGACGCTGATTCCGATAAGTATGTGGCCGCCGTCAGATACACCTGGGCAGGCGGCGAAGCCGGTCTGCTGGGGGGGGTGGGCCGCAACGCTCAGAATCGTCCGACAACAAATTCCTATACTTTATTTTACACTTTGCAGCCTTACGCTATCACCCGGATCGGGCCGTTCAGGATTCAGGCGGAACTGGATTACTTCTGGGGCGACTGGTCAAAATCTGACTCCGGCGCCGGCAGTAACATAACCATACAAAATATAGCCGCTTTTCTGGACGCCACCGCCGCCTTGGGCAAGTTTTACCTGGGCGGCACATTCGCGTATGTCTCCGGCGACGATCCGGCGACCACGGACAAGCTGGAAGGCAATAATCTTTTGGTCAGCGGCGGAATGGATTGGAATTCCTGCTTGATCCTTTTTAACAGCGATTTGAGCTACTGGGCAGGCTCTCAGCCCGGGTATAATTCCAGCATCGTCCCGGTCAACCCCTCCGGATATAACGGCGGTCCGATGACGAACGCCTGGTTTATCCAGGGCAGAGCAGGCTTACGACCCATGGAGAAGCTGGACATTATGGCTTCTGTTTCCTATGCTGCCGCCGATAAAAAACCGACCGGTTATGTATCGGACGTTTACGGCTATGAAATTGATTTAACCGGAACTTACAAAATCACCAGCAACCTGTCCTATATGCTGGGCGTAGGTTACCTGGTGACCGGTGATTATTTCAAAGGAACCGGCGACACCAACAAGATTACCAACAACTATCTGGCGATTCACAAACTGACCCTTACCTTTTGAGGGAAGGGCAGTTAAATTTCAGCACCAGACTGGAGAGATATGCCGATATACGAATTTGAATGTACTAAATGCCATCATAAATTTGATTGCCTGTTAAAAGTTGATGAAAGTTATGCAGGACTTTCCTGCCCCAGCTGCGGCAAAACTTCCCCTAAAAAGCTGGTCTCTTCTTTCCGGACCAATAACTGGTCAACATTTTTAGATAAAATGGAAAAAAAAGTCAGCCCGGATAAGTTTAAGTAAAATAGGCTGAAGGCTTAAGACTTAGGGCTGAGGGCTGAAGGTTGAGGGGAAAGGCTATGCGTGATCATAAAAAGCTGCGGGCGCGAGGCTTAATAGGAGAATCGCAACTGCTTTTTTCGTCATTCCGATGAAAATCGGAATCTAGGAATAAATAACGATGGTTAAGCAACCAGCCGTATATATTCTGGCAAGTAAAAAAACGGGACTCTATATATTGGTGTAACTTCAGATATACTTAAGAGAATATGGGAACACAAAAATGACCTGGTCGAAGGATTTACAAAACGTTATAGTATTCATAATCCGGTTTGGTACGAATTGCATGAAAACATGGAGTCTGCAATTTTACGGGAGAAAATGTTAAAAGAATGGAAGCGTCTTTGGAAGCTAAATTTAATTGAAGAGAGGAATCCTAATTGGCTGGATTTATATGATACATTAATTTGTTGACTGGATACCGGCCTGCGAGACTGTGTCGCAATCCACTTCTGTCATTACGAGCCACCTCTCAGGCGGTGTGGTAATCCCATGTATTCAGATACTTATGAGATTGCTTCAGTCACTTCGTTCCTTCGCAATCACATTGTGACACAGTCTCCTGCGCCGGTATGACGAAAAGACGAATAATAGAGCCGGTAATCGATCGTTGCGCGAGCTTCATTATCATCTGGATTTATCGCACCGACTAGGATTTCTGAGCAACCAAGATTCGTCACTCATCGAAGCAAAAATAGTCGAAGCGGAAAAGGTACTGAACGCATTGATCCGGTCGTTGCGTAGCAAATAATTTCCCTTCGGCCTTAAGTCTTCAGTCTGATAAAGGAGTAACTCCGATTAATAAACTTTCCGGAAATACTGCCGGGCTTAGTGCCGGCCAGATCAAACAGCTGGAACGTCTGTATCGCAAAAACATTGCGCCGGAAGAGATCATTACTCCGGAATTGTCCCGGCAGCTTTGCCTTCTTTCCCGCGACATCAACCGGCAAATCGGTTTACTGATCAGCCGGAAAGGCGAAATTCATACCGTCATTATCGGCGACCACAAAAGCATCTTTATCCCCTCTCTCGAAGGATTCCGTGCATCATCAACGCGTTTTAAAGGATTGAGGCTTATTCATACTCATCTGCAAGGTGAAGAATTATCCGCTGAAGACTTAACCGACTTGTCTCATCTGCGGCTTGATCTGATCGGCGCCTTGGCAACTCAGGAAGATGGCTCCCCCGGAATGCTCTCCTGGGCGCATCTTCTGCCCGAAAATCCTGCCGGCAACTACTGGCAGGTGCTGAAGGAAGGGCAACCGTTTTCTCTCCGGCTGAATTTTCTTTCTTTTATCCAGGAGCTGGAAAACGAATTTGCCAAAAGACAAAAAACCCGCAAAATTGAGGCGGCGGAAAAGGCGATCCTGGTGCGGGTAGAAAAAAATCCGCTGGCCGAAGCCCCGGATTCGCTGATCGAATTGGCCGATCTGGCGCGCACCTGTGGCGTTGAAGTTTTTGACTCTATTGTTCAATACCGCCCGCTGCCGGACCCTAAATTTCTGGTAGGAAGGGGCAAATTGTCGGATATCGGCTTGCGGGCCACACAAATCGGCGCCAATTTACTCATCTTCGATCATGAACTGACTCCGGCCCAGGTGCGCTCTATCAACGATTTTACCGGCCTAAAAGTTATTGACCGGACACAGGTTATTCTGGACATTTTTGCCCGCAGGGCGCACAGCCGGGAGGGGAAAATTCAAGTCGAACTGGCTCAGCTAAATTATCTTCTGCCCCGGCTGACGCACAGCAAAAGTTCGCTTTCCCGTCTTGCCGGCGGCATCGGCGGTGTGGGACCAGGAGAAACGAAGCTGGAAATGGACCGCAGGCGGATTCGGGAGCGCATCCACCGCCTGGAAAAGGATCTCAAGGCCATCAGCAAATCACGGCAACAGCGGCGGTGCAAGAGAGAGAAAACCGCTTTGCCGGTTATTTCCATCGTCGGCTATACCAACGCCGGCAAATCTACTCTTATTAATACACTCACGAAGAGTTCGGTATTGGTCGAAGATAAACTTTTTGCCACCTTGGACACTAAAAGCGCCCGTCTGCGCTTTCCCCGGGATACCGAAGCAATTATTACCGATACAGTTGGCTTTATCCGTAATTTGCCGGAGGAATTATTTACCGCATTCAGGGCAACACTCGATGAACTTCATCAGGCCGACATCCTTTTGCATGTGATTGATGTCAGCAACAGTCAATTTGAAGCGCAGATTGCGGCGGTAGATCAGATTCTGGAAAAACTCGGGATTTCCGACAAGCCCCGAATTATGGTTTTTAATAAGGCCGATCGCCTCGCGGATAAAGATCTTCTGCAAAACCTTTGCCGGCGGTTCGACGCGGTGGCGATTTCCGCTTTGGACAAATCAACCCTGCCGGCTCTCCTGCAGAAACTGGAATCTTTTTTAGCTGATCGGTCACATGCACATATTTTGCGTTACTAACCATTTTATGTTAAATGACGCTTATTTAAGATTGCCGCGCCGACCAAGGGCCGGCTCGCAATGACAACCATAGAGGTTTTTCAAAGTTTCTTATTTTTGATTGTTCCGAAAGAAGTCCCTTTTTTTGTCATTGCGAGCAAAGCGAAGCAATCTCAGTCACTTTAATTTGTAAACGGACACTGCATGAACAAACAATATTACGTTTACATATTGACAAACAAAAACAATACTGTTCTTTACACGGGGGTTACGAATGATTTAAAGAGGAGAGTTTTTGAACATAAAAATAAATTATTAGAAGGATTTACGAAAAAATACAACATAGGCAAATTAGTGTTCTACGAAGCTTATGATGACATCAATAATGCCATTTCACGGGAAAAACAAATAAAAGGTTGCTCAAGATCCAAGAAAATAAAATTAATAGAAGAAATGAATGGTGGATGGAAAGATCTATCTGATGAAATTTGAGATTGCTTCGTCACTTCGTTTCTCGCAATGACAAAAATAGACTTTTTTGTGAACAATTATGATTAAGATATTTGGAAAAACCGCTATTGTTGTCATTGCGAGAAGGCCCTTGGCCTGCGTGGCAATTTATTTGTGAATGTGAGAGGGCTTCCCAGGCATTAGCCGGGGCAGGCTGTCACTTCGTTCCAATGACCGAAAATTAGCCTTTTTCAAAATTCTGCAAAACATAAAACGGAGGGTATCATGGATCTGGGATTAAAAAATAAAGTAGCCTTTGTGGCCGGAGGATCTCAAGGCCTGGGAAAAGCAGTCGCGCTGGAGCTTAGACGCGAAGGTGCACAAGTTGCTATTTGCGGGCTGGCCGACAACAGTCTGCCGGAAGCAAAAGCTGAAATCGACCGGGAATGCGGGGGAGACGTGCTGGCCGTTGCCGCCGATCTGACGAACGCCGATCAGGCCAAAGATTGCGTCCGTAAGACTGTTGATCGTTTCGGCAGTGTGGATATTCTGGTCAACAATGCCGGAGGCCCTCCCGGCATGTCATTTTTGGAAATCGATGACCAACTCTGGGAATATGGTTTCCGTCTCAACCTGCTTTCGACAATTATTTTGACCAGAGAAGTTCTCCCCCTGATGAAACAAAAACAGTGGGGACGCATCATCAATATGACTTCCATATCCGTCAAGCAGCCTATTGACGGGCTGATCCTTTCCAACACCATCCGTTCCGGAGTCATCGGCCTCGCCAAAACCCTTTCCACGGAATTGGCGCCATTCAATATTACCGTGAACAGTGTTTGTCCCGGATATACGCTCACCGACCGGGTGCGTAGTCTGGCCGAGGCCACGGCCAAGAAAGAAGGATCAACCGCCGAGGCAATAATCAAACGCTGGACGGACACGATTCCCATGGGCCGACTCGGAACACCGGAGGAATTTGCCGCTCTGGTCGCTTTTCTCGCCTCGGAGCGAAGTTCCTATATAACCGGCGCCGCCATCCAGATTGACGGCGGCTGGTATCGGGGGGTGATGTAGGGGTATAGGCTGAGGGCCGAAGACTGAAGGCTGAAGGCCGAAGACGGAAGGCAAATTCTTCCCCTAATCTTCCTTGACATAAAAATGACCGTTTATTTATCATTTTATAATTTAGCTCAACCATGCGGAAACAATTTCTTATTAAAAAAACAGGCAACACCAAAGCACGAAGCAGATAAGGAAAGGAGTGAATATGGGAAACAAACGATTTATTGATCTGGGTATCAGCATTGAGCAGGGGCTTCCCAGCGATCCTCCGCTGATGATTCCCAAAGTCGACTACGTCACCCATGAAATGGGCGCCGAACAAATGATGCAGTTTTTCCCGGGAATCAGCAAAGACCAACTGCCGGGAAGGTTGGGATGGGCGCTGGAGTTCCTCACCTTAACGACCCACTCCGGTACGCACATGGATGCGCCCTTCCACTATCATCCAACCATGGACAAGGGTAAGCGGGCATGGACCATTGACGAGATCCCGCTGCAGTGGTTTTTTAACGACGGCGTTGTCCTCGATTTCCGGCACAAGACGGACGGTGACAGGATTACGGTTGCCGATGTAAAATCAGAACTTAAGCGCATCGGCTATGAACTGAAACCGCTGGACATCGTCCTGGTTCAAACCGGCGCCGACCAGGCCTGGGGCACTCCGCAGTACCTTGTCAAAGGTGCCGGCATGGACAGGGAAAGCACTCTATTTCTCC
Organism: Deltaproteobacteria bacterium HGW-Deltaproteobacteria-12; assembly: GCA_002840565.1. Classification (GTDB taxonomy): domain Bacteria; phylum Desulfobacterota; class Syntrophia; order Syntrophales; family Smithellaceae; genus MVRV01. Next base: position 48,146 of record PHBK01000029.1, on the reverse strand, counting down.
TCGAAAAAGGCGTCAAAGTGGTCGGCATTGATGCCTGGAGCTGGGATCGGCCTTTGCCGTTTCTGGCCAAAGAATTCCAGGAAACAGGCGATCCTAAAGTCATCTGGGAAGCCCATTTTGCGGGGATTGAAATCGGCTATTGCCATATGGAAAAAATGGCCAATCTGGCCGCCATCGGCAAGCCCCATGGTTTTACCGTTTGCTGTTTTCCAGTGAAGATCAAAGGGGCTTCCGCCGGCTGGTGCCGGCCGGTGGCCATTGTGGAAGAATGAACATAGAATAATGACAATCTTAATTACACAAAGGAGCTTGAAGATGAAAAAATTAATGATGATCTTGGCGGGTGTGGCACTGGCACTTTCTTTGACTACAGGAAATGCCATTGCGAAACAATACAAGATAACCGTATCGGCCGGTCATCCGCCTGTTTTTCTGTGGGTCACCCTCTGCCGTGATTATTTCATTCCCGAGGTTGACAAGCGTCTGGCTGCCCTTGGCAAGGGCGACACCATTGTCTGGAATCAGGCTTACGGAGGAACCATTGCCAAGATCGGCGGCGAGTTGGAAGCAATTGAATCCGGCGTCTCTGATATGGGTTTTGTTGGAACCATCTTCCATGCACCCAAAATGCCTCTCCACAATGTCAGCTATATGGCACCATTTACTACGGACAACATCTATTTCGTGGTCGATACGTTCACTGAACTCCAGAAACAGATTCCGGCGCTGGCTCGAGAGTGGACCAAGCACAACCAGATTTACCTCGGCGGCGCCGCCCTGGACAACTACGGAATTCTGACCAGTTTCCCGATAAATAAAGTAGATGATGTCAAAGGCCAGAAGATCGCAGCACCCGGCCCTTCGGCCAACTGGCTGAAAGGAACCGGCGGTGTGGCCGTGGCTTCTAATTTAAACGAATATTATAACGGCATTCAAACCGGCGTTTTCCAGGGTGCCTTGACCTTCATGACCGCAGCGGCCGCTATTAAGCTCAATGAGGTAGCACCGCACGTCACCATTGTAAACTTCGGCGCCCAGTTTGCCGGAGGCCTCTCTATCAACAAGAACGTCTTTGAATCATTCCCGCCCGAAATGCAGAAAATTTTCATCGAAGTCGGTAAAGAGTATACTAAGAAACTGGCTGAAGCCCAGACGGCCCGCGCCAATAAGGCCATAGAGGACATGAAGAAGGCAGGCGCCAAAGTAGTATACCTGTCTGTTGCTGAGCAGAAGAGATGGGCCGGTAAGCTCCCCAATATCCCGATGGAATGGGCTGTTGCGATGGAAGCAAAGGGCCAGCCGGGCAAAGTTATGCTCAAGGGCTACCTCGACGGCTTACGCAAACGCAATGTCACCCTTATGCGGAATTGGGACAAGGAATAAGGATGGCAATAAGGAAAAAAACGGAGGAGCCGAACGCGGCGCTTAAAAAGCCGCGCCGGTTTTCTTTCGAAACCGTCATATCTGTTATGAACAGCATCGGGACGGCATGGGTAATGGTGATCCTGGTTATTATCAACCTGGACATTTGCGGCCGCTTGTTTTTTAATTACCCATTGCGTGGTGTGCCGGAACTCGTTACCATGTCCATTGTGGCTTTAGTGTTTCTTCAAATCGCCCACACCCTCAAGGTGGGAAGGCTCACCCGGGTTGAAATCCTTCTGGATGTTCTCCAAAAGAGACTTCCGAAACTTCGGCTGTTCTGCGAGGGAATTTACCATCTTGTTGGCGCCGGCCTGCTGGCCGTTCTCTTCAGCGCCAGTGTTCCGCTGTTCACCGGGGCCTGGAAGATCGGCGAATATGCGGGGGCCGAGGGTGATTTTATGTTGCCCATCTGGCCCGTGAAATTGATTATTCTCATCGGCTGTATTGCCGGATGCTTGCAATTTCTGCTGATTGCCGCTCGTAATTTCCGGCAGATGTTCCAGTCCGGAACATCCGGCAAAGGAGAACGGCCATGACGGATATCCAGATAGGAGGTTTTTCTATTCTGTGCATTGTGCTGCTGATCTATAGCGGCATGCATGTTGCAGTCGCTCTCGCCCTGATGTCCTTTCTGGGTGTATTGCTGCTTAGGGATAATTACACCATTGCCAGCAAAATGATGGCTCTCGCAGCATCCGACAGTATCTCCGGTTACATTTTCGGTGTGGTTCCCCTGTTCATTTTGATGGGAATGTTCATAGCTGTCTCCGGAATCGGAAAGGATACGTTCGATGTGGCCAACCGGCTTTTCCGCGGCGTCCGCGGCGGACTGGGAATTGCCACTGTATTTGCCAATGCGGTGTTTGCAGCCGTCACCGGAATATCCATCGCCTCGGCTGCAGTTTTCACCAAGGTTGCCGTTCCCGAAATGATCCGGCTCGGTTATACGCCACGTTTTTCCGTCGGCGTCGTGGCCGGGTCATCCGTATTGGGAATGTTGATTCCTCCCAGCCTGCTGCTGATACTTTTCGGGATATTGACGGAAACTTCCATCGGAGATCTCTTTAAGGCCGGTATTATGCCGGGGATTCTCCTTGCGCTCTTTTACTGCGCCGGTATCATCGTTATGGCCTATCGTTTCCCGAGCTATGTGGGCGGGATTGACAAGCAGGCGGATTCGGGAAGAGGTGCCGAAATGACGGTTTTGGAGGCACTGTCGAAACTGGCACCCATTGTTTTGCTGATTGCTCTGGTACTGGGGGGAATTTACGCAGGCTGGTTCACGCCCACCGAATCCGGCGCTGTCGGAGCTTTGGGAGCTTTTCTTCTGGCCGCCGGCAAACGACAGATTAACCGGGCGAAGTTATGGCAGGTGCTTTTAGAAACCGGCCACGTGACGGTGGCCATTTTGTTTTTGCTCGTCGCTGCCAACATGTACAGCCGAATGCTGGGCATGTCAGGAATCACCGGTTATATCGGAAGCTGGTTCGGAGGATCCGGACTCGGTCTGTATTCCGTTCTGACAGTCTATCTGATAATCATCCTGCTGGCAGGTACTTTTCTGGACTCCACATCAATCATCGTTATCATCGTACCGCTCATTTATCCGGTTATGCAGGTGTTCGGCGTCAACTTGGTCTGGTTCGGGATTGTAACGGTCGTAGCTGTCGAGGTGGGGTTGATCACTCCCCCCTTCGGCATGTCAGCCTTTGTGGTCAAGTCAACTCTGGATGATCAGCGCATCGGCTTGAACGAGGTATTTATGGGCGCGCTCCCCTACGTATTGATGATGATCATCTTGCTGGTGCTGCTGGTTATATTCCCTCAAATCAGCCTTATTCTGGTCCGTTAGCGGAGAAGAAAGGATACTATGAATACGAAGAATCCCTTGTCGGGTTTTCAGGTCGATCGGGCCGACATCCATTATATCGGCCACGATTTACAGCGGCCGGAGTGTATTTTGGCTGAGCCGGACGGTACGCTCTGGTCGGCGGATGCTCGCGGAGGCGTCGTCAAAATCTCTCCGGACGGCAGCCAGGAAATCATCGCCCAATCCTATAAGACAGCTTTTGAATCAGCCTCCACTGATGCCGGCAGGTTCACCGAAGGCACGCTGCCCAACGGCCTGGCCTTTGCAGAAAACGGAGATATCCTTATTTCCAATTTCGGTACTGACAGCCTGGAGGTCATGACACGCAGCGGCCAGACCCGTGTGCTCTACGATCGCATCGACGGTGAGCCTATCGGCAAGGTAAACTTTGTGCTCCGGGACAGGCAAAACCGTATTTGGCTGACAATATCCACGCGAATCAAGAATTGGATGAAGGCGGTAAGCCCAGCCATTGCCGATGGATATATTGCGCTGGTTGATGAAAAAGGACTGCGCATCGTTGCCGACGGCTTCCGTTTTACCAACGAAATCCGCCTGGATGCCCGTGAGGAATACCTCTACATTGTTGAAACCTGCGGCCAGTGCATTACGCGCATGCACGTCGGGAAGGACGGCTCGCTGACCAATCGGGAAATATACGGGCCCACCAAGCTGGGGCGATTTGGTTTCCCTGACGGCATTGCGTTTGACAGTTTTGGAAATCTCTGGGGAACGCTTGTCATGGTCGATCAGGTTTTTGCGATCACCCCGGACGGTGATTTTCACATTGTCCTGGACGATACTAACGAGACGCCGGCGCTGGCGCTGGAACAGTCCTTTGCCGAGGATAGCGTAACACCCGACCTCATGCTGGCCGCAGGCGGAACTATTGCGCCGTGGTTTGCCAGCGTGACGTTTGGAGGACCTGACCTGAAAACCGTTTATGTAGGCAGTCTTCGCGGAACGCGCATTCCCTATTTCAGGTCACCGGTGGCCGGGTTGCCGATGGTGCACTGGAAATAATCAGCTTAATATTAAGCTCCCTGGAATAGCAGTTGGAACTTCTGATGTTTCCTTGTTTAATAAAGACAGTTTCTGCCTGTGTTAACTAAATTATATATTGACAATTGAGCTCATTTATTTTAGTGTTCTTCGAAATTGATTGAGGATTTTTAGAAATGACTGGCGCTTATAAGAAAAGCAGCTCCATTTTGCGAGAACTCCTGTTGTGCGTTCTACTTCTGGTGTTATGCCTTTCCGTCGCCCGTCGTTTTTAGGAAAAACCCGATAAAGAACAAAATCCTAAAGGCCATGGGCGGAAAAACCATGGCCTTTCTTATTTCAGGGAACTTATATGCATGAAATCATCTGGCACGGCAGAGGCGGACAAGGGGTTGTCGTCGCTGCGCAAATACTGGCGGAAGCTGCGTACCTGCAAGGTTATCAGGGAGTGACCTCCGCTCCCACTTTCGGCCCGGAAAGACGTGGCGCGCCGTTAACGGCATCGACGAGGATTTCGGACGCACCTCTCAGAACTTTTTCGCAGATTGAACTTGCCGATATAGCCGTTGTTCTCGATCCTTCCTTGCTGCGAGTTGTCGACGTTGCCAGTTCCATGCGAGACGGTGGATTAATCATCATTAATACGGACTTAAAGCCCGATGATTTTCATCTGAGAAAGGGATTAAAGATTGCTGTCGTCGATGCCGTCAAAGTTGCCCTTAAATTTCATCTGCTCAAGGAAGGGGCGCCGGTTGTCAATACGCCTTTACTGGGCGCATTTGCCCGGGCAGCAGGACTGGTCTCCCTCGAATATATTGAACAAGGTTTGAAAAAGAAGCTGCCGGCAAAAGTAGTGGCTGCAAATGTCATGGCATTAAAAATGGCTTATGAAGAAACGGTAATTAAGAAAATTGACTGAAGACTGAAGACTGAGGGCTGAGGGCTGAAGGCTGAAGGATAAGGAATAAGATTATGGAAGAAAAAGACATAAATATTTCCGCTATGAGTACACCGGCGGTGGGTGAAGCAGGACTTACCGGGGACTGGCGCGATATGAGACCGGTTATCGATCACGGTAAATGCATCCCCTCTGTAAAAAACAAGCCGGCCTGCTATCTGTGCTGGCTGTATTGTCCCGAAGGAGTTGTCAAAACAGGTATTCCGGTGGAAATTGACCTGAACTACTGCAAAGGTTGCGGGGTATGCGCGGAAGAATGTCCGGCCAAAGCAATCACCATGGTAACCGAGGGGGGATGACAATGGCTGAAGTTCAAATAATGACCGGCAACACTGCGGCGGCAACGGCGGCGAAACTCTGCCAGGTTCAAGTGATAGCTGCTTATCCGATTACACCGCAAACTTCCGTTACGGAAACACTGTCGCAATTTGTCGAAAGCGGTGAGTTAAAAGCCGAATATGTAAGAGTGGAAAGCGAACATTCCGCCATGACGGTCTGCATTTCAGCCTCTACCGTAGGAGCAAGGGTTTTTACTTCCACCAGCTCTCACGGCTTGCTTTATATGCATGAACAGCTGCACTGGGCGGCCGGATCGCGCCTGCCGATCGTCATGTGCTGCGTCAATCGCGGCGTCGGCGCTCCGTGGTCAATATTTAATGATCAACAGGATTCTATTTCTCAGCGTGACACCGGCTGGATTCAGCTTTATTGCCGCGACAATCAGGAAATTATTGATACGGTTATTCAGGCTTATCGCATTGCCGAAGAAGTTTATGCTCCGGTCATGGTCTGCTATGACGGTTTTGTTCTTTCGCATACCATGATGCCTGTCAGCGTACCGGATGCTGACCTTGTCAAAACTTTTCTGCCGGCCTATAAACCGCATACGATTCTCAATGCGGAGAATCCGCGCAATATTAACCCTGTTATCTTCCCGGGTATGCGGAAAAATTCAGCAGGAATTCTCTGCGACGGCTATATGGAAATACGCTACAAATTTCAGCAAGCCCTGGAAAAGGCCGGGGATGTAATTGTCGCTGCAGGAAAGCAATATTCAAAGCTTACCGGTCGCGACTATAGCGAAATGCTCTGGCACTACAAGACCGACGATGCCGAAGTGCTGTTAACCGGAATGGGGTCTATCGCCACAGAAGCAACCGTTGCCGTTGATCAATTGCGCGCCAGGGGTATCAAAGCCGGTGTGGTCGGAGTGCGTGTTTTCCGCCCGTTCCCCAGCATTGCTGTCCAGCAGGCTTTGAAAAACGCCCGCGCTGTCATCGTCCTGGAAAAGGCTATCAGTTATGGTTTTGAAGGCGCACTTTGTTCGGATATTAAAGCAGCCCTTTATGGCACCGGCATTAATCCTCCAATACATAATTTTATCGCCGGACTGGGCGGGCGTGATGTCAAAGCACGGGAAATATTCGAAGCAGTCCAGGCGTCCCTTGCCGAAATGAATAGTAATGATTCCAAAAATAAAACCATCTGGATCAACTGCCGGAAATAAAGGATATGAGTCATGCCGGAAAATTTGTTTAAAATCAATAAAGAAGAATATATGCTGCCGGGCAACAGGTCCTGCCAGGGTTGCGGTCTCTCGCTGGCTTATCGCTATGCCCTCAAGGCGCTGCGCGAAAATACCATTTTGACGATTCCGGCCAGCTGCCTCACTGTTCTGCACGGTTTATATCCTACAACGTCAGTAACTATTCCGTGCCTCAACTGCACTTTTCCCAGCACGGCTGCCTCCGCCGCCGGGCTCGTCGCCGGACTGGCCGCGACCGGCAAAACCGACACGACAGTTGTGGCCTTTGCCGGTGACGGAGGAACCTATGACATCGGCATCCAGGCGTTAAGCGGAGCTGCGGAAAGAGGAACCGATTTCATTTTTGTCTGCTATGACAACGAAGGCTATATGAACACGGGGACTCAGCGCTCCAGCGCCACTCCGCTCGGGGCAATCACAACAACAACACCGATCCTGACCAAAGAACAACAGAAAAAGGACATGCTCATGATTATGGAAGCTCATGACATTGCTTATATCGCGACCACTTCACCGGCATATCCCATTGATCTTTACGATAAATTTGTTAAAGCCAAACGCATTAAGGGAACCCGTTATATGCAAATTTATGTCCCCTGCCCGCCGGGCTGGGGCTATCCGCCGCGGGACACCGTAAAAATGGCGCGGCTGGCCATCGAAACCGGTGTCTTTGTCCTTTTTGAAATGGAAAATGGAAAGTTCCGCTTTACCGGCCGCAGCAGGTCACTGGCGGAAAAGGGTAACAGGCTGCCCTTAATTAATTATCTCGAACGCCAGGATCGCTTCAAAAAAATGAGCGAAGAGCAGATGCACAGCATGCAGAAATTTATTGATCATAAGTGGAATGTGTATCTAAAAAAGGCTGAAGGCTGAAATAGGCTTAAATAGGCTGAAGACTATTAGGAAGGAACCTTCAGCCTATTTACCTATTTACCTATATACCTATTAATCAACTCCGCATATCGAGCCGCGGCGCCCATGTTGGCGGCCACTATTGCCTTTCCCCGGGCGCCCCTTCGTTGCAGCTCTGCGGGATTGGCCAGCGCGGCAACAATGCCCTGCAACAACTCCTCGGCATTGCGAATCGTTACTCCCGCCTCAGCATTTTCCAATAAATTCTTTTCCTGGGTAAAATCTTCCATGGACGGGCCATAGAAAATTAACTTGCCCCAGGCGGCTGCCTCCAAAATGTTCTGGCCGCCTTTCGGCACCAGACTTCCGCCGCAATAAACAATCGTTGCCAAAGAATATACTTTGAAGAGTTCGCCGATAACATCAACGACAATGATCCGCTCATCCTGACGCTCCTGACCACTTTTCATCCTGCTGACGGTAATGACGTCATCCAGACGGTTCTTATGCAGCAGGTTCAAAACCTCTTTGCTTCTCTCAATGTGCCTGGGAACAATAATCAGCCTGAAATCATCATATTTTTTTATCAGTTCCTGATACACCTCAATGATAACCTTCTCTTCTCCCTCGTGAGTGCTGCCGGCAACAAAAAATCTTTCGTTTTCCCTGACATTAAAAAGGCCGGCTATTTCCTTGTGCAATTCAGGAGCAGCCATCGCCGCCAGGGCATCATATTTGGCATTGCCCATTATTTTAATTTTTCCAGAATCCATCCCGATATCTTTTACCCGCGAGGCATCAACCTCGGAAATCATCGCCGCGGCGGACAGATGCCGCAGCATTATCCTCCAGAAAAATCTTGTCAATTTGTAGCTGTGATAAGAGCGCTGCGAAATCCTGCCGTTAACCATCAGGGCTTTAATATGATATTCCTGGCAAGTCTTAAGGAAATTAGGCCAGAGTTCAGTTTCGACCATAATAAAAATGTCCGGTTTGGCCAGACTTATCATTTTGCGCACAACAAAGGGGATGTCCAGGGGATAGTAAATGAGGGCGGAAGCATCTTTTACCAGACGGCGCGCCATTTCCTGACCTGTTTCCGTACTGGTGGAAAAAATTATCTGCACATCCGGTCGGAGCTGTTTTAGTGAAGCAGCAATGGGAGCGGCGGCGGTAACTTCACCGACCGATACAGCATGCACCCATACTCGCGGTGTATTTTTAAGACCGGCCAGTATTTGCGCCTGCCTGCCGCCCAGCTTCTGAATGAAGCTTTTACGGTATTTTCCGGTAAAGACCATTTTAAAAAAATAATACGGGATGCCGATGATCGCCGCAAGCCCAAGCAGAGTATTGTATAAGATATACATGGGTTGTTTATTTAATTTTTCCGCCTTTGTGTCAAGAAACTTTTCCGTTCTTTTATCAGGGGACACGTTCCGATTCCTGCGGACTTCCGGAGCATGTCCCCTCATTTAAGGTGCTGATTGACAGCAGCCCGATATTAGTATATCTCAAGCAGCTAGAGACCTTTGCTCAACTCCTTTGTTCGTCATTCCCATGCCAATCGGAATCCAGGAATAAAGAAACTGGATACCGGTTTTCGCCGGTATGACAAAAGCTCTGGATTATATATACTTTTACTAATGTCTCTTAAAGTCGATAAATCCATTGAGGAGAATATAATTTATGAACCTGATTGCTCCTTCCATCCTCTCCGCCGACGGCGGAAGATTCGCCGAGGAGATTGCCGCCGTGGAAAAAGCCGGCGCCGATTGGATTCACATTGATGTGATGGATGGCCATTTTGTCCCCAACATTACTCTGGGACCGGCAATTATCGCCTCCTTAAGAAAAATCACCGCGCTGCCTTTTGATGTCCATTTGATGATTGAAAACCCTGATAACTACATCGAATCTTTTGCGAACGCCGGCGCCGATATCATCACCGTCCACGAAGAAGCGGCCAATCATCTCCATCGCACTATTGACTTGATAAAAAAATACGGCAAGAAAGCGGGAGTATCTTTGAATCCGGCAACACCGCTGACACAGGTTGAAGAAATTCTGCCTGATATAGACCTTTTGCTGATCATGACAGTTAATCCTGGTTTTGGAGGCCAGCAATTTATAAAAAGTACACTGCCGAAAATTTCCCGGGCCAGCCAATTATTGAGTGCGCTGCCCAATAAACCCTTATTGGAAGTTGACGGCGGTGTTAACCTAAAAAATATCAAAAGCATCGCCCAGGCCGGCGCCCAGGTGCTGGTGGCCGGGAATTCCGTCTTCGGCAGCTCCGATTACCGCAAAACCATCGCCGATCTGAAAGCAGCCATCCTTTCGTAAGCAATAAAAGATGCGCCTATCAGAAGAACGATAATCAGATTAGTCTTTCTTTTGTTCATGGGCGGGGAAGATAGAAGACGATATTAGTTTCATTTTCGCCAGACGGAAATCCAGCGCTGTCTTTAAACAACCAAAGCCGTATTTAACCGACTGCGGAAAATTAATGGAAGATGCTTCAGCAAAATACTTAGTCGGACAACTCACTTCGGCGACCGTGCAGCCAAACCAGATAATTTGCGCCAGCATCTGGTTGTCAAAAACGTAATCATCGGAATTAACTTCCAGCGGCAGTTTTTGTAAAAGTTCCCGGGAAAAAGCGCGATATCCTGAGTGATACTCGGAGAGCTTTGCTCCAGTTAAACAATTCTCTATTAATGTCAGGAAACGATTAGCCGCATATTTCCAATAGGGCATCCCGCCTTTGAGGGCATAGCCTCCCAAAATACGCGAACCAAGCACGCAATGATAAAGACCTCCTCCGATCAGGGCAGCCATAGCGGGAATAAGGCGCGGTGTATACTGATAATCGGGGTGAACCATGATCACAATGTCCGCTCCATTATCCAGGGCCGCCTTGTAGCAGGTTTTTTGATTGCCGCCATAGCCAAGATTTGTTCCATGAATATAAAGCTTTGTCTGGGGAAGATCTGCCGCAAGTTTCGCTGTCCCGTCAGAACTGGCATCATCGACGAACACTACCAGATCCACAATGCCCTGGGCCATCACCTCCTCGTATGTCTGCCGGAGTGTTTTTTCAGCGTTATAGGCGGGCATCACGACAACCACTTTTTTATTCTGGAACATGGACGGTCAATCCTGGCTGCTAGGAAAAATGATCATGCAATTTCTGCTGCTGCACTTTTGCCTGGGCGACAATTCTTTCCATTAATTCGGCAACCGATGGTTCATCGTGAATCAGTCCGGTTACCTGACCTACGGGAAGAAGTCCTGTGCTGGTGTTTCCATTTTCCGTAGCCTCCTTAAACGCCTTGAAGCCGTTGGCTAAAAAAGCCATCTGCTGCGCTTTTTTCCAACCGGAAAGGAGTATTCCCAGCATCAATTTCCCATAGGGCATTTCCATTTGACGGGCAATATCCTGCGAATTGAAGAAAGCGGCCGGCAGATCTAATCCTTTTTTGAATGCCCTTTGAGCAGCCGGTGTTTCCAGAACACGGCATAATATTCCGTCAAAGCGGGTCGAAAACATAGTTTCCGTAACATCTTTTTCGATCGATAACTTTTTATAGACTTCATGCAGCGGACTTTCTTTAGTGGTCATAAAACGTGTTCCCATGGCAATTCCTTCCGCACCCAGAGCCAGCGCTGCTGCCAGTCCCCGGCCATCGGCAAAACCGCCGGCGGCAATAATCGGAATGCTAACCGCGTCCGCCAAAGAGGGAAGCAGCACGAGCGATGTTACATACTCACCGTGCGCCGCGGCTTCGTATCCCGTAGAGATAACTGCATCCACTCCGTATTCCTGTGCCCTTTTGGCATGACGGGCGTTGACGACAGTGGCGACAACTTTTCCGTCGTAAGCATGAGCACCCTTGACGATCCAGTCACCCTTTCCCAGGGCAAAATTTATGACCGGCACTTTTTCTTCCAATAATACTTCGGCATTCTTCATTGCTGCCGGAATTAGAAGTGTGGCGTTCGCTCCAAAAGGCTTATCTGTAAGATCGCGTATCTCTTTTATCGCCTGACGTGTCTGTGCCGGTGTATAAGGACCGGTAGCGAGAATCCCCAGTCCGCCGGCATTGGAAACCGCTGCAACCATTTTCGGTACACTGATCCAGCTCATACCGGATAAGATAATCGGATATTTAATGCCAAACAGTTCAGTAATGCGCGTTTTCATATCTCTCCTTTATCAACAAAAAATCAGGCGGGGCAGCCTCTGAAAATGCTGCCGCGCCTGAAAAAAAATGATTTTACAATTACTTCGCCTGCAGAGCCCGGCCGATGGTCATGATTTCAGCTTCTTTGGTCCCTTCATAGAGCTCCAGAATTTTTGCATCGCGATACCATTTCTGTACGGGATACTCCTCAATGTAACCATAACCACCGTGCAACTCCACTGCATAATTGGCGCAAAACACAGCAGTTTGACCACCGTAAAATTTTGCCATTGCGGCCAGTGTGTAGTCGGGCTTGCCCTGATCAATCAGCCAGGCCGCTTTGTAAACCAGGCCGCGCAGCGCTTCAATGCGGATCGCCATTTCCGTTAACTTCATCTGAGTTAGCTGATATGATCCCAGAGGTGCACCGAAGGCCGTTCTTTCCTTAACATATTTAATGCTTGTTTCCAGACACGCTTCCGATAGCCCCAGTGCCTGCCCGGAAACCATAACTCGGGTGGTGTCGAAAAAGTGCATCAGCTCGCGAAAACCATGCCCTTCCTTTCCTACAAGATTGGACTGGGGAACACGCACATCTTCCAGTGCAATTTCCGCCGTATCGCTGGCACGAATACCCATTTTCCCGTGAATTTTGTTGCGCGTCACGCCCTGGGCATCAGCCGGAATAATAATCAAGCTGAAGCTGTTGTGCTTTTTTTCTTCCGGATTGGTAATGCACTGAGTAACCATAAAATCACAGACAGTGCCATTGGTTATGAACATTTTATTGCCGTTGATTATATAGTCAGAGCCATCCTTGACCGCCCTCGTCTTGTAACCGGCAACATCTGTTCCGGCATTGGGTTCGGTGAAGGAGCCCGCACTGACTTTTTCACCTGCACAAACCGGCTGCAGATAAGTCTTTTTCTGTTCTTCCGTACCATACTGGAAAATTGATTCGCAGCCAAATCCTGCAGCCACGACATTCAGACCGATACCCATGTCCACTTTGGATAATTCTTCGGTAATAATGGCATTGCCTAAAATACCGGCTCCGGCTCCGCCATACTCTTCCGGAATCCAGGCTCCGACCAAGCCATTTTCCGCCGCTTTTTTTCGAATTTCCGGCGTGTATTTTTCCTGTTCATCGCATTCCTGGGCAAGCGGTGTTATTTCCGCCACAGCAAATTTGTATGCCATTTCCTTCAACATCTTCAGTTCTTCAGTTAAGTTAAAATCCATTTCCTATCTCCTTTAAGCTTATTTTGTCTGGCATTAATCACCAGTTAAAGTCTTTCTGTGAGCCGTAATTTTTTCTTAATTGAATCTTGTGAATTTCATCCACTCTGTTTTGATAAAAAAACAGAAAGATATCAGCCCGGTTTCACCGTTGCGGAAAGACATCTTCCTTTAGCTAATCAACCTGCTATATTATTTTTTACTATAATCGTAAACACCCTTGCCTGATTTGCGTCCCAAGTTTCCGGCGCGAACAAGCTTTCTTAAAATAGGCGCGGGTCTGTATTTGTCGCCCAGTTCTCTGTGCAGTCCTTCGACAACACGCAACAGGGTATCATTGCCGACCAGATCAGCCAAAGCCAGCGGGCCGATCGGATGATTGCATCCCAAGACCATGCCTTTGTCAATATCTTCGGCCGTGGCCAGACTCTCATCCAGAACAAAAAAGGCCTCGTTGAGCATTGTACAGAGAATCCTGTTAACTACGAACGCCGGCGCCTCTTTGACGATGATCACTTCTTTGCCGATTTTCTTGCCCCAGGCTTTGGCCATTTCGAGTGTATCATCAGAAGTTTGATGCCCGCGAATTATCTCCAGCAAACGCATCACCGGTACGGGATTGAAAAAATGAGTTCCGATGAAACGATCCGGCCTCTTGGTCACGGAAGCCATTTCGGTGATACTCAGTCCCGATGTATTCGTAAAAAACAAACAATGCTGGGGAACTATTTCTTCGAGTTCGGCATAAACCTTTTTCTTTACATCCATAACTTCTATGACGACTTCGACCACCACATCAGCCCCTGTAGCAGCCTCTTTTAAGTCCAGCGTCGGTTTGATACGTCCCAGAATTGCGTTGGCCTGATCTTGCGTTATTTTACCTTTTTCCACATCGCGGCTCAGATTTTTTTTGATGGTGTTCATGCCGCCATCAATGAATCTCTGTTCTATATCTCTCAATGTCACATCATAACCCGCGCAAGCAGAAACCTGGGCAATGCCATTGCCCATCAGACCGGCACCCAACACACAAATTTTCTTAATCTCCATTTTCCCTTCCCCTTCCATATGTCTATTTTTATTGGATAAATAATAAATTACTTTTTTATCCAGTATTGAAAAATTTACTGAAAGCTAACAGACTAAGTATCTGGAAGTCAAGAAAAACCATTAAGAAAACTGACGATAAAAAATAATTGCATCGTGTAGAGCGATATGTCAAAGTCGGCTTATGCATATAATAATTGACGGCTATAACCTGATACGGCAATCATCTTCCTTGCGCCGTTATGAAAGGCAAAGTCTGGAAGCCGGGCGCCGGGCGCTGATTCTCAAGGTGTCTGAATACAAAAAAAGAAAAGGCCACAAGATTACGGTTGTTTTCGACGGATGGGATACAGGCTCTGCCCTGGAAGAACGCAGCCGTCAGGGTAATATCGACGTCATTTACTCACGGCGGGGCGAAAAAGCGGATGATGTAATCAAAAGATTGGCAGACCGGAGCGCGGAAGAAACAATCATCATTTCCTCGGACCGGGAAATTGCTTCTTATGTTACCAGGCAGGGGAAAACGGCGCTTTCTTCCCTTGAATTTGAAACGCTGCTGGACAAAGCCCTCGCATCATCTACCGTCAGTGACGAATATGCCGGGAAGGATGCGGATGATGCAAACGATCATCATTTCTCCAAAAAGGGACCCGCAAAAAGATTGCCCCGCGCGCGCAGGCATGCCCAGACAAAGATCAAGAAGCTTTGATGACCTCGTAAAAAAAACCGGATGTCCCGCCATGCCTGCGGTTTTTTTACAAAGTCATCTGTAGTTTACAGGTTTATAATTTTTATAAAGTTAATTAACCCAGATTACGCAATAGGGTATAAAGCTTTAGAGAGATTGTCCAGGCTCCGCGAAGCAATCTAAGCAATTGATTATATGAGATTGCTTCGTCACTTCGTTCCTCGCAAAGACCGTTGTTTTATAAATTTTTTTCTATTGCGTAATCTGGGATTAAGCTTTAGAGCAGGCTTTAATCAAAAAATTTTCCAGTAAAAGCTGCGGATTTCGGGCCGATGATTTGAATCCACGGTCAATTTCCAGCAAGTCATCGAGATAACTGATCAGCACCGGATAAGAAAAATGTCCGCAATTGCGCAGAGCATTAAATATAACAAACGGATGTTTACCGGCCAGAAAATCCTTCGGCCAATCCTGGGCACCGGCAAGTTCGCTTAAGGCGGGATTAATATTCTTCTGGAACCAGCCGTATTCCATATTGCTGCTGAATTTCGGCAATTTCCCAGTGTTGACTAAAATTTTTGCATGCAGCAGGAAACGTATTTCTCTGATGATCATGGTCAGAATCATCAAGTGGTGGAGCCCTTGGTCCAATAAAGCCTTCAAGGCCAGGAGCGCGGCTTGCTGATTTTTTTCACTGATTGCGGCCGTTAAGTCAAAAATGGAATCTTCTTTTGTTTTACCGACTGCTTCGGCAACATCACCCTCTTCAATAACGGGACGATCACCCACGAAAAAGATCAGCTTTTCCATTTCCGTAAGTGATCGGCGCAGCTCAAACCCTGTTTTCCTCCCCAAGCTTACCCAGGCCGCCGGAGATAGTTTCTTTTTATAACGATCAAGCAAATTCTGAATTTCTTTTTGGAGAACTTCTTTTTGCGCTGCTTCTCCTTTGGCCGGGCTGAAATTCAGCACAATTCCCCGTTCCGCAACCATCTTGTATATTTTTCTTCTTTTATCAACAGCTTCCGCTGTAAAAATAAGACAGTTTCCCGGGGCAAGACCCTTTTGCAGAATTTTTTCCAATTGTTCCGCTTTATCCGCTCTGGAGACGTCGACAAGATTCGTATTGGAGCAAATTTCTAATATCCGGGGAAGCCATTTTTCACGGTCTTCTCCGGCATCTCCGGCAACAATCTTGCTCCATTGCCTGTCGGTTATCCGCCGCCAACCGTTTTCCTTTAAATCCTCCAGAGAAAGTCCCGCCAATTGGAGAAACGTTAAGAAATAGTTCGCCGCTTTGAAAGGATTTTCGTCAATGTTATTGCGTATTTTTGCTGTCAGATCAGATAGATTTTCGTTGGAATGGAAAATGGTCGTATTGCGAACCACAACAACTTTCCGGCCGCCTAAAAGAGATGGGGTTAAGATGTGTTCTATCAGACTGTCAACATCAGTGTTTTCGCCGTCTAAGTAAAACAGTCCAAAATCACGGTCTGATTCCGGTATGATTAAGTCTAAAATCTGCTGGAGGGTCGCCTGAATTAAATATTCTTCTTCCCCGTAAAGAAGATAACAGGGAGCGACGACGCCTTTTTTCAGGTCAGCCAGCAATTTATCTGATG
Source organism: Deltaproteobacteria bacterium HGW-Deltaproteobacteria-12 (assembly GCA_002840565.1). Taxonomy (GTDB): domain Bacteria; phylum Desulfobacterota; class Syntrophia; order Syntrophales; family Smithellaceae; genus MVRV01. The sequence continues at coordinate 31,710 of PHBK01000029.1, read as the reverse complement.
CCATAAGATGTGGTACTCTGGAAACTAACGGAAGATTAATCAAACTATAACATACTTTTTAATGTGCTTAACCGCGTCTTCGGGTTTATCAACTACTTGAACAAGATCAAGGTCGGCCGGGGAAATTTTCCCGTCCGCCAGCATGGTGTTTCTGATCCAATCAAAAAGTCCCCGCCAATAATCACTCCCCATGAGGATTACCGGAAAACTTTTTATTCTCCTGGTCTGAATTAAAGTCAATGCTTCAAATAATTCATCCATGGTACCAAAGCCGCCGGGCAAAATCACATAAGCTACGGCATATTTGACGAAGATAACCTTGCGGATAAAAAAATATTTATAATCAATATTAATATTAGCATAAGGATTCGGCTTTTGTTCGAAAGGCAGGCGAATATTCATCCCCACTGATTTACCACCGCCTTCGCTGGCGCCTTTATTTGCCGCTTCCATGATGCCCGGACCGCCGCCGGTAATCACATTAAACCCATTCTGCGCTAAGAGAAAGCCCACTTTTTCAGCTTTTTGATAGTATTCATCTTCCGGTTTGACCCGGGCAGAACCGAAAACACTGACGGCATTATGAATCTTGGACATCGTTTCAATGGCGTCGACAAATTCCGCCATAATACGAAACATTCGCCATGATTCTTCAATGGAAAGTGCATCAACTACATATTGTTTTTCGTCCATGCGGCCAATACCCCCTTGAAATCAAGGCATTCTGAATAACGGAGAATGCTAAAGACAGTATTTCGCTTTAACTTGACGGATATTCCGGCGGAAATGGGAGTTCGGATATCCTACTGCGATTGGCAGAGCGGTACCGCACTTAGTTAGTGCGGCGTCTCTGCACTTTGGCCAAGCGGCGGCGTGCTTCAATTGTTTTTCTCTTTTTCTTAACCGATGGCTTTTCATAGGCACGGCGAACTTTCAATTCTTTAAATAGGCCGCTTTTCGAAAGTTTGTTCTTCAAAATTTTCAGAGCTTTTTCCACATCATTATCAATTACTTTTACTTCCAATGTAATCCTCCTGGTTTTTAATTAATTAGAATTCTGTTTTTGTACCACGGTTATAATAACCTCCGCTTTGTCCCGCCAGCGTCGGGATTCAACTTACCAATTTCTACCAGTGAACCCCCGGTTATACACTGCGTTAGAGAAATTCGAGCTTCACAAACAAAAAAAGGGCAGTACGGCGCAGGGCAAATGCCTTGCCGTAAACTACCCCGGAGATTTTCAATTAGTTTTTAATCACGCTCCTTACTTAAGAAACAACACTTTTTTATTCTGATAAAAAGCATTGTTTTCTTTACGATTTCCTGCCGCAATCCGAATAAACTTGGGAATCAGGGTAGATTGCAAGTTATTAAATATTTTGTCTTTTGCAGTAATTGGATTGTATATGCGATCTGAAGCAAAAGAGCAACTAAAAAATTAAATCTCTATCTGGAGTTCAATTTCCTGATTTCCAAGGCTCTTTTTTACCGCTTATGCCCCAGCTGAGATCGGCATATTTTTGCATTAATTTGCCTGCCAGTTCTTCTTCCGCAACTGATAACGCTTCTTCGGCGATTTCTCTGCCCGATACCGCAATAAAACCTTTTTTTAAACTGGCGCAGATTTCCTTTTCATCAACCGGCCGGGTAATCTCTTCATTGATTGCGGCCACAGAATCTTTCAGCTTTTGCAACTGAAAACCTGTACGCACAGGCAATAGAAAGGATGCCGCCTGGACCGGATCAAAAGCCGTCAGGATCGAGCCATGCTGCAGGAAACCGCCCCCGGATCTCATTTGAGCGCTGCCGCAAATTTTACGTCCGGAAACCAGTAATTCGTTTCTGGACGGTGTCGAAAAACAACAGGCCCGAAAATCATTATCACGCGGATTGCGGCCTTTTTCCGCCAGAGAGGCCTTTATACCCAAACAGGCCAACCCATGTGCAATACATGTACTTATTACCCGATAGGTTCCTAAAATGTCGGGGGGAAAAAATACTTCATTATTGCAGGCCACAACGGAATAGGTAACTTCAGCACAGTGGAAGACGGCCTTTCCTCCGCTGAGCCGCCGGACGACATCAACCCCGGCTGCACGACATTTTTCAACATTAACTTCTTTTTTTATATCCTGAAAATAGCCGATGGAAACAGCCGCCGGCCGCCATCCGTAAAATCGCAGCGTGGGCTGTTTTTTGTTTTTTATTGTTTCGCGAAATATGGCTTCGTCAATCGCCATATTCTCAAATGCATTATACCTTTGAAAGTCTAAAACCCTCCAGGTCATAAAGGAACTCAGTCCGTCTCTTCCTCCTGCATTATAAAATCATGATATCCTGTCGAATCAAGCAGATCGTCCAGTTGCCCCATATCGTCAATTTCCACCACAACCAGCCAGCCGACATCATGTGGATCACTGTTTATTATACCAATATCATCGTTGATATCCTCATTAACAGTGACAATAGTTCCACTGACCGGAGAAACTAAATCGATTACGGCCTTAGTCGATTCAATAGAACCAAATGTTTCGTCGCGTTCAACGTAGGAGTCGATTTCCGGAAATTCAACTGACAGGATTTCGCCCAAACGTTCCTGAGCATAATCCGTAATCCCCAGTGTAGCCATATCTCCGTCAATCCTCACCCAGATATGTTCACGACTGTAAAGGAGATCCTCGGGAAATATTTTCATATCAGCATAACCTCTGCCTTTATTGGATAATAATTAATTCTTTATCCATTTTTGTAAATTTTTCGCAACCATTTTTTTTCACTAACACTGTATCTTCAATCCGAATGCCCCACCGCCCCGGGAAATAAAGCCCGGGCTCAACCGTCAGCACCATTTGGGCTTCTAAAACGTCCGGAGAATCAGCAGCCAGACGCGGAGCCTCATGAACTTCCAGCCCGACACCATGACCGGTCCCGTGAGTAAAATATTTTTCATATTTTTCCCCAAAAATGTTTCTGGCACAGCGGTCAATTTCGGCGGCGGCGACTCCTGCCCGGACAGCAGCGATGGCCTGATCATGAGCTTTTTTGACTAGCTGATAAGCATTCTTTTGTTCATCTGTCAACTGCTGAAAAACAAAGGTACAAGTCTCATCAGAACAATAACCATGATATTTAACACCAAAATCAAGAACGATAAAATCTCCCCGCCGAATTTTTCTGTTCGTTGGCTTGGCGTGAGGCAATGCAGAATTCTCGCCAAAAGCAACAATCGTCTCAAAAGCAAGCTGATCTGCGCCGGACTTCCGGGCGATCATCTCCAGTTGCAGGGCGATGTCTTTTTCGGAAAAACCAGCCTTGATTTCCGGAATCAAAGCAGCAATTGACTTAGCGGAAATGTCTGCCGCCTTTTTCATCAAGGCAATTTCGGTTTCACTTTTATGAGCCCGGAGCAATTTCAACTCATTACCCAGAGGCACTAAAACTTCCTTTCGCAATTCCCGGACCAGTTGATTATACGTTTGCACGACAATTGAACCCGCTTCAAAACCAATATATTTCAGGTCTAATTCCCGGACTGCAGCAATAATGCCCTTATTTTTGTCTTTATATTCAATTATTACCGCCTCCGCCACCTCCCGTCGAGCCTGGGTTGTATAGCGCCCGTCTACCAGCAGTAATGTTTTGTGTTCGCCGACTACCAGAACACCGTCACTGCCGGTGAATCCGGACAGGTAGCGGATGTTGTTGAGATTAAAAAATATCAGGCCGTCAATTTTGAAATCGGAGAACTTCTGACGGATCAGGGATAATCTTGCCGACAGGATATTATTTTCCTTTTGCATTCTTCTTTAACCCGCCAATATTTTCGAGCCAACAGGATAAAGTCTTTATCACTATATCAACAGACGGAGCCGCATCGCCGGGAGATGATTTTAAAGCAATGGCAGCTTTCAATGCATCCAGCTTTCCTCTGGCCTGAACATTGGCCGGCTCTCTTTTAATTATTTCCGTCAGGATATCCGCGGCCGTTTTTGTATGGCCTTGCCGAATATACAAATCAGCCAGGGTCAGAGTATAGAATTCCGGCTGGGGCATATCGGAGCTGTCTGACTGCCGGGTTTCATTGTCAGTATCCAGCTCTTTTTGCAGCAGAGCAATTTGGGCAGCTATTTCCGCAGAATTTTCCGAATGAGGATCGAGGGAAAGGTATTTCTGGTAGCAGGCAACCGCCTCCGGATTTAATCTCTTTTCCCGGTAGGCATCAGCCGTCCGTAAATAAAAAAATGATAAATTCCGGATATCTTTTTCTGTTTGCTGCAAAAGATCGCGGGATTCTTCAATTCTTCCCGTGGCAATCAAGGCAAGATTGATAAATGTCCTGGCATCAACATCACCCGGAAATCTTGCCAGCCTTTCCTCGGCCTTAATTAAAGCTTCCGGCAGCAGTTTCTGCCGTAAAAGACTTTCCATCTGATCAACAAAATCGCGGCGTTCTGCTTCGAATTGATTATTTTCCATATCTGCCGTTAAATATTTTGATTTATTTTAAAGATTGTAAGTAATTGTTAGATTTTTGTCCGAACGAAGACTGAGGTGACAGCTTAATGACTGTCTGAAATGCTTTCCTGGCCTTTCCCGTGTCTCTAATTCTCAAATAACACTCTCCCAGCAGGAAGTGCGCATCATAAAGCAAGGGATTCAACTCCACTGATTTCTTAAACCGCTCAATAGCCTCGGAAATATTATTTTGAGAGTAATAAACAAGACCAATATTTTTTTCTATGCGCGGCCGCAAGTCAGTCAGCGGCTCCCGGACAAGAGCTTCCGAATATTTAATCAATGCAGTTTTATAATCTTTTTTAGAATAATAAGCCCAGCCGGCATTATAAAGCGCCATTGCGGGCGTATCATAAATCGGATTAGCCAGAGCCCGATCGAATTCCTCTATTGCCTGATCCCAAAGCTCCATATCCGAATATAAAGTACCCAGGTAATTATGAGCTTCAGAATAGTCTTCTTTAAGAGAAACGGCTTTCTTAAATTCTTCGATGGCTTTGTCTCTCATGCCTTTCCCGTGATAGGCCATTCCCAGAAAATAATGAATTTTGTGATCATAAGGAGAGTATTTTTCGGCTTCCAGCAACTCTTTGGCGGCATTATTGAATTGCCTCATTTCAATGAAGGATATGCCTTTATTTAAAAACATTTCGGCCTGTTGACGATGCCAGGGAGTATTGGTGCACGCAAAACTCTGCATTACCAGGAATAAAAGAGGAATAATTATTTTTTTAGCTAAAGATATTTTCATTAATCATAGTGCTGAATATTCAAGGCTTTTTAAACCGGTTAAAAAATTTGGTCTTATCTTCTTAAATTCACGCAGGAAATTATTTTATTAATTGATGATTTTTTCCGCACTCTCTGTAAAACCGGCTCCGTGTAATATCTTCGGCGTTACAAAAATCAGCAGCTGCCTTTTTTGTCTGCTGGTACTGTCGGATTTAAAAAGCCAACCTAAAACAGGAATCTTCTGGAGCCACGGAAGACCACTGACAGTTTTATCATCCTGCGTTTTTAATATCCCCCCGATAACAACCGTATCGCCGTCCTTAATTACAACCGTCGAATCTACTTCGTTTTTGCGGATAGGCGGATTCCCCTGCAGCGTTGCCGCCAACGCATAATTGGGTACATCGTTGGAAGCTTTGATGGACATGGAAATTTTTCCCTCATCGGTAATCTTGGGCGTAACTTCCAGCTTCAGCAGCGCTTCTTTAAAGGCAACTGTCGGAGGCGTAGTCCCTGACCCGGGAGTTACATAAGGAACATCGTCACCTTGTTTGATCGTAGCTTTGATACCTTCCATGGTCACTACTTTGGGTGCGGAAATAATTTTACCGGATGTAGTCGATTCCAGAGCGGCCAGTTGCACTTCGAGAAAAGCCGCCGCACCGCCAAAGACAATTCCCAGTGTCGGCGAAGCTGCAGTCAATGTTGATGCCGGGAAATTGACTGCGGCCATTTGTATTGGCGTGGTAGTCGCCATTCCGGGAATCTGCGGCGGATACTTTTGCGAGTACTGCCTGGTGGTTAAGGTATTGGAACCACCGGCCAGGCCCAGTCCATAGTCGCCGCCGGAAACCGATTGATGACTGCCTAATCCCCATTGCACACCAAGATTACGGACAAAATCTTCAGTTGCTTCCACAATTTTTGCTTCAATTAAAATCTGCTTCAACAAGCCTTTTTCTGCCGCCAGCTTCTGCTCTCTGGTCTTGCGCTGGTCATCAAATTTTTGTCGATCTTCTTCCGCTTTTACTTTGTCACTTTCATCCTTCTTCTTCTTTTCCAGGGTCATGACACTGATAATGTTGCCATTCTTTTTCTTCGCTAAACCGTTGATCTCCAGTATTGTATCCAGTGCCTGTTCCCAGGGAACATTCTTCATGGTTAAAGTCACTTTACCCTTTACATCATCGCCGGATACTATACTCGTATTCGAATACTCGGCCATAAGCCGTAAAACATCCTTGATTTCTGCATCCTGCAGATCAATAGTAATAAGCTTGCCATTTTCTTTTCTTGCCGATTCAGTTTTAACCGCCGGCGCGCTGAACGCTGATGAAGCGGCAAAGCGTGTTTTGTTTTCCGGCAAAGCGGAGACATTAAAATCAATATAAATATTTCTGCCTTCCTGCTTGACCGCATAGGGGGCAGCTTCTTTTATCTCCACTTTTAAGTAAGTCCATTGTTTGCCATTAAGAGATTTGTGTAAGGGCATGACGCGGGAAATATTTTTTAACTCATTTTCTCCGAAAGCGCGGCGCAAATTTTCCGGCACAAACATATCTTCCAATTTGATCAGCAGGCTGCCGTCAGTTTGACTTTCAACGCTGACAACGGGCTGCCGGGACACAACAAGCGCAATCCTTTCTTTGCCCGGCATTGTTTCCAAGATGACATTTTCCAAATATCCCGTTTCGTTAACAATTGTCTTGCCCTGATCAGCAGTATTTGCCGCCATTACCACCGGGACGCAAAATAGCATCCAGCAAATTATTATAAGATAACGAAATATATGATTTAAACATTTTTTCATGGTTTTACCTCATCTTGGTTTTTATGAAGCCTTAAAACGATTCTTTTTGCCTTTTTTGACTTATATTCTTCCACGATAACGCGGTCAGGCAAAATTTCTACAACTTTCCCTTTATTTACACCAATATGTGTTCCGATCGACAAAGGATAGTGTTTTTTGGTCATGTCTTCGACCACGATTGCAATCCGGCGACTTTGATCCCCGGCAATTCCCACAAGACGAAATTCATTAACTTCTTTTTTTTGCAGAGGATAAATTGAACTAATGCTTTTTTTAGCTTCTCTCTTTTTAGCGGTAATTTCGTTTTCCACAAAAGGCCGGAAAGGATCCGGTTTTCCTGCTGGATTATAGCTGTAGATACTTTCCGCAGGCACTGCGGCAGGCACCGCCGTTTGTTTTGCCAATGCGGGCTGCTGGGCAGCCGGAGCCGCTTTCGGAGGAATTAGCGGCAATGCTTTGGGAGCGTCAGCAGCAAAAAGGCACTCTGTGCTCAAAAAGCCGGCGATAATTGTTAAAGTGATAAGAGTGATTTTTTTCATTTTACTTTTTCACTTGCGGTTTCTTTTTTATCCACAAACATGTATGTTTTTATTGTGCAAGACGTGCTCAGAACATATCCCTTTCCTTTAACATCTTTTCTGTCGCCCATAGAGATATCGGAGATGTTGACAATACGCGGGAGTTTGGCCACTTTTTCAAAAAAATGGACAATCTTCGGGAATGTTCCGATCACCGTCACATTAACCGGAATTTCTTCATAGAATGACTCCGGTTCCGGCGTTTTCTTGCTATCTGCTTTGAAGGCTGCCTTCTTCGGATCAGTTTGTCTCTGATCTGAAGGTTTTAATGCCGAGCTGACCTTGGGGTCTTTGGCCGGTGGCGCCTTGGGCACCGCCTTCGGCTCAAACAGCAAAAAATCTATACCGGCATCCTGACCGGCCAGAGCAACGGAATGGAAAAGCCCGGGTATTTCCTTTTGGGCGGGAAGCTTTTGCAAAGCCACATTATAATTATCGCGGAGAGCTGCAACATCAGCTTTATATTTGTCAAATTGCCGAACAGCTTTTTCTTTTTCTTTTATCTGCCCCTGTAATTCTTCCAATTTTTGATTCAGGGAAGTTTTCTTCTCTACTGCCGGCGATAAAAAATAAAACCAATCAAAATAACCAATAAGGAGAATTACCGCGACTATGATCGCCGCTTTAACTTTCGGGGATAATTTTTTTATGTCGTCCATGCTGATGGGCATAGCTTAAAATCCTTTTTTCATGACGCAGGAAAAGCTGAACTGCTGTAAAGTAATGCCGCTAATTTCCGTCTTTTTTGAAGAAACTAAATCTACTGATTTTATCGGTTCAAATTTCTCAATGGTTTTCATGAAGTCAGCGACAATTATATTGTTCCGGCCGACCCCTTCAATTGTCAATTGATCGTTTCTTTGAGTAATTTTTACCAGCCAGATATTTTGGGGCGGAACGAGTCCCGCCAAATAATCCAATGTCTTTACCGGCGCCAAACGATTTTCTTCTAATGTCTTAATAACGCCCAGTTTTTGCTCCAGCTCATTTTTATCTTTTTTAAATTTATCCAAATCGCCTATTTTCTTGTTCAAAACAACCAGTTTTGCTTCCGCTTCCTTGAGCTGGCCTTCCATACGGCTAATTGACGAAGATAAATTAAACTGAACAAAAACCAGCAAAAGCAAAAAGACGATAAACGAACCGGCTAGAATAGATATCTGGCGGGCGATGTTTTCTTTCTTTTCTTTTTCGCGGTAGGGTAAAAGGTTGATTTTTATCATTTGTCGTCCATTTTTCTCAGACCTAACCCGATGGCAACAGCTGCAATCGGCCGAATACTATCCAGTTCCTTGGCATCAATATTTTTCTTGTTGTAACCGATCTTTAAGAAAGGATTGATTATTTCTGTTTCAATATTTAATCGCTGTGATAAAGTTGCCGCCAGGCCACTGATCCGCGCAGAGCCACCGGAAAGAAAAATATGTTTAATGTTTTCACCGCCGAATGTAGAGCGGAAATAATCGACCGATCTTTCGATTTCCGAACAAATCGGCTCGGCAAAATCCAAAATGCTGTTTTGCAGTTCTATTATATCATCCTGATCATGATCAGGATGATCAGGCAGGCATTCTATCTTCTTTTGTTCTGCCTCTTCGAAAGATATCCGATATTTGCCCTGCAATGCTTCGGTAATCGAATTGCCGCCTAAAGTAAAATCCCGGGTAAAGATCGACATGCCGCTTTTAATAACATTGATATTGGTAATGCTCGCCCCGATGTTGACAATGATAACTATTTCGTTGCTTTCATATTCATAATTAGCTTCGTACATAGTTTCCAGCGCAAAAGAATCCACGTCCATGATCAGCACATTGAGACCGGCATCTAAAAGCGCATCGAGATAACCGTTGACAATGTCTTTTTTGGCGGCAACGATAATAACTTCCATCTGATTGGGATTAAATTCATTATCTCCCAAAATTTGAAAGTCGTAATTAACATCATCCATGTTGTCAAACGGCAGATATTTGCCGCCTTCATCACGGATTAAATCACGTAATTCCGCTTCATTCATTTGAGTAAATGTAACTTTCTTAATGATCACGGAATTTCCGGAAAGAGAAGTGGCTATTCCTCTGCGTCGTAGGCCGGAATCTTTGAAAAGCTCTTTCACCCGTAAAGACAATTCCCGGGCGTCAGCCAAAACACCTTCGACAATTATTCCTTTGGGCAGAGGTATCTGATAAAACTTATTAAGAACATAACTATTTGATGTGCTGATCACTTCCGCCAGTTTTAAAGAACTCGAACCTATATCTAAACCAACGATCTTTTTTGAACCGGATAAAAAGTTTAAATCTAACATTAGAATCCCACCAGACAATATTTACCGGCAAATCATTCTGCATTACTTGGGAAACCGGTAAACTATATCTCCTTTTTTTACCATACCCAATTCATTACGCGCTATCGATTCAATGTAAACTAAATCACTGCGCAATAAAACGATTTTCTTTTTTAAATCAGTGTTTTCCGCTGCGACGCTATTATTCAACAACTCTATCTGGTTCAGCCTCTTACTCATTAAATAATTATCTACCAGCCCCTTGTTGCCAAATGTTATTAAAAGCGCCATTAAAAACAAAAAAACGACCAGATATCTGCCAACTTTCATTTGGAAACAATCCTCAAAAATTAATTATCGTCATGTATCGGTCGTCGTTTCAAAAAAAACTTCTTTGTATTGTTTGCGCAATGCTTTGGCAACTTTCAGCTCGGAATTTTTTCTGGTTGGCAAACCTTTTTCCATTTTGGCAATTGTCTGCGGGGTTAATTGAGCCTTCCTCGCCAACTCCGATATGCTGAGAGGGACCTCCTCTCTAAATTTTTTTACTCTGTTTTTCTGCATATTTTCTGTTATCCCTTAAAGGATTACCTCATTGTTGATAATAAGAGCACAAGATATCAATAAAAGTCAAGAAAAAATTATTAACATTAATTAATATTAATTAATGTTAATTGTTAAAAATATCATACTCGACGCTGCCCATACCGGTCATAAAAGCTTCTTCAGGAGAAGCTTTCCCACAGCTCGACAGCTCTGTATATTAATGTTATTATTACTAGAATTCTACGGAAGGTAAGATTTGCTGAGGTTCACCAAGAACAAATTTGCCGCTTTCTATCCATTCCTTCAAGGCATGAGCAATTTGCCGGGCTTTGTAATAACTGGAAAGAGGCGCCGTGATTACTTTTTTCCCATCAATCATAATTGACCCACTGCGCAAATCTTTATAACTGACTTCGGTCAGAGACTTGGACACACCTTTGGGATAATCCATGCTGTAATCATAAATTTGAGCATAGATATCTTCGTCTTTTACCGCTGTGAAAAGTGCCATCTCCTCATCCAAAATAGGAATGGGAATCCCTATCCCCACATAAAGGGAAACACCATAGCCCAGAATACTCGCCGCGGCAAGCCACTCCGGAGTCATTTCTTTTAAGTTGCCCACAACGGCAATGGTGCCCGCCCCCTGTTTGGGCACGCCGTTGGCGCCTCGCGGGGCATGAGGATTATGCTGGGTGCCCGGCCAGGCAACAAACCCCTGCGCTCCGCCCAGAAATATCCGCGTACCGACGCCAATGGTCCGGTAATAGGGATCATTGAACAGGGGACTCAATTGTCCCGAAGTCGCATAATTGGCGTTGGCCATGCGCGGCCTTAACATTCCCATATATGTGTAGATGGTTGAATCTGATAAATTTACTGCACAGTTGTAATTTTGATAGGCATTACGGGGATTAAACAGCATAGCATTGGGCAAGTCATGTATTGTAATGTTCTTTTCAAATTTTCTGGCTGGATAGCAGTCCGTCCCATACCCTTCGGCGCGTAATTTAATGACATTTCCGGCAACAAGGTCTTCGATGACATGGCCTCCGCCGTAATTAAATTCACCCGGATAAACACTGTTGAGAGGGTCCCCCTCGACAACTTCTGTCGCACCGATATAGCAATCAACGGCAGCAATACCACCGTAAGCCGGAACATCATTCAGCCACACCTTGGATGCCCGGATCTTGGGAGACGTATGACCGAAATTCAAGAATGCTCCCGAGGAGCACATTGGACTGAAAGTGCCTGTTGTGACGACATCTATCTTACGGGCCGCCTCGACAGCTCCCTCGTTTTCCACAATACCGATCATTTCTTCGGCCGTGACCACAACAGCCCGGCCGTCTTTGATCTTTTCGTTGATTTCTTTGAATGTTTTTTTGACTTTAAATTTTTTCATAACTCTGTAAAATCAGGAAAGCTATTTTTATGCGATCTTCATATCACCGTTTAATTTCAATTGCAAAGCATAAGCCGCTGTTTAAAAAAACCGTGATCAAAAAATTGTAGCAAACGGCATAAGGATCCGTAACGAAATAAAGAAAAAGAACAGGTCTTGCAACCAGCATGGTGTTTATTTCGTACCGGCTCCTAACGAAGAATTATGTGTGTCCGAATCCCCCCGTCCCTCTTGCCGTAGAGGGCAATTCTTCTGATTCTACCCACTCTACCCGATATATTTTTTGAATAACCATCTGAGCCAGGCGCATACCGCGCTTAACAGTGAAAGGCTGCTCTCCATGATTGATCACAATCAAGGCGATTTCTCCGCGATAGTCTGCATCAATTGTGCCCGGTGAATTCAACAGAGTAATCCCTTCCTTGATTGCCAGCCCGCTGCGCGGTCTAATCTGGGCCTCATATCCTTCAGGCAGGGCCACAGCAATTCCCGTTGGTATTTTTTTCCTCCCACCCGGCACAACAATTTCCTCTTGCGCCACTGCTGCAAATATATCCATGCCCGCCGCCCCGTCTGTCATATAGAGAGGAAGAGAAAGATCCTCATTTCCCTGCAGCTTCCGGATATGAACTTTAATTTTTCCCATTGTTTTAATAGCTTGAATATAGCCAGGAAAGAAACGCTCTGTATCCTTTTCCAGGATACAGAGCTTAAGGATCATTATTGAGCGTCGGTACCCAGAGCCTCTTTCCGGCTTAAGCGGATTTTGCCCTGTTTGTCCATTTCCAGCACCTTCACCATAACTTCATCGCCCTCTTTGAGGACATCCGTAACCTTGTTTACTCTTTCTTTGGATATTTGCGAAATGTGCAGCAATCCTTCGGTTCCCGGTAAAATTTCCACAAAGGCGCCGAAATCAACTATTTTCTTAACAGTTCCGCGGTAGATCTTCCCTACTTCAGCTTCTTCAGTCAGCCATTTGACCATAGCTACCGCACGGGCTGCCGCTTCGGCATCACTGGAGGCAATAGTTACGGTTCCATCATCTTCTACGTCAATGGTTACACCGGTTTCGCTGATAATCTGGCGGATATTTTTCCCGCCTGATCCGATCACCGTCCGCACCTGATCTTCTTTAACTTTCACAGTGGTTATGCGGGGTGCATAAAGCGAAATATCCGAACGCGGCGAGGACAGAGTCTCGCGGATTTTACCGATGATATGCAGCCGGCCCGCCCTTGCCTGAGCCAGGGCTTTGCGCAAAATTTCTTCCGTTAATCCGTCTATTTTAATATCCATCTGCATGGCGGTAATGCCTTTTTCCGTACCGCATACTTTGAAATCCATATCGCCGGCATGGTCTTCATCACCCAGGATATCAGACAAAACAACAACTTCCTCTCCTTCTTTCAAAAGACCCATGGCGATTCCGGCCACAATATCCTTCACCGGAACGCCTGCGTCCATCAGAGACAGAATACCGCCGCAAACCGTCGCCATGGAAGATGAACCGTTAGAAGAAAGTATTTCGGAGACAATCCTGATCGTATAAGGGAAAACATCCGCCGACGGTAAAACAGGAACCAGCGCCTTCCGTGCCAGAGCGCCATGACCTATTTCCCTTCTTCCGGGGCTGCGCAAGGATTTTGCTTCACCAACGCTATAGGGCGGAAAGTTATAATGGAGAATAAATGATCTTCTCTCCTCGGCGGCAATGTAATCCAACCGCTGTTCATCGGAAGATGTCCCCAGGGTCAGGACCGCCAGCGCCTGGGTTTCGCCCCGGTTAAACAAAGCTGATCCATGGGCGCGGGGCAAGATGCCCACCTCCGAGCTGATCGGCCGAATATCGACGGATGATCTGCCGTCAATTCTTTTTTTGTCTTTGATAATCATATCGCGCAAAATGCGCCGCTCTAATTCTTCGACAATCCCGGCCACTTTCTTACAGATGCCAGCATCATCACCGCCGATGTCCTTAATGACTTTTTCACGAACTTCATCCAGCCGCCCATACCTCTCCAACTTGCGGGGCATGCTATAACCTTCTTGAAGACCGGGCAGCGCTGCGGCACTGACTTTTGCCGTAAGTTCGTCATCGGACACGACTTTTTCCACGGGCCTTTTTTCCTTGCCGACGGCCAGACGCATTTTATCCTGCAAATCAATTACGGGGCGAATTGCTTCCAAGCCCAGCTTGATGGCATCAACAACTATATCCTCGGCCACCTCTTTGGCATCACCTTCCATCATGACCAGCTCAACATCATAATCGCGTCCTGATTTACTGGGGGTGACTTTTCGGCCCACCATAAAAATATTCAACTCGCTTTGCTGCATTTTCTCGACGCTGGCATTACACACCAGCTCACCGTTAATTCTGCCGATACGCACGCCGGCAATCGGACCCTTAAAAGGAATATTAGACACTTCCAAAGCAGCCGAGGCCCCCACCAATGCGGCAACGTCCGAATCATTTTCCTTGTCCACGGAAAGAACCGTGGCCACAAGTTGTGTTTCGGAATAGTATCCCTTGGGAAACAAGGGGCGGATTGATCTGTCGATGATGCGTGATATTAATATTTCACGCTCATTAAGACGTCCTTCCCTTTTAAAAAAGCCTCCCGGAATTTTTCCGGCGGCATAAGTCATTTCCTGATAATCCACAGTTAAAGGCAGAAAATCTATACCTGCCCTGGCCCCTTTTAATGATACTGCCGTCAACAGAACAACTGTGTCGCCATAATTAACCAGTACCGAGCCATCAGCCTGACCGGCGACATAACCAGTTTTCAGCGAAATACTGCGACCGGCAAAATCTGCACTAAATATATTACTCATTTATTATCCTCCATTTTCCTCGTATGTACCGGCAATCAGATATTTAAGGGCGAAATGCAATAGCCGACTGCTGCCGGCAGACCAACTGCCGGCAGCCGATGGAATCAGCTCTTGCCTTCCGCCCTTGAATATTTCCTACTTTCTGAGTCCCAGACGTTTAATTATGGTTCTGTATCGCTCAACATCATTATCTTTAACGTAATTAAGAAGTCTTCTTCTCTGACCAACGAGTTTCAAAAGGCCGCGACGGGAATGATGATCCTTTTTATGCGACTTAAAATGATCGGTCAGATATTCTATCCTGGCGCTCAGCAGGGCAATCTGGACTTCCGGAGATCCCGTATCTTTTTCATGAAGCCGGTATTCCCCAATAATTAATGTTCTTTTTTCAGTAGTTAACACGCTTTTTCCCTCCCTATTAATTCATTCCTTGTTATCATAATATTTATTAATTTTGTACATTGTTGAAAACTCGCACAATCCTGGCGGCCTGGCATCTTTCGTCAATTTCCGAAAAATTACTTACCGGTGTCACCATTTCGGCAATAGCAACCAGACAGCCGCTGCGACTGACGAATTTTATCATATCTCCCATTTCGAGAAAAGGAGGAACATGAGACTTAATTGCCTCCACGGAAGGCTGAAATCCATCACGCAGCCGGGCGGCAAAACCATCTTCAATTTCAATCGCCGTCAACAAAGGCAGCAGATTTCCCAGCGGCAACATTTTTCCCAGGAGTTCCTCTTTCTTTTCCCGGGGAAAACTATTTTCCAGGGGGATAGCCATATCGACCGAAAAAAATCCGCTCCGCAGCCTGCGCAGGCTGCATAAACAGGCCCCGCAACCGAGCAGATCACCAACATCGGCACATAAAGTTCGGATATATGTTCCCTTGGAACAGGCAACACGAAAAGTGACCCGGGGATAAGTAATATCCTCAACAATAATGTATTGTATTTCTACTTCCCGCGGCGCCGTCTCTACAACAATCCCCCTGCGGGCCAGTTTGTATAAAGGCTCTCCGCAATATTTGACTGCCGAATATGCCGGCGGTACCTGCTTAATTATCCCCACCATGCGGGATAAAGCTGCCTTAATTTCTTCGACCGATACCACCTTGTCAGACCGGCCGGTAATTTCGCCTTCCGTATCTAAAGTGTCTGTTTGCACACCGAGCAACATTGTTGCCAAATATTCCTTATTGTCATCCGACAGGAATCTGGCCAATTTTGTCGCTTCGTTAAGACAGACAGGAAGCACTCCCGTAGCCATTGGATCGAGAGTTCCCGTATGGCCGGCTTTTTTGGCGCCCAATATTTTTTTTACCTGGCTGACAACATCATGTGATGTCATGCCGGCCGGTTTATCGATAATAACGACTCCGTTCATAGACAATTACAATTCCTTAACCGCTTCCCTGATCTTCAATTTAATTGACTCAATATCACCTTCAACTCGGCAGGCAGCAGCATTAATGTGACCGCCGCCGCCAAACTTAGCCGCTATTTTTTCTACGTTGACTTTACCCTTGGAACGTAAGCTGAGCTTAAAACAATTATTGTTCAACTGGGTATAAAGCACGGATATTTCAATGCCCTGCACGGCACGGGGAATATCAACAAATCCATCCGTATGATCCATTGATGCTCCTGTTTCCTGGAGCATTTTCCGGGTCACAACGAGCGAACCTATTTTCATCTTCAGATCCAGAGATAATGTTTCCATTGCTCTGGCCAGCAGTTTTAATTTGGCCGGAGGATCACTTTCGTAAATATTTTCCGAAATCCACTGTGGATCAGCCCCTTTTTCCACCAATACCCCCGCTGCGCGCAGGGCTTCCTGATTTGTGTTGGAGTATCGAAACCCTCCTGTATCTGTAAGAATCGCCGCATAGAGATTCGTACTGATATCCTTGGTGATTTTGACGCTCATTTTGCTCATCAGACGGAAAATCAGTTCACCTGTTGAACTGGCCTGAGCATCAATCAATCTTACTTCACAAAAACCGCCGTTGGAAATATGGTGATCAATATTAATCAGTTTCTTTATTTTACCAATTTTCGCAAACTGGTCACCGACACGCGTCAGTTCACTGCAATCAAGCACAAAAGCTACATCATATTGTTCTACGTCGCCCGGTTCCTGAACAATGTTCTTTGCCGCCGGCAAAAACCGGTAATGTTCCGGGGTAGTATCCTGATTATAGACAACGACTCTTTTCCCCAGGTCCTGGAGCAGGAGAAAAAGAGCAAGCTCCGAGCCTAGAGCATCTCCGTCCAGCCGAATATGGGAGGTTATAAGAAAATTACAGCCTTCATTTATGGCTTCAATAATCTCTGTTATCATCTTCTTTTCCCTGCCTGGCGATGTCGGCCAGAAGTTTATCGATCCGGTTACCATACCCAAAGGACTGATCATGAACAAACATGATTTCGGGAACAAATCGCAACTGCAATCTTTTGCCGAGTTCACGGCGAACAAAACTGGTGGCCTTCTCCAACCCCGCCTTCATTTCCGGCGAACAATCGTCTTTCCCCATTTCCACAAAAAAAATCTTGGCATTACGCAAATCGTCGGTAACTTTCACCGAGGTAATAGTGACTGTTTGCACACGCGGATCCCGGACCTGCTTGAATATTATATCAGACGTCTCGGTCATAATCAGCTCGGCCACCCTGTCTGCTCTTTTAAAGTTCATCGTACTTGCCCGTATTCTCATCAGTTGCCTCGAGAAAATCAGAAACAACCATAATTTCAATTTTACTGTTCAACATTTCCGCGGCCCGCATATCATCAACAAACTTGAGCAGATGATCAACTTTACCGTTAATATATCGCGAATCATTGCCCACCAGGGCAAAACTGATTTGCGCCAATTTATGATTGTCCAGATGGCCAATTTCTGCAATCGAAACGTTAAACTCGTTTTGCGTGCGCTTAATGATTTTGCTCAAAATACTTCTTTTTTCTTTCAAAGAACCACTTTCCGGAATCCTTAGCTGGATTGTTCCGTAACCGATAACCATGCGCCTTAGAGCTTTCGTTCCAGTTTTTCTGTCGTATAAGCTTCAATAATATCACCTACATGGATATCATTAAAGCCTTCAATGCCAATTCCGCACTCGAAACCGGCCTGAACTTCTTTCGCATCGTCCTTAAAACGCCTCAGAGACAGGATTTTACCATCGAAAATCACGATGCTGTCACGAACCAGCTTGAGGCTGGCGCTACGGGTAATTTTGCCGTCGATAACATAACAGCCGGCAATAGTGCCCACTTTCGGCACTTTAAATGTTTCGCGAACTTCGGCGCGACCCAGCACAACTTCCTTGTATTCAGGCTCCAGCAATCCTTCCATTGCCGCCCGCACATCGGCAATAACATTGTAGATAATGTTATAAAGCTTTATCTCCACACCCTCCTGCTGGGCAATTTCAACCACGCGGGCATCAGGACGAACATTAAATCCGATGATGATGGCATTGGCAGCGGAAGCCAGCATGATGTCTGTTTCACTGATGGCACCGGTGGAACTATGAATTAGTTTCATGCGAACATCTTCTGTCGATAGCTTGTGTAACGCGTCGGAAATGGCTTCAATCGATCCTTGCACGTCAGCCTTAATGATTACATTGAAGTCTTTCACACCTTCCTTTATCTTCTGATATAATTGTTCCAATGTAATTTTGGAAGAAGCGGAAAGTTCTTTTTCCCTTGCTTTTCTTGACCAGTAATCAGCGATATTACGCGCTTTCTTTTCGTCCTCAACGACAAAAAATTCCGCCCCTGTCTGGGGAACATTAGAAAAACCGATAACTTCAACCGGTGTCGACGGCTTGGCTTCTTTAACGCGCCGCCCCTGGTCATTATTCATCGCCCGTACACGTCCGGATTCCGTTTTCGACACAAAGGCATCCCCTTCGCGCAAAGTGCCTTGCTGAATCAGAACAGTCGCCACGGGACCGCGACCACGATCCAATTTAGCTTCAATGATGATCCCGCGGGCGGAACGATCAGGATCAGCTTTCAGCTCTAAAACGTCTGCCTGCAATAAAATCATCTCCAACAGGCCCTCGATCCCGATCTTCTTCTTGGCAGAAACTTCACAGAAAATCGTATCACCGCCCCATTGTTCGGATAATAAGTTGTGTTCCGTCAGGGCCTGCTTAATCTTTTCCGGCTCGGCGCCCGGCTTGTCTATTTTATTGATGGCTACAATAATAGGCACTCCGGCAACTTTGGAATGGTTAATGGCTTCCACTGTCTGCCCCATCACACCATCATCGGCAGCGACAACAAGAACAACAATATCGGTTACCTGTGCGCCGCGGGCGCGCATGGCGGTGAATGCTTCGTGACCTGGAGTGTCCAGAAAAACTATATCCCGGCTGTTAATATTGACATGATAGGCGCCGATAGCCTGGGTGATGCCGCCGGCTTCACCGGCAATCACATTGGTTTGACGGATAGCATCCAAAAGAGACGTTTTCCCGTGATCGACGTGCCCCATTATTGTTACAACAGGAGCACGGGGCTTGAGGCTCTCCGGGGCGATTTTAGTGTTGAGAAAGGATTCGTCAAACTCGGCTTCCGTTTGTTCGACTTGAAAATTAAATTCACTGGCAATCAGTATGGCAATATCATAATCGATCGACTGATTGATTGTGGCCATGACACCCATCGCCATCAATTTATTTATGATTTCACTGGCCTTGACGCCCATCCTTTTGGCCAAATCTCCAACGGAAATCGTATCGCCAATCTTAATGCGCCGTTTAATGGCTTTGGGCACGGTAATTTCGGTTTTCTTCATTTTGACGGGAGCTACTTTTTTATCATCCCGCCATTTGGCAAAAATTACTTCTCTGTCTTCATCCTGCTTGCGTAATTTCTTTTCTATTTTTTTCTCTAAAACTTTACGGCGGGGCGCTTCTTTATCCTCTTCAATCAGCACTTCTACCGGCACCTTGCCCTTTTTCTTTGGCTTTTCGAATTCCCTTTTGATTGGTTTTTCCGCAGACGGAATTTCGGCTTTCTCGCCCGGCTTCAAAATGGGTTTCGATGGAATTTCTTTTTTAGGCTCGGCTCTTGTAATCTTATGTTGAGAAATTATCGGAGGCCGTACAGGAATAATCTGGGGCTTTGGCTTCTCTATGACGGGTACTTTAATCCCGGCTTCAATCTTTGCTTCAGTCTTCTCTTCAGCTTTCTCCGCTTTTGCTTCCTGTCCCCGAGCTTCCTTCCCGGGCACAACTTTAACTGCCTCCGCAGCAGCAACTTCGGCATCAGCCGTCACTGCCGGCAATGGTTCTTTTTTCTCTTCGAGGAGCTGTTCCTCCTTTATCTCGGTCTTTATCTCTTTTTCTTCCGAGTCGGGAACTTCTTCCAGCGGAGCACGCACAGCACGCCGGCGAATAACAGTGGATTTTATTCTCTGCTCTACAACTTGCCTTGGTTCTTTGGCCAGCAATTCTTTCTTTATTCTTTCCACCTCATCATCTTCTAAAGAACTGGAATGTGATTTGACTATAATGCCAAGTCTTTCCAGATGGGTGATCAGATCCTTATTTTCGAGGCCCAGTTCTTTGGCCAACTCATAAACCCGCTTTTTAGGCATGCTCGAAACTCCCAAAATTAAATTTCTCCCTACTGAAGCCTTAAGTTCTCTTGCTGTTTGCCTCTTTATCTAATAGTTTTCCGGCATCTTCAATCCACTGCTTTGCGGTTGTTTCGCCCACCCCCGGAATTGCAGACAGCATTTCCGGTTCAGCGGCAGCAAGCATTGTAATGCTTTTAATTCCTTTACTGAATATCTTTTCGGCCATAGCCGGCCCAATACCGGCGATTTCCTCCAAAGCTTGATGACCTTCCTCATCTTTGGCGGCAGCCATTGTTTCGCTTTTCATATCAATTTTCCACCCGGTCAACTTGACGGCCAGACGGACGTTTTGCCCGTTTTTACCTATGGCCAGAGAAAGTTGATCATCAGGCACGATTACTGTCATTGTCCGGTTTTCATCGTCGATAAAAACGCGGTTAACTTTGGCCGGAGATAACGCACTGCTCACGTATTTAGCCGCATCTTCCGTGTAAGGAATAATATCTATTTTTTCACCGCGCAATTCCTGAACGACACTCTGGACACGTGAACCTCTCATACCTACACAGGCGCCAACCGGATCAATATCTTTGTCCTTGGCCTTAACTGATATTTTACCGCGTTTCCCCGGCTCCCTGACCACGCTGACAATATCAATCAATCCTTCAGAAATTTCGGGAACTTCTACTTCAAAAAGTGCCTTTAGGAAGGAGGGATGGGTGCGCGATAAAAGAATCTGCGATCCTTTGGAATTCTTTTTTACATCAACAATATAAGACCGGATTCTTTCGCCACGTTTATATGTTTCGCGATGAATCTGCTCTATCGGGGGCAACACCCCTTCCGCGCGTCCCAGGTTTACAATAATGCTGCCTCCTTCAAATCTTTGCACAAAACCATTGACCAGTTCACCTTTTCTGTCTTTATATTCTTCATAAATATTATCGCGTTCCGCATCTTTAACGCGTTGAATAATAATTTGCTTGGCCATTTGCACCGCAATCCGGCCAAAGGAGCTTGTTTCGATTTTCATTCCTAAGCTGTCACCGAATTCAGCGTCCTCATCAAGAGTCCTTTTTGCTTCTTCTTTCTCGATTTGTGTTTCGTGATCAAGCACCTTATCGACGACCTTCTTAAACTGAAAAACTTCAATTTCTCCCGCCTCATCATTATAATGAGCTTCGAGATCAACGTGTTGCCCTAATTTTTTGCGCGCCGCCGTAAGCATCGCCGCCTCAAGAGCTTCGGTAATGATCTGCTTATCTATACCTCTGTCCTTACCCATCTGCTCGATCAGACGTTTAAGTTCTGGTAGCATTTACAAATTCCTCCCTCTTTCCTCGCTGAGATAACAAAAATTTTCAGCCTGCCGGCATTAATCCCGAAAGCAACCAACAAAACCCACAGCAAATTATTTATCCGTTATCAGCCAGATTAGCTTTAATAATTTCGGTTTTAGGAATCCGGTATTTTTTACCGGAAACTTCAACAACAATCTCTTTCCTGCCGTTTTCTTCTGTAAAATCGACGAGGTGACCATGAAAATGCTTAACCCCGTCTATTTTTGCAATCGTCTTGATGTTTACCCGAGAGCCCCGATATTTAACGAAATCCTGATCCCGCGATATCGGCCTGTCTAAACCCGGAGAAGAAACCTCCAGCGTGTATTGACTATCGACCAGGTCATTGATATCAAAGACATCTCCCAGCTGATTGCTAACTGCCGCGCAGTCATCAAGTGTAACGCCGCTTTCCTTAT
Organism: Deltaproteobacteria bacterium HGW-Deltaproteobacteria-12; assembly: GCA_002840565.1. Taxonomy (GTDB): domain Bacteria; phylum Desulfobacterota; class Syntrophia; order Syntrophales; family Smithellaceae; genus MVRV01. Next base: position 9,634 of record PHBK01000029.1, on the reverse strand, counting down.
CTAAATAGAGTCGAATAATCCACCGCGCCTGCATTTTAAAGCATTCCACATGGATCAAGTCCATTCCTTCCGCGGCCGCAACCGGACCGGCAAGCTGTCTCACTTTTTCCTTTAAATCATCAAACATAATGGCTCAGAAAATAAAAAAGTGGGCAAAAGCCCACTCAATTTTACACAGAAAGCGATGGTTTGATGTGTAGCTAGCATACTCAAACCGGCATTGCAAGAAAAAAATGCTGCAACCAGGGCCCAGCCCGGCATATAGTAAAATTATCAAATATGACCTGAGACTGTTGAATAATCTCCCATCAGGTGGGGAATAATTCCCCTCTGCTGACAGGGCAAGAGGCCATAAAAGATACTGAAAAAAATAAAGCAAGTAATTTCAAAGGCATCAAAAATGTGAAAAACATTTATGGATTGGCATACACATTGCTAAAACCCCCTCTGAAATATACGGAGGTGGCTGGCAAATGAAGAAAGCTTTTTTATATATTACCGGCGTGGCCTTTTTATTATCAGCACTTGCCTTTGCTGCCGATAAACCGCTGTCTCCTGCGACTGCCGCCGGTCAGGTTAAGGCCAACCCCGTAAGAATTGCTAAAATGAATGCCACCGGAAAAGTTATCGAAATTTCGGATAAGGCAATTAAGATTGAGCGCACGGTTAAAAATAATGTGGAAACCATGCAATTTGTTCTCGACAAGCCCACAGAAAATATTGCTGTCAATGATGCAGTGAAAATAGCTTATGTAGAAAAAGACGGTAACTTGCTGGCTTCCCGGGTGGCCAAAATAATTCCTAAAAAAGCGGGAGAGAAAGAAACTTTCCCCGGGAAAGCGGCACCAGTTAAAAAGTAAAGAGTTTCTAGTTGACGTTGAATAAGGTGGAGTCCCTTAAATTATTAAGGGTAGTATTAACAAAAACAAATTTAGAAGGAGGATTTAAGATGAAGAAGTTAGTATTGTTTGTTGTCGCATTGGTTTTCGCATTCACCACCACAGTTATGGCCCAGACAAAGGCCGCAGCACCCGCCGCCGCAGAACCCGCAAAAGTAGAGAAGAAGGCTGAAGAAAAGGCTGCTCCGGCAAAAGCAAAGAAAGCAAAGAAAGCAAAGAAGGCCGAGAAAGCAGAAGAGAAGAAAGTTGAAGAAAAAGCAGCTCCGGCCGCCAAGAAATAAGTTTATTAAAACTTATGAAGTGAAAAAAGGACAGGCTGATCCCTGTCCTTTTTTTATGAATGCAGGCTGTTGAAAAAGGCTCCCGGCATTCGAGACTGTGTCGTAATGGGTGAAATTGTCATTTCATGTCCTCCGCTGGCGGAGGTGGCACGTAGTGACGGAGGTGGACTAAGTTGTGCCAAGGTGTAACTTTTGAATATTATGGCCACTTCAAAAACATCCACCCCCTTACCCCCGCCAGCGGGGGACATTCCGAACAGACTGCAATCAGCATCCGTCAATTGTGACACGGTCTCGAATGCCGGATGTGCTTCAGATCTCGTTGCTCACGTACGCTAAAAGTACGCTCCGCGTCTCGATCCTTGCGCGCCTTGCATCTAAACCTTTTTGAACAGCCTGCTAATCACATGTCTTCCAACGCCCTGCTAGTTTATTTTTTTTCTTTCTGTTATATTGCCTGCGGTTATGTGGAAAAAACTTCTTCATAAAATTATTGAGTATAATGATAACTTTACCGTCAGGGCACGGTTAATCACGGTAACTATTGCCGGTCTGGCCATAACTATGGCCATTTGGGGATTTATCCAACTGACCGCCCTGGAAAGAATCCTTGTCGAACAGCAGTTGAAGAGGCTGGAGGGTGTGGTCGAAACAGTCAGCACCTTTTATTCGAACTTTCCTACCAAAAGAGGTCTGGCGGCACTGGATGCCGCGATGAAAGATCATGTGCAGGCAGATGTGCGTCTGGCCCGCATAGACATTTTCGATGCCAGTCGGGGCAATGTCGACTATATTGCCGGCGCCAGCCGCGTTCAATATGAATGGCCGGATAGCGTTATTGCCCAGGTTATGAAAAAAAATACTCCGCGCTACGTAAAAATAACCATCGAAGGCGGGCCGGCTCTGGGCCTTATCTATCCTGTGTCCGGCGAAACGAAAGATTCCCGCATTGTTGTAGCCATCATTGGCTTTTCCCGCACCTCCGAAGAAATTATGGCCCGCGCCAATCAGTTGTTGATTTTGAGCAGCGCGGGTCTGTTGCTCGGCATTCTGCTGGTGCTGGGCATAAGTTATGGCTGGATTATCGGCAGACCGCTGAATCTCATCATCGAGACAATTGACCAATCGCAGAAGGGACAATACATCAAACGTATTCCGATTGTACGGCGGGATGAATGGGGGCAGCTGGCGGAGCATTTCAACATGATGGCCACAGAAATTCAGCAAGTGATGGCCAGCAATCAGGATTTGACGAGGCATCTGGAAGCGCGCGTCAAAGAAGAAACACTGAAGGTCGTCCAATTACAAAAACAAGTTGACGACTTAAAACAGCTAACGGCTTTGGGGCATTTAACCGCCAATCTTGCCCACGATTTAGGCACGCCTCTTCATTCCATCGGCGGCCTGGCCAATCTTCTGCTGGAGCGTGAAGGTTGGCCGCCGGACGTAGCCCATAAGCTGCAGCTGATTGTTCAGCAAACCCAAAGGCTGGATAATGTTATTCAAAATGTTCGCCGGGCCACGAGATTGCCGGAGCCGCATTTTGAATCTCAAACCATTGATAGAATATTAAATGAAACATTGCCATTAGTTGAACCGCTGATGCAGAGAACTAATGTTACGATGAGTTTAGACATTGATGCCAGCATTAAGCCGTTATATCTGGATCGATACCGGATTCAGACAGCCCTGTTTAATATTATTCAAAACTCTCTGGAAGCAATGCCCTCGGGAGGGGAAATTTTTATCATCGCCCGGTCTGTGCCCGGAGACCGGATGGTATCAATAACAGTCAGAGATACAGGCACAGGGATGTCTCCGGAAATGCTGGATAAGGCCTGCGAGCCATTTTACAGTTCCCACAAAAATGAGGGCATGCGCGGACTGGGTCTTGCTATTGTCCGGGATATTATCAAGGCTCACGGGGGGAAAATGGAAATTAAAAGTTCCCTCGCTGAAGGCACTTCCATCACCCTTTACTTGCCGGTAGCGGCCGACGGAGAACGAATTGCGTGAAGCGCGAAGCGCGAAAAATGAGATAAGAGATGCGAACGACGAAACTCGCTTCACGAATTTCAGCTTCCGGACGGAATATTTTCATCTGACAAACCATAACGCCGAATTTTCAGACGCAGTGTTTTGCGGTCAATCCCCAGAAGCTGCGCTGCTTTGGATTGATTCCAGGAGGCCGCTTTCAGCGTTTGCAGAATCATGTCCCTCTCCGCTTCCGCCAGCGGAGTCATTTCCGGCAGATTGATGTTTCCCACGGGTTCTTTGTGCTGCTGGAAACGCTGGGGCAGATTCTCCGGCAAGATTACCACAAACGGAGAAAGCAGCAGGGTTTGCTGCAGAACGTTTTCCACTTCCCGGACATTGCCCGGCCAGGAATACGCCATCAACAATTCCATGGCCTCGACGGAAATGCGCACTCCGGGATAACCAAATTTTTTCAACATGGACTCGATGAGCAGCGGAATATCTTCCTTATGCTCACGCAAAGGCGGGATGCGCAGCCGCACGATAAACCGGTAAAGCAAATCGAGACGAAATCGTCCCTGCTGCACTTCCTCATCGATATTTTTATTGGCTGCCGCCACTACCCTTACAGCGGCATGGCGTACGTCGTGACCGCCGATTCTGCGCACTTCGCCATCCTGCATAAAGCGCAAAAACTTCCCCTGCAGGGCGGTGGACATTTCAGTTATCTCATCGAGAAAAATTGTGCCGCCCTCGGCCGATTCCAGTAATCCTAAATGCTGATGATCAGCACCCGTAAATGACCCTTTTTCATAGCCGAAGAGCTCCGATTCGAGTAAATTGTCGGGAATAGCTCCGCAGTGGACGACGACAAACTGTTTGTTCCGGCGCGAAGACATTCTATGCAGCGACCGGGCGGTTAATTCTTTACCGGTGCCGCTTTCCCCTTCGATTAAAACACTGGCCGGCGAATCGGCAACCCGGGCGATCTGTTTGTAAAATTCAACCATGGCCGCCGATGAGCCGATTAACTTCGGCCCTTCGCTTGTTTCCGGCGAATCCAATTTCAGGCGTCGCTCCCGCAATTCCCTGACCTCGAGAACCTTTTTGACGATAGCCCGGCACGCATCCGGAGAAAACGGCTTGCTGATATAATCCCAGGCACCCAGACTGATCGCTTCCATTGTGGTTTCCAGAGATCCGTAGGCAGTCATCAAAATTACCGGTAAATCCGGCCATTTCTTTTGCACTGCGCTTAAGAATTGCAATCCGTCCATGCCGGGCATGCGGATATCAGACATCAGCAGATCATAACTGGAAAGATCCTGCTGCAGCGCTTCCAACGCCGATGTATAGGTTACCACCCTATAGCCCTCGCGGGATAATGCTTCCTGGAGAAACTCACAGGCAACGGCGTCGTCATCAATTACTAAAATACTGGATTTCATTAGAGCACCTGATCTTATTTCTTCTATTTTTAGCTTTATGAAAAAGATTCGTCAATGGAAATCTGACAAAGGATTGCCGGCGTCTTTACTGCTGCTGCTTTTAAATGGCGCGGCAGGCTTTTCAAGCTTAATTTAAAAGGCCGGTTTTCTCCATCTCGGCAATCTGCTCTTCAGTATAACCAAGTTCCTGCAAAACCTCTTTTGTGTTCGCTCCGTCCGCTGCGCCGATCTTTTTATATTCCGGTTTATAGGAAGAAAATTTGATGGGCAGCGTCGGCTGCCTGACTTTCCCGCCCTGCGGCAAATCAATGTCTACATAGATATTGCGTTCTTGGCTTTGTTCGTCATCGAGAGCCTCCCGGGCATTTAGCACCGGCTCCACGCAGGCATCAACCCGGCGGAAGATTTTCGTCCATTCATCCCTCTTTTTCCTCCGGAAAATTTCCCCGATTTGCTTTTTAACTTCCTCGCCGTTTGCTGCTGTTACTAGATCAGGCCGGTTTATTGCTTCAAAAAAAACGGAGCGAAAGCCGGGCAGCAGAGAGCCGACACTCATATATTTTCCATCTGCAGTTTCATAACATCCGGAGAGATATCCCGCGTTAAAGCTTGTGCTTTCCGGCTCCGGGCTTTTGCTGGTAATTAAAGAGGCGGCATAAGCATTGTTCAAGGTCGTCATGCTGTCAGTCAGGGCAATGTCGATATACTGGCCATGGCCGGTTTTGCTGCGACCGATTACTGCGGCCAGAATCCCGATGATGGTATGGGCGGCGCCGGACGCCGCAGCGGAGAGAAATTCTCCGGAGGAGTCGCGGCCAGAGTCTTCCGGGCTTAAATAATTCAGGCTTCCTGATCGGGCCAGAAAATTAATGATCTGCCCTGCTTTTCCGGCCTGAGGGCCAGTCTGGCCATAGCCCGTCAGAGCACAATAAATAAGCGAAGGGTGAATCCGGCTGAGCGTTGCATAGTCCAGACCGAACTCTGCCATCGTGCCCGGCCGGAACTGCTCGATTAAAATGTCGTAATGCATAATCAGTTGATAAACAATTTTCTGCGCTCTGGGGTCCTTTAAATTCAGATACATGCTGCGTTTATTGCGTTCCAGGTAAGCGGCATTGGCGGAAATATCACTATCGAGAAAAAGCGGCTGCAAGTCTGCGGCGTCGGACTGGTAGCGGGAAACTATTTTTAATACCTGGGCGCCCATGTCAGCCAAATGCAATGTGGCGAGCGGACCGGGAATGAAGTGGGAAAAATCAAGAATTCTTAACCCTGTGAGAGGCAATGTCATTGCTTAGCTCCTTGCTGTTGTTTTTGCAACTGTGTCAGTTTGCGCGCGAGTTCGGGCATGGTGGTAAGCAGTTCATCCTCTTCGCCGGCTTTGCATTTCAGGGAACCCAGCGATAATGTACCCATGGTTCTGATGTCGATACGCTTTACCTGCAATATACTCGACGATCCGATAAAGGCAATCTTTCCGGTTACCGCTTCACTGGCCGCCATCCATTCACCCAGTTTAATGGCTTGTTTTTCATTGACCAGGCCGGACTGCTGTAATTTACGTTCATCCATAACCTGCGCCATATTTTCTCTGTTCACCAGAACAAACCCGCCTAATTTGTAGAGTTCCTCCCGCAGGGCTTCGGCCAGAATTAATCCGACAATACGCAAGCTCTCTGCCGAATCGAAATCATAAACGACAATGCGTGACCCATGCTGTTTGGTATTCTGAGCAGTCAGCACTTTTTCCATTTCTTTTTCGAAGGCTATTTGTTTTTCCTCCGCTGTCAGTTGCTTCTCCTCCGGTTTTGCTTTCGCACTAACAATAATATCCTGAGGTTCTTCCTCAATTTTCTGTTTTGCTGTAACTTCTAGGTGCTCTTTTCCGGGTTTTTTAACGTCGCCTTCTCCCTTTCCGGAAGCTACAGGTTTCATCTCTTCCGATACTGCTTTCCCTTTGTTTAATGCTGTTTTCAACAAGTCGCTTTGCGCGCTTTTAAAAAGCGTCCGGTAATTTACCCGCATCATTGCCATTATACTTTGGTCGTCGGTCATGGGTCTGGGAAGATAATTGGAAACATTAAACGTGCTGCCGGTATGCAAATTTATAAGGCTGAAGTCTTGTTGCAGATGCAATTTAAAGCTGCGCTCAGTACACAGAATATAGTCGGCATGCACCGCCTTACCGACCTCTTTCGCCAAAGCCCAATCGTTCCGCTTCCATTCCCAGGCGGCGATTTTTCGATCGCCCAGAACCAGTTGGACATCAGAGGCAGGAACTACTTCATAAATACCAAGATTTTGTAACATCCGTGCGGTGCTCCTGGCCATGTTGCTTGCATACTCCTCCGGAGGCACTTTCCAGGCGCCACTAGGGTGATTACCGGACGTAACCGCAACAACGTGAATTCGCAGTTTGGCGGAAGGCAACGGCTGGGGAATCTGATTGAGCCTGACGGATGATAACATGCAGGAACTCAAGAAAAACACAGGTATAAAAAGAATCAAACAGGCTTTCAAGATCATCATTTTCCTTAAAGCAACTTTAGTTGTTTTCATGGGCATTCTCCTTGTTTAATTTCATGTCCTGCAAATTGGTAATACGTTCCAAAAGCGGCGGATGAGAATAATAAAACCAGACATACAAAGGATGCGGATGTAAATTAGCCAGATTGTCTTTGGCCAGCCTTTTGAGCGCACTGATCATCGGCGTGGATGTTCCCGTCAATTCTACTGCCGTCCTGTCGGCTTCACGTTCATAACGCCGCATAATGGCGGCCCCTGCAGGGCTTAAGAAAAAACCGAGACAGCTCAGATAAAGCGACACCAGAAAAAGGCCGGCGTAAAGCGGCGTTGGGGTCAGACCAAAGGCATGATAGAGAACCGGGGCGGAAACGACGGTGTGGACAAAATATAACACAGCCAGCGAGGCGGCAATCATGAAGACCAATTGTTTAAAGATGTGTTTCTTTTTCCAGTGGCCGATTTCATGCGCCAATACAGATATTATCTCTTCTGTCGTATGAGAGGCCAGCAGGGTGTCATAAAGGACAATGCGCTTGGTTTTGCCGATGCCGGTAAAGTAGGCATTCGTATGCCGGGAGCGTTTGCCCTCATCAACCTGATAAATGCCCTGGGCCTTTAGGCCGACTTTCGCCATCATCGCCTCAATTTGCTCCTGGAGCCCCTTATCCGTGATGGGCTCGTATTTGTTGAACAACGGGGCAATGACCACCGGATAAATCCAGAGCAGTAAAATCTGAAACAATGTAAAAAACACCCATGCCCAGAGCCACCAGCTCGCCGGCAGGTAGAAGATAAAGGCCATAATGGCACTGATTAAAACAGCCAGGAGAATTGACGAAATAATTAACGACTTGAGCAGATCGGTAAACCACATCCGCCAGGTGATCGTCGAAAAGCCGTATTTCTTTTCCAAAACAAAAGTGGAATAAAGCTCAAAGGGAATTCCACAAACTCCGCCGACGGCGGCAAACACTCCGAAAAATATCAGCGCCTGTCCGATAAAGGGAATCTTTCCGGCTGTTATCAGAGAGACAAAAAAAGGTAAAAAGAGAAACACCAGGGCCAGTTCGACTAAATCATCAACAAGATTTTCTTTGGCGGCTAACCGGGTATTGTCGACCGTATAGTCCACCATTTTAGTCAATGTTCCTTCATCAATAACACCCTGGAAAACTGGCGGAATTTCTTTGCCGTGCTTCTGCAAATTGCTGATATTGAGCTGCTGCAGGACATAACGCCAGCAAAACCTGCCGGCAAACAGGACTAGAAATAAAATTATCAGTGCTTTTTCCATACGGTTCCATGCGGAGAATAATGAACTGCCCCGCCGCAAGCAGCGGGGTATCATACTGATTATACCTCAATCTTTTCGCCCCAAGGGGCGGGGAATATAACCCTCTGGATCCCGAATAGCTCTGCCTGCTGGGCTTCGCTTTCGTGATCAATTCCACTTGCGCTTCAAACTGCACTCCGCTTGTTCTCAGCGAGTGTCATTAATTAAAAGCCAAGCAAAAAGATTCCGTTACCGCCGGGTATTATATATAAAGAAATAATTTAATCAATGCTTGAAAATAATGTAATCTTTAATTAGAATAACTTCTAATGATCTCAAAATAATATGGCAGGAAAATATTCAAATCAATTCAGACCGAGGAGGATAAGAAATGTCTAAGTTAAAAACCGGAGATACATTGAACTGTGAAGTATGCGGACTGACGGTAATTGTTGATGAAGACTGCGGTTGTGCAGTGGCGGAAGTTATCTGTTGCGAAGAACCCATGGTGAATAAAGGGCCCGTCGCCCCGAAGAAGCAAGCGGTCGCCGCAGCGGCCCCCAAAAAGAAGGCTGCGGTAAAAAAAGCAAAGCCCGTGGTCAACAAGAAAGCGGCAAAGAAACCTGTTGCTAAAAAGAAAACGGCTGCAAAACCGGCAGCAAAAAAGAAAGCCGTCAAAAAAGCAGCAAAAAAATAATTATCAGCAACCTGACCTATAAAGAGAGCCCCTGAATATTGAGGGGCTCCCTTTGAGCGGCGGGCAATACCCGCCATTTATCCGGCTGACTTTGGCGGCATTTGGCTAATATATCTTTTCCGATGAAAAAACCATCCCCTGTCGATCATGACAGCAGACCTTCTTTGAATGCTGCTGAGCAGCAGTCCCGGGAAAGCAACTGGTGCGCAAAATTCGGCTACTTTATCGATCTCGATGCCTGCCAGGCCCGCTCTTTCAGCCGTCCCGCATGCCGCCGCTGCTACAAGTCTTTATTGCAATTATCATTTCCCTTTTAATTTCTAAATTACCCGATTGCGGTGTTCCCTCGTTCGCCGGTGCTGATGCGAATGCATTCGGCCAGATCAAGAACAAATATCTTGCCGTCACCCACTTCTCCGGTGTGGGCGCCCGAGGTTATTGCGGTTATTGCCGGTTCCGCAAAATTATCATTGACGGCAATATCCAGCCGGACTTTTTTGAGCAATCCGCCGGCCTCCTTGGCTCCGCGATAA
>PHBK01000028.1 GCA_002840565.1 Deltaproteobacteria bacterium HGW-Deltaproteobacteria-12 | reverse complement strand
CAGTTCGGTCCCTATCTGTTGTGGGCGGAGGATATTTGAGAGGAGCTGTCCCTAGTACGAGAGGACCGGGATGGACGAACCGATGGTGTTCCAGTTGTCACGCCAGTGGCACCGCTGGGTAGCTAAGTTCGGAAGGGATAACCGCTGAAAGCATCTAAGCGGGAAGCCCACCTCAAGATTAGATATCCCTCCTGATGGAGACATCAGGACTAAAGACCCCTTGTAGACTACGAGGTTGATAGGTCAGATGTGTAAGCATAGTAATATGTTTAGCTAACTGATACTAATCGGTCGTGAGGCTTGACCATAATAACTATTTAATATGGTCTAATAATTCAATCATAGTGCTTAGTTTTCAACAATACGATATGCATGTCATATAATTAAATAATGAATATTTTCGGTGGCTATCGCAAGGAGGTCACACCCGTTCCCATCCCGAACACGGAAGTTAAGCTCTTTTGCGCCGATGGTACTGCATGGGCGACTGTGTGGGAGAGTAGGTGCCGCCGGATTTAAAACGTGAAGCCCCGCTGAAAAATCAGCGGGGCTTTTTTATGGACAGAATATTGAAATTCATGTAACTTAAAGGACCTAGGGTAGGCAATAAGGACTAAGGGATTCTCCATGATAACAAACAATAAATTTTTGCAGGAATTTGAAAATTCGTATGCCCGCAGCGAAGGACCAATTCCCCGGGAAAAAGCGTTTAAGATATTTTCCGCCCTGTGGCAGGAGGCGATGAGCCTGGGGAAAATTCCCTTTCCGGATCCTTTTGAGGGAATTGAAGTTGACATCAGGGTAGCCAGGATACTTAACACATGTTTGAAAAAATAATCTGTTCTATAAGCTCGGAGTTGGAGGGCCGCAATATTCCCTATATGCTGATAGGCGGGCAGGCGGTTTTGCTTTACGGCGAACCGCGGTTAACCCGCGATATTGATGTTACCCTCGGTGTTGATGTTGATAAAATCGAGGACATTATTTCTGCTGTTTCTCGTTTGTCTCTTAAAATTCTTCCGGAAAATATCGAAGACTTTGTACGTAAAACAATGGTATTGCCGGCGATTCATGAAGATACCGGAATAAGAGTTGATTTTATTTTCTCTTTCTCGCCTTATGAACGGCAGGCGATCGCCCGGGCAAAAAAAATCCGGATGCTGGAACAGAATGTTTGTATCGCCGCGCCGGAGGATGTTGTGATTCATAAAATTGTTGCCGGAAGACCGCGTGACATGGAAGATATCAGAGGAATATTGCTGAGAACAAAGGATATTGACATGGCCTATATCCGGCAGTGGCTTAATGATTTTTCCGCCGCACTGTCCGATGACGAGATAAGAAAAAGGTTAGACAATGTCCTGTTAACACTCTGATAGTTTTTAATCTGCTGCTGCCATTTCGATTTTCAAGGATAACGAAGACACTCCAAGTATGCCCAGGTATACGCCGGGATTTGCCGCCAATTAAGTTAGACGGTTATAGAGAATCGGCATTAGTGCTTCAGATTGTACTTCTTCAGTTTGTAGCGCAGCATTCGCTCCGACATGCCCAGAGTCTCGGCAGCCTTGGTCTGGTTGCCGGCCGCTTTGCTCATGGCGTCATCAATTAAACGCTTTTCCAGATCTTCCAGCGAGTCGCGCAATGTGCCGGAAATTTTTTTGTCCGCCGATTCAGGAAGTGCTGATTTGAATGGTAAATCGTCAGAGGTAATGTATTCATCACCCGTAATTACTACAGCCCTCTCCAGGATATTGATCAGTTCCCTGATATTTCCCGGATAATTGTATTTCAACAGCAGATCGCGTGCTTCCGCAGTTAATTCTTTCTTATTATTTCCATTTTCTTTGGAGAATTTGTCCAGGAAATGATTGATTAAAAGCGGCAGGTCTTCCTTTCGCTCCCGGAGAGGCGGCAACACCATAGCTACAACTTTCAGCCGGTAAAAAAGGTCTTCGCGAAAATTACCTTCTTTGACCTGGATCTCGAGATCACGGTTGGTTGCGCTGATGATCCGCACGTCAACACGGATGTTGACATTGCTTCCCAGACGCTGAATTTCTCTCTCTTGCAGAAAACGCAACAGCTTTACCTGTACGGTGGGGCTTAATTCGCCAATCTCATCGAGAAAAAGTGTGCCACCGTCGGCTTCTTCAAAGCGGCCGATGCGGCGGGAAGTTGCCCCGGTAAAAGAGCCTTTTTCATGACCGAATAATTCACTTTCCAGCAGGTTTTCATGCAGGGCACCGCAATTTACTACGATAATCGGTTTGGCGGAGCGGGGACTCAATTGGTGGATAAGTCTGGCCAGCAGCTCTTTTCCGGTTCCGCTTTCTCCCTGAATCAAGACCGAGGCCTGACTTGCCGCCACCCGGCCGGCGATATTAATCAGTTCCGTCATTTGCGGGCTTTGATAAATAATTTTCTCGGCAGTAATACCTTTTTTGCCCAACTCTTCTCTTAAGAGTTCGTTTTCCCGGATCAGCTTTCTCCTGTCCATAACCCGGTCGAGGATCAGCAATACTTCTTCCAAATCGACAGGTTTGGTTATGTAATCAATTGCCCCGACTTTGATGGCTTCCACCGCGGTTTCAATCGTTCCAAAGGCGGTGATTATGACGACATCGATTTCCGGATTGATTCGTTTTACTTCCTGGAGCACCTGTAAACCATCCATGCCGGGCATTTTGTAGTCGAGCAGAATCAGGTCAAAATGACCATTTTGGACAAATTTGATGGCACTTTCACCTGTTTCCGCTTCCGCCAGTGTATGACCTTTGGAACGAAGGAAATCTCTTAACAGCTCTCGTTGAGATTTTTCATCGTCAACGATAAGAATGCTTAATTTTCGCATGGTCTTTAATCCCTATGATGATGGTTTTTCGTTTAGTCTTTCGCGCGGCAAAACGACATCAAATGTTGTTCCTTCCCCTTTTCTGCTGATCACCCGGATTTCTCCGCCATGCCCGCGGATAATCTCATTGGCCAAAGGTATGCCAAGGCCGACTCCCTTTTCTTTGGTTGTATATTCGGGATTGAAAATCTTTTCAATTTCTTCGGCAGTCATACCACAACCGGTATCGGAAATGCTGACCAGCAGATAATTTTTGCCTTCTTTATCTACCGTTATAGTAATTTTACCTTCCGCGGTCATCGATTCCAGGGCATTCTTAATCAAATTCAAGAAAGATTGTTGAAGCTTATTGACATCCATCGGAATTATGGCCGGTGTCTGTCGCCATTGTGTTTCAATAGTTATTCCGCGCACCGCCGCCTCCTCCCGAATCAGGCTGACAATCTTTTGTAAAACCTCGGTTAACGAAAAGTCGCTGAGCTGCAGCCGGCGGCTTTTGGAAAACGAAAGAAATTCTTCAATGATCCCATTGAGACGCTTGATTTCATCCCGGATGATAGTGGAAAGGTTGCGGAATTCAGTTGCTTTGTTCGGGTCGGCGGGCACGAAATCCATTTTTAATCTTTGTGTGGCCATACTGATAGCATTGAGCGGATTACGGATTTCATGTGCTACACCGGCGGCAAGCTGTCCCAGTGAGGAGAGTCGTTCGGCTTTTTCCAACCGCCTTTCCATTTCGATGATCCCGGACAGATGTTTGTTCTGGTCGTGATATAAAAGCCACATGGATAATATCGCGATAAGCACGACAAAGATCATGAAGACAAAAATGTTTTGGCGGTTTTCGGCAATAATCTTGTCCATTGAGCCGCGGTCGAGACCGATCCTTACAACGCCAACGATTTTTTTATCTATATACAGAGGTGCGGCCATATCCAGAATCTTGCTGTCGCCGGCATCCACTTTTCTGCTGATAATTCTCACCTTGCCGGACAGAATTTCCTGGAAATTAAAATCAGTGCTGCTTAATCCTTTCGTCAACTGCCCGATGCCGCTGAGCTGGTTATTCTGATTATCAATTATCTGGAGATAGGCTATCCCGTGGCCTTCGCCGATTTTCTTGATGCCTTTTTCCACGGCAACTTTTAAACTCCAGTAGATCAAACCCGGCTTATCCAGATTAATGACGACGGTACCGCTGCCGTCTTTGCGCCTCAGGGCAACAAATCCAATGCCCTGCTTTGTACGTATTTTTTCCAGAAGATCAATTGTGGGCAGCCTCCGGCCATCCTTTTCCAGTTCATTTTTATCGAGCATGCCGGTCTGTAAAGGACCGCTCTGATAAACAGCCTGTCCCTGCCGGTTAAGAACGGCCAGATACCAAAACTTATTGTCAGCCGCCAGTTTCTTGAGGTGATTATTATTTATCTTCCCTTTTTTCCATTCTTTGTCTATTTCACTGCCAAATTCGGTTAACGCTTCAATAACCCATCTTTTAGAATAAGTTGCTTCCTCCTGACTGGCTGTTTTGATGCTGGAACCTTTCTTGTCGGTTGCAGAGGTTATACTTTTTAAATTTTCTTCCGATAATCTTTGTAATACGCTGATAGTGCTTAGGGCCTGATCTTGCATGAAACCGACCAGACTGGAATCACTTCGGCGCAAATCGAGAAAACCCATGACCAGGATTAAAACAACCAGAATTGCGGAAACTATGGCTACGGCCCAAGGTTGTAAAAAAGTTCCGTTATACTTGATGTTTTTGCGGCTAATGATTAATTCTTTTTTTCTGAAAAAACGCATTTACGTCCTTAAGAAACTGAATTTGCTGATCATCTTAAGCGATTTCCCACAAAAGTCAACGGTTATTACGAAAGAAGTTCGACATTTTTGTCGAATGTCTGACAAAATGCTGCAGGATGTATGTTGTTGCTTTGACTTGTTTTTTTGTTTTGCCGGAAAATATGTTCCGACATTTATTGCCGTAAGATATGTGCTTCCCTTAATGCCGATAAGGCCGGTTATTAATTATTGTCTAATTATTACAGTCATTTAAGTTGTTGCTGATGATTATGGCACATTATCTGCAATAGACAAGATCAACGGTTATAATGTCGACTAAACATAACGGGCATGATTGGCCGACAGCAAAATAAACCAGGAAGGCAAAAGCCTTCACTCTTCAGAACAAGGGGTGCACTAACCAAGCACCCCTTTTCCTTTTAGCTCCACTCCTAAATCAAAGCGCTATCTTTGTTGGCTTCGTCATCGGCTCCTCAACGTATAACCTGAAGGTCACGCGTCGTAACATACGCCTACGTCGCCTCTTCCTCTCCGCCTCGATATCATCTTTGATTTAGAAGCGAAGAATTCGGGAAGTTTTTGCAACCATCTTAATATTCTATGTAAAAATATGATTTACGAAAAGCAAATTACTTGCCATCTTTAGCTGCATTTTTCATCTGCTGCCAGATATCCATTCTTTCTCTAATGGTTTTTTCATGGCCGGTATCTCGGGGTTGATAAAATTTTTGCCCCAGCAATTTGTCCGGCAGGTATTCCTGTGGTGTGTAAGCATCCCGGTAATCATGGGCATACTTATAATCTTTGCCGTAATCCAGCTCCTTCATTAGTTTAGTGGGAGCATTGCGTATGTGCAGTGGAACAGGTAAATATCCTGTTTTATTAATTATTTCTTTGACACGGCCATATCCGGCATAGAGGGAATTGCTTTTTGGCGCCGTGGCCAGATAAACTGCTGCCTGCGCCAGTGCCAGTTCGCCTTCCGGCAAGCCAATAAAATGAAAAGCCTGCTGGGCGGCAACGGCAATGGTCAGCGCCTGCGGATCGGCATTGCCAATATCTTCGGAGGCAAAGCGTATCATTCGGCGGGCGATATAAAGCGGATCTTCTCCCGCGGCAAGCATCCGGCCCAGCCAATACAGAGCGGCGTCGGGGTCACTGCCGCGCAAGCTTTTATGAAAAGCAGAAATTAAATTGTAATGCTCCTCGCCGTCCTTATCATACAGCAGTGATTTTTTGAGTAACGCCTCCTCGGCAAATTCCT
The DNA here is from genome assembly GCA_002840565.1 of Deltaproteobacteria bacterium HGW-Deltaproteobacteria-12. Taxonomy (GTDB): domain Bacteria; phylum Desulfobacterota; class Syntrophia; order Syntrophales; family Smithellaceae; genus MVRV01. The sequence continues at coordinate 31,251 of PHBK01000028.1, read as the reverse complement.
TGGTGATGATTCTTTTTTCTGCCGGCAGGTTCTGAACTATGGCTGTAATTGCTTCCAAATTGTTTAAAGCACTGCGCGCATCGCCGTCGGCCAGACTTACGATGTAACGGAGGACATCGGCATCAACCTTGATGGAAAATTTCCCCAAACCTTTAGCTTCATTATTGAGGGCATGCTCCACAATAGTTATTAAATCATCTTCCGAAAACGGTTTAAGCAGCAAAACTCTCGTCCGTGATAAAAGAGGAGCAATAACTTCAAAGGAGGGATTTTCAGTGGTGGCGCCGATCAAGGTAATCAAACCGCTTTCGACATACGGTAAAAACGCATCCTGCTGTGCTTTATTGAAACGGTGAATTTCATCCACAAAAAGTATGGTTTTCTTCTTTTTGCTTTCCCATAATTCCCGGGCATCATCTATGACCACCCGAATTTCTTTCACGCCGGAAAGAACGGCGGAGAAGCTGACAAAGAAAGATTTTGTTTCATTGGCTAAAATACGGGCCAGGGTTGTTTTTCCTGAACCCGGAGGCCCCCAGAAAATCATGGAAAATAATTTATCTTCCTCTATGGAACGACGTAGCAGACTGCCTTCGGCTAAAAGATGGGATTGGCCGACATATTCCGCAATAGTCTTGGGCCTCATCCTTTCCGCCAGCGGCGCTGATGCCGCCGCATCACTTTCTGTTCCCAGACTGAACAAATCCAGATTCTTCATTAGTGAAACTCCAGTTTCGCAAGCAGAGCACGGCGGAATTGGTAAGTTGAACAATCCCGCAAAGCGGAGGGTATATATGATACTCTTTCACAGTCTGTCTTATGATTCATGCCCGTGGTTTCTTGCTTTCGCTGCTGCAATCAGTTCAATGATGCTGGTCATCTTGTCCTTCGGTTGGAAATCAATAAATTTCTGCCAGAGATCAGGCGGCAGTTCTTTTTCCAGAAAAGATTGAATATCAAAGACCGCAGACCAGCAAGGCACAATTCGCGAACAGGGCAAATCAGATGATTCCGCCAGGCAATAGGACAAGGTAATTTCTTGTCCCAGGCGGGGGCAGCGCATCAGTTTTTTCCCTAATTCACTGTTCATATTTTCAGCTTGTCGAAAAAAAAGAAAACCGTCAAGGATTTTTATGAAAGAAAACTTCCTGCCGCCGGCCCCATTGTGTCGTCATATTTTATACGGCTGCCAGCAGTAATCCCTTGAGGTATCTTCCTTCCGGATGCCCCGGCAGTACAGGATGATCCGGCCCGGCCTCTAAGCGGGACAGCACCCGAAGATCGACTCCGGCATCGCGCGCCGCACCGAGAATAATCCTGCCGAAAAGATCTTCCTCAATGAAATTGGAACAGGAAAATGTAGCCAAAACCCCACCCGGAACCAGGCGTTTGAGCGCCTGCAGGTTTATTTCCTTATAGCCGCGCGTAGCTTTGGCAACGTCCCGTTTGGTTTTGGCAAAGGCCGGAGGATCGAGAATGATCAGGTCAAAGTTCTCCTGTATATTGCGCAAATAAGTAAAAACATCTGCTGCTATTACCGGATGGGCCTCATCGGAATAGCCGTTACGCTTTAAATTTTCGCGGGCGGCTTCACAGGCAGTGGTGGATATATCCAAAGACACAACCCGCTTGGCCCCGCCGGCGGCGCAATAAGCAGTAAACGCTCCGGTGTAGGCAAAACAATTCAGAACACGGGCATTGCGGCTCAGCGCTCCTATTTTTCCCCTGTTGATGCGCTGATCGAGAAAAAAACCGGTTTTTTGACCACCGATGAAGTCAACTGAAAATTGCAGTCCATTTTCTTTAATTTCCACTGCGCCGGATTGATTGTTGCCCAGCATAAAGCAAGCGCTGTTTTCCAGACCCTCCAGGCCGCGCGAACGGCCCCGGCTCTCTTCATAAATTACGGCGGGTTTTAATAGGGAGATAAGGGCATCCAAGATTGCTTTTTTCTGTCTTTCCATTCCGGCGGTTGTAATGGAAAGGACCTGCGTGTTGTCATAGACATCAACAATCAAACCGGGAAAGCCGTCGCCTTCAGCATTAATCAGGCGATAAGCGTTTGTCTGAGGGGGGATAATTTTCTGCCGCAGATTGCAGGCGGCCCGGATGCGCTGGTACCAGAAATCCGGAGAAATAATTAAATCAGTGTTTCTGGTCAAAAAGCGAAAAGCTATATCCGTGCGGGGATTAAAGAAACCTAAGGCCAGCGGTTTTCCTGATGATTCTTTGGCCATAACAATATCACCGGCCCCTGGTGCTCCCTTCACTGCTGCAATTGCCCCGGAAAACAACCACGGGTGTCCATGCAACAGCGCCGCTTCCCGACCTTTTTTCAATATTATTTCCGGATAGTTTGATGTCGCCATAGAGGGGTTCCTATCGTTTATCGCTTGAATTTGCAAGACACATTGTACTATATGACAAGTGTAAGAATTTTAAAGCATTGATCCTTATAATACAGAATTCAAGGAGTCCCTCATGCATGCCGTTATCATGGCTGGCGGACGCGGAACAAGATTCTGGCCGCGCAGCAGAGAAAAAAAACCGAAACACTTATTGGACATAATCAGCAAGCGAACCGTCATTCAGGAAACCGTCGACCGCATCTTGCCCATCATCAAACCGGAAAATATTCTTGTTGTTACCGGCCTTAAACATGCCCGCACCCTGGCAAACCAGCTTCCGGAAATTCCTTCCGCAAACATCATCATTGAACCGGAGGGCAAAAATACCGCCCCCTGCATCGGCCTTGCGGCATTGCATATCCGGAAGAAGGCCGGCGATGATATTATGGTTGTATTGCCGTCCGATCATGCCATTACCGATACCGGTAAATTTCTGCAGGTTATTAAAACCGCTGCACGCACAGCTAAAAAGGCTCAGGCGCTGGTTACCGTCGGGATAAAACCAACAAGCCCGCAAACTGGTTTTGGTTATATTGAGCGGGGCGAGCCAGTTCCCCCGGGAACAACAGAAGATGTTTTCCGCGTGAAATCAATTCGCGAGAAACCAGGTTTTCAGCAGGCGGCGGAGTTCGTGCAAAGCGGCCGATTTTACTGGAACAGCGGCATGTTTATCTGGAAAGCCTCCACCATCTTAAAATCAATTTCCCGCTGGCTGCCTGATTTGGCTTCCGGATTGACAGCTATTAACGAAACACTTGGATTGCCTGCAGAAAAAGCGACTGTACGGAGGATTTATAAAGAGCTTGCCCCCATTTCCATCGATTATGGTGTTATGGAAAAGGCAGATAATGTCTTTACCGTCCTTGGTGATTTCGGCTGGAGTGATGTGGGTAGTTGGGATGCTCTTTGGGAAATATCAGCCAAAGATAAAAATGGCAATGCCTTCGTCGGAGGAAGTAATGTAATCTCCGTCGATAGCAGCGGTTCCCTTGTTTACAGCCCGAAAAAACTGGTTTGTCTGGCCGGAGTAAAAGATCTGATTGTGGTGGAAACTAAAGACTCCCTCCTGATTTGCCCAAGGGGCAATTCTCAGGATGTTAAAAAAATAGTCGAAATACTGGAAGCAAGAAATCTGAATAAATACCTGTAGAACGGGCTCATTTTAAATAAATTGGTTCGCCGGTGATCGAAATTTTCCCTTTATTAAGTTCTCCGATGATCATGCCCAGGGTGGTTTTCTCATCATTAAAAGTAATGACTAATATATCATGACCTTTATTCTCGTGTTTTTGCACTCCCTTAATTTTTTTCAGAATAGTACCTATCCTGGCATTGGTGTTTCAGGACGCACAGCCGGGAATATGCAACTGGACGATTCTCTTTCCTGCAAAAGCCACAGAGGTAAAGGAGACAAAAAACAATAAACAAAAAAATATACTGGCAGCCTTTTTCATTTTCACCTCACCTGTTTGGCGTTTATCATATACTTTTTTCGTTTCCAGAAGCAACTGCAATTTGCATTTGTGTAATTAACCCAATGCCTTATTTTAGCTTGCGGCGGGGCGGGAAATATGGTTTAGAAAGATAGCTCAAAGATTAATAAACTGCATAAATTTATTGGCTTGCATGTCACTACGTAAATATCAAATAAAATGGCCGATCGTTATAATAATTGCCCTTGCCGTAGCGCTGTTATTTGTCTGGGAATCCAACTATCTCAAAATTGAAACCGACATCCTGGAATCAATTCCGCACAGCGACCCGGTGCTATCCGATGCCCGCCTGATTATCAGGCATTTGCCCATTCAGGACCGTTTATTCATTGATCTCAGCAATGAGTCAGCTGATAGAAACAAACTGGCCGGGGCGGCTGTAATAATCACCGACCGGCTCAACAGAAGCGGTCTTTTTACCAAAGTGGGAATTAATGAGGAGGCTATGTATTTCCCGGAGCTGATGACTCATGTTACAAATAGTCTCCCGCTCCTCTTTAGTGCGGAAAAACTGGAAACCGAGATAAAGCCACTCCTGGAGACGAAGCGGATTAAAGAGGCTTTTGCGGATAACAAACAGAGCTTGGAACAACTCGAAGGAATCGGCCGCAGCGAAATGATCGCCAGTGATCCGCTCGGTTTGTCCGGAATTATCCTGCGGCAAATGTCCGTGCTCATGCCGTCCGGTAAAGCGCAACTTTATCAGGGACAATTAATTTCGGAAGACGGCAAGCACGCCCTTATTATCGCGAAAATTGCGGGGTCGGGAACGGATACTGCCACTGGCGCTAAAATATCTGCACTTCTTAAAAACATAGAGAAAGATTTACCGGCAGATCCGGCATTACAAGGCGAAAAGTATTCGCTCAATTCCGTAGGTGCCTACCGTGCTGCTCTGGACAATGAGACTACGGCCAAGCGTGACATGCGTCTCGCCATTATCTTAACTACTCTGGGTGTTGCCCTTTTACTTTTATTTGCCTTTCCCCGGCCACTCATCGGCCTTTTGGCTCTGCTGCCATCGACGCTTGGTGTTATTGCCGCTTTGTTTGTTTGTTCCTTTATATATCAATCCATGTCCATAATTGCTATCGGTTTTGGCGGAGCCATTATGGCCTTCACAATTGATTTGGGAATTACCTATTTGCTTTTTTTAGATCAGCCCAAAGAAACTAACGGCAAACAGGTAGCGCGGGAAGTCTGGTCGGCGGAGCTTCTGGGGGCATTGACTACGGTCGGCGCCTTTCTTCTGCTGCTGATCAGTGATTTTAAAATACTGGCCGAAATTGGAGTCTTTTCAGCCATCGGTGTTACATTTGCCTTGCTGTTTGTTCATTTTATTTTCCCCATAATATTCCCCACTATGCCGCCTGCTACCCGCCTGCGCAATCAGTTGCTTTTTAATAGCATTAAAAAATTTGCCGCCCCGGCTAGATGGAAGCTGATTGCTGCTTTTGTCTTTGGTCTGGTAATGATTTTCTTTGCCCGTCCCGTGTTCAATGTCGACATCAACTCTATGAACTCTCTGAGCAAAGAGACAATTACTGCCGATAATAATATGCAAAAAACGTGGGGTGATCTTTCCGGCAAGTGTTATGTTTTTCTGCAGGCTCCGAATATTTCTCAATTGCAGCTAAAGAACGATCAGTTGCTGGAGGTATTATCAAAAGATGTTCAAGCAGGCAAACTTTCTTCTGCATTTCTTCCTTCTTTATTGTTTCCTTCGGCGGAAAAAAGTCGGCAAAACCTCACGGCCTGGCGCAATTTCTGGAGCCCGGAACGTTTGGCCAAACTAAGACTGGATATTAACACAGCAGCACGGGAAACCGGTTTTTCTTCCAATGCTTTTGATCCCTTCTGGGAAATCATCAAAAATAAAAATCCGCAACCGTCAGAGATACCGGAAAAATATTTTGAATTTTTCGGAATTACAAAAGAGCAAGACGGATATACGCAACTGAGCTTACTGGCAACCGGTAAAAATTATGATGCGGAAAATTTCGTCTCCCGCCTTGCCCATACAGGTCTGGCCAAGATATTTGATGTTGGTTTGTTTAATAAAAGGCTGGGAGATTCCCTGAAAAATATCTTTCTCGAAATTGCCCTGATTACCAGTATCGGCATCATAGTGGTTGTGTTTATGTTTTTCCTGGACTGGCTATTGTCATTGGCTGTGCTTGCACCCATTGCCTTTGCTCTGGTGTCCACTCTGGGCACACTGAAAATTATCGGCCATCCGCTGGATATTCCCAGTATCATGCTCTGGATTGTCATAATGGGAATGGGAATTGATTACTCTATTTATTACGTCTGCTTCTTTCAGCGTTATCGTGAGGAAAACCATCCGGCAATGGATACGATCAAAATGGCGATATTTCTCGCCTCCTTTACAACACTGATCGGCTTCGGAGTGCTGGCTACAGCATCGCACTCCCTTTTGCACAGCATTGGCCTTACTTCTCTGTTAGGAATTGGCTATTCCATTCTCGGGACTTATTTCATTCTGCCTACGCTACTGAAAAAAATATATGCGCCGTTTGTATTTCCGGCAGGCCCGCTGACAGTTGGCTCCAAAGAGCATTTGCAGCGTGTGGTTTTGCGTTACCGTCATCTGGAAGCATACCCGAGACTTTTTGCCCGTTTTAAAATGAAAATAGATCCAATGTTTAAAGAGCTTGATCGATATGTACAAAATCCCCGCAGAATAATCGATATCGGCTGCGGCTACGGAATTCCGGCGGTCTGGCTGCTGGAAATTTATCCCGCAGCAAAAGTATATGGCCTGGAACCCGATGAAGAAAGGGTGCGGATTGCCTCAGCAGTCATTGGGGAGAGAGGCAGAGCGGAAGTGGGCAGAGCTCCCGATTTGCCTTCTGTCGAGGGAGAAGTTGATTACGTGATTATGCTGGATATGCTCCATTTAATTTCTGATGAAGAACTGCAGACTGTATTGCAGCGGATTTATAAAAAACTGGAAGCCGAAGGAACATTGCTCATCCGCGCAACTGTTCCTTCGGACATAAAAGTGCCCTGGAAACGATGGATCGAATCATTCCGCCTGAAGCATGCTCATGTAACGGAACGTTTTCGCCAGGAAAACGAGATTGTGGCTTTTCTGAAAACGTCCGGATATGATATTACCGTTTCGGCATCGCCGACAGCCGGTGTGGAAGAAAAATGGTTTGTCGGGAGGAAGTTGCGAGGGAGATAATTATGACGTTTTTAGAAAAAGTATTTATTGGCAACACCGCGCAAACATGGCTTATGGCCATTGGCGCTGCTTTGATAGTTTTCCTGATCCTGTTTCTGATAAAAAGAATTATGCTGCGGCGTTTCTCAGATTTTGCCGCACGCAGCACAACGCAGGTTGACGACCTGCTGCTGGCTGTCCTTGGCGAAACAAAAATATTATTCCTTGTCATTGTATCAGTATATATCGGATCCCATATCCTTGTCCTGTCGCCGACTATTCTTAATGTGGGGGATAAAATATTTTTTGTTGTGACCGTTATCCAGATTGCTTTCTGGGTGGGCAGAGCAATCAATTTCGTAATCAGTGCCAACGTGAAGAAAAGAATGGCGGATGATGCCGCCAGCGCTACCACAATTTCGGTCCTCGGTTTTATCGGTAAACTTCTATTGTGGTCGATCGTCCTGCTCCTGATACTCGACAACATGGGAGTCAATATAACCAGCCTGGTTGCCGGCCTGGGTATCGGAGGTATTGCCGTTGCTCTGGCCGCCCAAAATATTCTGGGCGACCTGTTTGCCTCTTTGTCCATAGTTATCGATAAACCATTTGTTATCGGCGACTTTATAGTAGTTGATCAGTTGAAAGGAACAGTCGAACACATAGGAATGAAAACAACCCGGTTGCGCAGTCTGGGTGGTGAACAGCTGATCTTTTCCAACAACGATTTGCTCAAGAGTCGCATCCAGAATTTTAAGCGGATGCTGGAAAGACGCATTGTGTTTGGTTTCGGAGTTACCTATCAAACGCCGCCGGAAAAGCTGTCGATCATCAATGAGATAGTCCGTGAGATAATCATCAAGCAGCAGCAGGTGCGTTTTGATCGTGTTCATTTCAAGGAGTGCGGTGAATCAGCGCTTAATTTTGAAGTCGTCTACACTGTGAAAAACCAGGACTATAATCTTTATATGGATATACAACAGGCTATCAATCTGGAAATGCTCCGCCGCTTCCGGGAGGAGGGGATTGAATTTGCCTATCCGACGAGAATGTTGTTTATCCGGCATGAGGGACATAAATCATAACGGGTATAAATTGTTTGATGAAAGAGCATCTCTATAAATTCGCAATCTATTTATCACGGCATCTGGGTGTCTGGTTTTTTCGCACTTTTTCCTGGTGTATTGCCACCGGTTATTTTTTTCTTTTTCCGGCACGGGTGGCGGAAAGTTTGAAATTCTACCGGACCCTTTTTTCACAACGCGGCTTTTTCCATCATTTTTACTGTGTCTGGAAGCAGTATCATGATTTTACTGATGTCTATCTCCATCGCTTTATACGGCTGAAAGAAGACGAAATTGAATCTGTCAGGGAAGGCTGGGAATATCTGGAGGAAGCGGTGGCGAAAAAGACTGGCGCGATTTTGATCATGTCGCATATCGGCAACTGGGAGTTGGCGGCGCAAATTCTCAACCGCAAAGGTCTGCCGATTATGCTGTATCTGGGGGCAAAGCACAAAGAGCAGGTTGAGCGTATTGAAAAGAAGAAGCTTGCCCAAAGCGGCATTCGAATAGTTGCAACATCGGAAAGGGAAAAGTCTCCTTTCTCTCTGCTGGAAGGCATTAATTTCCTGCGCGAAGGCGGCATTGTTTCCATGACGGGTGACCGTCTCTGGGGTGAACAAAGCTATGTAGTGGTTGACTTTTTAGGTCATGAAGTGAAACTTCCGGATCTGCCGCATTTATTTGCCCTGATAACGGGCGCGCCGCTGATGACTTTTTTTGTCTACCAGGATGGAGGAATTTATCATATAAAAGTTTCCCCGGGCAGGAAGGTTTATGCCGCCGCGCGTGCCGAACGTAAAAAAGAAGTGCTGAAATCGGTACAGATTTATGCCGATGATCTGGCCCGCTTTGCCGGAGAACATCCTTTCGAGTGGCATCATTTTGAGCCTTTTCTGGGCAAAAAGATTAGTAAATTTGCGAAAAGCCCTGAAAAATAGATTTTTCTTTGCGCTCTTATAAAATTAGTATAAGAATAATCTGCAAGATCAATATGCCGGGGGCGGTGTAGAAAATGAAAGCGAACGAAGTGCCGCAGGACGGCACTTATTATTACGAAGGTAAAAAACGCGCCTGCTATGCACTCAATGAAGAGGGTAAATATATCATCGTACCCAGTAACGGCTGGAGCGCGGAAGAAGTGGTAAACGGCCTGGCCGTAGACGATATGGCTGCCAGCCTGGAAGAAACTCGAAAAGCGGTGCTTGCAGGGATGAAAAGCCCGCTTTGCTATCATATGGAGCGGCGGCAGATGATACCGGAGATCCTGGCTAAAACAGCGGGCATTGCCGGATTTCGTGTTAAAAGGCACTTGCGTCCGGAAATTTTCCGCCGGCTTAAAGAATCCGTTTTAGACCGTTACGCCAAAGCCCTCGCAGTTACCTTGGAAGAATTAAAAACGGTACCGCAATGAAACTATTAGGAAGGTAATAGACAGTAAATGAGCGCAGAAACGACAGCCGGCGGCAGACCTTTTATCCATAAGCATTCCGCCCACTGTGAAAGTGGTGTGACGTCCGCCCTGTTCCGGGACAAGGGACTGGAAATATCCGAAGCCATGATTTTTGGCATAGGAAGCGGGATCTTTTTCGGCCATTTGCCGTTTGTCAAGATGGCAGGAACGACTATAAGCACATTTCGTTCACAGCCGGGCGCGGTCTTTCGCAAATCCGCCAAACGTCTGGGTGGTAAATTTTTTACAGCGCGATTCCGAAATCCGCAGAAAGGGATGGACGAGCTAAGGCGCGTGCTCCAAACCGGACAAATAGTCGGATTGACAACCAATATTTATTGGCTCTCCTACTACCCCAATCGTTTTCGTTTTCAATTCAACGGTCATAATTTAATTGCCCTGCGGGAAATTGAAGGCGGCTTCCGTGTGAGCGATCCGATACTGGAATATCCGGTGGATTGTTCGGCTGATGACCTGGAAAGGGCGCGCTTTGCCCATGGCCCGCTGGAACCGCACGGCTTTATGTATTATCCGCTCACAATCATGCTCAAGCCCGATCTGCGTGCAGCCTGTATAAAAGGCATGAAGGATACCTGCAATATGATGCTGAGGATTCCGCTGCCGATTTTCGGCATCCGCGGTATGCGCTTCCTGGCCAGGAAAATCATCAAAAGCCCGGATAAGATCGGTTTTAATAATGCCTGTCGTGAGTTGGCCAGTGTCGTCCGGATGCAGGAGGAAATAGGTACCGGAGGCGCCGGGTTTCGTTTCATGTATGCCGCTTTTCTGCAGGAAGCCGCCGAGCTGTTCGGCTCGGATGAACTTGCCCGGTTATCGGAGGAGATGACTGCTGTCGGTGATTTATGGCGTGAATTTGCTGTAGTGTCCGCTCGCATCATCAAGCAGAGAGGCCATACTGAAGAGACATTTGCCAAAGCGGGAGGCTTGATGCTGATCTGCGCGGGACGTGAAGAAGAACTATACAAGAAGCTCCGTTCTGTCGTCGGGAAACTCAAGGCATGAAAGCTCTGGATATTTCCTCTGTAACATTTTCCTATGATCATGAGGCCGAATCGGCGCTGCAAAACTTCTCCCTGTCTGTTGCCGGCGGTGAAGCACATGCTCTGCTGGGGCCCAATGGCGCGGGGAAAACAACGCTGATGCGGGTAATTACCGGGCAATTGCGGGGTTATGCAGGAGAGGTTTCCATCTATGGAAATAAAGCAGCCAATAAATATTCTTTAAGAAATATCGGCTATGCGCCACAACCGATTTCCTTATTCCCCGCCCTCACGGCACTGGAAAATCTGCGGTTCTTCGGCAGCATGGCCGGGTTGACCTCCGCAAAACTGCCGGAACGATCTGCGGCGGTCCTCAAAGAAACAGGGCTTGTCCAATACGCACATAAAAAAGTTGCCACATATTCAGGCGGAATGCTGCGGCGCCTGAATCTGGCTGTTGCCCTGCTGCATGAACCACACTTGCTGCTCCTGGATGAACCAACGGTTGGCGTCGATCCCCAGAGCCGCCATCATATTTATGAAATACTTGCCGCCCTCAGCGTGTCCGGAATAACCATCCTGCTTTGCACCCATATGATGGATGAAGCCCAGCGCCTCTGTTCCCGGGTGACGATGATGGACAGGGGAGCGGCCGTTTTTGCAGGAGATATGGCCGCGATTGATAATCTGGAAAAATTGTTTCTGGAAAAGACGGGGCGTGAGTTACGCGATGAATAACTGCCAAAAATTAAAAGAGCTGATCCGCAAAGAGCTGCTGATTTTGCTGCGGGACCGGCAGACCATCCCGCTGCTCTTTTTGATGCCGGTTGCGCTTATTTTCTTTCTCTCCCTGGCGCTGCAGAGCGTCTATGTGGATAAATTTACCGGCCGGCAGATTTCCCTGGTTCTGGAAAATGCCGGTCGCAGCCCCCAGGCCCTGGAGCTCGAAAGGAAAATTAGCGCGAACAAATTAATTCTGCTTATCGAAAGGCCGAAGGGCTTCGACAATGATAAGATCTTTGAATCCGGCAGGGCGCACGCTGCGATTTTAATTCCGGAAGGGTTTGGCGATGGCACAAAGCCTGTCGAAATCCAGTTTGATCCGGTGCTGGATGCCGGTTACAAGCTGGCCTTGAAATCCCTGATTTCCGGCCTCACGGCGGAAGTTGTTCTGGGAGTGGATGATATTGAGGCAATGGTTGCCAATTTTATCGTGGAGAAGACCAGGAAAAATACTCAATTTCCCAGCCCGCTGCAGCAAAGCGTTCCGGGCTGGTCTATTTTTGCCATGTTTTTTATTGCTATACCCATGTCCATCGGCTTTTTGCGGGAGAAGAACAACGGCACTTTACAGCGGATTTTTACTTATCCGGTCAGTGCCAATTTAGTTGCATTAGGAAAGCTTATGCCATATTATCTGATTAATGTGATTCAGTTTGTTTTAATGCTCTTAATCGGTGTTTATGTAATGCCGCAAATCACCGGTATGCCTCTTAATCTGGGCGAACATCCGGGGAATCTGGTGCCGGTGACGCTGGTTGTAGCGGCTGCCTCCACAGGTTTCGGAGTGCTGATAGCGGGATTGGCCCGGACGCCGGAGCAATCATCAACACTGGCGGCAACCGGCGCGGTTCTCATGGGAGTATTCGGCGGGATCATGGTGCCGCATGTCGTTATGCCGCCGCTGATGAAAAATCTGGCGATGATTTCGCCGATGTATTGGGCGCATCAGGCTTATCTTGATGTTTTTTTGCGCGAAGCGTCATTTAGCTATATTTTGCCGAAGTTAGTTATCCTGACGGTTTTTGCGCTGATTTGTTTTTATATTGCGGGGAGAAAAATTCAATGGATGTGAATCAGGGTTTAAAAGATTTAAATGTGGCGTCAAGGGAAGATCTTATTCTTAAACTGAAGGCAATGATTATTAAAGCCTGTGAAATACAGAATGTCAGACCCGAGGATGTGCCCACGGATGTTCCTTTCATCAACGGACCTGGTCCTCTTAAGCTGGACAGCCTCGATGCCATGGAAATCGCTATGGAACTGAGATATCAATTTGGAGTGGAGCTGAAAAACGCCTCGACAGCGGCCAAAGCAATGCAATCGTTTGATACTTTGGCCGATTTTGTAATTTCTGCGCCGAAGGTTAAAAAGTGACGAAGAGCAATATCTGCATCCGTGGCTGGGGAGCGGTGACAACTTTAGGCTGGAGCGCCCGGGAGTCGGCAAAAAAATTAATTGCCGGTTTTGTTCCCGCAGCCGCAGGCTGCCATTCTTCACATTTAATCAATCAGAATTATAAAGCTTTTGAAGTGCCTTATTCCGGCAATGCCATGGATAAATCATGGGCAATGCTGGAGGGCGTTCTCACGGAAGCATTCAACCGTGCGGGCTTGACCTCGGCGGAGATTGCCGATTCCTGCTTATTTGTCGGAACCACCGGCGGTCTTTTTATCCGCAACGAATATGAGTTCACGGAAACGGTGCGTAATAATCCCGGCGAGTCACCGGCGATTGCCTGCCGGAGCCGCGGCCCCGGTGAAGTATCCGACTGGATCAGCCGGAAGTATGGAATAAAAGGCATGATGATGACTTTCAGCATGGCCTGTGTTTCCAGTTCGCATGCCCTGGTCGTTGCCGCCCAGCTTCTGGAACAAAAGAAGATTCGCCGGGCAGTTGTTGTCGGTTATGAACCGCTTTTAAATCTGACTCTGCACGGTTTTGCCAGCCTGCTTTTGTATGATGACGACAAGTGCCGGCCTTTCTGCAATAAGCGCTCCGGAATGCAAATAGGAGAAGCAGCGGCGGCGGTTATTCTGGAGCAAAATGAAACAGCTTCGATGGGGGGAGCGAAATATAGGTTTGCCGGGGGGTACCTTTTTAATGATACCAACAGCCTTACATCAGCCGGTGTTGACGGCGAACTGGTTAAAGACGTTATTTTACACACTCTGAATAAAGCAGAATTGTCAACTGAGGCAATTGTGGCCATCAAGGCCCACGGCACAGGCACCAGAGACAACGACCTTTCCGAAGGACGGGGTTTGAGGAACCTCTTTGGAGAAAAACTTCCTCCGGTGGTCTCGCTGAAAGGGGCTCTGGGTCATACACTGGGGGCTGCCGGCGCCGTGGAAACGGCTGTTTGGCTTTCCTGCTGCGAAGAAGGGGTGATCCCCTGCTGCTTCGGTTTTGAAGAACTGGATCCCGAAATTGGTTTTCAACCGTCGCCGGCCAATACGCCTGCTCCCGGCGGCTCGTATCTTTTTACTTTCTTCGGGTTCGGTGGAACGTGCACCAGTTATCTAATTATAAAAGAGTGATCCAATATTTTCATTCCCGCCTGTGCACCCTGATAAACTAAAGGTTACGCGAGGGCACAAGCGGGAATGACGGCAGAATTATGATTGAGATGAAAAAAGAGAAGAGCAATATAACATTGCCGATACCGGTTCTGGCGGCTAGTTTTCTGGGTCCGGCGCTTGCGCCCAATCAGGAAGCAGCATGGCAAGAGGCGTCGCTGCCTCTGAATGCCGACGCTCTGGTGCAGGAAGTCATGGGTCAGCCGCTGCGGCGTGCCGGTAGGTTTATCAAACTGGTCTGCTGCGGAGCCTTGACCTGTCTGAAAAGCATACCACCGGAGGATATAAAGGACAAAAAGATCGGTATCTTTCTGGCTACCGGTTTGGGCAATATCGATGAAATACTCCCCTTTATCAAACAGGTATTTAAGCATGATGGCGGATTTCCCAGCCCCAATCAGTTTGCCAACTCCGTAAGCAATGCCGCCGCTTTTTTTCTTGCTAAAATCTGTGAAATCAAGGGAGTGGTGCTGACCATTTCTCAGGAAGAGTTGTCTTTTGAAGCCGCTCTATGGTTGGCACAAAGCTATCTGGAAAGCGGTGAAATTGATCTGGCGCTTGTGGGCGGTTGTGATGTCTTTACACCGACAGTTGCGGATTATCGGGAAAGGATGAACTTAACAGCGGATAATTCCCGCCGGCTGCCCATGGGCGAAGGCAGTTCCTGGTTGCTGATCGGCAGGAATAGCGAAAAAAAATTGGGCGATATCCTGGCTGTGGAATTCTACAATAATATAGCCCCGGCGCATGATTTTTCGGCAATCGAAATGATCGGAAAAAAATGCGCCGAATTTCTTTCTTCATTTGCAGCAAATGCCGGAATTCCTTCCAAAGAGATAATGCCGCACCTGCTGGCCGGTTTCCGCCTGCGGGAAGTTGGTGCGCCATATTGGCGGAGCCAGGGTTGGATCGTTGAAGATTATCTGCCTTATTGCGGTATTTCTTCCACTGCGGCCGCCTTTGGACTGGCCCGCGCGCTGCGGAGTGGCCGCGATGAATTATCTGTACATTATAATTTTGACGGTTCGGGAAAACAGGCGCTGGTGGCGGTTAAAACAATTTTATGATTTCATCTTTAAAAAAAAAACGAATAGTTCTTGTTCATCCCCGCGGTTTCAACTGGTTTCCCGGAAAGACGGATATTACCGACATCGCCAACCGGATGGTGCCGCAAGGCTTGCTTTCCATCGCCGCTTATCTGGAAAAGGAAGGCCACGAAGTATTTGTTTACGATTGCCTTGGCCCCCGGGCGCCTGTTAATTTACACGACCAGGTCAGGGCCATTCTGGCTTGCAGGCCGCAGATTGTCGGTTTTTCAGCGACCACTTCTTCTTTTCCTGACGCTGCCGATCTGGCAAAGACGATCAAAGAACGCACTCCCCATATTTTAACTGTCTGCGGCGGCGTCCATGTATCCGCTCTCGGCGGCCGGCTGCTTGCAGAATATCCCTGCTTTGACTTTCTTGCCGCCGGAGAAGGCGAACTCACCATGACAGAGCTTGCCGCAGGTAATGATGCGGCGGAAATAAAAGGGCTTCTCTGGCGCAAGGGAGCGGAGATAGTTGCCAATGAGCCGCATCCGCAAATTGCCGACCTGGATTCGCTGCCGTTTCCGGCCTACGAAAAGCTGGCGGGCTTTCCTGCCGATTACCATCTGCCCCTGTTCAGTTACATAAACACTCCCGGTTCAACGATGATTACCTCGCGAGGTTGCATGTTCCAGTGCTCTTACTGCGACCGTTCCGTTTTTAAAAAAGGGTTTCGCTATAATTCGGCAAATTATATCTATGAGCACATGAAACATCTGCGGACAAAATTCGGCGTGCGGCATATCAATATCTATGATGATTTATTTACGGCCAACCGTCCGCGCATTGTGGAACTTTGCGACCGGCTTGCCCGCCTCCCCCTGGGGATTAATTTTAACTGCGCCGTGCGTGTCGGTTATACCGATGATGAGTTATTGAAGATGCTGAAAGACGCCGGCTGTCTGATGGTTTCTCTGGGCATTGAATCGGCTGATCCGCAAATGCTTAACCGGCACAAATCCGGCGTTTCTCTTGATGATGTACGCGATACCGTAAGCCGCATTCAGGCGGCGGGATTGCGGGCCAAAGGCTTATTCATGATGGGATTGCCGGGAGAAACTGAAGAATCCATTAAACGAACGTCGGATTTTATTATTTCGCTCGGGCTCGATGACATGAACATGGCCAAGTTCACGCCTTTTCCCGGGGCGCCGCTCTGGGCCAGAATTAGGGAAGAAGGAACCTTTGATGAAGACTGGCGGCTGATGAATTGCCTGAATTTTGTTTTCGTGCCTCAAGGGATTAAATCAAGAGAAAGACTCGATCAACTTTACAATGAGCATGTAAAACGCTTTTACTCAGATCGGGGCTGGCGCAAAAAATTCCGCGCACGTCTCTGGCAGCACCGCAAAAGTCTGTTGTATCTAATGCGACACCTGCCGTCTTTCTGGTCGGCGAAAAATCAGTTTGAGCCGGGGAAATAAATTATTCTTTACATAACACTTTCACCTTATTCGTACATGATATTTTTTCGACGCTTTCTTCATTATATCCCGGCAGGCATTGCAAAGGACCGGCAATGCCTGCTTTGTATTCAATATCAGGGTAATCTTCTTTAAGAAACGCACTGACTAATTGATCTATACGTGACTGTATCCTTTGCCATCGCTGATCATTTGTTTCCTGATTCGTCAATGACCTCCTTTCTTATTAACGGTGTCCGCCATGGCCTCCGCCTCTGTCATGGCCTCCACCCCTGTCATAGCCTCCACGTCCACCATGACCTCCGCCTCTATCCCACCAGGGCCAACATCCTCCAAGAGATGCAAGCATCACTAAAACAATTACCAACGTAATGATTCTCTTCATAGCTTCCTCCTTTGATCAGAACTTGTTTTTGTCGCGTCCCACAATTCCCGCGCTGTCCTTTCACTCCTGGTGAGCGACATTAATTGCGACAGTCCGGATTAAATTTGCTGGAACTTCGGGCTGTAGCAAGTTAAACAATCCCCTTAGGGGCGAAAAAAGAAAGGCGGGAAAAAGATACTGATGCCCGGCGGTGGAGGCGGGGCATAGATAACCCGCGGCGGTGGATAATAAACTCGTTCCCTGTGGCCATAGTGTCCGTAAGGGCGATAAGCAGGCTTATTGTGGCCATAAGCATGCCCTCTTTTCTGGTAACGGCCCCTGTCATGTCGATTGTCATTATCCCTTCCGATGGCCGGCGCCACGTTGACACTCCCGATCATGGCGGCTAAAACAAGCCCCATCATAATCTTGCCCACGACGGATCTTAAATTCCCTGTAATTGATGTTTTCATAAAGTCACTCCATTCTTGGATCGATTTCAATCGCCTGCTCGGCGTCAATTTAAAGTTTTTAATATTACAGATTATTTCCTCTTATGTTTTCCATATTTTCCTGTCCGGAAGACAATATCGGTAATATTCTTCTGCTGATCCGAAAGACTTTCATAGAACGCCTCGAAAGGCGGTATTAACTTCTCCATCTGACTCAAATGGGCTTGAGTAATTTCGCTGTGCAATTTCATATGCTCTACAGCGTTTAGGGGTATAGTGTTTTCAGCTCTGTCCTTGGCTCTTTCCGCGGCAAGGGCGTCCATGTCTTTCGCATTTTCCCGCATCACCGCAGTCAGGTTGTTCCATAATTCTTTCTGATCATCTTTTATATTGAGCGTACCTTGCAGCTGTTTGATCTGGGCCTCCGTATGCTCAACAGCAGAGATTCTGTCCATAGCCGGCGATTTATTTTTGCCCTGGGCGGCAAAAGAAAGATTGGCATTGGCTAAAAAGATAGCGGATAGAAACGCCACCACCACCAAAACGAGTATAACTGGAAATGCAGCCTGGTAAGTCTTTTGTTTCATGATCTGTCTCCTTATAAGTTTATTTTAGCGCATGCCGGCGCTAAGCGGTAATCTGCACTCAAAATGATACATTAATTCCTACACCGTAATACTCTGCCCGCAATTTGTAGAACTGGCCGAAGGGCAGATTGCCGCGGTAATACTCGCCGAAAAACTGAATGGCCCGTTTTTCGGTATAAGGGCTGCGGATGTTGATGCCGGCTTTAACATTAACATCGGCGTTCCAGTCGGTTTCCTCCCAGGAATGGCAAAGGGCGCTGGCAAAAAGGCGTATCGTCGGTTTGAAGACCGGCTCCCTGCTTTGATAATCAACGGCGACCACGACACTGGAACGTTTGAGGTCGGTGTCGGTGTGAATAATGTAGGAGGGACCGGCGGTGATCTGGAATCCTTTCCATTCAAAGGCGCCGAGCAGTTCAATAGTCTCAAAGCTTAAGTTTATCCGGGTTGCCTTCAGCGATGGATCCTGCGGCTGGAGGAGAAACTCATCCCCCAGATGGGAGGACTGGTGGAAGATGCGCGCCCGCATTGACCAGGCACCATTCCGGTAGCTGAGCGGAAAACCGATGATATAATCGGCATTGATCAGATCCATGGAAGCAACGCTCATATTGAACTGTGCGAGTACCGCCCCGCTGATACTAAGCTGCCAGGCGTCATCCTTGCCCCACCCGGGCCGGCGCACCAATCCGAAACTGTCGCCGAAACCGACCGATCCGATGCTGATGCTGTCACCGGGGATATTGAGACGAAAGTATGACACATGGGTACGGGGCTCTTTGGGACTCGCCATCGGGGCGTAAAAGAGCTGGCCTGGAGGAAAGAGAATAGTTTCTCTGACGGTAGCCGTCTCGATATTCTTATCCGGCGGCACGTCTCTGAATCCGACCATAAAGGGCAGAAACGCCGCCAGGAATATAACTATAAATAGGTTTAGCATCGTACTGCACTCTATATCTTTCCGGACCCTCTGTCCTTAGATCCTATTTCACAACGATTTCAAAAAGAACTCTCATGTTTGCCTTTGCCGCTTTGGAGTAAAGCTCTTTAGGAGCCGCTTCATACATTGCCGGATTCGTCTCGCCATAGCCGATGGTGGAAAGTCTGTCCGGTGTGATGACGCCTTCGCTAATGAGGTATTCCTGGACAGCCCTGGCCCTTCTTTCACTCAGCTTCTGGTTGTACTCTTCAGTACCGGAAGCAGAGGTGTAACCTGCAATGCGGACTTTAGCTCTGGGATTATCTTTCAGCATCTGGATGTTTCTTTTCAGTAACGTCTGCGCTTCCGGGTTAAGAGTCGACTGAGCGAAATCAAAATGTACGTCCTCAAAAGCCAGAACAATTAGCTTCTCCTCCATTCTCGTCTCCGCCACAGCGGCAACAACCTGCTCCTCGACCTTCGGTTCAGACGCCAGGATAATTACCTTCTCCTCGACCCTTGGTTCAGATGACGGGATGACGACCTTTTTCTCAACCTTCTCTTTAGCCATGGGCTCAGATGCAGATTCGGTTACAGGTTTATAGCTCTCAACAGGGGCTGTTTTGTGACCGCCAAAATAGAAAACCACTCCCATTGTTAATTCATAATCCTTCCTGCTGCCGTCAAAGAGATAGATCTGACGGATGTCACCCCGCAGGGCCAGCCAGTCGGTAAAGAAATACTTTAAACCGGCGCCATAGTCAGCGGCATAAGCGGATCTATTGGGGACGTTTTTGGGATAATCAATAGACTGACCGCCAAAACCGGCGAAGACAAAAGGAACAAGTCGACTATCCGGAATCAGGTTTAAAACGGCATCAAGGCGATAGTTACCAACTCTGCTTGATTGGGAATCAGGCACCTCTATATCATATCTTGTGGCGATGCCCTCTCCTGATAATTCCACTCCGAAGTACTTGGTAAAATTATATCCCAGGCTGATACCGGCAACGGGGGCATTGCGGAGTTTCTGATCATTGTCGAACAGGTAACCGCCGGTGTAAGGTGTTACAGAGAAAGTAGAAGGCCTTATCTGGGCAGATACGACGTTGCTCAGAATTAACAGGAACATCATACAAATAATACTGCAAAAAGTTTTTTTCAACATAAGTATTCCTCCTTTTAAACGGGCTTCCGCCCGGAAATGACTCTAACAAGCACAATAATAACAGCAGCGACGAGCAGAACGTGAATAAAATTGCCCATCGTATAGCCGTTCAGAAGCCCCAGCAGCCACAAAACTATCAGTACTACCGCAATTGTCCACAACATGTGCTTCTCCTTTCTGATTGTTCATTCCCCCTGCCGGCTGTTGCATGGTCTGACCCGCCGGCAGGGGGAATACAGTCTCTTTGAATCTGGACGACTACTCGATGGTCATCTTGTTCTTTACACTCTTTACACCGTTGACGTCGTTGGCATATCTGGCGGCCAGATCCTTTTCGGCGGCGTTTTTCGCTTTGCCGGTCAGTGTAACGACACCACTCTTCGTGGTGACCTTGGTATTAATGGCACTGGTAGAACGGTGATAGAGCAGCGCCATCTTGACCTGGGCGGTAATGGAAGAGTCATCAATCTTTGAGCCTACCGTTTGCGTCTTTTTCGGGGTCTTGGCTATCGTCATCTCGTTTTTTACGTCTTTAACCCCTTCCACATCCCTGGCGTATTCGGTCGACAGATTTTTTTGCACCTGAGTATTCGTTTCGCCGCGCAGGGTCACGATGCCGTCTTTGACATCAACTTCAGGGTTGTAAGTGTTCAAGCTGCGATGAAACAAGAGAGTGTATTTCACTTTATCACGGATATACGCATCCGAGTTCGTGATGGGGGGTGCACCTTTGATTTCCAGCTTATTGTCCACACTTTTGACACCGGGCAGGTCTGCTACTGTCTCTTCAGCCAGTGATTTGTGGTGGCTGTCGGCGACTGTTCCCGTCAAGGTGACGGCGCCGTCCCGGGATTCGATTTTAATATCATCACCCTGAAGGTAGGTCTGGAACACATACGACTTTTTGGCTGTTGATTCGATGCGGCTGTCCGTTTTTGACGCATAGACAGGCATACTGAGCGCTAAGAGCGCGACGGCAGCCACCGTCATTACTGTTAATCTATAGATTGTTTTCATTTATACGTTCTCCTTATTGTTGTTACTGTTGATTAATAGTATCTACTTTCCCCAGACCTTCTTGACCTCACCGATCTTTTCCTGAACTTTGCCGGCTATCTTTTCACCGGTGCCTTCGGCTTCCAGGCTGGGATTATCGCTTACTTTCCCGGCAACCTCCTTGATCTTACCCTTTACTTCGTGAAATATGCCTTCCACCTTGTCCTGTGTGCCTGATTTCATGATCTTCCTCCTTTAGTCTTATCTGGTTTAATGATTCTGCTTTCTATCCTGTTTATCGTCTTTACCTCTTTTCTGGCCGCCCGCCTGCTGTGTCTCTCCTTACCCTTCTTAAAGCTCCATACCAATCGCCGGCTGGATTGGATAATCAACACGGTGGATTTGCCCCGACGGCAAACCTTTGGAATTGCCGGACGTTTCCTTTGCCTGAATAAGATGATTATTCCTGTCGGCATAAAGGACGCCTCGCGGGGCGGCGTTTAATCCAAACGGCAAATCGCCGTGACGCATCGTCAAGGCCTCATCGACTTGACGCAAGCTCTTGGAGATGCCGCGCAGCATGCCTTGAATGGCAACGCCCCATTTATAGGGAATAAACATAAGAAAGGTATCACACTCTATTTTAAGGCCGTCCTTGGACAAGCCGGTATAATTAATCTGTCTTGTCGTAAAGGCGCCGCGGCAGCCTTCCCGGTATTGTTCCTTGATGAAAGGTCGGCTCTCCGGTGCGATCAGGGTCATGGGATCAAAATTAGAGCTGCAGACCTCTTCCGGCGATACGCCAAACAGTTCGGCAAATCTGTCATTGGCGAATTCGAACTTTCTGTCGAAAACGACATAGATGGCCTCGAGCAAATCCGCCTTTTGCGGGAAGCATCGTTCCGGTTTATCTCCAAAATTATCCGGGGCCCGCCGGGAATTTATTTCCTGCTGCTCCAGTTTGCCAACCCGCATGCGCAAGGCTGTGAGCTCATCGAGCAGTTCCTTCTTTGTTTTGCTTGTTGCTTTCATTGTTTTCTCCGTTTTCTAATTGCGGATTCCAGCGAATCCCGTTCAAAAGATGTGAGGATTGGAAACCGGAGTACAACTCCGGTTTCCAATCCAAAAACACTAAGCGCGCCATTTCCTGCGACGGGCCACCGTAACCAGACCGGCTAGACCTAAGCCCAGAAGGCCGAGAGTTCCCGGTTCCGGAACGGTACGAACTACCAAACCCTGGGTGAACGAATTAGATATTGAGTTAACACCTGCCCCGGAAATAGTGAAGATGTCCTCGACAAAGAACTTCTTATGCAACCCAAGAATATAGTCAGGGCCGTTCCCTGTGACCGTCTTGTCTAACAAGAGGTCACCCAAGGTATCGCTGCCCGGGGTTCCGGCCCAAACCTTTTTCTGAAGAGTGGCAGCAGACACGCCGTAAGACTGGTCTATGCCTAGTCCAACACCATTCAGGAAATAGTCACTATCATCAGCGACTTCTATAGTGTATCTGACGTCGTAGGTTCCGTTTTGGCTGAAGATGCCAGAGAAACTAACGGTGTGAAGATCTATATAATTCCTATCCGTGTAAGTTTGGGTCTTGAGGACGGTGGTCGCACCAATCATATCGAGGAACTTATTCGCACCTACGTCTTGAAAACCTCCATACAGCTTGTCTTGCTGCTGGTACCCCTCAGTCGGAAAGCCAGAAAATGATATAATCTCGTCGGCCATGACACTGCCGGCCATCACCAAGATCATCAAGGTAATGGCAGCGGCGATCGTGATTTTAAATCTCTTCATAAATTGCCTCCTAATAGAATGTTAAATGTTAAATATTCAGTCGATTACCCCGTGCACAACCCAATTCTTACCATTGACGGGGTTCACGATATTCTTGACTCACAACCTTTAATCCTCCTTTCCGATATTTTATTTTCCCTGCCAGCTTATGCCTCAGTTGACCCGCCGACAGGGATCATAAAATCCCTTTGTTTATCAATTCGAACTGCTAAATGGTCATCTTGTTCTTTACACTCTTCACACCGTTGACGTCGTTGGCATATCTGGCGGCCAGATCCCTTTCGGCTGCGTTGTTGGCCTTGCCGCTCAAAGTAACCACACCATTTTTCGTGGTGACCTTGGTTTTGAGAGCACTGGTCGAGCGGTGATAGAGCAGTGTCATCTTGACCTGGGCGGTGATGGAAGAGTCGTCAATCTTTGAGCCTATTGTTTGCTTCTTTTTCGCTGTCTTGCCGATTGCCATCTCATTATTTACGCCTTTAACCCCTTCGACATCCTTAGCGTATTCGGTCGTCAGATCCTTTTGGGCCTGGCTATTCGCTTCGCCGCGCAGGGTCACGACGCCGTCTTTGGTGTTAACTTCCGTCGTGGCGCTCACGTTCCGATGAAACAGGAGCATTGTTTTCACTTTCGCAGTGAGCCACGCATCCGAGTTTTCAGCAGGGCTTTCCCCTTTGATTTGCAGTTTGTTGTCCACACTCTTGACACCGGGCAGGTCCGCTACGGTCTCTTCAGCCAATGATTTGTGGTGGCTGTCGGCGACTGTTCCCGTCAAGGTGACGGCGCCGTCCCGGGATTCGATTTTGATATCATCATCCTGAAGGTAGGTCTGGAACACATACGACTTTTTGGCTGTTGATTCGATGCGGCTGTCCGTTTTTGACGCATAAACAGGCATGCTGAGAGCCAGCAAGGCGACAACTGCCACCATCATTACTACTAGTCTATAGATTGTTTTCATTTGTACGTTCTCCTTATTGTTTGATAAACTCTACTTTCCCCACACCTTCTTAACCTCACCGACTTTTCCCTGAACTTTACCGGCTACCTTTTCACCGGTGCCTTCAGCTTCCAGGTTGGGATTGTCGCTTATTTTCCCCGCAACCTCCTTGATTTTGCCCTTTACTTCGTGAAACTTGCCTTCCAACTTGTCCTGTGTGCTTGATTTCATGATCTTCCTCCTTTAGTATTATCTGGTTTAATGGTTCTACTTTCTATCCTGTTTATCTTCTTTGCCTCTTTCGTGGCCCCCCCGTTGCTGCCGGTCTTGCTCTGCCTGGCCTTTACGGGATTGGGGAGCGGCTTCCCGGTGCTGGGGATTGATTGCCTCCCGTTGCTTTGGTTGGATTGCCTTCCGGGCTTGCGGTGCAGCCTCCCGGTGTTGCGGCTTTGGTTGTTGAACCTGAGGTTGTCTTTGTTTCTGCACCTCAGGCCTCTGGTGATACTGCTTTTGCCGTTGTTGTCTCATCTCCTGTCGCTGTTGTTGCGGTCGGGGCTGATAACTCTGGACGCCCCAGGTTCCTTTCCTTTCCCAGTGTCGATCATTTTGCCAGCCCTTCCAGTTCTGTTGAAGTCGCCGGTGAGGAATCCGCTCATAGCGCCAGCGGTGCCCGTACCAGTTATTATCCCTGTAGTATTCTCTCCAACCGGGATCCACATCAAAATAAAAACCGGGAACATTGCTATAATGACCCCACCCCCGGTTATAATAATGCGAACGATACCAGCGGCCTTCCCAGAGACGCCACCACCAGCCATTCCAGAAAAAGATGTCTTCTTCAATTTCAGGAGCAACGTAGACATATGTATCAGGTATCACTATCAACTCCGGTGGTGCGGCAAAGACGATGGGCGGTGGCAGAGCAATATGAACGTTGACATCTACTCTAGCCAGCGACGGAGCAGGGGCTGCGATTACCAGCGCCAAAAGCAATGTTTCCAAAAACAACCTTTTCATTTTAATGCCTCCTCGTGACAAAATAGAACCTCTCTTTTCCTCTGCTTTTATCGGACAAGAGGGCTTGCTTTGTTACCCTCGTCGTCCCGAAATGCTGACTTACTGGACCGTCATCTGGTTCTTCACACTCTTCACACCGTTTATGTCGTTGGCGAGCTTGGTAGCCAGGTCCTTTTCGGCTTCGCTGCCGGCTTGACCATATAGCGTTACTTCGCCGCTGTTCGACTCGACTTTGGTTTTTATGGCGCTGGTCGATCGATGATGCAACAACGACAGCTTGACCTGGACGGTGATCGAAACATCGTCAATATTTTCCCCGATGGTTTTCTTCATCGAACCACCGGATACAACTATTAAATTATTTACACCTTTTACCCCTTCGATATCCTTGGCGTATTCAGTTGTCAGATCCTTTTGGGCCTGACTGGACGCTTCGCCGCGCAGGGTCACGATGCCCTCTTTGACATCAACCGCGGTTGTGGCGACACTTACGCTGCGATGAAACAAGAGCGTGGCTTTCACTTTTTCACGGAGCCACTCGTCAGAGTTTACGGAGGGGGGTGTCCCTTTGATTTCCAGTCTGTTGTTCACGCTTTTGACGCCGGGTAGTTCTGCGACGGTCGCCGCGGCCAATGACTTGTTGAAGTCATCGGCGACGTACCCCGTCAAGGTGACGGCGCCGTCTTGGGAAACGATTTTGATATCGTCGTTTTGCAGGAAGGTCTTGAACACATAAGACTTCCTGGCTGATGATGCGATGCGGTCGTCCATCTGGGAAGCGTGCACAGACATGCTGATCGTCAGCAGAGCCGCCGCTGCCATCAGGGTTATAGAATATATTGCTTTCAACATACGAACTCCTCTCATTATAGTATTCTTCCCTAAGGATCAGAATGTTGTTATTGCTGCTCTCATTCTCTTTTTATGAGTTGCGAGCAGTTTCCACCGCACGATGGGAATGTCCTGGAGAAATTCCCCCTGAATGTGGTAGATTTCAGATGTTTTGGTGGTACGCGCCTCTAACTGCTGCGATGCTTCCAGCAGAATCAAATGTGCGCCAAAGAAACCGCCGGATCTTATTGTTTCGATGATTTTGTCCCCGGAGTAAATTTCCACCTCGCCGTTCTTGAGCAGATACAGGTTATCCGGGACAACGGGCAGTTTCTGGCCTGCGGAATATGAAAAGCACTCCATCTGCTCGGCAATTCCGCTCTTTATCCGGCTGGAAAGCATCTCACCGAACAGCCATGAGTTCTGCAATAAAATTCTCTTGTCGATGTTTTCCTTGAGGTCGTTGAATAAGTTGTTTCGTTTAAGAAACTGCGAATAAAGTTCGCAGGGTATTTTGAGTGTTTTGACAAAGCTAAGAGTGCGGTAGGTTCCAGGTGAGGCAATGCCGAGGATTCCCGATAGTTCACCGGCTATAAAACCGCTCGCGAGCCTGTTTAAGATATCATAATCGGATACGATGAATTCCGCCTCACCGGACAGGATGAGAAATATGTGTTCGTTTATTATACCTTGTCCTATCATGATTGTTCCCGGATTGAAGGTTTCGACCGGGCAATTCAGCAGCATGCGTAATTCATGTTTCGGCGCTTCCGGGAAAAAAGTCTGTAAATTCATGAAGGCGATCGATTTTGTATAATCCTGATCGGAAGAGATCAATACGTCCGCCATCCCGAAGACAGCTGATCCCCCGATTTCTTTCTGTGTATTTGTCAGTTCCAGCGCCGTGTGGCTCAAGAGAATTCTCTTTGTCTTGTCTTCCCGGAAATCTTCCGCGTTGCCGTGGATGAGGCCGCCGCCGATGTCGATCTTTTTCAGGTCGGCGGGAATAAGATAAATTCTTTTATTTTTATCGCAGTATTTCCGGGAGATGCCGTTTCCCGAAGGTTCGTCGGTGATCATGTCTTCAAGTACTTTGAAAGACGTAATGTCGGCCAGGTGAGCGTATGTTTTGTAGCCGTCTTCCCAGAGCGTGCGGAAGAAGAAGATGCTCGTTTCCAGCGGATGCGGCGATAGGACGGGCTTGACTTCGAGGCCTTCGATGTTGTTCCAGACATCCAAGGCAAGGTGTTGGATATCAAAATAATTGGAAAAAACTTCTTCTTTCATTGTCAGCAGGGAGGATAATTTTTTTATCACTGCACTGCTGACGAGCGGGGTTGCAAAATATTTAATTTTATGGTCGGCCCGCATCAGGATGGGCAGACCGTTGAAGTGGTCATCATGGGCGTGGGTGTTGAAGACACCCTCGATCTCGTTGACGCCGATGCCCAGAGCCCTTAAACTGTGGGTTATGTTCGGACCGGCATCGATCAGATAGATTTTCCCCTGGAATGTCAGAATGCTGGCCATGCAGGGACGGTTGATATCCCATCCGTCGCCTTCGCCCGAGTGGATCACCGAAAAGTACTCCCGGCGGATTTCGTGGTAGCCGAGCTGGTACGGCGCTTCATATTCCTCTTTCCCGGTCAGGTTGATATCAACAGTGATGGTTTCTCCGTTATATTTGAATTCATAAATATTTATTCCTTTGCGCCGGATAAAAACCCCGTTTCTCAGTTCCACGGCCTCATCCCGCACAATCCGTGTTTCAATCAATTCCTCGGTTTTGCGGATTTTACCGAAAGCGAACCTGCGTTTCAGACGCATCATGTCGTCCGCGGCGTCCGCGGGGATTCCCGCCCGCATGATTTCCTCGGTGGAGACCAACCCGTAGTTCCCGCGGTAAATATAATCAACCTGCGCGCGAATCTGTTCTTCGCTGCCGACAATCAATGGTTTTTCCCCTGTGTTGTTGGGGTGGTTCGGCAGGATCAACCCCTGCCGATAGAGCATCTGCAACACCGGGAACTCGGCGAGGTTCGAAAATTGTTCTTGCTGAAGGGAAATATCGGAAAGTAATATAGTGTTGGGGCCTGTTTCAAAGAAAACACCGTTCTTTTCCACGGGTATGATCAATCCTCTTTTCATCAGGTGCTTGACACAGTCCGCCGGGCATCCGCACAGCACGTAAAGTTTTGCTTCCGGGACTTCAACCCAGTAAACACCCGTAGTGACTTTAATCTTTTTCATTTTCCAATCACTTCGCATCAATTTTCTTATTATTCATGAACGCTGTTTCCACTGCTTTCCTGAAGCTTTCTTGATCTGACCGCGTGCTTCCGGCGATCACCGTTCAATCAGCCGATAAACCCGAGAATGCTGATTACAATAAGATAGACGGCAGCTGCATAACTCAAGATTGGAACATGGTCTCTCATCCTTGAATTCATGGTATTCCTCCTTTGTGATTTCGATGATCATGATGGTGGTAATAGCAAATGGCCTGCCAAAAACTGAATAAGTCAAAAGTTTTAATTAATCCTTTAAGAACGGCGGATTAGGCTGATACAAGACGTAGGAGGAGAAGCAGCAAATGATTTGTTTGCCCTTGATATTTAGCGGAACCTCAACATGCTGAGGGATACTTATACTTTTCTCCGGACCTGGATTAACAATTAAAAGCGCCGGCTGAGATTTATCTTCTTTTGTCCGCTCTCTGGTAAAGACGCATCTTCAACCGGCCTGATTTTCAGGTAATTATTAATGCTCTGTTCTATTTGAGGCGGAAACGCGGGCACCGGTCCTACCAGTTTTTCGCGGTATACTTGGAGCATGATGTCTTTGAATACAGGAAGCGCAACCTTGCCGCCGGTTTCTCTGCGCCCCAGGGAACGGTTATCGTCAAAGCCGATGCGGACGGCGATGGTTATTCCGTCAGGACCATAAGTGGAGCCCACAAAGAGCGCATCCCTGAAGTCATTGGTCGTTCCTGTCTTTCCCATAACCGGGATCGAAAAAAAGCCGGCGTCCAGTGCATGAGCTGTGCCGGAAGGTATGCGCACAAGACCGCGCAGACCTTCCTGAATGAGCGAAAGGGCATAGTTGTAGACCGAAACAGTGGGCCAGCCGTTTTCGTTATCTGCCGCCACCTCGCCTGAACTGCGGACGATCTTGCGGATCACATACGGCCGGGCGTAGATGCCCGATGCCATTGCGCGGTAGGCATTGGCTAATTCGAGTAAATTCACTTCGGACGCACCCAACGCGGTCGTTGCATAGGGCTGCAAAGGCGTCTTGACTCCCAGACTCCGCGCCGTCCACATGATATTTGTAATCCCGATCTGCTCGACAATCCAAATCGCAACGGCGTTTCTGGATTGTGCCAAAGCTTCCCGGAGGGGAATCATCCCCTTGAATTGACCATCATAGTTGGAGATCCATTTCGTAGTCATTTTCCCGGCATCGGGAACACTGATGGGTTCGTCGGGAACCAGTGTGTCCAGATTAAATGTGCCCTGCTGAAAAGCAGCGAGATAGACAATTGGTTTCATTGTAGACCCGGGTTGCCGCAGTGACTGTGTGACACGGTTGAAGTCGCTGTACGATGTGAAATTGTCTTTGTAGAACTGACGACCGCCGGTCTCGGCAAGGATGCCCGCATTGCTGTTTTTCAGAACAACGACAGATCCCTGCAGCAGTCCTTTGGTTCTCGGGTGTCGCTCCTCGTAACGCGCCAGGCCGCGCTCCAGTGACTCGTTCACAATCTGCTGCACCCGGGCGTCCGCCGTCGAGTAAACCTGGATACGGCCCTGGAGGAGATCATTAATGCCGAGGTCAGGACAGAGGCTTTTGATCTCCTCAATAACATTGCCAACGACCGCAGGCCCCAGGGGCAAATTGCTCTTACGCTTTGCGGCCATCTGAATCGGGCGCTGTTCGGCTCCCCTCAAACTGTCCGGAGAAATGAAACCGTTCGTCGCCATAAGCGCCAGGCTTTGGTTTCTCCGTCGCAAGACTCTCTGAGTGTTTTTCGCGCTGGGCGCATAGTTGCGAGGCGATTTGGCGATGCCTGCAAGCAGGGCCGCCTTGTCAGCATCATCCGAGGTGAGCGTGGAGAGAGGCCGGCCGAAATAGTATTCCGCCGCCGCCGCAAATCCATACTGACCGTTTCCCATGTAAATCAAACTGGCGTAGCGGGCCAAAATTTCTTCCTTAGCACGGCGCTTCGAACCAAAACGCTCCTGCATAGTTTTTTCAACCCAAAACGACAGTCGAATCTCTTCCAATTTCCGAACCAGCATGTTGGCGCTGTGCGACCCGATCATATAAGACAGCGCCCGGGGCAGGAGCAGGCCTTGCCGGAGCCGATTGCTGTTTTCTTGAGCTGTCATGTTTTGGAAAACCGTCAGATCTTTGAGAAAATGACATCGTACGAGCTGTTGCGTGATCGTCGATCCGCCGTGCGGGAAGATCGGCCGGCTGTTTCCCTCATCATCCTGGCTTATCTTTGTAAGCCTACCCACCAGAGTTCCAATCCTGACTTTACTGAGTACGCGAGGAATTACGGAATAGTCAACACCGCTGTGAGTGAAGAAGTTCTTGTCCTCTGTAGCGATGATCGCATTCCGGACAACGGGCGGGATGTCCTCGTACTTGATGTTCCGCCGGTATTCTCTGGCCATCTCAATGAGCGGCTGACCATTGACATCGTAAATGTGACCAATCGTAGCAAACTCAAAACGGGTAAATGGTTCTATGTCCGGCAGATTGGTTCGGTCAAAATAGATGCGATATAATCCGACGGAAACAAGAGCGGCCGTAATGACTGTTGTGCAAAACAGAAGACGAACGACACCAATATGCCAGCGCAGCCGGCCTAAGCGACTGCAACGGATTTTTTGGGTCGCCGATAGGAAGCCCATCTGCATGCGCCTGACAGCCTTTAGTAATAAGTTACCGGAACTCATTTCACTCCAATATTGTTCGCGCTGCCCCGTCTAATTCTTGCAATTTGTGCAGATTTCCTCCCCCTCTAGAGATTTTGTCGTAAATGAAAGATGCAGATTACAGTCTATACGTAATGTCCCCCGCTGGCGGGGGCAAGGGGGTGGATGTTTTTTAAATAGCTGTAATATCCATAATTTATATTTTGACGCTTTTCAGTCCACCTCCGTCACTGAGAAAAACCCGGCGTATGCCGGGTGACACCTCTCCGGCATGCGCCCGACTTCGCGCCAGCGGAGGACATGAAATGGCAAGTTCTCCTGTTACGACACAGTCTCTTTTGTCGGCATGACCGTGTTGATAGCGCTTTCTGCGATTGCGAAATAGTCTTAAAGGAAAGGGGACGGGTATTATTCCGGACGTTCCTTCGGTTTTTCCCTTTCTTTCTCCGGAGACTTCCCCGGACCTCGTTTTCCCAAATCCTTTTCCGAAGGCATTTGTTCGTTCGACTTTTCCAGATCTCTTTCCGGCGGTTTAACCTTTGGTTTTTCTGCTGTTCTATCTGCTGGTTGCTCCGGCTTCTGCTTTGCTGGTCCGGCCGGTACTACACGACCGGGTTTAGTCTGCTGGGGTTGAGCGGGTCTTGCCGGCACAACACTTTCCGGACGTGCTTTTTCCGGCTGTGCAGGCCTCGCGGGACTGGGACGCTCGGGCTCTTTGATTTCATCAGGCTTCTGCTTTGCTGGTTCGGCC
>PHBK01000003.1 GCA_002840565.1 Deltaproteobacteria bacterium HGW-Deltaproteobacteria-12 | reverse complement strand
TGCCAAACAGGTTTAATCAACACAACTATACGTAATTACATGTTATTATAGCCAGAGGGCGCCGGCATGATTTGGAACAATTTTGTACCAAACAAAAGAATGCTTGACTAAAATGTGAGAGAAAATGCTGATTATCCCGTTTGAAGATGAGAATGTTTATGACAAGGAAAGTCAGTGAAGTTGAAAATTCATTTTATCGTTACTTTTGTTATTTATAATCTCCGGGCTCCGGCACTGTAAATTTCATATAAATATTAACCATTATTTGGTGATTATTTTCTATTGACAAACAAACCGGGAAAATTTAGTATGCAAAAAAATGAGATATTAATTGGTGCCATGAGAACGATTGCCATTAGACCCATTATAATTAGCAACATTATAATTAGCGTCCACATAGGAGGCCTGGTCGTGGTATAACCACAATGCACATCAAAGGATATTTGAAACCGCTGCCAGGAAACCCCGGCAGCGGTTTTTTTATGGCTAATCAAATTACTCCGTAAGCAAGACTCAGGCGGAAATATGCCGCGCAAGCGGTGGTCAGGAAAGCGAGGATGAAAATGAAAAAAAATTCAGTTTTAATCTACGACACAACTTTGAGAGACGGTACGCAGGGCGAACAGATAAATTTTTCCGCAGAAGAAAAACTGCGTATTGCTCAACGCCTTGATGAAGCTCACTTCCATTACATCGAGGGAGGCTGGCCGGGTTCCAATCCCAAAGACCTGCGTTTCTTTGAAATGGCAAAAGACATCAAATTTAAAAATTCCCGGCTGACGGCATTCAGCAGCACCCGTAAGCCGCATATCAAGCCGGCGGCCTGTGCAAACATGAAGGCTCTCGTGAAAGCGGGAACTCAGTCCGTGGCCATTTTCGGCAAATCCTGGGATCTGCATGTCCATGAAATTTTCAAAATCGAATTAGACGAAAATCTGCGGATGATCAGCGATTCCATTAAATATCTCAAAGATCTGGGCAAAGAAGTGCTCTTTGACGCCGAACATTTTTTTGATGGCTATAAGAATAACCCTCATTATGCTGTCAGAGTAATCAAAACGGCAGCAGCCGCCGGAGCCGATATGATTGTGCTTTGTGATACCAACGGCGGATCAATGCCCCATGAAGTCAGCTCCATCATAAAAAAAGTTTCCACCTATCTTCCTTTAGAAGCGGCGGGAATCCACGCGCACAATGACTGCGGGCTGGCCGCGGCCAACTCCATAGCGGCGGTGCAGGAAGGCGTCAGAATGGTTCAGGGTACCGTCAACGGTTATGGCGAAAGATGCGGCAATGCCGACCTGATTTTGCTCATCGGCAACCTGCAGCTGAAGATGGGGAAAAATTGCCTGCCTCCGGAATCAATCCATCAACTGACTAACCTGTCCCACTTTATCAGTGACACAGCTAATGTTCCGCCCCTGAACTCGCGTCCTTTTGTCGGACGCAGCGCCTTCGCTCATAAAGGAGGCGTCCATGTCAGCGCCGTAACAAAAAATCCCGCAGCTTATGAGCACATCGAACCTGCACTTGTCGGCAACCACCGTCGTGTCCTTGTTTCCGATCTGTCGGGTAAAAGCAATGTCGAATATAAAGCCAAGGAACTGGGCATTGACCTGGAAAAGGACGCTGCTCTAAGTAAGAAAATCGTGCGTGAAGTTAAGCGGATGGAGGATCGCGGCTTTCAGTTTGACGCTGCCGACGGCTCTCTTTCTTTATTGATCAAGAAGGCAATAGGCGAATTTATTGATCCTTTTACATTGGAATGTTTCAGTGTGGTTACTTCGCGCACGGGAAATAACCCCTGTCTTTCTCAGGCAACAATCAAAATATCCGTAGACGGTGAAGACGAATTGACAGCGGCGGAGGGAAACGGCCCGGTAAATGCCCTGGATCACGCTTTGCGCAAGGCGCTGACAAAATTCTACCCCCAAATCAAGGAAATGCATCTGATTGATTTTAAAGTGCGAACGCTGGAAGGTTCGGAAGGAACAGCCGCCGGCGTCCGCGTTCTTCTGGACTCCACTGACGGCGCAGAAATATGGAGCACCATCGGTGTTTCGGAAAATATCCTGGAAGCCAGCTGGCAGGCCCTTGCTGACAGTATTCAATATAAGCTCAGCAAAGATATCGGCAAGAAGAACGGATCAACGCAAAAGCCTTGAATTGCATTTAAGCGAAGCCGTCGTTCAAAAATAAACTGATCAAACAATTATATAAAACGGCATAAGGAGCCGTAACGAAATAGAGGAAAAGAAGAGATTATTTCGTAACGGCTCCTAAGCTTCGGTTGCCTAATCCTGTAATTCCTGATATATAGTTATGTTACGAATATTATGAAAATCAGGAATTAAGAGAATGTTGTCCATTAACTGCCAGAATCCGCAAATGAGGCTGATTAAAAAGGCCGTTGACGTTTTGCGCGATGGTGGTATTATAATTTATCCTACAGATACCGTTTATGGATTGGGTTGTGACTTATCCAATAAGAAAGGTATTGAAAAAATATACGAAATAAAACGAAGAAACAAGAAACAGCCTCTGAGCTTTATCTGCTCCGACTTAAAGCACATCAGCCAATACGCCAAAGTAACTGATTATGCTTACAAAACGATGAAACGTCTTTTGCCCGGCTCTTATACCTTCATTCTGGAAGCATCGCGCCTGGTTCCCAAAATCATCTTACCGAAAAGACCGACAACAGGCATTAGAGTGCCTGACAACAATATTTGTATGGCCATGGTCAGGGAACTGGGACAGCCCATCATCAGCACGAGCGTGAAGACAGCGGAAGGTGAAGATTTGGGCAATCCCTATATCATCGGGGAGCACTTTGGCAAATTAGTCGATCTGATTATCGACGGCGGTAATATTATTCCCGAACCATCAAGCGTAATCAGCCTTGTCGACGACAACATTGAAATTTTAAGAATTGGAAAAGGCGACGTCAGCGCTTTTCTATAAATACAGGCCGCTGTCAATCGGACATCGGAAGCTAAAGATGATTCTGAGCGCTTAATAACGCACCGGGTTGCAGCAGGCCAAAAAAGGATAATTTATGAAACATACTATGCTTATTAACGCTGTTCACAGAGAACAGAAGCGGATGGCGACCGTTGATGAAAAAGGCAAACTCATCGAATTCAACATTGAAATGTCGATGAAAGATCCCATCACCGGCAACATTTACAAAGGCAAGGTGCTGAAAATTGAACGTGGACTGCAAGCCGCCTTTGTTGACTACGGAGTTGGCAAAGACGGGTTTTTACCTCTGCGCGATGCCTGCCCTGAGTTTTCAACCGACCATGAAAATGGGCAAACGAACAACAAACCGACTCTCAAGGCAGGCCAGGAAATTCTGGTCCAGGCAGTGCGAGAGGCAACCGGTAACAAAGGAGCGCTTCTCACCTCCTATATCTCTCTGCCCGGCAGGTATCTTGTTTTACTGCCCAACAAGCCCGGAACAGGAATATCACGTAAGATTGATGATGAAGAGGACCGGCAGAAAATCAAAAACCTGATGGGACAAATTCGAATCCCGGAGAACATGGGTTTTATTGTGCGGACGGCCGGTATCAACCGGACAAAGCCGGAAATTTACCGCGACTATCAGCATCTGATGCGCCTCTGGAAAGAAATAACCAAGAAAGCGAATAATGTCAGTGCGCCGATGCTCATTTATCAGGAAACCGATTTTGGTGTGCGCTCGCTGCGGGACTACCTGACGCAGGAAATTGAAGAAATTTTTATTGACGATGCAGACACCTTCCGCAGAATGCGCGCCTATATGAAGGCAGTCGCTCCCCGGAATGTTAAAATTCTCGTCAGCTACAAAGAAAAAATACCTATTTTTGAGCGCTTCCAACTGGAAGAGCAAATAAGGATAATTTATCAGGAGCGAGTAGATCTCAAATCCGGCGGATATATTATTATCAACCCGACGGAAGCGATGATTACAATTGATGTGAACTCCGGACGCGGCTCGAATAAACGTAATATCGAGGAGACAGCGTTTAAAACAAACACCGAGGCCTGCGAAGAAATTGCCCGCCAATTGCGGCTGCGTGACCTGGGCGGATTGATAGTTATCGACTTCATCGACATGATGGAAAAGAAAAATGTTGCGGAAGTGGAAAAATCATTCAAGAAAGCGTTGAGTCTTGATCGGGCCCGAATCCAGCTCTCACGAATTTCTAAATTTGGCCTGCTCGAATTATCGCGGCAGAAAAAGCAGCCGACAATCCAGGAAATAAGCTACACAAACTGCCCCTATTGCAAGGGCAGCGGATTAAGACCGTCTTTGGAATATGCCGCTCTGGGAGCATTCCGTAAAATTGAATCGGAAGCAGTTAAAGGAATTTACTCCGAACTCAAAGTAAGTCTGCCGCCTGAAATAGCCAGTTATATTCTCAACCAGAAAAGGGCTGAAATTGTAAGTCTGGAATCTTCATTCGGCCTGTTTCTGAATATTTCCGGCAGCGGGGAAATGCAGTGGGATAAAATAGAGATACAGCAGACCATGAAAGAAAAAGATTTACTTGAGCCGGCCAGCCATCCCGAGTCAACGCTCCCGGAAGAACCGGCACTTCAGGAGAAAACAGCACCGGAAACGCATGCCGGGAATGTGCCCCAGGCGATCCCGGGCGGAGGGGAAATTCCGGTCAAGAAGAAGCGGCACCGGCACCGCAGCCGCCGCCGGAAGCCTTCGGACATTAAGAAGGAAGGAATTTTGCCGGAGGGCCCGGCACAGGCAGCGACGGTGCAAGAAGTTCCGGTTAAGCAGGAAATTATCCTGCCTGGGAATATTTTGGCGGCAGCGGCGCCTGCTCAGGAAGCCGCGGCGCCGGTCGTATCAGAGCAACAGGAAAAATTGAGCTCGCTGGTTATAACACCGGCAGATCAACAAGAGCAGCCACATCGGGAATTCAATGAACAGGTTACTCCCGAACCTGAAAAGCCGGAAGGGACCGGAAATTAGGGCTTTGCAACAACCGGTGACAGGATTTAACCGGATACCAAATGAAAATTAGTTAGACTTAAAGTGGAGATTTCATGGCAATTTCGTACAAAGCCGAATTTGCTAAGCTCGAGTGGGAGTCTCCTGTCCAGGGCATCAGACATAAGCATCTGGACCAAAATAATTTGCGCATTCGGCTGGTCGAGTATTCGCAAGAGATGCCCCTCCATTGGTGCGAAAAAGGACATTGCGGTTATCTTATTGAAGGTCAACTGGAAATTGAATTTGAAAATTCAAAGATAATTTATGGACCAGGTGATGGAATCTTCATTCCTGACGGCTCTGATCACAGACATCGGGTAAGAACTCTTACAGAAAAAGCATTGATTTTCTTTATCGAAAAAATCTAATCCTCCAAACTCACTTAAGCTAGGCATCATAACCGGATGGAATAAATATCCGCCCGGCAATACTCTTTAAACCCTGCCTGCTGATAAACCCTCAGCCCTGCTGCGGATGATTGCAGAATAATAAATTTAGCCCCTGCCCTCTGAGCATAGTGCATAGTTGCCCGGGTTAAATTCAGGCCAATGCCCCGGCGGCGATAAGCGGGAAGAGTGGAAACAAAATAAATACCGGCCGTCTCCTGGTAAAAAAGCAAGAGAGCAGTCGCTACAGGTTTCCCGTCGATACTAGCCAGAAAAAGCTTCTGCGGTGATGCGCAGCTGATATCGAAAGAAGAAATAAAATTATGGTATTGCGTCTGAGAAGCAGATTCCATGGCGAACCCTGTAAAAGAGATTTCTTCCCAGCAGGCCAAATCTCTGTCATTTTCCACCAGGGAAATAGTAATTGCCGCAGGAAGGGCTGCATCAACCGGAAGCCGGGATAAATCCGCGGCGAGACAGGGAATCGCCGTTTCCCGATGCAAACCTGCACTTTCCAGCACTGTTCTGGTCACCGCTGATTGCCCGGAAGGGTAAACCCACCACCAGAAAGGTAATGCCAATTGCTCATAGGAATTTTTTATCTGAGCTATTGCCCCGGCATTGTCGAGGGTTAAAGGTCTTTCATTCCAGGCCCAATTCAGATCGGCGGACATAATGCCTGAATTCATTGAGTAAATTTTTTGCGTGCTGTTAAGCGAAGAATTCAGGCTACCCCAGTAACGGCCGCAGGCAAAGAAGTTTTCTTCAAGTGCATTAATAAAAGTCATTTTTAAAGTGAACTGCCCGCCGGATTAGAAGTTGCGGGCAAGCCGTGTCCAGCTGCATGGATTCCATTCCTGGTCAGTGTAAATTTTTGTATTTACTGCCGGATTCAACCCGCATTTAACCGCAAAGTATCGGTGAAACGCCGGAGAACCGGTCAGTTCGGGATGAAATACAGTCACCAGAACACTGGCGCTTTCCGCCGCGGCAATATAATCGTCAACTTTCAGCAAAACTTCAACGTCCTTGCCGGCTGTCAGAATTTTCGGCGCACGAATAAAGGTCAGGGGAACCGGTTTCGCTGACACACGGGGAATCATGGCTTCGCTCTTGAAGCTGTTGAGTTGACTGCCAAAACTGTTGCGCTCTATTTTGATATCAATCAGACCAAGGCAGGAATCTTCGCCAACAACATGCTTGGCCAACAATATGGCGCCGGCACAAGTGCCCCAGATTTTCATTCCCCGCCCGAAGGCCGTTAGTAGCGGCGCCTTGATTTCGAAAATATTCAGCAGCCGCGAAATGCAGGAGCTTTCCCCGCCGGGAATAATCAGCCCGGCCAAATTTTTAAAATCCGGTGGCCGTTTGACCTTTCTGGCGGCAATTCCTAATCGTTGCAGATGGTCCAAATGCTCGTAAACTCCGCCTTGTAAATCGAGGATACCGATAATACCGGAGTTGTTTTTCTTACTTTTGGCGATCATAACTAAATTCTCATACCGAGTTGCATTCAAAGCATAACGCGGCGGCAAGAAGGAGGCTCCGCAGGCGTATTGTCACATACGTCGAGGGAGCAGACGACGCAGCCAACAAAGTTAGGCAAAGAATGCGACTTGGTATCAAAGAGCTGATTTACTTACCACCCGCGTCCCGCCAGAATTTGATCGGCCGGAATTTGCGCTATTTCCAGACCGGGCATAGCTTCACCCAAACCCATCGATGCCTTCAATACTTTCTTGGGGTCATCGAAATAAGCCGTCGCCTTGACAATGGCGGCAGCCCGCAGCTTGGGATTTGCCGACTTGAAAATACCTGATCCGACAAAAACCCCGTCGCAGCCCAGTTGCATCATCAGGGCCGCATCGGCCGGAGTAGCAATGCCGCCGGCGGCAAAATTTACGACCGGGAGCCGCCCTAATTCCTTAACTTTGAGCGCCAACTCATAAGGCATTCCGTTGGTTTTGGCAAAACCGGTCACCTCTTCCACCGGCATCTCGATCAGCTGGCGGATTTCGCGGTTCATTGTTCTCATGTGGCGAACAGCCTCAACCACATTACCGGTTCCAGCCTCGCCTTTGGTGCGGATCATGGCCGCGCCTTCCGCTATCCGGCGCAATGCCTCTCCCAGATTACGGGCGCCGCAAACGAAAGGTATGGAAAATTTAGTTTTGTCAATATGGCATTCTTCATCGGCCGGTGTCAGCACTTCGCTCTCATCAATGTAATCAATCCGCAACGCCTCCAGAATTTGCGCTTCGACAAAATGACCGATGCGGGCTTTGGCCATAACCGGAATCGATACGGCCTTTTTAATCCGCGCAATCATCTCCGGCTCGGACATCCGGGCTACCCCGCCCTGTTTACGGATATCCGACGGTACGCGCTCGAGAGCCATTACCGCTACCGCTCCGGCATCTTCTGCTATCCTGGCCTGCTCCACGTCCGTCACATCCATGATAACGCCGCCTTTAAGCATTTGCGCCAGTTGTATATTTAATTCGTATCTTTTTTTATCCACAAAAATCGCCTCCTGCCTTCTAAAAATGTTTAATATCCTGTTCCAATTACGTAAAACATTAACTTAAATCGGTGGTACTTATGCAATGCCTGATCATATTCGTCAAGCAGAATTGTTGCTGTCACCAAAGCATTCTCGTCTTGATCTCACGTTCATTCAGGTACTGTTTAATTTGGGCAATCGTATATGTCCGGTAATGCACCATGGAGGCAATCAGCGCCGCATCGGCCTTACCGGCTGTCAGTACCTCCGCCAAATGTGCGGGCTCGCCTGCGCCGCCGGAGGCAATAACAGGAATACGCACATTCTCCGAAATCATAGCCGTTAAATTCAGCTCATACCCGTCCTGAGTGCCGTCGGCATCTATCGAGTTTAAGCAAATTTCACCGGCGCCCAGTCTTTCCGCCTCCTTAGCCCACCACAAGGCATCAATCCCGGTGAATTTCCTGCCGCCTTGAATGACTATTTCATATCCGGAAGGAATCCTGTCCGATATTTCCACTTTTTTCACATCCATTCCCAAAACAATACACTGACTGCCGAAGGCCTGCGCGCCCTGAGCAATAATCCCCGGATTGGTCACGGCGGTGGAATTAACACTGACCTTTTCCGCTCCGGCCATAATGACCCGGCGCATATCATCCAGATTGCGAATACCGCCGCCGACGGAAAAAGGAATGAAAATTGTTTGGGCTACGCGGGAAACGACATCAATCATGATATCGCGTCCATCGGAGGAAGCC
This sequence comes from Deltaproteobacteria bacterium HGW-Deltaproteobacteria-12, assembly GCA_002840565.1. Taxonomy (GTDB): domain Bacteria; phylum Desulfobacterota; class Syntrophia; order Syntrophales; family Smithellaceae; genus MVRV01. The sequence goes on along the minus strand of PHBK01000003.1, from coordinate 189,072 downwards.
GTAATGTCATAAAACACAATTTCATCGGCACCCTGTTCATAATATTCCCGGGCGGCCTCCACCGGATCGCCGATATCGACATTGCCTTGAAATTTAATGCCTTTTGTCAATTTACCGTTACGGACATCGAGGCAGGGGATTATTCTCTTACTGATCATGACGGCCTCCAGCTGCAAAAATTGCGCAGGATCTGCAGCCCCGGTGTGCCGCTTTTTTCCGGGTGAAACTGCATCGCCACCAGATTATTCACCGCCAGCACCGAACAAAACTCTATTCCATAGTCCGTTATACCCAGGACGACAGCTTCCCGGGACGGTGCCGGATAGTAGGAGTGCACAAAATAGAATTCCGCTCCGGCGGGAATATCCCGAAAAACAGGATGTTCGCGTCGTAATTGCACGGAGTTCCAGCCCATGTGCGGGATTTTCAATTTTCTGCCGTCATAAATCATATCATTCGGAAAAAGCTTTGTTGATCCGCTCACCAGACCGATGCATTGTGTGTCATTTTCTTCACTGTAATCGAAAATGATTTGCGTGCCCAGGCAGATACCCATCAAAGGCTTACCGGATAAAAAGCATGATTTCAACCATTTATCCATTTTTTTCTGCTTCAAATAGTCCATGGCTTCGCCGGCGGCGCCGACGCCTGGAAAAATCACATGAGTCGCCGAGTCCAGTTTTTTTGCATCATCAGTGATGATAAAATCCTGTCCGATGTTCTGCAGCGCGCGGGCAACGCTCGTGAGATTTCCAGCCTTGTAATCGATAATTGCGATCATAATTTTCTTTTTCAAAGTGGTTAATTGACAAAATACTAGCAATTTTTATGCTCAATGTACAATAACTAATTTATTTGTCTCTATGATAATAAATCCCTTGCCAGGAGTCCCGCCTTTCCAACTCCCGGTTAATCGAATTCAAAACATCCAGTTTGCTGCCGGCCCAGGAGGGAGCAAGAAAGATATCCCGGTAACCATCGGCGGTCAGCCTCTGTATAACCATTGCGGGCGGCAGAACCTCCAGGACATCCGCTGTCAGCGCCACATATTTTTCCTTGCTGATCATCGGAATCGAGCCATTTTTGTACATATCCCCCAACGTCGTTCCCTCAAGGGCCAGCAAGGAATGTATTTTGATTCCGTTAATCGGCAGGGCCGCCAGAATTACGGCCGTTCTTAGTACATCATTGTCACTTTCTCCCGGCAATCCGATAATAATGTGGACACAAATGTTCAGTTTGCTCCCGGCCAGGGCATGAACCGCATCTCGAAATTGCTGAAAATTATGTCCCCGGTTAATAAACTGCAGGGTTTTATCGTGAACCGATTGCAATCCCAGTTCCACCCAGATATGATAATTCTCGGAATACTTTTTTAATAAGGATATTGTTTCCGGCGCCAGGCAATCCGGACGGGTACCAATAGAAAGACCGATAACATCGGGTTCGCCCAGCGCCTCATCATAGAGGGCCTGCAATTGAACCGCCGGCGCATATGTATTGGTAAATGTCTGAAAATAAGCAATAAATTTAGATGCTTTGCCCGAATAATATTTCTTACCGGTGCGAATTTGCGCCGCTACGGACGGCAGCTCTCCCATTTGGCGCAGTTTGGAACCGCGTCCGTCGCAGTAAATGCAGCCACCGGTGGCCACATACCCATCGCGGTTGGGACAGGTAAATCCCGCGTCAATGGACAGCTTGTGCACATTGCAGCCGAATAGATTTCGCCAGTAGCTTTTCAGATCAAAATATCTTTTACTGTTTTTCCAAAATTCCGGTTTAGCCAAGGAAACCTCTTTTTTTGTTGTGTTTTTCCGGTCTATGCCGTAAAAAAGTTTATTGCACCTTTCGTCATTCCATGCAAGCGCAGCGCGACACGGAATCCAGGAAATTTTATAATGTTACTGGATGCCGGATCAAGTCCGGCATGACCTGAAGGTCACTCGTGACAGACGGGCTGAATTATTAACGGCTTTTACTATTGATTTCATACGAGAGCAAGCTTTTGGTTTTTTGGGGGAACAACAATTGACTGATAATTACGACATTATAGTAGTGGGGGGCGGCCATGCCGGCTGCGAAGCCGCCCTGGCCTGCTCACGTATGGGCTGCCAGACACTGCTTTTTAATATTAATCTGGATTCCATTGCGCTCATGTCCTGCAATCCGGCCATCGGCGGGCAGGCCAAGAGTCAACTTGTCAAAGAAATTGATGCTCTGGGCGGCGAGATGGGCAAAATTGCCGATAAAACGGCGCTGCATTTCCGGCTGCTCAATGCCTCGAAAGGTCCCGCCGTTCATTCCTCCCGCATGCAGTGCGATAAACAACAATACCGGCTCGCCATGAAAGCCGTTGTCGAAAAGCAGCAGAATCTGCATATCCGGCAAGGCATGGTGGAGCGGCTGGTGATTGAAGGAAAAGAAATTAAGGGAGTGCTGGATCAAACGGGTTTTTTCTATGCCGCAAAAAAAGTGATTATAACAACCGGCACCTTTTTGAACGGCCTTGTCCATATCGGCACATCGCAAACTGCCTCGGGCCGGGCCGGAGAACTGGCGTCAATTACCCTGGCCGCCTGCCTGAAAGATCTGGGCTTCGAAACCGGCAGAATGAAGACGGGAACTCCGCCGCGCCTGAAGGCCTCCACAATTGATTTTTCCTGTCTGCAGCGCCAGGATAGTGACCATGAACCGCAGCCCTTTTCTTTTACCACAGTTCGATTGCGCCCGGAGCGTCTGCCTTCCTATTTTTCGGCAACGTCTTCCGAAACGCACCGCCTGATCCGCGAAAACATCCAGCATTCGCCGCTTTATTCGGGAACAATTAAAGGAATCGGCGCCCGCTACTGCCCTTCTCTGGAAGATAAAGTGATGAGATTTCGCGAGCGCGAATCACATCCTGTGGTGCTCGAGCATGAAGGCCTGGAAACAGAAGAGATATACGCCAAGGGATTAGGCAACAGCCTGCCGCTGGAGTTGCAGCAAAAAATAGTCAATAGCGTTAAAGGGCTGGAGCAGGCCGAAATCATGCGTCCGGCTTACGCTATTGAATATGATTTTGTTCAACCAACGCAGTTGAAACCGACCCTGGAGACCAAGCTTTGTTGCGGCTTATATCTGGCCGGGCAGATCAACGGCACATCCGGTTACGAAGAAGCGGCGGCGCAAGGCCTTTGGGCGGGAATTAACGCCGTGCAGGCGCTCCGCGGTGCTCCGCCGTTTATTCTCGACCGCTCCGAGGCCTACATGGCTGTTCTCATTGATGATCTTGTCACCCGTGGCGTCGATGAACCATATCGCATGTTTACCTCGCGCGCCGAGTACCGGCTGATTCTGCGCGAAGATAATGCCACCATCCGTCTGATGGGCAAAGGATACGAATTAGGTTTGATTGACCGCGCACATTATCTGGATCTTCAGGATAAAATGAGCCGAATCGAGCGGGGCATTGCCCATTTAAAAGCAACACCGGTCAAACCCCTGCCGGAGATTAACGAAGCATTGACAAAGATCAACTCCCCGGCCCTGACCAGCCATACCACGCTTTATGCGCTGCTGAAACGTCATGAAATTGCTTATGATGATCTGGCCTGCTTCCCCGGCTGGGAGCCCGAAGCCGATCCCTTTGTCAAAAAGCAGATGGAGATAGAAATCAAGTATGAGGGCTACATCAAGCGCCAGTTCGAAGCAACAAAAAAATTAAAAGACCAGGAAAAAATGAAAATTCCGCCGGCCTTTGATTATTCGACCGTCCCCGGCCTTTCCAACGAGCTTCAGGGCAAGCTCACCCGCATCGCGCCCGCCACCATCGGCCAGATGGAGCGCATCCCCGGCATGACCGAAGGCGCCATCTCCGCCGTACTGATAATGATGAAAAAGCGGGAACTGAGTGGCTGTTGAAAAACGCTCATCTGCTGCGTTGCTCCTCAGCCCTCGTCGTTGCGACATACGCGAACAGTACGCCTCTCTCCTCCGGCTTCGTGCGCCTTGCATCTGAACATTTTTGAACAGCCCCGAAATAGTGTTTAAAAATTATCTCCTTTGTGTTATAAAAGCTACTAAATTTAGCACCAGAAAGGATATGAAATTAAATGCCTTTTAGTATAACTGAAGACATCAAAACGGTTTCGGATTTAAAAAAGAATACTAACGAAATATTCAAGCAATTGCATGATACCGGACGCCCCGTTGTAGTTACGGTAAACGGTAAACCGGACGTCGTTCTGATTAATGTAGATGCTTTTGAAAAAAAGCTAAAGGCTCTCAATCTGGGCTTGTTGCTGGCGCCTGCAGAGAAGGATGTAAAGGACGGACGTACCAAAGATGCACGAACTTTCTTAAAGGAGTTTAAGAAAAGTGCAAAAATTTCGAGTTGAAATTACCGCCTCAGCTCAATCCGATATTCAAGAAATATTTCATTATATAGCTGCCGACAATCAAAGAGCAGCAGCCAAACTCGTTTTAGAAATCGAAAAACAAATTGATACTCTGGAAAAATTTCCAGCAAGATGTCCTATCATTCCCGAGTCATTCGAACTGGGTGTCGAATACCGGCATGTCCTTTATGGTCATTACAGAACTATTTTTCGAATCGAAGCATCCAGAGTGATTATTCTCCGTGTCATTCACGGATCACGTTTGCTAAGTTTGGAAACGTTTGAGAGATAATCCATCAAAGTTGAAGGCGCCATCTCCGCCCTACTGATAACGATGAAGAAGCGGGAACTGAAACAGCAGACAAACAAAGAAGAGGCAAAAAAATGAGCAAAAAACAAAACAGAGACATCGAAAAGGAATATTTAAAGCAAGAATTTGCAGCCAAACTGCGCCGGCTAGCCGACGCGATTGAAAACGACAAGCGCTTTAAAATATCAATCGCCGGCTCGCGAATCAGCGTTCCGGCAAGGGCCGCGTTTACTGTCGAGCACGAAAAATCGGCCAAAGAAGAGGAAATTGAGTTTCAAATCAAGTGGAAACCCCGGCAGTGGAGTGTTGGCAGGAAATCCTGATAGCAGTAATGCTGCCTCCTACGCCTCATGAATGAGAAATATCAGTCCCATTATTCTCCACTGTTGTAGACAACTTGTTGACAACTTCCATAATTAGTTTACAATAAAGTTGTCAACAAGGATTAGCGGAGAAACCGATGGATATAAAAGATATCATATTTACTTTCCTGAAGACAAAGGGCACGGTCACAACAGCCGATGTTGTAGGTAAAACAGGGTTCTCCAGGGCGCACGCGCAGATGTTTCTAAAAAACCTGGCTGCAGAGGGGAAGATAGTCCGGCTGGGCAAGGCCAACCAGGCACATTATATCCTCGCTTCAAAAAGAGCAGCGGCTGCGGCCAAACCATCCAAAGTGAGAAAGATAATCGCCAACAGAGAGCTTGCCGAAGATAAGGTGCTGAGCCGGATCAAGGAAGAAAGCTCCATCTTTCAAAAGCTGCCCGGCAATGTTTCTTCCATCATCGATTATGCCTTTACCGAAATGCTCAACAACGCTATAGAACATTCCGAGTCGGATAAAATTGATGTTCTTGTTACAAAAACAGCAACCGATGTCCGATTCAGTGTTGCGGATCGCGGGGTTGGTATTTTTAATAATATCAGAGAAAAGAAACGGCTGGCCTCGACAATGGATGCCATTCAGGACCTGCTCAAAGGCAAAGAAACTACGGCGCCGGAGGCGCACAGCGGCGAGGGAATATTCTTTACGTCAAAGATCGCCGATTTTCTGACTCTTAAAAGCTTCGGTAAAAAGGTTGTTTTCGACAACATCGGTCAGGATATTTACATAAAAGATATTCAATCCTCGAAAGGAACAAAAGTCGATTTTGTCCTGGGTCTGAAGTCAAAAAAAATTCTTTCCGATCTATTCAATCAATACACCGACGAGTCTTTGCAGTTCAATAAAACAGGCGTAAAAGTAAAGCTGTATAACCGGGATGTTGATTATGTGTCGCGGTCTCAGGCCCGCAGAATTCTGGCAGGGCTGGATAAATTTCAGACCATCGAGCTTGACTTCCATAATGTGGAAACCATAGGCCAGGCCTTTGCCGACGAAGTCTTCCGCGTTTGGCAGACCGGTCACCGGGACATTAAAATCACGATTAAGAACGCCAATGAAAATATTCTGTTCATGATTAAACGCGCGCAGGCATAGTTGACAACTTGCATACAACTTTTGAAACTGATTTCCCCAAAAGTTGTCTATACCCGGCTGAACATAGCATCGCTTTCCCCCTATGACACGAAAAAGAATTATAAAATCGCGTGTTCCGGTTCTTCATGAAGCCCAGCGGCTGGACAGCTATTTATCCTATCGCTTCACCTATCTGACAGAGGAACTATGGAGAAAGGAGATTCTGGAAGGGAAGCTGTCGCTGGACGGCATGCCTGCCTTCGATCCCGCGGCAGCGCTAAAAGGCGGTGAAATGCTGGCCTGGAATGGAAGCCGCATCATCGAACCGGAAGTTGATGACCGAATAACAATCCTTTACGAGGACGAATGGTTTGTTGCCGTGAACAAGACGGGTAATTTGCCGGTCCACCCTGCGGGAAGGTATTTCAACAACACACTGGTGGCGCTCCTTGAGGAGCGCTACCGTCGGAAAGTCTACCCGTTGCACCGTATCGACCGTGAAACATCGGGGATCATATTGCTGGCCCTCGATGGGAAAAGCACGGCGAGTCTGGCCGTAGCGCTGGCGCAAGGATCAAAGGAGTATCTCGCCCTGGTGCACGGAATTTTTCCCGCCGGCGAATTAATCGTCGATTTGCCTTTAGGCCGGGATAAGAACTCCGCGATAAGTAAGAAACGCAAGGCGTGGCCGGGTGGATCCGAAACGGCGTTGACGCGCTTTGTGAAAATAGTAAATGCCGGTGACATGTCTCTTGTCCGGTGTTTCCCCGCAACGGGGAGGCTTCACCAGATACGCGCCCATCTGCTGGCAGCAGGTTATCCGATTGTCGGTGATAAGCTCTACGGTCGGGACGAATCCGCCTTTCTCAATTTTATTCGGCACGGCCTCACCGCTGAACTGTCGGAGCGCCTGATCCTGCCCAGGCAGGCCCTGCATGCCGCCCGGCTGGTATTTTTACACCCGCGGAGCAAAAAAGAGATAATTATTCGGGCGCCCCTTCCCCCGATGTTTTCCGAATGTATCCGTTTAAGAAGTGACAATGGCTATTTCCAGCAAGGATCATCAGGGGGGATTTGACATACTGCAAAATCCCCCTTCCATCCCCCTTTTTCAAAGGGAAAAAAAATTAGAACGACTGCTGATTTCCTGCTTTTTAAAGGAGGGACAGGGAGGATTTTAAATACATCCCAAAATCTCCCCTGAATTTCTTTCGCGCCAACATCACGTTGTTAATGAGGGGAGAGTTTGAAGATTTCAACTTTTTTTAATCCCTTTTCCTTTCAGCCTCGGGCCTTGATCCTCTTTGTTATGTTCAGCATTGTACCGCGGCAGGTATCTGCGCCGCATAGGCAGGCATATTCCTGCTTGATCCTGGCAGTCTTGCGGCCTTCGATCATCAGACCGTAATCGTAGAAGAGCTCCTCACCAATGTCGATATCGCGCAGAGCCTCCAGGAAAACTCGGGATCCTTCCTGTCGGGCTTCCAGATTGGGATCGCAGGCGTGATTGATCCAGCGGGCGGAGTTGCCATTCTGCTTGGCATCAATGACGTGTCCGTCGTCCAGGTGGAAATAAAAGGTGTGGTTGGGCTGACTGGGGTCGTGGGGGTGAAGGGCCTGCGCTTTGCGCCAGGTAATGATCCTGCCTCTGTACTCCAGCACCCTGTCGCCGGCCTTGATCGGCCGGATGGCGTAAACTCCCTTGCCGTGGATGCCTGATTCGCGCACCGCAGTGCGGCGACCATCGGCAGGTGCGCGGGGAGGGGAAAGATTTCTACCGGCGACCGGCTTTATTTTGTTTCTTGCTTGTGTCATTGCAGGAGCTGTTCCTTTAGGTTTGGCGGCGTGTATACAAAAAAGGAACCTGCCGGTCAAGATTATTTTAACCGGGAAGGGGGAGAGTTTACTCTTTCTTGTTTTTCATAAGCGGCAGTCCGGTAGATTGCGGGGGGAAATTGCGCTCTGCCAGGAGATCATATCAAAGGAACTCCCGACCGGCGGGCCATCCGTGACCAGAAACAGGACGCAAGAAGCGAGGAAGTCTTTTTTATGTCTTTCATCCGCTCCAGCATGGCTTTTTCCCTGTCTTCCGACTCCCGGAATGCATCTTGCGAAATCTTCCTCAGATCAGGCTCTGCGCTTTCCCATAAATGCGCTGGAAGGTTCTTGGTACTGGAAGATTCTCCGTCCTGAATGTATTTTTGAACCAGGGGCTGCACTGTATCATAGCGTAAGACCGCGTTGATGTGATAAGCTTCATGCCTCCACCAGTATGATTGATCGGAATAACAGCCTGCCCCGACACCGAGATCGCGAAAAGGCGCGGCAGGTAGAAATGGTTTGAAGGCGGTCAGGCAGGGCGCTGATCCCCCGGTGACGAATATCCTGAATCTTTCATCCGGGTGCAGTTCCACAACCAGAGAGCCGGTTGTCTGCGACTTTCTGATCAGCGGGTCGGACGCATGCATACAGACATCGCGATTGAAGCCTGTTGCCGGCTGAGAAGCGAAATGGTCTCTTAACATGGCAAATACATCAGCGGCGCAAATAGCGCCTTTGGCCTTCAGAATTGATGCCTGGTTGCGATTCCGGCGGAAAGGGCTTCCCGCAAAATAGGTGATCAGGGGATCGCTGAATTTGCTGAAATCTGTGCCCGTGGCCAGTGATGAGAAATCCCAGTCTTTGGCAATAGTGATCCCGTTGGAGATCACGGCGTATCCGCTCAGGCGCTGCAGCGCATAGTCTCTGCCTGCTGTTTCCAGTTTGAGAATGCCGCGCCTGTCCATAATGATAAAAGAGTTCATGTAGTTGAATTTTTTGTCGCGATAGCCGCACGCGCCCGCCTGTCCATATCTCTTCAGCAACTCAATAATAATCTGTGCCGCTTCTTCGGCACTGGCCCCCCGTTCCAGGCCCAGCCGTAAAAGATCCATACCGATGAGACCTGGAGTTTTCTCCGGCTTGACTCTGGTGAACAGGGCTTCGTTGCCGATGACCACGCCTTTTTCGTTTACGCCCATTTCCGCTCCCCAGAGCCAGAATGGCTTGGATATAACCATCGCATAAGTAGAGCCTGCCTGAGGAATTGCAATATAGGTGCATTGCAGAACTGCATTTGCCGGATAATTTTGGGCCGGCACGGACTTGATAAGCTGGGTTTCGTCAGCCTCCCGGTCGGAGTTCTTTCCAAAGATGCTGATGCCGGAGCCGGTAAGTTCGGGACCGATTCCGCAGGTATCGCACATAAAAGCCTCCTCAGATGAACCGTATTTTCAGATCAGGAACTGAATTCAATGATGCCACCTGCCCGATAATTGAATGCTCTGGATTTTTCCATAACCTTGTTATTGGTCTTTAAACATCAATCACCGTCAGCTCCAACGGCGTTTTGCACAGCATTTCACCGCCATCCTTCGTAACCAATACGGGGCATTCCAATCTCATGCCGCATACCCCCGGGACGCTCATGGCCAGGAATGCCACTTCGACAACGTTTTCTTCCAGAACAACATCGCGGAACTCATCATTGCTGATAATAGCCGGATACCATTCATGACCGAATACTCCGAGCCCATGGCCAAAGGAGGGGATGGTAAACTGGGCATACCCGAGCTCAGTCAATTTATCCATTACGGCCTTATGCACATCACCTACTTTGTTTCCTGCCTTAAAATTGCGGACAATCGTTTCCGCCGTCGCCAGATAAGCGTCGGCCAGTTTCTTTTGCTGTGCAGTGGGCTTCCCTAAAATGAAATTGTGGGCCAGATCCGAGGCATACAGCTGATAAAGCGGATGCAGGTCGACGATGATATTTTCACCTAGCTGCACACTTTTTCCGGTGGGCTGGGTCGTCCCGTTCATGGAGTATGTCGCCCTGTAGCCGGATGCTATTTCCGACGATCCGGTAATCGCCCAATGATATTCACTTCCTAGACGGCGCAGTTCCATCTCACCGATACCGGCTATCTCCGTTTCCGTAATGCCGATATCAAGGGAACCCGCGACACAATTGATGGCGGAGTCCGCGATGGCGGCTGCCTGACGCATGAGCTTGATTTCGCCCGGTTCTTTTATATAGGAGGCACTGTCAACTACGCCCAGGGCATTGACAAATTTAGCTTGCGGCAATGCATTTTTCAACAATTCGTATTCCGTAGCAAACAGGTATCCCGTATTCCCCCGGGGAGAATGGCCAAGTTCAACGCCAATCCTCCCCTTTTCTGCGCCGTTTTGTTTGATGGAGTGGACGATGAGATCCATGAGATCCATGCCCGGCAGGGGAGCATATGGTGAAATATTACTCAACCAGGACTCATTCTTCAATCGTTCACAGTCGATCAGCATGGTAATAAGACCAGCGGATCCGTCTTTGGCTACGACAACCGCGCTTCTCCACGGAATGAACGCGCCGGCTACATAGCTTAAGCTGACCGTCCGTGTGCCAACGAAGATATCGAGATTGGCCTTCTTCATTTCGGCGACTATTTTTTTAATGCGCTTGCTATAGTCGATATAAGTATTCATATGCCCCCTTTTATTCTTTTTATTTGCCGGAAAGTTGCCTTCCTGGAAAGGAAGTATAGGTTTGTTGCCGCTGTATGTCAAGCTGTCCTCTGTTTGTGGGTTCAGGATTATCGAGCCGGCGCCAATTGATAAAAACCGTTATGGCATCCCGAGATTTCATCCTTTTGCACCAACCAGGTTGTTGCCCAGGTCGTTTAGCTGACCCCTGTCGATCATTCTCCGGATATGTTTTTTGATCGTGAGAAATTCCCACATATAGATCCATGCATCGACATGGTATTTCCTGCCGTATATAAGACCCTGATCAACAATCTCCTGCAATGACAACGGTCTTGTCAGTGCGGAAAGGATCTTCCTGTCCCGCTGATCAATAATTTCGATGAACCTATCCAGGCCGGCCAGAAAATCTTCTCTCCCTAAAACACCTTTTTCATGTCCCGTTATGAAATATTCGCAATCGATCGCCTTGATCTTCTCACACGATGATATGAAGAGATCGATATCGCCGTCAGAACCTGCATACCATGGCCCGAAAGCTGTGAGGTCCATGTCTGCGACATACATTACACCACTGTCAGGGAAATTCATGCAGCTGAAGCCCTTCGAATGGCCGGGGGTTCCTATGAGTTCCATCCTGGTCTTGCCGAAATCCATAACATCACCCCACCTGTATTCTCCATCCACTCTGGATGTGGACAGCCACCACTCGTGCCTGTTTTGGGGCGAAAACGGGCTCTGTTTCACAGCCGGGTCGGCAATCCTGGCGATCCATCCGTCGACCCAATCCGTACCGTAAACCTCATCCATGCCGAGGAGGGCTCCCAGGTTCTTCCTCTCCCGAAAACACGGGGCTTCCTTCTCATTGATTATGATCAGCGCTTTATCAAAAAGATAATTATAGGTGATGTGATCAAAGTGATAATGGGTGTTAATCACCAGATCTAGGGAGCTTTCCTGCTTCAGGGCGGTGAGTGTTTTTGAGCCTGCACCCGGATCAATGAGAACCTTGACTTCATCATCAATAAATAAAGATGTGCAATGGGGAAATCTAGACTTACCTTCTCCCGGTATCACTCTTATGGGTCCGAATCGGGTGTTCATAGGTTTCTCTCTTGAAGAAAATGTCATTTGGAAAATTTGCCGATGATCTTCTGCAGAATTTTGCTGAAGGCTTCTATCTCTTGTTCCGAGAGTCCTTCTGTAATGGCACGATTGAACTCTTTCGTGACTTTCAGGCATCGGTTTGCGGCATCTCTGCCCGCATCGGTAAGCACTATGCTTATAGCCCTGCGATCAGCAGGAGTGAGGCGGCGTTCCACAAGCTTTTTGTTCTCCAGCCTGTCCACAAGCCCTGTAATTGCTGACTTGTCCAACCCCAGGGCACCGCTGAGCTCAGTAAATAGACATCCGTCGTTTTCTTTAAGATAATACAGAGCCCCTGACTGGGCTGCGGTTATTCCCGCTGCTTCCAGGAGCGCCTGGTCCAGCCGGGTCGTCAGCCGCTGCCTGGCCTGCCCGATGAGAAAGATAAAGCGTCGTTCTTCTTTCATAAACACCTACTTTAAGGCGATCTCAAACCGGTCGGGGCGGATCACCTGACGGGCATTTGTTTATATCATTATTATTTACTTGTCAATAGTTGATATATCAACTTTTCGAGCGGACTAAAAATGGTGGAAAAAAACAGTTATCTTCCTTCAATTTCTTAATTTAGCATCGTTGGTCAGAAATATTTTCCACAGGGCTTTGAACGTTGGATGGTCATGACCGCCGTCAATGACATAAACGCGGCCGGGGGGAAGCAAGGCGGCGAGCAGTTGCGGGCCGCGCTGATAAAGATCGCCGGTCCCATATCCCAGATAAACTATTTTGTCAGGACTGTCGGCAAGTGTTGTTTTCATCCAGTGCCACAACATTCTCTGCCAATTATCTGCGGCGACGTAGTGACCCGGATTCCACTGCCGCACCCCGCCGGCCTCCTCAATTTCCGCAAGGATTGATTGCGAGCCGAGAAATGGAGCAATCAGATAAACGCCTGTTATGTCCTGAGGCCGTTCCATGAGATAAAGCAGCGCTCCCAATCCTCCCATGGAAATACCAACAAGCCAGATCTTTTTGTAGCCTCTGGCCCGGGCGGGGTCTATCACATCCTCTTTCAGCCTTTCAATCAGGTTGCGATCACCATAGTAGCCGACATGAGCATTGGGAGCAACCATATCAAAAGGCAAGCCGCGCGCCCAGACATCGGCCACCAGCCCCTCTTGTTCAAAACTGCGATGACTGCCTCCCATGCCGCGCAGGAAAACAATCAAGCATTCATTGGCTGTCTCATTATCGGGATTTTTATAGGTAAGCACATCCATCGGGGCGCGTGCGGCAAGCATGCAACCCGATAAAAAGGCAGCAAGGATTATAGCCGTCAGAGCGCGCATAATTTGTCTTCGGCCGCCTGTTTCCTGCGCGTTGCATTGTTGCGGCCCTGGTGTAATCGTCATAGTGTCGCCTCAATACGATCGGAGATGGGGAAAGAGAATACTCAGAGAGACATGATCTCTTTTCTCCGGAAACATTCAACGGAATGATCATTGACCATGCCTGTCGCCTGCATATGCGCATAGCAGATGGTTGAGCCCATAAATTTAAAGCCTCTCTTCTTCAGGTCTTTGCTCATGGCGTCCGATTCCGGGCTTGTCGCGGTATAGTCGAGTTTTCGGATAGTGTTGATTACAGGTTTGCCGCCGACAAAACCCCAGATGTATTTTGCAAAGCTGCCTGATTCTCTTTGTACTTCCAGAAACCGGCGCGCATTATTGATGGTTGCTTCAATCTTCAGCCTGTTTCTGATGATCCCGGGGTTGAGCAATAGTTTTTCAATTCTGGCATCATTAAATTTAGCAACCTTCTGGGGTTCAAAGTTGTTAAAGGCGATCCGGTAATTCTCTCTCTTTTTTAGAACAGTGTACCAGCTCAATCCGGCCTGGGCGGATTCCAGAGACAGGAATTCAAATATCAACCTGTCATCATAAACCGGAACGCCCCATTCTTTATCGTGATATTCAATGTAGTCGGGTTTAGTCAAATCAACCCAGGGACAACGGCAAATTTCATCTTTATGCTGTGTTTTCATCGCTTAAATAACTTTGCGTTATTCCTTTCGCCTTTATCCTTGTACCTTCAGTCTTCAGTCTTCGGCCTTCCGCCTCTATGTCATCAATATATTCCCATTGCGCACCCGCCGGCCAATGTCCCGCCCAGTTCACGGCATTTTTCAAGAATTTCCGCGGTTATTTCCCCCTGGGCAAGAACAGGAGTGAAAACGTTCTTGAATTTGTAGCCCGAAGCGATGCGCTCGATGGCGCGCAGTGCGCCGGTGCCGTCATTGCCGGCGCTGATGAAAACTACATACGGTTTGCGAAAAACTTTGTCCTGTGCCTCGTTATAAGTGCGGTCAAAAAAATCCTTAATCATGCCGGACATGTAACCGAAATTTTCCGGAGTGCCGATGGCCAGACCGTCGCAGGCCAACAGTTCGGCAAGCGTTGCCGCTCCGGCTTTCTTTAAAATGACTTCCGTGTTTTCGATGGCCATAGCCCCTTCGGCAACAGCCTGCGCCATTTGCCGGGTATGGCCGGTCTGGGAATGATAGATGATCAGTATTTTTGTCATATAACTGCGAGCGTTTTTTTATCGGGGCACTTTTTCTAAAAAGCTTTTCCTAGTAATAAGGTTATGAAAAAGATGCCCGAATATACTCTCAATTTATCCTGCATGCAATACTCTTTCGTCAGCCGTCAAATATTGCATGCTGTATGCAGGCCGAACTTATGTGAAGGAGAAATAATCAGTGGACGGCAATAAAACATCAGCAAAAACGCATTGACAGGAAACGAACCTTGTGCTTTTATGTCACCAGTAAAATAGTAAAAGGAAAGTTGATGAACGTCCTCCCGGGCACTAAAAAAACAGTTGGTAAGAAACAGGGGATAAAGCGGTTGGGGCTACCCATTGCTTTGAGGACGCTCGTTTTGTGATCACCGACATATAGTTTTCTTCAAAGCCATGGGTAAACCCCATGGCTTTTTTTTGCTCTGAGAGGACATTTATCGGAATTAACAAAGATTCAGCTAACAGCAACAGAAAGGAGAACCTATGCAAACACAATCCTGGGCCGGATGTCATGTGCCCATTATAACCCCATTTAAAGACGATTATTCCATAGACGAGGCGGGACTTCGTCAGCTGGTCAATTATTATGTCGAAGATGTGAAGTGTGACGGTATTATCCCCTGTGGAACGACCGGGGAATCCCCGACCCTGGATCATGATGAGCATGCCAGGGTCATTAAAATCGTAATCGACGAAGTCGGGGGACGTGTGCCGGTGATGGCCGGCACAGGCTCCAACAGCACCATAGAGGCAATCGAGCTGACCAAACAGGCTGCGGATATGGGCGTTGCGGCAAGCCTGCAAGTCTGCCCCTATTATAACAGGCCTTCACAGGACGGTCTGCTGAAACATTTCGCAACAATTGCCGAAGCCACAAAGCTGCCCCTTTTCATCTATAATATTCCCGCGCGAACAGGAAGGCTCATTGAAGCCCAGACGATGATTGCCCTCTCCAAAATGGACTCTATCGTCGGCATGAAGGACGCCTGCGGTGACTTGATGGTCACGATGGAGATCATCCGGGGCACCAGGGACTGCGCAAAGAAGTTTTATATCCTCTGCGGAGAAGACGCCCTGACTTTCCCGATGATGGCTTTAGGCGGCGACGGCGGGATATTGGCCGTGTCCCATGTTGTCGGGAAACAATACCGGGAGATGGTTCATCTTTATCTCGCCGGGGAAATTAAAGCCGCCCGGGAAATTCATTTTAAGACACTGCCGTTGGTGAAGGCGTTGTTTATTGAAACCAATCCCGTTCCGATTAAGGAAGCCATGGCGATGATGGGGCTGCCTGCGGGAAAGGTGCGGCTGCCCCTGGTCCCCTTAAGGCCCGAGAACCGTGAGGTTTTGCGCCAGGCTTTGCAGCAGTTCGGTCTGCTTAGCAGTCAGAAGCTTTGATGATCTGTTGAGCCGCCTTGTTTGAAGGCGGTGAGGGGGCTTAAATATGCTCTTTCCCCAAAGAATCAAACCGGGCGACCATTTCATAAGTCGTCGTGGAAAGAGATGCTGGCCCCTTGATTCCATATTTACGGCGGTTGAGATTTTGATCTTCAATCGCCGTTTTCCGGTAATCTGACTTTTATGATCCCAGCATTATTGCGGTTGCCCTTCTGTTCTTTCCCGTTGCTCGTCACCGGCAAACTGTTCACTGCAAGCCGTAAAGCGCTTTTTTTGGTAAGGCAAATTGCTATAGATCCCGGAAACTGCCGTTTCACTAACTTGACAAGCAGTCCCGATCTATGCAATTATTCGCCCAAACTTTCCGAGGGAGGCACCTTATGAATCAAAAGCATAAAACTGCAAAATGCATTTTACTGATTATTCTCCTGTTTTTAATGGTCGTAAGCCTCTTTGGCTGCACGACGAAAAATCTGCCAACCCAGAAAACAGATTATGATGTTATTGTTATTGGCGCCGGAATGGGCGGGCTTTCCGCAGCAGCGCATCTGGCCCTTAAAGGACAGAAGGTGCTGGTTCTGGAAAAACACGACCGAGTGGGTGGCAGCACATCGAACTTCAAGCGCGGAGAGTTCACTTTCGATACGGCCCTCCATGAAATGGCCGGCGGCGGCCCCGGCAAGCTGGACCGCGGACTGTTCCAGCTCCTCAAGGCCACCGGTGTGGATAAAAAGGTGGAACTTTACGAAGTCCCTGATTTTTACCGTGCAGTTTTCCCCGGTGTGGATATTACGCTGCCTCCGAACTGGGAGGGATTTAAAAGCGAACTGAAGAAAAAATGGCCCGAAGAAGCCGCAGGCATAGACAAACTCCACACACTCTGCGCTGCTTTATTCGGAGATCTGATGGAGCTCAAAGACCTCTTCCGCTATGGTGCTGTGCGCGGAACATTAACAAAGATGATGGTGCCGCTCCGGCAGAACACTTTCTATACATGGAAGGACCGGACCGTAAAAGACCTCATGGATCTTTGTTTTAAAAACGAAGATCTTAAAGCGGTGGTTTCCCAGCTTTGGGTATATTACGGCGCCCCGGTCGAAAAACAATCGGCGCTGATCTTCATGGCCGCAACGGAGAGCTACCTGAGCGACGGCGCCTGGCATGTAAAGGGCACCTCGCAGGCGCTGGCCGAAGGTTATGCCACACGCATCCGGGAGATGGGCGGAACTGTAAAAACCCATACTCTCGTCACGAAAATCATTCTGGAAAACGGCGTGGCAACCGGTGTCCGGACGGCAACCGGCCAGAAATATACAGCCCGTTATATCGTTGCCAATACAGATCCCTACCAGTTAGCCTATAACCTTATCGGCAAGGATAATATGACCGAAGCCTATATCAAAAAGCTGGAATCAATGAGGCCGGGAAATTCGCTGTTCGGGGTCTATCTGGGGCTGAACGTTGACCTCAAAGCGCGCGGTTTTCGCGATACCGAAATTTTCTTCAATACTTACCGCGACAGTACAAAGAATTACGAAGCCATGATGACGGGTGACTTCGGGAAAGGCGCTGTATCCATCACCGTTTACTCCAACCTCAACGACCCCATTTACGCACCCAAAGGCAAGTCGGTGGTTAAACTCGACGCCTATTCCGACATTTCCGTCTGGCCCAAGGATCGCGCGGCCTATCTCAAGCTGAAGGAACAAAAAATGGACGAACTCATCGCACTGGCGTCCAATGTAATCCCCGAGCTTAAGGACCCGAAGAACATAATTGTTAAGGAGGGCTATACACCGAAAACGATCCAGAACTATACCCTTAATAAGGGGGGCGTGGTTTACGGCTTCGAAATTACACCGGATCAATGGGAAAAAATGCCCAACACGACGCCCATTGCCAACGTATTCATCACCAGTAACTGGACACAGGCCTGGCATGGCGTTGGATCCTGCCAGCTCAATGGCTGGCGCGCCGCCCGCCTGATCCTCGACAAAGAAGATATTGAATGATGCCGGATCGAATCCTCTGGATAACTTGGTTGGCTGCATTATCATCTGAACGCAGCCGAACATAAAACCGGGCATGGCGGGGTCGATAAAATTTGACCCCGCTGCCTATAACTTGTGACCGGGGGAAAGAGTTATCTTTTCCCCGGTGTCAATTTATTTTCTGTCAAAGCTTCGAAAGATTGTGACCAACAAATACCGGTGGTTAAATATTTACTGCACTTTCTCTGATTTTTCCAATAGATCAACCGCCCAACCCGCGCAGAATATAGGCCATGGTTATCCCGAGGTAGGTTCCCACCACCCAGCCGATGATGCCTGTTATAACGCCGGAAACCATAACTTCCTTATTTTTTAACGCCGCAGCGACCATAGGAACGAGCGGGGGCGAGCAAATTCCCGCAACGGATGTAATAATTAACGTATCGGCATCGATCTTGAATATTTTTGCCAGCACAACATGCAGCAGGAGGCAGGCAAAAACCGTGAATGTCACATAGGCAAGCATAACCGGGGCAGTGGACAAAAGGCGGTTGAAATCCGCCATGGAGCTCACGACCAGACAGAATATCAGGATGAAGTAATTCCCCAGTTGATAAGTCATCTGTATATTCCTGATTGCCGGAACAAACGAGCAAGCTATACCCAGTGTGGAAATGGTGAGAATAGCCGCTACAAATGCCATGTCCTCGTTCAATATCAGAAAAAATAAGCCGCCGGCGACAAAAATTAGTAGCGAAAGGCCCAGGGCCGCCATCAGCGGGACGATTTTTTTCTTTTCGAATATACCGGCGTAGGAATCGAAGTCATTGTCCTTATCCGCTGCCGCGGATTCAGCAGGTTGGAAGGGAGGTAAAAATCTAAGCAAAATCCGCTGTCCGACAGTCATCAAAAACAGCAGATATACCGAACCAACCAGGACGTCTGATGTGTGCGCGGCAAGGTACAGCGTCTGATCGGTGCGTAATGCCATGGCAATGGCACCCAGATTTACCGTTCCGCCGGTGTACACTCCCACGAACATACCGGACAGTTTCCATGTTTCCTCTCCCACCCAGCCGCGGAAAATGAAAAAACCCAGGGTTACGACTATCAGTATCGCCAGGATTTGCAGTCCGAAGGAGAGGAGCGATTTTCCCGCCAGTCTGCTCCAGCGGCGGACATCAATGGAAAAAAACATCAACGGGAGTGCCAGACTGATGGCAATCAGCATCAGGGGATTCTGCACAGGGGCGAGATTTGCGGGAAGGGCTCCTATATTACCGACAATTATCCCGGCGATGTAGCAGATAACAACCGCGCCGAGTTTATTGCAAATGGAATTTCGTCGTGCCAGATAAATGGCGACAACAGGAAAGAGAAGGTAAAACAAAATGAGTACAATTTTGGCCATCACACCTCGCGAAACAGAGAACTTCACATGGTCACTAAACGGCAGTGAGCTATACGGTCCGGTAAACAGTTATTTGTAATGAACTTGTTTTCCCCGGAAAGGAGTATAGGAAAATCGGTTGTGCATGTCAAAAGAATAATGAACAAAGAATAATAAGCACCAAATTGCCTAAAACATCAATAATTACAAATTTGGATCAATAATTGCATCGCATAAGGGCAAAAGGTAAATTTATCTAGCAATTGGAACAATTTTGTTATATTAAGAGAAAGGCTGCCATCAATGAAGAAGGCATTGACAAACATCTCCACCGAGGAAAGGTACGGAGCATTGAGTATCCATAGTTATGAAGAGCTTGCCGTTTTGCATGCAATAGCAAAAATATTGGCCCAGCCGGAGGAACTGCGCGATCAACTGGAGAAGGTGCTGCAGGAAATGAGCGCGCATCTGGGTATGCAGCGCGGCATGATTTCTCTTTTAGACCGTGAAAAAAAGGAAGTCTGGCTGGATATTGCCCATGACATAAATATTGACGGAATGGACGTTATCTACAAACCCGGTGAAGGCATAACCGGCAAAGTAGCGGAGACCGGTCGCCCGATGGCAATTGCCAACCTGGGTCAGGCCACGCATTTTTTAGATCGCACCGGAGCAAGAAAACATTTAAACAGGTCGGAGCTCGCTTTTCTTTGTGTTCCGATAATTTACGATGACAGCGTCGTAGGAGTTCTATCCGCTGATAAAGTTGCCCAGGCGGTAGAAGACCTGGACAAAGAACTGGCCATGCTGTCCTCCGTGGCCGAGTTGATGGCCAAAGCCGTGCATATAAGAGCACTGGAGGAAGAGAACAGGCGGCTGCGAAAAATTGTCGGCAGCGCCCGTCCACCGTCAATAGACATTATCGGCCATTCCAAACCGATGCAGGAAGTGTTCGGCCTGGTCGCTCAGGTGGCCGATTCCAACACGACCGTTTTGATTACCGGCCAGACGGGCACCGGCAAAGAGCTCATTGCTCAGGCAATTCACATGAACAGCTCGCGGCGCAACGGGCCCATGGTGCAGGTAAATTGTGCGGCGATTCCGGACACTCTTATTGAAAGCGAGCTCTTTGGCCATGAAAAAGGCGCTTTTACCGGGGCTCTTCAGCAGCGCCGGGGCCGCTTTGAAGAAGCCAACGGCGGCACTATTTTTTTAGATGAAGTAGGCGAACTATCGGCGGCAGCCCAGGTGAAACTTCTACGTGTTTTACAGGAAAAGAAATTCCAGCCGCTGGGCTCCTCGAGGGTAGTTAAAGTAAACGTGCGCATTATTGCCGCGACCAACAGAAATTTAGAGCAGGACATCCTGGCGGAACGTTTTCGTGCCGATTTGTTTTACCGCCTGAATGTTTTTCCCATCTACCTGCCCGCTTTGCGCGAACGGGGCAGCGATATTATCCTGCTCGCCGATCATTTCATTCTTAAATACAGTAAGGAAATGGGCAAAAATGTTAAAAAGATATCTTCGGCGGCGGTCGAAGCGTTTTTGTCTCATAAATGGCCGGGCAATGTCCGGGAACTGGAAAACTGTATTGAGCGCGCTGTGCTGATGTCTAATGGCGACACCATCGAATGCATGCATTTGCCGCCATCCCTGCAGGCCAAGGAAAAGGAATTAGACAAAAAGGAACCCGGCAAATTATCTTATGTTGTGGAAGCACAGGAGAGAACCTTGATCCTTGACGCCCTGGAAGAAACCGGCGGCAATCAGACGAAAGCGGCAAAAATTCTGGGGACCACCAAACGGATTATTCAGTACAAAATCTCCAAACTGGACATTAATCCGAAACTATTCCGTAAAAAAAACAAAAATTCTAATGAAGCTGATTAGATATTTTTGATAAGACACATCCTATTTTTTCCCTGCCCGGTGGAGCACCGTTAATATAGCACCTGTCAGAAATCCAGCAGTTCGACTTCAAAAACCAGTATCGAGTTGGGTGGAACGGGTCCGATGCGCATCTCCCCGTAACCCAGGTGCGGGGGAATGATGAGGATGCGTTTTTCTCCCTTTTTCATGGATTGAAATGCCTCCTCCCAGCCCTTGATCACCCGGCCGACACCGACGGGAAACCGCAGGGGTTTGCCGCGATCCACGGTGCTGTCAAATTTTGTTCCATTGAGCAATCGGCCTGAGTAATGAACGCTGACGGTTGTTCCCCGCGCCGGTGTTTTGTCGCCCGCACCTTCCGCCAGAACAAAATACATCAGACCGGAAGGAAGACTGATGGCCCGGGGATATTTTTCTTTGATCAGGGCCAGGTCCCGGGAATTTATCTTTTTCTTCCCTTGTGCCTTGTCTTGTAAAAGTTGGGCCAGCAGCGCGTCAAAAGAAGCTTGATCGGCCTTGAAGGCCTCGGCCTTGTCGCCGATGCGGATGATTTCTATCGTTTTTATTATATCGCCCGCCCCAATGGAATTAACAACATTCTGACCTTCGACAGTGCGTCCAAAGACCGTATGTTTGCCGTCCAGCCAGGGGGTTTTGGCCTGCGTAATAAAAAATTGGCTCCCGTTGGTATCCGGGCCGGCATTGGCCATGGATAACACGCCCGGGCCATCATGGGTAAGGGTGTCATCAAATTCATCGGGGAATTTATAGCCGGGCCCGCCGCTCCCGTTTCCCTGCGGATCACCCCCTTGAATCATGAAATGGGGAAGGACACGATGGAAAGTCAGGCCATCATAAAAGCGAGCACTCTGCCCGCGGTTTGATTCCTTTGTGCCCTCGGCCAGACCGACAAAGTTGGCCACCGTGAGGGGTGCTTTTTCAAATTCCAGCGAGATGAGGATATCGCCTTTGGACGTCACCAGTTTTGCGTAAAGCCCCTCCGGCAGTTTCACATTTTCATCAGCCGCGCCTGTTCCGGCTGTAAAGGCAAAAAGTAACACAAAAAATAAACAGGCATATTTTTTCATCTGTCGCATGCCTTTTCTCCTGAATGGGTGTTGGGAAATGGAGAGGTGAAGGTATCAAAAAAATGCGGCACATTCCATGTTAATTTCTTCTTCATCTCTCACTGGGAAAATTATTTATTTGCTCCGGCTAAGGTGGATCAAGCAAAGCTCAGTCAACGGTCATAAGACGAAGTATGGATGCTTTTATGGTGAAAAGGGCACACGCCAGAGCATGAGCGAAATTGAAAGGCAGAGATATCGGGCGTATTGAATTTTCTCCTTGTATTGCATCATCATTTTTCCCCAGGCTTGTTCTTGACCGTCGGAAGCCCTCCCCGTGCCTCGCTCTTCTCCGCCAAGGCTTTGAGTGTAAGCTTGTAAGCTATGTAGTACTTATAGATATTGCGGACGTAGGTGGTGGTCTGGAGACCGATCTTCTCGGCAGTAACCACTTCCACATTGTTAAACCACTTGTCGGGGTCAAGCCCCCTTGCCTTCGCCAGTTTACGCATCCGAGAGATGTTCCCCGGCCCGGCATTGTAGCTGGCAAAAGCGAAGAGCGTGCGGTCTTGCTCCGTAAAGTTCCTGTCCGGCAGGTAGGTAGTCAGGAGCATGTCCATATATTTCGTTCCCCCATGGATATTGGGCTCAGTCACACTTATATCACCTACTTTCAAAGATGCCCCGGTTGCCGGCATAATCTGCATGATGCCTATGGCGCCGGCCGGGCTCCGCTTCGTCTGGTCCAGTGTTGATTCCTGATAGCCCTGGGCTGCAAGCATCACCGGATCGAACTGGTACTTCTGACCGTACTTTTCAAAAAGCGCAAGTGTCTGCTCGAAACGCTTCCATTCGGCAGTGCCCGTGGGATCTTTGATCTGCTTCATTCGCTTATGGTATTGCACCAGGCGGGTCTCGATGACACCATGCTTCTTGAGGTAATTCTTATAGAATTCCAGAATTTCAGCCTCGAGCAGGCGACTCCCCTTGCGAATCGCCCAGCCTATTTTTCCGCCCTGGCGCAGCACTATATCATCGCGGACTTTTATCTTCGGCAGGATCTGCGCCCACATCTTCGCCATTACGTCGTCAACCACTATGAATTCGAAAAGGCCGGCGTTGAGCATCTCCAGCATATCTTCATCCTCCAGGGCATCGGGCACAAGAATAATTTTTACCGGGGCCTTCTTCCGCGACCAGAATCCTCCTTCTTTTTTAAATCGCTCATTCAGAGACAACAGGCTATTGTAGTAACTAGTTGACTTCCGGACGTGCACGGTTTTACCGGCGAGGTCTTCCAAGGATCGGACTGCTGGCGACCGCGGTCCTGTAATCAAAAGTTCTTTCACCTGCGGCCCGCCCTCCGGAGCGGCGAAGTCCACTGTTTTTAAGCGCTCTTCCGTTACCGTAATGTCACCGGCGGCGATATCGCCCTGCCCCCTGGCTACGGCCGTAAGCAGCGCATCACGAGTTGTTGGTATAATAAAAACAGTTAAAGGCCGACGGCCGAGCTTCTTGGAATATTTCTTGTTGAGATAGTGCTCAAAGTCCCGCATGGACTCACCAATCATCCCGCGTTCCCTGCCCCTGTCGTTGAAATAGAGCGACCTGCTGTGGGGTACGAGCACCCGTATCCTCCGATTTTCCAGCATCTGATCGAAGTCACCGGTCCACTCTTTGCTGGCAAGAGCCAGGGTGCGTGGTTGTTGTTGCTCGGTGATTAAAGGCTTGCTGTCCCATCTTCCAATCATCGGATAGATCAGCAAAGCCAGCAAAACACCGGCTAAACCAATACCAAGCCAATAGAAGCGTCTTCTTCTCTCCATTTGAGTTTTTCCAATTTCCCGGTTTTCTGATCTCATCGTATTGTTAGATAAGCATTTACATAAGAATGGTAAAGAAGTATAAGAAGATCGGTGTTTTGTGTCAATGCTTATCTGACACAGTTGGCGATTTTGGTGGATATCCACCCTTTCGAATGCTATTTTTTCACACGTTATGACTTGGATGCTAGTTTGATATCTTTTATCGACGAGGAAAAGTTTAGGATATTTCTATTTTTATTCAAATCCATTAAAGCATTTCAAATCAGATAAACGAAAGAGAGGTAACAGATGACTGAAAAAACACATCTTTATGTATTATGGACCAATGATAATCCGATTACTTCGGAAAAAATGGTATTCATGTATACCATAAATTCTCTCCTTAAAGACTGGTGGGAAGACGTCACACTGATTATTTGGGGGGCTCCTGCAAAATTGGTGAGTGAAGATAAAAATATTCAAAAATTGGTCCAGAAAGCATTGGAGGCAGGTGTCCATATAACAGCTTGCAAGGCTTGTGCGGATCAATTAGGCGTAACGGAAACTTTGGAAAAACTTAACATTGAAGTCAAATACTGGGGAGCCCCGCTAACCGAGATTTTGAAAAACAATGAAAAACTGTTAACTATATGAAGCTCAGCCTGAAAACAACATTATCGCTCATCTGCAGGAAACATATAATTTCGTCTAATCCGCTGATATCTGCGCTGACCCGGGATAATGCTCTCATTTACCTTTAAAATTCAACATATTTTCTGTGTTATCGGATTTTCTGGCAAGCTTAATTAGTCATCCTTGCAGATATTCATCAATCTGCTTTGCGGCTTCCCGTCCGTGGTATATTGCCCTGACAACAAGGGATGCGCCGGTATTGGCATCGCCTGCCGTAAACACGCCTTCCGCTGATGTGCAATAGTTGCTGCTTTTGATATTGCCGCTGGCGTCACATTCAACCTGAAGATCTTCGAGAAGACTGCTGTGCTCGACGTGCACGAATCCCATAGCCAGGAAAACCAGATCGATTTTTAATGAGAAACTACCGCCTGGCACATCAGCCATTTTCCACTGACCTTTTTCATCCCTGCGCCATTCGACGCGGTTGAAGTGTCCTTCTTCAACCTTAATATCCTTCCCGGAAAAATGACTGGTGGCAATTGACCAATCGCGCCGACATCCTTCTTCGTGCGAAGAGGATGTGCGAAGAATGTTCGGCCAATAAGGCCAGTCGGGATTATTAGGATTCTCCCATGTTTGCGGTTTTGGCATAATCTCAAATTGATAAACCTTCTTTGCGCCCTGCCGGTTGGCTGTTCCCACACAATCGGAACCGGTGTCTCCACCGCCTATGACAAGCACGACCTTATTCCTGGCATTTATCAATTCACGGCTGGGAGCAATTTCTCCACTGACCAGTTTGTTGGATTGAGTCAGGTAATCCATCGCAAAATGAATGCCGTCAAAACCGCGTCCGGGGACCTTCAGGTCTCGAGGTTCGCCTGCGCCGACTGTGAGAAGAACGGCATCAAATGAGCGGCGCAAATATCTGGCGCTGATATCTTCGCCGATAAGTACATTAGTTACAAAATTTACGCCTTCTGCACGCAACAGATCCAATCTACGGTCGAGGACCCATTTCTCCAGTTTGAAATCCGGGATGCCGTATCTGAGGATGCCACCTATTTTTTGATTTTTTTCAAACACCGTTACGGAATACCCCTTTCTCCTTAACTGCTGAGCGGCAACTATTCCGGCAGGTCCGCTGCCGATAACTGCGACCCTCTTGCCGGTTTCTTTTCGGGGCAGGCGAGGCACAATGAAACCCTGTTTGAATCCGTTTTCCACAATCGCCAGCTCAATCTGCTTAATTGTCACCGGAGCGCTGTTAAGCGCAAGTGTGCATGAAGCTTCGCAGGGTGCGGGGCAGATGCGGCCGGTGATTTCCGGCAGATTGTTTGTAAGTTCAAGGCGAAGAAAAGCGTCTCGCCAATCGCCTTTATAAATGCAGTCGTTCCACTCCGGTATAAGATTGTAAACGGGACATCCCATCGCATGACAATAGGGAATGCCGCAATCCATACACCGTGCGCCCTGTTTTTTTAATTCTTCAGCGTCAGGCGCGATGAGGAATTCTTTATAATTCTTCAGCCTTTTTCTTACAGGAAGATAATTGCCGGTTACACGGCTATATTCAAGAAACCCGGTTACTTTCCCCATTATCTGATGACCTCCTCTGTAACCGCAACTACTTCGGTTTCATTTGCCTCGGCTTTCTTCATACGCTCAATGGCCTTGCGATAATCAATGGGCATTACTTTTACAAACTGGGGCAGCATTTCTGTCCAGTCCCTGAGTATCCGGGATGCATGTTCGCTGTTGGTATATTTGAAATGATTGCTTATTAGACCATGAAGAGTAGTTCTGTCGTTTTCTTCAATTACAGGCTCTACATCAACCATCTCCAGATTGCATTTATTATCAAAAAGCTGGTCTTCATCAAGAACAAATGCAAAGCCGCCGCTCATGCCCGCGGCAAAATTGACGCCTGTCCGACCCAGAACAACTACAATTCCGCCTGTCATATACTCGCAAGCATGGTCGCCGACACCTTCAACCACAGCGATTGCGCCGCTGTTGCGAACGGCAAACCTTTCGCCGGCCATGCCATTAATATAAACTTCTCCACCGGTTGCCCCGAACAGACTGACATTGCCTGCAATAATATTATTCCTGGGACGGAATGTTGCTTTCTTATGCGGATAGAGAATTATCTTGCCGCCGGACAATCCTTTTCCTAAATAGTCGTTTGTATCGCCTTCAAGTTCAAAGGTAATGCCCGAAGCCAAAAAAGCGCCAAAACTCTGGCCTGCGGAACCGTTAAATTTGCAGCTAATCGTTTCGGGGGGCAGACCGGCGCTGCCATACTTTTTCGATACTTCGTAAGAAAGAGTGGCGCCTGTCGTTCTGTTGCAGTTGCGGATGGGTAATGCAATCGAGACGCGCTCTTTATTGCTTAATGCCGCTTTTGCCTTTTCGATAAGGATTGGGTCAAGCGCCAGAGAAAAGTCGTGAACCTGCGTTGTCGTGCAATGCAGGCTTCCCCCTGCCGGAACTTCGGGCATTGCCAGAACCTTGGAAAAATCGAGCCCGCTGGCCTTCCAGTGTTTAATCGCGTCGTTTATGTCCAGAACATCAACGCGGCCAACCATTTCATCTATTGTCCTGAAGCCAAGGCCTGCCATGATTTCACGCACATCCCGGGCAACATATTTCATAAAGTTCATCAGATGTTCCGGCTTCCCCGCAAATTTTGCGCGGAGCAGGGGATCCTGCGTTGCCACGCCTACAGGGCAAGTGTTGACATGACATTTACGCATCATAACGCAGCCAAGAGAAACAAGTGATGCCGTTCCAAACCCGTACTCTTCCGCCCCAAGGAGTGCGGCGATAACAACATCCCTGCCGGTTCTCATCTGACCATCGGCCTGAACGCGGATTCTTTCGCGCAGGCGATTCATCACAAGCGTCTGCTGGGTTTCCGCAAGGCCTATTTCCCAGGGAATGCCCGTATGTTTGATGGATGAAATCGGCGAGTTTCCGGTGCCGCCGTCGTGTCCGCTGATAAGCACCATGTCCGCCTTGCCTTTGGCAACACCTGCTGCGACTGTGCCAACGCCTACTTCGGCCACCAACTTCACGGATATACGTGCTTCAGGATTTGCACTCTTCAGGTCGTAGATGAGTTGTGCAAGGTCTTCAATGGAATAGATGTCATGATGAGGAGGAGGAGAAATCAGGGTTACGCCCGGCGTTGAGTGCCGTACTTTTGCAATGATCTCATCAACTTTAAAACCGGCAAGCTGTCCGCCTTCGCCGGGCTTTGCGCCCTGGGCCATTTTAATCTGCAACTCCTTTGAGTTGACAAGGTAGTTGCTTGTGACGCCGAAACGTCCGGATGCCACCTGCTTAATCATACTTTTTTTAGAATCGCCGTTAGGCAGCGGCGTATAACGTTCTTCATCTTCACCGCCTTCGCCGGAATTGCTGGACGCGCCAAGGCGATTCATGGCAATTGCAATGCTTTCATGAGCTTCCTTGCTGATAGAACCGAAAGACATGGCCGAGCTGACAAAGCGTTTCACGATTGATTCAACAGGTTCAACCTCTTCTACAGGAATCGCTTCTGATTTTTTGAATTGGAAGAGTCCCCGCAATGTGCAAAGGTTTCTGCCCGCATCGTTAATCAGAGCGGCATATTGTTTATAGCGCTCATAGCTGGATTCTCTCACTGCACGGTGAATCAGGGCAATCGCTTCGGCAGAGTAGAGATGTTTTTCGGAAAATTTTCGATACTGAATATTGCCGCCGGAGTCGAGCGATTCAAGTTCGATATCGTCCCGTGCAAATGCGGACTTATGACGCATGAGAACTTCACGGGCTACAGTTTCTATGCCGATGCCGCCTATACGCGATGATGTGCCGGGAAAATATCTTTCTATAAATTCTTCATTAAGGCCAACAGCCTCAAATATCTGCGCCCCCATGTAACTTCGTATTGTGGAAATACCCATCTTGGACATTACCTTGAGGAGCCCTTTTTTAAGGGCGGTAATATATTTCTCAAAGCAATCTTCGAGTCTTTCCGAAATTTCTTCTTTTTCTTTTAGTTTTGCAATAATTTCAAACGCCAGATACGGGTTGACGGCGCTGGCCCCAAAACCGATTAGAGCAGCAAAGTGCATGACATCGCGTGCCTCGCCTGTTTCGACAATGAGTCCGGTCATATGACGTTTTTGCGCACGAACAAGATGGTGATGAACTGCTGCGACTGCAAGCAGCGCCGGAATCGGGGCTTTTGATTCGCCGACACCCCGGTCGGAAAGGACAAGCAGGTTGTATCCCCGGTCAAGTTTATTTTCTGCATCCTTGCATATATCTAAAAGGGCTTTTTCAAGACCTGCCTCTCCCTCGCATACATCGAACAGCATGGGAAGGACAGCGGATTGATACCCTTCAAAATCAATATTTCTTATTTTCAGCATGTCGTCATTGGAAAGAAATGGGTTGGGAAGCTTCAACTGATGGCAATGCTGCGGAGTCTCATCAAGAAGGTTGCATTCACGCCCGACAAAGCTCATCAGCGACATCACAAGATTTTCACGATACGGATCAATGGGCGGATTTGTTACCTGCGCAAATAATTGTTTGAAATAATTATACAAGAGTTGGGGACGATCAGATAATGCCGCCAGCGCCGCATCATTTCCCATCGAATTTACCGGCTCCTGACCGTCTTTGGCCATGGGCAGCAGCTGAAATTTGATGTCTTCGAGCGTGTAGCCAAAAATCCACTGTCGGCGATATAATGATTCATGATCGATGACGACAGGGCCCGGCGCCTGGAACAAGCCTTTAAGATCGATGCGATTCTGCTCAAGCCAGCGGCGATATGGTTTGCGGCGCGATACGGATGATTTGATTTCATTGTCGTAAATGACACGGTTAAGTGCGGTATCTACGAGGATCATTTTCCCCGGGGCCAGGCGCCCTTTCTGCAGAACATCCTCAGGCGCTATATCAAGCACGCCAACCTCGGATGCCACTACCACCTTCCCTTTTTTTGTAATAACATAGCGACACGGGCGCAATCCATTTCTATCCAGCGTTGCGCCAATTTTGACGCCGTCTGTAAAAGCGATGGCCGCCGGACCATCCCAGGGCTCCATAACCGAGGCATGAAATTCATAAAAGGCGCGCTTATCTTCTGAAATTTGATACTTGGGACCGAAGGCTTCGGGCACCATCATCATTATTGCATGCTCTACGGATCGGCCACTGTGGGAAAGAAGCTCGTAAACATTGTCGAAAATTCCCGAATCGCTCATGGCAGGTTCTATTACCGGAAGTAGTTTTGAAATATTATTGCCGAAGATCGTCGACTTTAATGTTTTTTCGCGGACGGTCATTTTATTAATGTTTCCACGCAGGGTATTGATTTCGCCATTGTGGGCTATACAGCGAAACGGTTGCGCCAATGGCCACGAAGGAAAAGTATTTGTGCTGTATCTCTGGTGAATCAAGGCCAAAGAGCTTTTAAAATCGGGATCTGTAAGATCGGGATAAAAATAATCAAACTGCGGCGCAACAAACATGCCTTTATAAACAATCGTTTTGCTGGAGAACGAGGCAAAGTAGAGATCATCAATGGAAAATCCCTGTTTCTTCGCTTCGCGTTCAATGCATTTACGGACAATATATAATTTCAGCTCCAGGGCAGCGGATTTTATTCCCTCGAAAGTGACAAAAACCTGGACCATGAAAGGCATAACCGAGATTGCCATATTGCCAAGGCAATCCGGCCTTACGGGCACATCTCTCCAGCCAAGAGTATTACCGCCTTCAGATTTGATCACTGCTTCAACCAAAGCCTTTGCAGTGGCGCGCTTTTTTATGTCCATGGAAAGAAATAATTTGCCCACTCCATAATTCCCCTCTTCTGGAAGCCGGAAGCCCGTTTTTTCGCTTTCCCTGGCAAAAAACAGATGAGGCATTTGAATCAGCATCCCCGCGCCGTCGCCGGTTTTGGAATCGCCGCCGATTGCTCCCCTGTGGGCAAGATTCCTGAGAATTGTAATGCCGTCGGTGACGATTTGGTGGGAGCGTTCGCCGTTTACATTGACAACAAAACCAACGCCGCAACTATCGTGCTCATAAAAAGGATCATACAATGCCAGTTTTTTCACTCTGTAAAGTACCTCTATTTCGAAATAAAAGTTGCCGGTTACTTATCAGCAAATTAAGTGCCAAAGAAAAAAATTAAATGAAGCAGCGCCTTAGCATCGGATAAAGAAGTGAATTGTTTTGGCATAAATTTAATTCTCCGGGAATAATTAGGAAATATAATCATAATGAAGTTACAATATCGTTATTTCTTCAGCCATGATGATACAAATTTGTTCCATTCAGCCCATTAATTTTCCCTAATCTATTGCAAAAGCCCGTCAACATCAAGTTTCTTATCAGTGTCAATTTCTTATATTCTGTTATCGGTAAATACATCAACTCTGTCGATTATTTATGATATTTTATTGAAAATGTTCGTGTTATCAATATGTATTACTCAGTACGCATAAATTTAATTAAGCAGAAAGGATGAGATCATTGATATTAAAGTAGACTAATGAACGGGAATTGTTATAATGTCAAAACATTCATTGAGCTTGGCATATTTTTCGCACTACTCTCATCAACTAAATGGAAATAATTTATATTAAGCCGGTACCTGAAAATTATATTTAAGACAACTTATTAAAATCAGAAACATCATATTGAAGTACATAAATGGAGGAATTATGAAAAAAGCGAAACCAATCACGGCAGCGGAAAGAAACTATATCATCGAAAAAGAAAAATTCGTACCCGTATCGGAATATTACGGTGAAGACACCTTTAACAATAAGGTAATGAAAGAAAAGCTTCCGAAAGATACTTATAAAAAGCTGATGGAAGCAATTAACGAAGACAAAACCCTGGACATTGCAACGGCGGATCTCGTGGCTCACGCGATGAAAGAATGGGCGCTGGAAAAAGGAGCAACCCATTTTGCCCACTGGTTCCAGCCGATGACCGGGATCACTGCGGAAAAGCACGATGCTTTTGTTGATCCGGTTGGTATCGGCGAAGTCATGGAAAAATTTTCCGGCAAACAGCTGGTACAGGGCGAACCGGATGCATCCAGTTTCCCGAGTGGAGGCATCCGGGCAACTTTCGAAGCCCGCGGATATACAGCCTGGGACATGTCCTCGCCGGCCTTTATTCGCCGCAACGGCATCTCCACAACGCTTTGCATTCCCACTGCCTTCATTTCCTTTACCGGGGAGGCGCTGGATAAGAAAACTCCTCTGCTGCGTTCCAATAAAGCGGTCAATAAAAGCGCCTTGAACATACTGAAGATTCTGGGCAATAAAAATGTAAAAAAGGTTTACGCCAACCTTGGTCCGGAGCAGGAATATTTCCTGATTGATATGGATTATTTTTTCAAGCGTCAGGATCTGGTGCTGGGGGGACGCGCCATAGTGGGCGCGCCACCGGCCAAAGGGCAGGAACTCGAAGATCAGTATTTCGGCAGCATTAAAGAGAGGATTTCGTCTTACATGCATGATGTCGAAGAGGAACTTTTTAAACTGGGCGTCCCCGCCAAGACGAGGCACAATGAAGTTGCCCCCAGCCAGTTCGAAATTGCCCCGGTGTATGAAGAAGCCAATCTGGCCGTTGATCATAACCAGATTGTCATGGATACACTGAAGTCTGTAGCGAAAAAGCACAATCTGGCCTGCTTACTGCACGAAAAGCCGTTTGCCAAAATAAACGGCTCCGGTAAGCACGTCAACTGGTCGCTGGCCGACAACAATGGGAACAATCTCTTAAATCCGGGCAAAACCCCCCATGACAACATTCAGTTTCTGGTTTTTTTGATTGCCACAGTTCGCGCCGTCTATAAAAATGCCGATATCCTCCGGGCATCGGTAGCAACTTATGCCAATGACCACCGGCTGGGCGCTAATGAAGCTCCCCCCGCCATTATATCCGTCTTCCTTGGCGATCAGCTTTCCGGCATCCTGGCCAATATCGAAAAAGGAATAGTTACTAAAGCAACCAACGCAGAAATCATCGATCTCGGAATTTCATCACTGCCGATCGTCAGCAAAGACAATTCCGACCGCAACCGGACTTCGCCGTTTGCCTTCACCGGCAACAAATTTGAATTCCGGGCGGTGGGTTCCTCGCAATCCATTTCTTTCCCGGCTACGGTGCTCAACACCATTGTTGCCGAAAGCCTGGATTATCTGGCCGAAAAAATCAAATCTAAAACCGGTAATATCAACCAGAGTGTTTTCGAAGTATTAAAGAAGGAAATTACGGAAATCAAACCGATTCTTTTTAATGGCGACAACTATACAAAAGAATGGGAAAATGAAGCGGAGAAAAGAGGGCTGCCGAATGACAAGACCACCCCTGTGGCGCTGAAGGCTTTCGTCACCGACAAAGCGCTGAATCTCTTTGAGAAATATTCAGTTCTTTCTAAAGTCGAACTCAAATCCAGGTATCTGATCTATCTCGAAAAATACATCAAAGACCTGGAAATTGAAGTAAAATGCCTGAACAATATCTGCATGAACCAGGTGATCCCGGCGGCCGTCGCCTATCAGAAACTGCTGGCCAAGACAATTAACGAAACGAAGAATGCTCTGGGCAGCTCTGCCGTGCTTTCTTCGGAGTTGGAAATCCTGAAAAAAATGGTGGATTTGATCAATAAAATCTATTCTACCAATAAGGATATCCTGACTAAAGTCGATGCTGCCAATGGAGTACATGATGAGCAGAGAAAAGCCGAGATGCTTTGCAGCAAAGTAAAAACATCCATGAACGAACTGCGTGATTGCGTCGATGAACTGGAAGGCCTGGTGGACGAAGACATGTGGCCAATGCCCAAGTTCTGGGAAATGTTGTTTATCAGTTAATTCAATGACACCAGCTGAAAACGAACGAAGTGAAGTTTGAAGCGTAGGTGGAATTGATCCCGAAAGCGAAGTCCGGCAAATGCCGGACGAAGCTATTCGGGATCTTAAAGGGGAGAAGAGAAATGATAATCTGCTGGACTCCGCAAG
The DNA here is from genome assembly GCA_002840565.1 of Deltaproteobacteria bacterium HGW-Deltaproteobacteria-12. Taxonomy (GTDB): domain Bacteria; phylum Desulfobacterota; class Syntrophia; order Syntrophales; family Smithellaceae; genus MVRV01. Next base: position 155,507 of record PHBK01000003.1, on the reverse strand, counting down.
ACGTGTTAAAGGTCGTAAAAGAGAAGAATGTCAGTTTCATTCAGCTCTGGTTTACAGATGTTCTGGGAATGCAAAAGATTTTCAGCATCAGCCCCTCGGAACTGGAAGAGGGAATGGCCGAAGGAATGGGCTTTGACGGCTCCTCGATTGAAGGATTCTGCCGCATTGAAGAAAGCGACATGATTGCCCTGCCCGACCCGACCACTTTTCAGCTAATATCCTGGCGGCCCAGCGACCGCCCGGTGGCGCGGATGTTCTGTGATATCCATAATCCTGATGGATCACCCTATGAGGGCGACCCCCGTTATGTCCTGAAGCGGATGCTGGAAAAGGCCAGGAACATAGGCTATACCTTCAATGTGGGACCGGAGCTGGAATATTTCTATTTTGCCAGTGACGCCTCCCCTGAATATCTTGATCACGGCGGCTATTTTGACGGACTGCCCGTTGATCGGGCTACCGATTTGCGCCGGCAGACAATTTTTGCCCTGCAGGATATGGGGGTTCGCGTGGAGTATTCCCATCATGAGGTAGCGCCCAGCCAGCATGAAATTGATCTGCGTTATGATGAAGCCCTGGCCATGGCCGACAAGGTTATGACTTATCGCACGACGGTAAAAGAGATTGCCCGCCAGAACGGCGTTTACGCTACTTTTATGCCCAAACCGGTTTTCGGAGTAAATGGCAGCGGCATGCACACGCATCAGTCTTTATTCCTGGACAACAGTAATGCCTTTTTTGACGGCAGCGACAAGTATCATTTATCTTCCCTTTGCAAACACTACATTGCCGGTCTGATGAAGCACGCACCGGAAATTACGGCGATTTGCAACCAGTGGGTGAATTCCTATAAGCGCCTTGTCCCGGGCTATGAGGCCCCTGTTTACGTTTCCTGGGCCCGCCGCAACCGTTCCGCCCTGATTCGTGTTCCGATGTACAAGCCGGGGAAGGAAAAAGCAACACGCATTGAATTCCGTTCTCCCGATCCGGCCTGTAATCCTTATCTGGCCTTTGCCGTAATGCTGGCAGCCGGCCTGAAAGGGATTGAAAATAAATATGAGCTGCCTGATCCGGTGGAAGAAGACATCTATGAAATGAATGAGCAGGCGCGCCTGCGGGCCGGAATAGAATCGCTCCCCGGCAGCCTCCAGGAAGCAATCTCGCTTACTGCGAAAAGCTCTCTGGTTCGCGAAACTCTGGGCCAGCATATTTTTGAAAAGTTCCTGGAAAATAAAAACATCGAGTGGGACAGTTTCCGTACTCATGTCAGCAAGTTTGAGACCGACCGTTACTTGCCTTTGCTTTAGATATTGACGAGCCCGGAGAAAAAAGATAGAAGGCTCCGTCTTGTTGAAGTACGCCTGAGGGGTATTTTCTTCTTGGATTTTCCCCTCCTTTTCCGGCTGTAAATAAAACACGAAGACAAGCCCCCAGATAGAGAATAGAGATAAAGAAATGTCCCTGTTGAATAAAAACCATAGAGCCCTCCTGGTTTTGGAAGACGGCAGTTTATTCGAAGGTTTCGCCTTTGCCGGCGGCGGTGAAACCATGGGCGAAGTCGTTTTTAACACAGGCATGACCGGCTATCAGGAAGTTCTTACCGATCCCTCCTATAAAGGTCAGATAGTGGCAATGACCTACCCCCTGATCGGCAATTACGGCATTAACCCAGAAGACATGGAATCGGCGGGCCTTCATCTGGAAGGTTTTATTGTTAAAGAATATCAGCCTCATCCCAGCAACTGGCGGATGCGCCAGAGCTTGAAATCATTCCTGGAAGATTCGGGCAAAATCGGCCTGGAAGGGATCGATACCCGTGCACTGACCCGACGGCTGAGGATTTCCGGGGCAATGAAAGGAATTATTTCCACCGAGACTAGGGATATTGCTGCGCTGCAGGAAAAAGTCAGGGCTTATCCCGGGCTGGTGGGGCGCGATTTAGTACGGGAAGTAAGTTGCGCCAGCCCTTATTTATGGAAGAATGGCGCTCCTAAAAGAGGCAAAATCCCCGTCCGGAAGCCGCGGAAAAAGCTGCGGGTGGTTGTTCTGGATTGCGGCGTTAAATACAACATATTGAGGCTTCTGGAAAATAACGGCTGTGAAGTCATTGTATTGCCGGCTGTTTCTTCCGGAAGCGATATTTTTGCGCTGCAGCCGGATGGAGTTTTACTCTCCAACGGCCCGGGAGACCCTTCCGCATTGCCCTACATTGTGGAAACCGTCCGCCGTATTGTGGGAAAGCTGCCGGTGTTCGGCATTTGTCTGGGACAGCAGATGCTGGGCCAGGCAGTCGGCGGTTATACGGAAAAGCTCAAATTCGGCCATCACGGCATCAACCAGCCCGTAAAAAATTTGCGCACGGGTCGCATAGAGATAACCTCGCAAAACCACGGATTTGTCGTCGTCCCTGCTTCTGTGGATAAAAAAGCTGCGAATACGCACACCAATTTAAATGATAACACTTCCGAAGGCCTGCAAATGTTCAACACGATAAGTGTGCAGTACCATCCGGAAGCGGCACCCGGACCCCACGATTCCGAATATCTTTTTTTACAGTTTGTGCAGATGATGAAAGAGCAAAAGGAGAAAGCATCGTGATCCTGATCATTGATTTTGGCTCTCAGTATAACCAGTTGATTGCCCGCCGGGTAAGGGAGCATCATGTCTACTGCCAGATTGAACCGCCGGATATTTCTCTTACCGCAATAAAGGCACTTCAACCCGAAGGCATTATTTTATCCGGAGGGCCGGCCAGCATCTACTCCAAGGGGTCACCCCGTGTGGACAAGGGTATTTTCGGTCTGGGTATTCCCATCTTAGGCATCTGCTACGGCCTGCAATACATGGTGGATTGCCTGGGCGGCAAGGTCATCGGCTCGACCAAGCGCGAATACGGTTTCGCCGAACTGCGGGTAAAAAATCAAAGAGGAATCTTCGCCGGGGTCAAAAAGAAATCTCAATGCTGGATGAGCCACGGAGACACTATCGACAAGCTTCCCGCCGGTTTTGTCATTACCGCAACAACAGAAAATACTCCGGTTGCCGCCGCCGAGGATGCAAAGAGGCATTTTTACGGACTGCAATTTCATCCGGAAGTAGTTCATACCCAGGCCGGCAAAAAAATCCTGGCAAATTTTCTGACTGCCGTTTGCTCCTGCAAGAAATCATGGTCGATGAAGTCCTTCGTTAATCATGCCGTTGCCGAAATAAGGCAGCAGGTAGGTGACGGCAAGGTGATTCTGGGCCTCTCCGGCGGCGTTGATTCTTCCGTTGCCGCTGTTTTGCTGCACCGGGCCATCGGCCGCCAATTAACCTGCGTTTTTGTTGATAACGGCGTATTAAGGGCCGGTGAAGCCGAACGCGTTCTGGAAATGTTCAAGAAACATCTGCAGATCAACTTGCGCTTTGCCCGTTCGGGGAAGCTGTTTTTAGACAAGCTCAAAGGTCTAACGGACCCGGAAAGAAAGCGTAAAATAATCGGCCGGACTTTCATCGAGGTTTTTAATCAGGAAGCGCATAAAATAAAAAATGTGAAATTTCTGGCACAGGGTACTCTTTACCCGGATTTGATTGAATCGCGCTCTGCTTTCGGCGGCCCCAGTGCCGTAATTAAGTCTCACCACAATGTCGGCGGCCTCCCGAAAAAAATGAATTTGCAGCTGGTCGAACCGCTGAAACATCTGTTTAAAGACGAAGTCCGGCTTTTGGGCAAAGAGCTGGGGCTGGCTGATGACGTTGTCTGGCGTCAGCCTTTCCCCGGACCGGGACTGGCCATCCGTATTATCGGGGAAGTGACTGCACAACGCTTATCTGTACTGCGCAAAGCGGATACGATTCTGATCGAGGAAATCCGGGCCGCGAATCTTTACTACAAGCTGTGGCAGTCGTTTACCATTTTGCTGCCTCTGAAAAGCGTCGGCATCATGGGCGATCAGCGCACGTATGAAAATATCGTGGCCATTCGCGCGGTCCAAAGCGACGATGCGATGACGGCCGACTGGGCCCGGCTGCCGCAGGATTTGCTGGCGCGAGTATCCACCCGCATTATTAATGAAGTCCGCGGCATCAACCGCGTTGTCTATGATATCAGCTCCAAACCGCCCAGCACAATCGAGTGGGAGTGAAGGGGTGGCGATATACCAGCTTACAGTGCTCAGAATCTTTTCCCGACCCTTTAACTGCTCGCTTCACTGCCGGTTCGCAAACTCGCGCCTCCGGCGCTCACACAAGCGATCCGGCGGTCATTTCGCTGCACAGACAGGGTTGCCCGGAAAAAGCTTCCATTCGCAATTCCGTGAGCCGGCATATCGCCTGAGATGGAAAGAAAAAATATTTGTTAAGGTGAATCAGTGCCGAAACGAACCGACATAAAAAAAATACTCCTGATCGGCTCCGGGCCGATCATTATCAGCCAGGCCTGCGAATTTGATTATTCCGGAACGCAGGCCTGTAAAGCCCTGCGCGAAGAAGGCTATGAAGTTGTTTTAATCAACAGCAATCCGGCAACAATTATGACCGACCCGGAAATGGCCAACCGCACCTATGTGGAGCCCATCACCCCGGAGGCAGTCACCAAGATTATTGCCCGCGAAAGACCGGATGCGCTCTTGCCTACGCTGGGCGGGCAGACCGGTTTAAATACCGCCGTTGCGCTGGCCGAAAGCGGAGTTCTTCAGAAGTACGGCGTGGAAATGATCGGCGCCTCGCTTCCGGTTATTCACAAAGCGGAAGACCGGGAAAAATTCCGGAAAGCCATGGAAAAAATCGGCCTGCGGATGCCGCGGAGCGGTTTTGCCCACAGTATACAAGAGGTCATGAAAATTGCCGTCGAGATCGGATTCCCGATCATTGTCCGCGCAGCTTTTACCCTGGGCGGAACCGGCAGCGGTGTGGCTTATAACCGTGAAGAGCTGCTGGAAATTGCCCAGGCCGGCCTGGATGCCAGCATGATCCGGGAGGTGATGATTGAAGAATCAGTCCTGGGCTGGAAAGAATATGAACTGGAAGTGATGCGCGACCGCGCGGATAATGTTGTCATCATCTGTTCTATTGAAAATTTCGACGCGATGGGCGTGCATACAGGGGAATCAATCACTGTTGCCCCGGCCCAAACACTCACTGACCGCGAATATCAGCACATGCGCGATGCAGCCATTGCCATTATGCGGGAAATCGGCGTGGAAACCGGCGGTTCCAATGTCCAGTTTGCCATTCATCCGGCCACCGGCGAAATGATTGTCGTCGAAATGAATCCCCGCGTATCACGGTCATCGGCGCTCGCATCGAAAGCAACGGGATTTCCTATAGCGAAAATCGCCGCCAAACTGGCGGTGGGTTATACGCTCGATGAAATTCCCAACGACATCACCCGCGAAACAATGGCTTCATTTGAGCCGACCATAGATTACTGTGTCGTTAAAATCCCGCGCTGGACATTCGAGAAATTCCCGGAAACGGATGATTTGTTGACAACTTCGATGAAATCGGTCGGCGAAACAATGGCCATCGGCCGTACTTTCAAGGAAGCGCTGCAAAAAGCCGTCCGTTCACTGGAAATCGGCCGCTTCAGCCTGGTATATCCGCTGCCGGCCGATATAACTGACAACAAAGAATTATTGAAAAACAAGCTTGTCCTTCCGAACTCTCTGCGTTTATTTTACATAGCCGCCGCCCTTCAGAAGGGAGTTACCGTAACCGAGATACAGCAACTGACAAAAATTGATCCCTGGTTTTTACATCAGCTGGCGGAAATTGTTGCCGCCGAAGAGGAATTGAAAAATTCTGCGCCTTCCGTGGAATTGCTGAAAGCAGCAAAGGCCATGGGGTTTGCCGACCGCGCTCTGGCCTTTGTCTGGGGAAAAACAGAACAGGAAATTAGAAGTTTACGCGCACAGGAAAAAATCACCCCGGTTTACAAACTGGTTGATACCTGTGCCGCGGAATTTGAAGCTTATACCCCCTATTATTATTCCACCTATGAGACGGAAAACGAAACGCGTCCTTCCGTCAAAAAGAAAGTGGCGATTATCGGCGGCGGACCGAACCGCATCGGTCAGGGAATTGAATTCGACTATTGCTGTGTTCACGCTTCTTTTGCCTTGAGGGAGGAGGGCATCGAGAGCATCATGATCAACTCCAACCCGGAAACAGTAAGTACGGATTATGATACTTCCGACAAACTGTTTTTTGAACCGGTCACGCTCGAAGATGTTTTACATATCCTGCAGACGGAGAAACCGGATGGTGTAATAGTCCAATTCGGCGGACAAACTCCGCTCAATCTGGCCCGCGGCCTGGAAGCCGCCGGAGTACATATACTCGGCACTTCGCCCGACGCCATCGACCGGGCGGAAAATCGCGACCGTTTTCAGGAAATCGTCACGAAACTGAATCTCCAGCAGCCGGACAATGACACCGCGAGAACCATTGAAGATGCTCTGACCGCTGCCGAACGGATCGGTTATCCGGTGCTGGTTCGCCCTTCTTACGTGCTGGGCGGCCGCTCCATGGAAATAGTCTACGATCCGGATACACTGAAGTCCTTTATGGCCAAAGCAATGCTGGTTTCTCCGGATCATCCGATACTGATCGACAAGTTTTTAGAAGACGCCATTGAAGTTGACGTCGACGCCCTGAGTGACGGGCAAAATACTGTCGTCGCCGGAATCATGGAGCATATCGAAGAGGCGGGAATTCATTCCGGCGACAGCGCCTGTGTCTTACCGCCCCTGACCATATCGGCCGGACTGCTGGAACTGATCAAAAGGCAAACAACCATGCTCGCCGCCGAATTAAATGTCGTCGGCCTCATGAACATTCAGTATGCCATTAAAGATGGAATCCTGTATGTTCTGGAGGTCAATCCCCGGGCCTCCCGCACTGTTCCTTTTGTCAGCAAAGCCATCGGTGTACCTCTGGCCAAACTGGCCACCAAGGTCATGCTGGGCCAAACCCTGCCGGAATTGGGTTTCACTAAAACCATTAAACCGGAATATATTTCCGTGAAGGAAGCCGTCTTCCCTTTCAATCGTTTCCCCAACGTCGATATTCTGCTGGGGCCGGAGATGAAATCGACCGGCGAGGTCATGGGCATCGACCATTCCTTCGGGTTAGCATTCGCCAAGTCGCAAATGGCCGCCGGCTTTAAGCTGCCGATTGCCGGAACCGTTTTTATCAGTGCACACGATTACCATAAAGACAAAATAATACCGGTTGCCAGGATCTTCCGGGAAATGGGCTTTCAAATAGCAGCCACCCGCGGTACGGCTGGACATCTGGAAAGAAACGGGATTGAAGCCCGGATAGTTCTTAAAGTCAGTGAAGGACGGCCGAACATTGTCGATCACATTAAAAACGGCGATATTTCCATGGTAATCAATACCAGTCTCGGACGAAAATCCACCCGCGACGCATATCATATCCGGCGGGGAGCGCTTACCTATAATATTATTTATACGACAACCATTGCCGGTGCACGTGCTTTATGTGAGGCGACGCAGGCAATAATTAACGAAGATTGGCAGGTTTGCTCGCTGCAGGAATACCATAATAAAGACATGCAGATGCGTATCTCCGCAAACAGGGATTCAACGTTATGAGGTTTTGGAATAATGAAGTATTGCAAAACATAAATGGAGTTTTAGAAATTATAAGGGCACAAGAGGGCGGGGAAATGACTGCCTGGAAATGAGATTTAATATGGATGTCTATAATAATTTAAATGAGTCCGGCCGCCCCCGCGAAGAGTGCGGTATTTTCGCTATTTACGGCCATGAGGAAGCTTCCCGCCTGACCTTTTTCGGACTTTTTGCCTTGCAGCACCGGGGTCAGGAATCAGCCGGAATCGTCAGCTCCGACGGCTGCCAGGTCTGGGACCATAAGGGAATGGGACTCGCCTCGGAGGTATTTAAAGAACCTAACCTGCAGAAGCTCCCCGGCAAATTAGCAATCGGGCATGTCCGCTATTCCACAACCGGTTCTTCAGTCCTTTCCAATGCCCAGCCTTTTCTGGTTCATTTCGCCGATGAGTATTATGCCCTGGCCCATAACGGAAATATTATCAATGCCCAGCAATTGCGGCAGGAACTGGAAAGCAACGGATCGATCTTTCAGTCGACCATGGACAGCGAAATAATCATTCACCTGATGGCCCCGCATTTAAAGGATGGATTGGAAAAAGCTCTGGTTGCCGCTCTTTCCCGGGTTGAAGGCGCCTACAGCATCATCATGCTTACCCGCGATAAAATTATTGCCGCGCGTGATCCCCGGGGATTCCGGCCGCTGGCCCTGGGCAAGCTGAACGGCAGCTGGGTTGTCGCTTCGGAAACCTGTGCCTTTGATCTGGTTGCCGCCAAATATATCCGTGATGTCAACCCCGGTGAAATACTTATTATCGATGAATCCGGCTGCCAAAGCATCCAGCCTTTTCCTGCGGTAAAACCATGCCATTGCATTTTTGAATTGATTTATTTCGCCCGCCCGGACAGCCAGATCTTCGGTCAGAATGTTTATTTGTGCCGGAAGCGACTGGGTTACGAACTTGCGCGTGAGTATGTTCCCAACGTAGATATTGTCATGCCCTTCCCCGACTCGGGCAACTATGCGGCTCTGGGTTACGCCGAAGAATCCGGTATCACCTTTGAGATGGGAATGATTCGCAATCATTATGTCGGCAGAACATTCATTCAGCCGACCCAGCTGATGCGTGATTTCGGCGTGCGCGTAAAACTCAACCCCGTGCGGCCGCTCCTGGCCGGCAAAAAAGTGCTGATAGTCGAAGATTCGATTATCCGCGGCACAACCAGCCGCAATCGCGTGCAGAATTTAAGGGGAATCGGCGTTAAAGAAATTCATATGGCCATCAGTTGTCCGCCGACGATTCATCCCTGCCCGTACGGCATCGATTTTTCCTCCAAGGGAGAACTGCTGGCGGCAAGAAAAGGCAATGAAAAAGCTATTGCCGAATTCATCGGTCTGGACTCTTTACACTATCTGACCGTGGAGGGTATGGTCCGGGCTACGGGTATGAATGCCGATTGCTTTTGCCTGGCCTGCTATACCGGCGACTATCCGCTCGCCCCTCCCGATACCATCAATAAGTTTTGCCTGGAAAAAAAATAGCCGGATTAAATTTCCCGCCCGAAATCAATAGTGCAGGTGAACTTGCAAATAAGACGCACCTGTATTATATATCCCCCCGCAGAATCCAAAAAAGGCAATAAATCATGTGGAAGAATAAAGTCGTTTCTCCAAAGGAAGTTCTCTCTAAAATCGAACCGGGTATGACTATTTTTCTCGGCACGGGAATGGCGGAACCGCGGACGCTGGTTAAAAATCTCATGGCTTCAGAAGAATATAACCTGCAGGACCTGGAATTAATTCAGCTGGTAAGCATCGGGGATACAATACCGATTGATGAGAGATATTCACGGAAATTTCGCCTGAGGACATTTTTCTCCGGCTGGATTGCCTCCGAAGCCGTGAGTGCAGGAAGAGTCGATCTTATCCCCAGCAGATTTTCCAAAATACCGGCGCTGTTCAAATCGGGAGCAATTCATATTGACGCGACCTTCATTCAGATTTCTCCGCCGGATGAAAACGGTTATTCCTGCCTGGTGGGCGTGGATGTAGAAAGGCAAGCTATGGAAGTCTCTCATCTGGTTGTCGGTGAAATCAATGAGCACGCTCCCCGTATTCATGGCGATACGCTTGTGCATGTGGATGAATTCAACTATTTTGTCAATTCCACAGAACTGCCGCTTTACATTCCCCGTTGGCCGCTGGCGGATGTTTATCTGGAAATCGCCGCGAATATAGCATCTGTAGTTGAAGACAGAAGCTGCATATCCTTCGGCATTGGACCGCTCTATGAAGCTTTAGCCATCCAACTGGCTGCAAAAAAGAATCTGGGCATTCATTCGCCTTTTTTCACTGACGCCCTGATGGATCTGGTGAAGAGCGGTGCTGTCACTAACCGCTACAAAGGATTTCAGCGCGGCAAATGCTCCGCATCCTATCTGCTGGGCACGGAAAAATTGATGAACTGGCTGGATCGCAATCCGCTTGTGGACTTTCAGCCGGAAAACGTGATCACCGACCCGAATATAATCGGCAGCAATAACCGGATGACCGCCATTCTTCCGGCTCGAAAAATTGATTTAACGGGGAATGTCGCCCTGCACACAGGCAAGGGGAATGTTACCGCCGGTCCGGGAAATGTGCAGGAGATTTTTATCGGCGCGTCACTTTCGAAAAATGGCCGGACAATCTTCGGTCTGCCCAGCCGCAACATCAAGGGTATGCCGAATATTGTACTTTCTGTTGATAATATGCCTTTTCAGTTTACGAATCGCGAATCCATGGATCTGGTCGTGACGGAATACGGCGTGGCATATCTCCTGGGAAAAACAATGCGGGAGCGCGCACAGGAACTGATTGACATCGCCCATCCCGCTGACCGTGCGGACCTGGTCAGGCAGGCCAAAGAGGCAAAATTACTTTACGCCGACCAGATTTTTTTCCCGGAATCGGGACACCTTTACCCCTCCAGGGTCATCTGCTCCCATGAGTTTAAAGACGGCCTGAAGGTTAATTTCCGGCCGATCAAACCTTCCGATGAAGAAAAGATGCGCGACCTGTTCTACCGCTTTTCCGATCAGGCCGTTTATTCCCGGTACTTCACTTCCATCAAGGCAATGCCCCATAAAAAAATGCAGGAATATGTCAATGTGAATTATCGTTTGGTGATGTCGATTGTCGGTATGGTCGAGGTTGCTGCCGGCACCGAAAAAATCATTGCCGAGGCGCGCTATGCCCGCATGAAACAGGATGGCTTTGCCGATGTGGCATTCGTTGTAGACGAAGAGTATCAGAGCAGGGGCATCGCTTCGTATCTCCTCGAATTACTGATTCGTACGGCCCGTGAAGATGGTATTCAGGGCTTCACCGCCGACGTTCTGGCAACGAATAAATCAATGCTGAAAGTGTTCGAAAAGGCGCCCTTCCCTGTTCAGACTGTTCTATCCCGAGGCATCTATGAACTAACCATCCCCTTCACTCCTTTGGCAGAGTTGAAGGAAAAGGAGTAACAGAAGAAACCTGTCCCCCGGTTAAACTGCCGCCGGACGGCTGATAACGACCTCACAAAAGGCGTCACCCCGGTTGAGATTTTTCATGTGCGACACTTTCAGGGGAATGTCCTTGCCGAAGATGCCGCGCGCCAGCCCCCGATAGGTCTCCACCGTTGCAATGCCGCAGTCGGCGACACCGGCCTTGGCAATGGCTTTCTGCGTTTCACAGTCCGTCACCTTGACCGTAATGTTATTTCCGGCAAAGGTAACGCTTCTTCCCTTCATATCCATCACCGTTGCGAATATCTCCAGAGCTTCCAGAAAACTCTCCGGCCATACCGGGTTGGGGAAAAACCGTTCTCTCATCTTTTTTCCCAGGACATAGGAAAAACGCTTCCAGGCCTCCACATCAATATCCCAGGCCGCATCCTTACCCATTTTATCCGCCAGGGCCAGAAACCAGGCTCCGTCCAGCCGGATGAAGGCCGATCGGGAAAGGTCAAATAATTGTTCCGTTGTCAAATGCATTGCTGCTTGCTCCTTGTGTCAAGACTCGTCAGGTCTGGTTTTTTTCTTGCATCCTCTGTAAATCAACAACAAAATGAGAAGGCCCAATATCAGCCGCTTAAACATATTTCCTGCTCCCTGAATCGTTTTTTCTTCATTCCTCCCTGCCGGAACCTGCGCAGGCAAAATAAGGAAAAGAGCTTCCTTTGTCAATATAATATTAAAAAGCCGGATCATCGCCATTAAATGTCATCGGAAGTTGAGATGAGGCAGGGAAAAACCGCAGAAATACGGCAAATCATCTTTGATTCCAGACTGATTCAACTTTATGCTGCCAGGTCATTTAGTTCTAAGGAAGCATCTTCTTATAAAACGCCGCCTGGTTTTCACCCATGATCTTCCTGATCTCGGTTTCGGTGAATCCTTCCTTCAGAAGTTCCTGGGTCAGCAGGACCATCCCGGATGCGGCAAACGGCATCGGAACGCTCCCATCCGAATCGGAACCAAGACCGATGCTGTCAATACCGGCTATCTTCACGGCATGTTTGATTGCCCGCACCGTCGCCTTCAGGTCGGTGATAGGGCCAATCGCCTCCTCCCAGAATCCGATGCCGATAAGACCGCCTTTGGCGGCGATCTGCCGGAGCTGGTCGTCGGAAAGGTTCCGGTTATTGTTGACCGTTCCTTTCACGCCGGTATGCGATACCATTACCGGCCGCGTCGAGAGCTCCAGAACTTCATTAATCGTTTGCGATGATGAATGCGCGAGATCGATGATCATGCGTTTTTGTTCCGCGAGCCGCAGCATTTCTCTCCCCTTGTCGGTCAACCCTCCCTTGGCTACGCCGTGCATGGACCCCGCCATCTCGTTATCAAAGAAATGAACAAGCCCGACCACCCGATAACCCGCGTCATAAATTGCCTTAATGTTGCCGGGGTCGCCTTCGAGCACCTGCGTTCCTTCGATTCCGAGCACGCCACCGACAAGGTCCGGTTCTTTCCGGCGCCGCTCCAGAAATTTCCCGAACTCGTCCGCACTCTTGATCACAACAAGTTTTCCATTGGAGCGCTCGGCAAACCGGTGCAGCTTTGACGCCAGATAGAGCGCCCGTTCTTTGAGGCTAAACCAGGATGAAACCGGCCATAGTTCGGCAATGGCGAGAATGGTGATATTGTCCGTTGTGCCGGCGTTGCCGTCGATATTCATGCCCCGCGGTGTTTTCGTCACGGCCATGAAATTCTGCAGGGCGATGTTGCCTTCCTGCATCCGGGGCAGGTCAATGTAACCCCGGATGTTTTTTTTCAGTAAATCCCTGTCCCACATGAGAGAATCATTATGCATATCGGCAATGAACAGCGTCTTGTGCAGCGCCGCCGCCTCGGGCGAAACTTTGTATGGCGGCTGCGCGTATCCATAGTTCCATTTCTCGTCCACATACGACGGAAGGTAAAAGAAGAACACCAACACGGCCAGTACGAGAAGCACGCCGATAACATTAAGCGCTTTTTTCATACCGAATCCCCCTTTTTGCTCTGAAATGAAATTCTTTTTTTTATACTCTATTTGCCACCATAGATCAAGAATGGTCACAGCCTTTTTTTCTTTTCCGGCCAATTGCCTGCAATATCGGCACCGTAGTTATTGCCGATACTTATATACTCCTATTTTCATGCATTATTCAATTACAGCGCCCAGGCTGAACTCAGAGACATAATTAAAGCCATAATTAAAGCTTGACTTATTATGGGCATATGCTTATAATTACGGGCAAGGAGAAAAATGGCAATGCCCCGACCAAAATGCTGCCGTCATGTAGGTTGTATGCCGGATAAAAATTATTTTAAGCCCAGAGGAATTCCCGCTTCGGAATTGGAGGAAGTGGTGTTAAGCCTTGATGAATATGAAGCCATCCGTTTGGCCGACTATGAGCAGCTTTACCAGGAAAAGGCAGCGGCGCAAATGAACATTTCCCGCCAGACTTTCGGCAGAATTATCGAATCGGCGCATAAAAAAGTCGCCGCTGTTCTGCTTTTCGGAAAAGCGCTGAAAATTGAAGGCGGAGAAGTTTCCGTCGGCAAAAAGAAACAAACAGAGTGTCCTGAATGCAATAAAGCATTAAACCTCCGGAGCGGATCATCGCCGGAAGAGATTTGCCCCTACTGCAGAAAAAGGCGCTGAATTATCTTAATCATATTGAAGGAGAAAATCATGAAAATCGCATTACCATCAGCTCAGAACCAGATTGACGCCCACTTCGGACACTGTGAATATTTCACCGTGTTCACTATCGATGACCAGAGAAAAATACTTTCGGAAGAGAAGATTGCCTCACCCGCCGGCTGCGGCTGCAAATCGAATATCGCCGCGACACTGGCGCAGCAGGGTGTAACATTAATGCTGGCGGGAAATATGGGACAGGGAGCGGTTAATGTGCTGAACGGCCAGGGCATCGATGTTCTGCGCGGTTGCTCCGGTAACGTGAAAGATGTCGCCGAAAGCTGGCTTGCCGGCAGGCTCAATGATTCCGGTATTTCCTGTGCACAGCATGAGCATGGCTGTCATGAAGGCTGATGCCGGTTATTAAGGTTCTCATATGAGCATCAGACATTCCTCGTATCCTTTGCCGCTTAACCTGGGAAACGAGCAAAATATCATCCTCGACTCCATTGCGGATGGCGTTTTTACTGTGGACCAGGACTGGCGCATCACATCCTTCAACCGGGCAGCGCAAGAGATTACAGGCGTCTCCAGGCAAGAAGCCATCGGCCAACTTTGCAAGGATGTCTTAAAAGCGGATATCTGTGAAAAAAGCTGCTGCCTGCGCACCACTATGAAAACCGGCCAACCAATCGTTAACAAAAAAATTCATATTATTGATGCCCAAGGCAGAATAATCCCCATCAGCATCTCCACCGCGCTGCTGCGCGACAAGAGCGGTGAGCACCTGGGCGCAGTGGAAACATTTCGGGATATCAGTATTGAAGAGGACCTGCGGAAAGCCATTAAGGCAAAATATTCTTTTGCGGATATCATCTCGAAAAACCACAAGATGCTTCAACTTTTCGATATGCTTCCCGACCTCGCCGTAAGCCAAAGTACGGTTTTGATTGAAGGGGAGAGCGGTACGGGGAAAGAGCTTTTCGCCCGCGCCATTCATAATCTCAGTCCGAGAAAAAAGCAGCCGTTTATTGCCGTTAATTGCAGCGCACTGCCGGACACTTTACTGGAGTCGGAACTTTTCGGATATAAGGCAGGTGCATTTACCGACGCGAAAAAAGACAAACCAGGCCGATTTCGCCTGGCGGAAAACGGCACACTTTTTCTCGATGAAATCGGAGATATTACCCCGGCCATGCAGGCGAAGCTTTTGCGTGTTTTGCAGGAAAAAACCTACGAACCGCTGGGCGCGACGGAAAGCCTTCAGCACAATGTGCGCATAATTGCTGCTACCAACAAAAATCTTGAGGAACTTGTCCGACAGGGCCGCTTCCGGGAGGACCTGTTCTACCGGATTCATGTTTTCAAAATCACGCTGCCGCCGCTGCGCGAGCGGATGGAAGACATCCCCTTGCTGATCGAACATTTCATCGCCCGCTTTAATGCACTGCAGAAAAAGAATATCGCCGGAGTCAGTGATGCGGCTATGGCAGTTTTAATGTCGTATGCCTATCCGGGGAACATCCGCGAACTGGCCAATCTTATCGAAAGGGCTTTTATTATCTGCAAAGCCGGGCTTATCGAAAAGAGGCACCTGCCGGAATCGCTTTTTGCTGGTGCTTCAGCCGTCCACATTCCAAAAGATTCCGAGTCTCTCAAGGATATGCAATCCAGCTATCTTTATAACGCCCTTAGACAAAACAATTGGAATCGCCCACAGACTGCCAGGCAATTGGGCATGCACAAAAGCACGCTTTATCGCAAGATTAAATCCCTCGGACTTGCTGTTCCGAAATAACCATTTTTTAATGTTGCGCTTGCTCGACTGCATTTAAGGAACGACTGAATCGCTTGGTGCTTCTTTTTAGTCGAATCGCCATCCGCCGCGGATCAATCGCGAAAGGGAGTTGCAGAGAAAGCAAATTATTACATAAAAAGGGATTGCACCATGGAAGAAGACAAAATAAAGAGGGATATGATTGATCTCCTTATGAAAAAGATCAGCGGCTGCTTTTCAGATAAAGTTTGGGACTACGGGGACAATCCAAGAAATTACGGCGTCATGAATAAACCCGACGGCTATGGAAAGGTAACGGGCCCTTGCGGAGATACAGTGGAAATATTTCTCCGGATCAGAAACGATAAGATTGAAGACATCTCATACACAACCGACGGTTGCATGACTTCCCACGCCGCAGTTTCAGCGACCACGGTCATGGCCAAGGGCCGACTAGTCAGGGATTGCATCAAAATCAATCAGATCTCGATACTGGAACATCTTGGCGGCATGCCCGAAGAATCCGAACATTGCGCTCTTCTGGCAGCCACAACATTTCACAAATCCCTGAGGAATTATGCCGTGAAAAAGAAACTCAGATGATTGTTAATCAAGAATGATTAATGCCGCAATTTTGGGAAGTGTAAATCTAACTGTGTAAATGGGATGCGAATTATCTCACGATTTATCATTTCGCGAGAAAAGATCACCATCAGGAGAGACTCGCAGCGTTTAAGCAGCTACCCTCCGATACTTGACATCGAATTAATCCCGGCCGTGATTGATTTGCACCCTGTATTATCCGCAGTACATTTAATATTGTGGCCTTCTCCTTTTTCCTTTATTGCTGAAATAATATATTCAATAATATTTGTTTCGTCTGCGCCGCTTCTCAGCAAATACTTCAGATTATAGAGTGTGTTTGAGTGAAGACATGTTTTAAACTTGCCGTCGGCTGCTATTCTTAATCGGCTGCATGTGGCGCAGAATCTGTGCGTCACGGGAGGGATCACTCCAATTCGGATGTTTCTGTTTTTATATTTAAGATCATATCGCAAAGAGACGCCTGTATCATCGCCATTTTTTCTTATAAGCTCTCCCTTGCTGCCAAGTATCCGGATAAGTTTCTCTGACGGGATGAATTCATTAAACTCATCCTGTTCCGTTACAGGCATTCTCTCTATAAATCGTAGTGTAATATTTTTATCAGCGAAGTAGTCGAGAAAATCGTCAATTTCCTCTAAGGTGCCTTTAAGGAGTACGCCGTTTATTTTAATATCGAAGAAACCGGCGCTCAGCGATCTTTCTATGTTGTTTATTACCGTATTGAAATGATCTGCACCGGTTAATGAATGAAATTTTTCACGGGACATTGTATCGAGGCTTATATTCAGTTTTTTTACATTATATTTTTTCAGGTCGGCAATATGTTCTTCCAGGAGTGTTCCGTTTGTTGTTACGCACAGATCAATTTCAGGATGCATTTTAACATTTGCTGAAATTATATCGAAAAAACCCTTGCGGATAAGAGGCTCTCCCCCTGTAAATCTTATCTTTTTTATGCCCATCCTGATAAAAATATCAATAAGTTTTACAAACTCCTCGTTTCTCAATACTTCATCATGAGTCATAAACTTCACACCCTCCGGGGGCATACAATACCTGCATCTGAGATTGCATCTGTCAGTAACGGACACCCGGAGATAGTTGTGTGTCCTTAAATAGTTATCCTTAAGCATTTATTTAACCGTCGTTGAATTTCAAATAGCAATATATAAGTTAATAAAAGCAGGAAAATGTCAAAGAATAATTTTTAGAATTTATTATTATTTTTTCTATTCAAGAATGTATGCCAAATAATATTAAAACAAGAAGGAAGTGGGCGACATGATCAATGCAAAAAAAGACTCTTATCAAAAGTTGCATTTCTGCGATACAGTCGCAACGAAAGTTGTATTATTGCAACTAAATTTCACCAAGAGAAGTTCTGCTTTATAGCAAACCATTATTATTCCTGGCTTAATTAAAAAACCGCTCCCTTGGCACTTTCCTTGCAAATAACCAAAGGCATGAAAGAAAATGGCAATACCATCCCAGACCGAAAAGGCATAAAAGAATGAAGATCGCCCTGTCCGTATGGAAAGATTATATCTCCACTGTTTTTGATACCGCCGATCAGTTATTGGTTTTGGAATCCGACGGCACGAATGAGCGAAAAAAAGCAGCAGTTAAAATGAATGCGGCAGATGTTGCGAAATGGGCAAGCCAGATCAAGGAAAAGCAAATCGATGTCCTGATTTGCGGCGCGATTTCCCGGCCTCTCGAAGCTTCGCTTACGTCTCTGGGCATAAAGGTACATGCTTTTGTAAGAGGGCCAGTGGAAGAAGTTCTGGCCGCTTATCAAAACGGCGATCTGGATCAAGCCGCCTTTGCCCTGCCCGGCTGTCAGAGACGCTGCTGCGCGCGTAATCGCAGACAGAATCGCCGGAGAGGAAACATCATTAGTTGATATGCGGCCCACTCAATGGAAAGTCATTATATTTAATGCTTGAGCGTCAGGAGAGAAATATTGAAACAATTTATTCCCAAAGAAATATTCTTCACCAAAGGTGTCGGCACCCATAGAGAACAACTTCATTCTTTTGAACTGGCACTGCGTGACGCAGGCATAGAAAAATGCAATCTCGTCCAGGTATCAAGTATCATGCCGCCTTATTGCCGAATTATCTCGCGGGCGGAAGGGCTGAAAAAGCTTCAACCGGGAACTATCACTTTTTGTGTAATGAGCCGCTGTTGCAGCGATGAACCGCGGCGGCTGATATCTGCATCCGTTGGTTGCGCCATACCGGTAGACAAAAAAGCATATGGCTATATCAGTGAACATCATGCCTTCGGATGCACCGAACGGCAGACAGGTGACTATGCAGAAGATCTTGCAGCGGCAATGTTGGCCTCGACACTGGGCATCGATTTTAACGTCGATGAAAGCTGGGATGAAAAAAAAGAATTATTCAAAATCAGCGGGAAAATAGTCGGAACTCGGAATACGACACAATCGTGCGTTTTGAAAACCAAAGGCTACACCACCGTTTTGGCGGCGGCGGTCTTTGTTTTCTGATGGCTATGGAAAAGCCGTTTTAAGGTCTTACGAACAAAGGTAAAAAGAAACGCTCATACATGGAGGAGAAAGGCCAATGAATGGAACCAATCGCAGTGGAAGAGGAAATGGAGGCGGACAGGGACTGGGAGGTGGCCGGGGACGTAAGGGAGGGCTGCTTGCAGGAGGCGCGGGAGGTAATTGCCGGTGCCCACAGTGTGGGCATACCCAACCGCACGAACGAGGCATTCCCTGCACGCAGGTTCAGTGTCCGAAGTGCAAGACGGCGATGATAAGGGAATAGAGAAACAAACTTGGAAAGGAGGATTTTTATTATGCCAAGAGGAGATGCAACAGGTCCCATGGGAATGGGACCATCGACAGGCAGGGGGGCAGGCTTCTGTGCCGGCCTTGAGATGCCGGGATATGCGAATAACGCCGGAAGGCGCGGTTTGAGGGCTGGCTTCGGACGAGGATTTGGTTTCGGCGGACGCTGCGGCGGGTTCGGTTTTCGTAATCGATTTTTTGCTACTGGCGTGCCGGGCAAAGCCTGGTTTGGAGGCCCCGCAGCGGCAGTCGATCCGGAAGCGGAAAAGCAGGCCTTAAAAAGTCAGGCCGCATATTTACAGGCCGAAATGAACGCCATTAGAAAGCGGCTGGACGAATTGACAGCTCAAGACTAGAAACAATATCTGCCGGTCAGACGGACAGCCAACATAGGCGTGGATTATATCCGCGCCCGGACGGCGGCGGCGCAATTCTCAACGCTTTGCGCTGGCGCTGCCAATAATTATCATAATGGGGATAAAAAAATGAAAATAGCATTAACCACATCGGGAAACGACCTAAGCGCACCTTTGGACAGCCGTTTTGGACGCGCGCTGAAATTTCTTATTTATGATTCAGAAGCCAAAACCTTTGAGATTCTGGATAACGAACAAAATCTTAACGCCGCACAGGGCGCCGGCATCCAATCTGCACAAAACATCGCCCGTTCGGGCGTCAAAGCGCTGGTCACCGGACATTGCGGTCCAAAAGCGTTTCGTGTCCTTGCGGCGGCCGGCATTAAAATTTACAACACCTCCGCCGCTAGTGTGGCCGAAGCGCTGGATCAATACCGGACCGGCAAGCTTGTGGAAGCTTCGACCGCCGATGTAGAAGGACACTGGGCATGAATCCGTGCGATATTCTTTATTCGTCTATCGGCATTATCCACAGTGAACACTCGATTGCAGAGAAAACGCCTATCCAGCCTGTTTATGCCAAAGGATGCAAAGGGTATATGGAAATTTTCCCGGAATATGCCGAAGGCTTAAAAGACCTGGACGGTTTTTCTCATATTTATCTGCTGTATCATTTTCATCAGTTACCAAAGGCCAAACTGATTGTTAAACCGTTTCTACAAGATGTTGAACGGGGGGTGTTTGCAACACGGGCGCCATGCCGACCCAATGCCCTTGGTCTGAGTGTAGTGGAACTTGTCGGCATTGATGGAAATATTTTGTATCTGAACAATGTGGATATTTTAGATGGTACACCACTTCTGGACATCAAGCCCTACACGGCTAAATTCGATCTGCACGCTGTAAAAAGAAACGGCTGGCAGGACGAGGTGGATGAACATACTGCTCAAAAACGTGGGAAGCGCGGGTATAAAAGATCATGAAAGCACCTGGAATTGCGACCGAACTTCGAACTCATGCCCCCTTTACGGCATTTGGAACCGTAACCGGCATTGTCATTATGGCCGCATTTATACAATTTCGGATACCACGGGAAATTTCGTCCACGTTATTCTGGACGATGCATCCTCTGCATGTGCTGATCAGTGCCCTGGTAACCACAGCGATGTACCGGATGCACTCAGGCGAAGGCATTTGGCGAACGATTCTTATTGGATATTTCGGTTCGGTCGGCATTGCCACTTTAAGCGATTCGCTCATTCCTTTTGCGGGAGAATGGCTGCTTAACCTTCCTTATCGCGGAGTTCACTTGGGCTTTATCGAAAAATGGTGGATAGTGAACCCCCTGGCATTGGTCGGCATTGCGCTGGGCTATTTTATCTCCCACACCAGAATTCCCCACGCGGGACATGTGCTGCTCAGCACGTGGGCGTCGCTGTTTCATGTTTTAATGGCACTGGGAACGTCTATCGATGTTGTCACTACGATTTTGATCGCCGTCTTTCTGTTCTTAGCGGTCTGGGTGCCCTGCTGCACCAGCGACATAGTTTTTCCCTTGCTCTGGATTAAAGAAAGAAAAGACAATCATTCTATTCCTTTTTCTTATGGAGGCAAAACGTGAAAATTGCTATCGCTTCCGGCAAAGGAGGAACCGGCAAAACCACCGTAGCAGTTAATCTAGCACGTGCGATGGGCAACCATGTCCTACTTTTAGACTGCGACGTAGAAGAGCCTAACGCCCATCTGTTTCTTAAGGGAGACAAGGTCAGAGAAGAAATCGTGACGATTCCGATTCCCCAGGTTGATGAATCGCTTTGCAACAGCTGCGGCGAATGCAGCAAATTTTGTGAATACCACGCCATTGTCACATTTGGAACGGCGCCGTTAATATTCCCGGAAATGTGCCACGGCTGCGGTGGTTGTACACGTGTCTGTCCTCCAAAAGCAATAACGGAGGTCGGCCGCCGCATCGGTGTGGTCGAAACACTGACGTCGGAAAAAATCACCCTCATTGGCGGGAGACTGGATGTCGGTGTAGCCATGGCGCCACCGCTGATCCGAGCAGTCAAAGAGCACCTGCATAATAATCTTCCGGCTATTCTGGATGCGCCTCCGGGAACATCATGCCCGGTCATTGCCACCATTCGGGATACGGATATGATCTTGCTGGTTACGGAACCAACGCCGTTTGGCCTGAACGATCTTGCGCTTGCCGTGGACATGGTGCGCGAACTGAAAATTCCCTTCGGCGTCATTATCAACCGGATGGGCAGCGGAGATGACCGCGTACACCATTATTGCGAAAAGGAAAACATCCCCGTTTTACTGGAGATACCGGACGACCGCCGGATTGCCGAGGCCTATTCCCGGGGAATCATGATGGTTGATGCGTTGCCGGAATATCGCAAACTTTTTGAGAACCTGATGGTAAAAATAAGCAAATTTAAAAAGAAAGAAAGGATATAAAAATGCCGACCTATGAATATGAATGCAATAGTTGCCATGTGCGCTTTGAACGGCAGCAAAGCATGAAAGAAGAGCCGCATAAGACGTGTCCCGAATGCGGGGGAAACGTCCAAAGGCTGGTCAGCGGCGGCAGCGGTTTTATTTTGAAATCACAGGGTCAAAGCCGCCACAACTCGCGCAAGAGCTGCTCGCTGGAAGAAACCGGCAAAACCTGCTGCGGCGCAAGCCAGCGGTGCGGGGAATCGCATTGTGGAGATTAAAAAAGTGAGTTCAAGCGATTTTAAATATCTTTACGGACCCGTCCCGTCACGGCGGCTGGGACGCTCGCTGGGCATTGACCTGGTACCGTTTAAAACCTGCACTTACGATTGCATCTATTGTCAGTTGGGACGCACAACGAATAAAACCATAGAACGGCGTCCCTACGTTCCGATTGAAGACATATTAAGCGAGTTAAAAATCAAATTGGCGACAGGGGAACGTCCAAATTTCATCAGTATCGCCGGTTCCGGGGAACCGACGCTGCATTCAGCCGTGGGCGAACTCATAGGCATGATTAAGAAAATGACCACTATCCCCGTGGCCGTCCTGACCAACGGCTCTTTGCTTTTTCTACCGGAAGTCCGGGCCGCTTTGATGCGGGCTGATCTGGTCATTCCATCGCTCGATGCCGGTGATGAAACGATGTTTCGATACGTTAACCGCCCCCACTGCGGCATTTCCTTCGACAACATGGTTAATGGACTGTTTGAATTTACGCGCGATTTTCCGGGACGGGTTTGGCTGGAAGTTCTTCTGGTTTCCGGCGTAACCGGCATGGCTGCAGAAGTAGAAAAGATAGCCGCTTTGGCAAAAAAAATTGGTGCCGGGAAAGTGCAGCTCAATACGGTTTGCCGTCCGGCGGCGGAAGAGTTTGCCTGCACCGTAGAAAAAAAACAGATGAAAAATCTTGCTACTCTCTTTACGGGCGCAGTGGATATCATAAACGATGATGAATCCGTTGATCTTTCCGTTGCTGCCGCAAAAGATATCGCCAACGAAGAAATCTTTTCTTTGCTGGCCAGAAGGCCCTGCACGCTTTCCGGAATCTGTTCAGGGCTGGGCTTGCATCCGCAGGACGCAGTCAAGAAACTCAAAAAGCTCTTAGACGAGAAACGGATTACAACACTGCGCACCAGCCATGCGGTGTTTTACAAAATATCGGATAAATTATTATGAAAGCAATGGACAACGAATTGATTGAGAATCACAAACGCTATTTGGAACGCATCGCAATTTACCGGCAATATGGATACGACATTGATAAAGAGAGGTCATTTATTATCGAAAAAGCCCGTCCCATCTCCGGGAATATCCTGGAGGTCGGCACAGGGAAAGGATATTTTACAATGGCGCTGGCCCGGGCAGGATACAATTTCTTTTCCTTTGATATTTCAGCCGAAGAGCAAAAATACGCCCTGCTCAATTTACAGTATTTTGGCCTGGCTCAACAAGTATCTTTCGGTGTGGCCGATGTCGAGAGCATTCCCTGCGATAATAGTTTTTTTGATGTTATTTTTGCGGTCAACTTGGTTCATCACCTTTCCTCTGTCCGCAAGGTCTGCGCCGAATTGCTGCGGATACTATCACCGGCAGGAAGAATAATTCTGAGCGATTTTAATGCCCGGGGATTCGCTCTGGTTGATAAAATTCACGCGCTGGAAGGAAGACAGCATGAAATGAGTACGGGCAGTCTCTCGGAAACAAAGGTCTTTTTTACGGAAAAGGGAATGAAGGTTAAAGAGTACAACAATACACACCAAGATGTGCTTGTGGTCTGTCGGCTATTGATGTGATTTGCAAATTAATAAGGAGCTGCCTATTATTTGAAAGGTTGAATTATGCAAGAGCTAGTCATTATCAGCGGCAAGGGGGGAACGGGAAAAACCAGTGTCACGGCGTCTTTCGCCGTATTGGCTGATCGTCCCGTCGTATGCGATTGCGATGTGGACGCGGCGGACCTGCATCTGGTTTTAGAGCCGACGATCCGCGAGCGACATGAATTCGAAAGCGGTCATGAAGCGGTCATTCGCCAGAACGACTGCACCGGTTGCGGCATCTGCCAGGACCTGTGCCGTTTCGGCGCGATTTCCAATAATGTGGATATGTTTTCCATTGATTCGATCTCCTGCGAAAGCTGCGGCGTTTGCGTGCGGTTTTGCCCGGAGGGCGCCATTGATTTCCCCCTGCGGCGCTGTGGTGAGTGGTTTTTGTCGGACACGCGTTGCGGCCCGATGGTTCACGCCCGTTTGGGGATAGCTGCTGAAAATTCCGGCAAACTTGTTTCCACTGTGCGCCGCGAAGCCAGACGGCTCGCTGAAGAAGAAAATCATTCACTGATCATTGTGGACGGCCCCCCGGGCATCGGCTGTCCGGTTATTGCTTCACTTACCGGCGCAACGCAAGTTTTGATCGTCACCGAACCCACGGTGTCGGGGGAACATGATCTGGAAAGGGTGCTGTCTTTGACACGCCACTTCCAAATCCCCACAGCAATTTGCGTCAACAAGTGGAATGTAAACGCGGAAATGACGCAACAAATCGAGAACAAAGCAAGACTTGCCGGTGCTAGCGTTGCCGGGAGAATTCGTTACGACTCATCTTTTACCAAGGCGCAAATAAAAAAGAAAACGGTTGTTGAAATCGACGCGGTCTGCGCCCAAGATATTATAGAAATTTGGAAAAATCTTAATTTGCAGAAGGAGTAGAATAGATATGGAAGTAATTAATCTGGACAATTTTTATCTTGCTGCGCGCAGGCATGCAAAAGATCCGCATAACCTGGGTATACTTGATAATTTCAACGGGCATGCAAAAGTTACCGGCCCCTGCGGTGACACTATGGAGTTCTGGCTTCAGGTTGAAGGCGAAAGAATAAAGAAGATATCATTTATCACCGACGGCTGCGACCCTTCATTGGCCAGTGGCAGCATCACGACTTGCCTGGCAGAGGGGAAAAGTATTACTGAAGCTGCCGCGATTACCCAGCAGGATGTGCTTAAAGCGCTGGAAGGCCTGCCCGAAGACCATCAACACTGTGCGCTTCTGGCAGCCAACACGCTCGCCGCCGCTTGCGACGATTATCTTATAAAACAAAAATAAAGGGAGGATATTGAAGTGGAAAGCAGGAAAACATGTGATTCATGCGGAGACTCAAGCTGCACCGCTAAAAATCAGCAGCAAAACGAAAGCAAAGAGGCATATGCGGACCGCCGCCGTCTCCAGGCCAGACTCTGCCGTATTCAACACAAAATTGTTGTGCTCTCCGGCAAGGGAGGCGTCGGCAAAAGCACTGTCGCAGTTAATCTGGCCACAGCGCTGGCACTGAACGGTCTGCGCGTGGGCCTCTTAGACGTCGATATTCACGGCCCGAGCGTGCCCACAATGCTGGGACTGGAAAATGAAAGCCTCCAGGGTACTGACGGCGGATTGATTCCGGTAGAACGGGGCAACATGAAAATCATGTCGATTGGATTTCTACTAAAAAACTCCGACGACGCAATCATTTGGCGTGGGCCAATGAAAATGGGAGTGATAAAGCAGTTTCTCGCGGATGTAGAATGGGGCGACCTGGACTATCTGATTGTGGACGCGCCTCCCGGAACCGGCGACGAACCGCTTTCGCTTTGCCAACTCATCCAGCCGCTCGACGGCGCGGTGATCGTCACCACGCCGCAAAAAGTGGCGGCCGTCGATGTGCGCAAATCGATCAGCTTCTGCCGGCAAGTCAATGTGCCGGTCTTGGGCGTGGTGGAAAACATGAGCGGTTTTGTCTGTCCAAAGTGCGGCGAGATTACTCAGATTTTCCCCGTGGGCGCTGGAAGCAAAATAGCCGTGGACATGAAAGTGCCTTTCCTGGGGGCAATTCCGATGGATCCGGCACTCGCCCAGTCCGGCGATTCCGGTAAAGTGTTCATTTACCATTTCTCGGAAACCCCGACGGGGAAAATAATGCAGGAGATTATCGACCAGATCACAGACACGGATAAAACAAATAAACTAAATTCTTAAGGAGAAAAGACTATGAAAATTGCCATACCATTAGCGGAAGGAAAACTGACCATGCATTTCGGGCACTGTGCAAGCTTTGCGCTGATCGATGTTGATCCGCAAACCAAAAACATTATCAAAAGCGAAGAGATTGCGGCACCACCGCATGAGCCGGGACTTTTACCGCCGTGGCTTGCCGAAAAAGGTGTAACCATGATTATTGCAGGAGGCATGGGCCAGCGAGCCCAACAGTTATTCGCTCAGCAGAACATTCGAGTTATTGTCGGCGCACCGGCTGACAAGCCGGAAAAGCTGATAACCGATTTTTTTACCGGCACACTGCAAGTCGGCGCAAATGTTTGCGATCACTAAAACAAAAGGAGAACTAACAATGGCTTCAACTAAATTAAAAGCCGTGGAAAAAGTTGAGATTTTAACTTTACAGGATAATTATATTGAAATGACGGCAATGGACAACAATGCCGTCGTGACACGCGCCATGCCGCTTCAAGATGGTGAAATCCGCGCCTCTGTTGTGGCGGAACACGGTTTTTCGGCGCTGGTCAAAACAACCGTGGAAGGCAAAAAGCACACGCTGCTTTTTGATTTTGGCTTTTCCGAAAACGGTGCGGCGCAAAACGTTAAAACTCTGGGGGTTGATCTGAAGGAAGTGGCGGCCGTTGCTCTCTCCCATGGACACAGTGACCACACAGGCGGCATGACCAGAATGACGGCGATGATCGGCAGGGAAAACATTCCTTTAGTTGCGCATCCGGCTGTATTTAAGTCGCCGCGCTATGTCAAACTCGGTGAAGAATTTAAACTCAATTTTCCCAAGTTGACCCGCGACATGGTCAAAAAGGCGGGGCTTTCTTTGATTGAGACGGAAAAGCCCTATCCGCTGCTGGATAACACCATTCTTTTCCTGGGCGAAGTCCCACACACCACGGATTTTGAAAAAGGGTGGCCCCTCCCTCATTGCCAAAAAGACGGCCAGGAAGTCTGGGATCCCATCGAAGACGACACATCCATCGTTATGAATCTTAAAGACAAGGGGCTGGTGATTCTTTCCGGCTGCGCCCATTCGGGCATTGTCAACACTGTGCGCTATGCAATGGCTGTGACCGGCATCGATAAGGTGCACGTCGTAATGGGCGGCTTTCACCTCTCCGGTCCGTTTTTTGAACCAATTATTGACCGGACAACCGATGAACTGCAAAAACTTCATCCAGCCTTCATCATTCCGACACACTGCACAGGAAGAAAGGCGATTATGGCTATGGAAAGGCAAATGCCGGATCAATTTATTTTAAATATGTCGGGGACAAAGCTCACATTTGCTTAAGGCGCAAGGTACAAGGCACTAGGTGCAAGGAAAGACCAGCCACGAGCTATGAGCTACTATCCACTATCCACCATTCGCTATCCACTATGTAAGGAGAATTATGACTAAAAAAGCATTTCAGGATTACTACCCGGATGAATTAAGCCACTGCTATGGCTGCGGTCGCCTCAACGAAAGTGGTATGAAAATTAAAAGTTACTGGGACGGCGAAGAATCCGTCTGCATTCATGAACCCGATCCTAAATACATGGCAGCCCCGGGCTACGCCTACGGCGGTTTGATAGCCTCGCTTATTGACTGCCACAGCACGGGCACGGCCGCAGCAGCCAAATACCGCGGAGAAAACCGCGGAATGGATACACTGCCGCCGTTACGCTTTCTCACTGCATCTCTGCATGTGGATTATCTGCTGCCCACACCATTAGACGGACCGATCGAAATCCGCGGCAAGGTGAAAGAGTTAAAGGGAAGCAAGGTAATTGTGGAATCGACCTTAAGCGCCGGCGGCAGAGTCTGCGCGCGTGGTGAATTGATCGCCGTCCAGGTGCCCGAGGAGATGATGCTGACCCTACTTAAAGAATAACAGGAAAACGGAGAAACATGTGACAAAAAAGAAAAGAATTGTTGTTATCGGCGGATCGGCATCCGGTCCTAAAGCGGCAGCGAAAGCCAGACGAATAGACAACAATGCCGAGGTCGTCATTTTACAAAAAGAGGCGGATCTGTCCATGGCGTCCTGCGGCTATCCCTATTACGTCGGAGGTTTTTTTAACGACCGCAACCAGCTTTTGTGCACGCCCACCGGTGTGGTGCGAAACCCGATATTTTATCTCAATGCCAAGAATATTGACGCTGAAGTAAGCACGGAAGTCACGGCAATTGACACTCAAAATCATTCCGTCGCTTTTAAAAAGCTGGCCACGGGTGAAACCGGCACGATGGTTTATGATAAACTCGTTATTGCGACCGGCTCCGTCCCGCGCATGCCGCCTGTTCCCGGCGTGGATCTTACGGGCATTACCACACTGCAATCCATGAAAGACGCAGATTTTTTGCGCAAAGTGCGCGATGAAGGCAAAATTAAAAAAGCCGTCGTTATCGGCGGCGGACTTATCGGCATTGAAACCTGCGAAGCCCTGCAGCTGGCAGGAATTGAAATCACCGTTATTGAACTACTGCCGCAGCTGCTCACCTTTCTTGATCTGGAACTCGCGAAACTCGTGGAAAATCATGTCAAGGATAAAGGGGCCAATGTCATTACCGATAACGGCATTGCTGCGTTCCTGGGAGAAAACGGAAAGCTCACGGCGGTCAAACTCCAGAACGGGACAGAATTGCCCTGTGAACTGGCGGTTGTGGCCATCGGCGTGCGCCCCAACGTCAAAATAGCCAAAGAAGCCGGCTTAAAAATCGGTGATCTGGACGGCATCGATGTCAATGAATACATGCAGACCTCCGACCCGGATATTTACGCCGTAGGCGACTGCGTGGAAACCGTCAACCGTATTACCGGGAAAAAGGTGCTGGCGCCTTACGGCGATCTGGCCAATTTGCAGGGCCGCGTAGCGGGGGAAAACGCCGCATCGATCAACTGCGTCACCTTTCCGGGAACCATCCAAACCGGTATCTGCAAAGTCTTTGATTACGCGGCCGGTTCCACAGGACTTTCGGAAACGGCGGCCAAAAGGCTCGGACTTTCGAACGTCATCACGGTCATCAACGCCAGCCCGGACAAACCGGGTTTCATGGAAGGAAAACTCCTGATCACTAAACTCATTGCCGATTCTCAAACCGGCCGCGTCCTGGGCGCCCAATGCATCGGCCCCGGCAACGTGTCCAAGCAGATCGCCCAATGGGCAATAGCCATTCAGGGGAAATTGACCGTTGAGGACCTTATCAACGCCGATCTGCCCTATGCGCCGCCCTTCTCGCTGGCCATTGATCACTTTATCGCCACGGCTCATCTGATGCAGAATAAAATGAAGGGCCGGCTCAAGGGAGTTACCTGCAAGGAAGTTTGGGAAAAGGTGCAAAAAAATGAAAAGCCTTTTCTTATAGACACAAGAGGGCCGGATGAATTCGAGCAGATCCGTCTGGGTATCGGCGAGACGCTGATCCCACTGGGCGCGCTGCGCAAACGTCTTCAAGAACTGCCGGAGGACAAAAACAAGGAAATCATCTGTTATTGCAAGATTTCCCTGCGCGGTTACGAGGCTGCGCTGGCGTTGGAAGGCAACGGCTGGAAAAACGTCAAGGTTATGGAAGGCGGCATTACGGCCTGGCCGTATCCGAGGGAAAAATAAATGGTCGGAACAACAACAGCAGGCATCGCAGCTGATGCGACTTTGCTGGATGTCGTCTCCAAGTGGCCAACCACGGAAATGGTTTTTCGCCGGTACGACGATAAGGCGGGAACGTGCCTTTGCTGCACCTGCCTTTTTGACACAATCGAAGATGTTGCCGTTCGCCACACCCTCGATCTGGCACAACTGATGCGAGAACTTGAGGACGTGGTGGCCGGCAGAAAGTAGGCCTGGAAAGATCCGGCTTAGAAAAATCACAGCGGCAGGAGGAGAGTAAACCAATTATCAAAACCCACATAAACCGAAAGGAGGTCAAATTTTATGGCGGAGGAAATCAAGGCCGGCTGTGCCCGACCAACCGGCGGCCCGGTCGGTGAAAAACCCAAAGCGAAAAAGGAATCCCCCGAACAATCATTAATTCAGGAGGTGAAAAGCATGGTCACTGTAGGCAAGAAAGCGCCGGACTTCACGGCGCCCGCGTATTTAAAAGGCAAATTTATTAATGTTCAACTGTCCGAGTTTCTTGGCAAATGGGTTGTTTTATGCTTCTACCCCGGCGACTTTACTTTCGTCTGAGCCACCGAAATCTCTGCGGTCGCAGAGAAATATCCCGAATTTCAAAAATTGGGTGTCGAAGTTCTTTCCATGAGTGTGGACAGTGTTTTTGTCCACAAGATGTGGAACGACCATGAACTGGCCAAAATGGTCAAAGGCGGCGTTCCCTTTCCCATGCTCTCCGACGGCGGCGGCAAAGTAGGCAGCATCTTCGGCGTCTACCTGGAAGACGCAGGTGTGGAAGCACGCGGCCGGTTCATTATCGATCCCGACGGTGTCATTCAGGGTTTTGAGGTCCTGACCCCTCCGGTGGGCCGCAACGTTATGGAAAGCATTCGTCAGATTCAGGCTTTCCAGCACGTCCGCAAAACCAAGGGTGCCGAGGCCACACCTTCCGGCTGGAAACCCGGCAAGCCCACACTCAAACCCGGCCCGGAGCTCGTAGGCAAAGTTTGGGAAGTCTGGAAAACCAGCATGGCGTTTGATGATTAACCCCTTGAACAATAGACGGGCTGTGATTCAATTGCCGCCCGTCTATTGTTCTTCGTAAATCGTATAATTTAATAAAAACGGACATTAATTATAGTTGTTTTATAGATGATTGTGTTATAATCAATTTGCGAATCGGGTAATGTTTTCGTAATTAACACCAACCTTTAGTAAAAGGAGGGTAAAACATGAGACACAGGGTTTTGTCCAAACTTATTCCCTTGATATTATTAGTTTTTTTACTGCCGGGCGTAGGCCACACCAGGGACCTGCCGCCTATTGTTTCGACCGACTGGCTTCAGGCTAATCTCAAAAACACAAAGCTGATTGTACTTGATGTCCGCCGTGTTGAAGACTATCGGGAGGGCCACATTCCCGGAGCGGTAAACGCTTATTATGGTGCCTGGGCATATAAAAAAGATGGGCTTTTTGCAGAAATACCCGAAAAGGATGATCTGGACGACACCATTGGCTACATGGGCATCAGTTTGAATTCCTGGGTCGTGGTCACCGGTCGGATGGACACACCAAGACTCAGCTATCAAAGCGCCCGCGTCGCCTGCACGCTGCAATATGCCGGCATTGAAAATGTCGCTCTGCTGGATGGCGGCATGAACAAATGGTTCGAAGAAAGAAAACCTCTTTCTAAAACCGGCACCCGTAACAAGGGAAAGCAATTCCGCGGAAAATACTCCAGTGATAACTTCGCCGACAAGGATTATATCCAAAAACGTCTGGGCAAGATTATCCTGCTGGATGTCCGTGAACCGGAATACTTTGCCGGGAAAAAGAAGATGGACTGCGTTCCCAAAATGGGACGAATACCGGGAGCATATAATCTGCCCACATCCTGCGCTTTTAATAGTGATGCGACATTCAAGAAAAAGGATGAACTGGCCGCCATCTCTGAAGCCGCCGCCGGCAAAGACAAAGCGAAGGAGATTGTAACTTACTGCGATACCGGACAATGTTGCCCGATCTGGTCATATCTCCTTCGAGAAGTTCTTGGTTATACCAATGTGCTGATGTACACTGCCGGCATGCAGGAATGGATGCAGGATACTCAGGCTCCTTCAGCACGTTGACATAAGACGTCATTTTTGTTGGTCTAACCGTACTCCTCTTCCCGGACTATTTCGTTTTTGACCGTCGAGAGCAGTTCCTGCAGGACAGGCAGAACATCGGTGCGAAATCTTCCGGCAACGAGAAGATACATGATATCGTCCCCGACCTTCAGCATACCATTATTTATCCACGCCCGGATTGCTGCGATTCCCTCCCGCTTCCCGAGCCTTTCCACGCATCTGTCCAGAGAGTCCTGATCATAGGATAACTTCATGGCCTTAATCGGTTTACCGTCCCTGGCCGTGCCGCGCACGACGCCGTTATGGACGAGAATCATACCCACCGCTTCCGGGTCGCTGCTTTTCTTGATTTGACTGAGCCACTCATCGATCATAGCAAACCTCCTTTGTTATTTTAAGCCCTCATAAATTCCTTTTTATGCCGGCGAAGATGCTTTTTCTCTTTTGCTAAAACAGCAGCAGAGAAACAGCAATCGTCCCCAGAATCAGCCAGATGGCATCCTTTTTCCATACAACCAGATAAAGAGTAGATATAGTAAAAATCATCCAGGTTTGCCAGTTGATCAGAGAAGGGAAGGCAAACTGGTGGATGATGAAGAGCAGCATTCCGATAAAGCCGGATAAAAATCCCTTGATGACCACCTTAACGATTTTCATGTTTTTAACCTTCGCATGTGCGCGGCTGAGGAGAACAATGGCGGCAAGGGAGGGGCTGAAAATACCGACCGTGGCAACAAAGGCGCCGCTGATGCCTGCCACCTTGTAGCCGATAAAAGTGGCGGTGATAAAAACCGGCCCCGGGGTGATCTGTCCCAGAGCAATGCCGTCGCGAAATGCCGTCAAATCAATCCAGCGCATCCCGTCCACCACGACATGCTGAATCAGGGGAATGGCGGTAAAACCGCCGCCGAAGGCAAAAACGCCGATCTGGAAAAAGGTCGCAAATATTGTCCATGTACCGGCAGCAAACCAAAAGAAGGCCAGGAGGATCATCCCCAAAACGAAAAGGGGCAGATAATTTTGCCATCTGCGAACTTTCGGGGCGATAATCTCCACTTTTACATTTGCCGGCATTGTTTCCTGCTCGAATTCGCCGCTGAAATAAAGGAACAAAAAGCCGAGAAGACCGGAGATTAAGATGATGTAAACAACATTCCATCTCAGGAACATCATGCCCAGAAAAGCCAGCGCTACAATTACCAGGCCTTTGTAGGAATTGCGATCTATTCCGGGGAAAACCGCTTTGCTCATCATCAGGGTTGCGTTGACTAATAAAGCCACGACCATTGCCCCGAGACCCATAAAAATTGAATGGACAAAGTTCAGATTTCCGTAGGTAAAATACGCCCACGCCAGTACGGTAATGGCAAACATAGCCGGAAAGGCAAAAGCAAAAGGAGCCAGCAGTCCACCCCATGGTCGCCGGAGTCTGTGGCCAAGATAACCGAACAGGGTCACACCGACAGCTCCCGGCAAAATCTGTGAAAGGCTCAGGGCATTCATAAACTCTTCTTCGGAAACCCACGCCTTTTCATGGACGATGACTTTTTTCATCAAGGCCAGAATCGCCGGTCCACCGTAGCCGATAGTCCCGATATACAAGGCTGTCTTGAGTATTTCCGGCAAAGTCGGTCTTTTCATATTTTCGATTTCCTAAAACAGCGATAAAATCGTTTTCGTTTAAAAGTAATAACCAACCCGCAGTTCGATGCGGTAATTATTTTGCTTCTCGCCGAACTCCGAATTTCCGGCGCCAAAGATCAATCCTGCCCGGAGACGCAATTCCCAATTGGTAAAACCGTTGTAAAGCAGTTCCGGCGTCAATGACCAGCTTTGGTCATCGGCATTCATCATCCACGTCAGCGCAGGGGTGAAATAAAGAATATCAAAAGGTTCTTTCTGGCTGAAACGGACATACAGATAATTGGCCATGGCGTTGGCACGGCTATAACCGGCATCCGCCAACTGCTGCGCCTGAACAAGGGCGGCCGTGTTGCCTGTTGCCTGGTATGTGTTGAATCCCCGGTTAATGAGGCCATAATAGTTTTTCATTTCATCCTGAGTGAAGCCTGTACCGTTGTGATAGTATTCGATGATAGCAGTCAAATCAAAGGCGGTCAGATAGCGGATGCCGATCAGATAGCTGTGTGCTTCGGCTTCGACCTGCCGGGCAACACCGCTTGCATCCAGAACATTCTTCTGGCTGTTGAGGATATAGGCATATTCACCATGAACCTCAAGGTTTGTGGTGATATTGCGGGAAAAATCAAGGCCGTAGCGGTCAGGCCTGCTGCCTCCCGTCATGAAAATCAGATCAATATCGGTGTCGTACAGCAGGAAATAGAACCGGCCGGCTATGTTGAGCTTGTATTTGCCGCCGAAAGCATCGTTGACATGATCGTAAACGGGAAAGAGCACGGGGGTGAAAGAGAAAGTCTTGAGCGGCCCGGCGAAGCTTTTGATGTAGTCGGCTGTCGCCAGTATATAGCCCTCCAAAGCCTGTTCCGGATCGTCGGGGTCCTTGGGCCGATCGACAAAAGCCACGGGATTCCAGGCGTAACCTTTTCCCCACTTCAGAGTCTTTTTCCCCAGATCGATTCTCCAGGAAGATGAAGGCTTCAGGGAAGTATAAGCCTCATAGAAGGTTGTCCTCTCCGAACCGCCCGCATAGCCATATTTCAGATCCGTATTGATTCGGGCAAACAAACTCAATATGTCTTTCTCATAGCTGCCTTCAAGCAACACCCGTCCGTTGCCTTCCAACTGGACATTTCCCTGAGGATTGTTGAAAAAACGCAGTTTGTAGAATGCCGCATCCTGGTCGAGACCGAAAAGTAAGGGCTTGAATTCAACATAGCCCGCCGCATGATACGGTTTCTTTTCGGTTTCGTTAAGATCGAAGGTGTACTTTTCTTCGGCTCGCACCGCCAGAGGGATGAGTCCGAAAATAATAAGCAGAATAAATAATATGCGTTTCATTTATCGCAATGATTCCAGATTGGGCATAAAAGTGAGAGTGAAGACCTCATCCTTGAATGTCCTTTTTTTGATCTTGGCGTAAATCATGACTGACTTATATCCTTTATGAAGAGGACTGTCTGTTTCCAGCAAAGAAGGGCGGATGATCCCGCCGCCGAAGTCCTTGACCTCCTTAAAGTAGAGAGTCTTGATGAGCATTCTTGCTTCCGTCAGACATTCTATCTTTGTCGGCAGATTTTTGTTCTTATCCACCCACATTTTCAGACGATCATAGGCGACTGTTTTCGTTTTGGCCTTCAAGAGGAGCAACTTCTCCGCGCCTGACTCCGAGACACTTTCCACATCATATTCCGCTGCATAGTCCAGGCTCAGGATGTCCGCGTTGTTAAAGACGCCGCCGACCACGGACTGAAGGCTGGTAATACGAATCGGCTTGCCGATATTAGGGATGTTCAGCCACATGTTGTCTCCTACCCGCAGCGTGCTGCGTCCCTTGTCGCTGGCCGGAGCAAGAAACAGGGCGGCTACTTTATCTGCGCCTTTCTTTACGGAAAAGAGGGTAAATTCTTTCTTCCGGCCATCTGGCTCAATATTGATCAGCTTGCGATACATTTCATAGGATTCCGGATTGAGGTTCCGGTCCACCTGTTCCAGAAGTTGTTTACCGTCCAGGGCCAGAGCCGGACACGCCACAGATACTATCAACAGACAAATCAGCAACAGTTTTTTTATCATGACGCTCTCCCTAAAAAGTTAGACATGGCGCAAGGCCTCGATTGGTTCCATTCTTGATGCCTTCACTGCCGGCTGCAGGCTGGCCGCTACAGCGACTGCAATAACGATGACCGATACGGCCAGCAGGTCAACCGGATCAAGCGTTGCCGTAAGGAGCAGCCCTTTCTGCTGGCCGAAATCAAAGCGGATGCCAACAAGATTGAGTATCAGGACTACCAATCCTCCCAGGATGTCTCCGGCAAGGGCGCCGACAACGCCCATGCAGAATCCTTCGATGATGAACATGGAACGGATTTTACCCGGCAGGGTGCCGATGGCGGCTATGGTGCCGATTTCGCGAATGCGCTCATAGACGGCCATGATCATAACATTCATGATGCTGATCAGCACAATGGCGATAAGCATGATTTTGATGAAAAAGGTCATTACATCGATCATCCGGGCAATGTTAAAGAAAGGCGAGAGTTGTT
This sequence comes from Deltaproteobacteria bacterium HGW-Deltaproteobacteria-12, assembly GCA_002840565.1. Taxonomy (GTDB): domain Bacteria; phylum Desulfobacterota; class Syntrophia; order Syntrophales; family Smithellaceae; genus MVRV01. Next base: position 119,760 of record PHBK01000003.1, on the reverse strand, counting down.
CCCAGGAATGAACTTCAAAAATTGCCATGCCCTGCTTGTTGACCTCGCCGGAGAGCTTTTCCTCCAAATTCCGCATCGCAGCGGAAAGATTGCTGAATTTCTTCAGACGAACGGCTACCTCGCTTATTTCCGGTTCCGCCATGCGCAGAACCTCCGCCGCATCCTCGATGTGGATATATCCATCACGCCCCCCGGGACCGGTGGCGCTCTCGAGAATGCCGGAGACGATAAACTGTTTGCCGTTGACGGAGCCATCCACGTTAGTGGCCACGACAACGACAGGATCACCCAGTTTAACCTTCAATCCCTTCGCTAAAAGTATGGGGATCATGATTTCTCCCCTGCCCAGTGTTTTTTTCCCCTCTGTGACGCGAGAGGTAAAAAGAGGAACTGTCCGGAACTCCCGATCGGGATAGATGCCGTTGAGGCGGATGTTGGTCGTCTCGGTAAAGTTGCTGAACATCGCGCCGAACTTAAGGCGGGGCGAGAAGGCTTCCACCTCCGGATACGCACCGAGCAGGGTGGCGATTTTTTGATTGCCCTGAGGCTTCATATTGAGATTCAGCGGCAGGTTATCGATGGAAGCGACATACCCTTTGCGGTGAATCTGAAGATGCCCCATCATGGAATCGGTGATTTGGCCGGTAATCATGGCCTTGAAAGATCCGGTAATCGAGACAAAGACCAGGACAAAGACAACACCGATAGTGATCAGCGAGGCCGTGAGCAAGGTCCGTCTTTTATAGCGAATGAGATTACGGAGGGCAATTTTAAATAAATTAAGCATGAGTATTGCCTCCTTTGATTTCTTTTGCGGCAAGATGCCCGTCATCAAGATGGAAGATAACCTCCGCTTCACCGACAATCTTTGTGTCATGGGTGGAAAAGATGAATGTTGTCCCCAGTTCATCGCGCATTTTCTTCATGAGTCCGATAACCGCGTAGGCCGTATGGGAATCAAGGTTTGCTGTCGGTTCGTCGGCCAGAACAAGCGCCGGATTGGTCACCAGGGCGCGGGCAACTGCCACCCGTTGTTTCTGGCCCCCCGAAATCTGCTGCGGGTACTTATCCCTCTGGTCAGTCATATCTACGGCCGCAAGCAGCCGGGAGATTCTTTCCTTTCGCTCGTGCGGTTCAATATTCTGAACCATGATCAGGGGGTATTCGATATTTTCGTAAACAGTCAGTACCGGAATCAGATTGAAATCCTGAAAAATGAAACCAAGATGCTTCCCGCGGAAGGAGGCGCTTTCTTTCCTGTCCAACCCGGCTACGTCTGTATCGGCGACGATGAGCTTCCCTGCCGATGGTTTGTCCAAACAGCCGATCAGATTCAGCAGGGTCGTTTTGCCGCTGCCGGAAGGCCCTACAAAAGAAACAAAAGAGGCCGGTTCGATCTCAAAGTCCAACCCCTTCAGAGCATGAACAGCTACGTCTTCCGTCTGGTAATCCTTGGAAATGCTTTTTGCTAAAATCAAGGCCATATGGTTCCCCCCATTCCAGAAAACGCACCTTTTCGATCATTGACCAAAATGCTTTGCGCGTTGACTATTTGAACTTTTCAAAATCTCCGAACAGCAGAAAAAGATTGACAAAATTTGGTTTGATTCCCAGGGCGGCTTTGATTATTGATCCCTTGTCGCCGCCTTCCAGGGCGTTTTTGAGCCTGTCCATTGCTTCTGTTTCCGCTTGAATATAGGCTTTTCTTCGGGCGTCTTTTTTAGCGTCGAAAGAAAATAACGCAGGGTCAAAAGAAGCATTTTGTAAGTTTTTCCAGTCCTGCCGGGCAACCTTGAAGTTGTCTCTGATCTTCAAGAGCATTGTATCCGTAAGCGTCTCCGGTGTCCTGCCCTTGGCTGTCAGAACAATTTCTTCCATCGGCTCATGGAATTTAGTTGTGTAGTCTATGTAATAATCAATCGAGTTTCTTTCCCGAATCTTCAGCAAAGTATTGCGGACACCTTCTAATATTTCGTGGGCCTCGTCTGTTTTTTCATTTACCCGCACTGAGCGTTCGGCGTCAGCCATCAGTTGATCAATTATGGCCAAATCCGCTTGATCCGCCTTATTTTTACTAAAAATTGCCGCATTATTTTTCTTGAATTGCGTCCATTGGTCAGCCGTCAACTTCACAGCCTTTTCCGCCGCCGCCTTATTGGCCTGACTGGTTAAGGCCAGGGCTGGTATATAAACCTTATCCAAAGCGGCCATCTCTTTTTCCAACTGGCCGGCCGCCAGCAAGGGCAGGGAAGCACTTAAAAACAAACCGATTACCGATGCTAAAAGAAAATATTTTCTCATCCTTTTCTCCTTCTATGCAGAGATTAAAGTTCAATCTTCCACAAGCAGCTGCCCGGGACGCGCCTTAAGTGCCCTTGACGGCGCGCCTTCACGCCGCAGGAGACAACAATATTTTGTCCGTATAAATTATTCTTTACTATCTGATCCCGCCTTGGAAACTGACGCCTTATCGTCTGCCGGGCCGGGTTCTTTTTCGACCTCCGGCAGTGGCTCTTGCTCCGTCTTTGGCTGCGCTGCGGTTACCGGTTCCCAAACGGCTGCCTCCGGGGCTGGAATTTCTTCCAACGGGACTATCGACTCTGTCTTTTCAATATCAGCCATCCAAAGCTGATGACGGTGCCGGGCGTAGTCCAGGCGGACTTTGCCGGTGAAGATGCCGCGCACCATCGGCCAGTTTGGTTTCAAGGCAATTGCCGCCATGTGCCCCAGAAAAGCCAGAAAAAACAGCACGAAAAAGATGTTGTGAATCCAGGTGGCCCAGAGAAGAACGGCATGGGACATATCCGGCGCGTAAATGTTTTTGTATGTTTTTACCAGACCGGAAAGAATCAGCATCAATATGATGAAAGCCATGCCCATATACGCCAGCCGCTGCTCCGGCAGATATTTAGGCAGGGGTGGCTCCTTCCCGATCCCGATAAAACTTTTAATAACGGTAATCGATGTCGCCAGATCCCCCTTCTGCGGAATCAGGCCCTTCTCGCCGCGCAGTCCATGATAAAACAGATGAAACATTCCTGCCATCGTAAAAACGAGGGCTGCCGCATAGTGCAGATATAGAGATGTGATGAAGTCAGCCGTCCAGCCCAACCCTGGCACGGTGATAATATAGTAGCGCTTGGCCACAGGCAATTCAAAGATTCCGGTCAAAAGCAGGATCAGGCCGGAAACGGCAATAGCCCAGTGTTCGATCAACTCGATTGCACTATGGCGGACGACGAGATTTTTTTCCAGCAGTACTTTTTCAGCCATTGTTATTTTTCTCCTTCTTCACCATCTCCTTGCGGCGGGAAAACCAATTCAGCGCGCCGGCGGCGGCAATCCCCAGAACGGGAGCGGCCAGCACCGCTTTTGCCAGCGGATCAGTGGCGGCCATTCGCCTCGGAACATCCGGTTTCATATCCGGTTGCCCCGGTTTTATCTCCATCGTTTTATTGATGAGATCGAAGGATACCGGCGAAACGTAAAGAGTGGAAGTACCGCCATTTTCCGTCTTGCCGTAAATGTATCCGTTCATCGCGCGGGCACGCTCCCCGGCAATTTTTTCAATTTCTGGACGGGGTCCGATCAGCAGAGCCTGACGGGGGCAGGTCTCCACGCATCCGGGCAGCTTTCCTTGCGACAGCCGGTCATTGCAAAGATCGCATTTATACATGACACCGTTGCCCATGAAGTCCGGCAGCACATGAAGATAGATGCCGACGCCGGACTGGCGCTGGGGAATTTCCCAGGGGCAGACATCCTTGCATTTAGCGCCGCCGAAACAAAGATCCTGGTCAATGACGACGGCGCCATTTTTCTTCTTGGAATTCGCGGAAAATGGACAAATCGTCGCGCAGGCCGGATTGTCGCAGTGCATGCAGCGGCGCGGCACAAAAATTGTTTTGCGCTGACCGGCTGCATTGATCTCCGCTTTATGAACATAAATGAAATTATAGGGCGTCAGTCGGTTGGTAACCTCCTTCTTTTTCGACCAGTCTTCGATTGTTTTCCGCGGCCAGGGTTCGGGAATATTTGCTGCGACCGGGGGAATTTTATCTTTGTTGATGTCCCGGCAGGCACCGACACAGGCGGGTGTTTGCAGGCCCGCACAGCCGTCGCACAAATTCAGGTCGATAAGGGTCGATAATTGGCCTTCTTTTCCGGCAGCTACTGCCTTTTTCGGCAGACTCACACCCGACAGAGCCGCTGCACCGGCGCTGATCTTCAAAAATGACCGCCGGCTTAAATTAAAATCTTTTTTTTCTTTCATAATACACCTTCCCGAAAGATATCGGGAACAGGTAAATTCAGTCCCCGATATTAACTATGTTTACACTATTTCTCAGTAACCCGGCCATGCATTATCGGCTTCCGGAAATGAGGCTAAATATTGCCTCATCAGCCGCTTAATGCCGTTACTTCTTCCCGCTGGTGGAAATATTGAAGGGCAGATAAAGAGGGCAGAAGCCGATTGCGGAGGTGAGAATAAATATAACAGCCAGTATTCCCAGAATAATTGCGGCCGTTCCGGAGATGCTCCCGTTCAGATAAAGAATACCAACAACAACGGCCAACAAAACCCGAATAACTCTGTCGATGGTTCCCATATTTTTTTTCATATCTAACCCCCTTCAGCTGATAAAAAAATTAAATTGATAGTTTACCTGTCTAACTGGGATTCTTCACCAACTTGCTTCTTCTTTCTGTCCTCGCCCGGACAGGCCGGTTTTATTCAGGTGGATACCCCCATCCGGGGCAAAAGCCATCCCTGCAAGAAAAACCATACAGCAATTATAAAGATAAAAATCAGAAAGTCACTCATTTTATTCACCCTTATGCTTTTAATTCAGATTCCGATCTATCAGATCAGCCAATTGTTTCTTAGACGCCATCCCAATCGTGGTGTCCTTCACCTTACCATCCCGAATCAGCAACAACGTCGGGATACTGCGCACACCATATTGTCCAGATATCATTGGGTTATCATCCACATTAACCTTCACAACATTCACCCGCTCACGATACTCTCCCGCCAGTTCCTCCAGGATAGGTCCGATAGCACGGCAAGGTCCGCACCAGGGAGCCCAGAAATCCACCAGGACCGGTTTGTCTCCTTTTAAAACCATTGCCGCAAAATTACTGTCGTCGGCATGTTTGATTAATTCCTGCTTATCCATTTTTCTTTCCTCCTGATATATAAAATTGTTTAGTTTCTCTTTGTCCTGTGTTAATTATTTTCCGCTTTTGATGGAAGATTAAACCTTATTTTTTTAGTTGTCATTGACTTAGATCAACGCTGCAGTGAAATATTTACTCATGGATATTATTAAACAAATACAGGATATTGCTTTGTTTCGGGGAGTATCGCCGGAGAATCTGAAGCTCCTGGCATCACGGGCGATATACAAAAAATTCAAGCCGGGGGAATTGGTAATTGGTGAGGCCGATCCGATCCGGGCCTTCTATGTAGTCATTTCCGGCCGGTTAAAACTCTCCAAGAGTTCGCCTGAAGGCAGAGAACAGACTTTATCGCTTTTGGGGCCGGGTGATCCCTTTGGTTTGTGCACGGCCTTTGCAACGGATTCCTTTCCCGCCAGTGCTATGAGCATGGAAGAAAGCGTTGTGATGATCATTCCCGGAGAGTTCATGGAAGCTATTGCCCGCAGGGAAGCGGCTCTGCTCCTCAACATCATCCAGATACTATCCTCACGTCTCAAAGAATCCATGGTGCTGATCGAATCACTTGCCCTGAAGGAAATACCCGGACGCCTGTCCTCTTTCCTTCTGCACGCCCTTTCCAGGAATACGGGGCAGAATAATAAGCTGGAGTTAACCATTTCGCAGCGGGAGTTGGCCAAAATACTGGGAGCCACTCCCGAAGCTCTTTCCCGCACTCTCCGAAAAATGAGCAACGACGGGATTCTTGCCGTGGATGGACGCACGATAACTATTCTGAACAGGAAAGCAATGGAGGAACTGGCGGAAGGTGAGTAAGGGCAAATACAATAGCGGAAGAAAATGCACAAGGCATTTTCTTCCGCTAACCTGAGAAATTAACTCCAGGCTTTATCCGCCGCCGCATTCTGTCCGGCAACACGACCGAATACCAGGCAATCAATGACTGCCGCGCTTCCCAGACGAACAGCACCGTGTACACCACCGGCGAATTCGCCTGCTGCGTAGAGGCCGGGAATCGGCTTATCCGTTACAACATCCATAGCCTGAGCTTTGGCATTGATGTTCACGCCACCCATGCAGTGATGAATCTTGGGCGTAAGGCGCAAAGCATACCAGGGGCCGGGACCCAGGGGTTTTTGATTCTTCTGCAAATATCTGCCCCACTCTGCATCTTTGCCCGCCAGCACTCCTTTGTTGAATGTTTCAACTGTTTGTTTGAGAGGTTCGATGGGGCAATTATATCCTGCCGCCATATCTTCCAATGTTGCATACTTTTTCACAACACCTCTTTCAATCAACACCGGCATCGCTTCTGCTATTAATTTCTCGCCCAGCGAGTAACCAAAAGCATCCGTAAAAGCAATGCATTTATTTCCCACACGAATGATCGCGTCAGCGCGGATCTTCCGGTCGGCTAATTCATTGACAAAACGTTTGCCTGTTTTCGTATCGACCCACAGGCCGTACATGGCGGCACAAAGCTGCGCAAAAAACGGCGACAGCCCCATCCCCTTCTCATCGGGGCTGCCCCACGGGCCAAGCTGAATCCAGGAAAGCTGTATTGGCGTGCAACCAATGCGAAGCGCCTCGCGATGGGATTCCGCCGTGGCACCGGGTTGATTGGTGCTGGGAAATTCGGCAGTCAGGCGGGGATCCTGAATAGTGCGGAAAGCAACATCATTGCCGAAACCGCCGGTTGCCATAACAACAGCTTTCCTGGCTTTAATATTCTTAATCTTTCCACTGTCAGCATTAGGGAAAATGTATTTTTCACGAATCTGCACGCCCTTGACCCGCCCGTCGCTGTCGCGATATATCTGGGTGAGGAAGCTTTGCATTTTCGGCACTACTCCCAGTTCCTTAAGCTTAAGCAGCTGCTGCTGAACGATCGCCGAACCGCTTTGATTGTGGGTGCTGTACATCCGGGGAACAGAATGACCGCCTTCCTGCGTCAACTTATCTTTATACTTGACACCAAGTTCGTTAATCGTCCATTGAACTGTTGTGTTGGACCGATCGGCAGCCATTTTGGCCAGCTCGGGATGATTCAATTGCAAACCGGCGGCTAACATGTCTTTAAACATCAGTTCCGGTGAATCCTTGATGCCTTCTTTTTCTTGCATGGGCGATCCGGCTGCCGAAACAACTCCGCCGTTGATAATCGAATTTCCCCCCGGTGTCCGCATTTTTTCCAGCACAACCACGGATGCCCCGGCTTTCTTGGCTTCATAAGCGGCGGCGAGTCCCGCAAATCCGCTGCCGACAACGACAACATCATACGTCTCATCCCACTTCTTCGGCATTGTTGTGCATGCCGCTTCGGCTGTCCAGGGTGTCAAAGCCATCCCGGTGGTTGCCAGACCGGCAACGGCTGCGGCCCCTCCGGCTGTTTTTAAAAAATTCCGCCGGCTAAGCGCTTTGGTAAGTTTCTTGTCCTCTTTCATTGTTTTCCTCCTTAAATTTTATTGTTTTTTAAAGTTAGGTTGTTGATTGACATTTTCTCCTGATCCTGAGCAGACCGCGATTTTAACAGTCCGGGAATATTAAAATTAATTGCATCCGCTTCTTTGCAAAATAGTTTATCATGAAACTGCCGGGTAAAGTATCTTTTATTATACCGCAGGCAGTTGAAGTATCTTTGAACTTCAGCTGTATATGAGAAACACAGGCCGAATTGAGTTAAATCTACAGTATTCATCATAACTATTTTTTTTAGCTATTATTGATTGCGACTTGCGATTTATGTTTAGTGAATAATGCCTAAACAATCAATGGGGTGGCAACCCCATTTAACAGTAGGGGTTTCTCTAGTGTCTTGAGTCGTTAATACGTTTACAAAACTTGGCGATGGAAGCGAAAATTTGATCTGCCGTTTTGGTCCACACAAAAGGTTTCGGATTTGCGTTATGGATAGAGAGATAGTCCTTGATTGCCGTTTCCAGTTGCCGGGTGCTTCTATGTGTCCCTCTCCGAATCTGTTTTTCAGTGAGGGCGGCAAACCATCTTTCAACCATATTGAGCCAGGAAGCGCTCGTGGGGGTGAAGTGCACATGATAGCGGGGCCTCTTAGCCAACCAGGAACGGATTGCAGATGTCTTGTGAGTGCCGTAGTTGTCCAAGATCAGGTGGACATCCAACGATTCAGGGACAGCATCGTCGATCTTATCCAAGAACTTCCGAAACTCGACGGACCGATGTCTCCGATGGCATTGTCCGATTACCTCGCCGGTTTTCACATCCAGAGCGGCAAACAGGGACGTCGTACCATGTCGGCTGTAGTCATGGGTGCGTCGTTCTATCTGCCCGGGCCGCATCGGGAGAATAGGCTGGGTGCGATCCAACGCCTGAATCTGAGACTTCTCATCAACGCACAAGACCAGAGCACGCTCAGGCGGATTGAGATACAAACCCACGATATCCCGGACCTTCTCAACAAAAAGCGGATCTGTAGAAAGCTTGAAGGTTTCGGAACGGTGGGGCTGCAAAGCAAAGGCACGCCAAATGCGACTTATCGCACTCTGGCTCAGGCCAGATGCCGCCGCCATCGAACGGGTACTCCAGTGCGTCGCATCTTTCGGGGACGATTCCAACGTCATGGTGATAACGCGCTCAACATCCTCATCACTGATTGCTCTCGGGGCACCTGGTCTAGGTTCATCCAGCAAGCCGTCAAGACGATTCAAGACGAAGCGACTACGCCACTTGCCAATCGTCTGTCGCGTGATGTGAAGAATCTGTGCTGCGTCACCGTTCGTTTTGCCGTCTGCACAGGCAAGAACGATCCTCGCCCTGCAGGCAAGGGCTTGTGCTGTTTTAGGCCTTCGTGCCCACCGCAGCAGGGTTTCTCTTTCTTCTGCGGTCACTGTGAGGGGAGCAAGTGGACGACTCATGTCGATTCTCCTTTTTCCCCAACATATTACAGAAATAATATTATTTGTCAATGTATTTATAACTCAGGACACTAGCTTATCTTTAAAGAACATAAATAGTTAATATTAATATAGATTACTTCAACAACCAGAAGAGTGTTTTTCTGTCTGGAGAATTGCCGTTGACAGGGATTATTGTGGAGGTGTATATAGAGCAGCAAAGAAAGCGATTATTTTTTTATCGTCCACCATTATCATAAGTTTTTGTTTTCTATGTTCAAAAAAGAATCGGCGTCCAGTCTTAACTTTCTTAGGTCTTCAGATATTTTTTTTAAAAAATCTAAACATATGGGAGGATGAATATGAAAAAAGATGACACTACAGAAAAAACACTCAGCAGGCGAAGTTTCTTAAAAACAGCCGGAGGGGCCGCAGCCGTTGCCGGTCTGGCCACCACCGGGATGGCTCTAACACCCTGGACAGCGGAAGCGGCATGCACGGCTCTGCCCAAGAAGTGGGATGAAACGTATGATGTTGTCGTCATCGGCAGCGGATTTGCCGGACTCGCCGCCGCCATCGAGGCAAAAAATGCGGGGGCCAACGTTGTGGTCCTGGAAAAAATGCCGGTTCACGGCGGCAACTCCATCATCAACGGCGGTGATTTTAGCGCCCCCGGAACAAAGATGCAGGAGGAAAAAGATGTTAAAGACTCTGCTGAGCTCATGTTAAAAGATATGCTTAAAGCAGGCGCTTATCTGAATCATCCCGAGCTGGCCAAAATGGTTGCTTATGGCGCCAAAGATGCCTTTGAATGGAGTGAATCCTATATCGGCGCCAAGTACACGAGACTTAACTTCCATGGCGGACACTCTGTCCGGAGAACCCACGGAACGGTTAACTCTTCCGGCTCCGAACTGGTCAACAAGATGCTGGCAAAGGCCAAGGAGCTTGGCGTGAAGCTGCAGGTGCGCACCAAACTGGTAAAATTCCTGTCCAACAAGGATGGCCGGATTGTCGGCGTCGAAGTGCGCAAGGATTATAAATTCCCCAATGAAGGCACGGGCAAGACAGCTTTTATCAAGGCAAAAAAAGCTGTCGTGCTGAGTTCGGGTGGTTTTTCCGAGGATCTTCAGCTGCGCCAGATACACGATCCCCGTCTTACGGACAGGTTCGGTTCCACTAACCAGCCCGGGGCCACCGGAGAAGCATTGATGGCAGCGTGCCGTGCCGGCGCCATGGATGTGCAGATGGACTGGATTCAGCTTGGTCCTTGGACCAGTCCGGATGAAAAAGGCTTCGGCTATGTTCCCCTTTTCTGTGAAAGACTGGTCGGCCACGGCCTGATGATCAACCCCAAAACGGGTAAGAGATTTTTCAAGGAAACGGGAAACAGGAAAGAAAGAGCCGATGCCATCGTTGCCATCGGTGAGCCGGTTCTCATTATGGGTGATTCCTACGCCGTAACCAAGCAGGTTATGGCCAGCATGCTGCAAAAAGGCATTGAAGCAGGAGCCATTAAGAAATTCGACACCCTGGAAGCGCTGGCCAAAGAATACAATATGCCGGTGGCCACTTTCCTGGATGAAATTGCCAAATGGAACTCCTATGTAGAAAAAAAGAAAGACCCCGACTTTGACTGTATGATTTTCCCCGACGCGAAACCGACAACAGTTCCACCTTTTTATGCCGCCAGACTCTGGCCCAAGGTTCATCATACCATGGGGGGATTGGTTATCGACAAAAACGCCCAGGTCACCGGTTTTGATTTAAAGCCCGTTAAAGGTCTTTACGCAGCGGGCGAAGTGACCGGCGGCGTCCACGGAGCTGTTCGTCTGGGTGGAGTAGCCATGGCTGATTGCGTTGTCTTCGGCCGTATTGCCGGCAAAAATGCCGCGGGCGAAAAGGCCTGGAGTTAACTTTTTTCGGATAACCGGGAGACTGTTTGAGCGGGTTCCCGGTTATCCGGCTTTTGGAAAGAATTATTTTGGAGGGATATGAAAAAGCATCTGTTTGAAAAAAAGACGAAAGCGGGCGCTGTTTTATTCAGCATTATCATGGTGTTTATACTCGGTCAGGCTCTTTGGGCTGCCCCCAAACTGGAGCCGTCCAAAGCCAAGAGCGGAGACTGCGCCGCCTGCCATCTTAAAGCAAAGATGCTGCCGGATAAGCATCCCGATACCAAAGCCATGAATTGGGAAGCCTGCAAGGCCTGCCACACAAAAGATAATCTCAACCTGATCGGCAAATTGCCAGGCAGCCATGTTCATCAACTGGCAGATGTAACTTGCCTCAAATGCCACGGCAAGACCAAGAAGCCTGAAGCTCTGACCATGGAACAATGTGTTGCCTGCCATGGTGCAACGGCAAAGCTTGCGGAAAAAACAAAAGATGTGAAGCCGACCAATCCGCACACGTCGCCCCATTACGGAACAGAACTGGATTGTAATCTATGCCACCATCAGCACGCCAAATCGGAAAATTATTGTGCGCAGTGTCATAAATTCGAGTTTAAAACACCGTAAGGCGGCGGTAACTTATTAAAACATGTTAAACAAGCGGAAGATTATTCGTCTTCCGCTTGTTTAATTTCTGTTTCATAATTGACGGAGCCGTAAAAAGTCGAAAAATCCTCATAATCGTCATTCCGGTCTTGTGACCTCGCGTGACCTTCAGGTTATCAGGTTACGAAAGCCGGAATCCAGAAATCCCAACGACTTACAAAAACTGGACACCGGTTTTAACAGGTGTGACGGACTTTTTGCGCGATCGTCATAATTGAGTCGACACTCTGTTTATTTAATTCCATCCCTATCCATCATCAAAACCGAAGGCAAATTGCACAAATTTTGAGCTATTCGATTTCACTTAATAATTGGTAAATAAGTTTGACACGGCATCGCTAATTTGTTAATTTGAATTCAAATTTAAATTGGAGAGGGTTTGTGAAAAGCCAGCACAAATATTACTGTTTATTCATTATCGTTATTTCTTTGCTGCTTTACAGTTCTATAAGTGCTGCTGCCCCCCCCAGCAGTTGTGTAACATGTCATACGAATGAATCTTTGATGAAGTCACTTCATAAACCGCTACCTGTGCCTGCGGGCGAGGAGGAAGGGTGAGCGGGTGCACCTCCGCCGGTCCGGGCGGAAGAAATGTATAAAGGGTATGTTGTCGATCGTGATATTCTGAAAAAAGATCAGCACTTTATCCTCTCCTGCCCCCAATGTCATCAGGGAAACGATAAGGTTTTAAAAAAGGAAGAGGCGCACAAAGATCTGGTCAAAAGACCTTCAGACAACATGGCCAACTGCGCGACGTGCCATAAAACAATTACCGACAAATACACAAAGTCTCTCCATTACACGACCGCCGGCCAGAGAAACGGTGTAATGCCCCGTTTTTCCAAGGAAGACTTAAAAAAATTTGATGAGAAAGTCTTTGAAAAGTCGTGCCGCAGTTGCCATGCCTCCTGCGGTGATTGCCACGTTAAATCTCCAGCCGTTTCCGGAATATCCACCGGGCTGATTTCAGGCCATAAATTTGTCAAAAAACACGAAGGCAAAACCTGTTCGTCCTGCCACGGTGGCAGGGTCTACCCTGAATACACAGGAGAATACGGCGGCGAGCCGGATGTTCATTATCAGAAGGGCATGTTATGCATGGATTGCCACAAAAAGATGGAATTTCACGGCGACGGCAAGGCTTATGCGTCCAAAAATCAGGTTAAAGACCGTCCGGCCTGCCGGGACTGCCACAAGCCGGGCAGCGAAAAGACTCCCGCGGCTAAAACATCCCATCAGATGCATATCGACAAGGTAACCTGTTACGGCTGCCATTCTTCGGGTGAATATCGCCAATGTTCCAATTGTCACACAACTACAGGATCGAAAGCAAAGCCGGGTTTTATTTTGGGTTTGAATCCGCGGGACAAAAAGACCTTGACCACGCTCCGCCTTATTCCCACTACAAAGAACACTTTTGATGCGCACGGAATAAAAATGGATAACTTTGACGCGTTGCCCAATTATTGGGATTCAGCGGTGCACAACATCAAAAAACGAACGTCGAGAACGCGTTCCTGTGATTCCTGCCATGTGGCGAAAGAAGGTTTTCTGAATAAAGAAATGGTTATCAAAGAAGGAGGTTCTAAAGCCAATGAAGGCTTGATTTTCAACATTAAACCGCTTAAAAAATAACTTAGGAGGATTCTATGAGAAATGCAAGATGGTTAAAATCAGTAATAATTGCAATTATATTACTTCTGCCGCTGACAGCGCTGGCCAAAGGCATCGATCCCATTGTCTCCACGGACTGGCTCCAAAAAAATCTGGGAAATGCAAACTTAGTCATCGTGGATGTGCGTAAAGTGGAAGAATACAAGGCCGGCCATATTCCGGGGGCAGTTAATGTATTTTATGGATCATGGGCCATTAAAAAAGGTTATCTGCTGAACGAACTGCCGCCCATTGATGACCTTGCCGATGTTATCGGGAGTGCAGGTATCGATAAAGATTCTCTGGTCGTAATCGTCGGCAAAACAGACAAAGTTCCCGATCAGTTTGACATGAGCCGCGTTGCCTGGACGTTGAAGTACCTGGGAGTGCCCAATGCAGCCATCCTCAATGGCGGGCAGAATCAGTGGGTAAAAGAAGGCAAGCCATTGTCACAAGACATGGTGAAAGCGAAGGCAAAATCATTTAAGGCTTTAATAACCGATAAACTTTATGTGGACAAGGCTTATGTGATGAGCAAACTGGGCAAGGCTATAATCATCGACACCCGCGCCCCGGCTTTTTATGAGGGAAAGGAAAAACTTGCTTTCGTACCTAAATTGGGACGAATCAAGGGCGCTGTTAACCTTCCTGTCGGGGCTCTGTATACTCCTGAAGGTTTATACAAGGATAAAGCCGTTTTGGCCGCTCTCGCCGATAAGGTTGCGGGAAACGATTTGGCCAGGGAAATCATTGTTTATTGCGATACCGGTAAGACCTGCACATCTTGGGCATTAATTATGACGGATATGCTGGGATATAAAGATGTGAAAGTTTATGACGGCTCCTCGATGGAATGGCTGGCGGATCCGGCCGCACCTTTTGAGCCCTAGTTTTTGCAAAACAAATAAAAACTGATGATCAAAAAAAGAGCTCCAACCCGCACAGGGAAGGAGCTCTTTTAGTTCACAGAATCAAATGATCGATCAGCTCCATTTTTTTTCTGCCGCCGCGTTTTTACCGGCGATGCGGCCGAAAATTAAACAATCCAGCGTCGCGCAGCTGCCCAGACGGACGGCGCCATGTACGCCGCCTGTGACTTCACCGGCTGCATAGAGTCCGGCAATAGGTTTGTCTGTCATTACGTCCAATGCCTGCGCTTGAGCGTTGATGTTCACGCCGCCCATGCAGTGATGTACTTTGGGGCTGAGCCGCGACACATAGTAGGGCCCGGCACCGAGTGGCTTCTGATCTTTCTGTAAATACCTGCCCCATTCTTCGTCTTTTCCCGCTAAAACAGCCTTATTCCATTTATCAATTGTTGCTTTGAGTGGTTCGACGGGACAATTGTATGCCGCCGCCATCTGTTCCAGGGTGTCATATTTTTTAACAACGCCTCTTTCCTGCATTTTCAGCATTAAAGGCTCTCCTAAAAATTGCTTAAAGATCGCGTAACCTCTGGCATCAGTAAAGGCGATACAGTTATTGCCGGCATTGATGATAGCATCGGCGCGGATCTTCCTGTCGGCCAGTTCATTGACAAAACGCTTGCCTGTCCTGGGATCTATCCAAAGCCCGTACATGGTGCATCCCCCGGCGAAAGTCGGGCCGATTCCCATGCCTTTTTCATCCGGACTTGTCCAGGGGCCGAGCTGAATCCAGGAAAGCTGCAGGGGTGTACAGCCGATGCGGAAGGCCTCACGCAGGGCCTCCGCTGTGGAACCGGGCTGATTGGTGCTTTGGAATTCATCGGTCAGGCGGGGGTCTTGAATCGTGCGGAACGCCACATCGTTCCCGAAACCGCCTGATGCCATGACAACAGCCTTTCTGGCTTTAATATTCTTAATCTTTCCACTGTCGGCATTCGGGAAAACGTATTTTTCACGGATCTGCACACCTTTGACCCGCCCGTCAGCATCACGGTATATTTGGGTCAGGCAGCTTTGTGTTTTCGGCTCCAAACCTAATTCTTTAAGTTTAGCCAATTGCTGCTGAACTATGGCTGAACCGCTCGAATTGTAAGTGGTGTACATCCGGGGGACAGAATGACCGCCTTCCTGTGTAGTTCTATCTTTGTATTTGACACCTAGTTCGCTGATGGTCCACTGGACCGTGTTGTTTGACTCATTAGCCACCATCCGGGCCAGTTCGATGTGGTTCAGGTTAAGACCTGCTGCCAGCATATCTTTCAATAACAGCTTCGGCGAATCCTTGATGCCTTCTTTTTCTTGCAGCGGCGATCCGGCTGCGGAAACGACACCGCCGTTGATAATGGAATTTCCTCCCGGTGTCCGCATTTTTTCCAGAATGACAACAGACGCCCCGGCTTTTTTCGCTTCATAAGCGGCGGCAAGTCCCGCAAATCCGCTGCCTATAACCACAACATCATAAGTCTCATCCCACTTCTTGGGCATTGTCGTGCATGCCGCTTCCGCTGTCCAAGGCGTTAAAGCCAAACCACTGGTTGCCAGTCCAGCTACTGCCGCGGCCCCTCCGGCTGTCTTTAAAAAATTTCTTCTGCTTAGTGCATTGGTAAGTTTCTTGTCCTCTGTCATTGTTTTTCTCCTTATATTTTGTTGATTTTTTATATCAGACTGTCGTTATTTTTTTCTCCGGATAATTGTCAGTGATTTTAACAGTTCAGGAATGTTTAATTTCAGCAAAGCTGTTTCTTGACGAAACAGCTGAATCAAAATAATGCTTTTGTGTATAATAATGGCTGGAAAATGATTTTTGTGCGTTTGCTGCGCTCGACAGATGATACAATCCTGTATAGCAATGGCGAATTGGGAATGCAGGTTACAAAATGGTTTCAGATGGAGATGATTCATTATAACAATTTTTTTTAACCATATCACAATCTTTGTCCGGCAGCAATCACTAAAAAACTCCCATCAAGGAACGCCATATCCATTAAATGGCAATTATAACATATACATAATGCAACCAAGAGGATTTCCGTTTGCTTTCATTATTGTCGCTGCTGTCAATAAAGAGAATCGGACCTCAAACATCGGACTGTTGGCATATATTCTTGACAAGCATTTAGACAAAAGCATATTAATGATTGGGACGGGCAAATAAAGAAAGCAGCCTGCTTTTATTCAGACAAATTGAACTCTCTGTCGTTTAAAGCATTGGTTAATTGCCTTTGTCCATTGATGTTTGATTTTTTACCGTCCTGAGGCGGTACAAACAATTCCTGTACAGTACTGAGGGGCGACTGCATTGACTGGAGAATAAATATGAAAAACAAGAATACAATCAAGGTGCTCATTGCCTTTTCACTTGTTTTATTTCTAGTGGCGGTTTTTACAGGCAGTCTGTACGCCGCCCCCAAAGAAAAAAAGGCGGCAGCGACCAAGGAGAAAAAAGCTGAAGTGAAACCCTGGGATTGTGCCGGCTGCCATAAAGACAAAAGGATGATTTTCGACAATCACGTCGCCACAAAGGATATGCCCTATGAAGGTTGTCTTGTTTGCCACATTCCGGGAAAAGGCAATGCCGAAACGCTGACAGCTAAGATTCCGGGCAGCCATCTGCACTCACTCAATTGAAATAAAACATGGATACGAAACAGCTGCTCAATCAATTCAGGGAAGCCCAGTCGGATATATTTGAAGAATGGCTGCGTCGGATGCACAGGGCCGGACAGGCCAATCCGCGTATGACCGGCCGCGAAGATTTCCTCCGGAGATTCACCGGCCTGCTTGCGGCGCTGGAATTGTGCTGCCGGGATGCAAAGACCGCTATGTCTGCGGAAAGCGAGCGCGATGCATTTTGCCTGGTGCAGCCGCTGGCCGACGAAGCCCGTTTCGGGCAGAAGCGCGGCATGGATCTGGAGTTTTTTCTCGGTTATTTCAAAACCATGATTTCCTGCGTTGAGGAAAGACTTGCCGGAGCGGATGTCTCAGCAGCAGCGCGAACCGACATGATTTTGAAACTTCGGCGTGTCGCGGATTGCACCGAGATGAACATTGTTGCCGGCTGGCAGACGCCGGGCATGGTGGTGCCGGAGCAAAGGTCGGCCAATCCGGCGACATCGGACAAGTTGCTTCGTGCGATTTTTATGTCCGTGGGTGAAGGGATTCTGCTGGTTGACGAAGACCTTGAAATTGTCCAGGTCAACCAGCAAGCCTGCGAAATTTTCGGCATGCAGTTTCAGAATATCGTTGGATCGAATATACGGTCTCTGCTGGAAGAGGCGGACGCCGCCCTTTTAATCCGGCATATGGAGGATTTGATAGATGGCCAGCGCCGGCATGTTGAAGTAACCTTTCTGTATGTGGACGGCAAAACCTTTCCGGCCACTGTGACGTTGGCTCGTAGCGATCTTGACAGCAGGCTTTACTGGTCGCTGATCGTTCGGGACGACACCCAGCAGAAAGCGATGGAGATGCAGCTTCGGCAGGAAAAACAGCAGGTGGAGGAAATGAATCTCACCCTGAAAACTGTCATGAAAAGCATCGAGGAGGACCGCAAGGATCGTGAAAGCCGGTTGGCCTCGAAAATCAAGACATCACTTTTGCCGGGCTTGAAAAAAATCGAAGCCGCCTCCGAAGCGGGCACCCGCAGGAGCTACCTGGCGATTCTGGAAGAGCAACTGATTAGATTGACGACGGGCTCCGAAAAAGAACTGGACGCCGGGCTTCTGAAGCTTACGAAAACGGAAATCGAAGTCTGCCGTTTGGTTCAAGCCGGTTGTTCGAGCAAGGATATCTGCACGACCATGAAGCTGTCCTATGATACGGTTCAGACGCATCGCAAGAATATCCGCAAAAAGCTGGGACTGAGCGGTGAGAAGCTGAACCTGCATGCTTTCCTGATGAATCGTGTTTTATGATCAAAGTGAAGACAAGGCGAAAAAAAACGGCCATGAAAAGTAAAGAGTCCGTTAAAAGCATAGGGAGAAACAAATGTGGCATGAAGAATATGATGTGGTGATTATCGGTTCTGGTTTTGCAGGACTGGCGGCAGCTATCGAGGCTCGCAAGCTCTGCTCGTCCGTGGTGGTTCTGGAAAAAATGGCCGTGCCCGGCGGCAACTCCACAATCAGTGGAGGCCTTTTCGCCGCGGCTGGATCTCCTCTGCAGGCTGACGAAAATATTAAAGATTCGCCGGAACTGATGCTTGCTGACATGCTGGCCGCCGGTCAAAACTTCAACCACCGCGATCTGGCCCGTATCGTGGCCGAACGATCCACCGAAACGCTCCTCTGGACGATCAACGAACTGGGTGTGGAGTATAAACTCAATCTCAGCCATCTGGGCGGACATTCCGTGCCGCGTTCTCACAGCACGGCCAACACATCAGGGGCCGGCATTATCCGGCCGATGCTGGTTCGTTTGCGGGAAATGGAAATCCCGATCCGTCTGAAGACTTGTCTAACGCAGCTCATCGCCGATGAACACGGAGACATCGAAGGCGTGGAGGTCCGCGAGAATTATATTTTCCCCAATCGCGAAAGCGGTGCGCCCAAGCGCATCCGCGCCAGACGGGCGGTGGTCATGGCCACCGGGGGATTCAGTCAGGACAAGGCATTCCGGGCCATCCAAAACCCCTCGCTTTCGGAAAATATTGAATGCACCAATCACAAGGGGGCAACGGCCGAAAGCCTTATTCTGGCGCTGAAAGCCGGCGCGACGCCCGTGCAGTTGTCGATGATCCAGCTCGGACCATGGGCGTCCCGCGATGAAGAAGGCTTCGGGGTAGGATCGATGTTCTCCATGCTGGCGGGGTTTCCCTACGGCATTTTGATTGATCTGCAAACAGTATCGCGTTTTGTCAACGAACAAGCGGATCGCAAACTTCTGGTGGACGCCATGCTCAGCGCGGGAAACGAAGCCATTGCCATCGTGGATGAGATGGGCGTGCATCAAGCCTACACGCTGGATCAGTGTCTCAAGCGCGGTGTCGTCCGGAAATACGGTTCGCTCGAAGAACTGGCCATGGCCAACCAGGTGCCACTTCTTCCATTGAAACACACGATCGATTCTTATAATACTGTAATCGAACAGGGGAAAGATGACAAGTTTGGCAAGCCGATTCCCCGAGACTTGCATCCCATTAAACACCCTCCCTACTACTGCATCCGCCTGATTTCCAAAGTTCACTACTGCATGGGCGGAATCCAGATCAATACTCAAGCACAGGTGATCCGGATTGACGACAATTCGCCCATCGGCCGTTTTTATGCAGCAGGCGAAATCATCGGGGGTGTTCATGGCGCCAGCCGTCTGGGCAGCAACTCTATTTCCGAATGTTTGATTTTCGGGCGCATCGCCGGGATAAATGCAGCCAGCGAAGCACCTCGCCCATGAAACGGGTATATAACAATACCCGATATCTACCTGTTAAATAACCGTTTACGTGGTTTCATATTGATGATAATAAATCAGTCAATAAATGTGGGCACCCATTTGTTACGTCAGGACACATGGCCGAAAGACACCATAAAACCAATTAATCATTACTCTGTTGTCGCATCTGCCCACTTCCAGAACTGTGGGGCAAATTTATCTGCCGGCATCTGACGGAATAATTCAAATTTTTTTTGGAGGCTGCAATGGACACAAATCAACAAGAAATCAAAAACAATCTGCATGAAGAAGTAAAAGGTGTAAATCGCCGTTCCTTTCTGAAGGGAGCGGCGGCAGTTGGCGCCGCAACTGTGGTTAGCGGCTTGGCGTTGAATATGGCTCTCCCGGGTTCTGCGGAAGCAGCCAAGCGTCCCCTGCCCAAGAAATGGGACGAAACCATCGATGTGGTCATCGTAGGCTCCGGCTTTGCCGGATGGGCAGCCGCCGCGGAAGCTGCCAAAGCCGGAGCGAAGGTCGTTATCCTGGAGAAGATGCCCGTTATCGGTGGCAACTCCGCCATCAACGGTGGGATATATAACTCCTGGGACGACAAATTCCACTATCGCCAGAATCTCAACCTGGGCGACGACAGTGTCGAGCTCCACACGCAGGACACCCTAAAAGGGGGCGACAACTTCAACATTCCGGCACTGGCCAAGGCCATGGCGGAAGGGGCCACCGAATCGCTGAACTGGATGATCGACGAAGGGGGAGCGGTGATTCGCCCGACAGTACTTCGCGGTGGTGGCCACTCAGCATATCGCTCTCATGCATGCGGTTCCGGGAAGATTTATGTCGACGCACTCAAGCGAATAGCAGAGAAGGGGGGAGCTAAGATCCGCCTCAACAACGCCGTGACCTGGATTTGGAGAGCAGATGCCGATTCGAAAAGCCCCGTTCTGGGCGTCGAGGTCACACAGGGTAAGAAAGTGACCAATATTAAAATCACCAAGGGCCTGATTCTGGCCTCCGGCGGCTTCAGCCGCGACATCAAAATGCGTAGCGATCATTATCCTTACCTGGCAGGCGATTGGAAAAGCACCAACCACAGGGGCGCAACCGGCGAGACAATCCGCTACGCCCAGGCTGTCGGTGCGGATACTCTGCAGATGAACTTCATCCAGTTGTATCCCTATGCCGATCCGGATACGGGTATCCTCGACAGCCCGGCGCTTTATCCTTTCAACGGTCCGGGCAACGGCATCGTTTATGTCACCAAGAAGGGCAAGCGCTTCATCAGCGAACTGGCAAGGCGCGATCATGTGAGTTTTGCGCAGATTGCTCTGGGACCACAGGCCAAGCCCACCTACACAATTTTCAGCGATGAGATGATCGAAAAATTAGGTGGCAGCCGCAAAGAAGTCGAGACAGGCTTGAAACACAATCGTTTTATTGTCGCCGACAGCATCGCCGAGTTGGCCGGGAAAATAGGCATTCCCGCAGATGCGCTGGTCGATACGATCGAGAAGCACAACCGTTATCTCGCTGAAGGCAAAGATCCCGAATTCGGCAAGCCGATTACCAAGGCCATGACCCCGATGGTTAAGGGTCCCTTCTACGCTGTCGCCCAGTGGCCAGCGATCCATCACTGCATGGGCGGTCTGCGAATCAACGAGAATGCGCAGGTTATCGACATCTTCGGTGAGGTGATTCCGAAGCTTTACGCCGCCGGCGAGGTGTCGGGGGGCGTTCACGGCTCGAACCGACTGGGTGGCAATGCCACGACAGACTGTGTCGTCTTTGGGCGCAAAGCAGGCAAGAACGTTGTAAGGGAAAAACTGTAGGATTAACGCAACCTTTCATGCGTCAATGGACAACATCAAGATAGCCCATTGACGCATGCTTTTTTTTCTGCTTTAATAACAATGTATTTAAAAAGAATCACAATGTCCCTTGGTACACATTCCCATAGCGGTGGATAAATATGAAAAACAACAATACAAGCAAGGTGCTCATTGCCTTTTCACTTGTTTTATTTCTGATTGCGGTTTTTACAGTCAGTCTGTACGCCGCCCCCAAAGAAAAAAAGGCGGCAGCGACGAAGGAGAAAAAAGCTGAATTAAAAGCATGGGATTGCGCCGGCTGCCATAAAGACAAAAAAGTACTTTCCGACAATCACGTCGCCACAAAGGATATGCCTTATGAAGGTTGTCTTGTTTGTCACATTCCGGGAGAAGGCAACGCCGGAACGCTGAAAGCTAAAATTCCGGGCAGCCATCTGCACGCTCTTAAAGGCGTCAAATGCGAACAATGCCACGGTAAAGTGAAGAAACCGGAACCGGTGGAAATGAGCAAGTGCATTGCCTGCCACGGCGCAACGGCCAAACTGGCGGAGAAAACGGCAAAGATAAAACCGCATAATCCGCACACGTCGCCCCATTACGGAACAGAACTGGATTGCAATCTTTGTCACCACCAGCATACAAAGTCGGAAAACTACTGTGCTCAATGCCATAAATTTAACTATATCGTGCCCTGATATAAAAGGATTTGGCCAGAAAAGGTAGCACCATGGAAAACACAGTCAATTCGCCCGTCATTACCGGCATCAAAGATGCGTTAAACCGTGTAATATCAGGCGGCCCGGTTTATCTATTCCTTTTAACGGCATTCGTCATTCTGCTTATTGCCGGAGTTATATCCGGAATATACTCCATCTTCATAGCGGGCACCCTTCATTCTTACGGCACCTTCCGGGAGATTCCGCTGGCACTGCTCATTGCCACGTATATTTTCTTTGTTGTTGCTTCCACCGGGCTTTGCCTGGTTTCGTCCATAGGGCATGTCTTCGGTAATCGCGACTTTCTGCCGATTGCCAAACGGTCGGTGCTTCTGGCCCTGATTACAATTATATCCGGTTTTCTCGTGATCGCCCTGGAAATAGAGAATCCCTTCCGGATGTTGATTTACTTTTTTACATCGCCTAATTTCTCTTCCAACATCTGGTGGATGGGCGCGCTGTATATGCTGTATATGATTTTCATGGCGATAGAATTTGTTTTGCTGATGCGGGAGTCACACCGCGTTGCCGCCTTTTTCGGATTCCTGAGTGTTATCTCCGGCGTTGCCGCACACAGCAATCTGGGAGGCATCTTTGCCATGCTGCATGGCCGCGATATCTGGTATGGCCCCTTTCTGCCGGTCTATTTTATCCTGTCGGCCATGATGACAGGAAGTGCTTTCATTATCTTTTTCAGCATTATTGCGCAAAAGATCAGAAACACCAAAATGGATGAAGCCGAAGAAAAGTCATTGGCGCTGGTCGGCAAACTGGCCATGCTGATGATTGCTGCTATTGTTTTCTTGACCGTCTGGAAGCTGATTACCATGACCACCGGCGGCGAAACACATCTGCTTACGCTTCATGAGACCATCAGCGGCTCGCATGCTTTCAGCTTCTGGGTGCTGGAAGTGGCCTGCGGCATGATTATTCCTTTTTTTCTGCTCTGGCGATCTTCTGGCAGGAAGCGTGGATTGATGATGACTGCCGCAGCTCTCATGATTTTCAGTATTTTTTTCATGCGCCTGGATCTGGTCATTATGGCTCAGATTGTTCCTTTGTATTGGGATCTTGGAGTCAAGGAATTTTCCCAATTGCACACTTATGCGCCTACCTGGAAAGAAATTCTTGTTGCTCTGGGAGGGGTGGGATTTTGCGGTGCGGCGTTTATGCTCGGGGAGAAGGTATTTAACGGTTTTAGCGAAGCGCCGGGCATCGAAGACTTGGAAAGCGGAAAGGCTGAGAGTGAATTATGATATTTGAGCCTTTAAATAAAGACAAAATATTGGAAAAATCCGGAAGAATATCCGAACTGGATCGCCGTGAATTCCTGAAAATAGGCCTGGCTGTCACCGGTATTTTTGCCGGCGGTTCCATCGTGTCCGCCGTTTCTGCGGCCGAAAGATTATTCCCATCCGGCACCTATGCGGAAAAATATCCTTATCAGCCGCACTACAGCATGGTGATCCGTGTGGATCAGTGCATCGGCTGCCGCCGCTGTGAAAAAGGCTGTGTTGCCACCAACACCGTTCCGGACTACGGATGGCGCACAAAGGTTTTGGAGCGGGAAGTGCCGCAGGCAATAGGGCAAAAAAGAGAGTTCATTCCGGTACTATGCAACCAGTGCAACAATCCTCCCTGCGTCCGCGCATGTCCCGTCAAAGCGACATACAAGGATAAAATAACCGGCATTGTAATGATGGACAACAAGAAATGCATCGGCTGTAAAATTTGCATGGTGGCTTGCCCTTACAATGCCCGGTATTTCAATGAAGAAAAGAGTGCCATCGATAAGTGCGATTTCTGTTTTTCAAAGCGCTTATCCAGGGGAGAGAAAAACGTTGCCTGCTCGGTGCACTGTCCGGCGGATGTCCGGGTATTCGGCGATCTCGCCAATCCGAAAGACAGAGTGTATCACTTAATTCATCAATTGCAGAAGCCGGTCTGGGTGCTCAAAAAAGAGACCGGAGCCAAACCCAATATCTTTTACATGAAAGGGTAGCAGGATAGCGCCATGCGAAAAAGACTTACCCTCCTGTTAATTATTGTTGTGATCGGCATTACGTCATCCTTTGGGATGAGCGCAGGAGAAGAATCTGCGGGCGGCATCCTTTATACTAAACCGATAGAATCGGTAATTTTTCGCCATCAGGATCATTCACAAAAGAACACCTCCTGCATTACCTGTCACAGCGGCCTGTTTGCCATGGAAGCGCTGCAGGTTCAGAAAAATAAAGATTTTACGATGGACTCCCTCTATAAGGGAAAGTACTGCGGAGCCTGTCATAACGGTAAAAGTGCCTTTGCCTCGGATACGCAGTGCGCGCGCTGTCATCTGGGCACAAATGCTCCGAAACCATCAAAAGACATCCCCGCTTATAAAAAAGTTGTTGTTTTGGGTAAGGATGACAAGGGCGTGACCTTTAACCACGAATCACACGTCAAGAAAGCAAGCTGTCAAAGCTGTCATTCCTCTGTGTTTAAGCCCAAAGAAGGAGCGGCAAGTATCAAAATGGCTGATCACAGCCAGAAGAAGTACTGCTTCACCTGCCATGCCGAAAAGGGCAAAGGTACGTTTGCCTGGACAGATTGCAACAAGTGTCATCAGAAGCCCCCTGCCGCCCCGACGGAAACGATAAAGTATGGGAAGGGCGCTAAAGCGGTTTCTTTCAAGCACGAAAAACATCAGCTTAAATCCGGCTGCGTTGCCTGCCATCCGCAGACATTTGCTTATCGGAAGAGTGACGCTAAAATTGATTTCAACGATCATGTCAATGGGAAATCGTGCTTTACCTGTCATGCCCCCGAAGGTGGATCCGCATTTTACAGCTGCAACCGTTGCCACAAGGATAAGCCGGCCGCCAAGACTCCAGTTTATTACCCGGGTCAGCTGAAATATAAAACACCAATGCTCAATGTCTATTTCCATCATGCCAGTCACGCGATTTTTTTATGCAATCAATGTCATCCTGATCCTTTTGCCGTCAAGAAAGGTCAGACAAAAATGATCATGTCGGAAATGCTGCAGGGAAAGACCTGTGGTGTCTGCCACAATGGCAGCAAGGCATTTTCCGCCCGCGATTGCGCCAAGTGTCACAAAAAGTAAACATGTTGCTGCAAATATTGCATAAAAACAGGGATGATGTTAAATATCTGGAAATATCATCATCGGGAGAGAACTCGTTTGACCAAAAATAAATCCGCCCTCTGGTCTTTTTTTTCGTCGGTTCAACTGGCCATTGTCCTTATTGCGCTCATTGCTTTATTCGCCGTTATTGGAACAATCGTACCCCAGCGGGAGGCTGCCGCGGAACTGGCCCGCACTCTTTCGCCCGGGCTTTTTTCCTTCCTGCAGACCATGCAGATTTTCGACCTGTATCACTCCCTGTGGTTTTATCTTTTGCTGGCGCTTCTGACGATCAATCTGACTGTTTGTTCGCTGGATCGGTTTCCTCTGGCCTGGCGGCGTTTTCGCCTGCGGCCATCCCCGCAAAATGAAGATATTTTTAAAAATCTTCCGGAAGAAAATGTATTTCCGACAAGCATGGATTCTCCCAAGGCGGCCGATATTGCAGCCGCCGTATTAAAAAAAAGCTACCGTAACTGTCAGCGCGGAAACGAATCACAGGGCATTGTCCTTTGTGCCGAAAAGGGACGCTTTGCGGTCTTCGGCGTTTATATCGTTCATCTGAGCATTCTGGTTTTGATAGCCGGCGTCATTATCGGCTCCGTCTTCGGACTGGAAGGAAACCTCAACATCAATGAAGGAGAGACGGCAAATACCTTCATTCTGCGCAACGGAAAACTGACCATGCCCCTGCCTTTTGACGTACGCTGCGACAAGTTTATTCTGGAACTCTATGAAAACGGCGCACCCAAAAAGTTCCAATCGGACCTGACCTTTTTGCGAAACAATCAGGTCATTTATTCGGGAAAGCTGCTGGTCAACCATCCTGTCACCGTTGAAGGATACCGCTTTTATCAGGCGAGCTACGGCGCCGCTCCGGAAGGAAAAGCGACGCTGGCTTTATGGAAAAGCGGCCGCCGGGATGTGATTAATGTCGCCAAGGGATACCAGTTTGAACTTCCGGGAAAAGAAGGAACGTTCACCGTTCTGCGCGTGGAAGAGAATCTTATGCAAATGGGACCGGCCATAAAAGTAGCCGTCCGTTCCGCAAAAGAAGAAGTGACCTTCTGGGTTTTTCAGAATATTGATAAAATCAGGGAAATGAACCCCGGCATTATTGAACAGGTTCCGATGTTCAATCCCGGTCTTTTCCACCCTTATACATTCACTCTTCTGGGACTGGAAGAAAAATATTTCACCGGCCTGCAGGTGAGCCGTGATCCGGGTACGCCGGTATTGGCCTTCGCGGCAGCGCTCCTGATATCCGGATTGATGCTGGTTTTGTTCTCTTATTCCCGGCAGGTCTGGATTCGGATCGAGCAGAAGAAGGAGCAGTCTCTTATAAGCGTTGCCGGTCGCAGCTATAAAAACAAATCGGGGCTGGAACACGAACTGCGACATCTGCTCGCGGAGCTAAAAGATAAACTGGAGAATTCCCCATGATCAATACGACCATCTTGAGCGCGGTGACCTTCATCTATTTTGCCGCTTTTGTATTTTATCTTTTCCGGATGATCCTGGGAAGGGAATTCTGGGGAAAGCTGGCGACCTGGACTGCGTTGATTGGCCTTGTCGCCCAGAGCGTGGCTCTGGTCATCCGCTGGAAAACATCCTACGATCTCGGCATCGGACATGCGCCGCTGTCCAATTTTTACGAATCGCTTATTTTCTTTGCCTGGACGATTGTGCTGCTTTATCTCGCAATGGAATGGCGTTTAAAAAACAGAAGCCTCGGCGCATTTGTTTTGCCTGTGGCCTTTCTGATCATGGCCTATGCCTCCATTGCGCCCGGAATCAACAACCGCATTGAACCGCTCATTCCGGCATTGCAAAGCAACTGGCTGACCTCGCATGTACTGACCTGCTTTATGGGCTATGCCGCTTTTACCGTGGCTTTTGCGCTGGGCATCATGTTTTTTGTCAAGAAAGCCGCCGGAGCCGAATCATCACAAACAAGCGCTTTTATCAGGTTGCTGCCTGCCGATTCCATACTTGATGAACTGATGTATCAGTGTGTAGCCCTGGGTTTTGTCTTTTTAACGCTGGGCATTATCACCGGCTCCGTCTGGGCGCATTACGCCTGGGGGTCCTACTGGAGTTGGGATCCCAAAGAAACCTGGTCGCTGATCACCTGGCTGATCTATGCCCTGATGCTGCATGCTCACAACGTCCGGGGTTGGCGAGGAAAACGCATGGCTATTATGGCTGTTATTGGCTTCGGCTGCGTTCTTTTTACCTATCTGGGTGTAAATCTGCTGCCCAGCCTGCACAGCTACATGTGATGCCCTGTTGCCCTGGGACGGCCCACTTCAGTTTTATCCAAAATTAAAATGGCTGACTGATGAAAAGATTCCGTTATCTATACATTCTGCTTCTCCTGCTTTCTCTGCCCGGATGTGCAGGCAACATCAAAAATATCTCCGCGGAAATTAATTCCACGGATTCGATCATTGTCGGCAAAATAGAAACGGTTCCGATACTCTGGGAATTCAGCCTCTACGAGATAAAAAGCAGAACGGAAGACAGGATTGATATCGCGGGCAAGGGATTCGGTTTAACCAAGGCCGACAAACTGCAGAACCGGGGTTACCTCTTTAAGGTTGCCCGTCCCGGCAGCTATATCCTTCGATTAAAGAAAAGAAGCAATGATAAAAACGATCATGACGATATCCTGCGTTTTGAAGTCCCCCAGGGCAAGCTGGTCTACTTCGGCACCGTCAGAATAGTCATTGACAGGATTGCGGGGCCCTTCCCCCAGGGGAAAACGGGAAAAGGTTCTGTTGCCTTTAAATATCATTATGAGCGGATTACAGAAGATGAAACACTGAAATATTTTGCCGAGCAACACCCGCAGATTTTTGCCGCCTATAAAGATAAACTTATCCGGATCCCATCTGCTCCCCGGCCTACATATCAGACATTACTTCCGGACGATAATTACCGGCAGGACAAATTTGCCCCTGCGGACATATCTCTATCGAGATTCGTGTGGACGTTGTAAAGACTAAGTTCTACCTCAATGATTGTTGATTCTTCCGGCACATAGGAATCAACACATTCAACAGTGGGTTCGCATATTTTCTGTTCGGCATAGTATTTGCCGAGAGCGTTAACAGCAGTTTCATTGAGGCGATACATGTATAGATTGGTGAAGTTATTTCCCACTCCAGGGCATTTCTTGAGAAACATATCTGGCAACTCATCGGCCACGCATTGCGCGAGATTGTAAATTGTTTGTGTCTTTGTCATATTTATATCAGCCCATGCAATTAATATCTGAGCTTCTATTTTCCTGATAATTTGGATATTTCCATAGCACAATAAATTTTTATTTCAAAATAGACTGATGTTTAAGATCCCCCACCGAAGAGGTTTTATAACTCTTTTTCCAAGACCTCAATAAACCCTTTTTTTAGTTTTTCTAGATGAAGACTTATTGTTTCAAATTTATGATCGAACATTTTTCTCTCTCGGATAACATCGATGATCAAATTTTGAAAATCATTATTTTCACCCTCTAAAATAGATCGGACAACTTTTGCTGTGTCTTTATCAACAATCATTCCCATATCCCTACCAAGCAATCTAATGCTCGCAATTTGGTTGTCGAAATCTTCTTCCATCAGCAAATCCTGTTCGCTCACGTAAAGCCTATCAAAATTTCCTGCATGCTCGTATTCATGCATTATTAGCAACAAATCATCAGCATCTTTGGAACGTTCAGGATATTTTTCCTTCCATGAAATGATTTTCATAACTGCTAGACCTGGCAAGGTGGGTACTTTGATATCAAGTTCGGGATCAGAATTTAATCTGAATATAATGGAATTTTCAAATGCTTCCTTAAATCCAACAATACTCATAAATATTTTATGTTCAGGTGGCCAACTAATTTTAAGCTGTTCATCAGAAATCGCACCAAATGGCACTATATCAATTAGAGTAGAGTCGAAGATATATCTTTGAGGTTCTTTTGTTCGAGAAAATTTACCGGTTGAGATTAATGAAGTAATCAACATATCAAACTGTTCCCAATCAGCAATATTAATACCCAAGTCGATATCTCCCGTCATTCTGCGAGGAGTTATATCATAATAATGCTTAAATATTATATCTCTTGCAAAAGCGCCGACCACAAAAAAAGGGATATTTAAAATATCAGTTTCTTTTTTAATAGCTAGCAGGGCTTCTATTTTTTGCTGATCAATCTTTCCTGATAAGTCGAATGATATAGTCTTCATAAATCATTTTTGCCGTTTCGATATTTCTCTGGTTTCCTGTTGCGACAAGATCTGCGTAGATAAGTATTGGGTGAACCAAATCCCTATATTCCGTATTTTCATCATACTCCCAGAACTGATTGAGTATTTCAATTTCACCAGCCGGATCCTTTCTAAGTTTACACTCAAGCAATAGCTGATTGAGATATTCAGTCTTCGTATAGATCGTTATTACTTCAGGATTAAGATATTTAGTCAGTTTTGCAGCAGCAACCTCTCCGCCCCATTTTGCCTTCAAATTATGCAATTCTTTATTATTCCACCAACCATCGTACTCTCCCCTATAACGTCCCAGTATCTGTTTAGGTCTTAACCGCTCCGGATACGCGGTTATCCATCGCTGAAACAGGGTATCTTTCTGAACAAGTTTGTAGCCCCTTTCCCCCATATCTATTAGAAAACCTAATTCCCTTAAATCCCTCATGAACCAGCCTACTGTTCCAAGAGCGACATCTGCCTTATCTGCAATTTCTCGAAATGGCGCATCCTCTAGTTTGGGATTACACAAAAAGGCATAAATTATTTTGAGACCTGCTGGTTTAAACGTTTTGTTTTGAGTTTGTCCAGGGGCCTCTGGAGGTCTATTACCTTTTAAAAAAATGTATATTGGTGGCCGGTTGATAAATGCATTGCCCGTTGTATCAATGAACTCTATACCTTTCTCCTTTAAATCTTTAGTCATAACGGGATTTACATATTTTGCTACTAACAAAAGGGGGTATGGTAATTTTTGTTTGTGCATGAGCAATAACATAATATTTGTCTTTGTGAAGGTGTTCTTAATTTCAGCACAATATCTAATTTCCTTACCGTTTATCTCCATACCTAATTCTATATCTGGTCGAAAATCAAAATTGTAATGGGGTTGTTTAACCAAAGTTTCGACATTTAACTGCAAAGGGACATTCTTCCTAAATGCCTCTATCGCAAGTTTAAGGATTTCATCTTCGATATTTTTGTTTGTATTATACATAGGACGTTCACTTTTTCAATTTGTTCATTAATGATGAACATAAGATAAAATTGAACGAATGTCAAGATATTTGAAAATAAATGATTTGGGCTGTTTATTTATAAAAGTAAAATATTCCAATATTTTATATATTATTTTACAGCAATATAACAATATTTATGTTCATTTATTTGTGTGTTCATATAAATTGAACGTGCACAAATAATGAACATTCATGATTATTTCATCAGTGCGGCAGGTTCTTTTGAATTACTTTCCGGGCATTGAGTATTACTGAATATAATTGCTTCGGAGTTCTTTTATGTGTAACATCAGGTGCCCTGCGGTACTGAACAAAATAGCGGTTGAGCCAAAAGACCAAGTTCTTTCAGGCAGAGATATAAACCAAGATGATTCTTGTTCTTGCCCTTTGTACCTGGTGAATTCTCTTCGGCACTGCTCGAGCGGAAAACGCCTACAGCTTGCATGCTTTGAATTCCGGCGGCTCCAGGATAACAATTTTGTTGCGCCGGAGATATTCAGGAAATCCGTACAACCGCTCTCCCCGGTATTCCATAACCACGGCATCGGCAGGGCAATTATTCAGGCACCCGAAGCAGGCCAGGCATTTATCACGGTCAACAGTCTGCCGGGAAGGATTAATTGCTTTCGTGGGGCATTTTTTCACACAGGTTTGACAGCCGATGCACTTGCCCGCATCAACAGTGTGCTTGCTGATCGCCTTCTTGTTCAGCCAGATCAGGGGCAGCACCCGCAAACCTTCCCGCAGCGCTATTTCATATCCGACAGCAATGGTTTGGCCCCGGGTAATTCTTTCCAGAACGTCTGCTGCAAAACGGCGCACCTGATCATAAGTTGCCGCATTGGGCAGATGCTGCCCGGAAATCTGGTTCGCGGTATTCCACTTGGGCGTCGGATAGGAAGGAATATTGCGAAACGCATCCCGCCCCACCGGGACCCCTCCTTTCTCTATCAACAGTTTAAGGATATGAGTTGCCGCGTTGTGCTGATTGCCTTCCGGACCGCCAAAAGACACAAACGCTGCAACCGGTGTCCCCGGGATCAGGGGAATTGCCTGCAGCCAATCCCGGACATTATCAGGGGTATCATAGTAAAAAGTCGGCGTGCCGACAACGATGAGATCATAGTTCGCCAGTCCGTTTTTATCGAACTCCTGCATATCGCGCACATCAACCGCAAGGCCTCTGTCTTTGAGGATACAGCCGATAAGCCTGGCATACCGGCTGGTCTGACCAGTCTGACTGTACCATAACACCAGCGCCTTTTTCGGGTGGCGAGTTTTTAAATCCGGATAAGAAGCGAGGCTTTCACGACCTATTGCCGCCGGCAAACATACAGCAGCGCCGATAATGACGCCTTTCTTGATGAAACTACGGCGTGTTTCCATAAGACCTCCCGGGAAAAAGCTTTTGAAAAGCATGGTTGATATTTTTGCCCTTAAGGCTCCCTTTGTGTTTGGCCGATTGCTCTGATCGTGCCCTGTGCCGTTGCGCACAGACTCTCTTTACCTTCGCTCAGGGCATAGACATCGCAGCGGCATACCGCCTGATTCTTCCCGGCATAAATCACCGAGGCGCGGGCAATAATTAAATCGTCCACTACCGGCCGCAGATAATTGATCTTGAATTCGGATGTCACCACCGCCGGCCCCAGGACACTGCCCCCGACATAAGTAAGGGCGTTGTCGGCGGCATAGCTGATGACTCCGCCATGAACGAAGCCGTGCTGCTGCCTGAGATCCGGCCTGATCGGAATCTTTAATTCCGTGTATCCTGCGGAAAAGGCGGTCAGTTCCGCCCCGATGAGCACACTGAAGGGTTGCATTGCTAAAACCTGTTTCCCCATTGCCAACATTTCATCCATGAGAACATCCCCTGCATTTTCTTCGGACGGCGTAAATCGAGACGTTGCCCGATTGTTTTGCCTTGGATGTATTGAAGTGTCAAGAGAAATTGCAGGCAAATATTGTGCTGCCAACCAGGATTAAACTCTTTGTGTTTATCCCGGCACTCGTGTATGGTCCGCTCAGCTTTGACATGGCAAAAGAGTTTTTAATGATCAAAAACGAATACGGACGGAGAGTCAAACTCTATCGGCCGAAACATCCACTTCAAATCAGAATCGTCTCCTTTCTGGGAAGCTATGCTATCTGGGCGGCAATGCACCTGCTGTTTCTGACTTGCCGAATTCGCGTCTTTGGCGCTGAAATTCTCGAGGATAGCAAGAGGGCACACAGCGGACGAATGCTCGGCGCGAGTTGGCATCGGGGATTGCTTTTCACCGTTTTTTATTTCCGCAACCTCGGGGCCGCTCTGATGACGAGCCGCAGCAAGGACGGTGAACTGCTGACTGCGATGCTGAAAAGGTTCGGATATACACCGCCGCGCGGAAGCAGCGGCAAGGACAAGGGCGGCAAGCAAGCGCTGGAAGAATTCGTCGGTTTAATACAGGCCGGCAAACCAGCCGGTATTGCCACCGACGGGCCCAATGGGCCGCCCTATATTTCTAAATTCGGTGTAATCGCCGCCGCCGCCCGGACGGGCATACCGATTATTCCTTTTAGCTGGAGCGCGCAACCATGTTTCCGGATCAACAGCTGGGATCGCACAATGATTCCGAAGCCGTTTTCCAGGATTGTCATGATATTCGATTGTCATGCTCTCGAAGTTCCCGCCGATCCATCTCAGGAACAGATGGAAGGGCTGCGTCGGGAATTAGATGACCGGATCAATTACCTCACCTACCAGGCCGATCACTATTGCGGGCGGGAAGATCAATTCCCCGACCCGAGGAACATCCCGGTACCTTCGCCCATACCGCCCCCGGAGCATCCGGCTAAAAAATCTCGCCGTACCGGATAGGAGGCGGGAAGATCACCAATCACTAGGCGCGGAGACTCCATTATTACCTGTTGGCTTTTTCCCTGTAAATTGGTAATAAGAATGAAAATACCAAGAGGAGAATCATCCCTATTTATCGCCGTGTAACCGCATTCCGGGTCCTGCGAATAAGCGCTACGATGCTGGCCGTGTTTCTGGCGCTTACTCTTGTTTCTCTGGCCATTGGCAGCGTCCACATTGGCCCGGGGAGGGTTTTTCAGTCTTTGATCGAAGCTCTGGCCGGCGGACGCTCTCTTAGCTCTCAGGAAGATTTAATTATCTTCGCGGTGCGGCTGCCGCGCATCATTTTTGCCGGCATCGTCGGCGCTTCCCTCTCCCTGGGCGGCGTTGTATTCCAGGCACTGCTGCGCAATCCCCTGGCTGACCCTTATATCCTGGGTATCTCCGGGGGCTCCGCCCTGGGCGCGATTATCGGCATCCTGATCGGAGCAAGCTCGTTTTATCTGGGGACGCCGCTGCTGGCTTTCCTGGGAGCGCTCGCGACGGTTTTTCTGGTCTTCATAGTTTCCGGCGGCAACCGGGGGGCCCTGCTGGATAATTCGCTTTTATTGTCCGGGGTAGTGGTCAATGCTTTTTTTTCCGCCGCTATCCTTTTTTTCCTTTCCATTGCCGACAGCATGGAGCTGCACAGCATAACCTTCTGGCTGATGGGCGATCTCTCGCGGGCATCAGCCAGAGAAATCGGTGTGGCTGCAGCCTGTTTGCTGGGCGGATTTATTTTGCTCTACCGGCAGGCGCTGAAGCTCAATTTGATTGCGCAGGGGGAAGAAAATGCTCTGCAACTGGGCGTCAATGTGGAGAGAACCAGGCAATGGATATTGATTGTAACATCGCTGATAACGGCGGTGGCCGTATCGCTGAGCGGCATAATCGGCTTTGTCGGGATCATGGTGCCGCATATGATGCGGCTGGTTTTTGGCTCTGATCATCGCCTGCTGATTCCGGCCTCCGTTCTCTTCGGCGCTTCTTTTTTAGTTGCTGCCGATACTGTCGCCAGAGTCGTTCTGGCTCCGGCGGAGTTGCCGGTAGGGGTAATAACCGCTCTTTGCGGTGCGCCCTATTTCATTTTTCTTCTGAAAAGGAAGGGAAATTAGTTATGCCCTTAATTTGCGGCCGGAATATCAACTTCAGCTATGCCGATAAACTTGTTCTGGATAATTTGTCTTTTGCCATTGAGGAGGGGCAGGTTGTGGCGATAATCGGGCCGAACGGTTCCGGCAAAACCACACTGCTGAAAATAATCAACGGTCTTCTACTTCCGAACAGCGGCAGAATCCTGATTGAAAATAAAGATACCAGCCAATGGCTGCGCCGGGAACTGGCGAAAGCAATTGCCGTCGTTCCCCAGGAAAATCTTTCGATTTTTCCTTTTTATGCTGAAGAAATTGTCCTGATGGGACGATTTCCGCATTTGGGTAATTATTCTTTTGAGCACAAAAAGGATTACCGGATAGCCCATGCAGCTATGGAGAAAACGGACACTCTTGCTTTTGCCGCCCGCCGCTTTGATCAGCTCAGCGCCGGGGAGCGCCAGCGTGTGCTGA
This sequence comes from Deltaproteobacteria bacterium HGW-Deltaproteobacteria-12, assembly GCA_002840565.1. Classification (GTDB taxonomy): domain Bacteria; phylum Desulfobacterota; class Syntrophia; order Syntrophales; family Smithellaceae; genus MVRV01. Next base: position 84,795 of record PHBK01000003.1, on the reverse strand, counting down.
TTGCCCGTGCCCTGGCCCAGGAACCAAAAATCCTGCTGCTTGACGAGAGCACTGTTTTCCTGGACTTGAAGCATCAGGCGCAGTTCCTGGCGATGCTGCGACAGTTAAATCAGGAGCAGAAACTGACGGTTGTCTTTGTCACCCATGATATCAATTTAGCAAGCTCGCATGCCGACCGGATAATTTTACTTTACAGCGGAAAAAATTATGCTATAGGAAGCCCTGCGGAAGTCATTACCGCGGCAAATATAAAAGAGGTATATGATGTGAATGTTCTGGTAGATCAGAATCCGCACAGCGGATTGCCCAGGATGACACTGTTTACCTGAAAAGAACCGCCAAAAAAGGAAGCCGGTGTGAGACCGGCGCTGCCCCGCAACTGTAAGCGGAACGAAATCCACATTTAGCCACTGATGGACAACATCGGGAAGGCGTGGAAAGTAGGATGCCGCAAGCCAGGATACTTTGAGGTGGTTCAACTTACTTTAATCCCGAGGGGGAAAGGAGAAGAACCGTGAAGAAAGTATCTGTTTTAGTTCTGTTATTTTCCGTTGTTGTTTTTTCACCGGCACAAGCCCAAAACAAAAAAACCGTCGATACTGCCTTGGCGATGCCGGAAGTTATTGTAACCGCCACACGCGACCGGCAGGAAATCCGCAAAACGCCCGCTAATGTCACCGTTATTACCGCCGCAGACATTACTAAAACAGGTGCGACTACCGTCATCGAAGCGCTGGACAAGCTCGAAAGCATTCAGTTTCGCACGTACAGCGGCAACGCGTCGCAGGCGTTGATTGACATGCGCGGCTTCGGCGGCGACAACCCCTACGGAAAAACGCTGATTATGCTCGATGGAAGACGCTTGAACCGCACGGATATGGCCTCCATCAACTGGCTGCAAATACCAGTCAACACCATTGAACGCATTGAAATTGTGCGTGGACCGGGCAGCGTTCTTTACGGCGATGCGGCAATCGGCGGCACCATCAATATCATCACCAAAAAGGGAAAAGGAGAACCGCAATTCAACATTTCGGGTCTGGCCGGCAGCTATGGCCTGCATAATGAAAGACTTGGAGTGACCGGGGCAACGGGTAAATGGACCTATGCCGTCACCGGCGAAAATAACTTCGGTTCCGGCTACCGGGAACGTTCCCAATACTCATCCCAGGGCGGCAGCTTTGATTTCGGTTATTCCGCAAACGATCTCCTCAATGTTTCGCTGGGTGGGTCCTTCAACAAATCTGATTATCAAATGCCGGGCGCGCTGACCAGGGCGCAAATGGAACAGGATCGCCGGCAGTACCAGCCGGCAATACCGCTGTACTTCATGAAGGCACATGACAATGACGACGGCTCCGATAAATATACCAATATCAGCCTGGGAATAAAATCATTCTGGGGAGCATGGGGACAGCTGGAAGTCAACCTGTTGTACGGGAAAAAAGATCTGCAGATGAACATGGTTTCCTGGTTTTCCTACAATTATTCCGACACGCAAGCCGACACCTATGGCCTGACGCCGAAATATATCCTGGATAAAGAAATATTCGGCTTTCCCAACAAAGTGGTCATCGGCCTCGACTATTACAGAGAACCATACAAGAAGGATATTTTCAGCAACAGAGAACGAACCGCCAAATTAAGCGCCGCCGACTTCATCAGAGAAAGCAGCGGCTTTTACATCCGCGATGAGTTCAGGATCACGAAGAATCTTATCTTCAACGCCGGTTTCCGGCTGGAACAAACAAATATTAAAGGGTCCAATATTGATTCGGCCGCACCGGCCAATAACTTTTCCAATGAGAAAAGTTATTCCGCAAATGCTTATGAGGCCGGTCTGACCTGGCTCTGGGGACAGAAATCAAAAGTGTTTACCAAATATGCAACTGTTTACCGCATTCCTTTTATTGATGAGGTGGCCTCTTTCAGCGGATTCGGAGGAGTATTTTTAACCGACCTGGAAAAGGAAAAGGGAACCAGCTGGGAATTCGGCACGGAATTTTACCCAATCAATGATCTGAAAATTGGATTGACCTTCTTCCGCACGGACATGGAAGATGAAGTCGAATATATTTACAATCCGCTGACGTTTACCGGCCGGAACCGCAATACAGGCAAGACGCGCCACAACGGCGCGGAAGCTTCCTTTTCTTTTTTATGGCCGCAATACCTCAAGATTTACGGAAACTACACTTATCATCTGGCCACTTTTGAAGACGGCGCTGATAACAAAAAAGATATGCCCCTGGTTCCCCGGCAGATGGTTAACGCGGGACTGGAAATTTATCTGCCCTTCAACCTGACCTTAAAACCGGAAATCCGCTATGTAGCCGATGCCTTTCTCTCCGGAGACAACGACAACAACACGGAAAAACTGCAATCCTATACGTTGCTGAACTGCTATCTTTATTACAAGCCAACCTGGGCTAAAGCGGCGCTCACAGCTTTTATCGGCGCCGATAATATCGCCGACGTTAAATATTCCTCCTTCGGTATTGATTACGCGCAATATGGTATGGTTAATTTTTATTATCCGATGCCGGGAAGATTATTTAAAGGCGGAATTTCTTTCGAATTCTAAGCAGGGCCGGCAGAAATTATCATCAGTTTGCAGTTGGGTTGGGACCAGAAATCTTGTTATGTGCTGCATCATTTTGATAGCTTTAAATCTCCGTTTCGGCTAAATAGCGATTCATGAATAAAACCTGGTTTCTGGTAGACAACACCAAAAAATTGCAGCGCGCCATTGATGATTTCGATAATTCAACTGTCTTGAGTGTCGATACGGAATACGATTCTTTCCGCTATTTCCGGGAAAAACTCTGCCTCATTCAAATCAGAGCCCAAGCGGCAGCTTATATCTTTGATCCGCTGGACAAAATTGACTTGTCCTTTTTAGGCAAATATTTTGCAGACAGGAAAATTGTAAAAATTCTTCATGCCGCCGATAACGATATCCGTCTTTTGAAAAGAGATTATAACTTTGTTTTTGAAAATATTTTCGATACTCATCGGGCGGCATATCTGCTGGGCTTTCAGCAGTTGTCTTTGGAAAAAATGATCCATCAGTTTTTAGGTCTGGAGCTGAAGAAAAGTAAAAAAATGCAGCGGTCCCGCTGGGACACCCGGCCGCTCGCCGATGAACAACTGGAATATGGAGTCCAGGATGTCGCTTATTTACCGGCGCTCTACGAGGAGCAGTTAGCCCAATTGCGCAAGAAATCTCTGGAAGATACTGCCGGGGAAGCCTTCGCCAAAATCGCCGCTTGCAATTGGCAGGAAAAGACCATTGATAAGAAAGGGCATACCAAAATTGCGAGCTATGCTTTTCTCAATTCGGAACAAAAAGATATCCTCAAAAAGCTTTACATCTGGCGTTTCCAGCGGGCAAAAGACGAAAACCGCGCCATCTTTATGTTTTTGCCGGATAATTCATTAGCTGATCTTGTCCAGAGCGGAAATAAATGGCGGGAAGTTTTGTCTCCGGAAAAAGTCAAACTGTATGGCGACGAACTGGAGCAAATCATCAATGGAAAGTGAAATTGCGATGGAAAAGATAGTGGTGCCGCCCGCAACAGAAACAGCAAAAGGGTTGGTTGGGCAGTTAATTTTTTACCATTTGGCACTGATTTGATTTCTTTTTGTTTTTAACGCTGCCGAACCTTTATAGAGAACTTTTTTCACTGCTGGCGGAACAGCTTTCTCAGCCGGCACACTCCCTCCGGGATAACAAACCTTATTTTTGCCGGTGTTCTTGGCATTATATAACTCTTTATCGACCTTGTCTAAAAATTCTTCCGCTTTGAGTGTGGAGGAAACATCAAATTCATCAATACCGATGGAGGAGGACACAGACAATCCCATTTGGCAAGCCACCTGCGAAATTAAACCGTGCCATCTTTGGGCTATAGAAATACCGTCAACTAAATGAGTGGCCGGCATGATAATGTTGAACTCATCGCCACCGTAGCGGCAGGCAAAGTCAGTTGGCCTTATTTTCTGGCTAATCTGACGGCACAGTTTTATAAGAAACTCATCACCTTTGGCATGTCCGAGGGTATCATTGACGGATTTAAAATTATCCAAATCAATAAACATCAGGCAAAAAGGCTGGCCGGTTCGTTTAGTGCGGGTAATTTCAATTTTCAGCTGTTTATTAAAAAACCGCTTGTTATAAAGACCGGTTAATTCATCTGTCAGGCTCAATGCCCTTAAATAATGATAATCCTTTTCCAGTTTCAACAGGCGCTTGAGAAGATCATCCTTCAGGTTAACCGTCACACCCTTTTTTGTTTGCAGCAGTCTGGCCAGTTCTTCCGGGGAAAGGTCGGCAGTCAGGATAAAGAAAATTTCCGGTTGATCCTTCTTCGACGAACGATTGGCGACAGCGGGTTTTGCTTTCTTCAGTAGATTTTTTAAATCTTCATGATTGGAAACTGTCAGCTGAACTGCCGGTGACGATGGGATAGTTTTCTTTAAAGGTTTCACGATTTAATCAGTCCCCTGAATATTCCTTACAACTATTTAAAGGATTGTCTTGATAAATGGTGCCGAAGCCGGGACTTGAACCCGGACGGGCGTGGCCCACTACCCCCTCAAGATAGCGTGTCTACCAATTCCACCACTTCGGCTGACCATAAAGAAATAACTTTATACAGGAACTTGTCGCAACATTTACCCCGGCATCTGCTCTTTCCACGCGGGGGGGGTGTAAAGATCTAAATATAATACTATTTATTTACCGGTGCCGGAGGAGCCGGCGCCGGAATTGCTGCATTCTGAGCCGGTGCTGCCGGCACCGCCTGCTTAGTAATCGGCGCGGCGGAGCGTTCAAAGAGTGATGACCCTTTGCGCGATACCGAATAGGTAAGGGCAAGAGAAGTAATCATAAAAACTATTGCTACCGTCGCCGTCATTTTACCCAAAAAAGTACCGGCTCCGCTGGAGCCAAAAACTGTCTGGCTGGACCCGCCGAAGGCAGCACCCATATTTGCGCCTTTTCCTGCCTGCAACAGAACTACCAAAATCATGATGATACAGGCTAACACATGGATAATTGTAAACAAAGTGTACATATAAAATCCTTTTTTATTTAAAATTAACTATTGCTAAAAACGAGGCCAAATCCAGACTGGCCGAACCCACTAAAACACCGTTTATTTCCTTTTCGGCCATTAACGAACTGATATTGGCAGCAGTTACGCTGCCGCCATAAATTATTGATAAGTCCGCGGTTGCTTTTTCCCCGTAGATTTCACTCAATAAATTGCGGATAAATGAGTGTGCCTCGTGAACCTGCCCCGGTGTTGCCGTAAGGCCTGTGCCAATGGCCCAAACCGGTTCGTAAGCTATGGCGATTTTTCCTATATCATTGGCCGGAATTTTATTCAATCCTTCTTTTAATTGTTTGCTCAGGACGCTGAATGTTTCCCCGGCATTTCTTGACGCCAGCGTTTCACCAATGCAAAAAATTGGCATCACTCCATAATTCAAGGCCGCAGTTATTTTGGCATTAATTAAATGGTTGTCTTCACCAAAAAGCTGCCGCCGCTCCGAATGGCCGATTATACAGTAGCGGCAGCCCGCATCAACCACCATTTCACCGGAAATCTCTCCGGTAAAAGCGCCCCGGGCAGCCGGATGCATATTTTGCGCCGCCAGGCATACGGCGGAGTCCTTTAATTCTTCGGCCAGCGCCCTCATGCCGGTAAACGGCGGAGCAATCACAACAACCGCGGAAACGGGGTTTTGCAAAAGCGCTGCTTTTAGCCCGCGGGCATACTCCAGAGCCTGTCCGGTTGTTTTATTCATTTTCCAGTTGGCGACAATAAATGTCTTGGCCATTTTTATCCTTTGCCGGCGATATAAATTGCCAAATCCCGTAATCTGCAGGCATAGCCGCTTTCGTTGTCATACCAGGAAAATACTTTCACCAGTTTTTCACCGACTACCTGGGTGAGCAGCGCATCTACGATTGAAGAATATGAGCTGCTGGTGAAATCAATGGAAACGAGTTCCTCTTCGCTATAAGCTAAAATGCCTTTCAGTTTGTTTTCCGCAGCCTCTTTAAAGGCACTGTTGATTTCGGCAACCGTTACCGGCCGCGAAATTTCGACAGCGAGATCAACAAGGGAAACATTGGGAGTCGGCACACGCAAGGCGATGCCGTCCAATTTACCTTTGAGAGCGGGAATTACGTCGCCTATAGCGCTTGCCGCTCCGGTGGAAGTGGGGACTATATTCATGCCCGCCGCCCGGCCGCGCCGTAAATCTTTGTGGGAACCGTCCAATAACCGCTGATCCATCGTATAGGAATGAATCGTCGTCATCACACCTTTTACTATGCCGAATTTATCCTGCAGCACTTTGACCACCGGCCCGAGGCAGTTAGTCGTACAGGAAGCGTTGGAAATTATATGATGCTTGGCGGGGTCATAAGTCTCTTCGTTGACACCCAAAACAAAGGTGCCATCAACACCTTTTCCGGGAACAGCCAGAATAACTTTTTTGGCGCCTGCCGCAATATGGGCGTTCAATTCCGTACCTTTGCGAAATTTCCCCGTGGATTCAATGACAATTTCGACCCCCAATGCCCTCCAGGGCAAATCAGCCAGATTAGGGATCTGGGTTATGGCTATTTTTTTGCCGTTGACGATTATATTATCCTTGTCGGCACTGACATCGGCTTTAATTTTACCATGTACAGAATCATATTTAAGCAAATGAGCCAGATCGTCAGCCTTGGCACGCGAATTAATAGCTACGATTTCAATATCCTGGTAATCGAGGCAGGCACGAACCAGATAGCGGCCTACGCGTCCAAAACCGTTAATTGCAATTTTTGTGGCCATTTTATAACCTCCGGTGAATTGATAGACTAAAGAGCCCGCTTATTCTAAAAGCCGCGGCATAATAGCCAAACCTATCTTCCGCGTCAATGTTTTTTTAACGGCTTTTAGCGATACCTACTCTGCCGCAGTATTTATAAACGGGGCATTGGCTGCAAAGCGGAGAGACTGGTTTACACGTCCTGCGGCCGAAGGCGACCAGAAGAGTATTATAGATGATCCAGTACCGTCGGGGCAATTTGTCGCGCAGGGCAAATTCTGTTTTTTCCGGAGTGTCTGTTTTAACATAACCCAGACGGTTGGATATTCGATGCACATGTATATCCACACAAATGGCATCCATACCGTAGGCCAGAGCAACAACCAGATTCGCCGTTTTTCGGCCTACCCCTTTAATGCTGAGCAAATCATCAAGATTAGCGGGAACTTGTGAGTCAAATCTGCCGATTAACTCCCGGCAGACAGAATGAATTGTCCTTGCTTTAACATGATAAAACCCTACCGGATAAATTGCTTTCTCTATCCTGGCTAAAGGAATGCCCACCATTTCTTCCGGGGTGGCAGCAATTTCCAGGAGTCTTTCCGCAGCAACTGCGGTGACTTCATCTTTGGTGCGCAAACTTAAAAGGGTGGAAATTAAAATGACAAACGGATTTTGTTGATCCGCTGCCAGATGAGAGACAATCGGCATTGTTCCCACTGCCAGCTCCCGCCGCAGAATTTTAATTACATTATTGATCTGCGAATCCTGCATAATATAAAATGCAATAATTTTAATGAATTAATAAAGACGAACTCGCTAAAAGGCTCCAGAGGCAAGGCACACAAATTCCGAGGAGTGAGGCGTACTTTTAGCGTACGCCGCAATGACGAGGAATGCAGTGTAACGCAGCATATGGGATCTTTTTGCGAATTCGCTAATTGTAGCCTTCTTCGTATGCGAGCATATCCAGGTGCAGGGTGGCGATGTCTTCAACATCAAGATTTATTTCTCCGGCGGCCTTGGAAAGCTCAACGGTTTTAATGTAGCGGCGGCACTTGTTGCAGACGTCAACATGATAGCGCTCTTCTCCTTCCACGGCAAAATACGCCAGAGAATGCTGTTCTTCATTGCCGCAGAAAGGGCATTTAATCCGCCGGAAATTCCATTTATAACCGCATTGATGGCAGAACAGATAGCGCTTCCCGTCTTCCTCTCCCCGAATCTCCCCGATTTTCGGCTCCTTGCCGCAGATGGGACAGTAACCCTCCGCCCACCCGAATTTGGCAACGCTCGGAGAATATTTTTCGGCCACGTATTCCAACTCCGGCCTTAAGCTCTCCTCAACAAACAGATCGATCAGATCAAGACTATCCTCGGCATCATCATGTTTTTGTCTGCCCTCAGAGACAGGCTCTTCTTCGACATGGTCAAACGATGCTATGATCATTTTTTCCCAGTCAAATTGCTGATTCCTGATTATATCCACAATGCTTGTTGCATCCTCGGGCATCTTTCTCTCCGCGATAGCAATCAGAGAATTAAAATATTCCCGCGGGCGTGTTAAGTCAAAATTCCCCCTCGTCATATCAATCAACGGAAGCCCTCCGGCCATTTTCTGCGCAATGATATTTTCATCGACCGAAAAGATGGAATCTTTCATGCTGTTGCGGTATTCCTCCCGCACAATTAAAATTTCCCCCAAAATATCGAGGATTTCATTGTAATGAGGATGTTCTGTTTTGTAATCCTCAATTGTTTGTAAAGATTTACGCAATTTCGAACTCATTCTTGATACTCCTTCTGCGAAATTTTCCGAGAGCATTTATTTTTTGCACCGCCAATTCCCGACAGCTCATGGGAACTTGATTGCATTCCCGGCGATATCCGGCTTGCGGGCATTCTGCCCCGCCCGCTGCTATATCGATTATTGTCTTCCCTGTAAAGCTTTATTGATAATCAAATTTTCCGGGGGAATAAAAAACCCCGCCCGACGGGTGAGGTTTTTTCCAAACGTTAATACGTCAATCAATCCATTGATTCGTGATTTCCTTAAAACGGAACATCTTCCTCCGGTCCGTTTACTGACCCTGTATTGACGACGTCGGATGGTCCGTCCGCTTTGGCCTGGCCTTTAGAATCAAGCATTTTCATGTCGCTGGCCACAATTTCCGTCGTCTGCCGTTTTACGCCTTCTTTGTCCTCCCAGGAACGGGTTTGAATTTTTCCTTCTATAAAGACCATTTTACCTTTCACCAGGTAATTGCCGCAGATTTCGGCCAGCTTTCTGTAGGTAACTATCCGATGCCACTCTGTTTTAGAAACTCTTTCCCCGTTTTTATCCTTATAACTTTCATCTGTAGCCAGATTAAAATTAGTCACCATTGTTCCATCCGGGGTATAGCGCACTTCCGGATCTTTACCCAGTCTGCCGATCAAGATTACCTTATTTACCATTTTCCCCGTTCCCCCTTTTAATAAGTGTGCGCCATCATACATAACATCATCACTTGTGGCAAATTAATTTTGCGTTACCGATTTGTTTCTCCCGCATCAGGCGCCAGGCTTTTGCCTACAATCATGCTTGACTAATTGACGAAAAAAATATATCCAGATTAACTTTTTGAAAAGCGGAGAAATTATGGAAGATAATGATCTTTTAAAGGTTCGTCTGGAAAAAATTGCGGCCTTGAAAGCAACCGGGATTGATTTATACCCTAACGACATTAAGCCTCAGAATACAACAAGTGACATTTTCTCATCATTCGGCGATGCTGACAGCGATGCTTTGGCGCAATTAACCCAAAAATTTTCGATTGCCGGCCGGCTCATGGCTATGCGTAATTTCGGCAAAGCGGCATTTATCAAAATTCAGGACCGCAAGGGACAAATACAAAGTTACATTGCTAAGAACATATTGAGCGAGGAAGCCTATTTTGTGTTTAAAAAACTGGACATAGGCGACATTATTTATGTTTCCGGAAAGCTCTTTCGCACCAAAACCAATGAGTTGACCATTGAGGCGGAAGAGCTGCGTCTTTTATCGAAGGCTATCCGTCCCCTGCCGGAAAAATGGCATGGCCTGACGGATGTGGAAACCCGTTACCGGCAAAGGCACCTGGATTTAATTTCCAATCCGTCAGTTAAAGAAACTTTTTACCGCCGCAGTCATATTATACGGCTGATCCGCCAATTCATGGACCAGCACGACTTTCTGGAAGTGGAAACCCCCATGATGCAGCCGCGCGCCGGCGGGGCGATGGCTCGTCCCTTTAAGACGCATCACAACGCTCTCGATATGGATTTTTATCTGCGGATTGCACCGGAACTTTATTTAAAGCGTTTGGTCACCGGTGGACTGGAAAGAGTCTATGAAATCAACAGGAATTTCCGCAACGAAGGCATCTCTACTTTCCATAATCCCGAATTTACAATGATGGAATTTTACTGGGCATATTCAACATATGAAGACTTAATGTCATTTACCGAAGAATTGTTTACCGAAATAGCTCAGAATATTTTTTCCGGATTGAAGTTCAGCTACCAGGGGAAAGAAATCGATCTGACACCGCCCTGGAGGCGTCTATCGGTAATGGATGCCCTTGTACAGATCGCGGGCATGGATACGGCGGCGCTTCGGGATAAAGCGCAGGCTATCGTATTCGCTAAAAAAATAGGCTGCCCAATTAATGAAAGCGACCAGCTCGGTAAAATTCTGATGGCAATTTTTGATGAAGTTGTGGAAAAGAAGCTGATTCAACCTACTTTCATCACTCATTATCCGGTGGCGGTATCTCCTCTCTCCCGCAGATCAAACAGCCAGCCGGACCTGGTTGACCGTTTTGAGCTTTATATTTCCGGTCGGGAAATCGCCAATGCTTTCTCTGAATTGAATGATCCGGCGGACCAGAGAGACCGCTTCGAGCAGCAAATAAAAGAGCGCATTGCGGGAAATGACGAAGCCCATGAAATGGATGAGGATTACATTCACACACTGGAATACGCGATGCCCCCGACGGCCGGCGAAGGCATCGGTATTGATCGCCTGGTGATGCTCTTTACCGATTCGGCTTCTATTCGCGATGTAATTCTGTTCCCCCTTCTGAAAGACAGGCAGGGAACAAGTGACAAAGTTAGCCAATAATTTCCATATTAAAACCACCTCCAACTGGGATATTTATTTCCATGTCGTATGAATTTTTTATAAGCCGTCGTTATTTAAGGGCCAAACGGAAGCAAGTGTTTGTTTCCATTATTACTTTTATATCTATTTTCGGCATCTTTCTGGGAGTTGCAGCCTTAATTATCGTGTTGGCCGTCATGAACGGATTTGAGATAGATTTGCGGACAAAAATTCTCGGCATCAGGTCTCATATTGAATTGACGACGGATATCGCAGGACCAATGAAGGATTACGAAAAAGTTCGCGAGCGGATTGCCGGTACGGAAGGCCTTGTCGCCTCCACTCCTTATATTTACAGCCAGGCCATGATTCGTCACAGCAACGGCGTGAGCGGAGTAGTCATCAGGGGTTTGGATACTCAAAACGCCTTTAAAGTCATTAATCTGGGCAAAATCAAGGAAGGGAATATCGAGCATTTAAATAAATTACCGGCTAATTTGCTTCAGCGCCAGAAAAAGGAAGACGCCCTGCTCGCCGGAATTGTCATTGGCAAGGAAATGGCGAAAAACCTGGGGATTTTTCTCTATGATCCCATTACCATTATTTCACCGGTAGGCGTTTCCTCTCCGCTGGGCATGGTGCCTCTGATGAAGAGATTTATTGTCGTGGGCATCTTTGAATCCGGTTTTTATGAGTACGATTCCAGCCTGGCCTTTTTGTCGTTGAAGAGTTGCCAGGATTTCCTGCAAATGGGTGATACTGTTACAGGAATAGATATCAAGGTTGATGATATTTACAAGGCGGATAAAATTGCCCGAAACATACAAAGCAAATTGGGATTCCCCTTCTGGGCAAACAACTGGATGCAAATGAATAAAAATCTCTTTGCCGCGCTGAAACTGGAAAAACGGGTTATGTTCATCATATTAAGTCTCATTGTCCTCGTTGCCGCCTTTAATATCATCAGCGCGTTAATAATGATTGTCATGGAAAAAAATAAAGACATTGCCATCCTGAAATCAATGGGGGCAACGTCCCGCGACATCATGAAAATTTTCATCTATCAGGGACTTATTGTCGGAACAATCGGAACTGCTTTGGGCTGCGCCGCCGGCCTCGCTATTGCGCTGAATCTGCAAAAGATTTCTCAATTTGTGGAAAAAATATTTCACATCAAATTTTTACCCGGTGATGTGTATTACTTAAGTGAATTACCATCTCAGGTAAATTACTCCGATGTCGCGATTATTGTGATCGGCACTCTGCTTGTCTGTTTTGTCTCCACAATTTATCCTTCGTACAGAGCTTCCCGCCTGGATCCGGCGGAAGCTTTAAGATACGAATAAATGATTTAGGATATGCTCAGAAAATGATCAAATTGGAAAACTTGTCAAAAACATTCGTTAAAGACGGCAATAAAATTGAGGTTTTACGCGGCCTCAATTATGAGATTAAAAAGGGCGAATCGCTGGCTGTTCTGGGTGTTTCCGGTTCCGGAAAAAGCACTCTTGTGCATATTCTGGGAACGCTGGATCATCCCACAGACGGCCATCTTTTTATTAATGGCGTCAATGTTTTTGATTGGAAAGAGAGAGAAATATCACAGTTTCGTAATTCGAAAATAGGCTTCGTATTTCAGTTCAATAATTTACTGCCGGAATTCGACGCCTTGGAAAATGCCATGATGCCCGCTTTAATCAGCGGTATGCACAAGAGGGAAGCACGTCAACTGGCTTTGCAATTGCTGACTGAATTGGGGTTGGGGCATAGAGTCCGTCACAAACCGGGAGAACTGTCCGGCGGTGAGCAGCAGAGAGTGGCTATCGCCCGGGCTTTAGTGATGAGCCCGGAAATATTGCTTGCCGATGAACCGACGGGAAACCTTGACACGGAAACAGGAAAAAAGATAGAAGACATTCTACTGAAATTAAATGAAGAAAAAAAAATTACTCTTGTGGTTGTAACTCACAATAAATCACTGGCAGAAAGGATGTCGGGCAGAATAGGTCTGCGTGACGGGAAAATATATGACTATCAATAAGAATTGGCGTCGAATCATGCTGGCTCTTCTTTTTCTGGCAGTTTTTGCCGTTCCTCCGGCTGCCGCACAGGAAATAAAAAAAATTGCTGTTCTGCCTTTTGATATTTATAGCAAAGGCGACAACACCGCCTTGAGAAAAACGCTTTTTCAGAAATTATCAGAAGAGCTCGGAAAGGAAAAACTGGTCCAGCTGCTGCCGACATCTGATCTGCTGGCCGGCACCGAGAAAGTAACCGATAAGTTTGCTATGGAAGCGGGAAAGTCTCTCGGCGCTGACTTTATCATTATGGGGAGCATGACTCAATTCGGCGAGACTATGAGCATAGATGCCAGAATAATCGATGCTCAAACAGAAAATGTTTTACCTTCTGTTTCTCTTCAGGGTAAAGGATTAGCGGACATTCCACCGCTGGTAACCCGATTAAAAACAGAAATTCTTACCCGCACCGGCTTAATTATAAAAATTGCCAAAGTTGAAATCAAGGGAAATCGCAAAATTGAATCCCTGGTAATAACCCAGCAAATCAAGAGCCAGAAAGGCAAGCCTTTTGTTGAAGCCGACATTACTTCCGATATCAAAACTATTTTCAAAATGGGGTTCTTTCAGGATGTATCGGCAGAAGTGTCGGAAGTTCCGGAAGGAAAAGTAATTACCTTTGTCGTGCTGGAAAAAGGATTAATATCGGACATTCAAATCAACGGCAATAAAGCATTGGATAGAGATGCCATTAATGATGTTTTAACCGTTAAAACCAGACAGACAATAAACCGGGAAAAGATTAAAACGGATCTGGAAAAGATTAAAGCTCTGTACGACAGCAAAGGATACTACAATGCAGAGATATCCGACAGAGTGGAGAAAGACGGAGAAAAGGATTTCCGGATAATCATCGATATCAAAGAAAATGACCGGATCTATATTCGCTCCATAACATTCGAAGGTAATGAGGCATACTCGACAAAAGAACTTAAAAACATGATGGGCACTAATGAATATGGGCTCCTGCACTTTTTCAATGATTCCGGATTGCTCAAGCGAGACCAGCTCAAACAGGATGTCGGTAAAATAAACACTTATTACTTCAACAATGGCTTCATCAACGCCCAGATAGGCGAACCGGAAATAACCCATGATAAAAAAGGCATTTATATCAAAATTATCATCAAAGAAGGCAAACGATTCAAAATAGGAAAGGTGGAAATATCCGGCGATCATCTGGATAAGCCCAGAGCTGAAATACTGAAAGCTTTAATTACCAAAGAAGGTAACAATTATGATCGGGAAGCAATCGTTAAGGATATGGAGACAGTAACGCAATTCTATACCGACGAAGGATACGCCAACACTGATGTTAACCCTAAAATTAACACGCGGGAAAAAGAACAGCTGGCTGATGTGGATTTCAGCATCAACAAAGGAGGATTAGTCTATTTTAACCGCATTACCATCACGGGCAATACCAACACAAGGGACAAAGTTATCCGCCGTCAACTGGAAATAATTGAAAGAGATCTTTACTCCAGCAGCAAATTGAAAACGAGCTATGCCAATTTGAACCGGTTGCGCTATTTTGAAGAAATCGATTTCAAAACGGAAAAAGGACCTGATCAAAGCGTGATGGACGTCAACATCCGGGTAAAAGAAAAAAATACCGGCATGTTCATGATCGGCGCAGGATACAGCGCTGTTGATCAGGCCGTTATCATGGCGCAGGTCACTCAGCAGAATTTCCTGGGCAGGGGGCAGATTTTAAGCCTGAAAGCATCTTTGGGTTCAACGACCAACATGTATGAATTATCCTTTACCGAACCCTGGCTCTTTGATCTGCCTCTCTGGTTTAAATATGATGTCTGGAAGTATAAGAAAACATACGATTCTTATAACTGGGACTCGAGGGGAACGGGATTTACTTTCTCTTATCCCCTCTGGAAAAAAATATACGGTTCAATCGGTTACAGACTTACCCTGGATGAAATTCAGGATGTTAATAATGCAACCGCTCCCTGGTATATCAAAGGAGAGGTTGGGCCGACCGATACCACAGTTGTAAATCCGCCTGGACAGACGGTTACGAGTTCTGTAACCTTGGGAATTGGAATTGATGACACAGATGATTCGATTTTCCCCACCAAAGGAACAAGAGCTAATTTGTTCGTCCAGCAGGCAGGCGGTTATTTCGGTGGTGATAACTCTTACACAAAAACCGGATTCACTGTGGCTAAATTTTTCCCCCTGCCTCTGAATCTTGTTTTTGCCGCCAAAGGGCGAATCGGAAACATCGAAAGCCACAATACGGACAAACAATTTCCTTACGATGTGCCGATTTCGGAAAGATATGTTCTCGGAGGACTAACTACGATCCGTGGCCTACAGTATCTGGGCGTTCGAGGATCCGGAACCAGCGATGTCCTTGGCGGTACCAGCATGTTGGTCCTGAACCTGGAAATTGTATTTCCGTTGATTAAAAGTGCAGGCATGAAAGGCGTCATATTTTACGACACAGGAAACACATGGGAAGGCGGATATAAACTCAATGATTTAAGGCAGACAGTGGGTGCCGGTATACGCTGGTATTCACCTATCGGTCCTTTGAGACTGGAATATGGTTATGTGCTCGACCGGAAAGAAAACGAATCCGCCGGCCGCTGGGAATTTTCCATAGGCATGATGATGTAAAAAAAATCAGGGCGAAATTTAAATTACAAGAATAACCTGGACATAGATACCAACAAACTTAGGGAGGAGTATTTGATATGAATAACCTGAAGGCCACGCGTAAGAGCATTTATCTGATTGCAGGATTTGTCTTGATGTTTTTTATCTTGACAGGTTCTAATGTGTTTGCCGCAGACAAAATTGGTTTTATTAATTTGCGGGAAATAATGCAGAATTCCAATAGCGGTAAAAAGGCGGGAGAAGAATTCAAGAAGCTCTATGATAAGAAAACCGAAACTGTTAGGGCGGCAGAAAATGAACTGAAAAAGATGAAGGAAGCCCTGGAGAAACAGGCGACGGTTTTAACCCCGCTGGCCGCCAAGGAAAAGGAAACTGCCTATCAAAAAAAAATGCGCGATTATCAAATCTTAGTGGATGACACGAATAAGGAACTGAAAGCAAAAGATGAAGAAATCGCCACCAAGATTATTCCTGAAATAACAAAAGTTGTTCGAACAATAGCAGAACGGGAAAAATACACTTTGGTTATTGATGTAGCCAGTATGCCTGTTGCCTACTATGCCAAAGAGTATGACATCAGCAAAAAGGTAATAGATGAATACAATAAGCAGCAATCCGTAAGCAAGAAATAGGAGCCTTTGGTGCAGATAACTCTCAAAGAAATCGCACTGTTTCTTGATGGATCAATCGTGGGCAGAGATGACATTATCATTGAAAATATCCGCCCCATTGAAGAAGCCGGCCCCGGAGATATAACCTTCATTGCCAACAAGAAGTATTTAAAGCAATTGAAGACGACCGCTGCTTCGGCAATTTTGGCAGCGCCGCAAACATCAGCCGAAGGGAAAAATTTAGTTCTTGTTCCCGATCCCTATGTTGCTTTCGGCAGGCTGCTATCTTTTTTCTATCCGCTCGAACACAGCTGCCATGGCATCAGCAAGGATGCTTATATCGAGGAGGGCGCCAGTGTGTCTCCGGAAGCCACCGTGTTCCCCCGCGCCTATATCAGCAGGGGAGCAAAAATAGCCAAAGGAGCTGTTATCTATCCGGGAGTTTTCATCGGCAGTGATGCGTCCATAGGTGAAAACTCTATCCTTTACGCCAATGTTGCTGTTTATTGGGGCTCCATAATAGGGAAACGGGTAATTCTGCACTCGGGTGTGGTTGTGGGCAGTGACGGCTTTGGTTTCGCCGCCCCGGGCAGAGAAAACAACAAAATTCCTCAGGTGGGTTTTGTTCAGATAGATGATGACGTAGAGATTGGGGCGAATTCAACAATAGACCGCGCCACCCTGGGAAAAACATGGATCGGGCGTAATGTAAAAATTGATAATCTGGTGCAGATCGCACACAATGTTGTCATTGGTGAAAATTCAGTTATTACGGCACAAGTCGGTATTTCCGGAAGCACCAAACTGGGCAAGAGCGTGATTATCGGCGGCCAGACGGGCATTGTCGGCCATATTAATATTGGCGATAATGTTATGATCGCGGCCGGATCGGGCATCCACAAAGAAATTGAACCGGGACAAATTGTTGCCGGCTCTCCGCAAATGCCTTACCGGCAATGGCTGAAAGTTGAAGCCTGCCGGACAAAGCTGCCGGAAATGAAGAAGGACTTGTCAGAATTACAAAGAAAAATAGAGATACTGCAAAAACAAATAAAAAACAAATAATTAATAAAGGGTAAGAAAATGAAAATTCATCCCACAGCAATCATTGCTTCCGACGCCCAACTGGGGGAAGGAGTGGAAATAGGCGCTTACTCAATAATTGGTTCCGACGTAAAGATTGGCAACAATACAATTATTGGTCCTCATACGGTCATCGACGATTTCACTTCTATCGGCGAGAATTGCCATATTTTTCAGTTTGCTTCCATCGGCGCAAACCCCCAGGATTTAAAATTCAGCGGTGAGAAAACCCGTGTCGTTATCGGCAATTTCAACACCATTCGGGAATTTGTAACCATTCACCGCTCCACCACGGCGGATATCGGCGTAACCATTATCGGGGATCACAATCTGATTATGGCCTACTGCCATGTAGCCCACAACTGCAAGCTGGGGAATCACATTATTATGTCTAACGGCGCCACATTAGGCGGGCATACGCATATCGAGGACTACGCAATTATCGGCGGACTTACCGGCGTTCATCAATTCTCCCGTATCGGAGCTCATTGCATTGTCGGTGGAGCCTCAGGAGTCAACAAAGATGTCCCCCCTTATACCACGGCCGCCGGAAACCATGCCAAACTGTTCGGGCTCAATTTAATCGGTTTGAAAAGACGGGGGTTTTCCGAAGAGACTATCAAGGCGCTGAAGAAAGCATATCGCATAATTTTCCGGTCCCGTCTTCTTTTGAACGTGGCGATCAGTCAGGCGGAAGCAGAAATGGAAAATTTCCCGGAAGTACGCCACTTTATCCAATTTATTAAAGAATCAAAAAGAGGCGTCTGCCGCTAACTGCAGACATATCATTATGAGTAAAAAGAAAATTAAAATCGGCGTTATTGGTATCGGCCACCTCGGCAATTACCATCTCCAGAAATATGCTAAACTGGCCAACTGCACGATTGTTGCTGTTGCCGACACCCAAATCGAACGAACCGGGAAGGCGGCCGATCTTTATCAATGTGCCGCCTACTCCGATCATCGGGAGATGCTGGGCCAGGTCGATGCCGTAAGCATTGCCGTGCCCACGGGAGAACATCATCGTGTAGCCCGGGATTTTTTAGCTGCAGGCCTTGACGTTCTCATTGAAAAGCCCATTTGTTCAACTCTGGAAGAAGCAGATGAATTATTAGCTCTGGCCGGAGAAAAAAATTGTATTCTCCAAGTCGGTTTTGTCGAACGATTTAATCCGGCAATCATGGCTCTGGATAATGTCATCGGCAAGCCGATGTTTATTGAAGCGCACAGATTGCACCCATTTTTCGAACGCGGTACCGACGTTGATGTCATTCTGGATTTAATGATTCACGATCTTGACATCATTCTCAAGTTTGTCAATGCACCGCTTACTTCCGTAGAGGCAGTAGGCATTCCCGTTCTCTCCAGTAAAATTGATATCTCCAATGTGCGGCTTTCTTTTGCCACCGGTTGTGTAGCCAACATTACCGCCAGCCGGATCAGCGCTAAAACCATGCAGAAAATCCGTTTCTTCGGCAATGAGGGCTATCACTCTGTGGATTGCCAGAAACGCGAAATTTTATCTTTGGGAAAAAGGAGAAATGATGCCGGCACAGTGGAAATTTATTCCAACAACATCGAAGTAGGCAGCCACGATCCTCTGGAAGAAGAAATCCGCTCATATCTTCATGCCGTTATTTCCCGCACGCGCCCTCTCATCTCCGGCGAGGACGCCCGCAAATCACTGGAGCTGGCCATCGATATAATTCGGAAAATGAAAACTGCTGAGGTGATCTAAAATGACGATCCCGATGGTGGATTTAAAGAGGCAGTACCGGACCCTAAAAACAGAAATTGATGCCGCTGTAAGTGATGTTCTGGAGCAGACACAATTTATTCTCGGTCCGAATGTGAGCCTTTTCGAACAAGAAGTCGCCGCCTATCACCAATTGCCTTATGCCATCGGCGTCGCCAACGGCACGGATGCCTTGCTGTTAGCTCTCAGGGCCTGCGGCATCAAGAGCGGTGACGAGGTAATTACATCACCATTCACCTTTATTGCCACGGCGGAAGTAATCGCGCAATTAGGAGCCACTCCGGTTTTTGCAGACATATGTCCGAACACTTTTAACCTTGACCCGAGCCTGCTTGCGGAAAAGATAACTTCCCGAACAAAAGCGATCATTCCGGTCCATTTGTTCGGCCATCCGGCCGATATGGACCCGATCATGAAAATAGCCGCCAAAAACGATCTGCGAGTCATTGAAGATTGTGCGCAGGCGTTTGGAGCGAAATATAAGACTCAATTAGTCGGCACCATCGGCGATATGGGGTGTTTCAGTTTTTTCCCCAGCAAAAATTTAGGCGGATACGGCGACGGCGGCATGGTCATCACCAAAAGTGAATCAGTTGCCGGACACATAAAAATGCTGCGCAATCACGGCAGTTCGCAGCGCTACCATCATTCGGAGGTTGGCTATAACAGCCGCCTGGATGAAATTCAGGCCGCCATTCTGCGTGTTAAATTAAAGTATATTGATCAGTTCAACGCTGCCCGCCGGAAAAACGCCGCCGCCTATTGTGCGGCCATTAACCAGCAAAATGTCATCCTGCCTTCCGTGGCGGAAGGATGCGAACATGTTTTTCACCAGTTTACCATCCGTTCTCCCCGACGCGAAGCCATTGCTCATGCCCTGACAGAAAAAAACATCGCCTCCGCCGTTTATTATCCCGTCCCTCTGCATCAGCAGGAGGTTTTCATGAAGTTATACAATAGTTCAATTAAATTGCCGCTAAGTGAGGCATGCGCCCGGGAAGTCCTTTCCCTGCCGATGTTTCCGGAGCTGGACGGTGATGAAATTCAACTGATTGCCGATGTAATTAACCATACCTTTTAAAGAAAAAATCCCATGATAACATCAAAAACCGTAATGATCATTGCCGGTGAAGCATCAGGTGATATGCACGGCGCCAGTCTTGTGCAGGAAATGCTTAAGATTGATCCCAACCTGAACTTTTTCGGCATTGGCGGCAACAAGATGGCGGAGTCCGGCGTCAAGCTTCTGGCCAATGTTGCCGAGACTGCCGTTGTAGGCCTGACGGAAGTTGTTTCCAAATTATTCGGCTTTATAAAGATTATCAGGAACCTCACGAAATCTCTTGATAATTTAAAACCCGACCTGGTGATACTCATTGACTATCCTGATTTCAATCTCAATATTGTCGCCAGGGCAGCCAAAAAAAGAAATATTAAAATATTTTACTACATCAGCCCGCAGGTATGGGCGTGGCGCCAGGGGAGAATCAACCAGATTAAAAAGCTCGTAAATAAAATGGCCGTAATTCTGCCGTTTGAAGTTGACCTTTACGCCAGCAGAGGTTTCCGTGTTCATTATGTCGGCCACCCACTGCTGGACTTGGTGAAGCGGAATTATTCCAAAACAGAATCGCGGCAAAAATTTAATCTTGCCGGAGCCAAAACAACAATCGGGCTTCTGCCGGGCAGCCGGATTTCCGAAGTTGAAAAATTACTGCCGGAAATGCTGCGGGCGGCAGCAACCCTGGAAAAACAAATCCCTGATATCCAATTTGTCCTTCCTCTGGCCGACACGCTGGAAGAAAAAATCATCAGCGAAATAATTTCCCGCTTGGGCATAAAAATAAATGTAATTCGCGGCAACACCTACGATGTAATTTCCTGCGCTGATCTGGCAATTGTAGCTTCCGGAACGGCAACTCTGGAAACAGCGCTTTTGGGAATTCCCATGATCATCGTCTATAAGATTTCTCCTTTATCTTATTTTATCGGCAAACTGGTCATTTCTGTACAGAACATCGGTCTGGTCAACATAATAGCCGGAAAAACAATTGTTCCGGAACTGATTCAGGGCGAGGCGTCTGGGGAGCGCATTGCCCGGGAGGCATTGGCAATATTGACAAATGATGAAAAAAAGCGGCAAATAATCAAAGAATTAAACTCCATACGGGCGAAACTGGGAAATCCGGGCGCAGCAATAAGAGCTGCTAAACTTGCCTGTGATATGCTATAGAAGGAAATATGGAAACATTCAAACGACTCTTACGGCTGGCTAATCCTTATTACGTGCGCTTTACCCTGGCCATGATTTGCATGATAATTGCGGGAGCACTGCAATCATCATTGGCGGTATTAGTTAAACCGGTCCTTGACGACATCTTCCTGAATAAAAACCCGGCCACGCTGAAATGGATTCCGCTTGCTGTAATCGGAATTTTTCTTGTTAAAGGCATTTGCAATTACGGGCAGACAATATTGATGAGTTTTATCGGTTTGCGAATTGTCACAAACATGCGTAATAAACTCTACGAACAGATACAGAAGCAATCCTTGTCTTTTTTTACCAACCATCCGACCGGGATCCTCATGTCGCGAATTACTAATGATGTCGTTTCGATCCAATCGGCATCTTCTGAAGCTATTACCAGCCTGATTAAAGATACAGTCACTCTGATTTCACTGATTGCTGTTATTTTTTATACTGATTGGAAACTGGCCATTATTGCCATGATTGTTTTCCCGCTTACCATCTATCCCATATCCCGTCTGGGCAAGAAAATGCGGAGCGTAGCCACATCAACGCAAATTACTATGGGGACTCTCAGCTCTCTCTTGCAGGAAACCATTTCCGGAACCCGCATCGTTAAGGCCTTCGGCATGGAAAAGTATGAAAACGAACGCTTTGCAGCGGAAAACGAAAGGCTATTCAAATTGAACATGAAGGCCGTTTCCGTCAATGCCATTTCCCACCCCCTGATGGAATTTTTGGGCGGCCTGGGTATTGCTGCCGTGATCTTTTATGGCGGTTATAATGTTGTCCAGGGTAATTCCACGCCCGGCACATTTTTTTCGTTTCTGGCAGCCCTTTTAATGCTTTATGAGCCGGTAAAAAGACTCACCAATGTCAACAATACTATTCAGCAGGGCATTGCCGGAGCCGAAAGAGTATTCAGCATCATTGACCGCATACCTGATGTCGCGGATAAGCCGGGAGCTCCCCCGCTTCCGCCGATCACCCGGAGCATTGATGTGGAAAATGTCACTTTCTGCTATGAAAAGACGGCTGTTTTAAAAAACATCGACCTTACCATTTCCGCCGGGGAAGTCGTCGCTTTTGTGGGGATGAGCGGAGGAGGAAAAACATCACTCGTCAATCTGATCCCGCGATTCTATGATGTTACTTCCGGCCGCATTCTTATTGACGGCCACGACATCCGCGACGTCTCCATGCAATCGCTGCGCAGTCAGATTGCCATAGTCACCCAGCAGACCATCCTCTTTAACGATACCGTAAGAAATAATATTGCCTATGGCGATATAGACAGGACGGAAAGCGAAATAATCGACGCCGCCAGGGCCGCCAATGCCCACGACTTCATCATGCAGCTGCCGAAGCAATATGACACCAACATCGGCGAACTGGGAACGAAACTTTCCGGCGGAGAAAAACAAAGAATTTCTATTGCCCGCGCCCTGCTGAAAAATGCTCCCATTTTAATTCTGGACGAAGCAACATCATCACTCGATACGGAGGCGGAAATCGAAGTTCAGGAAGCCTTGGATAATCTCATGAAAGGGCGGACCACCCTGGTTATTGCGCACCGGCTCTCCACAATTCGCAATGCGGATAGAATAATAGCTTTGGTCAATGGGGAAATTGTCGAAGAAGGCAATCATGAAGCACTGCTGGCAAAAAGAGGCGAATATTTCCGGCTTTATAATTTGCAGTTCAAAGATGAAGGCAATAATTCAAAAAATGGACAATTGGCAAAGGATCTGGAATGATGACGGAAGCAACAACCGTTACAGTCCAACCAAAACATTGTTATATGCTTTTTCTCTGCTTTACCGCCTGATTATTCATTTGCGCAACTGGCTGTATGATCATAACATTTTCCGGGAGGTCAAACTTCCCTGTCCGGTAATCAGCGTCGGCAATATCACGGTGGGTGGTACGGGGAAAACCCCCTGCGTCATCTGGCTGGCCCGGATGTTGCGGGAGCAGGGATTTAAGCCCGCGGTTTTGAGTCGTGGGTATGGCAGTATCAATTCTTCCCCCGTGAATATAGTTTCTGACGGCAACCATATTCTTGCCTCCAGTGCCGGCGCCGGAGATGAACCATATTTAATGGCCCGGTCACTGCAGGGAATTCCGATAATCACCGGCCCCCAAAGAATATTAACAGGTAAAACAGCCATTAATAGTTTCGGTGCCGATGTCCTTATCTGTGATGATGCTTTTCAACACCGGCAAATATTCCGTGACATTAATTTAGTGCTGCTGGACAGCGAAAAGCCGTTAGGAAACGGCCAGATGCTGCCGCGGGGCAGTTTGAGAGAACCCATCACAGCTCTGAGCAGGGCCAGTGCATTTATCCTGACGCGCACCAACGAGTCGGCAAAGACAAATGTGGCTATTGCCAAGTTAGCCGCAGCCGGGAATACTCCTGTCTTCAAGAGCGCTCACAGGCCTGTCGCCGCCATCAAAGGGGATTACAGCCGCCAGTTATCGCTGGCAGATTTGCAGGGGAAAAAAGTATGCGCCTTTGCCGGCATTGCCCAGCCCGAGTCCTTTAAAAAGACCCTTCTGTCCCTAGGGGTGCAGGTTATTTCATGGGACATATTCCCCGATCATCATCGCTATTGCCTCCAGGAACTGAAAAATGTTCGCCATAATATGTCCAAAAACAA
The DNA here is from genome assembly GCA_002840565.1 of Deltaproteobacteria bacterium HGW-Deltaproteobacteria-12. Lineage (GTDB taxonomy): Bacteria > Desulfobacterota > Syntrophia > Syntrophales > Smithellaceae > MVRV01. The sequence goes on along the minus strand of PHBK01000003.1, from coordinate 60,762 downwards.
CGCAGATATTATCATGACAACAGAGAAAGACGGCATGCGTTTGCAGGAATTTACCGAATTTTTAAACGAGATTTATTTATTGCGCATAGAGCTGGAAATAGTTCCCGACGAAAATTCATTAAAAAATTTCCTTTTGGGTAAACTGGGAAAGACAGGCTGAAGACTGAAGACTGAGGGCTGAGAGCTGAGAGCTGAAGACTAGCAGACCGGCGTATGCCGGTAAAGGCTGGCTTATCCGGCAGGCGCCGGAGTTCCTGCCGGACTGACGAAGGATTGAAAGTGCAGCAGACTATTATTCTTAAATTGGTAAGACTTATTCCTCTGCAACTGCGGAAGTTTATCACCGTCGCCGTGGCCGGAGCTTTTTACCATCTGTCCCTGAAGCACCGGCTTATCGCTATTCATAATTTAATGCGGTCCTTTCCGGAAAAACCGGTTGCGGAAATTATTAAAATTGCGCGGCATTCGTATTTCAGTTTTGCCATAGTTGCCGCTGAGTTTGTCGATATTCCCTATTTCAACAGAGATAATCTGCATAAATGGATTACAATTGAAGGGCTCGAAAACTATACGGAAGCCTGCGGGGAAGGAAAAGGCGTGCTGCTCTTTGGCGCGCATTTTGGCAACTGGGAAATAGGAAATGCCGCCCTGGCCCTGACAACCCGGCCTTTTGCCTTCCTTTACCGGATTCTCGACAGCCCTTTTCTGGAGGATAACATCACCCGCGTGCGTGCCTCGTACGGCAATGCCTCTCTTTCGAAGGAGAATGCAATGCGGCCGGTAATCCGGCTCTTAAAAAAAAACACCACGATCAATATGCTCATTGATCAAAACGTAGCCTGGTATGATGGAGTTTTTGTGGATTTCTTCGGCCGCCAGACCTGCACAACATCCGGATTGGCTCTGCTGGCATTACACACAGATGCTCCGGTACTTCCTTCCTTTACCCGTCGCCTGCCGTCCGGCCAGTACGTTCTGGAGATCGGCAAAAAAGTGGCAATTATGCGCTCCGGTGACCGCGATAAAGACGTCTTGATCAATACGCAAAACTTCACTAAGATCATCGAAGAAAAAATCAGTAAATATCCCGAGCAATGGTTCTGGGTGCATCAGCGCTGGAAGACGAAACTTTGCCAGGCAAAGCCGTTTAGCAAAAATAAACTGGTCAAATAAATGCTGTAACCGACATAAGGAGCCGTAACGAATTTGAGAAAACAAACAAGTATTGCCATAACCTGATAACCTGAAGGTCATGCGAGGTCACAAGACCGGCATGGTTGGTAATTCATAACGGCTCCTAAAAAAGAGGGTAAATCACGTGAAGTTGAACAGCAACAGGAAATTACCGCCGGAAGGGATCAACAAAATCCTGATTCGCGCAACCAACTGGATCGGCGATGCCATTTTAACGATACCGGCAGTTGACTCCATCCGGGCGACATATCCCCAGGCGCATATCGCCGTATTGGCCAAACCATTGGTGGCCGATATCTACAGCCTGTTCACCGGCATTGATGAAATAATTCTTTACGAGAAAGAATATGACAATGCATTGGGTGTCCTGCGGCTGGCCCGCCGCTTGAAAAAAATGAAATTTGACCTGGCGATTCTTTTGCAAAATGCCATCGAAGCGGCAATAATGTCCTGGGCTGCCGGCATTCCCCTGCGCGCCGGGTATAATTCGGACGGCCGGGGCAGCCTGCTGACGCATCGGGTACGACGCAACAGGGAAATTAAAAAGCTGCATCAGACAGATTATTATCTCGAAATGGTCAAAGCTCTCGGCTGCGTTTCCGTCAATAAAGAAATGCACCTGGAAACAAAAATCAGCAGTCCGGATGCCCGAAGCATCTTACAAAAGTATATAACTGGACCGGAAAAAAATATTATCGGCATCTCCCCGGGAGCTACTTACGGCCCGGCCAAAAGATGGTTTCCGGAAAGGTTTGCCGCTGTAGCCGACAAAATTGCCGGTGCGTTTGCCTGCCGCATAATTTTACTGGGCGGCAAATCCGATGAAGAGACAGCAGAAGAGGTACGCCGGCTTGCCCAAACCAGCATCATCAACCTTGCCGGTAAAACCGGTCTGAAGGAAGCCGCTTATTTAATTTCCCAGTGCCGCCTCTTTATCAGCAATGACTCCGGACTCATGCATATAGCCGGCGCATTAAATGTCCCCACCATCGCCATTTTCGGATCGACTAATCCACAGACTACTTCACCCGTGGGTAAGCAGTCTGTGGTCGTGCGTCACGAAGTTTCCTGCAGCCCCTGTTTAAAAGAGACATGTCCTACTGATTTTCGTTGTATGGAACTGATATCCGTGGATGATGTATTCGCTGTTGCCCAAAATATTTTACATAAGGTTTAGCAAATTAAATGGAAAAAAATGTAGCTGTGTTTCTTGACCGGGACGGAACAATTAATGAAGAAGTGGGTTATCTGGACAGTCTGGACAAACTGAAGATAATTCCGACCGCCCAGGAAGCTATTAAACTGATCAATGCCAGTGGGATGAAGGCGGTCGTTGTCAGCAACCAGGCAGGTGTGGCGCGGGGATTCTTCACCGAAGAATTTGTTAATACGGTTAATAACCGCTTGCGGGCTCTTTTGCAGCAAAAAGGCGCACGAATCGATAAATTCTATTATTGCCCGCATCACCCGGAGGAAGGCAAAGGAATATATCTTCAAAAATGCAACTGCCGCAAACCGGCACCGGGAATGCTTCTGCAAGCCGCACAGGAGCTGAATATCGATTTGTTGAATTCTTATTTCGTGGGCGACAGATTTATTGATATGGAAACGGCAAAAAAAGTGGGGGCAAAAGGAATTTTAGTCAAGACGGGCTATGGTGAGGATTTGTTGCAGGATGACGGCCCGGATCAGGCCACGGCGGAGGGGACACCTGACTTTATTGCTGCGGATATTCTGGAAGCCGTGCAGTGGATTTTAAAAAACCGGAAGCACATCAAATGAATATACTGATCGTCAAGCTCAGCGCCGTCGGCGATGTAATTCACACACTCCCGTCTCTTGCGGCATTAAGAAATCTTTATCCTTCCGCGCACATAACCTGGGTGGTGGAAGAAGCAGCGGCGGGAATAGTACAGAATCATCCTCTCCTGAATAAAGTTTTGATCTCACGGCGCAAAAGCTGGCTGAAGGACTTCCAAAAAGGTAAAATTCGGCAGACTTGGCGGGAAATAAGATTATTTCATCAGGAACTGCGGGCTCGCCGCTATGATCTGGTCATCGATTTTCACGGCCTGCTGAAAAGTTCACTGATTGTTTTGGCCAGCGGCGGCAAAAGAAAACTGGGCTACGATTCTCTGCAGGAATTAAGCTGCCTGTTCTACAATGAAAAAATTCCCGAAGATATGAACAAACATGCCGTCGACCGCTACCTCGATTTTCCACGTTATCTGGGCGCTGAAATTGTCCGGCCTGAATTTCTTCTGCCGTCAGACAGCTCCGCCCGGGCAGGTGTTGAGTCTCTTTTGGAAAAGCATCACCTGGGGAACAGTAAATTCATTGCCGTCAATCCCGTAGCTTATTGGGAAACAAAACTCTGGGATAATGACGGATTTGCCCGTCTGGCAGATTTAATCACAACGAAGTTAAACACCGCTGTTGTTTTTACGGGAAGTGAGAAAGAACCGCTGGAAAAGATTATTCGCCTGATGAAAACAAAAGCTGTGAACCTGGGAGGAGCAACAACGCTTGCGGAGCTTGCTTATCTTTATCAAAAATCGCTGCTGGTAATTACAACCGACTCCGGACCAATGCATCTGGCGGCAGCAGTGGGAACCGGGGTGGTTGCACTGTTCGGACCGACCGATCCGCAACGAACGGGTCCCTACGGCGAAGGGCACACAATAGTCAGAACTGATCTGGCTTGCAGCCCCTGCCTTTTAAAAAAGTGCCCGACAAAAAAGTGCATGAAAGATATTTTGCCCGAGCATGTTTTTGACGTGGTTTATGAGAGGTTAACGGGAGGGAATGATGGCATTAAATGAAAAACTGCTGGAAATTCTGGCCTGCCCGCAATGTCATGGTCATGTGCGGTGGGATGAAAAAAACGGCGGGTTAATATGCGATACTTGCAAATTACTTTATGAAATAAAAAATGATATTCCGGTCATGCTTATCGAGGAAGCAAAGAAACTTTGAGGTCTTTGCCCAGCATTTCTTCTACAGCCGTCTGCACCTTTCTAACATCTATGCCTTCCAGGCATAGACTGCGGCCACCGCCGTCACATCCTTTTTTATAGCAGGGCGAGCAATTCATGTCGGGAAGCACAACCCTGTTTTTCTCACCCGGCGGCGCCCAATCGCGCCAATCGGAAGGGCCGTAGATGGTGATTGTCGGTGTGCCGACGGCTGCGGCTATATGAGGCGCGGCGCTGTCCACACCGATGTGCAAACGGCTCATTTTTAAAAGAGCCGCAATATCCCGCAGAGCTATGAGCCCGGCCAGATTATGAACAGGCGACGGAGCGTCTGAAAATAATTTTACCGCCCGCTCCCTTTCTTCTCCCGAGCCGATTATGACGACCGGCAGGCCATATTCCTGCCAGACTAAAGAAGCTATCCGCCGCCATTTGTCCATTCCCCATTCTTTATAAGACCAGCGTGAAAACGGATTTATGCTGACCCAGCCATTATCTGCTGCAATATTTTCTGCTGCCAGAATTTGGCGGACTTTTTGTTCCGATTCCGCAGATACAGCGATCCGCGGTACAGATGTTTCCTCTTTAATTCCCAATCCGCGGATAATTTGCAATGATTGTTCGGCTGCGCCAAAGACCCTGTTCTTGACCGGCGGAGGATTAACAAGATGTGTAAACAGGCGATTGCGCCAGGACAGGCCGGGATAAAACAACGCTGCTCTGAACGGCGCCCCCGTGAGCAAAGATGTAATTGCTCCACGATCATCGGCACGCAAATCAATAACCAGATCGAATTTCTCGCGGCGCAGACTGCAAAGCAATTCAAAAGAGGCGGCCAGTCTATCCTTAAATTTTCTTTCTATCCGGACTGAAAAAACCGAGGCAATTCGGGGATCATCCAGCAGCACATCGGCATTAGGATGCCTGGCCAAAATCATTAGCTGCGCCTGGGGATATGCTTTTTTTATCGCCCCTAATGCCGGAATCATCCAGACAACATCGCCGATATCTCCTAATTGAATAATGAGGATTTTTTTTATGGGAATATATATTTTATGCTGAGCGGCTATGACCATTATGCTTATGTCCCCTGCTGGCTGGAGACTGTGTCGTAATTGACAGATGCTGATTGCAGTCTATTCGTAATGTCCCCGCTGGCGGGGGTAAGGGGGTGGATATTTTTGAAGTGGCCGTAATATTCATAAGTGACACCTTGGCACTACTTAGTCCACCTCCGTCACTACGTGACACCTCCGCCAGCGGAGGACATGAAATGACAATTTCACCTATTGTGACACAGTCTCCTGGGCAGAGCGTTGATGCTATTTCTTATAGTACAGCTTCATTTTCCTGCGGCGTGTACTCGGGAACAATTTCTTTGAGCTTCTGCTTGATTCTCTTTGTATTATGGCTTTCCGCATCTTTGGCCAAATCGTCGATTGCCTTGCACAATTTGTTTCTTGCCTCGAACAGATACCCGGAATCATCCGAATGATTGCCGGCGCGCAATACCATAACCTTTTCATGTCCCGTCGGCAGAATGTCTTCGTCCAGGGTGACGAGCTCTTCGTAGAGCTTTTCTCCTTCCCGCAATCCGGTAAAAACAATTTTAATATCCACTTCCGGCTCTTTACCGGAAAGACGGATCAGGTCGCGGGCCATATCGGCAATTTTCACCGGCGTTCCCATTTCCAGAACAAAGATCTCTCCGCCTTCGCCCATTGCCCCGGCCTGCAGAATCAATTGCGATGCCTCCGGAATGGTCATAAAAAAGCGATTTACTTCGGGATGAGTAACCGTGACAGGGCCTCCCCTTTCTATTTGCCGCCGGAAAAGCGGGATTACCGAACCGGAGGATCCGACAACATTGCCGAAGCGCACCGCCATAAATTTTGTGCCGTTGCCCTGCAGCGACTGCATGATCAGTTCGGTTACTCTTTTGCTTGCTCCCATTACATTGGTCGGCCGTACAGCCTTATCTGTCGATACCAGCACAAATCTTTCGACATGGTATCGAAGAGACATTTCCATAACCATGCGGCTGCCGACTATGTTGTTAAAAACCGCTTCCCAGGGATTTTTTTCCAGCATCGGAACGTGTTTGTACGCGGCGGCATGAAAAACAACCTGCGGCTTGTATTTTAGAAATATGTCCTCCATCAACTGCCTGTCTTGCACCTGTCCGAGGATTGCTTCGCACCGCCGGCAGTATTTTTCGTTTTGCAGCTCCATCTGGATGTTGAACAAATTTGCTTCGCCCGCATCCAGCAGAATTATTGAATATGGCTGGTATTTGACGACCTGACGGCAAAGCTCCGCACCGATTGATCCGCCGCAGCCGGTAATAAGGATCGTTTTCCCGTCCAGATAATTACGAATTCCGGCGACATTCAAACGCACCGGCGGCCGTCCTAAAAGATCTTCATAACTGATATCCCGCAGAGTTTTGACGCTGACCCGGCCGTCAATGAGTTCGCCGATGCCCGGAACAATTTTATAGGAAACGGCGCATTTTTGACAGGCCTCCACCACATGGCGAATCTGATCACCGGTGGCCGAAGGAATAGCAATAAGTATTTCCTGGATATCCTCTTTTTCCGGAAAGGATGCCATATTATCAACATTGCCGATGACGGGAATTCCGTGAATCGATCGTCCCTTTTTCACCGGATCATCATCGATAAAACCAATAACTTTGTAGTGCAACTGATTATTTTCCATAATCTCGCGCAATATTTTTTCCCCGGCGTCCCCCGCTCCAACAATGAGTACTTTTTTGAAATGTATTTTGGACAACGAATAAGGTTCAGCGCCGGAGATGGCATAAAAGGAATAGTAAGACCTTATCACCATCCGCAGTCCACCGATAAGGAGAAAAGTCAGGACTCCATCAATAATAAATACAGCCCGGGAATATCCTTCGAAGCGATTTAAGTAGATCATTATAACTGTGGCCAGCAAAGAAGACACAACGGTGGCCTGCGCTATCAGCCAGAAATCTCTGATGCTGGTATAACGCCACATACCCCGATAAAGCCCGAAAGAAAAAAATACAACCAGCTTCAGTGGAACAAGCCAGAGAAGCACAGCTTTAATCTGCTGAAGAGAGAGAGAAGCAAGAGAAAATTCAAAACGAAACAAATAAGCTGCAATATGGGCCAGCGCAAAAATTACGGCATCGCCAAAAAGCACCAGATAAAATTTGGGATTTGTCAGTTGAGGATGCAAATTCATTTTAATGCGTTCTACAATAACGGATTTTCAATCAGAATACCTTCTATTACCTGCCCATGATTCAGGTCTTCCGTGATTATTTTTTTTGCTTGCAGCCGAAGTGCAGCAGCAATAATGAGAGCGTCCCAAAAAGAGAGATTGTTCTTTTCTTCTATTTCAGAAGCCCGGATGGTCATCTCCGGATCATTGATTTGCATAGGCCAGGCGAGGTAATTCCTGATGATTTCTCGCGCTTCAGCCGGTTTCAACGGATTCTTGATCTTGCGCGTGACAGTGACATAAAACTCCTGAAGTACCTGACTACTTAGAACCCCCGTTTCCGCTTCCCACAGGCCTTCAATGATGGAAGAAACCTTGGCATGGCGGTCTCCAGCGCTCAAGTCATGGGCATAAACGAGGATATTGGTATCAACAAATATCTTATCGCTCATGAAGCTCATCTCTGGAAGGGTAGCGAGCCCTACCGGAATGAAAGCCTGTCTTCATCGCAGCAATGGCCTTCTGTTTCGCTATATCGTATTTCTTCACGTTCCGGATGATCCTTTCCAATTCCAGGCGCAACATCCGATTCAACGATGTCCCTTGCTGCGCCGCAATTATCTTGCCTGTACGGATCAGGTCTTTATCAAGGCTGATGGTGATATTTTGTTTCATGATAAGCCCTCCTTATTTACACGTGATTTACGTGTATCATGACAGCAAGGTAAAATCAACAGGAAAGAAATGTAGAAGAAAACAGTTTTAAGTTTTAAGTGTTAAGCTTTAATAGATTTAATGAGAGCATGCAGCATTGAAGAAATTTTCTTCAGTTCTTCTGTAAGCTCTTTCTGTATGTCGTTGCTTATGATACCAATTTGACATGCTATGTAAACCTGTGTCCGAAGTTCCGCTGCTGATCCTTTAGCGATGTGTAAAAATCTGATAAACTCTTGTTTTGAATCTCGTTCTGCCCCTTCGGCTATATTACTGGAGATACTGACAGCCGCCCTTGTCATCTGATCCTTTAGACCGAAATCCCTGCATTCTTTAAGCACTTCATAAACCCGGACTGCCAAACGGCATCCTATTTTCCAAACTTCCAATTCTTCAAATGATTTATAGCTCATAAAAAACTCGTGTTAAGTTTTATGTTTTACGTTGTTAAGTATTTGTTTTTACTTAATACCTAATCACTAAAACGTTAAACTTCTCCTTACATACCACCTAACACTTCTTTACTTTTCTCTTAATCCAAAAATGGATATTTTCCTTAAAACCTAAAACGTAACACTTAAAACTATTACCGTAATCACATCATACTTAAAACCTAAAACTTTTTTATATTTTAATGTGTTACGCCTTCCTTCTTGATTACCTTAAAGACAGTTTTCCATAAAATTTTAATATCAAACAAGAAAGATTGATGCTGCAAATAATATTCATCATACTTAACCTTTACCGGAATGGGCAAGTCATCCCTGCCGTTAATCTGTGCCCACCCGGTAACTCCCGGAGTCAATTGTGAAATCATTTTTTCTGTTCTCAGGTCAATCAGATCATCCTGATTGAACAAGGCCGGACGAGGACCCACAAAACTCATATCGCCTTTTAATATACTCCATAGTTGCGGCAGTTCGTCAAGACTGAATTTTCTCAGGAGTGATCCGACCCCTGTCAGATAAAGATCCGGATCTTTCATCAGGTGAGTGGCTACTTCCGGTGCATCAAGACTCATCGTACGGTATTTAGGCATTTTGAAGATGATATTATTTATACCCACCCGCTTTGACCAGTATAAAACAGGACCTCTGGTAGACAATTTAATAATCAGGCCAATGATAAACATGGGGAGGAATAAAATGCAAAGGAGAAGCAGACTCAATAAAACATCAAATATACGTTTCATATCGATAGTACTATTTTCTCTTGCCCAGACCCATCTCGCAGATTGTTTCCTGCCAGCCGGTTTGCAAATCATAACAGGGATAGAATCCTAATTCTTTCCGGATTAAATCACCGGTAACGGCAACGTCTTCGTTATATTTATCAATCATCAGCCTCAGGGCCGGAAGTTTTAAACCGGCGGCCTGGCCTCCTTTTTCAACATAACCGGCAATCCGGTGCATAAGTGCCGCGGGCAATGCAAATCGGGGAGGCCTGCGGCCCAGAGCCAGACAAATAGCTTCAATAATTTCATTTAGTGTGTGATATTGCCCGTCGGTGACATTGAACACCCGCCCGGCAGCAGCGGAAGAAGAAACCGCCAGTACCGCCGCCCGGGCAACATCCTTGTCATAAATCAGAGTTCGCCGGTTGAGGCCGCTGCCTATGGGTATAAAGAGATGGCGCGCCAGGGCGCGGGTAAGCCTTTCATAGTTGCCCTTAATGCGGGATCCATAGACTGCGCCCAGACGCAGCACTGTCCCCAGTTTAACGCCATCAGTGCCTTTCGCTTCCAGGACAATTTTTTCCGCATCCAGCTTGGTCCGGGCATAGAATGTGTCGGGATGCGGTGGTGTTTCTTCCGTTAAGATGCGGCCGGCGGAAGGCCCGTAAACCGCAATTGTGCTGAACAGAACAATTCTTTTTACTCCCGCCTCAATCGCCGCAGAAACTACGGCCGAGGTCCCCCCCACATTGATACGTTCATACTTTCCCTGCAGGGCCGGTGGCGGATTGACAATATGCAGCAAAGCCGCCAGGTGGACAACCGCATCGACACCCTGCATGGCAGCCTCTACGGCCGAATCATTGGTGATATCACCAATGCGTATTTCCACATTCTCCGGCCAAAGGCCTGCCGGCGGTGGATCAAGAGACAATGTCCGGATAGAATAGCCGGCGGCAGAAAAGGCATTGACGACTATGGGACCGACAGCTCCGGTTGCTCCCGTAATTAGTAAGCGTGGGAAATGACCCCTGTTATTCATGACGGTTAAAATGAGACAATATTTGTTGTGCTGCCCGGGAAACCGAGAAGGTACTCTCCAGCAATTTATGAGCGTTAAATCCCATTTGTCGGCGTAATTCAGCGTCCATAAGCATAGTTTTTGCGCAGACAGCCAACTGCTCATCTTCCCCGTTGATGCAGACCATACCGGCCTGATGGTCTTCCAAAATATCTTTTAAATCGTTGCCCGGGTTGATACTGGCCAGTACCGGCAGAAAATGATACAGGTATCCTAACAATTTGCCGGGGAAATTTTGTGTCTGCAAACTGCGCTTCAGGGAAATTAAACCTACATCAAATTCAGACAGCATGGATAAATATTCCTGCTGCCCCACGGCATCATGGATGGCAATATTAGTCAATCCGGCAGCAGAAATATCCGACCGTAATCTGGACACTTCACTCCCGCTGCCAACCAGCAGAAAATGAGCAGTGCTTTCGCTTTGCATATTTTTCGCCAGACGAACGATATTGTCCATGTCTTGGGCCACACCGATATTGCCGCCGTAAAAAAAGACCACTTTTCCCTTTAATCCCAAACGCTCACGGTAATTTCCGTAGGGAACATTTTCTTCCTTTAATTTGCTCCAGTTGTAAATCACCTCCAGCTGATGCTTCTCATTAATACCCTTATCGTTAAAATAATGGAGATTTGCCGGTGATTGCACCCCGATAATGTCCGCGGCTTCATAATTCTGCCGCTCTTTGAATTTAAAGTAATTAAAAATCAGCCCCCGCCGCAGAACTCCGGCATCAACCGCCCATTGAGGGAAGATGTCCCGGAGAATTAAATACGCTGGGCAGGAAAAAATAATTTTTAATTTTTTTACAAGTGTTCCAAAAAAGATGGTCGGTGAATAGTAGATTATCAAGTCACAGGGATTATCCCGGAAAAAGTCCCGGCTTTTTTCCCAGATTGTTTGCGAAAGCCGGGCTTCATTAATGCCGCGCATCAGTCTGCTTGCCGTTTTGATTTTACCCGTGCGTATTCGTAATACCTTGATGCCGTCTTCATCGGATATTTCCGTGTCCGAATAAATATTTTCGTCAGGAGCAACCACAATAGGTTCATGTCCCAGGCTCAGCAACTCCTCGGCCAAATCATGAATAAGCTTGGCGCTAGCCATGGCACTCGGCAGATAATAAACAACGAGTAGTAATATCCTCATACTATTGTAGCTATTTATACCAGACAGTCCGGTTGACGTAATCAGTGTAACTCATAATGATCCGCACTACTTTTTGCGAAACATTTTCCGTCTCGTAATCGGATACAATTCGAAATTGCCGCTCACCATCAATATAATTTGACCGCACCACATTGATAGCATCCAGCACCCCCTCCTGTTTCAGACCGCACATAATTAAAGTACCTTCATCCATTCCTTCCGGTCTTTCATGCATCTGCCGGATGGTTATGGCCGGAAAGTTCAGGATTGATGATTCCTCTGTAATCGTTCCGCTGTCGGAAATAACGCAAAAAGCATTCATCTGCAGCTTAACATAATCCGGAAAGCCGAGAGGTTTTAAAAATTTAATCCGCTTGTCTAATTTTCTGACAGTGTTGTTTTCCATGCGTTTTCTCGTTCGGGGATGAGTAGAAAAAATAAGCGGCAAATTATATTTTTCCACTACAGCTTCCAAGGTATCTATCAAGTCACGGAAATTACTTTCATTGTCGATATTTTCTTCCCGGTGCGAGCTGACTGCAAAATAGCGGCTCCGCTTCAGTTTGAGCTTCTCTAAAATATCCGATGCTTCAATCTGCTGACGATAATGAACAAGCACTTCCTTCATGGGTGAGCCTGTCTTGATAACCGTCTGGGGCTTTATACCTTCGGCCAAAAGGTAGCGGCGTGCATGTTCCGTATAGGGCATGTTTATATCACTGATATGGTCAATAATTTTGCGATTGATTTCCTCCGGTACCCGCAAGTCAAAACAACGGTTCCCTGCTTCCATGTGGAAGATCGGGATTTTGCGCCTTTTCGCGGGATATGCAGCAAGACAGCTGTTGGTATCTCCCAGAAGTAAAAGGGCATCCGGCATTTCCTTGCCCAATACTTCATCCGCTTTTGCAATTACATTACCGACTGTTTGCGCCACACTCTCCGCGGCGGTATTGAGGAAGTGATCGGGCTTTCTAATCGCCATCTGCTGAAAAAATATCTCGTTCAGCTCATAATCATAGTTTTGCCCGGTATGCACGAGCGTGTGTCTTGTGTGCATATCGAGTTGGTAAATGACTCTGCTGAGCTTAATGATTTCCGGCCTTGTACCGACAATGGTCATTACTTTTAAAGCCATATTTTACCTGTTCTCCCTTTCTTGATTATTCTGCAGAATAAAAACAACGGTTAGCAAGAAACTCTTGATGCATCATTTCAATGAGTTTGTCCCAGGAAGGTGGTATATAATTTGTTGCTTCACGAAAGACAGTCGAATCGAGGGAGCGGTCCACAATAAATGTATCGTCCGGCTCTATCTCTATTTTCTTATCATATCTTTGTGCAACTTTTTGCAAAAGATCATACTTGGAAATAGGCTCTGAAGACACGTGATAAATACCGCTCAGTTCAAGATTGGGCAAAATGCAATCATGGATAATTCGGGCAAGTTCAACTGTAGGAAAGCCGGAAAATATAGCTTTGCGAAATCCCCTGACTTGCTTGTCTTGCGCCAGAAACCATTCCAGTAATCCAAAGCGCCCTTTAAGTTCGTGACCGATAATTGATGTTCTCAGGGTTACACAATGCTGATCGTTGAGTTCTCCCAGATATTTCGTCCGGCCGTAGAGATCCTCGGCATTTGATGAATCGCTCTCCTTATATCCACCTCTTTTCCCGTTAAAAACACAATCCGTGCTCATTTGTATCAGCCTTGCGTCTATGCCGCGGCAGACAAGCGCGATCCGGTGAGGCAATTGAGCGTTAATGGTTATGGCGGCTAAAGGTTCGTTGGCAATCGGTTGCTGCTTAATGAGACCAACGCAATTAATGACGGTGTCCGGCTGAATTCTTTCCAGTTCACGGGCAACATGGTCAAATTTATCGACAGTAACCCCAACGATAATTTTCCTTAATAACTGAGCAGGAAACCATTTATTCAGACCTTTGTCATTTCTTGCCGTGGCATAGATATCCAGCTTATCATCTTGGGAAAACGATCGAAACAAGGCCTGCCCCAGCATGCCGGTAGCTCCAAGGATCAATATTTTATTTTTTCGACTCATATTTTTTTAGGTTTACAAAATTACTTTTCTGGTTTTCAAAGCGTTCTGCACAAAATCATTTTTCAACAGCAATTCCATCAAGTCTCTTTCATCAAGGCGCTGAGTATTATGCGAGGTGTAATCTTCCTGACCGGAAACCCTGGTTTCGCCTTCCGTAAAGTATAATGAATAATTGAGATCTCTTACGTCGGCGGGAATCCGATAATAACCGCTCCTATCTTCCGCTCGCGCCATCTCTTCCCGCGTCAGCAGTGTCTCATAAAGTTTTTCACCATGCCGGGTGCCGATAATGCGGATTTCATTTTCCCCTTTAAACAGCTTTTTTAAAGCACAGGCAAGCGTTTCAATGGTCACCGCCGGTGCTTTTTGCACAAAAATATCGCCGGGATTTGCGTTATTAAACGCGTAGACCACAAGATCCACCGCATCATCAATAGACATCATAAAACGCGTCATATTCGGGTCTGTAATAGTCACCGGTTCTCCGGACAGAATCTGGCTGATGAAGAGGGGGATAACGGAACCGCGTGAGCACATGACATTGCCATAGCGGGTGCCGCAAAATATCGTCTCCGCATCCCGGCAGGAACGAGCCTTCGCTATCATCAGCTTTTCCATCAGCGCCTTGGACATACCCATCGCATTGATGGGATAGACCGCTTTATCTGTGCTGAGAACAATCATATGCCGGACATTGCAGACCAAAGCGGCCTTCATGACATTATCCGCACCAATTGCATTTGTCCGGATCGCCTCCAGCGGGAAAAATTCGCAGGATGGCACCTGTTTGAGTGCCGCAGCATGAAAAACAAGATCAACATTTTTCATCGCTGACAGAATGCTGTCGTAATCCCGCACATTACCCAGATAAAACTTAACCTTGGAATTGCGCAACGCATTGCGCATCTCATCCTGTTTTTTTTCATCCCGGGAAAAAATCCGGATTTCCCTGATATCCGTATCCAGAAAACGCTGTAAAACTGCATTGCCAAAGGAGCCAGTGCCGCCGGTAATTAAGATAATTTTGTCTTTAAACATGATTAAACCTCAATGTTGAGATAGATTATAATATTTTTCAAGGAGCGCATCTTTTTCCGCACTGTTGGGATAATTTATGAGGACCGCCCTGTAAATGCCTTTAAAAACAAAAAGGCTGCCGGCTGCGGCGCCAATTATACCATACTTTCTGATCAGCGTTCCAATGTCGTCCAGAGAACCGGCACCGCCCAGAACAGTCATCGGAACTGTAATCAATTGCCTGATTTTATCAATCAGTTTTAAATCATAACCATTCATAGTTCCGTCATGGTCAATAGAATTGACCACGATTTCGCCGACACCGAGACTTTCCAACTGCCGTGCGAAGTCCAGCGGGCATTTCCCGGCGCTCTTTTTCCCGTTATGAGTCCGGACTTCATAATTCCCTCCCGGCATCTTTTTCTTGACATCGATTACTGCAACCACACTCTGGCTGCCGACCTCGCCGGCTATTTCAGAAACCAACGCAGGATTTTCTACTGCAGCAGAACTTAACGCCACTTTTTCCACGCCCAGGCTGATGATTTTCCGCGCCTGCCCTGCCGTCTTTATCCCTCCGCCGTAACAAAATGGCATGCGGCATTCAGCCGCCAGATTTTCAATCATCTTAAAGTCCGGCGCGGCACTGTTGCTGGCGGCATCAATGTCCAGCACCATCAACTCATCAACTTCCTTTTCGTTGAAAATCCGCACCGCGTTAATGGGATCGCCCAGATACTTGGCATCTTTAAACTGGACGGTTTTGACAAGCCCCTTGTTTCTCACTAACAGACAGGGAATGATTCGAGGAAGCAACATAGATAAATTCCACTTTCCAAACAACAAATTACAAATAAATTTCAAAATTCACTATTCAAACACATTTTTATTCTGATTTTATTAGAATAGAAGAAAATATTTTTTTTAGTTCAACGGCCTCATCATGAAGCAACATTCCATCTTGTGTATATTTTTCATCATTTGTTTCTACAATTAATTTCTGCCAGTATGCCGATTCTTTTGCTTCTTTGCGGCTTATCTTTATTCGCATGATAAAATCTTTCTTGCTCAAAGCTTCATTGGCTTCAATATAATTGGCGCCGACTGAACCGGAAGATTTGACAACTTGTTTTCCGTATTCTAAATTTGAAATATTTTTTGGCAACTGCTGCACATATAGGGCAACATTTTTAGCAAATTGAAGCGTTCTTTCTTCCAGGTTATACTGTTTGGAAATTTCGATTTTGTTCATTGGAATTTATTTGTCATTTGCATATTGTTATTTGGCTATCCTGTTTTTTGCTCACTTCTTTACATTTCTGCAAAATTCTTCAGCAGCTGTATACCCCATTGATGGCTCTTTTCCGGATGAAACTGAACGCCAAAAATATTGCCGGAAGCAATTGCTGAAGCAAATGGACCACCATAATCAGTCACGGCGAGAACATCATCATTCCTCCGGCAATGAAAATAATATGAGTGTAAAAAATAAAAACGGCTCTCCGAGTCCATATTTTTCAGTAAACCGTTCTTCAGAACCGGCTGAACATTGTTCCAGCCCATATGTGGAAGATGCGTGGCCGAAGTTAATTTTGAAGGGTCAAACTTCTTCACCTCACCGGCAATCCACCCCAAACCGGACAGTTCTCCTTCTTGGCTGGAGTTCGCCATTATCTGCATACCAACACAGACACCCAGCACAGGCAAGCCCCTCGTCAGGGCAATTTCATCAAGAGACTGCCGCAGACCGGACTTTTCCAACAACTGAATTGCGAGATCAAAGGCTCCGACACCGGGTAAAATTATTTTTGCAACAGATTGCAGATCATCGGGCGCACTAACAATGCGAAAAGGAATGCCTAACCTGTTATAAATATTGGCAAACGCTTTGATATTTCCCAGGCCGTAGTTGATGATGCCGATCATCGGATAACTCTTTTTTCCACGCCCAACAGCCGCATGATCGTTGTGCCCAGATTCAGAAGAAAAAGCTTATTTTTATAATTCCGGAAAGACTTGTTTTCTCCGTTAAACAGATCCTGCAATTGATCTTTGGTCAGGTCCAGTTTTTTGGCAACATATTCAAAATCATCTCTCATTTCCTGATCACTTATTTCCGGCTTAGCTATCCTGGCCAATGCTTCTTCACGGGTCATCTGCCCCGTCAGCACTAAACTGGAGAGATGGGCTTTACGTCTTTCGAAGCCGAATTTCTGCGGCAGCCAGTAGCATTCCACAAATCTTGTGAAGCGTGATTCATGATGCTTCTGGGCATATTTTTGCCAGCCGAAACGATCCGTCAGCAGACGAATCGCGTCTTCCTTGATGTAGGGGACATAATCCAACGGCCTTATTACCTGCAGGCCTTTGATGTATCTGTAATATAATTTATATTTTAAAATATCTGCCGTCGGAAAAGACTTCAAGGGAATCGTTCCGAAGCGGCGGTGGATGTCTTTCACAAATCGCATATCCGTTTGATAGTATGCTCCCCATTCCAGAGGCTCCCGGACACATTCCGTGGAAAAGTTTCCACCAGTGAGAACATATCTATATTTATGCTTAACGGCAAAGTTATAAAGAGCGGAGAAAAAACATAAATCCTGCGGTGTATCAACATTGGCGACCTGCGCCTTGAAAAACGACAACTGCAAATCCCTCATCTCCGTCCAATCGATTACTTCGGTGTAAAGTTCCAGCCCCAGCCCGTCCACAAGCCGGTGAATATTATTTGCCGACACTTCTGAATTCCAGCCGCCGTCAACGTGGAATAAAAGCGGTTTGAGTCCCAATTTTTCTTTTGCCAGATAGGCTACATAGGAGCTGTCCACCCCGCCGCTGATACCGATCAGACAATCATGGGGAAGCCCCCGACTATCTTCCTTAATTTTCCTGACGACAGCGTCAAGATACTTCGCACCGCGTTCATCTGTATGCCAGTTGGGCAGAATATTTTCATAATAATTGCGGCAATAATCACACCAGCCGCGTTCATCAAACGTGATATCGGGATCAGTGGTGTCCATTATACAATTGGAACACATCTGATATTTTTCTTGATTCATAATTTTATTTACCTTCTTTTGATAATATCTCTGTTATAGCCGAATTTAATGTCATTACTTTTCTGTAACCTAAAGCCGCTATCTTATTCTGCGGGTAGACCCGATCAGGCGAGGATGAACCGGGCATAAAAAGGAATAAGAAAATAAGTAAAGATTTAGGTATTCCAACATCAAAATAATATGCTCGTTTATTATTAATATTTTCATTAATGATTCTTTCCACGGCCGCATAATTATTGTCGTCATCATCATCATCAGAAATATTATAAATTTCGCCTTTCTGAATAATTTGCGTCTCCGTCAATGTAAGCAATGCAGCAATAACATTATGGACACTCACATAGTTGAACCGCCTTGATTTAAGCAACAAGTGATATAGATAATTTGTATATTTTTTCCCGGAGCGCAGCCTTTTAATCATCTTTTGCAGCCCCTGACCACCGGGACCTATGATTTCAGTAGGCCTTAAAATCGCAAGCTCAGCAACCGGTGATAATTCAGAGAGAAATAATTTCTCAATTCGATACTTGGTCTGTTCATACTCGCTTTCGGGTGCAGGCATTGTTTCTTCTGTAACAACGTCTTTTACGGAAAACCCGACAACCACAGCTGTGCTGCAGTGAATAACACGCTTTACGCGTGTTTGCCTGAGAGCTTTGATCAGATTAATCGTTGCTGTAATATTCTGATCATGAGAATTATTCATATACGCCAGGTGAATCAACGTGCTATCCGGCTGCAGGAAATCATTGATTGATTCCGGTTTCATCAAGTCACCTTCACATATTGTTATCTTGTCACATGATAAATGCTCTAAGGTCTTGCCCTTGCGAGTTAATAGTCTTAATTTAAAACGTCCCTGCAGGATGCATTCGGCAACCAGATGGCGTCCCAAAAATCCAGTTGCTCCCGTGATTGCCAAAGTTTGCATTGTATCAGTGCTTTCCAAACAGCTGGCGGTTTGTCTCCAGTATAGCAGGATCTAATAAGCGATTCATAATCTTAGCTTTTATTGCCGCCCGCTTTTTGAACCTCTCTTCATCGCTCAATAGGGCCATGTTTTCAATTATTTCAACAAAAGAATCCATTTGCTCTAAATCCACATCCCACCCCAGATTATCATCCTGCAGATTGCGCCATGGTGTTTCCGTACTGATGAGCACCGGTGTCCCTGAAGTCAGGCACTCTGCAATTACATGGCCATAAGCCTCGCCGCCTGTGGGGAAGAAAAACAGATCATAACAACTGAATATATGTACCACCTTATTTGCGTTGACCCGACCTAAATAATTCACCGTCACGTTAGCGGGCAGCTGCCTCATTAAAGACTGGCATTCTTTCCAATAAGTCTCGTTTTCTGCAGGGCCATATATATCAAAATATACGTTGCTTTGAACTTTTTGTAATACTTTCAAGGCATAATCCAGATTTTTCTCGCGTGAAATCCGAGATAAAAATACTATTCTTAATCCGGAATTATTAGGGGACGGCTGAATATTTTCGGCATCAAATTTATCCGGAATATTTTTAATAGGCAAATCGCCCGTGATATGAATTGCATCAGGTTTTATTTTCATCACCTTAATTATATCGGCCATCTCAAACTCACTGGATGCGCGCCAGATAACATTATCGTACAGACCGAAAAGCCTTGCTGCCTGAATGAAGACAAATTTTTTAAAGTATTTTTGCTTTAATGAAGCCCAGCCAAACTCACCCCATGGTGCAACAATCACCAGCCTGGAATTTAAATCTCGCAGTTTTCTGTTCAAGAGGGCCTTTATCGTAAAGGAATCAAAAAAGCTATTTAAGTACAATACCTGATGAGGGGTATTAATGATTAAATTCATTATGCCTTTTATTGTGCATGACTGCGGCGGCAGATAATAAACCTCAGCATTGCCAACCCGTTGCCATTGATTAATCTTTATGTTCGGATAAGGTTTATCATCTCCTAAATCCCGATCCCTCGTTACGACCCTGAAATCAAATTCCCCGCATAAATGATCGACCGTGTTAACAATGACGCGTAAAATACCGCCGGCTTTATACCCGGGCAGGTAATTGCCGATAAAGGTAAGAATAACCGTTTTATCGCCGGGGCTCATGGTGCGGTTCCCTTATTTGCTTTACAGCAAGGGGCAAAAACAGCGAGAAATATGCCCAGGTAAATAAATGGAGCCGCGCTTCTAATACCCATAAAGCAACCAATCAGGAGCCAGGTTAACATAATAAACATAAACCTGTCTTTTATCGCAACATGACTGGTTAGCTGCTTAACGGGACTGATGAAACTTAAAATGAAAAATAATGAACCAATGATGCCACTTTCGAAAAGGGAGCGCACAAGCTGCGAATTAGGATTAATCATCTGTCCTGACGCCAAGTGCGTGTAATGGTTATTAATCACTGATGCAGATCCTAAACCTGAACCGATAATAATGGGCAGAATATCCAGTTCCCTGGCTTTCACGATGAGATCATAAAGTGGATATATGTCCGGACTCTGGACCATCATGAAGTATGGCAACTCGCCCCCTGATTCCAGTATATCCCATAAACCGGATGTACTGGTTAGATAATAGGAAAGGTGCGAACTGCTATTTATCAAACCGTATATGAACAATGGTGTTAGTATTAGTAATGACAACCCTAAAAATACCCGCCCTCTGTGCATCGGATAAGTAAACCTATCCAGACTTAGCAGTACCAGAAATACGGCAATGCCGATGAGCCCGGAGGCGCTTTGAGTAAATATTGCGGCGGCGATAATTGTGACAATCCATATTTTACTCAGCGGCTGATTCTTTATATAGGATTCAAGCTTGAATACAGCCAGCCCTAAAAACAGATAAATAAACGCGTGCCGCGGTTCACCAGCAAGTCCGTGGAATCGGGCACCAGCCCAGTGAGACCAGTTAGATATGTGGCAGGGCACTAGCCGGATACCAAAATAATCTAAAGGAAGACTAAACAGACCGATAACCAGGGACAGGATGAACATTGTTTTAAAAATTAAAAAAAAATAATGAAGGGCATCTTCAGTTTTAAGTACGTAACGGGGCAAAACGACAAAATAAATAAAGTAATAGATGGCGATGAAATATTCAAACTGCGGGCGAACAGCAGGCGAGTTGAGCAGGTTGGCAAATAATGACTGCCTGGAAGAAGAAAATGTCATCTCCATGTTATAACCGCCGAATAAAGCGCTGAGCAATCCGGCAAATATGGCAATGACAAGATAAATGCCGTAGTTCCTGTATATCGGATTCGCAAAATTAATTATCCGAAAACCTTGGGATGGTTTCATAGAGTATTTAAATATCAGGGCAATTATGACCATGGCCTGAAGAAGCCTGCTAATATTGCCGCCGATACCAGTTGTCCACTCATCCCATATGTTAAAAAAAAGCAACGGTTCAAAAACCACCGACCAAACATACACCCTGCTGAGCAGCGGAATATTCTTCATCCGTCGGTAACCGGGCAAGCTGAAGCTTTGCAGAACTCCGTAAATACCTTTGCCGTGAGCATCCGCCATAGTAATCGGTTTATCGGCAATTCTTTGTAAGCAGTTTTTTTATCAGATAATTCAAAATCAAAGCCATGTAATATAAATGCATTCTCGAGTAGCTTTTTGAACTCAACCGAACATAATATTTTCGTGCCCGATAATCTGCCTTGATGATATTGATAAATTCTTTATATCCATAACCGGCAGCCGGTGTATCCTCCAGGAAACAACGGGCATTCATATTAATCTTAAGTCTTACGCCGTTCTTTTTCAGGTAATATGAGTGCAACAAGTCTTCACAATAAGCTTTCCCCTTAAAAGGGAAATAATTATCTTTGATCAGATTTTTCCGAAAGTGAATTAGACAGCCTCCGGGCACCCACTCAACATCATGTTCCCCTTGCCCCATCACATATGCGTCATAACCAAATTCCGCGCCTGCCCTGCTGACGGCACCCATTTTGTAGCCCGCGCTGCCGTTCATCAAGAAATAATATAATCTGAGTATTTTGGGGTTCATTTTAGCTGTTTTTCCCGACGCACTTTCAATCAACACCGGGGCAACAGCCACATGCGGGCCATATTTTATCAATGTCTGCAGCAAATATTCCAGACAGTTCTTATCGACCATAATATCATCGTCCAGTTGCATGACAATATCGTGTGACGCATTTTGAAACCCGACGGCCCTTTGCGCGACTTGTCCCCTGCAATCAGTTACTATCACTTTAACATTGGGAAACAGCAAATGAGCTGTGCGAGGTGCTTCCTGTTCCGGGATGCAAACCAGTATTTCCGCCGGCACAACAGAACCGCTATTGAGCTGCTCGATTGTCCCGGCAAGTGATGCTCCGCCGAGTGTCGCCATGACTACAGTCATCGGGTAGGCTTGTTGAATTGGTGTCTCTGATATCAGCAAATTCTCACCTGACAATAAATTAATTGTTTTAAATGAGCCACCCGATATACCTGCGGCATAAATCTATTTACTGCTTGCTTTGTGTATATAAAAAACGTTTGGTTCAATCAGCGCTACAGGAGTTCCACGGAGAGACCCCCAGGAATTTAAAAGCGGGAGTTTATCGTCGCCAATTACGACAACCAGTCGATTAAGTGACTGCTTTAAACGCTGCAAACCTATGCTGATTCTGGACGAGGGCGGTTTGGGGGCGTTAAGAACAGGCACTGCTTCCCTGCTGTCATATATAGCCGGATGATTAGGAAACAGACTGGCAATATGGCCATCCGGTCCCATACCGAGCAGCGCAATATCAAACCGCGCTGTCTTTTTGAGCAGCTGGCTGTAGCGGAAAGCCCCTTCCTCCGGACCTAACTCAGCGGGAATGCGGTGAAGGTTTTCCGCCGGCAGTGATACCTGGCCAAGGAGCAGCTCATCAATCAGCCGATCATTACGTGCTGCATCCCCCGGGGGAACGCAGCGCTCGTCGCTGGGATACAGATGCAGTGATTTCCAGGGCAGATCAATCCCCCGCAGCTTCTCTAAGACCATATATGGAGAACGGCCGCCGGGAAATACCATATGGCAAACAGCGCGCGCATCCACCACCATAAGAATAAGCCGCGCCAGCTCATCCGCCAGCGCGGAAGCAAGTTGCTCGGAGTGAGGATAAAAGAGGAATTCGTTTTGCAGGCTCATTCATATCGCCGCAGAAGACTGAGCGCTGTTCATGCCTAAACCCAGTAACTGTTTCCAGCGCGGCAACTCCTCGTCCAGATAGAAGTATTGTTCCGCCGCCATGCTATTGCACTTTCGGGCATTAAGCAATGCATCGGCCAATGCCATTGGATCAGCAACATAAACAACTCCTCTCTCCCCGCGCAGGGGGCTCAGATTGAAGGCACTTCCGTCCAGCATTTGCACTACCGGAACGCCGGCACAGTAAGCATCAACCGCCGCGGATGTTATGTTGCTGGTGAAGACCACATCGCAGTCCGCAAGTAATTCGGACAGAGGGGCATTGGTCACGGCCAGCGGGAAATCACGGTAGTCGCTTAAATCAACCGGATAAGCCGGATGTGGTTTAAGAACATAAGAGGTTTCCGGCGGTAAATATTTCGCGGCAAATGACAACCAGGACAATATCTTCTGATTGGTAGTCGCCAGAAAATCTCCGCATACAAGAACATTTAATGTATTTCCCCGTGATTTTATGACGGCATCTTCCCGGTAACTTTTTACAAGGTGCAGAAAGCGCAGAGCTTCGACTTCAATGAGTTCAGCCTCCGGATATCCCCCATTAAGATAGGCATTTTTAGCTGCTTTGCCATTGACTGCGACCAGGTCAGGTTTAGGCAGGATATTATCACTGGCGGCCGTATAAGTTCTGGGATCATAAAAATAACGCAGATCCCAATAGCGTACAGTGGTATGAGGTACTCCAATTATCTTCCCCTGACCGGCGGCTTTCCAGGTATGAAGCAGCGCCATTTCCCAGGGCTGGTTTTCCTGTATATATACTCCCAGCCGCTGATAAGGAAGGCCGCTGAATGTTTTCTCATACAGAGAAATGCGCAAACAATTAATCATTGCTTCCTGACTTCTTAAAGAAGCAATCCATTCAGATTTAAATAATGGCCAGAAATCGAGCGTTGAAGCAGCGGGAACGAAGTGACGGCGGAGGTTTGAAAAGCGAAAGCTCGCCCGGCATATTCGAAAATAGTCAACCAGTGTCTTCACGAAGACGGAAAAGGTAAGGTTACCCTCGATCAATGCATGTGCCT
The DNA here is from genome assembly GCA_002840565.1 of Deltaproteobacteria bacterium HGW-Deltaproteobacteria-12. Classification (GTDB taxonomy): domain Bacteria; phylum Desulfobacterota; class Syntrophia; order Syntrophales; family Smithellaceae; genus MVRV01. The sequence goes on along the minus strand of PHBK01000003.1, from coordinate 36,860 downwards.
GCATTCCGGAAGAACAGCCGTTGAAACGCTGTGTTAACTCCTGAGCTTTAACCGGGGAGGGAATTTCATCCTGTTGAGAATAATTATGCAGCCAATTTGTTTTTACATTCGACCGCGACAATTTATCGACTAAAGCAGTCCAGTAGTTAGAAATAAAATTTCCTGTTGTGAATGCCTTTTTATCCAGATGCACCAGAACGTCGATGAACGCGATCTCGCCGCTGAAAGCCGTCTTTGCCTGTTTATGAAAAATCAGCGGGAAACTTTTAAAGATATACAGAAATAAGGATATAATCGCCCGGGCCGGTCCCGGCAGGGCATCATACATCAACCTGACCATTGACTTTGGTTTTTCATTCGGTTTTACAAACTTCCATTGGAACTGTAATTTTGCTTTCCGGCAGAAACTCTTTATAGTGGAAGCAAGTTGAGGATTGCCGGAAACCAGCACAATTGATAATGTCTTTCGCTCCGAAACCAAAAGTTCGAGAGCAAGGGCTTTGATGGCATTGTCAATCTGCGATGTTCCTGAAATGTTGAACTTCTGTGCCAGCGACGTCAGCCACCAATAACTGAAACCGGGCCGCAACTCCAAATGATCCACTAATCTCTTTCCATTGACGCGAGTATCACCCAGTTCATAGATCCAGGCAAGATAGCGGGCTCTGAGAACATCGGCCTGCTCCTCTACCAATTTAGGCAGCGAGATTAAATCGGGACTGTCATCAGTTGCAAAGCCTCTCCATAGCACCGCAATCCAGTCTCCTGACTCAGGAGATCCTTCCGCATCCCAGATAAGCAGATTTTTCATCTTGTCCGACGAGTTTTCCAAGGGAACCTTGAACATCAAAGGTCCTGCATCAGCCGCTCAACTCTTTTGAGGTCATCAATAGTATCGACAGCCTGCGTGTTATGGCGAGTCGGTGCCATCCGCACTTTGAGTCCGTGTTCCAGAACCCGCATCATATCGACTGATTCCGCCACTTCCAGGGGTGTCGGTTTCATGCGCGTATATTCCAGCAGGAAATCGCGGCGGAAAGGAATAATGCACACCTGCTTGCCCATCGGAATGTCGGCCACTTTGCAGCGGGTGGGAATCGGCTCGCGCGAAAAATACAGCGCGTTGAGTTGGAGATCGCACACTACTTTGATGCAGTTGCGATCTTCAAACTCCTTATCATCCTTGATCTGGCCCAGCAGGTTGACAACATTAATTCCCGGATCTGTCAATAATGGCTGTAGGGCCTCGTCAATCATATCCGGATGCGTCATGGGCTCATCACCTTGGACCATCACCACAATGTCGTAGCGAGTATGATTAGCTTCTTCGAGTTTGACCAGAGCTTCGGCACAGCGATCTGAAGCTCTTTCATGCTGATCACCGGTCATCACTGCCGTACCGCCAATAGACTTGATGTAGTCGAATATTTCTCTATCACATGTTGCCACTGCCGTTAGATTCAGCAGTGGAGACTTTGTAACGCGCTCGTAGACATGGCCGATCATCGGCTTGCCTAGTATTGAGGCCATGGGTTTCCCCGGAAAGCGGCCGCTACCCATGCGGGCTGGAATAAGGGCTAAAATTTTCATGATTCAGTTGACCCTCCAATTTTCAAACTTTTCATATTTTCACGCGCCCAGGTTACAAAAAGCGGCAGGCCTGTATCTAATTTCGTGCACTTATTAATATCAAGAATCTTCTCCAATAGCCCGACATCTGCAAAAATTCCTGTTTGGTCGCCAGGCGTCGACCCTTGAACAAAAAACTCGGAGCCGGGAACATTTATACAGATCTTTTCCAGCAACTCACCCACTGTAGTTTTTAGTCCTGTCCCTATATTTAAAACCTGATTGCGAGCGGAAGGATAAGATGCAGCCCGCCACCAAGCTTCAACAACGTCATCGATATAAATGAAGTCCCTGAAACGTTTAGTGCTGCCTTTAACCTCGATGCGCTTATTATTGAGCGCCTGCGCGAGATAAATGCTGGCCATCCCTTGACGAAGATTGCTCAAGTCCTGGCCGGGACCATATACGTTAAACATACGCATGGCTACGAATGGTAGTTGGTCCTTATAAACCCTCAAATAACCTTCGGAAGCTAGTTTCCCTACCCCATAACAGGAAAGAGGGCGTGGATCATTACGTTCACTTATTGGCTCATCCGGAACCGAACCGTAAACCGACATTGAGCTTGCGTAAACAATCCGCTCAATCTTATTTTTTATTCCGAAACGAATAAGATTGAGCGTTGATATTGTATTTTTTTGCAGGTCGGCAATTGGATCATCAAAGCTGATTTCACCGGAAGATTGACCTGCCAGATGGAGTATCTTTTCGCATCCCGCCGGAAGCCTCTCCATTGTCTCTGCGAGAGACAGATCTCCTTTGATGAATTCAACCGCGGCGGGCACATTTTCCAATTTCCCGCCCGACAAATCGTCAACACCGATTACCTGATATCCCTCGGCCAAAAATCGTTTTGCAATATGAGAACCTATAAATCCGGCAACTCCTGTAATCAATATCCTCTTCACTGCTTGATACCTCCGTTCTTAGTAATGATAGCAATTAATGTGTCACAGCGCCTGTTTTTGATCAAAGTATTTTTATAGATCTCCTCTATTTCGCTTCCCAACTGTGCGGTAAAACGGCCCATGCCCCCCGGCTTGCCGTCGCGCGCCCATACAATATGGTTGGAGAGATCGTAGCGCTGATCAAGTAAAATCTCATAAGGCTGCCCCAGTCGGTCTAACAGATATCGTAACGAACTCTCGCTGAAATACCAGGGATGGGCGATAGACCAATAGAAGCGCTCGAATGCGGGAATTTCATATACTGAATATAAAGGATCGGCCGCATTCGGGATTTCCATGATTATTTTGCCACCTGCTTTCAGCAAACCCAGTTGCGACTCAAGAAAAGCTTGCAGGGCATTTATATGCTCGAGCACAAAGAAGTGCTGTATAATGTCAAATTGTCTGGCTGGTTCATTTTTCACCAGATCTTCGATTGAGGAATAAACAGCTATCCCTTGCTTTTTAACATGCTCACCAAAGACGCCTGATGGTTCGATACCAACGCACTCATGGCCGCTGTCTTTTAATGGAAAAAGCATGAATCCCGAAGAACAACCAACTTCCAGAATACTGGCCCCTCGGAATATGTGGGGTGTCAGATATTGCATACGGCGAATTCGTGTTGCCTCATTTGCACGAATATGATTTTCCGCACTCTGCCATCCTCCTGAAGTGCCACTGCGCCCGGCCATAAATCCTTCAAATTCGGCGGCGTAAAATCGGCCTTCTTCTTCAGGCGACAGCGCCGGATACTGATAGCGGACATCACATTCCTGACAATGATAAAATGCCCGGTTGTGATCCTTATCACCATAAACGTGTGGTGTTACTACATTCTGCTTTCTTCTGTCCGTCCCGCATAACGGGCATTTTTCCGGGAGTGCCATACAATCTCACTTTAATAGTAATTTGTTTTATTAATGTTTATTTACTGATTACCGCTTATATTTATCTACGAATTTTTCAACATCGTAAAATGCATTATAATTCAAAAATATTTGCTCAGCCGGCCAGTCCCACCATTTAATCTTTAGCAACTCGTTAATTATATTATCAGGAAATCTGTACTTAATTATCTTTGCAGGCATTCCGGCAACAACCGCATAAGGCGGCACATCCTTTGTTACAACCGCCCCGGCTGCGACAACAGCCCCATCCCCGATATAAGAAGCACCGGGTAAGATAGTTGAATGATATCCAAGCCAAACATCATTGCCGATTTCAAGATGATGAGCCTCTCTGATATCCTCGTTAACTAAACCAAAATCCGGCTTAAACAAAAACGGGTGTGTTGTTACGGCTGTTTTCAGGTGATCTTGGGTTATAATAAAAACATTGCTGGCAAAGGAACAAAACTTTCCTATTTTCGTGCCGGGCGCAATGTTATTGTAATCAAAACACCCACCATAGCTATATGGTCCTATGCGAATATTGTGGTATTTTGAAAGTATGTAGCGCAAATAATCATTATCGAATTGATTTCTTCTTCTTGATAACAGAATTTTAAAAATATATTTCTGAAAGATACCGATTGAATAAAGTTTTTCTATTACATGGATATATTTCATGGATTTTATTCCAGTCGAACTGCTAATTATATATTCCCAAGTTTTAGGATGGCGAACCCGCCGCAGTATAGAGCAATACCGCATCAATTGAATAAGCAATAAAGCGATAACCTTCAGCGATTCGCTTTTTTAACTCGGCAGGTTCCGGCATTACTACATGCACACCGCAGGGCACATGGTAATGAATACAAAGATCCATAATTTGTTGCATCGTTTTTGAAAATTCAGGATCTGCAAATTTCGCTGTCAGTCCGAGAGATGCGGAAAGATCATACGGACCAATTAAAATTGCATCCAGCCCGCGGACTTGAAGTATTTTGTCTAACCGGCCTACTGCACGGATGTCTTCAATCATCGCCACAAGCAATGGAGCTTGCGCTTCCGCCGTGTAAATATCAAAATTTTTACCAAACATATTCGCCCGGGAAAATCCAACACCGCGGCGGCCTGACGGAGGCCAGCAACAGGCATCGCGGATATACGCGAGTTGTTCCGCACTTTCCACCATGGGAACAATCACCCCTCCCGCTCCGGCATCGAGCGCCTGTTTGCAGTCTTTAGTGTTCCCCTGTGCAAGCCTTACCAAGGGCAGAGTGCCCCCCAGCTCCAGTGCCCGAAACAAATCAGGCAATTGATGTACGCCTATCGAGCCATGCTCCAAATCTACCGCCACCCAGTCATATCCGGCCTGCCCCATGATCTCGGCTACTGACGCATGGGGAATTTGCATCCAGCTGCCAACGGACGGCTTATCTTCCTGAAGAGATTGACGAATGAGGTGAATTTTTTCTAGTCGGTTCATAGGGCTGTAAAATCCTCCACTGAATTGCCTGTATAGTTTTCGAATACTTTTTCATTAGTCCCATGTCGTCTGAGCAAAAAGGGAACCTCGTTGGCCATTGCTGCATCCCAGTCGGCTATGGCATCACCGATCATCAAACACTGGTGCGGAGGTATTTTGTAACGGCTGAGAGTCAGGCGAATTGCCTCCTTCTTGCTTGTCGGTGCTCCAAACACAGCCGCAAAAGATCCCGCCAAACCCAGCGCCTGTATGATTTTTTCAATTTCCTCCTGGGGGGTTGCAGATACCAGCACGAATATCTGCAGATGAGGATTCGTCCGGATATACTCCTGTGCACCGGGCACCCACGGAGCATCAATTACACTTTGCAACACTGCTTTGCTGAATTTTTCGCAAAGCTCTTTAACTCGATCTTCCGTTGGCTCTTCGCCGGCCCAACGCAAATATAAAGGCAGTTTGTCAAAGCGGGACATACCCCCGTTAGCCTCGTGGTGCTTAAGCACACGTTCCGCTACGTAAGGACCATAAGGCTGAAACAACTGAACAAAAGCATGCGTTTTGATATCCACGGAGTCTTTGATGACACCGTCGAAATCCCAAAAAATAATACGCTCAGACACGTTCAGCAACTTTCCGGGCGGGAACACCGGCAACAATGGAGTATGGTTCGACGTCCTTTTTTACAACGGCACCGGCTGCGACAACACATCCCCGGCCTAGTCGAACATTTCTCAAGATGACACAATTGGATCCAATCCAGACATCGTCTTCAATCGTAATAGTGCCCCCTCTATGAGGTTGATTCACTATCAGTCCTGCACGGGCTATACCATGGTCAGCTGCCCGGATTACAACGTTCGCCCCGATAATTACATGGTTTCCGATATGAATTTTGCCCCGAGAAGCTCCGATCTGAACATTTGTATTGATGAGCACATTGTTTCCAATGCTTATTTCACCTTCATCTCCATACAAGTAATCAGGCCCCATGGAACTGAATTTTTCGCCTATTGTTATATTTTCTCCACCCACTATTTTTAAAGGAAATCCGGGAGCAAAATCGCTGCCGCAGCCGGCAAGAAATTGTTTGAGTGCTAATCCGTATATACGTCGCCCGATGGAGCGAAACCTTTCCCAAAGCTTAATTGACATTTTCATTTTTTAAGAAAGAATGCCTATTCGTTCAAGCAGTTAATAAGGTTTTTGATTGTGTCTATCTCCATCTGGATACGGCTTTCCCTGGCATACGAGCCGATGTGGGGGGTAAGAATGACATTATCGAGGTCCTTGAGCGGACCATCATATGGTTCCCGTTCAAAAACATCTATGGCCGCTCCGGCAAGATGCCCGGACTTGAGCAGATCGTAAAGCGCCCCCTCATCTACCAGACCGCCGCGGGCGGCGTTGATAATCCAACTCCCCGGTTTCATTTTACGCAATTGATCAATTGCCAATAATGAACATTCACCACCGGACCTGGAACTATGCAGGCTGATGATATCCGCCCATGACAGCAATTCACTTATGGACATCTTCCGATATATAGTTGAATCAACGACAGGATCGTTGAATGCTATATCTGCACCGAGTGCAGTAAAAATAGCTGCCACAGCCTGACCAATGCGGCCAAAACCAATGATGCCCAGCTTTTTGCCTTTTAAGGTGTTGCCCATCTGCTTCTTCCAGGCACCACCCCTGAGTCCACGATCCATCTGTGTTACTTTGCGCAGCAAATCCAGCGCAAAGGCAAGCGTCAGTTCGGCCACGGCAAGAGTGGGTCCATCCGGCGTGCTGCATAATTTAATACCTTTTTTCGCCGCAGCGGCTATATCCACGTTGTCCATTCCTGCGCCGCAGCGGGAAATTACTTTAAGTTCAGGCAATTCAGCAATCACCCTTGCTGTTAATGGTTCTGTACCGGCAGCAACCCCGACACAGCCCCGGAGCAGACCAATGGTTTCCTCTTCCGTGAGATTGCGGCCGAATGGATTGCATACATATTCAAGTCCCGCCCGCCGGAGCAGGATCAACGGTTCTTCACTGAATTGCGCAAAGGAACTGGTGGTAATGGCAATCCGTTTCATGGCTGATCTTTCACTAACAAACCGCTGAAATTCTGCAGTTCAGGGTTCATTTCATGATGAATGGCTTCAATTATGTGCAGCACCCCCTGACCAAGATCAATTTGCACCGGAGGGATCATCTTTCTGCCCAGCCGCGGGCTGAAAGAATAGGGCGTTATCATATAGTGAGTGTTGCTGAAATCATTTTTGAACACAAATTCAACCTTCTTACCCAGCATTTCGGCTATCATATTAAAGACATTCCTTACCGTCATCGGCTGACTGCCGGTTAGCACGATATTCTGGTTGGCATATAAGTCTTTTAATACTTCCACACTGGAAAGGGCTGCATCTTCGACGTGGATATATTCCCGCAGGGCGTCGGGTGTGCCGTAATATGTAATGCTGCCGGTTTCCATAGCTTCCTTTACAAAACGGTAAATCGCGTTTTTGCCGTCTGCGCGGGGGCCATATAGAGAACCATAGCGCAGGATGGTATATTTCAACCCATAGGCTTCATGGTAGTTTTCGATGTACTGCTCACAGGCCTGTTTGCTGCTACGATAGAATCCCCCTGATTTACTGTAAACATAAACCGAACTGGCAAAAACATACCGTCCGACCGAATGAAGTCGGCAAGCCTCCAGAACAATCGCGTTGGTAAGAATGTTGTGTTTAACTGTATCCACAGGACGAACATTGGCATCCCCGATATCGGCAATACCGGCAAAGTTGAAGACCGCACCGGCACCGGCAGTTGCCTGATAAACAGATTCTTCATCGAGAATGTCGCCGACAATCATGGTCTGATTAGACCGCAACCAGGGAGAAGGAACAATGTCATAGATAAAAACATCATGCCCGGCATCGGAGAGCTTGTCACACACATGAGAGCCCAAAAAACCGGCCCCGCCAAAAACGGTAATTTTCATAAAGTCATCGCCAAGTCGTTTATTTTATATTTTTAAACATTTATCTTTATTAACGGATACATGCAACCACAATTTAGCAGGCGGTTTAACCATTTGCTTCTTTTCTTATCCTGTTGTGAACACCATTGTAATAATCACTGCAAAAAGCTTCAATGGATTGAGGCAGAGTGGGGAATTCGTAATTTAATTCCTTTTCCAGTTTACGGATATTGAGCGTCAAATTTTTCCCCCTCTTTGCCTTAAAAGCAAAATCATCAATCGAAATCGGCCGGATCAGATCTTTCTTCAGGCTAAAGCAGTCGGCAATATGCAGGGCAAACTCGTATTTGGACAAAGAAGTGCTGCTGCCGCAATTATATAATCCTGTCAGATCTTGATCAATCGCAAGATCCAATATCTTGGCCAGCTCAAAATTGTAGATAGATGAAAAAAAGGCATCACTAAATCCATTAATCTGCCTTTTGCTCATTAATTCATGCACAATCCATTCGCCGATGCTGTATTTACCCTGAATATTCCAGCCAAATATATTTGTTCTGAGTATCAAATTTCCGGTTTTTCCTGTAACCTCCAGTTCCCCCTGATATTTGCTCCAACCGTAATAATTTTGAGGATTCACCGGGTCGACTTCCTGGAAATTACCTTTGGCGCCATCATAAACAGAGTCAGATGAGATATAGATAAGTTTAGTGTCTCTTTCCTTTATGCTTTCGAAAACAAACCTTGTTCCTGTAACATTCACACGGTCTGTAATTTCATGATTCATTTCACAGTAATCAACATTGGTCAGCGAAGCGCAATGGACAACAATATCGGGATTAAAATCCCTAACGACTGTTTTAAGCGACATCTCTGATAAAAGGTCAACTTTGCATGTTTGAATGCCATTAACAGAAACGGGATATGACAAATATGAGCCTAATATATTGAACTTATCCTTAAAATAGTAGGCCAAGTTGTTACCCAGCAGCCCACTAACACCTGTAATCAACATTTTTTTCTTCATATATTCTTCATCTTAATTGGAATATGGCAAGGAAACAACTTTATCGTCACCCCATTGGTTACAATAAAAGGCTGCCGCATCATCCAGTGCAGCTTCATGGCTAAGCCCTGCCTGGTATCCATGGAAAAGCTGTTTTAAATAAGCACCGACACGTTCCGCGGCCCGGCCGTCACGAAAGGGATCAAGATCTCTATAATAGTAGTCTATTTCCTCATATGTTGCGGCAGTCTCCGGATTGATTTGCTTTTCTATTGCTTCCCTCATTTCCTCAACCGATTGAAAAACGATTTTACCAAGTCCATTCTTCGCGAACTGATTATTTTCCGTACATGACAAATCAAAGTGGAAAGAAGGAACGCGAGCAAACTGGCTCTCAGTTGCCGCTGAACTGATACCAAGACCTATGACTAAATCTGAAGCCAGGGCAATATAGGCGGGTTTATCATCAGTAAATAGTAATATTTTTTGTCTGCTGATATATTTATCTATAACAGGGATGACTTTTCTGGTCTTATGGAAGTACTTTTCTCTTTTCGGCTTAATAAACAATAGAACATTTGGATGTGAATCAATAATATCAAAAAACATGCTATACACCTGTTTTATTGTCTCCGAAGAATATGCAATATCTTGGGAAAAAACATTGTCCATGAAGGTTATGATATACATACCGGGATGATTCATTCTTAATTTTTTTGCCTGGACATAATATTCCTTAAATATGAAATCGAAATAATAACCGGTTATGACGACAGCCCTGAGGGGATAGCGTTGGAAAATATGCGAATGAAAGTGCTTTCCCCAGATCAGAGCAATGTCGCAAAACCATTCCATAGGTACGTAGTACAGTTGGTTGTTGCTCAAATGACCGCTGACAACCAAGCCGTCAGAATGATTTGCAGCCATGGTTTTGGCTGTTTTCAGGGGATCAATTTCCGACAGAGATATTAGCATTTTTATTCCGAGTTGCTGAAACACGCTTTTCCACAACTCATAGGAAATTCTCAATTGCAGCAGCATAAGCAGCTTCCACTTATATTCACTGTCATATAAGGAAACACTCTTAAACCACTGTGATAAATACGACCCCCATGACTTTTTGATCTCGCCCCAATCTGCAGCAAGCAATTGCCTGGTTTTCCTCGCCGGATCGGAATTCTTTTTCAGCCACTCCAGAGGGTTATTGACAATATGAACCCTGTTGATTTTATTATGAGTTAAATATTCAACATTTTTAACGGGTGGTATTCTTTCTTCAAAATAATACATATCCCCCGGATCTATCTGCGACGATCTGACCCAGAAGCAATCATCCTCAGCCGAATTCAAATACTTATCTATACCGATACTGGCGCTGTTCTTCTTTGGCCTCCGATTGCCGGCGGCGATATTTCCCCGCACTCTGGAACAAAAAGAATTAGCAACAAACAACAAAACATCCCTTAATGTTTTAAGCGCCGGCAAAAGAGGATTGTTGAAATATGTTTCTTTGATATATAAGTCAAATATCAGTTCTTCCTGCTCTGTTAAAAAAGAACTGAATCCCCAATATTGATATAATATTATTTTAACATTGCTTCTTTTAAACATCGGGGCAAGAATTTGAATAACGGGTGATTTCCTTAAAATAAAGCATAAGCGGCCACTCAGCTGAAGAGATTCGCATTTAACCATGATCTCTACCGGTCTATAGAGCAGCCAGTATGCGTTATGCCTCAGGTACTCCTTCGTTAGCCGTAAATCGAGTTGATGAGTCCGACAGTATTCCCTGATGTAAATATCATCGGCAAGATTATTTAGATAAATATCACAAAAATCGCTCAGACGGGTTTCTATTTCTTCATATCGGGATCGTTTATCCGTGTACGGACGGCTGGATGAAAATTCTGCAAAGTCTTTAAACTGTATATGACGAAGCCACGAAGCAAATTTTATTGCCAATGAAATAAACTTGCTCCGCGAACAATAATAAACTGTATCGAATCTATCTTTTAAAACGAGAATCTTAAATAAAGACCGAAAACATAAGATATCCACTACAATGACGGCCATTATAAAACCTTCAGCGACATAAGCTGCTTTTCATACGAGCGATGACAGGGGTAATCAGAGCAATAATGTCCGTCCGTTTATTCATGTAATATATTAAAGGCATCACAATAAGAAAACCGGAAAACAATTTAATGGATACGATTGCCAGTGAATTGGACAAATCCCATTGGTTTTGCAGCCAATATATCAAGGACAAGCATAAGCATACGTATAAAAACGGCTTAAATACATCACCCACAAACAACAAGCGCGTCTTTTTCTCCCCGAGCACATACTTTATTGATAGCAAAAGCATGGTCAGTCCCCAAAATGCGCTGGCCAGAGTTGCAGCCAAAGCAATTCCGACTATGTCCCAATTAAAATGAAGAAACAATAAACTTAATCCTGTCTGAATTGCTGCGGCCAGCAGCTGTAAGTAAAGAATATATCTTTGCCTGCGCCTGGGGATCAATATGAGATATAATACATTATTAGCAGACAGAATAATGCTTAAAAAGAAAAATCCGGGTAAAAAGACATAGAAAGCATTCAACCCGGGTGTGAACTTGGGCATAATAAATTCAACGGCTAAAGGGATGGCAAAAAAACAAATTACAAGAAATATTGATGACGCATAAGAAAAGATTAATGTTGGGCGGACCAAATATTTTTCCAGGGATTGAGCGGAATCGTTGCTTTTCCCCATATGTTCTACCATGTGGGGAACCATAACGCTGCCGGCCTGTGCTAAAATCATATACAAAAAACTGCCTCCCATAGCAACAATTCCGTAATAACCTAAACTTGTGGCTCCCAAAAAAGCTATAATCAACAGACGATCTGCGGTCTTAACAAAACTGCTGATACTCGATACCAGAAAACCGGGAATCCCGATGAGCATCATTTCTCTTAAGGTTGTCAGCGAAGGTTTCCAGTTAAACCTAAAGGATGTTTTCAGGTTCCACAGTAATAATACCATTGCTGATACTAAGACAGACCCGATCATCAGCCCTTCAACAGAGAAAAAATACACCAGGGGAACAATGATAAAAAAAGAAGCTGCATTGCGTAAAATGGATACATAACTTGGAAAGGAAAAGTTTTTTTCACTTGTTGTAATCCAGCGGTTATAAAATGTTGTCTGCTGTTCAAGAATAATTAGTATGGATATGGCGATCAGACCCCAAAAAATAATTTTTGAAGGCTGAGAAAATATTAAAGTATAAATCATTATTCCCATTACATAAAGAGCTGTTGCTAAAGTCCAGACAAAGTATACAGTATCGGCAATACTGGCACATTTTCCCTGATCTTCTTTACCCCGATAATAGGGATAACGAATTTCCAGGACGTATTCGAGTCCCAAATTAGCAAGTCCACTATAGGCTAACATGATATTTAATCCAATCCATATACCGTAAAGCTCCGGATTCAGCATGCGCATGACTAAAACTGTCTGGATAAAAACCAATATTTGACTGCATATACTGGCTAAATTTCTTACTATCGAGTCTTTCGTTATTTTTGTCTGCAGTGAATCTTCGCTGGTGGATTTCATTAGATATATACTTTAATTTCCAAAGCATATTTTTTTACCAAATCAGCTTTTATGCAAGTATTTACATCTGCCGAACAATTCAGAATAAGCAATTGATATGCATAGAACCTGCTTTTACGGTTTAACACGCTGCAGTTCCCGGGAAAAAAGTGATTCATGAGTAGCTATCATCTGGGCAAAAAGTTTATGCCCTTCTAAAGTAATATGATGACCGTCGCGGTCGTTGATATATTTTGATACACCGGAAACTGAACTGCTGACCGCTTTATGTACGGCTATCCGTCGATAGCATTGGAACATATATTGAGCGTGTCTTGGTCTGATATAAGAGCCTCATTCCTTTAGGAGATCCCAGCAAAGAAACCTGCCCTGCATTCATTGTTATATATTGAACTTTATATGTATGAATAAAATCATCGGGCTGAGAGATATCGTATAACTCCAGGACAAAATTCCTGAATTCAGGGTTTAGTTTGGTGGTTATTTTATCTCCGGTGATTGGAATACCATTTACCTTCTTGATGTAAGGCCAGTAAAGTATCCCTTCCATAAACTGTGCAGCATCAAACTGGTAGCTTAATGGTAAACGGGGAGGGTTGGTATAAGTGGCTGGCTCTCGCATGCGCAGACATGCTTCAGCCCCGACATCCAGAAGTATTTCTAATTGTGGTCTGTTGTAGCCGAGATATTTCCAGGCTGAAATAAAACGTTTGAGTTCATCACCAGGACTTCGACCATCAATTAAACTATGCCCGACTACCAGATTGACGTTCGTAAAAACAGGCAGAAGTGTAATATCTTCCCAGTCTAACGTTGCCACTTCTGCTTTATGTGGAAGATTGTTATCGATCCAGCGATACGCATGCATTGTCTCTTGGGGAATGAAGCGGCTTCCACTCGCATTTGTGTGCTGGCCAAGATTAAAAAATCCTAAGGCTATGGAAGCAAGCATGACCAGACAGAAAGCAAAAACAGCTGTGCCTAATATTCGTTGTGGGATACTTGCTACTGATTTTTTGCTTATATCTCCTGTTACAGGCCTGGCAATAAACTGATGGATAGCATTCCCGGTCACGACGATGATAAGCATAAACCAGACATGATCTATGCCTCTGACAAGAAAACGAGTCCATAACTGGGGCATGTTAAAAACATAGACGCTGGATAGCGGAACTGCGATCATGCCTGTGGCAAAAACTATATCCCTTAATAACGGTCTTTTTCGCGTCAAATAGACCATTATTAAAAAAGTCAGCAGATATTTATTTAATATTATTGTGGCTAAAACAAAACCGAATTCATTATGCAGCAGGACAAGCTTTTCATTCGCAAATATACCGTTCCATAATTCACTTTTACTCAAGAGTTCCGATAGCATCTTGCGATATTCTATGATCACCAGGAAAATGATTGTAACCGCCCCAACCGAACTAAAGGAAACTGCCGCCTTCCAGTTGCGCCTGAACAGAGCAACTAAGGAAAAAGACGCTATCAGTCCATAGGCGATAATCGTGTGGCTGGGATAGGTAAAAGCCATTAAAGGAGACATAACAAGAAATATAAAATAGGATTTAACATCATTATTTTTATAGACAAGAGTTGTTATATAATAAAAAAGAATAAGTATCGGGCCTGAAAGCGACATATTTATGAATCTGAACGTACTGCCATAAATGTCGTATTCTATAAAGTTGCGCGTGTATCTGAGGTAATCTGTCGCTGAATTGATCGCGGATCCTGCTATTTGCCACAAATCAACCACTCGTTGAACATTCGGCAGTATGGGGCCCCATAAGCGATCTGTTAAAAACAGCACCGCTATCCCCGCAATTAAACCAATCCAATAATTACGGGTAAGTGTGTAAGCAAAGAAATAAGCTATGCAAAAAAATAGAGCCGCAGACAATCCATAATCAAAAACAATTAGAACTCTGATGTCTGAGATTACAACACCTGGGATAGCCGCCAATGCCAATCCGAGAAATCTCCATGTTTCAATAAGAGGTTGTCCGGAGAGTTCTCCTGCGCTCGGACTGTAAGCCGGTATTCCGGTGTCAAGGACTTCTTTGAGCCAGGCAGCATAATAATATAAATCTCCCAGGCGATAATTTTGTGAGTGCACCGGAGACCAAACAAATCCTTCCGGTACTTTAATCAGCGGCAACAATTCCGGCAGGAGCACAAACACGACACAAAACAAAAGACCGGATAAAAAAACTACCGGACACTTAATTTTGCTCGTTACATTCTTACTCACTTTTGCTGTTTTGAAAATCTGTTTCAATGATTTGATTTGCTGATGCTGATCAGGATTTTCTGGCGATAATCATCAGAGAATCGCCAAGGTTAAGATTGAACATAGTGTTTTGCATCCATGGTCTCTCTTTTAAGACTAACCATCCTGGTAAATAGCGAAGGAGACGAGCTCTGATATAAGCAACACTAAATGACCAGCTGGGCCTGGATATGGCAATTGTTTTTAAACCAAGCCTGGAAAAAATTAACTCCAGCTGGTTTCTGCTAAAATATCCAACGTGCGCAATCCGATAATGCCACCACTTCCAACCCATAATACGTGCAGCAATAGACTTGACGTCAGGGGTAACAACGACAAGGATGCCGCCTGATTTTAGCAGTAACTGCGCATTGCTTATCATTTCCAAAGGATTCGAAACGTGTTCCACAACGTCAATCAAAGTGATAACATCATAAGGACCTGTTATCTGGGGATGGGGAATAATATCGGCGTTGATCTTGCAGCCATGTGCCTGACCCGCTTTTCGTAACCACGCGGACGGCTCAACACCTTCTGCCTCAAAACCAAGATCCGCTGCTGCTTCCAAAAGAATGCCGCTGCCGGCACCCACATCCAGGAGACGCAAACCCTTGGTTTTTCCCCCGCTAATTTTTATTATTTTTTTTAAAATCATCCTGAGTTGATTCATCCGTTCTTTACGACTGCTTTCATACTCCGTGTCTTCGAGTCCTCTGTAGTAGTCCGTCGTATCCGGAACATCCAGGCACTGCATGAAGCCGCATTCTTGACATTCAAAGATGGACAGCATCAGACCATACCGGCCGTCAGTTATTTTGAAATCATCGCTTTCCAGAGCGGTTTTAACGTTTGTCTCCTTTATCAGTTCGACATTAGTTGATTGGCATAATCGGCAAAGATATTCATTTTTTCTTGTATGATTGGTGGCGACAGACATAAAATAATGTTTATTTCTTCCTTGCGACCATAAATATTTTGGGGCTTAACCAGCCGATAAACGGTGCTAATCTGCCGGAACTGCATATATCTGCCAAATACAATGCTATCCGTCCCTTGGGGCCGATCAGCAGGCCGTTATATTTTCCCGAAATTAAATCATATCTTGATCCTATTAATTGCCTGTATTTTTTTATTGTGCCCAACCGCAATAAACCATGCTCGTTTTTGTCCAGGCAGCACATTAAATACAGCAGCGGGTTATATTTGTTTGGTTCAAATATAAGGAGCAGCCCGTCTTTTTTTAAAATTCGATAAACTTCATCCATTGTCTCTCCGGCATTTTCCAGGTGATGTATTGTATCTACCATGACAATCTTATCAAAATGACCATCAGGAAAAGGAATAATACCGGAGTTGATCAGAACAGTTGACGCATTCGACAAGCGCTTCTCCTGAATAAGTTTATCGCACTCTTTAATAAAGTTGGGGGTAATATCTGCTCCTGTAACTTTGCCGCATAAACGTGCGAGGATGGCAAGAAAACCGCCGGGGCCGCATCCAAGATCCAAGACGTTGTCTGTTGTCAGTATATGAGGACTGATAACTGATGTGAAATATTTCAATACCGATCGCTTATCGGCAATTATTTCTGGAGAAAACCTTCTTTCTTTTCCCCAGAGCGTGCGAGATACAGCACCTTCAACCAAATCATTATAAAAATTTTTTGTTTCTTCAGTTTTCTTCAATTTGTTGCCGGTCCTATGCAGATACTTCAACCAATAGATGGCTTTAACCACCGGCAGGCTTGGAATGCTTTTCTGCAGCAAGCTGCGGTGAATTGACCCGGGAGAGATTAAAAGCGCGTTTAGATTTATTTTACTTGCGAATGCCTATACTCAACGATCATCTTCTTATAGAAATCTCGTCCGCGGCGCAGAATGAACGGAATGCCTAAACGGCGGGCACAGATACCATCGCGCAAGTCGCGATCTCCGATAAAAACACACTCCGATTTATCCAGAGCCAGTCTGTTGATGATTGTTTCCAAACCAAGCGTTTGGGGTTTCAATTTGCCTAAGCCGGACTCCAGAGAGTAACATGTGGCATCGGCATTCAATTTTAACGCTATAAGTTTTTCCTCTACAGGGTAGTCCGAAAAGACCCCTATTTTTAATCCCCGTTCCCGCAAAATGTCGAAAAAAACACCAACCATATCAAAACGGCTGATTTCCATATATTTCAAAGGCTTCGTGTAAATCCATTTTTCGACAATAGCGACGACCTGATCCAGGTTCATGGATAATTCCGCAGCCACTTTTTCAAATTGTTTATGGAAAGCATTATTCGCCTCACTAGTTGCTAACTCTTCTCGCACCCTGCGAAAATGATGCAATACTCTTAAGTCTCTGACGGCATTTCTATTTTTCAAAGCATATACAGCCAGTTCGATCATCATCATGATTCGCAATATTCGTTGATCATACAATGTCCCATCTACATCAAATATGACACCTTTGACATTTTTCCAATTCACTTTGTTATTAATATTGCCTGTCATTTAAGTTCGATTTCGGTAAAACGACTTGTCATCAGTTTTTCCAGCAATGGAAAATCAATAAAAAAGAGGATTATGAACCCGGAAATCAAGAGCAGCAGAACCAGCATTAAAATTTTATCTTGATGCAATTTTTCCGGTCTCTGGGCGGCTGATGCTGTTTGCATGGCCATATACAAATAATAAGCAAATAGCAGTGTAAATAACGGGAAAATAAGGATTAATTCCGTCCTGTATTTCACCAGAAAAGCCGACAGCAAGAAACTGGCCATTATCGCATATACAAAACAGGAAACAAGCAATGAAAGTTCCGTGTACTGTTGAAAAGATCTTCTGTACAAACCAGGTGCCGCCGGTCCTTTCGAAGCAACGATAAATCGATATTCTGACAGCCGTTTTGCAGCCATCAGGAATGCTCCTCCCAGCCAGTAAGTACCCAGAAAACTTACCGGCGGCACAGTTGCCCCAGAAACCATTGCCCATCCGAGCAAAAGCCTGATCGGATTATTGATGGCCTCCGTCATTACATCCAGATACGGCCAATCCTTCGTGCGCATTGGCTTCACATTGTAAATAATACCACTGATAATAAAGGCCAGAGATGCAAAAAAGAAAAGTCTGTTGACAAGCAGCGCCAAACCAAGACCAAGCACTGTCAGTATCATATATTCCAGGATAACGATCACCGGGGAAAGCAAGCCTTTGGCACCGGGTCGCTGACATTTAAGCGGATGATGAAGATCAAGCATTGCATCGAGCCATTCATTGATAACATAGTTTGCCGATGCGATAAGACAGGCACTGGTAAAGCCTAGAACGCACCGCGTTAAGAAACCGTTTTCAACATCTCTGACAAGAATTACTGCTCCAACAATACCAGGAATGATGAATATATGTTTCACCCAATGAGTGGGTCTGGCAATGGAAATGTATGTTCGCAAAGAAAACATATTTAAATCCTCTATAGAATTATTTTGAATTACCTGACGGCCGGGATTTAATTATCAGAATCCAAATGAGGGAATATCCAAGGCATATAACGCAAAGCATATAATTTAAACTGCTTGAACAAAGACATCTCCATTTTGGTCTCAAACTTGCCCGTGAAAAGAGATCTAAGCTCTCTAAAGCTTTTTTGGGGATGATATCTAGCCTTGCAAAGGAAAAGCATCAGATACATTCTATATCTGTAGGCTGTAAGTTCATGATAGTCCTTTCTCCAGGATGGCGACGGGGTGCACTGTGAAAAATGGGTGAAATCATTGATTGCTGAGGATAGCTGCGCTCCCGGTAACGGCGTAAATATGACCAGCGATATTTCATCCACCCCGCTTTGAATCAGCTTCCTTGCATAAGCAGCACTCATATCGCGATCTTCCGGAACCTCGCCCGGCACACCGCCTATAAAGACCGCCTGAGTTCTGATGCCAAGCTCATTCATTTTTCGCACCATTCGCAAACCATGAACATGGTCAAATGGCTTGTTCATAATTTCCAGCAGACGCCTAGAACCGCTCTCCGGTGAAAAAGACACGAATTTACAGCCAGCCTTTGCCATTAATTCCAGCGTTTCTTCGTTCTTGATGGTTTCAATCTTTGTTCCTTGAGCAAGCTTCCAGGTAATCTTAAGCTGACGTTTGATAATTTCCTGACATATTTCCTGAGTTCTTTTTTCGCTGACTGTCGGGTTCAAATCGGACACATGAAAATCGGTAACGCCCAAAGTTCGGCGGAAATACTCCATTTCATCAACAACGTTTGCTGCCGACCTTGCCCTCCATTGCGGGTTAACTTCCGGAGCAATGCAAAAAGTACACCGATAAGGGCAACCGCGTGAAGTTAAGATGGGGAGGAATTTTTCGCCTCTGACACAGGGAGCATGCGCAAATCCGGCCCGCCAATATCCCTGCAACGGGAAATTCTCCCATGCCGGCATAGGCAGCGCATCAAGGTTTTGGGGTAATTTTTTATCGGGTTTGATAACAATTTCATGGTTATTCTTATAAGCAATCCCCTCAACACCTTCAAGAGTAAGACCGTTCTCCAACCGATGAGTTATGTCCACAGCCCTGTCTTCCGGTTCTCCCATGATGATACAGTCCACACCATTGCCGATGAACTCTGCCGCCACATAACGCAGGGAATATGAGGTAACTGCCTGAATGTTCTCAAACAAGCATATCTTCAGGTCCGGCCTGTTTTTTTTGAGTGTTTTGATCAGCCTCTCGACAGCAATGAATTCGGCAATGGTTCGGCAATAAATATGACAGACTTTTGCTTTTTCTGATAAATGATTAGCAACCCACTCTTCCGAGACCCCCATGAGCATAAATTCACCAATGACCTGCCGCTCATGGGGTTGCATACCGAAACAATCAATAACCTGAATTTCCCGGCCTGCATTTAGAAGAACCCCTGCCAAATGGGCAGCCATGTGGGGCATGAAGGGGATACCTGTATGAGGATCCAGATTATGACAAACGACAGGAGGAACCAGAATCACGACAGGCCTGTTGTCAGCTTCGCTTCCTTTTTTTTGATTATCCTTCACAACAGTATCGATCATTTTATTTTTTGCTTATGAATTATTTATTCTCGACGCAGATACAAGGTAAAGACATCGCCCGAACCTAATGACAGCAGCAAGAAATAAATAACAATAGACACGGGAAATAAACAGACTCCGAGGACAATGCTGGCAATAGCACGGCCAAGAGGAATATCTTTTTTCACCTTATTTTTCGACTGTAACCCGCCATTTTTCAAAAGACAGAACAAGTAGTTTTCATTGCCAACCAGGCAGTTTAAAATGCTCTGGAGAATCGTAAATGGCCCGAGTTCAATGGAAGAATGCGAAATTGAGATTTTTTTAAAATTGTAACGAGCAACTAATTTTAATAAATTATGTTCTTTAAACTGCCATATATGCCGGGGCGGATCAAGGATAAGCCATCTTGTACCAAATAAACGTGCCTGTACACTGGCAAAATCTTGCTGCGCCAACACCAAAATACCTCCGGGCTTCAGAATACGATAAAATTCGGCAATGGCTAAAGCAGGATCTCTCAGGTGTTCAATCACATACCATAAAGTAACCACATCGAAATAGTGATTCGGAAATTTTAATTTGATCCGGTCACCATCCTGCTCACATACATCACCGGAAGTAGCCTTGCCACTGTAAGGATCAACGGCGTATACCTCCCAGCCTCGTTCTTCCTGTACCCTGGCAAAGTGCCCCGCACCGGCACCAAAATCCAGTAAGCGTCCTTTGGCAGAAGCTGCGCGGTTTAAACCAATTCCTCTCATCCAGGCAAGGATACCACGGAGTTTTTCTACCCACCCCTGAAAACGCTTACCATCGGCTGTATAGAAATCATCGACATAAAAGGAGGCAACCTGATCTTGAGAAGGGAAGGGGTCAAGAACTCCCAGGCCGCATTCCCGGCACGCCATTAAATTCCATTGACCGGAGACACCCTGATTTGTATCTCTAACTTTATACAGTAGATCAAAGGCAGAACAATCACACGCAATACATTTTGCTATTTTTTCTTTAGGCGGTGTGGAAGTGTCCGATGAAATTATTTCAGAATTGTTCTTTTTCGTATTCAATAATTCAATCTTATTAACAGCAATCTCTTGTATTTGTTTGCAACTAACAGGCTTCCGGTTTCTTCCCGCCAATCATTTGATAATAATGAAGATTAATAGACTGTTCCTGTATGTCGGGCAGGTTGGTTGTTTTGCCTTCAATAAATGCCTGCACCTGCAGGTACAAACCCGGCTTAAATTTTTTGTCTAAATCATCTGCCAGCGAAACTTCTTCTACAGCCACACTGCCTATATTTTGGATGTGCAGCCTCTCCAGCGGTCGAAGTATCAATCGATGCTTTTTTGTCAGGACTTCTACACCCCATCTTCCCGGCGATTCCCAGTTGGCCTGATAAGAGAAAAGTGCGCCTTTTTCAGTGATCCCGGCACCGGAATATATTGAACCGGACGGATGCCAATTTAAACCACCGGCAGTATAACAGCTGATTTCCCTCGGCCGCCCGCCCAGATAAAACGCTAGATCCATAACATGCGTGGAGTTATGAAGAAACCACTGTTCCTTTACACCTTCTTCCTTCGGCAGATCCTTGATGACATGGCTCCATTCCGTAAATTCGAAATTAAACGATGTGACTCCGCCGTCTGAGTCTATTATTTCTCGAGCCTTCCGGACTGAGGAATAGAACCGGCGGTTATACGCAACATAAACTCTGGAGTCCTTTTCTATTGCCTGACGCAAAACCTGTCCCGCTTCTGCAGCATTTGCGGCACCTGGTTTTTCAACCAGTAAAGATTTAATTCCGTGTTCAAGCAGCAGCAGCGCGACCTTGCCCAACGCCATCTCACATACAGCTACAACGGCTTTATCAGGAACCTCCTTATTCTGCATTAACCAGCTTTCAATGCCTCCCGTATAAACGGGAATACCCGAAGCGACCTTAAAACTTTCTGCAGAAGTTTTCCCCCTGCCTACCGCTATCACGTTCATATTTAAAGCTGTAAGGATTTTTGCGTAATCAATTGCCATCGGACCGGCGCCAACCAACAAAATTTTGTTCACACTACTCTCCTTCAGATATGATTGATATCCGTCGCACTAGAAATTTAATTTTTTCGTTATAACCATTCAGAAGTTTCAGGTAAATGGAAAGAGATCGTACTTATTTTCGCTTTTTCCATTTAAAAAATGTTGCAGTCCTTCCAGTAAAGTCAGGTGTATTTTCAAGGAATCATCGTATTCGACCAGGTTACAGGTACCTTTGGTCAGAATGCTTGTTACAACATCTGATGTCATCTGGCTTTGGTAGGGGATCGGGGAATCTACTTCATTCCACTTCCAGTTTTCACTTTTCTTTGATATCAATGCTTTCCCCTCCCACTCCTTTGACATAACCAGAACATCCGGAGACGCAATTGCAACCATCACGGGACTTGCGCCCTCACGAAAACAGGTGAATGTCCCGGTGCAGCCATTTGTAAATTTGACTGATAACGTTCCGTTGAGCTCAAGAAATCCCTGCCGCTTACTGGCAATTGGAGGATAATCAAGCAGACTGGAATCCAATTGATAACTCAGTTCTCCCGATAAATAAGCCATATGATCGATATAGTGAACAGCGTTTGTGATCAGACCGAACTGGCTTCCTGTAACCGTATAGAAGAATTGAGATCCTTGAAAAAGTGATTTTAAGCCGGCATAGAATGGCATAGTGCGCATGCTGCAGTTTACCCATGTTTTTACCGCTTTTGATTCCAGCAAGTCATTCACCCTGAAATAATCATCCCTATGGTTGAACAGCAGCTTTTCGAGAATCATGTTTTGGACATGCCCCCTGCTCAAAATGCCTTCTATTATTTCTCTTCGCACGTTTGAAGTAGACGGGATTATAGCTATATCAACCGCATCAAACGAACGGGGAATCTCGCACAGATATCTCACCCGATGTGTTTTTTCGCCCGCAATGCCTTCATACCGCTCTTGCGCAATCTTGAGGGATAACGCGGACGGATCAATAACCGTAATATCAAGCGGACTTTTAACTGCTTTTAAAGCCTGGAGATGACGGCTTCCGAGTTGACCTGCGCCAACAATAAATATTGATTTCATCGGTTTTCCCAACATTAACTGCAGCTAAATATGGTCAGTCCATACGGTATTTTTCAATACCCATTCATTGAATTCATTCTGTTTGAATATTTCCCGGTTATAATGCTTATCCACTATCTCCCAAAATTCTTTGGCCGAATAACCAAGAAATTGACAAAAATCATCTACACATTTCGGATCAAGATCGTGATCATGTTTTTTCACTAATTCTATGGCTTCATCTCTTGTCAGTAAACCATAGCGGATAAGCCGTGCTGCATAATCCGTAGCGGTCGCATGACCGAATTTCGGATATTTCAGCCAGGGATGAACCATGTACGCTCGGCTGTCCACCTGGTCATAACTCTCGATATGATGGGTTCTTTTCCATTCATGGGTCAGATCTTTAAACCCTCTTTTTTTCGCAAAAATATAGTTTCTGTAACTGTTCCAATGGACAAAATAGCTGAGATACAGCGGATCCAATTTATCTATATCTGTCTGGTCAGGCGCCTTCAATAGGCATAATTCTGCCTCGTTTATTTCACGGGAAGAAAATTCTTCCAAAGGCATGTCTGATGCCACACCATTATTAATCTGATCTTTAGCCGAATAGGTTTCCTTTTTTTGTTCACCGCCATATTCAAAACTTATATTTTCTCCGTATACAATAAGCGGGATGTTGAACTTAACACCCATATGAAGAGGATAGGTATAGATCAATCTGTCTATGAACCATGTGGGCTTTCCGTATTTTTCAAAAGTTGCCCGCATGATAATTTTTTGTGCCCGGAGATTAGGTTTTAAGCTGATGATATCGCAACCAAAAGCTTCCGAAATATTCTTGATGTTATGCAGTCCGGCTCCGGTCATGGGGAAATTATCCTCCACACTTACAAGCAACGGAGTCATCCTCATTTTTTCTTTCATGATGTGGGTCTGGTAATGACTGTCCTTCCCGCCGCTAACGGCAATAATACAATCATAACTCTTACCTTTAGAACCCCGGTATTTATCGCATAATTTTTCCAGTTCATTGTATCTTTGCGACCAGTCAATACTTTTCCGGCTTTCATAATTAATACAGGCCTGACAAATTCCTTCTTCATTGAATGTGATCCCCGGCCGGGTATCAGGCATAACGCATTTTTTACAGTATTTCATATTCCCTCTTCATTCTTATTTATAGACTTTCACATCGATATAGGCATCTTCTGCCCGCTGGTTCATTTGTCACCATGCCAGACAGCATGTCTTAACTTCCACTCACCATCTTCCTTTACCCATAGGTGCGGGGAACGAAACTGATCGCACAATTCCATAAATCTGTCTCTCGTCATACCGATATGATCCATGATTTCATCAAAGTATTTATCTGGAAATTCTCCATCAAAACGCTTCACTAAGGCTACACCCTCTTCTCTGGTCAGATGTCTATTTCTTATCTCCTGAGCCGCATCATAGGTTGCGCGCCCAATTCCAAATTTGATAAAGGTCGTATAATAATGAAGATCATCGATCTTATCGTCAATGCTGTTATATTTGCTGTATGTTCCCTGTGTTCTGAAAGGCCGTGCTTCGAATCCCGTGTTCTCGACTGCATAATAATAAACTTCCTGCGGCGTCCATTTTAAATAGTATCCGAGGTAATGTACCTCAATATTGGATTTTTCGAGTTCTTCAAACGGCGCCGGCAAGTAAGCCGTCAAATCGACTAACTCTATTTTATATCTTTCTCTGATTTCTTTTATAGACAGGCCACCGAGATACATTTCATCAAGATTCTTCATGCTGAAATAGGATTTGTCCCGTAATGATGTGGCATTATCTGCAATCGGATTCCCATACTCAGCTTCATTTTCGCCATAGAAAATTAGGGGGATTTTATATTGTAATGAAACCTTGGGAGCGAGCACTTTTTGTCCCAACATGAACGTCTGGAATGGATGGAAGAGATTTTCTATGGATAATCGAGTCAGCAATTTCATGATACGACCATTCTGATTAAAGCTTATATTATCAAACCCGCCAACTTCAACCCACCTTCTGAAATTTCGGTAGCCATAATCTGTATAAAGAATGGGTGGCCATGTCACAGTCAAAGGATGCATACCATATTTATATTTCAGGACGTGAGATTGGAAAGCACTGTCCTTGCCACCACTTCCAGGTACTATACAATCATAATAGCCATCATTGCGGCGATGTTTATCCAACACCAAGAGAAGCTCATCCTCTCTTTTTTTCCAATCAATTTTTTCTTTTTCATCAGCATGCCTGCAGGCATCGCAGACTCCATCTTTACCTATGTTGAGAGTAACTTTTTTACTGTCGATGGTATGTTTAAACTCTACTGCGGAAGCAGGCCTCTGATTAGACATTACACAACGTTTGCAGAATACAACCTTTTCCGGCAAACCATATTTTACTTCTAATCTCTCATCCATATGGCTCTAACTCTCCGTATTGCCAATTATTTTATTTGCCCAATCTTGATATATTTTTATTCCTTCAGCTGCACTCTTTTCGGGATGAAACTGAGTTGCGAAGATATTGTTCTTAATTACTGCTGAACAGTACTCTAAATCACCATATTCAGTAACGGCAAGGATGTTCTCCGAATATTTGGGTACCGCATAGAAGGAATGTACAAAATACATGAATTCACCATCATTAATTTTCTCCAGTGGTGTTCCATCCCATCTCCCCTTTACGTCCGGCGGATGAAATATCTGATTCCAGCCGATTTGGGGGATTTTAACTTTTTCATCGCTTTTATTTGCTGATGGAAATTTTATCACATCGCCTGCAATAAGATTTAATCCTTCATGCTCTCCAAATTCTTCACTTTTTGAGAACAGAAGTTGCATTCCCAGGCAAATTCCCATGAATGGTTTTCCGCTTGCAGCAAATTCTTGAAGCGGTTGTATCAAATTCAATTTATGAAGATTTTTTATCGCATCACCGAAAGCGCCAACACCCGGTAGGATTAATGCATCGGACAGTAGTATATCTTCCGGCTTACTGGTGATCAGCGGCTTTAAACCAACTGCTATACAGGCATGCTCAACGCTGAATAAATTACCTGCTTCGTAATCTACGATAGCTATAGATATTTTTTTCTTTTCACACATTGGACTGATTTGTAATACGGTTATAACGGCAATGAATATTCTGGTTATGGAGGTACTGCTTGATGTCAGGAAGAGTGCTCGAAGTGATCCTTGAAAAACTGCGGCCGCTTTTTAAGAATTCAATATTACCTTCTTTTTTATAATCGCCGGTTGATCCGTTTCTGCTTATGAATTCGTAATGAAGCATGGATGCAACAGCCACGGCATCGGCATTTCCTTCATTGATCACTTCCTTTATATCTTCCATGCATCCAGCTCCACCATGAGCGATAACTGGGATCGATACCGCATCGGAAACCATCTTTGTTAATTCAATATCAAATCCCAGACCTGTTCCTTCCCGATCAACGGATGTTATTACAATTTCTCCCGCACCGAGTTCTTCCACTTTCTTAGCCCATTTTAAAACTTCAATGCCCGTGTGCTCTCGTCCATTGTCCGTGTAAGCAAAATAACGACCATCCTGTTGTTTAATGGCCTCAATAGCGACAACAATAGTGGATGATCCAAATGTCCGGGATGCTTCTCTTAATATCTCAGGATTTTTTATTGCTGTCGTATTAATTGAAACTTTATCAGCACCCGACCTTAGTATTTTGCGGATATCATCTATTGTCCTGATGCCACCGGCTACGGTAAGGGGAATAAAGATCTCTCTAGCCGTTCTTGTGACAATCTCATGTATGCTGTTTCGATTATAAAGACTGGCGACAACATCTACATACATCATCTCGTCGACGCCTGCTTGATAATAGTAACGCGCAAATTGCTCTGGTTTTCCAAGGACTCTTAATCCTTCCAAATGAATTCCCTTCACAAGATTTGGTCCCTTAATGTCCAGCCTGGCAATAACTCTTCTGTTTATTCCCATAATTGAATGTTAAAGGTCATGCTCCAGCTTATTTAATTCTTTACTTTTCATCAGCAAGATCTCGCATATTTCCAGATCAAATTCCGTATCTATATCAAGCGATCTCTTTTTCGGCATGATATACGCTACCGTCTCGTCAGAAATGAATTTTTTGTTTTTCACAAACCAGCGGGTATTGGCAACGTAAACGGCGCCGTTCAATGCATAAGCGCCTTCGAACTGTTGCCTTAACAATACTGTCTTCCTTTGCTTTATAATGGGTTTTAATTTGCCCGCGCTGTCCAGAGAATACATCCAGAAAGGGCTTTTGTCAGGTGTTGTGACCGAAACACATGCAGTTTCATTTTGCAGTATACATTTTTCAATGCAGCCGTCAATATCGTCGGCTATGCGTAAAGGAGATGTTGGCTGCAATAAAACTAAATAATCATATTGTTCGTTGATATTGTTAAGTGCATGTAAAACAGGCTCTATGCCTGTAACATTGTCCTGCGCCAGTTCAGCGGGACGGATAAACGGGACTTCGCAATTCCAATGCCGCGCGACTTTAATTATTTCTTCATCTTCAGATGAAAGGATTATCCGGTCGAGATATTTGGATTTTTTTGCTGCCTCTATTGTCCATGCTATCAAAGGCTTTCCCGCAACAAGCCTTATGTTTTTTTGCTGGACTCCTTTGGAGCCGCCGCGCGCCGGAATGATAGCTAAAAAAGATTTGCCATTAATCATTTATCTGTTGTTACCATATCAGTTATTGGCCAGACTAGAATAGATGAAATCAGCCTTCAATGCCCAAATATTTCAAAGTTCTCTTATATTCATCCCATTGCCCGACATCAAACCACCTTCCCCAACAAGGGAAGACACCTACTTTGTCGGCAGGGGACAGCTTAATTGCTTTTATTAATTTGTCGATGTCCATTCTTTCGTTATCAATCAAACAATCGAGAACTTTCGGCTCCATAACATACGAGCCGGTATTGACAAATATATCATACTTGGGTTTTTCGATCATTTCAAACAGGGAACCATTCGTCATATTAAGTACGCCGTAGGGTACATCAACTTCTTTATGCGAACCGATAATGGTTAATGTATTGAAATTTTCTTTGTGCCAGGTTAAAAATTCGCCATAATCACCGTCAAGCAGAGTATCACAATTGGTCAGAATAAACGTGTCCTTGATTTTACCTTTCAACAAAGAAAGTCCGCCTACCGTGCCGCAATATTCATTTTCTTCGATCAACTCCAATTCATACGGTTGCTTATTCTCACTGAAATAAAGTTTAATCATTTCTTTCTTGTGGTTGATCACAAGCTTAAATTTATTGAAGCCTCTTTCGTAAAAGCGGTCCATAATCACTTCAACGATCGGCTTTTCACCAAGAGGGATAAGAGGCTTGGGAAGAATTTTGGTAAAAGGATCCAATCTAGTGCCTTTTCCGCCGGCCATTATTACCACTGGATTATTAAAAAATGGCCGTTTTATCCTGATTGGCTCAGCAGAAATACTCTCGTACCAGGATATGATATCGGTAATCTTTCCGAAATCATCTAAAACAGGTATGAATTCGATTAGACGTTCCTTCATGAGTTCATGGGCTTTTTCCTTAATGTTTTCATCAGCCAGATTAAAGCTGAAGAATTTCTCCTTCATGATCTCGGCAATTTTTGCTGTTAAATCTATGCCACATGTTATTCCCCTCCTGATGTCTCCATCTGTAAGTGTTCCAATAAGTTTTTGATTCTGATCGATGATAAAAAGTATTTTTATACCCCGCTGTGTCAACTGCAGCATCGCCTGTTTTATTGTTATTTCTTTGTCAGCCAGAAATAGTCTTATTTTTTCTGCATCCATGGTGTTTATCTTCTTTCCATAAGTCTTGCAGGTACGCCCACAACCTTAGTTCTTTCAGGTATATCTTCAATGACAACAGCGCCGGCACCGATAATGGCCCCTGCACCGATGCTTTTTCCCTGAATTACTGCCGCCGCCGTGCCGATATGTGCTTTAGAGCCAATATGCACACCACCCGAAAGAACAGCCCCCGGGGCAACATGCACATGATCGCCGATCATGCAATCATGATCAATAATAGCGCCGGTATTGATAATGGAATTATCTCCGATCACGCATCCCGGCTGAATAATGGCGCCGGCCATAATTTGCACGCCTTCGCCTAATTTCACATCTTCCATAATCAAGGCAGAGTGATGAATAGCAGATGCAAATGTGTAACCTGAATTTTTGAAT
Source organism: Deltaproteobacteria bacterium HGW-Deltaproteobacteria-12 (assembly GCA_002840565.1). Lineage (GTDB taxonomy): Bacteria > Desulfobacterota > Syntrophia > Syntrophales > Smithellaceae > MVRV01. The sequence goes on along the minus strand of PHBK01000003.1, from coordinate 7,652 downwards.
TTTTTAAAGATGGATTCCCGATTCGCTGCTGATTCTGTGGACCCGATTCCATTTACCAGCAAAATTGAATCCGGCAAATAGTTAAGGATGATGTCATCCTGTCCCAAGATGGAAATTCCACTAATGCCTTCGCCAACCTTATTCAGTGCCCGCTCCGTTATCCCCAGAATATCCATTTTTCTGGCTTTCAATACAGAAATCAAAACCCTGGCATGGCCGCCCGCACCGATAATAATTACAGGAAGGTTCATTTGGTGATTAATTCGTCCTCATAATAATTTTTAGCTGATCGTTTGCCCAGCAACCCCCAATACCTCATTGGAGAAATGCCCGTGCCGGGTCTTTTAAAGGCTAAATTTAACGGCGAGAAAACATCGCCTTTATGAATCGGCTGCGCCGCCACCAGGCTTTTGCGTGCAACATAAAGATTCTTGATTTCCGATACCGTGGGCTTCTTTTGCACACTTCCCATTGCTTTTTCCACCTGACGGATAGACCTGATCATTGCGTGAAGTTCATCCGGTTCCAGAGAAGCCTTGTGATCCGGACCAGGAAGCTGGCGATCTAAAGTAAAATGTTTTTCGATAACAGCAGCACCCAGCGCAGCCGCCGCTATGGAAACAGCTATCCCCTGTGTATGATCAGAAAGACCAACCGGCAAACCGAAGGTTTTGCGTAGTGTTTCCATGGCTTTTAAATTAACTTCGTCAAATGGCGCGGGATATTCCGTTGTGCAATGCAAAAGGATGACTTTTTCTTTCAATAATCGCTGTCCTTTTCCGGAATAATAAGCTTCTTTAAAAGCAGCAATGGCGGGCTTATTTCTGAATCCGGCATACCCGAAAGCCAGTACACCAAGGGCATCCGCAACCTCTTTCAGTGTGCTCATCCCGGTCGAGAGAATAATGTTCTTGCCTGTCTGCGCTGCAGCCAGCAGGAAGGGGGCGTCAGTGATCTCGCCGGAAGGTATTTTTAAGCTGGGCAAGGCGAATTTTTGGGCCAAAAGGTTAATACTTTCCAGGTCAAAGGGCGTGGACAAAAATTGAATTTTTCGTGATTGACAATATTCTATAAGTTGGCGATGCCCGCCTTCAGTCAACTCCAGTTTTTTGACCATTTCCAGCTGGGATTCGGTCTCTGCGGTGGACATTTTCTGATATTCAGCTTTGGGAGCATATTTACTGATAATTTTATCTGCCTGAAAAGTCTGAAATTTTACGGCATCCGCACTTGACCGTGCGGCAACATCAATAAGTTTTTTAGCAACTTTGATGCTGCCGTTATGATTTACTCCGGCTTCGGCAATAATGAATATTGGCTTTACTCTATTTTGGGGATCAGCAATCATAATTCACATCATAGAATTTCTTCATCAAAACGTTCTGTAAAGATACTTTCTTCAAATATTCTTTGATTTTAAACGAAGAGCCTCCATATCCATAGGGAGACACAGCATCGCCCAGAATACTTCTAAACTCTGACGATAATCCCCTTCTGATAGCGGCGGCAATAGCCTGTTCATTTTCTGCACAGTCAATAACCGAATCAGCCCGCAATCGCCCTTGTTGACGTGCTCCTACATTCACGGTAGGTTTTTTGAAGACAGGCGCTTCCAGCAGCCCGCTGGACGAGTTTCCAATGACTATATCGCAGTTTTTTACGGCACTGAGATATAACAGTTGCCCCAGCGATGCGAATACTTTTGCCCGGAATGGATTCTTTGCCACATACCTCTCAATGCTCTGATTAATTATGCGCCCGTTCGTATCGGCATTTGCTTTTGTAAAAATGATGGTTGCTGCGGGGAATTGATCGATGGCATTGAACAATTCCTGAATCGACTTTTCCGGCATTACATCGCTCAAAGTAACGGGATGATATGTAACTAAGAATGATAATTCCCCTAATTTAAGACCAATGGCCTTTTCGAAAGATCCCTTATCAAGAAGGTCTAGCCTACTGAGGTTGTCCAGACCCGGTGCGCCATAATTCAGAACGCTCTCCGGCTTTTCACCCAGCTGAATAACCCGCCGGCGATATGTTTCAGCGGAAGTAAAATGAAAATGGGACATCTTCGTAATAGCATGACGGATGGCTTCATCGATGGCCCCTTCCGTCGTTTCACCGCCATGAATGTGTGCAAGCGGTATCTTTGCCACCATGGCAGCTTGGGCAGCGGCGAAAATCTCGTACCGATCACCCAGAACAACCAGAATATCCGGCTTCAAACGGGCTAAAGCATCAGCAAAACCAATAACACCCAAACCGATGGATTTGGCAATACCGACTGGAGAATCGCCGGAAAGAAGAGTCTCCACTTTTTCATCAATGTGAAAACCGTCTTCCTCAATCTTCCGGTAAGTCAAGCCGAATTCAGGAGAGAGGTGCATGCCTGTGGCGACCAACTGAAGCTCCAGATCTGGATCTTCCTGGATTTCCTTCATCAGCCAAAAGAGGAGACCATATTCCGCCCGCGTGCCTGTTACAATGCAAATTCGCCTTTTATTCATGATTATTACCTAAAAATGAACTGCTGGGGATATTAATTATCCTCTTGACCAGATTTTCTGCACAGGAAAGATCCATAGCGGGACACCCCCGAAACATCGGCAATGTATTCAGGAGATCCCATGCCGGACGTGTCTTGAAACCATGCTCGTTTGTCTTCTCCAGCAGTTCATCGCGTCTCTCCGATGAAGCTGCATCCAGAAGAATAACATTGAGCCAGTAATTACTTTTAGCAAAAGAAGGTTCGGTGAAGAAGCGAATACCTTCTATTTTCGCAAAAGCCTTTTGGTAGGATTCGGACAGCTTCCTTTTCTGCTCTAAAAAGCCGGGAAGCTGTTCCATCTGGGCGCATCCAAGAGCAGCATTGAGATTGGGCAGACGATAATTAAACCCAATATGGTCGTGCCGAAACTCCCATTTATGAGGAATTTTTGCTGTAGAAGTCAGGTGTTTGGCCAAAGCTGCCAGGGCGGCGTCATTTGTCAGGATGGCACCACCGCCGCCTGTAGTGATTGTTTTGTTGCCGTTAAAGCTTAAGATGGAAAGCTTACCATGGTTTCCCGTGTGCCTGCCTCTATAATAAGAACCAAGGGCTTCGGCGGCGTCTTCCACCATTACGATTTTGTATTCCTCACAAACCTCCGCAAGGGAATCAAGATCAACCGGATGGCCGAATATATGAACCGGAATAACAGTTGAAATTCGTCTTCCGGAAAATTTATTTATACAGCCGCTGGATCTCACCTGTGAAACAGCTTTCAGATAATCTTTCAATTTCAAGGGATCGAGTCCCAGTGTTCTTTCGTCACTATCAGCAAAATGAGGAATGGCACCACAATGCGCAACTGCGTTGGCTGTAGCCACAAAAGTAAGGGCCGGAACAAGAACTTCATCACCGGGTGTTACATCTGCCAATTTGAGAGCCATATGAAGCGCCGCGGTGCCGTTGACAACCGCCACCGCTTTCTGCACCCCCGTAAACTCAGCAAGCATGATTTCAAACTTATCCACATACTGTCCAACATAGGAGACCCAGGTGGAATCAAGACAATCTTTGACATATGCCCATTCGTTACCATGGAAAAAAGGCTCATGCAGGGCAAGGGGGCTCTTCTGGCCCCGGGAAATAACTGTTCCTAACGCCTTGATAATGCTGTCAATATCCAGCTGTGACATTAAATATAATCTGCTCCAGGTTTGTCTTTTCTCAGCTTATCCGGATTAAACAACCAACGGTTTTCTTGATCTCCAAGATAGTCATTTATTATCCCGAGCTTTCATCCGATCAAAATATTCAAGAAAAAAGATAACAACTACACCAACAAAAAGGCTGAGCACGCAAATAATGATTAATATTTGTTTTATACGTAAATCCGAAGGTTGTTTGCTAATCGAGTACGGACCTGATATGCCGGCATTAATTTTTAATTCCTTTTTCTTCAGCAAATCTGTCTTGGTCTGCTCCAGCTTGCTGATTTCTAAAGATAGGTCAGCATCTTTTTGAATTATATCCGCCGGATTAATATCAGCAAGAACAATTTCCTGTTTTTTCATTCTGTTGGTCACCTGCTTTAAAAAAACAAGATTTGCCTTTTGCGCTTCCTTCAGCTTTTGCATCCTGAAATCCGCTTCTGCAATAAGCATCTGTGTTTTTTTGTCTGTTTCTACATTTGTTTTGTCAACCTCTTTTCTGATTTCCGGCAGATTACTGATATAGACCAATAGATCATTAGAAGCGCGGGGAATAACATCTGCTGTCTTGGCATCTATTATTACTCTGACTTTATCAGTGGATTTTGGAGAAAGGAATATTAATACATTTTTAACTGCATCTGAATAACTAGTAAATATCTTGTTCTTTTTTGCCTCATCAATATCTCCTATATGTGCCACTATATTAGGCGCGGTTATTACCAGTTGTGATATTTCGCCTTCACCCTGATAATAACGGGGCAGAAAAGAAGCAATTATAATTGCCATTATTACGGGAACAAAAATAATTCCCAGTAAAATCTTTTTTCTTTTAACAATAACTTTCCAGTAATCGTAAAGAGCTACTTCGTCTTCGGGTATTATTTCGCTATCCGGCTGCTTAGCCATAGGTCCCCCCCTTTTTTTCTGTAAACGAAACTATTCATATACAGCTCCGCCCTCTGGCTTACATCGGCATGTGTCCACATATTGCAAGTTATTGTTTTTACGAATAGGTATAAGAATCTATTTTACTCTACAAAATATTATCCCGACCTTCACCCGGAAGATCGGAAGTACCAACTTCCTTTTTTAATTGCTGGATTTCTATTTCCAGCTTTTCGTATTCTTCGATCTTCCGCTTCAGGAATCGATAGGTAGTTCTTGCTTTTTCTTCGATCCCCAACGGGGTGAGATAATACAAATATGCGCTTTTATTGCTGGAATTTTTAAAGTTCTCGGCCTTAATCAAGCCCTTTTCCATCAACGCCTTCATGAGAAAGTTGATTTTCCCCAGACTCAGGCCGAGGCGCGAGGAAAGCTCCCTTTGAGTTAGTTTTGGATTTGCGTTTATTTCTCGAAGAACCAGAAGGGATTCCTCGGTTTCAGAATTATTTTTGCGTTGAACGGCCATAAAACCCCATTTGTTCATGTCGTGAACACTGTGAAATCTAATGAAATAATTATGTAAAGTCAAGAAAAAACACTCGAAAATCACTAAAAGAAGCGCCGGAAAATTATAGCTGAAAAATAAAACTACTTGCCCTAGGGTAAAGTCTATTTGACAATCTGTGTAAAGACGGCTGCTAACCATAACTTGCCGTACTAAACAACATGGAAGATTAAGGAAAAGTTGATGCTTTCACTTAGCAATAAACGCAATTATTGCCACATACAAGCATCAACAGCGCAAATTTTACGGTCAATGTTTATTGACAGACAAGTCCGAAAATCTTATATCTCATCCATGAAAAAGAAATTTCTCATCAAAAAAGACGATATTGTGTGTGAATTGTCGAATGGCAAGATGAAATACTATCCGTTTTTTTGTTGTTTTCGCAATCCTTTTTTTATCTACTCTTTCTTTATTGTTTTTGTACTCCTTTTTTTGTCTAAGCCTGCTGTGGCAATGCCATATTTGCATGATACTTATGTTCATGCTGCAGCCGATTCCGACGTCAAAGTGGGGCAACCAAGGACAGAGAATAATCGGGAAATCCATAAAGGCTTGCTTCATTTGGCCTCACAAAACTTCCTTTGTTACCGGAATGCGGCAACAGAAGAAAGCCTGCCACTGAAGGGAGATGGAGTAAATTCAGTCATTACTGATGCCGCCGCCGTCGACTGCGACTCCCCCGCAACATCTGGCACCATGAAGAAAGCGGCAAAACAAAGAAAGTGGTTTGATATATGTGAAAACGATAAGCAGGTTGCTGACAAACTGAGTTTACATAGTGTCAGTATCCGGGCAGCCTTCTCCAATAATGACATAATCGGCGGTTTGGCGCCGGAAGATTTTCAGGAGTTCGACGTGGCGGTGAACTTAAGGCTGCCTTGGGGTTGGTATTCAAAATCAGGCTGGGGAGCCGACATAAGGCTGATGACCAGCGCCGGCGCTCTTTATGGCGCCGGGGAAACCGCTCTGGTCGTTTCTCTCATTCCCCTGGTTACCCTGGGCAGTCAAGATGGTCGATTCACATTAGACATGGGCGCCGGCGGGGCTATTCTCAGCAGGCATAGCTTTGGAACGCAAAACTTCGGCGGACACTTCCAATTTGCCCTGACCGCAGGTGTCGGCGTTCCACTCTTCAAACAGCTGGGAGTGGGCTACCGTTATCTGCACTATTCCGATGCCGCGATCTACGGACCTCGCAACACGGGGGCGGATTTTCACATGCTGGAACTCACCTATCGTTTCTAAGGTTGAAATCCAGGGATTGATATTGAACCAATTGTTGTTTGCGTGAATTCTCAGAAAGCTTTTATGTCGTACCAGATTGATCCGATCAGTTCTCTCAACATGTTCGCTGTTGCACTCAATGCCGCCGTTTGAGGTATATATTGAACCGGATTTCTCCCCACCGGCGTCGCATAGGAATGAGATGCCGGCAGCGGCACAACATTTCGAAAATATTTTTTAAACTCTTTTTCCGCTCTTTTCATATGATACCCGGAGGTAACAATTCCGACATAAGTGTTTTTATTTACAAACATCTTGTTTAGTTCCACCGCGTGTTCCCAGGTATTGTTCGATTTGGCATCTATTCTGATCTTTTCTTTCGGCACTCCCAGTTCCAACGCCATGCGCGCCATTACTTCGCCTTCGGATATTCCGCCCGCTCCCTTACCGGCACATATAAAATACTTCGCCCCATATTTATTCAGTATTGACACTCCATGGAGCAGCCTTGCCGCCGATGATTCCGACGGGAAAGTGCTATTCAAAGTATTAATGTCAATAACACCTCCTCCTAAAACAATTATCACTTCCAGCTTGTTCTCCGCCGGAGATGGTGCACGTAGATAATCTTTCTCCAGTGAGTAAGCCAGATAATTGGCCACCGGCGCAATGCTTCCCCCATACAGCAAAATAATCGCCAATACTAAAATCAAAATGCCGTTCTTTTTTTTGGTGCCGATAAAGCAGAGAACCAGAGAAATTAAAAGCAGGATAAAGATAATAAAAACCGGATCGGCAAAAGATTTAAATATCAAATAGACGTCTTCCATTTTTCACCTCTTAATACAAAATTATGACTGCCGCCGCTAACGCGGGATAGTTGGTCTGGCCAATTCCGACTCGTGACCTCGCGTGACCTTCAGGTTATTAGGTTATGCGCTGCGCCCTGCATCCCAGACTATGTCGCAATCCTTGCTTGTCATTGCGAACGCACGACAGTGTGTGTGGCAATCTTTATGTTATCAAAGGCCTATGAGATTGCTTCACTCATTACATTCGTTCGCAAAGACATTGTGACACAGTCTCATCCGCCGGGTTTCACTTTCGTAATTGGAGTTTCACTAATAAACCTCATCATGACTTCCAATATCAACTGGAATTATTTTATTATCTTCAATCACTACTGTCCGGAATAATCCGTGAATAAGTTCAGTTGGTTATTGTTTTCGACCATATTGCTTGTGTAATCATAAAATGTAAGTAGCTGAAACAT
>PHBK01000002.1 GCA_002840565.1 Deltaproteobacteria bacterium HGW-Deltaproteobacteria-12 | reverse complement strand
TGCCAAACAGGTTTAATCAACACAACTATACGTAATTACATGTTATTATAGCCAGAGGGCGCCGGCATGATTTGGAACAATTTTGTACCAAACAAAAGATTGCTTGACTAAAATGTGAGAGAAAAATAAGAAATATACTACTGAAATAAAGATAGGACGAATATGCTGAATTTTTTGCCCTCCCTGCTGGTGGGAATCATTGCCTTCCTGCTTTTGGTTTTGAATGTACTGTTCTGGCCATCGCTGGTGTTTGTAGTTTCCATTCTCAAATTTCTCCTGCCGTTCCCGCCCCTGCGCCGACTCTTCGATAAGATTTTACTGTGGTTTGCGGAGAATTGGATCGCCTGCAACAGTGGATGGATGCGCCTCACCCAGAAAACATCGTGGGATGTAGAGGGAGTGAAGGATCTGAATTACCGTGGCTGGTATCTGATCAGCAGCAATCACCAGTCCTGGGTGGATATTTTTGTCATGCAGCATTTACTCAACCGCCGCATTCCTTTGATGAAATTTTTCATGAAAAGTGAATTGATCTGGGTGCCGATTATGGGTGTGGCCTGGTGGGCGCTGGATTTTCCTTTTTTGCACCGGCACAGTGCCGAATACCTGAAAAAGCATCCCGAGCAGAAAGGCAAGGACCTGGAAATAACACGTAAGGCTTGCGAAAAGTTTGCCCATATGCCGACTGGGGTGATGAATTTTCTGGAAGGCACGCGCTTTACTAAAGCCAAACACGACCGCCAGAAGTCGCCATACAAATATCTGCTGAAGCCGAAAGCCGGCGGTATCGCCCTGGCGTTGAATGCACTGGGAGACAAGTTTAATTGCCTGCTGAACATCACTATCGTTTACCCTGACGGCATCCCGACCTTATGGGAATTTCTTTGCGGCAAGGTTAAAAGGATCCGTGTGCGTATCGAACAGGTCGAAGTGCCGCCAAAACTTATGCAGGGTGATTATGAGGGGAATGAGGCTTTTCGAGCTGAATTTCAACAATGGGTGCAGCAGTTATGGCAGGAAAAGGATCTGCAAATAGAGGCTCTACTGAAAAAATAGGGGTAATAATATGTCCGATGAATTGATCTGGCGGAAGACCCACTGTGCAAGGATGGACCACGGAGGATGTGCTCTGCTGGTTGGCGTAAAAGATAACCGGATAGAAGCTGTCCAGGGAGACCCGGATGGCTTCCTGAACAAGGGTTACATCTGCGTGAAGGGCAAGGCTTCCCCCGATCGGCTGACCCACCCTGATCGCCTTGTGCATCCCCTCAAAAGAGTGGGAAAAAAAGGAGCGGGAAAATGGGAGCGTATTTCGTGGCCGGAGGCTCTCAGCAGCATTGCCGATAATCTGCTCAAAACCAAAGAGCAATATGGCGCTCGGGGCGTAGCTTTTGGCGTCGGCATGCCTAAGGGACTCGACCATTTTATTCTTATCCGCCTGGCCAATCTCTTCGGATCTCCCAATGTCATTGCTTCTCAGGATGTTTGCCATGCCCCCCGCGAGATCACGGGTATTCATACCTGCGGATTTTATCCGGTGGCGGATTTTCACCACAAGAGCAAGCTGGCTCTTCTCTGGGGAAGCAACATCACCTCCACAAACGAGGAAGGCGAAATATGCAGCATGTTCCTGTCGCAGATCGAGGAGGGCATGGAGCTGATTGTTGTGGACCCGCGCCGCATTGACCTCGTGAAGAAAGCGAAGCTCTGGCTTCCCTTAAGACCCGGTACGGATGCCGCTCTGGCCCTGGGCTTGTTGCATGTCATTATCGAAGAAGGTCTCTATGATCGGGAGTTTACAGAAAAATGGACTTCCGGTTTTCCGGAACTGGCCAGACATGTTCAAACATACACGCCCGAAAAGGTTTCCCAAATAACATGGGTGGAGTCCGGACTGATCCGTGAGGCCGCAAGGTTATACGCCCGGTCAAAACCGGCTGTCCTGCAATGGGGTAATCCCATCGAACATAACACCCATACCTTCGATACGGCCCGTGCGCTCATCAATCTGATGGCGATCTGCGGCAATCTTGCTGTTCCCGGAGGCAATGTGGAGGCCCATGATCCGAAGATTATCGGACTGGGGCCTTTGGTCAGGGCCGACCTCATTCCCACCAAGGCCAAAGAGATGATCAGCGCTCATCATCGTGTCATACCCCGGCTCATGACTATCGCCCCGGCTTTTTTCCGCAAGGCCATCCTGGAGGATATTCCCTACCCGGTCCGGGCGGCTTACATGATGTGCTGCAACCCCATGCTTTCTTATGCGGACAGCCGCCAGACCCATGCGGCTCTTTCGAAACTCGATTTTCTGGCTGTTGCGGATCTTTTCATGACGCCCTCGGCAGCACTGGCCGATATTGTCCTGCCGGTCGCCAGCCACTTCGAAATTGACGATATCGGCCATTTGGGTCTCGGCCACGGCTATATTCTGGCCCGTCCCCGGGTTGTGGATCCCCCGGAGGAATGCTGGCCGGACATGAAAATTATGAATGAACTGGGGAAACTCATGACCCCGGCCCAATACTGGTATGATGACTATCGCCAGTTTCTGGAAGATGTTGTCCAGCCCGGCGGCCTGACCTACAGCCAGTTTTGTGAAAAGGGATATCTCCGGGGACCGGACCGTTTCCGGAAATATGAGGAAAAGGGGTTTGCTACCCCGACGGGCAAGGTGGAACTGATGCTCAGCACGGCCGAAAAATTCAAGCTCAGCCCGTTGCCGGAATATCATGGTCTGCCTGATGAGGAGGACCAGGAATACCCCCTGATTTTGACCAGCGCCAAGAGCCGTTACTATCTGCATTCGTCATACCGGTGGCTGGAAAAACTGCGCCGGCTGAGACCTCACCCGCAGGTGGAAATTCATCCCGCAACTGCCCGGCAATACAATATTCAAGAAGGCGACGATGTCGTGCTGGAAACCAGGCACGGTAAAATCATTCAGAAAGCCCATCTGACGGAAACCATTGACCCCCGGGTTCTCTGTGCTGCACATGGCTGGTGGTTCCCCGAAGGAAACCCGGAAACACAGTATGAATGGGAGAAATCCAACTTCAACATGCTGACTTCCTCAAAGAAGCTGGGCCGGGAATTCGGAACCCCTGATCTCAAAGGCTTAGGGTGCCGGATTTATAAGAGCACTTAACGCGAATAATATTTATAGGCAATGCTTTGGGATACAAGAAATCTGAAAGAATTGAATTCTATAAAATGAGCGGGAGCGGCAATGATTTCATTATCATTGATAACCGCAATTTATCCTTAAACGTGGGAGATATCCGGGAGTTTGTCCGCAAGGTTTGCCGGCATAAGTTGTCGGTCGGGGCGGATGGACTTTTCCTGATTGAACCGTCTTCCTGTGCCGATTTTAAATGGCAATTTTTCAACTCTGACGGCAGCACGGCGGAAATGTGCGGCAATGGCAGCAGGTGCGTGGCCAGGTATGCTTATCATCAGGGTATTGCCGCCAAGAAAATGACCTTCGAAACGATTGCCGGAATCATCAGCGCGGAAGTTAATAATGATCTGGTAAAAGTGAAATTGACCGACCCTTCCCCGGTAAATTTGGCCGTAAAGATTGATGTCGACGGACGGATTTTTACCGTCGATTATGTTAATACCGGTGTTCCCCATGCCGTGGCCTTTGTGGATAATCTGCAATCCTGCGCCGTAGCTGAATGGGGAAGGAAAATCCGTTTTCATCAGCATTTTGCGCCGCAGGGCACAAATGCTGATTTTGCCACTGTTCTTTCCCGCCATAAAATTCAATTGCGCACTTATGAGCGTGGTGTGGAAGACGAAACGCTGGCCTGTGGCACCGGTATGGTGGCGGCGGTTCTGGCGGCGGCCTGCCGAGGCGAGGTAGGATCGCCGGTGGACGTACTGGTGCAGAGCGGAGAAACGCTGCGAATTTATTTTACGGGGAAAGACGAAGGTTTTGAGGGGATTTATCTTGAAGGCACGGTAAAAATGGTCTATCAAGGATTTCTTTTTGCCGAAGCATACCAATGATTATTTAAAATATCCGGTAATTATTTTACCGGGAAAGGGAGGTTTACATTGCAGACTGCGGAGCGTTTGGCGAAAATTCCGCCATATTTGTTCATGGAATTGCGAAAAAAAATCAATAAGGCCAAGACGGACGGAGTTGATGTTATTTCTCTGGCGATTGGTGATCCCGTGGAAGCGACGCCGGATTCAATTATTGATGAATTATGCGCGACGGCAAGAAATCCGCTAAATCACCGTTATCCGACGGATGAGGAGAAAGGAATGCTCCTTTATCGCCAGGAGATCGCCCGCTGGTATCAAACAAGATACGGTGTCAGTTTAAATCCGGAAAGCGAAATTCTGGGCTTAATCGGATCAAAGGAAGGCTGCCATCATTTTATCATGGCGCGGGTTAACCCCGGAGACACGGTTTTGATGACCGATCCCGGTTATCCGGCCTACCGGGCGAGTATTCTGATGGGAGAGGGCGTGCCATACAATGTTCCTATTCTGCCGGAAAACAATTATCTCCCGGTGCTGGAAGACATTCCCTCGGATATTGTCCTGAAGGCGACGGCGATGTTTCTGAATTATCCGAATAATCCGACCGGCGCGTGTGCGACTCCGGAATTTTTAGATAAGCTGGTGGCCTTTGCCAAGGCGTCGGACATTGCCATCTGCTATGATAATCCATACAGCGAGATATTATTTGCCGGGCAGCCGCGCATCAGTTTTCTGATGGCGCAGGGGGCTAAGGATGTGGGGGTGGAGCTTAACTCGCTATCCAAGCCTTTTAACATGTGCGGCTGGCGGATCGGCGTCGCCTGCGGCAATCCGGAATTAATTGCCGCCATCAGCAAAGTTAAAGAAAACACCGATTCCGGGATTTTTAACCCCATTCAATATGCGGGTATCCAGGCCCTGCAGAAAGAGGCGCCTTTTGTCGAAAAAATGCTGGCGGTTTATGGAAAACGCCGGGAGAAGGTGCTCAAAACGCTGAAGAAAATCGGCATTGATTTTAATCCGCCCCGCGGTACATTTTATCTCTGGGTACCGGTACCCCGGGGTATGACGTCGCTGGAATTTACCAACCGTCTTTTTGACAAAACAGCCGTTGTTGTTGCTTCCGGTACTGCCTATGGCAAGTATGGCGAAGGGTTTGTCCGCATATCGCTGACGGTTCCTGATGACCGGCTGGCAGAGGCTATGGCGAGAATAGAAAAGGAATTTAAACAATAGGTATATAGGCTGAAGGCTGAAGACTATTAGGTCACTTCAGCCCTCACCTTCAGTCTTCAGTCTAAAGGACTATTTTTCATGGAAATGGGAATATTGGGGCTTCCGCAGAGCGGGAAAAGCACCCTGTTTGAAATAATGACCGGAACTAAAAGCAGCGCTTCGCATAACGAAACCTGTGTGCGGGGCCAGGCCGCAGTGCCGGATGAGCGCTTTGATCAGCTCGTGGAAATATATCAACCGGTGAAAGTATCACCGGCGAAAGTTCCGTTTGTTGATGTTCATGCTGTCGGTGAACATCCCTGGGAATCAGTCCGCCAAAATTTAAGCGGCGCCGACGGGATTTTGCATGTTGTGGACGGTTTTTCTCTGCCTGATGTCCGATTGTCCATCGATTCCTATCGTAAACTGGAAGATGAATTGATTCTTTCCGACCTTCTGATCATTGAAAAAAAGCTGGAACGTCTGACGAAAATGTCCAAAAAAGCGCTCAGTCCGCAGGATATTTCTCAGGTAGAGATTCTGCCGAGACTAAAAGATGTTCTGGAAGCCGGCAAACCGCTGCGTTCTGCCTCGCTGACGGAGTCGGAAGTTTTTTCTTTGCGCAGCTTTTCGTTCTGGTCGATAAAACCCGAACTGGTGGTTATCAACGTAGCCGAAGATAATATGGCGCTGGCGGATGCCTTCGCCAGGGAAGCGGGCTTGACGGAACCGGTGATGGGGATTTGCTGCAAAATAGAAGCGGAACTGGCCGGGCTCGATGCCGCCGACCAAAAAGAATTTCTGGCATCACTGGGCATTGCCGAACCGGCATTTGGCCGGATCATCCGGGGCGCATTTTCTCTCCTGGGGCGCATTTCATTTTTTACAGTTGGTGAAGATGAAGTGAAAGCCTGGGTAATTCCGGAAGGAACCAAAGCGCCCAAAGCGGCCGGTGCCATTCACAATGATTTCGAAAGAGGTTTTATCAAGGCGGAAGTAATGCATTATGATGATTTTATTGCCTGCGGCAAAACGGCGGCCGGTGTAAAGTCCGCCGGCCGCATGCGCCTTGAGGGTAAAGAATATATAGTCAAAGACGGAGATATTATTACCTTCCGGTTTAACATCTGATATCCGGCCTGATGAGTATCAGGCGTTTCCGTTTATCATCTTTTCCGGCACTCGAATGGCAACCGCTTCGCCTTTTTACCTGTATTGACCGCAATCAGGTTAAATTAAATTGAGGTCAGGTTTTTGCCTGCAGCCGCATAAGCCTGCAGGCGCAACCGTTATTAAGCATTGCAGGCTTTATTGGCCCGGGACAGGCTATCCTTCGCTTCCGCGGCCATTCTCTCCAGCAATTCCTTGCAGGTCGGGACATCATTAATCAGGCCGATGGATTGACCGACCATGAGCGGTGCGTAATTCACATCACCCGTTTCCCAGGCTTCTTTGACCTTCTGTCCGGACAGTAAGGGAATAAGTTCCTCAAAACCGCCGTGCCTTGCTTCAATAGCCAGGACTTCCTCCAGCACTTTGGACTTCAGCCCGCGGCCCTGCAGTCCGATGGACTTTCCGTAAATAACCGTATCAAACTCCTGTCTGCGGATCAGTTCCTGCTTGATATTATCATGAACTTCGCATTCCTTCGTGGCGATAAAGCGGCTGGCCATCATGACACCCTGCGCCCCCAGAGCAAGCGCCGCCGCCATGGTCCGGCCATCGGCAATACCGCCGACCGTCACGACCGGAATTTTCACTGCTGCGGCAATTCTTGGCGTGAGCACCATGGAAGTTACATCATCATTTAAAGGATGTCCGCCTTCTTCAATACCTGCCGCGTAAACGCCGTCAAAGCCGATCTTTTCCGCATGCAGCGCGTGCCGCAATGCACCAACCTTATGAAACATCTTCACTCCCGCTTTTTGCAGCATTTCAATGGCGCCCATTCCGGCCACCTTATCGACCGGTGTGCCGGAAAACTCGATGCCCGCGACTTTTTCTTCTGCGCAGACGGTAATATACATTTTATGATGTTCCGGTGTAATCCGGACTGAAGGCAGGAGTGTAATCGCAACCATAAAGGGTTTATCCGTGAGTTTGCGGGTTGCCCGGATCGCCGCACGAAACTCATCCGCTGTTTCATAATTCCCCGCGGTCAGGTTACCCATGCCGCCGGCATTGGAAACAGCAGCGCAGAAAGGCGGTTTGCACAACCACATCATCGCCCCGCAGATGATGGGGTATTTGATGCCGAACATATCCGTAATTGCAGTTTTAAACATTGAAGACCTCCTTATCTATTCTTTGCATTCTCTATAATATTATTCCTGGTTTTTCGATAGTACAATATTATGCGTTACACATAACATTAACATCAGAAATAAGTAAAGTCCTATCGGTAAAAACAGGGAATTTCATGTAATGTTGTTTTCATCTCTCCTCAAGCCAAGCAGCGTTTCGAGCGTATTCATATAATGGCTGAACTTTAAGATCACATATGGTAAAAGCCTCTGACGCAGCTCAGGTAGTCCGGATGCGCATACAAAGCATTTCGGGGTTATTAATAATGAGGGGGTAGAAAAATGCATGCCGAAGAATTCAAGGAAATAATTTATCGGAAGGAAGACAACGGTATCGTTACGGTTACGATGAATACGCCGAAGCGGAAGAATGCGATCAGTCCTTACACCACATTCGAACTGTATTGGGCAGTGGATATTCTGGAGAAGGATGAAACAGCCCGGGTTATGATCATCACCGGTGCCAAGGATCCTGATTCCAATGATCCGGCGAATGAGGCTTTCTGCAGCGGCGGTTACTTCAATCCGAAAGCCATGGCTGATGTGAGCGACGAAATCATGGCACAGATTGATATGCAGGATATTGCTCAGGCGAAGCTCACCCTGAAAATGTGGCAGTGTGACAAGCCGATCATTGCAGCGGTAAACGGTTTATTTATCGGTGGTGGCTTTACAATGTGCCTGTCCTGCTGCGACCTCATCTATTGTTCAGAGCATGCCTGGGCGCAACTTCCTTTTGTCGGGCTCGGCATCATTCCGGAGCTTGCTTCCAGTTACCTTCTGCCGCGGCTGATAGGTTTTCCGAAGACCAAGGAGATCATGTTTTTTGGTGAACGCATTCCGGCTCAAAAACTTTTCGAGATGGGCCTGGTCAATAAAGTCCTTCCTCATGATCAGCTTATGGCTTATGCCCGCGAGATGGCTCTCAAACTGATTCCGCCAAAAGCCGCAGGTTACGCCGTCCGCATGACCAAGAGGACGCTCCACCAGCCTTTGATTGATGCCATTACGAAAGCATTGAATTTGGAAAACAAAGGGTTGGGTAAAACAATCATCACGGCTGATTTCATGGAGGCATTAACCGCCCGAGCGCAAAAGCGTCCCCCTGTTTTTCAGGGAAAGTAAGTAAGGGGATTGTGTTGATGTTGTAAATGTCCGCTTTACTGGAGCCGGTGACCAGAATCAAACTTGCCAACTAATGATTGAGCCGGTGTTAAGCATTTGAGATCAAAAAAGAAATCGGTCAACCTCAAACAATATCAATAATTCTGCCTAACACCATTTTATTTACTTTTATCTTGTTTAGGGTATATTGTCCGCAACATGGTCACCAATTGGCTTCAGGATTCTTATCCATTGCATTTTATGCTTAAAAACAAAAATCATTCCAGACAGGAGTAAACACCATGATGACATTTTCCGAGCTTCTCAAGAACAGAAGGGCCATTCGGGATTTTGCAGACAAAGAGGTTCCGCTGGCTTTGGTTAATTCAATCCTTCAGGATTCGACGCTTGCGCCATCGGCAAGTAATAATCAGCCCTGCCGTTTCCTGGTTGTACAATGCCGCAGGACGATGAAGGCGCTGTCCGATGAGAGCAAAGCCAATCTCCTCACTGATAACGCCGCGGGAAAAATTAAACTAAATCCTGATTATGTTGCTTTTCTTCAAAATGAACAGTTTAATGTTTTTTATAATGCGCCCTGCCTGATTTACATTGTGGGATCCGTCTCCGTTAATACGCTGGATGTTGACGCGGCACTGGCAACAAGTTACATCATGTTTTCGGCGGCAGACAAGGGACTGGGTACCTGCTGGGTTGCTTTGGGAGCGAACATCCGCGATCCGCAATTGAAGGCGGAGATTGGCATTCCCGAAAACTGTCGTATTGTGGCGCCCATTATTCTGGGATACCCCAAAATCATACCCGCTGCTTCCGCACGTCACGAGCCGCACATTCTGCGTGTTGTTGTTGAAGCACGCGGATAATGTTAGCAGCATGCAATAAGTAAAACCAAATATCAGAGGCAAAAATGAAGAGTGCAGCGATTATTCAAAAGGCAAAGACAGAAGGGAAAAATTCACTGACAGAGGCAGAAGCGAAAGAGATCCTTAAAGAATATGGGATTCCGGTGGTCGATGAAAAATGCTTTGTAAAAATTAAAGATATCGAAGCTGCCGCTGATCAAATGGGTTATCCGGCAGTGCTGAAAGGGCTGGGAGCTAATCTCTCTCACAAAACGGAAAGGGGCCTAGTTCAATTAAATCTAAAAAACAGGGATGAAGTTCGCCGGGCGGCCGAGATAATCAAAGAGAGGGCCGGAGCTGATCTGGAAGGATTTATCCTTCAGCCGCAAATCGAGGGCAAAAGAGAATTCGTGGCCGGCCTTTTTCAAGATATACATTTCGGGGCTACAATCATGTTCGGCCTGGGGGGGATCTATACGGAGGCACTGGGCGATGTCGTATTTCGTTTGGCGCCGTTAAGTGCAAAAGAAGCGGGGGCAATGATCGATGAAGTTCATTCGCAAAAGCTGCTAAATAATTTCCGGGGAGAAAAAGCCCCCGACAAAGTTTCTCTCATCAACGTATTGCTCGGATTGTCCAGGATCAGCCAGGAAATACCGGCTGTCAAGGAAATTGATGTTAACCCCCTGCTGGTCAGCCCCGACGGCAGAATAAGGGCAGTTGATGCACTGATTGTTCTTGGCGACGAGGAAACAAGCGAGCCCGCAATTACTCCTGTTGCACCGCAGGTAATCGCCAAATTATTTTATCCGCAATCTGTTGCCTTTGTCGGCGCGTCAGCAAAATACGGTAAATGGGGGCATCTGATTTATGCCAATGTTGCGTCCGGAAAGTATGCAGGGAAAATGTACTTAGTCAATTCCCGGGGCGGCAAAATCGCCGGCCGGGAAGTATTTAAATCGGTAAAAGATATCCCCGGGCCGGTTGATCTGGCAGTAGTTATGGTGCCGGCACAGAAAGTTATGGCCCTGATTCCCGAGTTCAAAGAGAAGAAGATTAAAAACATGCTGCTGATAACCTCCGGATTCAGTGAAACGGGAGATGAGGGGAAGCTGCTGGAAAAAAAATTAGTGGAGAAAGCGAGAAATGCCGGCATAATTATATTGGGACCCAATACCATGGGTATATCCAATCCTCACATATCTTTTCATTGCCTGCATGCTCCTGTGCGACCGATTGCCGGAAGCACGGCATTTGTTGCCCAATCCGGCAATTTGGGCGCCCAGCTGTTAGCCTTTGCGGAAAAAGAGGGAATTGGCATTCGTGCTTTCTGCGGTTCCGGTAATGAGGCGATGCTGACTATCGAGGACTATCTGGAAGGTTTTGCAGTCGATCAGATCACGAAGACCGTTGTATTGTATATTGAGAGCGTAAAAGAGGGAAAGCGGTTTTTTAAGGCAGCGTCCAGAGTCGGCAAAATAAAGCCGGTAATTGTTTTAAAAGGAGGCAGGACGCAAGCCGGCTCGCAGGCAGCGGCCAGCCATACCGGCGCCATGGCCTCCGATATAAAAGTATTTAATGCCGCCAGCCGTCAAGCGGGGATCATCCTGGCTGAAAGTCCTATGGATTTGCTCGATCTCTCCGCAACCTTTTCGTCTCTGCCGCTGCCCCGGGGCAATAAAGTCGGAATAATGACAATGGGCGGCGGCTGGGGAGTGGTGACCTGCGATCTGTGCATCGAAAACGGCTTGTCCGTGCCGGAACTACCGCCGGAACTGATTGCCAAAATTAATCCTTTCCTGCCGCCATTTTGGAGCCATGCCAACCCGATAGATCTTGTTGCGACAAGGGATCGCGAAATTCACAATATGATTCTGGAAGAACTGCTGAAATGGCCGGGATGTGATGCGGTTATTCACATGGGAATGGTCGGTGCCTTGAGCATAGCCAGGAGAAGGCTGGAAGCAGCTTTGGCAGCCGATGAAAATTACGACGAGAAATTCATGTCCGACTCATTAAAGTTGGTTGCTCAAGCTGAAAAGCAATTTATCGAAAAAAGCGTTTCCTTGATGGAAAAATATCAAAAGCCTGTTGTCGGCGTGACCATTGCGACAGATGATACATTGCGCACCGTAACCGATGTTAAGGACAGCCGCTATAAAGCGGTAGCCTTCGTCACGCCCGAAAAAGCCGTAAAATCGCTAGCTCGAATGTTTAAATACGCGCAGTGGCTTAAAGATTAAATAAAGAGCGAGAAAAGCCTTTGATTTGTTTTAATTCCCGTGCGTACTGTATACTTGCACCCAAAATCGGTCAAGCAATAAAGGTTTTTCATACATTTCCAGCGATTGTCAACGAAACGATTCTGTATATCGGCAGAAAGATCGGCAAATAGTATTGCATTATATTCGTTTTTTAGTATAATCTATCAAGTAATAATTGTTTTTTATAGGCAATAAGACCGGCAGAAAGATCGGCAATTGGAGGCAACAACATGACTTCTCGGGTCCACCAGATGACACCGCTTCTACCCGAAGAGGCTGGCGAGCTTCAAGATCTTGCCTTGGAAGTGATCCAGAAATCTGCCGCTCTCGGTAATAGGCAGCATCCTATAACTCTCGACATGCTCCGGGAGCTACTCAGAATCATCAACAGCTACTATTCCAATCTGATCGAGGGGCATAATACCCATCCCCATGACATCGTCCGTGCTATGCAGAAAGGGTACGATTCAGAACCGGCCAAGCGCAATCTGCAGATGGAAAGTGTCGCCCATATAACTGTCCAGAAGGATATGGAGAGAAGATTGAGGGAAGAACCGGAAATCGACATAACCGGCCGGGCATTTCTCTGTTACCTGCACCGTGAGTTTTACCGGCAACTTCCTGAGGAATTCCGGATTGTGAAGAATCCTGAAACAGGCAAGGAAAGCCTGGTTATGCCGGGAGAACTGCGCGATCAGTTCGTGAAGGTGGGATATCATCAGCCGCCGGGACATGATTCACTAAAGATGTTTCTTGATCGTTTCGGTGAATTTTATGCGCCAGAAAGGCATCATGGTGCCCTGAAGCTTGTTGCGGCTGCCGCCGCCCACCATCGACTGATGTGGGTTCACCCTTTCCTCGACGGCAACGGACGGGTAGCACGCCTTTTTACCGAGGCATACTTTCATCAAATTCCAGTTTACGGTTTTGGACTCTGGTCAGTAAGCCGGGGGCTGGCCCGCAGGAATGTCGATTACAAGTCCGCCCTTGCCTGGGCCGATGCACTCCGTAGGAACGATCTGGACGGAAGAGGGAATCTGTCCAATGAAGGATTGGTTCATTTTTGCCGATTCTTTCTGGACGTGTGCCTCGACCAAGTGGAATATATGGGGAGCTTGCTGCGATTGGAAGATCTGGTTGAACGTACCAGGAGGTATGTAGAACTCCGCAGCTCTGGCATGATCCCAGGCCCCGCGGGTGAGAAGGGACTAAGGGCCGAAGCGACCCGGATGCTCCAGGATATATTAGTGAGGGGTGAAGCAGCCCGGGGATCAGTCATTTCAGCGTCAGGACTGAAAGAGCGAACAGGGAGAATTCTCCTGGGACAACTGATCGAGGAGGGGTTGCTCGTTTCGGATACACCGAAGGGTGAAGTTCGACTGGGATTTCCGATTCATGCTGCCGGATGGTTTTTCCCGGATCTGTATCCTACATTGTCTCGGTAAAGTTCTTCTAAGAAAAGTGAAAAGGCTGCTGTTGTGAATATCAACGAGTTGATGGGCAAATACCAGATCTTGCTCACCGAGAACAAAATACTCCGGGAAGAAAATGATATCCTCAAGGCGAGATTGGGGATCACCGATCCGCCTCAACCGGTTCTGCCTCAAGACCCTGAAAACCATTTGCCAGCGGATTTTGTGGCTCTGGAGATGTTGGGGAAAAATCCCTTGCCTGGAATTACTCGGCAACCCGACGCGACAGAAAAGATCCGGCTGTTCATGTCGTTGTTCAAAGGGCGGGAGGATGTTTACGCCAAAAGATGGCAGAACCGGCAAGGTAAGACGGGATATGCCCCTGTATGCCGGAATGAGTGGAAATCGGGCTTCTGTCTGAAACCGGCGGTTAAATGTTTCGACTGCCGGCATCAGACTTACGACGTCTTGGATACAAAGGTCATTGAGGCACATTTGCGGGGGAGTATCGTCGTCGGCCTCTACCCACTGTGCCAGGATGAGACATGCTATCTGCTGGCCATCGATTTTGACGATGAGGGCTGGCAACGGGACTGCGCAACTCTCAGGGAAGTCTGCGTCGACTTCGGCGTTCCCGTTCCGGAAGCGGGGCGCATCTCTGGTTTTTCTTTGAAGTTCCCATCCCCGCGAGCCTGGCGCGTAAGTTCGGTTCCGCCCTGCTGACCTGTGCCATGAACCGAAGGCATGAACTGACCTTCAAATCCTACGACCGCTTCTTTCCCAATCAGGACACCTTGCCGAAGGGTGGCTTCGGAAACCTTATCGCCCTTCCCCTTCAAAAGCTGACCCGGGAAGAGGGCAACAGCGTCTTTCTGGATCAAAACTTCAAGCCCTATGAAGACCAGTGGGGCTTCCTGTCTGGCATCAGAAGATTGTCCGAAGAGGAAGTAGCGGGGTTGATCCCGCGGATGAGCCCCGGAAACGAACTGGGAGCGCTCCTGAAGGACGATGAAGAAACCGAAAAACCGTGGGAGACGGAACGAATACGATGGTCCGGAAACGATTTTCCACAAGAGGTGCGGCTGGTCAAGGCAAACATGCTTTATATCGAAAAAGAGGGGATTTCACAGCGGGGTTTGAACGTGCTCAAAAGGTTGGCCGCCTTCAAGAATCCGGAGTTTTACAAGGCCCAGGCACTACGTCTGCCGACCTATGACAAGCCGCGTATCATCTCGTGCTCGGAGGAGACCCCGGCATACCTGTGCCTGCCAAGAGGCTGCGAAACGGACGTCGCGGGCCTGCTCGACGAGGCCGGCGCCAGAACTGCGTGGTCGGATCATACCTGTCCGGGAAGGCGCATCAACATCGCATTCAAGGGGAATCTTAGAGAGGAACAGATCCCATCCACAGAAACGATGCTGAAACACGACATCGGCGTTCTTTCGGCAACCACGGCTTTCGGCAAGACGGTCATCGCTGCAAAATTGATTGCCGAACGAAAAGTTAGCACGCTGGTCTTGACGCATCGACGGCAGTTGCTTTCGCAGTGGACGAAAAAACTGACCGAGTTTCTGGAAATCGATGAAGCGCTGCCCGTTTTGGAGAAAAAGAGGGGACGTAAAAAGAAGCAAAGCCTGATTGGTCAGATCGGGGCCGGCAAGGCATGTCAGAGCGGCATTATCGACGTCGCGATAATGCAGTCTTTGAACAGCGGTGGCGAGGTCAAGGAGTGGATCAAGAATTACGGCATGGTGATCGTCGATGAATGCCATCATGTTCCGGCTTTCAGCTTTGAACAGATCCTCAAGGGTGTTCACGCGAAATATGTGTATGGCTTGACGGCCACCCCGACGCGGCAGGATGGCCATCATCCCATCATCTTCATGCATTGCGGGCCGATCCGGTACCGAGTGGATGCCAGAAAGCAGGCGGAAAAGAGGCCCTTCGACCATTATGTCATTCCCCGATTAACAAACTTCAGGGTGCCGCTGGAAGCGGAAAGAAAGGAACCGTCGATCCAGCAACTCTACGCTGCAATTGCCATGAACGAGCCGAGAAATCAACGGATTGCCGAGGACGTCCTCCGGTGCTTTCAAAACGGCGGCAACACCCTGATTCTCACTGAAAGAACCGCGCATGTGGCATTGCTGGCCGCGAAATTGCAGGAAAGTATCCCCGACGTGATTGCCCTGACCGGCGGAAGGGGGGCGAAAGAAACGCGGGAAGCGTTGGCCAGAGTATTCGCGGCGCCCGCCGACAAGCCATTGACACTGATTGCGACCGGGAGATACATCGGCGAGGGATTCGACGAACCCCGCCTGGACACACTGTTTCTGGCCATGCCCATCTCCTGGAAAGGAACGCTTCAGCAATACGCTGGCAGGCTCCACCGGCTCTGTGAAAACAAGCGGGAGGTCCGGATTTATGACTACATCGACATCCATGTCCCCATGCTGGAGAAGATGTACCACAAACGGCTGGCCGGATACGCCGCAATCGGATACAAGGCAAGGGCGGAAAGCTTTCCCGGTGAATCCACAGACATTATCTTCGACAATACAACCTTCCTGCCGGTTTACAAAAATGACCTGCTGAACGCGGTGCGGGAGATCCTGATCGTCAGCCCGTTCGTCACGAAAAGGCGCGTGTCGCAGATGCTGCCATTCCTGGGCGCCGCCTTGGACCGAAAGGTTAGGATGATTGTCGTCACAAGGCCGGCAGCCGATTTCAAGGAGATGGCTCGCCCGGCTCTGGAGGAGACATTGGCTTTACTCCATGCCGCCGGCGTCCAGGTAGTGTTTAAATCCAATATTCATCAGAAATTTGCGGTGTTCGATCAAAAAATTCTCTGGTATGGAAGCATAAACCTCTTGAGCTTCGGCCGCGCGGAAGAGAGTATCATGCGGCTCGAAAACCCGGGCATAGCCGACGAACTGCTCGTAAGCATCCAGAAATGAAGTGATATTTGGTAGTCCCACGGGGGCTTGATCCCGGTTTCCGGCGTGAGAGGGCTTCCATACCACCACTACAGTGTTGAATTTCAATAGGTTACGCTTACACTAGAGTCATTAAAGGTACTACAGGCACTACATTTTGTGTCCGCGGTTGTGTCCGCATTTGCATATCTGCCCAGTGAACAGGGACCACCGGCGGGGTGGACGAGAGACCGATCTTTGCTCAAGATCGATCTCCACTGATAGAAAAACGAAAAAGCGGCTTCTGCTCAGTGGTCGTGTGTCAATAGCAGCCTTTTCCACCAGTAATCCTTAACAAAAAAGCCCTGCTCTTTTTATTTAGAACACCTATACGTAACATAATCAGTATTTGCTATTGATTTTATAGTGTTACGTTGTGTTTAAGATTTCATAAATTCCGCGTTTATTTTAAAGACCAAATTGTTTTCTGATTCCGCCAGACAACTCTTCATCGCTGAGCGCTTTTCTGGCGGCTATGTACTGTTTGGCATCTTCACCTGCGGTGTATCTGAGCGTATTCGTACCGTCGGTGACAGCTTCCCAGATAACATCAGCGACTACGGATGCAGGCGACCCCTGGGCTTGCACGGTTTCATTACCCAAGACTGCCATCATCTTCTGAACAACGGACTGGTATTCCTGCAGGGCTTCATCGTTGGCAAAGTCAAAGGAGCGTCCCCCAAAATCGGTAGCAATCAAACCGGGTTCGACAATCTTGACTTTGATACCGATAGGTTCCAGTTCATATTGCAGGGCTTCTGACAGGCCTTCTACCGCAAACTTTGTCCCATGGTAAAGAGTGCCTAAAGGCAAGGCAATCTTGCCGGACACGGAGGAGATGTTGACAATAATTCCAGACCTGTTTTCCCTGAAATGGGACAGCATTGCTTTTGTGGTTTCTAGAAGCCCGATGACATTGGTATTGAACTGTCTTTCGATACGGCTTTTTTCAGATGCCTCAAGCGGTCCAAAAGCACCATAGCCGGCATTATTGAGGAGGACTTCGATTTTACCGAATTTTATGATGCCTTCGCCGATGGCTGATTTGATACTAACATCGTCAGTAACATCTAATCGTGTGACCAAGACATTGTCTAGTTTGGTAAGCTCTTGTTCTTTGTCGGGTGCGCGCATGGTGGCAACAACATTCCACCCCTTATTTTGGAATAACTTTGCCGTTGCCTTGCCAATTCCGCTACTCGCACCAGTAATTAAAATCGTGTTACGCATCCTATTTCTCCTTTGAAGCGTGTTCATCTTTCATTTGATTTTTTACATTTTATCTCTGGTAATAGCGAGGATTTCATCAGGTGACGGCCGGACGCGGTAGTTGCTCGCCAGAGTGTGCCAGATCAGTTTTCCTTCCCGGGAGATCAGGAAACTGGCGGATTGTGGCAGATCCTGGCCGTTAAAGAAGTTGCCCCCTTTATGCCGGATGCCAAACAGGTCCACCAGCTTGCCTTCCCGGTCAACCATGATTGCAAAGCCCGGTTTGACGGTCATTTCCATTTTAATTGCCTGTTCCGGGTCCATGAGGATGGCGACGATACGAATGTTCCGGGCGTCGAAATCGGTCTTTCTTTTTTGGAGCTGAACCAGCTCCTGAACACACCACGGTCACCATTCGGCCCGGACAAACACCACCAGGGTCCCCTCATTCTTGTCAACGATGTCCCCCAAGGTAATCTCCGCTCCGGTGGTTGAAGCCAGGGCCACCTGCCTCATCTGGTCGCTGATGATATCCCCTTCAGCCATGGCCGCCCGGTTGTTGTCATAAGCGGAAAAAAAGTTGGTGTACCAAGCAAAGAATCCGATAAAGAACATACTGAAACACAAGGCAACCAGTCGCGCTTTGGTGAACTTGTGCTTAATCATCCAGATCAGCAGGCCGATTCCTGCCAGCATGCCCAGGTAATGAATCACCGGGTGATAGTAATTGTGGCTGATGACCCTGGACAGCAAGATATACGAAATAAAGGAAAAAACGACGAGTAACAGGCTAAGTATCGTTTTCATGTCATGCCTCCTTGTTTTTAATGAATTCTTTGAGATTAAAATTCGCTGAAAGTCCATTACAAAAGCCATTTTTTCAGTATTTTTGTTGAATTGGGCGGCAGGCTGAACAGCATGCCGTCCATACCAATGGTGATCGGTCCCTGGTAGTACTTCCTGGAATCGCCCAGGAAAGCGGAATGAAAAATGGCCGCCGGTATGGGCGGTAAGATATGGAACAACACCAGGTGCCTGACATCCGCGTCCCGGGCAATTCGCGCCGCCTCTTCCGGGAAGGTGTGATAGGTCAGTATGTCCGAAGCAACTTTCGCGGCGACGTTACTTCCACTGGCCATGCCTGCCTGGTTTATGGTTCGGAGCATTTCCGGTTGCATCGCTTCGTGAAGCAGCAGATCAACTCCTTTGGCCTGGCGTCGCAGCGATTCAGCCGGCAGGGTATCACCGCTGATAACCACGGATCGGCCTTTATAATCAAAACGGAACCCGAAAGCCGGTTCCACCGGGCGGTGATCGACCAGGAAGGCTGTCACCTTTAAATCACCGGTTTGAAATACCACTGTGCCCTTGTTTTCATCCAACACATTAATTGTTTTGGCTGAGCCTCCTGCACCTTCCGGTGGCGCCACCGCCCTTCCATGATGCGCAAACCGGAATCCTGCGTCCGGAGAAAAGGCCTGGTTGAATCCATGGACCACGGTGCCGACACCCTCGGGGCCAAGTATTTTCAGGGGTTCCGTTCTTACTCCATTGGTCCAGGCCTTGAGCATCAGTTCACCCAGCCCGGCAATATGATCGGAGTGCAGATGGGTCAACAGCACGGCCTGAATGTTACCCAGCGGCACCTTCATCAGTTCCAGGTTCAGTGTGCTCCCCGGACCTGAATCGACAATAAACAGGTGTTTGCCGGCCAGCACAAAGGTACACACTCCTTTTCGTTTCGAATCCGGCATCGGGGAACCGGTACCTGCCAGACCGACATGAAGCCCATCGGGTAATTGCTCGATGGCGCTTTGATTTGCTATCCGGCTGGTAACCGTCCTGTTCCATAAACCCATTCCAATCTGCCGGAACGACATGAAGGCACCTGCAACCACGATAATTACAATGCCAAGCACCACCAGGAATCGGCGGCCGTAAAGCGTTTTCAATACCGGCGGACGGCTCTGTAAATCCGATCTTAATGAATAGGAGATTAGTGAAAGGGCAAGAACTGCTAAAAATATCAATTCAGATACGAGCGCGCCGGCCATCACCATGGGAAGATCGTCAATAGCGAAGCTGGTCAATCTGCCGATAATCACCAGCGCCAGGAAAACGGCGGGCACCGTCAGCAACCATCGGTACCTGGTAAATACACCCAGCAGGCAGAAGAAGCTCATGCCCAGAAACAGGGCGCCGAAATCGCCTCTGAGCGAGTTGATGCCAACGGCACGGGCCGGTTCTGTAAAAAAAGCTATCGCCAAAACCTCCGGCATTATCAGAAATCCCAGGCCGAGCAAAAGAAATATGAGTCCGACGGCGCCCGACAGCACACGCAGGATTAATTCAATCCAGTCGTTCCCAAGGATGCTTTTCATCTTCTAGCCCCTCCTGCTACTTTCATCATCAGGTTGGCCACCTCGGCGCCGGCGTTCTGGTTTTGCCCGGAGACGATACGACCGTCGACTACCACGTGGTTGGCAAACATGTCACGAAAGGCGGTGGCGCTTTCGAATTTTACCCCGGCTGCTCTGAGTTCCCGTTCCGGATGCTGGGGCGTGATGGAAATTCCGAGTTCCTTAACCTGCTTATCCGTTACTGCGGTGACCTTTCGCCCCTGGACCAGTGGCTGGCCATGCTCATCACGGGCCATCAGCAGACCGAGCGGACCATGACATACACCGCCGATGACTTTGCCGGCAGCGTACGCCTCGGTTATTTTTTGGCCCAGAATCTCAGAATAACCGAGATCATAAGCGGCTCCCCATCCACCGGCCAGATAGATGATGTCGTATTTTGTGAAATCGATGCCGTCGATCAGTAATGAGTTTTCGACCTTGCCCTGTAATGCCGGATCAGACAGAAACCGATCATCATATTCACTTTTGATGAACCATCTGAAAGAGTTGGGATCAATGGGGATTTTTCCCCCTTTGATGCTGGCGACATCCACAGACATGCGGCCGTCCTTAAATTCATAATACGGGGCGGTGAGCTCGGATCCGAATACGCCGGTTTTATCCCCGCCATCTCCCAGCCTGTCATGGCTGGTGGAGATAATCAGTGCCTTGCCCTCGGGCAACAGGTATCGCTGCCCCTCATACTCGGGATGAAGACCCATGGCTGACATTGCAGTCGGCAATCCGAATCTGACCAATACTCCAACAACTATGATAAGGGTGATTAAAATAATTAGAATTCGCTTTTTTTTCATTTCACGTACCTCCTGAGATTATTAAGGTGCCCTACCGGAAATTTTGTGAATAACGGGTCGTTGCTTCCGGAGGGAGCTTCCCTGTTTACTTATCTATCGGTGTCAAGAACATCCAGCGTGTGCCGCTTCACCGGCCTCTTTCATGGCTGCCAGCATGACTTTCCCGCCCTCAGTGCTGTGCTGTCATAGAACCAGAAGTAAAAGCCACCGTATCGAATACCGGGGCCTCCAGGTTTTCTGTCAAGGTCTTAATTGTTTGGTCTGCCATGTTATTATACCTCCTCTTTGTATTTAAGTGTTTTTATGAATCCATTGAATGAAACAGTGTTTCCCACGAAACACTTAACAAGTATCGTTCATTCTCTGTTCTCCCGTCCAATCGTATCATATAATTCTTGATACGTAGAAAACGGTGTGGTTCGTTCATATCTGTGAAGTTTTAATGTTTCCTGAGGACAGGCAAATGTGCATACACCACATCCAAGGCATTTATCAGGCTCCACCACCACTTGATTCGTTTCATCATCAATGGAAAGTGCCTCCAAAACACACCTGTCCACGCACTCTCCGCATCCCACACATTCTTCTCCGGCTTTTGGTATATAATTTGCTGGCGATACTGCAGATGGGTTGTCCCATTTTGTTCGGCCACGTACATTGGAGCAGCAGCATCCACAGCACAGACAAATAACATTACTATTATCTATTGAATTTGATGTATTGCCGATTAACCCGAGTTTGTTCATTTCATCAAAATACTCAATTGCCTGATGACGAGTGATCCGCTTTCCAAGGCCGATTGATTCAAAGTGCAAAGCAGAAAAGCCCATCATAATGCACGAAGCAATGGGAAATTTGTCTTTGCATTCCCGAATCTCCATTTTTTCAGTTCGGACTCGACATGGGCATGGAACGAGCGCCAATTCTTCCGGGGTATGATTTAATAGGAATTCATGGGCTTCTTCAGAAGAGATGGTTTTTTGATCTTCATGGATGGCTTTGCCGACAGGAATAGTGCGAAGCGCCTGAGTGCCTTTTTCAGAAGATTCATAATATTTGTAATACTCGCCCTTGATAAAAAAATCCTGGTAAAGCTCTGCCGCCCTTAAATCATCAGGTTTTGTTTCTGTATAGAAGTGATGGATGTTTATTAAATTGGAAATAACCGGCAAAAAATAGAAGTCTCCCATGCCCATGATTCTATTTTCTTTGCTCGCGCCTTTTAATACCTTTTCCACTTTTGAAAGATCTATACCGGAATTTTCAGCCACCTGCTGGGCAGTGAGTAATGCTGGTGGAAAATTCAAATGTTGAATGATGTCGGCCTCTTCAGGTGAATATAGCAGCTTGAGATACTCGATAAACGATTTTTGGAAAGCCGTTTTATCCTTTGTTTTTGGGGCGGTTTTAGGGTCATTATCGATTTTTTGGGCAATGTTGATATATCTTGAATCACTCATGTTTTACCCCCTTCGATATCTTATTTTGCAGAAAGAAACTAACCTTAATATAATTTTTTTTTAGATGATTTATTTTACAGCGTGACAGTAAACACGGCCATGAGACCCTCCTTGAAACCTATTCTGGCGTAGTCAGGTAAGTTGTCATTTTGGATCCAGTTCAAAAGTTGACATGTCCTCGCCCAGGATGATTTCTCCGTCAAAGACATCGTTGGTTCCTGCCAGATACATTCTTTTGGCAAAATAACTTTCAATAGGTGGCACCACATGCACCAGCACCAGTTTTTTAACACCGGCTTCCCGGGCGACTTCAGCCGCTTCAACCGGTGTCATATGGTAATCGGTTACATCACGCATCTGCCTTGACAAGAGAGGATTGTTCATCTCCTTGGCCACCCTGGAAATCGTCATCACCATTTCTTTGTGAAGTGCCTCACAGAAAAACAGATCGGCATTCCTGGCAAATTTGGACAGGGTTGGGGTTTTCACCGTATCGCCGGAGATAACGACCACATTGCCCCGGTATTCAAATCGATAACCTACCGCCGGATCAATCGGGGAATGATCCACTATGAAGACCCAGGCCTTGAGCCCGTTGCGATCGAAGAAGAGGACCGCCTCCGCCGGATCGGTAATATTCAGCGTATGGGTGACCATGCCGGAGTTTTTGGACGGCATCCACTCCTCGGTGTGATGGGCAGTCCGGTAACCGGCATCGAGTCCGTAGGCCATGTTGTATCCGTCGACCACCTGTTTAACGCCTTTCGGGCCGTATACATCCAGTTTTTTGTCTCTCCCCTGGGCCCATGTCATGAAGTCCAGCTCTCCCATATCAGAGATATGATCCGAATGAAAATGCGTCAGGAAGAGGGCACTTATTTTCCCGGCCGGCAGGTTCAACAGGTTCATATTTTTAACGATTCCCGGCCCCACATCCACCATGATAAATTCACCGCCGGCGATCACTGCGAAGGCGGTCGTATCTCGGGTTTCATTGGGCATGGGTCCACCTGAACCCAGCAGAAAGACTTGTATCTTTTCACTGGACAACAGAGCGGCCTGTTGCTCCTGGCGTTTTTTCATGTTTTTCTTGATCTGCGATTCCACCATCGAATCGCAGGAAGTAAGGAAGGGGACTATCAGCAGAAAAAGCAGCGCTTGAGTAATTTTTTTCATTGTTTTCTCCTGGGTTGTTTCTCTTGTTTATTTAGCCAATGGAAACAGTGTCTTTAGGGCATGGTTAAGTACAGTTGGCTTTGCCGTAATTAAAATCCCCCTTGAGCAACGTGTTTCTTTTTAACGTTTAAGAAACACGTTGCTCAATGGCGTTCACTGCTGCAAGTCTCGCAGCTCAGGGTGTATCACTCTTTGATAACAAAAGGTTCAAATCTGCTTTTGACTCTTGAGATTACTTTAACATTCTACTGCTATGTTTACCAGTTGCTGCCTGGGACAAATAATCCAGAATTTCAGATGACGTTTCCCGGAAAGACTGCGACATCAACTCTTCTTCAACAACGAGCGGATCGGTATGTAAAAATAGCTGAACCTTCCCGTTGTAATTGGACCAGGCGAATTTTGTGCGTTCGTATCCCACCATGCAGACCCTCAGGTGATGACTTATCAGCGTGGCGTCCGCGATATTTAACCTCATGTCTGCCAAGGGGAAATAGTTTGAGATGTAATCGGGCATGGCCAGTCTTCTGATTAATGGTTCGATGCTCGGCCATGCCCTGACCTTTTTCAGGAGTTTCCCGGCGCTGTCATACGAGCTGGAGGCAGGGGAAAGTCCGATGACTCTTCCATGCATCTCCCGAACAGTCTCCAGCGGGAAGGCAAGCGGGAAGGTTTTGATGGCCCTGTTGTTACCCTCATCGGTTTCCAGGGAACTCTTGCGAAGACTCAACGGGGTCACGATCGGTGCGATGAAATCATCCGTTTCCCCTTTCATCTCGTGATACCTTGTAATTGTTCTAAGAGCGATGAACGAAAAGATGTCACTCATTGGCAGATCTGCTTTCCTGCCGAGGATGCTTAGCTCCCGGTCGCCGACTGGTAAGACAAAAGTCTGCACATTGAATCCGGTACCCACGAATCCCAGTGGTCGGTCTGTATTCAGCACATTTCGAACCACTGTCCCCAGAGATGAGGTAATGGTCTCAATGATTCCTTTTTTACCGCGGTCTTCGGCGGCATTGCCGGATATTTGATATCCATATTGGGTTCGTTCATCTTTTTTTTGAAAGATATGCTTCGCATGTTTGTTGAACATGCCCTCATAGTCTGAAATGACATGATGCCAAGTGAAGATAAACTGCCGGCGGTCGGGTGATAAAGCGGCACGAAAATGTGGAATCCCCTCACCAACCTGGGATGGTGCGGATACCTCGATCTCACTTTGTTTTCTCCACGCTTCGATATCCTCTCCTTCCCTAAGTATGCGAAAGTGTTGTTGCCAGTCCGGTTTTGCATCCTGCCAGAAGGGAAGACCATCGACCTCAACGACGTTGCGTTGAAACATCTTATAAGAGGCGACCAGATCCTTTAAACGCGCAAGGAGGATATCTGCATCCACAGCGGTGTTAAAAGTGTAGTAAATGTTGCAGGTCATCAATCGGTTATTCGGCGGTCCTTGGTAGAGCCAGAACTGCGCGTCACCGTTGGCCACCTCTTCCAGTCGGGGCATCGGGGTTTCACTGCCCTGGGGTGTTGCGGAAGATCCGGCTATGACAGGGTTGAAGCTCCCAATGATCATCAGCAGCGCTACGACTTTGCTGAACATCATTTTCGACATGAAGGGCTCCTTTTTGTTAAAAAAACTCCACTTTTTCATGATATTCCTGTTTCACTGCTATTGGGACAGATGGCTTTTAGCTTTCCACCTCGAATGTAAAACCTGCCCGTTCGACCAGGCGTTTCCTGAGATCCGCCCCCATAACCGGGGCTGGAGTATAAATACCGCCTGGTGTGCCTGCACGTTCCTCAAGAAGGCAAAGCGCTGATTCGGCGAGCATTTTTGACGTGGAGCCGTACCCCGGATCCATATTGTCCTTCACGGCGATGCTCAGAGTCTCACCGTTTGCTGTGGTCCCGTGAACCAGCACATCGAAAAAACCTTTTTCTCGATCTTCCTTTGAAGGGCCTTCTCCCGGATTTGGCAGATCACCACCGGATTGCATAACACCGTTTGCCGCAAGGGATTCGGCAGCAGCCTTGCCGGCGTCTCCTTTACCCCCGATCATCATTTCGTCGT
Organism: Deltaproteobacteria bacterium HGW-Deltaproteobacteria-12; assembly: GCA_002840565.1. Taxonomy (GTDB): domain Bacteria; phylum Desulfobacterota; class Syntrophia; order Syntrophales; family Smithellaceae; genus MVRV01. The sequence continues at coordinate 175,058 of PHBK01000002.1, read as the reverse complement.
AGACAAAATCTTTTCCGTAGGCATGTCCGAGAAGTGCGTTGGAGCGATGGATGTTCTTGGCATTGACAACCGCCAGCATGAACGGCGCAACCCAGACGTCTAAGGTTTCATCTTTTATGACCGCATTGGCAGGAGGCTGTTCCGGCCCTGAAAATCCGCCGGTGAGTGAAAAAGGATCCATAAGCGGCGTAAAAAGTGAGGGATCCTTTTTCACTTCATCCATGATCGTTTTAACTGACGAAATTGAGCCGCCTGAAGGATAGAGCGTTATACCGCGTATCCGGGTTCGGACACGCGGGCAGGGGGCGCCAAAACGTTTCATTGCTTCCTCTTGGAGGAACTGCACACCCAGATCAAACGGGATGGAATCAAAACCGCAGGAAAAAACGATCCGGGCAGCGCTTTTTTTGGCGGCTTCTTCATGCCTGGCGATCATTTCACGCATGAAAAGAACCTCGCCGCAGAGGTCCACATAGTCGGTTCCTTCCCGGGCACAAACTTCCACCAGCTTTTCGCCATAGAGCGTATAGGGGCCAACAGTGCTGATGATGCACTTGGCAAATTTTACCATGGCTGTGATACCCGCTTCATCAAAGCTGTCCGCCACGATAACAGGCGTATCCTTAGTGGCGCCAATCTCATTGCGTACTCTGATGAGCTTGGCTTCATCCCGGCCCGCAAGCGCCCAGGCGATATTGCTGTTTTTATACTTTTGTACCATATACTCAGCAACAAGACGGCCTGTGAAACCGCTTGCACCATAGATGACGAGGTCAAGTTCTCCGTTTTTTACCATGGATCTTTCTCCTTCAAATTAAAGTTCAAGTTTTTTGAACAAGTTGCTAGTAAGTCTCTGAATTTTGAACCTGATTGACAATTCTTAACACAGCAGCGGCGATTTGATCCGGCACTTCCTCCTGCAGGAAATGGCCGCCCTTCGTCTCTGTCACCGGCGCCTTGGGAAAATTCAGTTTCATGGTCGGCAGCAAATGGCCCAGAATAGGATCCTTCATTCCCCAGACAATCTCGGCCGGTATATCCAGCCCCTGTACATATTGTTCAATCGCTTTCATTGCCGCTGTGCTTGGGTGATCCGGTCCGTCAGTGACCATGCGCATCATTGCCAAGGGCGCCTTAGCATTGCCGCTTTCCAGCACCGGACGGCCGTAAAGTTCAACGACATCCGCGGGAATGGAACCGCTATCTCCCTGAATCCGGTGCAGTTGTTCGAATATTGAGGTAAATACCTCCAGCATCAATTCACCGACAATGGGTGTCTTAACAATGGCATGGGCACGGGAGACGTTTATTTTTTCAGTGGGAGCTTTTATTCCGGTATTGAGCAGGACGGCCCCTTTGAGCAGGTTTGGCGAGAGTGTCAGCGCCCCCATACCGATCGGCCCCCCCCAATCCTGCCCTACATAGACCAGTTCTTTGAGCTTCAATTGCTCCAGAACACTGTTTATCCAACGCATATGATTTTCCAGTGTATGGCGACTCGCCGGAATCTTGCTTGAAAATCCCAGACCCACCAGGGTCGGCATGATCAACCGAAGTCGATCGGTCGGCAATTCTGCAGCAACTTTCCGGTAAAGAAATCCGGAGGTTGGATTACCATGTTGCAGAAAAACAGGGAAACCGGAACCCACTTCAAGTACGTGAACCTTGATCCCCGGTTCAACCTCCACAAAATAGCTTTTATAGTCGTCGGTGACGTGTTTCGCTGCGTAGTCCGGTAGGGGAAAGGCTTCAAATTCGCCGGCATCCAGAGTAATGATTCCTTTTCCCTCAGGTACAACCGGTTTACCGTCGCTGGTGATGACAGACGCGAAAAGAATGGCGGCTACAGCAATGACCGCCAGTAATATCAAGAGTATTTTCATCATTGTTTTTCCTTCCTATTAATCGGTGAAATCCGATAACATCGCTTACTTGTCGGTTTTAGTCATGGCCGCGTATCCCCCGAGGAAAGGAGAGACGCTGACCTTGTCAACTTCGACATTGACAATTGAGGGTTTGCCATTGGCGACCGCCCGTTTGATGGCCGGCACGATTTCTTCCGGATCAGTAACCATCTCTCCATGACCATCCCACATGGAAACAATCTTTTCGTAAGCCCTCAAATGCCGCAGTTCGGTGTTGCATTGTCCCTTTTGCTCAATTTCTTCGGGCCGAATTAAATTTTCCGTTAATCGGATCTGGCCCCATGCCGAGTCGTTGGAGATGACACAGACAACCGGTATTCCGAGCCTTTCCATGGTGTCCAGTTCCATCGCATGGAAACCGAAGCTGCCGTCACCGGTATACAACAATACCGGTTTTCGATTAGCTGCCCAGGCGCCGATCACCTGACCTGGACCGATGCCGATGGTTCCGTTTGGACCCGTAGCATGGATCTGGCCGGCGCGAAAAGCTCTGGCAGCATATCTCATCCAAACCTGGGCTTCACCGCCGTCGCAAACGATGTTCCAATCCTGTCCTTCTGCGGCTATAAATTTCGCCACTTCGCCGGCACAGCGGCCCGGGTGAATGGGCGTGCCTTCGGACATGAAGACCCCGGGGAGATCCTGCGGCCAGTTGCTTCCCAGTTTTCCCACCCAGCAGGCTTCCGAAGGTTTTGGTTGTTTGCGCTTGATCGCTTCCAGCAACTGGCTGGCGACGGGCCCCGCGCCGCCAACGATACCGATATCGGCTCGCAGGTTATAGCCTATTTGCCGGCTGTCAACATGCACTTGGATGACTTTCGCATCCGGTTTGATGGCAAGTCCGAACGCAAGCCGGAAATCGAATCGACAGCCCAGTGCCAACACAACATCTGCCGCACCTGTTGCATTTTTTGCCAGAAGCGGATTTTCGATTTCATTGCCGAATAAACCTCTGCAGTGAACACCTGCACTATTGTCCAGCGGCATCTGCAGGTAATCGCAAAGTTCGGCAATGGCACCGGCATGTTCACCGATGTTGAACCGGGCGCCGTCATCGATCATGGCTGCCGGGCGCTCGGCATTGGCAAGGAGTTCGGCAGCTTTATCAATCAAAGCCGGATCGCCGTATGGGATGGCTGCCGTGCGGTTGTTTACCGGAAACACGACTTTTTTCTCTTCCACTTTTTGCCAAAGTACGTTTGTGGGTAATTCCAGGTAGACGGGTCCTGGAATTTGATCATGGGCATGTCGCAACGCCATCGATATGTATTCCGGGATCCGATCGGCGTATGTTACCAGGCCGGCCCACTTTGAACAGACTTCCATTAGTTTAAGCGTGTCCATGTCCTGCAGGTCCCCTGCGTTGCGTTTTGCCATGGACACAGCACCACCGATGTGCAAAAGGGGAATGCCCAAAGATGCCGCTTCCATCATTCCTGCAGGGGTATTGCCCACCCCCGGGCCTGCAGTCGTTACCACCACCGCAGTTTTTCCCGAGGCCCTCGTGTATGCAATCGCTGCATAAATGGCCGCGCTCTCGTGCCGCACATCAGTAATCTCAATTCCTGCGTTGCGCATTCCGTAAAAAATCGGCATGATGTGCCCACCGCAGAGTACAAACGCTTTTTCGATTCCTTCATTGGCCAGGGCTTTTCCTACCAATGCACCACCATCTAGTTCACTCATTTTGTCTATCTCCTTTGTTTTTGTTTACATGCATAAATACGTTTTTTCGATGATTGACGGTTCGGGTTTGATCACCCGCCAATCGATAGTTAAGCTAATTCGGCCAGTAGATATATTCGTCCCCTTCCGCCCAGGGATCCGCACCGGTCTTATCGATCTTGACCGGTCCTTCGACTACGCTTTCCCAGAGCGATTCAACCTGTTCGGCGTTGTGCGCCTCAAGCAGAGCCCGCAATTCGGCGACCTTCTTTGGGTATTTTGCAGCGATATTGTTCTGTTCCGTGGGATCCTCCCTGAGGTTGAACAGCCAGACCTTCTCCGGGCGAGTAGAGACCGTCATTTTCCAGCCTCCGTTCAATACGCCCCGGTAATACCCCTGCCGCCAGAAGAGGCTTTCGTGGGGATCCCCGGTCTTCTGTCCCCGTATGAAAGGCATGAGGTCGACCCCGTCGATTTTTCGGTCCCCGGGGATTTCGGCGCCGGAGACGGCAGCCGCGGTACCGAAAATATCCAGGTGGCTGATCGGTTTGTCAAACCGGGTTCCCGGTGAGATGGTTCCGGGCCAGCGGGCGAAAAAGGGCACATGGATGCCGCCTTCAAAAAAAGTGGCCTTCCAGCCACGGTAGGGCTTGTTGACATCCGGAAGCCCCAGGTAGCCTGCACCCCCGTTGTCGCTGGTGAAAATGACCAGGGTGTTGTCATCGATCCCGTTCGCCTTGAGGGCGGCCATTACCCGTCCCACACCCCGGTCCACGGCCCGGATCATGGCGGCGTAAACGCGGAGTCGATGATCCTTGATATGGGAGAGGGCGTCGTAGTCTTCCTTTTTGGCCTGCAGCGGGTTGTGAATTCCCCAGTGGGCCAGGTAGAGGAAAAAGGGCCTGTTTTTATTGGCCTCGATCACCTTGATGGCCTCGTCTGTAAAATAGTCCGTCAGGTAGTCCCTGGGTTCAAAGTCCTTGCCGCCATTGAACCGGACGGCGAATCGCCCGCTCGCCCAGCACATGCGGTCGATGGGATCAAAATCCTGTTTGGCATTGACGACCTGGGGCGAATCCTCCGGCAGGTAAAACATTCCCATCATATTAAGACTGTCGTCAAATCCCTGGTCGATGGGTCGCATCGGACTGACGTATCCCAGGTGCCATTTGCCGATGTGCGCCGTGTAATACCCCGCCTTTTTCAGCATCTCCGCAATAGTGATTTCAGAACCCGGCATTCCCAATTCAGAGAAATCTTTCATATGCTCAAAGCGGTCATCGTGAATGATGACGGGTTTAGCAGACGGCTTGGTATTCCGGGTCATCATCTTCATAATTCTGGGCCCCACACTGGGCATGGGCGTATATTCAAAACCGAAGCGGGTGGAGTACCTTCCGGTCAGGATGGATGCCCTGGAGGGCGCACAGGTGGCGCTGACCGCATAGCCGTTGGTGAAAACAACCCCCTCCCTGGCAATAGCATCGATGTGGGGGGTCTGCAGGGTGCCGTCGGCTGCGCCGCCGTTGTAAAAGGAAACATCGTTGAACCCCATGTCATCGGTCAGGATGAAGATAATATTGGGCGGGCGTTCAGTGGCAGGCTTCGCCGGTTGATCCGGTCCCTGGCTCCAGTTAACCGGTCGATTGGCTTCAACCGGATTGCGGCGATTGTTGACGATCTGATAAACCTTCATCAGGATCGTCAGCCGATAAATATAGGCAACGATTCCCAGTATAAGAATAACACATAACCCAATGCCGAGTTTTTTCATCTATTACTCCTTTTTTTCTGATGAAGATGACCGTTGAATCATTAATTTCAAACTAGGCAGAAAGTTGAATAGAATCGCTTCCTTAACCCAGTTGAAATAAACGATGCTCTTTGGATCCATGCCCATCATTTTCGCATGGTTGGATGATCCTCCAAGGAAAGAGATCTTTGTTAAAACCAGCGTGCGGACCCACATTTCCGCTTCATGTTCCGGTACATCGATACCCAAACTCTCCTTTATGTTGACGATTTCTGTTTGGACGAAATCCTCGATCAGATCAAACCCGGGGGTCTGTTTTTTTTGATCAGCCTGCCGGAAATTTAACGAGACGAGATGTAACAACCCCGGTCTTTTTCGGTAGTCTTCTAATACATAATCCAGAAAAAGGGAAAATCCCCTGGTCGGCCCCATCCCTCTCACGCTTGTCAACCAGTTTTTCTGTAATTCTGTTCTTTGCATCCTCATCCGACTGATGACCTCACGGAACAAGTCGGCCTTGGAACCGAAATAGTACTTAATCAGTGGATGATCCACTCCGGCCAGCTCGCTGATCATGCGGATGCCTGCAGAGTTATAGGAATAGGTGGCAAAAACCTGCTGTGCCGCCTCCAGAATCTTGTCTTTTGTCTCCTGCTTTTTGGGTTCTATCGCTAAGGTTTTTGTCATGTTCATTTGCCCTGTTTTTTAATGTTGTATTTTTATATTATCTGATGGATAGTTTACCAAGTGGTAAAATTCTATTTATGACATTTTCGTATCGCTGTCAAGACAAGATTTAAAGGCAAGATTTAAAGGGTTAACGCATTTATAAAATATGAACAGCCAAGTGACTGGTCTTTGCGTCGGTGTCCTGAGAAAAGCGCCAAATGAAAAAAATAAATAGTAATGATATTAGGTAGTTTTACTTGGTGTGATGTTATGAAAAATCATATAATTCGCATGTTTTGTGTCCGGTTTTGTGTCCGCATGCAAATGGGGAAGGGCCATTCGTAAGCAAATACTTGATATTATTGGTAGTCCCACGGGGGCTTGAACCCCGGTTTCCGGCGTGAGAGGCCAGCGTCCTAACCACTAGACGATGGGACCATGGAATGATTGAGAAACTGCATCCGAACCACGACAACGCAGTCCTGAGTTCTAATGCAAGACAATTTCCCGCCAACCATTAAGGCGAGAGTATCTATTCAATCCTATTACAAAAGTCAAGACGAAATTAATGCTGAGCCCAAGCAGCAGTGAAACATTTTATTATGATCTGCTGCGATCTTCAATATAGCCTATGGCATCATTAAGTCTTTGCACTACGCGATCTTTCCCCAGTGTAACCATAACTTCGTCAATGCCGGGACTGACGGTTTTACCGGTCAGGGCAACCCGGAGCGGCTGGGCAATCACCTTGAACTTGATGTCGCGCTCCTGAGTAAAGGCCTTGAGGAATTCTTCGATGCCCGTTTTGCTGAAATTCTGCACTGCGGGAATCGCGGCAAGCATTGCCTGCAAATGGGCAGTTACGTCGGGCACTAAAAACTTCTGTGCCGCCTGCTCTTCATATTGAACCTGCCCGGCAAAATAAAAGTCCGCCATCGCGGCCATTTCCACCAGCGTTTTGACACGCGGCTGCAGGTCGGCAATGACTTTTTGCGTAAACACGGCATCGCCGGTCGGGGCATCCGCAGGCCAAAGGGGCTTCATCTCTACCATCAGCCTTTCAGTACTTGCTTCCTTTATATAGTGCGCGTTTAGCCAGAGCAATTTTTCGGGATTAAAAACAGCCGGTGATTTGCCGACAGCGTCGAGGGTAAATAAATTAATCAGTTCCGGCAGAGAAAAAATTTCCTGATCTCCATGCGCCCAGCTCAGGCGCACCAGATAATTAACCAGCGCTTCCGGCAGATAGCCCATCTCTTTATAGGCCATAACGGAGGTGGCTCCATGGCGCTTGCTTAAACGCGCCTTATCCGCTCCCAGAATCATCGGAACGTGGGCAAATTTGGGAACAGCAAAACCAAGCGCCTCATACATCAGAATCTGGCGGGGAGTGTTGTTGACATGGTCATCACCGCGGATTACATGCGTTATATTCATCAGGGCATCATCGACAACGACGGCAAAATTATAGGTGGGATAACCATCGCCCCGCTCGATGATTAAATCATCCAACTCATCGTTATTAAAAATGATGTTGCCTTTAACGAGGTCTTCCACAACTGTTGTCCCGGTTTGCGCCCCGCGAAATCGCACAACACTGCCGGGTGATTTCTTTAAGTTCTTGTCGCGGCAGGTGCCGTCGTATTTTGGTTTCTTTCCGGTAGCCATGGCCTGTTTTCTGCTGGCCTCCAGCTCTTCGGAGCTGCAAGTGCAGTAGTAGGCTTTCCCTTCGTCTATTAATTTCTGCACCATTTCACGATGTAAATCAACGCGTTGTGCCTGAAAGTGCGGCCCTTCATCCCAGTTTAGCCCGAGCCAGGTCATGGCATCAAGGATTGCTTTAGTTGATTCTTCGGTTGATCTTATCTGATCGGTATCTTCAACCCGCAGCACAAATTCGCCGCCATTATGGCGGGCAAAAAGCCAGCTAAAAAGGGCAGTCCGGGCGCCACCGATGTGCAGAAAACCGGTAGGTGAGGGCGCAAAACGTGTTCGTACTTTTTCCGTCATATTATTTACCTTGTTTTTTGCATGCCTTATAGGATTGGCAGCGGCCTTTTGTCAAGCCGCATTTCCTGAAACACGCCAATTACGGGTTAAAAACACCTTGCAATATTGATGAAATAGATATTACTTTGCAAAAGCAAGAAATATGTTACCTTAAATTAAGGGCGCTGAAAGCGACCGGAGGATGTTGAGGCATGAATACAGATACTAAAATATATGAAAGACCGCGACAAGCTATTATATCTGTTTGTCTGGCTATTTGCTGCTTTTTCGTCGGCGTGCAGTATATCTCCGCGGAAGAAACAAGGCTTTTGGGAATTGTCGCTTTTCTTTTAGGTGCTATCTTTTTAATTGTCACTGTCTATGTAATCAAAACTCCAATGATCATTCTTAGTCAGGATTATATAATGTTTGGAACAGGAAATTTCGCGAAGAAAGAAATTGCTTATCCAACAATTGAATCATGGTCGCTGCAAAATCAGGATAAACATTTTTTCCTTCATTTTAAAAAAAATGCTCAGGAAGATAAGGATGATATAAAAGAAATTATTATTAACTATAATAATGTCCGGAAGATGGATCGTCAGGTTTTGATTGATGCGCTCAGCAAAAAAGGAATCTACCAAAACAAGCGCAAATAAATAATTATGCTTGACAAGGGCAAAGATTTATAATTAACTCCCGCGCTTAACGCAATAGGCGTAATTTTGCAGAGGCAGCAGACTTTCCATGTCTAATTCTTTGAAAATTAATGTGCAGACAATTCCTGAAGAAGGACTGAACATCGTTTTCTCCGGTGACGGCAAATGGTTTGCCCAATGCCTTCAGGATAATGACCAGCCTGATTTCAGCTTACAGAAAGCCGATGTAGAATGCCGCATAACCAAGGCTTCCAGCACTATTTTTATAAAAGGCAATCTATCTGCGCTTCTTGTTATCAGCTGCGGCCGTTGCCTGGAGGATGCAACACTTCCCGTAGCTGCCGATTTTTCATATACTCTTGTTCCCTTAAAACCGGAGATTAAAGAAGAGGTGGAAATCCAGGCGGACGAATTGGAAATAAGTTATTATCAGGGCGATTTTATAGATCTCACGGCGATTGTCTGCGAACAGATTATTCTGCAAATTCCAATTAAACCGCTCTGTTCCGAAGAGTGCAAAGGATTATGCCCGCGTTGTGGCATAAATAAGAATGTGGCTTCCTGCAATTGTGATTCAGAATTTGTTGATCCCAGGTTGGCTGTATTAAAAAATATTAAAATTAATTGAAGAGGTTAAGTTATGCCAAATCCAGTAAAACGACATTCCAGAACGCGCCGTAATCAGAGAAGAGCGCATGATTTTTTGCAATCACCGGCAGCATCTCTGTGCCCGCAGTGCAAGGAAGTGAAATTGCCCCATCGCATGTGCCCCAAATGCGGCACCTATAAAGGCAGGGAAATTACACCAATTGAAAAAATATCCTGAACGGAAGTCGCCCCTTATATCCTGCTGATTATGTCAGCCCTGGTGATCGGCTTCGCGAACCGTTTGGCAATACGCTGGCTGCCCCCGGGCAGTTCTGCAGATTCCTTATGCCGCGCACCAATGCCTGCCAGTCAATTAATTGATAGTGAGATATGCAATGGCTAAAATTGCTCTGGTCTTTCCCGGTCAGGGAACGCAGCACCCGGGAATGGGAAACTCCTTATTTAATGAATTTGCGAGCGTTCGCAATGTGTTCCATCAGGCGAGTTCCCTGTTGGGGATAGATATGCGCCGCCTCTGTTTTGAAGCGTCCCAGGAAGAACTCGATTTAACAGTCAATACGCAAATTGCCGTTTTAACGTTAAATATTGCAATTTATACTGTTTTTAAAGAAAAAACTGCTGTTCAGCCGTCAGTTCTGGCCGGGCACAGTCTTGGTGAATATTGCGCCCTCTATGCTGCCGGTGCGATAGCCTTTGATGATGTTTTTCCTCTGGTACAGGCACGGGCACGTTATCATCAGGATGCAGTGCCGCCCGGTATTGGTGCGATGGGGGCAATCATCGGCATGGATGATCATGCCGTAGAAGAGATATGCCGCGAAATAAACAACCGGCAGGAATATGTTTCTTTGGTGATCTATAATGCACCGGAACAGGTTGTTGTATCCGGTCATGCCGGTGCAGTCGGAAAAGCAATGCAGGCGGCAAAGCAAAAGGGCGCCATGAAGACAGTTCTTTTGCCGATCAGCGCTCCCTGTCATTGCAGTTTGTTGCAAAGCGCCGCCAATAAGTTTGCTGACGCTTTGGATAAGATCAAATTTCAGAATTTTATCACTCCGGTGATCCCGAACTGTGATCCCGATGTTGTTTATACTCCGGAAAATGCCCGTGAGCTTTTGCTCCGGCAAATTGTATCTCCGGTTAAGTGGCGGCAATCAATCGAAAGAATGGCGCAAATGGGTGTGGATACTATAATTGAAATCGGCCCGAAACGGACACTTAGCGGCCTGATTAAAAGGATAAACAGAAATATCAAACTATATAGCGTCGAAGATGTTGCTTCTCTGCATAAAATTGCAGAAATTCTGGCCGTATAGAAAAAACTAAGGAATTATTTCTGAAAAAAAGGTAAAAGATCAACAAATAATTAAAGTTCCGATGTAATAATAGAATGAAGGAGGATTGGGCATGACATTAGAAGAAAAAGTCATTAAGCTCGTTATGGAGCAACTGGATGTAACCCGTGAAGAATGTGTTCCGGAAGCTTCTTTTATTGATGATTTGGGTGCAGATTCACTGGATCTGGTTGAGCTCATCATGGAAATGGAAGAAGTGTTCGGGCTGGAAATAGCGGACGAGGAACTGGAAAAAATACGCACCATTCAGGACGTTATTAATTATCTTAAAAACAAAGGCATTAATTAGTTTTTCAGGCAAGGTTGAAGCACATGAAAAGGCGTGTAGTGGTAACCGGCCTCGGTGCGTTATCTCCTCTGGGAAATTCAGTTGCGGAATCCTGGAACGGTGCTATTGCGGGTAAATCCGGCGTAGGTCCTATAACCAAATTCGACAGCGCCGCCTTTCATACGAAAATAGCCGCCGAAATAAAAAATTTCGATCCCCTGCAGTTTGTGGATAAAAAAGAAGTCCGCCGCTACGATGATTTTATCCTTTATGCGCTGGCGGCGTCCGAAATGGCCGTGGCCGACGCTACCCTGAAGATCAGCCCTGAAATATCCACTCGTGCCGGTGTCATCATCGGTTCTGCCGTAGGCGGATTGGCGACAATCGAACATGAAAAAGAGGTGTTCCATGCCTCCGGCCCCCGGAAAATTTCTCCCTTTGCCGTCCCGGGAATTCTGGCCAATATGGCAGCAGGTCATGTCTCTATCCGCTTTGGAGCTAAAGGCCCGATCAATTGTACCGTTACTGCCTGCGCTGCCGGAACATCGGCAATCGGGGATGCCTATAATGCAATTGCCCATGGCGCCGCCGATATTATGATTACGGGCGGTGCGGAAGCGGCAATAACGCCCCTGGCTGTTGCCGGTTTTAATTCCATGCGGGCGCTGTCGGCACGGAACTCGGAACCTCAGAAAGCCAGCAGGCCGTTCGATAAAGGCCGTGACGGTTTTGTGATCGGCGAAGGATGCGGCATCATTATTCTGGAAGAGCTATCCCTTGCCCTCAAGAGGGGAGCCCGTATTTACGCAGAGCTTGCCGGTTATGGCTGCACATCCGACGCCTTTCATATGGCCGCGCCGCCTCCCGGACACGAAGGCGCTGCGCGCAGCATGCTCATGGCAATTCAGGATGCCGGCTTAAATGTTGCCGACATAGATTACATCAACGCTCACGGCACATCAACACCGCTCAATGACCTGTATGAAACACAGGCAGTCAAAACCGTTTTCGGAGAGCATGCTTCGAAGCTAATGATCAGTTCCACAAAGTCGATGACCGGCCATATGCTGGGTGCGACCGGCGGGGTGGAAGCCATTTTCACCGTCCTTGCCCTGGCCGAAGGTGTTATTCCGCCGACGATCAACCTGGATAATCCTGACCCCGAATGTGATCTGGACTTCGTTGCCCATACATCCCGTAAAAAAGACATTGCCGCAGCCCTTTCGAGCACCTTTGGTTTCGGCGGTGTCAACTCGGTACTATTATTTAAAAAATATTCCGATTAATTACCTGCAGGAGGAATTTACTCGCATGTCTTTTTTAGAAAAAGTTGATCCGGAAGTGAAAAATGCCATTGATCTGGAAACGCTCCGGCAGTCAGGCAAACTGGAACTTATCGCTTCGGAGAATTTTGTCAGCGAAGCAGTCTTGGAAGCCCAAGGCAGCATTATGACTAATAAATACGCGGAAGGTTATCCGGGAAAACGCTATTACGGCGGATGTGAATTTGTCGATATCGTGGAGAATCTGGCCATCGAGCGCTGTAAAAAACTCTTTGGCGCCGACAGTGTTAATGTCCAGCCGCATTCCGGCACTCAGGCAAATATGGCTGTTTATTTTGCGGCTTTGCAGCCCGGCGATACTGTGCTGGGCATGAATTTAGCTCATGGCGGCCATTTATCGCACGGCAGCCCGGCCAACTTCTCCGGCAGGTATTATAAGATTATTCCTTACGGTGTCGACAAAGATTCCGAGACGATTGATTTTCTGGAAGTGGAAAAATTAGCCAAAGAACATAAACCGAAAATGATTATTGTCGGAGCCAGTGCCTATCCCCGGATACTTGATTTTACCCGCTTCCGGAAAATAGCTGATGAAGTCGGCGCCGTTATTATGGCGGATATTGCCCATGTTGCCGGACTTGTGGCGACCGGTTTGCACCCGACGCCGGTGCCCGTTTGTGAATATGTTACTTCCACAACGCATAAAACTTTGCGCGGTCCCCGTGGCGGATTAATTATGTGCAAGGAGGCATATGCCAAAACCTTGAACAGCCGGGTGTTTCCCGGATCGCAGGGCGGGCCCCTGATGCACATAATTGCGGCTAAAGCAGTCGCCTTTAAAGAGGCGCTGACACCGGAATTCCAGCAATACCAGCAGCAAATTCTAATAAACGCCCGGGCGCTGGCCGACGAACTGAAGAACCATGGTTTCCGCCTTGTTTCAGGGGGAACAGATAATCACCTGATGCTGGTTGATTTGACCGCCAAAGGCGTTACGGGAAAAGAGGCACAAGAAGCACTCGATCGTGCCGCTATTACAGTAAACAAAAACGGTATTCCTTTCGACACCAAAGGTCCGCAGATAACCAGTGGAATTCGCATCGGTACACCCGCCTTGACGACCCGCGGCATGAAAGAAAATGAAATGCGGCTGATTGCTTCTTATATTGCTGACGTTATCGCGCACATCAACAATGAAAATAAAATTCGGGAAGTGGCCGCAAGAGTTAAGACACTTTGTGACCAGTTTCCGCTGTATCAACAGAGAATGACAAAAGCGTGATTCCTAATCGATCATCGGGAATACAGTGAAATATGGCAGAGGAAAAAATATCGGCAAAAACTGCACCGGCAGGGGCTAATCATCGTCCGGATTGGGATACGTATTTTCTGGATATTGTAGAACTGGTTTCCCGACGCAGTACCTGCCGCAGGCGCTCAGTAGGGGCGGGTCTGGTGCGCGATCGGCGCATTCTCTCTACCGGTTACAACGGCGCTCCCTCCAAGCTGGAACATTGTCTGGATATCGGCTGTCTGCGCGAGCAGCTCCATGTTCCTTCCGGCGAGCGCCACGAATTGTGCCGCGGCCTTCATGCGGAGCAGAATGTCATCATCCAGGCGGCACTGCATGGGGTGATAACAAAAGGTTCGACGCTTTATTGCACTAATCACCCTTGCGTTATCTGCTCTAAAATGATTATCAATGCGGGAATAGTCCGCATCGTTATTCGTGACGGCTATTCCGACAAATTGGCGGCGGAAATGCTTCAAGAAGCCGGCATAATTGTGAAACAAGTCTAAGTCAATGACACTCGCTGAAAATGAGCGAAGTGAAATTTGAAGCGTTAGTGGAATTGATCCCGAAGGCAAAGCCTTTCGGGATCCAGAAGATTATTTAAGATAAGTTTTATTAGTGGTAAAGTCATGAAATGTCCTTTTTGCTCGAATGCCGAAAACAAGGTTATTGATTCCCGGATCAGTAAAGACGGCAAGGCGATCCGCCGCCGCCGCGAATGCCTTGGGTGCAGCAGGCGTTTTACTACATACGAATTTGTTGAAGATATCCTGCCCATGGTGGTGAAAAAAGACGACCGCCGCGAAGCCTTTGATCGTCTGAAAATTCGCAACGGGGTAATGAGAGCTTGTGAAAAAAGGCCAATCAGTATGGAGGCCATAGAGAAAATTGTCGAAAATGTCGAACAGGCCTGCCAGGAATTTCAGGGTGAGGAAATTCCCTCCACTGTAATCGGGGAAAAGGTAATGAGTGAACTCAAGATACTCGATGGTGTCGCCTATGTCCGTTTTGCCTCCGTTTACCGTCAATTTCGTGATGTAGGAGAGTTTATTGCGGAATTAAAGGATATGTTGAGCAAGGATAAGAAATAAAATTGCCGACCTTGTAAAAGGCCCATGTGCAGCGTTGCGCTGCATCCCTCGTTGCTGCGGCGTACACTAATAGTACGCCTCACTCCTCGTGATTTGCGTGCCTTGCCTCTGGAACCTTTTACCAGGTCGTCGAAAAGCAGTGTTTATATTCCTTTAAGTTGAGAAATTTTATGTTTACCGGAATTGTGGAAGGGCAGGGCACAGTCAAGCGCCTGACGATGAAAGGCGCTGATGCTGCACTGGAGATTACAGGCGCTATTGAACTGAACGATGCTGCTATCGGCGACAGCATTGCTGTCAACGGCGCTTGTCTCACAGTTACAGCCAAAACACAAAATACTTTCAACGCTGATGTTTCCGCAGAAACACTCAATAAGACTACACTGAAGAATTTGAAAGCCGGCGATAAAGTAAATTTGGAGAAATCCTTGCGTGTCGGCGGTTTTGTCGGCGGCCATTTTGTCCTGGGTCATGTAGATACTACCGGCAGAATTCTTTCCCGGACGCAGAAGTCGGGATCAATAATTCTGGCGGTGGAAATTGATGAAAAACTGTCCCGCTATATCGTGGAAAAGGGCTCTGTGGCCCTGGATGGGATCAGCCTTACTGTGAACAAGCTTGAAAAAGGCAGGTTTTATGTTAATATAATTCCGCATACGGCCGCCAATACTACTCTAGTGATGAAAAAAGAAGCGGAGTGGGTCAATATTGAAACGGATGTCCTGGGCAAGTATGTGGAAAAATTATTGCATTCTTCCTCGGGAATAGATAATGACTTTTTAACAAAGCACGGTTTCATGAAATAAAATTGAGGACTAATAAAGAAAATGGCAATCAGCAGTATTCAGGACGCAATTGATGATATCCGTAGCGGGAAAATGATAATTCTCGTTGATGATGAAGATCGGGAAAATGAAGGCGATCTCTGCATGGCGGCGCAGTTTGTAACACCGGAATCAATAAATTTTATGGCTCGTCATGGCCGGGGTTTGATTTGTTTAACGATCAATGAAGAGTTGGCAGGCCGGCTGCGTCTCCGGCCGATGGTTCAGGACAACAAAGCACGTTTCGGAACGGCCTTTACGGTTTCTATTGAAGCACGCAATGGAGTTACCACCGGCATATCGGCGGCGGATCGCGCCACCACTATTCAGGCAGCAGTAAATCCCGCAGCCAAAGCTGAAGATTTAGTGAGCCCGGGACATATTTTCCCGATTATTGCCCGCAAAGGCGGTGTCCTGGTTCGTACCGGCCAAACGGAAGGTTCAGTGGATTTATGCCGCATCGCCGGCCTGACTCCGTCCGGTGTAATTTGTGAAATCATGAAAGATGATGGAACAATGGCGCGTATGCCCGATTTGGAAATATTTGCCGAAACACATAAATTAAAGATTGTAACCATCGCCGATCTCATTGATTACCGGATGCAGAATGAATCACTCATTCGCAGAATGGCGGAAGCGACAATTCCCACCAGTTTCGGCGGTGATTTTAAAATTATTGTTTATGAAAATGATGCGGACGATTGGCAGCATATAGCCCTGGTTAAAGGCGAAATTTCCGAAGATGATGAAGTATTGGTGCGCGTTCATTCGGAGTGCCTGACCGGAGATCTTTTTGGTTCGGAGCGCTGCGACTGCGGCGATCAGCTGCACCGGGCAATGTCCATGGTCGCGGAAGAGGGCAAAGGTGTAATCGTTTATATGCGGCAGGAAGGCCGGGGAATCGGTCTGGTGAATAAAATCAAAGCTTATGAGCTCCAGGAAAAAGGACATGATACAGTGGAAGCCAATATCGCCCTGGGATTTAAACCGGATTTGCGGGATTACGGCATCGGCGCCCAGATTCTGGTTGACCTGGGAGTGCACAAGCTTAAATTACTGACCAATAACCCCAAGAAAGTTGTCGGACTGGAAGGTTATGGAATCGAGATCACCAAACGGGTTCCCATAGAAATAGCACCTAACGAAAATAATATGAAATATATGAAAACAAAGCAGGACAAGATGGGTCATTTACTGAAAATATAAACGGTGCAGAAAAGAATACCATTGCACCAAGTAATGCACCGTCGAGTTGGAGCAGTTATAAAAATTTACAGATAAAGGATGGTAATTATCATGCCGAAAATAGTCGAAGGGAAAATTGTTGCCAAGGGGATGAAGTTTGGCATTGTTGCCAGCCGTTTTAACGATTTTATCAGCGGCAGGTTAATTGAGGGAGCCATTGATACATTAATGCGAGCCGGTGCCGACGAGAAAGACATTCTCATTTATAAAGTGCCGGGTGCTTTTGAGTTACCGCTGACGGCAAAAAAGCTGGCTAAAACCGCTCGCTTTGACGCTATTATCTGTTTGGGGGCCGTTATTCGCGGGGCAACCCCCCATTTTGAATATATCAGCGCCGAGGTATCCAAGGGAATTGCCAGCGTTGGTCTGGACGCGGAAATACCCGTAGTTTTTGGCGTGCTGACAACGGACACTATCGAACAGGCGATTGAACGTGCCGGGACCAAATCAGGCAACAAAGGCGCTGATGCCGCCATGTCGGCAATAGAAATGGTTGACCTGTTTAAACGGATTTAATAAGAAACAGCAGTTTGAGGTCTTAATGCACGGACGGAGAAAGGCGCGCGAAGTCGCCTTGCAGGTTCTTTACAGTCTTAATTTTGTGAGTCTGGATGTTCAGAAAGCGCTTGATCTTTTCTGGGGGAATTTTGTTGCCCCGAAAGAGGCGAAAAAATTTGCTGAATGTCTGGTCGAAGGCGCCTGGAGCCATAGAGATGAACTCGATGCTTTGATTGCCGGTTGCTCGGACAACTGGTCGCTCGGCCGGATGCCCAAAGTAGATATCAGCATTTTACGTATGGCGGTGTTTGAATTTCTCTATTGCCCGGATATTCCGCCTAAAGTTACTTTAAACGAAGCAATCGATCTGGGCAAAACTTTCGGTTCAGAAAATTCCGGGGCTTTTATTAACGGCATTTTAGATGCCATTAATTTAAAATTAGAAAAGGAACATGCAATTAACCCTCTCAACTGAATCACCAGATCAGGTCTTGCATAAATGTCTCGCGCTGGGTATTTTTTCCGATGAAAAGCCGCCGCGCGGAATTTGCGGATTTATTGATTGGCGCCTCAACGGTTTTATTTCCCGGGAAATCAAGCAAGGACGAATAAGCGGTGAATTTCAGGAAAAAGTTGTCATTCCTTTTCCCGGACGAATTCATACGGAAATATTATTGCTTTGCGGCCTCGGAAAACTTCCCGAATTTAATTATGATCGGCTTTATACAGCTGCCTATGATATCGCCGGGGCGGTAGACGGTATGCTGCTCACCGATTTTGCTTTTGACCTGCCCGGCGAAAACCGCAGCAGCCTTTCTTTGGCCGGTATTACGGAATCAATGGTTACCGGTTTTTTTGATTACCTTTCCAGAGATATAGCAAAACTTGCCGGCATGAATGCCTGCATTGTTTCGTCTGCCGCTAATGGAAAAGAAATAACCACGGGTATTCAGCGCTTCAAATCCAACGTCAAGGACATGGGCTCTGTTGACGTCAGCGCCATAGAAGACAGTTTTGCCTGACTTTTAATGCCGGCTGCAACAATATCTCTATCGATGACATCCGGATAATCACGGAGATCTAAATAAAATTATGCTAATATTAACCGGTCGGCCGAAGATCATCTCTTCGGCGGTCCGATTTTATAAATTACGAAACCATCAAGACAGAGGTTGCCATGACCCATCATCTGATGAAGTCAGGCTATGCGGCGCTAACAGACAGGCTTAATCTTTTTCCCCAGGGGGCGCCCCCATCGGACTCCCTTTATAAAATCCTGAGTATTCTTTTTACGCCGGAAGATGCCGCCCTCTTGGCCCTCCTTCCCATAAAACCATTTTCCGCGAAGAGGGCTGCCCGCATCTGGAAAATGAAACTGTCCGCAGCCCGGAATATATTGGATAATCTGTCCGCGCGGGCAATTCTTATTGACATCGAGGAAGACGGAGAGCAAACTTATATCCTTCCCCCTCCCATGGCCGGCTTTTTTGAGTTTTCTCTCATGAGGGTCCGTAAGGATATTGATCAGAAGGCTCTCAGCGAACTTTTTTATCAGTATCTCAACGTGGAAGAGGATTTTGTTAAAGCTCTCTTTGCGGAGGGAGAAACACAATTGGGTCGTGTTTTTGTCCACGAACCGTCCCTTGCCTCAGAATTCAGCCTTGCCGTCTTTGACTATGAACGGGCCACAGAAGTTATTAAAACGGCTTCATTTCGGGGCATCGGCATCTGTTACTGCCGCCACAAAATGCAGCATCTGGGACGTGACTGCGCCGCGCCGCAGGAGATCTGCATGACCTTTAATACCGCTGCCGGATCGCTGATCAAGCATGGCCATGCCCGCGAAGTTACTGCGGGGGAATGTCTGGATCTGCTCGCTGTCGCCTATGAGCATAAACTTGTTCAGTTCGGTTCCAATATCCGGGAAAATGTCAATTTCATCTGCAATTGCTGCGGTTGCTGCTGTGAGGCCATGATCGCCGCCCGGCGTTTCGGTCTTCTGCATCCTGTGCAGACAACAAATTTCCTGCCGGTAAATCAGGATGAAGGCTGCACGGGCTGCGGCCGGTGCGTCAGCGTCTGCCCCGTGGAAGCCATGAGCCTCATTTCCGCAAACAATCCCCACAACCCGCAGGCAAAGAAAGCCCGGTTGCGGGAAGAATTATGCCTTGGCTGCGGTCTTTGCGCCAGTGCCTGTCCGAAAAAACGGATTACATTGAAATCACGTTCGCCAAGGGTTATAACACCGCTGAATTCTGTTCATTTGGCCGTTGTGATGGCCATTGAACGGGGAAAGCTGCAAAACCTGATTTTTGACAATCAGGCTCTTTACCGTCACCGGGCCATGGCGGCCATTCTCGGCGTCATCCTTAAGCTGCCCCCTGTTCAGCAGGCGATGGCGAGCCGCCAGCTGAAGTCCAGATATCTGGAGGCGCTGATCAGATATATGAACCGGAGAGAAAAAAAATAAACTATCGATTGACAGGCCTTTTCCGGCAGCTGCTATTAACATCCGTAATGTGGACTGACATTATTTAGAACAAAGAGGTAGTCCGAATAACCAGCCTGATTATTTCATATAAAAAGAGCTGGTAATTGTGTTATATTGACAAAACCGCAGCGGAAATTTAAGCTGGTGCATGAAAAAAGGAGGATTGATTATGAGGATTGTCTATCTTTATCTTCTTGCTCTGCCCGTATTCTTCGCGATTGATATGCTCTGGATCGGGGTCATCGCCAAAAATTTCTATCGCCAGAACCTGGGGCATCTTCTCCGGCCGGACGTCAACTGGGTTGCCGCGCTGATTTTTTATCTTCTCTATATCGCGGGTATCCTGATCTTTGCCACCCTGCCCGCACTGGAAAAAAAATCCCTGCAGCAGGCAGTTATCATGGGAGCACTCTTCGGTTTTTTTTGCTACGCGACCTATGACCTGACCAACCTGGCAACAATGAAAGACTGGCCCGTCAAGGTGGTTGTAGTCGATATTCTCTGGGGCATGGCGCTGACATCATTTGTCGCTGCTGCAACCTTTTTCATCGGTAAATGGCTTATGCAATGAGACTCTATTTACCATAGACCGGCAGATGCTCATGAAAAAGAAACTCCTCCATGTTTTTTACCAGCCCTACAAGTGGTTGATCTATTTGCCATTGTTTGTACTCTCGACCGTTTTTTTCATTATCCTGGGTATCTTCATCCTGATCTTTTCCGGGCCTGATGCAGCCAACAGAATAGCCGGCAGAGGATGGGCGCGTTTTAACTGTTTCCTAACCCCTGTAAAGGTGAAAGTCATCGGGCGGGAAAATATTGTTGAAAAGCAATCCTATGTGATCGTTGCCAATCACCAAAGTGCCTTCGATATCTTTGTCATTTGGGGCTTTCTGGGAATCGACACCCGTTGGGTCATGAAAAAAGAACTGCGTGATGTCCCGTTATTCGGTCTGGCAGGAAAGCTGGGCGGAAATATATACATCGACCGGAACGACAGGAAGGGGGCCCGCGAGAAGCTGAAAGAAGCGGGAAAAATTCTGGCAAACGGAGTTTCCCTCATCATGCTCCCCGAGGGAAGGAGAAGTCGGGACGGAAACCTGCGCGATTTTAAGAAAGGGGCTTTCACAATTTCCCGTGAGCTGGGTATGCCCCTGCTGCCGGTTTCCATCGTCGACACCAGACATATATTGCCGCCCGGAACGTTAGATCTTTTTCCCGGCCGCGTCACGCTGGTAATTCACAAAGCTGTGTCCGTGGAAAGAAATTCTGCAGACAATCTGGACGGATTAATCCTGAATGTCCGGAGCATGATCCAGGAAGGCATCGACCTCTACGCGCGCCGGCAAGTCTGATATGATTCGAAATAAGTCGAGGAGCCTTTCAGGACAAAAACAGCCTTTTGTTGCTCAAACATGATTGCGCAGTTGGAGCTCCAGCGGATGAGGATTGAAATAACTCTGCTCTTGCAGATAGGGCTGATGATATTTCCTTACATAATGATTCAGGAAAGTCACCGGAACAATCAGCGGAATAAGCCCCCGGCGGTATTTATCAATAACATCAAGAAGCTCCTGCTTTTCGTCAGCGGAGAGGTTTTTCTTGAAATAGCCCATAGCGTGTTGCAGGACATTGGTGTGCTTTGCTGCGGAGGGTTTCAACGCCATCGCTGCCATCAGCAGATTCTCGTACTTCCGGAGAAGTTCCTGTATTGACAGTTCTTCCGGGTGGGCCGCAAGGTATCCCATCTGCCCAAGAAGCTTCGTGCTGTGCGCCATAAGCATGAGCTTGTTTCTGGTGTGAAATTGAACGAGACCGGCAATGGGTTTCTTCTGCTCCCTTACTTCACGGTAGTGCCGGTAAATGAAAATGCGGTCGATGAAGTTTTCCCGCAGGATCGGATCATGCAGACGGCCTTCCTCTTCAACAGGGATCAACGGGAAGTTTTCCATGAAGATGCGGGCGAAAATTCCCACGCCGGATTTTTGGGGAACACCGTTGTGATCATAAACCTTTACACGCTCCATGCCACTCGAAGGAGAGTCGCTTTTGAAAATAAACCCGCTGAGATTCTCGTTCTGGAGCTCTGCCACACGCTTCCCGGCCCATGCCTCCATCCGGTCCGTATGATCGACACCTGATTTTCCCGTCACCAGACGCGGCTGCTTGGGATCACCGATCAAGCGCATTGTTTCCCGCGGAACTCCCAAACCGCACTCCACCTCCGGGCAAACGGGCAGATACTGGACATACTTGCCCAGGGTATCCCGCAGGAAGCGGTCAAGTGCATGCCCGCCGTTGTAGCGGACGTTCTGGCCAAGAAGACAGGCGCTGATGCCGATGCGTATCTGCTGCATTATTTGTCCTTTGAATTTTTTCCCCCAGGGTCCTGCAATATAATCCTCTCTTTCCACGATATCAATCTGAATTTTATAAAGGCTAAGGTGAAAAAATGTTGACTTCTTATAGCAAGGCGTTGAATGCTGTGTTAGAATAAAGATAATATCGACGTCGGCGCCGGGGAAATACGCTCTGCCAGATTGAACGCAGCAATGCGCCCCGGACATTGAAATTATAAAATCCGGAGGTGAAAATGATTAATCGAGCGCTTATCCCGAATCAAACCAGCAAGGGTTCCATGTCGGTGCCGAGGAGACTCCAGGCTTTCAATAAAAGTCAGCACTTTGGAGTTCTGGCAACAAACGACAAAGGCCAGCCATATACATCTCTCATATCGTTTGCCATGACGCCCGACCTGAAGAAGGTCATCTTTGCCACACCGCAGGCGACGCGAAAGTTTAAGAATATCGTTAACACAAAAAAAGTGTCCATCCTCATCGACAGCCGTTCGCACCTGCGGAAAAATCTCCTGGCGGCAGAAGCGATAACAATTATGGGCAGCGCCCGGTATGTTCCCCGGGGCAGGACCAGGAACGAACTTGCGGCAATATTTCTGAAAAAGCATCCGGACCTGGAACAATTTGTCCAGGCAGACACTACTGCCTTGATAGCAGTTAAGGCGACGCGCTGCATCCATGTTGGGAAATTTCAGTCGATCTCTGTTTGGGATTGCAAAGCTGACGCTTGAATTTACTTCCCGTGAGCAGGATGTGCTTTTGCCGGTGATTAATAAACCGGTGCTTTGTCAAACTGCCGCCGAAAAAGACACAACTCCATCATCCAGCCTGCTACGGCGTCATGACGAATTTCTGTTCATCTTTGGGAACGTACCATTGGATAAAGTTGTGATGGAGGCCGATGGGAGCGGGTTCGATCCCGCGAAAACGGCTGTTAATGATGATTAATGCGTCCGGCACATAAAGGAAGGTATAAGGTTGATCCTCGGCGAGGATTTCCTGAAAACGGTCGTAATATTTTTTTCTTTCCCGCTGGTCAAAAGTGCTGCGGCCCCGCTCCAGCATCTCATCGGCTTCAGTGTTTTTATAAGAAATGAAGTTTAATTCTTCCCTTGCCGTTTTACTGGAATGCCAGACATCATAAGCATCAGGATCGGACGGGATCGTCCACCCCATGATAACCGCATCGAAGCGTCTTTTGCCGATAAAATCATTAACGAATGACGCCCATTCCAGGATCCGGATTTTTACAGTAATGCCCACTTCCGCGAGTTGTCTTTGGATAATTTCTGCACATTTCTGCCTTGTTTCATTGCCCTGATTGGTAACAAGTTCAAAAACAAACGGCTTACCGTCTTTTTCCAGAACCCCGTCGCCATTGATATCCTTCCAGCCGGCCTCCCGGAGAAGATCTCTGGCCTTCTGCTGATTGAAATTGTATACTTTAACATTACCGTTATAGGGCCATGTGCCCGGCTTGAAAGGTCCGGTTGCCGGCTTTCCCAGGCCAAGAAGCACACCGCTGATGATCGCTTCTTTGTTGATCGCATAAGAGATGGCCTGCCTGACTTTTTTGTCGGTAAAAAGCGGATTTTTTAAATTATATCCCAGATAAGTGTAGGCAAAGGATAGATATCGGTATTTGTTAAAATTATTTTGGAATAATTTGCTTTCTGTCTGCCGTGTATATTGCAGTGGTGAAAGGCCGGAGATGTCTATGCCCTGCCCGCGCAGTTCCAGAAACATCGTCGCCATGTCCGGAATAATGCGGGTGATGTAACCGTCAATATAAGGACGTCCTTCAAAGTAATCGGGGTTGGCCACAAGAACAATCTTTTGTCCGGCGACCCATTCTTTGAATTTGTAGGGACCCGTTCCGATGGGATGGCGGGTGAGAGGACTACGGGTGATATCCGTGCCCGACAGCAGATGTTTGGGCAGAACCGATGACCCCCAGCTTACAAGGGCAGGCGCAAAAGGTTTGTCATAAGTCACCCGGAAAGTGAAGTCATCCAGGACTTCGGCTTTTTTTACCTTCAGAAAATCACCGGCATAGGCCGTGGGAGTTTTGGGATCTACCGTTACCTGATAGGTATAAAGGACATCGGCGGCGGTAAAAGGCTGCCCGTCATGCCACTTAACCCCTCTGCGCAAGCGGAAAGTGATCATTAAACCATTGGGGGAAATGTCCCAGGACTCGGCCAGATCACCGACAATATTTATATTTTTATCATACTTAACGAGACTATTATAGACCAAACCGGCAATATCATGGGAGGGTTTATCGGAGGCCAGAAGCGGAATCAAGTTGCTGGCGTCACCGATACCGCCCTGGACAATTATATCTCCATAAGCCTTTTCTTTGGCCGCATTTTTTTTACCGGTTTCCGTAGTCGGTGCATTATTACAGGCAGCAGCCAGAAGCGCTGCGACAAACAAAAATATGAGAGTACGCACCATTTTCATAGATGATAATTAGCCCAGCAAATAATCCTTTGCAACAACTTTTTACCGGATTGCCTTTATTCGGCTGTTCATGTAGTATCATTTCACATCGTTGGAATAAACTATGATCGCTACGAAAAAAATTAAACCGGCTCGTTCCCGGCGGAAATGGGAAAATCTGCGGCTGAAAGCAGCCGGCGGTTGGGATATTTTAACTGATGCGGTTAAAAATTACCGCCTCAACGGCAATACCAATCAGGCCGCGGCCATCGCCCTTTATACAATTCTCTCCGTCATCCCCCTGTTTATTCTCACCATCGTTGCCGCCGGATACCTTTTCAGCTCTTATCCGCATATTCAGGCTGAAATTACCGACGCCATCAGCCGCGGTTTTTTTTCGGAAAAAATTTTGTCTCAGCTCGGTCAAATTGAGAAGAAAAGAAATTTGCTGGGGTGGGCCGGTTTGCTGGTTTTAATCTGGCTTTCCGCCATGATTTTTAACTCCCTGGCCACGGCGCTCAACATTATTTTCCATTCCCGGAAAAAACGAAATTTTTTTCTGGAAAAGCTGCTCGCGATAGGAATGATTCCCATGGCCTGGGTCGTGGGCATCGCCTCTGTGGCCATCAGTTATCTAACTGCTTTGCTCGTTTCGCAGCCGGCACTGCTTGAGAATTACCTGGGATTTTCACTTTCGGCGGTATCCGCCTTCCTGCTGCGCTATGCCGTGCCTTATTTAATCACCACTCTTTTCTTCGTTATCGTTTACCGGGTAATTCCGACAGCCAAAATTCGTCTGTCTGTCGCCATTGCCGGCAGCGCCATCTTTGCCCTGCTCACCGAGATAGCCAAACAGTTCTTCACCTGGTATATTGCCAACTATACCCGCTATGATGTGATTTTCGGATCTTTGGAAGCGGCCGTTATTCTGGTTATCGGAGCATTCTATATTGCATTAATTTTCTTGTTTTGTGCGGAAATCATGTCGTCATACCAGCGCCGTGATATTCTTTTGCTGGAAGGAGCGCTACTCCATCCCGACAAAACCATGATGAAAGTTGATGAACGCCTTTTTAAAAAGTTTGGCCGCACTTATGAAAAAGACAGTATCATTTTCAATGAAGGCGATAGCGGGCACGAGATGTTTTATGTATTATCCGGCCGTATTGTTCTGGAAAAAGTTGACTGTCAGGTAAAAAAAGTATTAGCCGAAATGGCGCCGGGCCAATATTTTGGCGAGATGGCCGCACTTATTGATATATCCCGGTCAGCAACTGCGCGGGCCGGTGAGGATAGTCACCTCGCTGTTATTGACGGCAATACTTTCAGCGAGATGCTGCGGGAAAGCCAGGGGATAGCCATGCATATGCTCCGCGAATTTTCCCGC
The DNA here is from genome assembly GCA_002840565.1 of Deltaproteobacteria bacterium HGW-Deltaproteobacteria-12. Classification (GTDB taxonomy): domain Bacteria; phylum Desulfobacterota; class Syntrophia; order Syntrophales; family Smithellaceae; genus MVRV01. The sequence goes on along the minus strand of PHBK01000002.1, from coordinate 149,251 downwards.
CGCTTAAAAAACTCCAATACGGCCCTCGAAGAGCTGACCAACCTGTGGATACGCATGGCGATAGTTATTCATTTTATGGATAATCCCGAAGCTAAAATTGAAGAACATCTGCCGCGCATTGCTTTAATTACGAAGAAAAATCCGGAAAACATTCGAGAAATACTAAATGAACTGGCCCGCGAAGGAATGCTGATTATTGAGCATGATCTGTGCAAGAAAATAGTCAAAGAAAGAATGTGGAAATTGCTGAACTCCGGAGAATTGAATAAGTGTTTTATTTCCGAACAGGATAAAATCTGAGGACGGCCGGGGAAAACATGGAACAAATCATGAATATTTCAGAGTGGTTGGATAAAAGAGAAGAACAGGGCATAGATGTATCCCATATAGTTTTGCCCGCTGATCTGGTAAATGACGAGGCGCCCGCCGAGACGATCCTTTTTCAGGAGATTCGAACGTGCAGCATCCTCTGCACCGGCAACCATCCGTTTTCTACCGTCGAGAGATTTGGCCACTGGTATTATTCCCGAGGCTGCGACAAAGAGAGTGGCCCGCACACCACCAAACCGCAATGGTGGCTTTTCACCAAAGACAAAAACCTCGCCCTTAAAACCGCGAAGGCACATATAGAAAAAGGCTGAATTTACACATATCTGACAAGAGATTTTTCAGCCGGCATTCTTATGTCGTTTTTGTTTTTCGGTTGGATTTTCCGGCCCAGGGAAGTTGTTGTTAAACGATACCCGCTCAATAGCGATAATCGCCCTTTATGCGACTGATATGCACTATAACATGCTTAATGTTAATGTGTAATAAAAAAGATAAAAACTTATTATGTATGCAATTTAAGCTGAAAAAGAATTGGCTATTATTACAACATTAGAGAATGTGCCGGGGTTCTCTTATTCCATTTCCAAACAAAGATAGCGCACGATGGGGAAATGGAATTACGCGCATTCGCTGTAGCCGCAGCCGTGGCAAACGGCGCAGCCTCCTTCATGCTCAACGATCCCGCCGCATTCAGGGCAGGCGCCCCGGAAAAAGGCCCGCTTCTCTTTGGCGGCACCGCCGCCATTGGCAGACAGGTGCGACTGAATCGCCTTGGCCACTGCATCAGCGCAGGACAGTACTTTGTTTTCGCCAAAACCGGACGGCGAATGGCAGGAAATACCCTGAAGCTGTTTAATTATTTGCCGCGCCTGGAGACCGCTGCGCCAGGCCAGCGATACCATCCGCCCGATAGCTTCGCTCTGTGAAGCTGCACAACCGCCGGCTTTGCCCATTGTCGTGAACAATTCAAAGAGTCCGGTGGTATCTTCGTTGACCGTCACATAAAGAGGTCCGCACCCGGTCTGCATCTGATACGTCCATCCTTTGAGCATTTTGGGCCGCTCGCGCTTGGTGGCTGTTTTGTTTTTATCGTCACTTACGACGGCATTGCTCTTTTCTTCTTTTTTCCCTACGGACAGCACCTGCTGATCGCGGGAGCCGTCACGGTAAATTGTAACGCCCTTGCAGTCGAGTTTATAAGCCAGTTCATAGACGCGGGCGACATCCTGAACAGTCGCCCCGTTGCAGAAGTTGACTGTTTTGCTGACCGCATTATCGGTATATTTCTGAAAGGCGGCCTGCATCCGAATATGAACTTCCGGCGAAATATCATGCGCGGTAACAAAAAGACTGCGGATGTCAGCGGGAATTTCTTCTATGGCGTTCAGGGTTCCCTGTTGTGCAATACGCTGCATTAATTCCGAAGAATAAAAACCTCTTTCTTTGGCTACGGCTTCAAAATACGGATGCACTTCCAAAAGTATATCGTTGTCCATGACCTGCCGCACATAAGAGACAGCAAAGAGCGGCTCCACGCCGGAAGATGTATTGGCTATAATAGAGATGGTTCCGGTGGGCGCAATAGTGGTCACGGTAGCATTGCGCAGCGAAGGTTGACTTTTTTTGTCATAGAGAGAACCTTTAAAATTCGGGAAGGGCCCCCTTATCTCCGCCAGTTCCTGCGATGCCCGGTGCCCCTGCTCGCTGATATACTGCATGACTTTATGGGCCAGTTCAATGGCTTCTTCGGTATTGTAGGGAATGCCCACCTTAAGCAGCATATCCGCCCATCCCATGACACCCAGTCCGATTTTACGGTTAGCCAGGGTCATCTGCGCAATCTGCGGCAGGGGATATTTGTTCACCTCCACCACATTATCCAGAAAATGAACGGCCAGACAAACAACTTCCTTGAGCCTTTCCCAGTTGACCTTGCCGTCCTGAACCATTCTACTGAGATTGATGGAACCGAGATTGCAGGACTCATAGGGGAGAAGCGGCTGCTCACCGCAAGGATTGGTGGATTCGATGGATCCTACGTGAGGTGTAGGATTGTCACGATTGAGTCTGTCCAGAAACACAATGCCCGGCTCGCCATTTTCCCAGGCCTGGGTGATAATCCGGTTGAAAACTTTGCGCGCGTTGAGGGTGCCGGAAACCTGTCCGTCGCGGGGGTTGATGAGATCATAATTTTCGTCTTTTTCGACGGCTATCATAAACGCTTCGGTCAGTCCCACGGATATGTTAAAATTGTTCAGATGCCTTTTATCAGCCTTGCACATGATGAAATCCATGATATCGGGATGATCAACCCGCAGAATCCCCATATTGGCGCCTCGGCGCGTACCGCCCTGTTTGATCGTTTCCGTGGCCACATCAAAAACACGCATAAAAGAAATCGGCCCGCTGGAAATGCCGGTGGTCGTTAAAACGACATCATTGGCAGGACGCAGACGGGAAAAAGAAAAACCGGTTCCGCCGCCCGACTTATGAATCAGCGCGGTATATTTTACGGCGTCGAAAATTTCTTCCATGGAATCCCCCACCGGCAGCACAAAGCAGGCGGATAGCTGCCCCAATTCGCGTCCGGCATTCATGAGCGTCGGCGAGTTCGGCAGGAATTCCAATTGGGTCATCATACGGTAAAATTCATCCGCGACCAAAGCGGTCGGCGCCTTTTCGTTGAACAGCAGATCGGCGGCGGCTATCGAGTCGGCAACACGCCGGAACAGCTGGCCGGGGGTCTCTAAAACTTTCCCTTCTTTGTTTCGTTTGAGATAGCGTCTTTCCAGAACAGTGAGGGCATTTTTTGTCAGTTCCGGAATAATGGGAGTGTAAGAGGTCTTTTCCATTGAAGTTTTGCTCCTGGGAATCAAGTAAGAAGGTTTTAATTATTATGACTACATGTAGTGTTATTTTTTTTATTAACCACAACATCTAGGTGTTGTCAATACGATGATGGATATTTAGGAAAAATAGTTGGTAAGTTGCTGAGAGCGCTGGAGAAAAAAATCGCAGCGGGAAATTGAATATTGGATTATCTGAAATTAATTTCGTGCGCTGCACACGGAACGCTTGCTTTATGGAAAAAAGGAGCATGGTTGGAAGTGAAATACTTCGGATTATGCTGTCTTATTTCATTGATCGCCGGATGTCTCTTGAAGGTCTTCTCTAAGAATTTACGCACCTCATTACGCTGCCAGCCAAGGGGATGCACAAAGTCTTGATAAAGCGATAAATCCCCTTCATAAAAACCGGTCGTAGCCAGGGTTTGCACCTCCGGGCTTAAGGCCGGCAGGTTGAAAATAGCCAGATTCAAAAAATCAATGAATTCCGCGTGCTCAACAGTGAAGGCCAATGTTTTTCTTGCACTTTCTTCGTTTTCCGGCGGTGTGCCAAAAAGTAAGTAAATATAGGTGGCAATACCGGCCTGCCGAATTGCTTTTAAGGCCCGTGAAACTATTTTTAAATCGATTCCCTTGTGAAGCGAATCGAGCACGCTCTGGTCGCCCGATTCCACGCCCAATTTAAGCATAACGCAGCCGCTGCGCCGCAATGCCCGGCAAAACTCTTCATTCGCCAGATGGCTGGTAAAGCGGGTAAATCCGTACCAGGGAACACCAAGGTCACTTTGAGACAGCACATGGAGCAATGCAGGGCTCAGAGCATTGTCCAGCAGATGAATCAGACCGGGATGCATCCGGCTGCTGAGTTCCTGCAATTGCGCCAGCAGGGCATTTGCCGGCTGCGGCAAATAGGGATTGTCTTCAGCCTTCTCGGGGCAGAAAGAGCATTGATGCCAGTAGCAACCTTGCGCCGTGCCGTAAGGCAAAATCGCAGCGGGGGCGAGATAGTCACCTATGGGAAAATCATCGTAGGCGGGGGGCTCATCCAATTGACCGTCCGGGCAGTGCAGCAACTCCAGCAATCTTCTTTCCCCGGCTCCGGCGACCAGTTCATCAACCAGCCCGCGAAAAATATCTTTGTTGCCGGCGATCTTGAGCCAGGAAGTTGTCAGCGATCCGCCCAGAATAATCTTCTGCCGGGGATTTCTCCGGCGAACAAAGCCGATCATGGCAAAAGTGCAAAGCGCCTGGCTTAAATAGTTTAAGGAAAATCCCAGAAATTCCGGCTCTTCCTGCAGAACATTTTCCAGCCGTGAGGAGAAATAAGGATAAAAGGGATTCCCCTGAGGATTTTCGGCAGCCCGCAACAAGTCGCCGCTTTTTACGGCAGTCAGCTGCGCATCATGGTAATCGGCCAGGGACAGATCAACCCCGTAGGCTTTCCCGGCCTGGCTGACGAGACGATTGATATCGGCGACGACCCGCTGATAGCGGCTTTCATTGTCGTAAATTTTACCGTCCCGCAGGGCCGCAAGATTTTTCTCCCGATGCTTCCCGGCGCGTAAAGTCCAGCGGTCGCTGCCATAGTTTTCGGACGCGGGATTTGTCAGCAAATGAAGCAGGCCTTCCAGATTCATGTCTATGACTTCATGATCGATATTGTTTAACTGCAAACAGCCGGCCAGTTTGGCGATTCCGGCCGGCGGCTCGGAAGGTTTGCTGACCGGCGGATGGAGCAGAATTATTTTTGGGTTCATAAACTGATATTTCCTGATTCTGCAGGTAGTCCTTATTTCCGGAAATTTTCATCCTTAAGCCTTGTTTCTATTATCCAATGCGCGTTAAAGCAAGATGATTTTACATACGCCTGTCCGGCAATTTTAAAAGGTTGTGTTTTCCGGTTTTATTGGCTAGGGAAGACATTGATCACGACGGAGAATGACCATGTTTAAATTGCTCGCCAACCGCAATTTCATTTTTATCCTGGCTATAACTCTGGGACTTGTTTTGCCCGGGCCTGCGGCCTGGACATCAAAACTCATGATCCCCGCCCTGGCGTTAGTAATGTCGCTGGCGACGATCGCCGTACCCAACGACTATTTTCTGAAGCTGCGTTCGATTTTACTGCCGTCGCTGTCCGGCATCATCATGACGTACGTTGTACTGGGTGGCGTTATTTTGGCGGCAGCAGCCCTGCTTATTTCCGATCGCAACATCTGGATCGGTTTTGTCCTGATCGCGGCAATGCCTCCGGCAGTAGCCGTCATTCCTTTTACAGCCCTTCTGGAAGGAAATGTCTCTCATACTTTATCAGGCACGGTATCTTCATACTTGGCGGCTTTATTGATCATGCCTTTGATGCTGCGGATATTTATCGGAACCGGTTTTGCCGATCCCTATGAGCTTTTCCGGATCATGCTGTTGCTGATTATTCTGCCGCTCGTCCTGTCACGACTGATTCTTTACTTTCAAATGCAAGAACGGATTGCTCCAGTCCGCGGAATACTGACCGACTGGGGATTCTTTATTGTCCTTTATTCGATAATCGGCGTGAATCGCGATTTGATTTTTGCAAAACCATTGATGGCCCTTCCGGTAATTATGGTTGTTCTTCTGGCAACATTTGTTCTGGGATTTGCTATTGCAAAAATCGGGGGGTTTTTCCGGATAAACAGAAAAGATATTATCAGCCTGGTTCTTCTGGGCACTTTGAAAAATCAGGGCATCGCCGGAGGTCTGGCCTTGGTACTGTTCGAGAAAGATGCGGCGCTGCCTTCCGCCTTTTATAGCATCTTTATGATTCTTTATTTTCTTTGGTTGGATTGGCAAAAGCGCAGGCAATCACCCACCGCGGTAAAGGGCTAAATTTTCACACCCCGGTTATCTTTTATTCCCAGACTGTTAATCGCTGATGATTTTACGCTCCCTATTTCACGCTTGACAAGAAAGGTAATGTTTGCACAGTATACAGCATTGACAGTGCGTTTCTGAAGGACAAAAGCCGTATCGGCACAATATAATTTCTAAAAATGAAGACTGTTAACATTAAAAACCATTTTGGTATTTTGTGATCAATAAAACAACCCGGTCGCTCAGAAGCGGCAAATTAATCATAGCGTTGGCAGCAGCACTCTTTGTGCTGCTTGCCGGGAGCACTTTGTTAGCTGCGGAAAAGTACCCGCAACCGCGCGGCGCCGTTAACGATTTTGCCAATGTCATTGATCAGGAAAGCAGCGCCAGGATGGAAGCGCTCGCCCGGGAAGTCCTCCAAAAAACCGGCACGGCTGTCGTTGTGGTAACTGTCCCGACGATCGGAGATGGCGAAGAAACCAGCCTTTACGTCAATGGCCTTTATAAAGCCTGGGGTATCGGCAAAAAAGGCGAAGATAAGGGTGTTTTAATATTTTTAACCCTCAAGGAAAGAAAAATCCGTATCGAAACCGGTTACGGAGTAGAAGGTATCCTGCCGGATGGATTGGTCGGTGAGATTCGCGACAAGTATTTAAAGCCCCAGCTCCAGGCCGGCAACTATGGCCAGGCTTTCTATGATACGATGTATGTGTTGAGTTCTTACATTGCCAAAGACGCCAAAGTTGAACTGAGCGGATCTCCTGCGCCTCAGAGGTCAAGAGCCCGGACCGAGAAAAAAGGTTTTAATCTTTTCGGGCTGATTCTCTTTTTTATAGCGGCGGCCTTTCTCCTGGGCACAAAATCCGGCAGATCGATGCTGCCCTGGCTGTTGCTGCTGCTGATGAGCGGCGGCCGTGGGGGCGGCGGAGGAGGAGGATTCAGCGGCGGATTTGGCGGTTTCGGCGGCGGCGGCAGCGGCGGCGGTGGAGCCGGCGGTAATTATTGATGAGCTCACTAACAGTAATAAAAAATAGCAATTACTGGACGGCCTTGGAACAAGGTCGTCAATTTTAATGAATATGGGTTGAAATCATGACAAAAATACCAGATCAGCCACAAGACATTTTTGTTCCTTTGACGCAGGATTATTTGAAAGTATTCGGCAACGAACTCGTTTCGCTGGCTATTTACGGCAGCGCGGCCGGCGGCTCTTATATCCGGGGCAAATCGGACATAAATTTACTCGTTGTGCTGACGCCCGCCGGAATGGATAAACTAACTGAAGTTCTGGATACCGTTAAATCGTGGAAAAAACGCCGTGTCGCCATACCGCTGATTATGACCAGGGATTTCATAAAATCCGCCCTGGATTCCTATCCCATTGAATTTCTGGGCATGAAAAACAGCCACATCTTAATTTACGGTGAAAACATCCTCGAAGGGCTAAGCTTTAATCCAGCCGATTTGCGGCTGCAAATAGAGAGAGAACTGCGGGGCAAGTTGATTCTCCTGCGGCAGGGGTATCTGGAAGCAGAAGGCAAAGCGCGGCCATTGAGAAAGCTTATCGGTAATTCCTTGACAGCTTTTATTGCGGTATTTAATGCTTTGCTGTACTTCAAGCAGGGCACAGCGCCGCAGGGCAGGCGCGATACGATAAAAGAAGTGGGAAAGCTCTTTACAATTGACTCGGCAGTATTTATTCTATGCGCCGACATCAAAGAGGGCAAGGATAAGCTCACCAACAAAGAAGTTGTGGATATTTTTAAAAAATATCTGCAGGAAGTCAATAACATTTGTAACATAGTTGATCAATTATAAGAGAATAAATTTAGATTATTCAGGAGGTAGAAATGGATTCCAAAAAGAAAACTTTACTCATCGTGCTGGCGGTAATTGCTGTTCTGGTCATAGCTTTATATTCTTTCTTTGCCGGCAACTACAATAAATTTGTCAAGATGGATATAGGAATTAAAGCGGCCTGGTCACAGGTGGAAAATCAGCTGCAACGCCGTTATGACCTGATTCCCAACCTGGTGGAAACCGTCAAGGGTTATGCCAAACAGGAGAGAGATGTACTGGTGGAAGTGACGAACGCCCGTTCCAGAGTCGGCGGTGCGGGAACTGTTCCCGATAAAATTGCGGCCAATAATGAATTGAGCGGCGCTTTAAGCAGGTTAATGGTTGTCGTGGAGCGCTATCCGGATTTGAAATCAAACCAGAATTTCATGAAATTGCAGGATGAACTGGCGGGCACGGAGAATCGCATTGCCGTGGAAAGAATGAGATACAACGAAGCCGTAAAAATCTATAACGAAGCAATTCGATCGTTCCCGGCCAACATTCTGGCCGGCATGTACGGGTTTAAGGATGAGGCCTTCTTCGAAGCTCCGAAAGAAGCAAGAGCAACGCCGCAAGTCAAGTTCTAGCCAAGCTGGAACAAGGGGTTGCAACCACCACTGAATGATGGCAATTCTTGTTCTGTTAAAATTCTGCCCTGAACTTTCTGTTTAAGAAAGTTCAGGGCTTTTTTATTCCAATTGACTTTGAACCGTAACTTTACCTTGACGTAACTTAACATATTTGTTAACATTATTGCTATGCAGTGGAAGATTGAGTATTACAGCGAAAAAGTGCAACTAACTGTTGATGCTTGGCCGGTGGGCATTCGCGCTTTTTATGCAAGGATAACCGAAAGGATGAAAATCTATGGTCCAAATCTCGGAATGCCCATGACTAGATCGCTTGGTAATGGCTTATTTGAGATAAGGGCAATCGGGCGGGAAAGAAGGTATTGGCCGCGCTCTTTTCTGCACGGTTAAGGGAAGAAAAATAATCGTTCTACATGCATTTATAAAAAAAACGGAAAAAACGCCGCTTCATGAATTGGAAACGGCAAGAAAAAGATTAGCGGAGTTGTAATATGAAAACACATGACGAAATGGTCGCCACTTGGATGAAAGATCAGAAATTCAAAGACGAATATGACGCGCTGAAAGATGAGTTTACCCTCTTTGATGAAATAATCAAGGCACGCAAACGCGCCGGTCTTACTCAGGCCGAAATTGCCCACCGTATGGGAACAAAAGCTCCTGCTGTGGCTAGAATTGAAGCCGGTGGTGGCAGCAAACATCATTCTCCGTCCATTGCCACTTTGCGGCGGTACGCTGAAGCTATAGGATGCCGACTGGAAATTAAGTTCGCCCCGAAATAAACTGCCTCATATAACGCTTCCTTCTTTTTCTTCTTCTTGCATTATAGAGCAGCTTTTTTCACTCATGTCACTGTCCGATTTTGCCAGACCAGCTCTACTCTCGGATAAACCACTGTAGATAGTTGCACATTGATGCCCAACCCACTGTCAGCTTTTTCATCCCTGCTTTTCGCAGCTTTTTTTATCTTTATAGAAAGCCGCCTGCCATACTCCATCTTCCGCAATTATGCGGCAGGGTTCCTCCGGATTTGCCGGCCGTCTATACCCGTCGAGGCCATACTCCGGATCATGCGGCAGTTTAACTCCCTGCTCAAAGATCTGCGGCAGGATGGGATAAAGAAGGCGTTTTTTTGCCGCGGCGAAAAGACGCTCGACGGTGGCGAATTGCGCCAATTCCAGGACCGTCTTGAGTGTCGGCGGCATTAAAATAATTTCCCGGGAGAAGTGCATCCGGAGCGCATTTTGGGGTGTGGCCCATAAGAATTCCGTGAGTTCCGTGTTATCGGAAACAGTCTCCTGACCCCGGGGTAGCGCCGCCAGAAAAAAGCGGGTATCGAATCTTTTTTTCTCGCCTTCCGGAGTAATCCAGTGACTGAACGGAATCAAGGCGTGCGGAAATAATAAAATTTTTTCTTGGCGGAGAATCTCGGCAAAAGAAATTTCGCCGGTGCTCAGTGCCCTACGGTGCGCGGCAAAGCGGACCAGAGTCTCCTTTTGCTGAAAAGTAATAAAATTTCCGCTGTTATCGCCGGCCAGGATAATCCCCGCTTCTTCAAAAGTTTCCCGGATGGCCGCGATAAAAAAACCCCGGGCTCTGTCGGGAGAAAGGCTTTTATCCTGCAACAAATCTTGGGGATGGAGACTGTCTGCCTGTGAAATAAGCGAAGAACATTCCGGCTGACAATCACTTTCCTCCAGTTGCCCGCCGGGAAAAACAAAAGCGCCGGCCATAAATGACTGCCGGCGATGGCGGCGGGCTAAAAACAATTCCCACGAATCGTCATTTATTGTCCGCACCAGAATTACGGTTGCCGCATCTCTGACATTAACAACAGTTGCTGATGTTGCTGTAGGCAAATCACTTTTCCTTATCTTAGACAATTCTATTGGGCCAGGAAACCGCCGTCGGTAACTAGAACATGGCCGGTCATAAAAGACGAGGCGGCGGAAGCGAGAAATACGGCCACTCCTTTGATATCATCCATCTCTCCCGTGCGGTGCAGCGGGATAGAGTTCAGCAGAGTTTCGTATTCCTTCTTAAACTCGGGCCCTGCGATATAGGACATCATATCCGTCAGGAAAAACCCGGGGGCAATAGCATTGACCCGGATGTTATAGGGGGCAAGCTTTACGGCCAGGTTCATGGTCAATAAATTGATGGCGGCTTTGGTGGAATTGTAAGGAATCGCCGGATGTCCTGCTTCCGTTGAACCGCGAAAAGCCATAATGGAAGAAAGATTGATAATATTGCCGCCGCCCTGATTTTTCATCATGCGGGCAACCTTTTGGGTAAGTATCCAGACGCCGCGAACATTGACATTGAAGAGCTGATCCCATTTTGCCAGGGGGAATTCCAGTGTGGGTGCCCCCCAGGTAGCACCGGCATTGTTCACCAGAATGTCAATATGCCCGAATTTCTTTTGCGCTTCCGCCAGCATGGCTTCTATTGTCTCTTCTTTGCTCAGGTCACAGGCAATGGCCAGAGCCTGTATTTTATAATTGGTTTCCAACTCCCGGGCTGTATCTTCCAGGTTTTTCATTTTACGGGATGTTAAAATTAAATCGGCGCCGGCTTCAGCCAGCCCCGTCGAGATAAACTTGCCCAGGCCGCGGCCGCCGCCGGTCACCAACGCAACCTTCCCTTTTAGTGAAAACAATTCCGCGATATTCATGCAATACCTCCTGTATTAAAATTAGTGCTAATTTAGCATTAAACCGGCAGGCATGGTAGATAAATTTTATTTATGCTATTGAAGAGCGGGCTTTAAGACAAGCCGGTATTCTTCCCCCGCGGCTTGTTTGATTTCTATCGAATATTTTTTCGTTTCCGCCAGACGAAGAATATTTTCCTGCGATACGTTCGTATCTCCTAAAACCGTAATTGTTGCGGACGGATTTTTCTCCATGGCCTGCTTTGTCTTCACCACCGGGATGGGGCAGCCCAATCCGCGAACATCAATTTCAATCATATTAATTATCCTCCGTTTGATTTAAATGTTGATACTGCCAAAAGCCGCCGGGAGACTGGCAACAATATCGCGTATTTTTGTCGCCGGTTTTGCCTGCGCATACTTTCCGGCCAGGCGGTTGGCCTGAGCTGCCAGGAGTGCTGCCTGACGATGGCTCTTACCGGAAGCAATAAAAGCACTGATCATTCCACTGATAGTATCGCCCGTCCCGCCGATGGCTTCCATAGCCGGCATATTCGGTTCGGCAATTGTATCGATAATTGCACCATTTTCCACAACGTGATCAACGGCACCCTTGATAAGCAAAGTTTGCGGCGCGCTTTTATGCAGATAGGCGGCTTTAATCAATTCCGCAACATCGGCTATTTCTGCATTAAAAAGGTGTCTGCTGACATAAGCGGGATGAATAGCTTCCGGATCGGCCAGAAAAGCCATTTCGCATAAATCCGGCGTGAAAACATCGAATTTCGGCGCCAGACCGGCCGCTTTGGCGGCATACATGGAAGAGGCATCAGCGATCATTACCGGTTTTTTAGCGCACTTTTCCGCGGCGGCGACAACTTTCTTCATCAATCCCATAACGGGAAGGATATAGTGCAGCACCAGTACACGCGGTGACAAACGGGCCAGATTATTAATCAGGTAATCGTAGAGCAAACGGCTTCCCTTGCCGGAACCGGTATCGCCCGCCAGAACAACCTGCGGCGGTGAAATTTTCCAATACGTTGAGACGGCGCAGGCTGCACTCACCAGCGCTGCGGTCCCCTGTGTGCAGGAAATTTCTGAGCCGCTGATCATCAGTTTTTCTCCGTCGAACTGCGCTTCTCCCGTAATCAGGGAAATATCCGCCCGCGGAATTGTTCCACCAATAAGCAGCATTTCAATTCCCCTCTTTCTTCCAGAGCTCGAGCGCTTCTGTGTAGGCCCGATCGAGCATTAACGCACAAAGAGTATAGCCCTGGTCTTTAGGACGGTCCGCTGCACTCAGCTTTTTGTCCAGCATATTGATGTGCAGGTAGGGAATGTCCGGACAACCACCGCCGGAGATGTTCAGGATAATGCCCGATTTTTTGTCATAAGTAAGTTTCATGTTGCCGGCCTTGACCATCAACGCCTCGCCGAAATCCGTAATTTTTACGATGCCCAGCAGTTCGCCGGCTCCTTTAATCGGCAATATTTCAACAAAAACGGCGGCTTTTTCCCGCAGCAATCTTTCCACTCCGGGCTCCTCCACAATGTTTATTTCCAGCGCCAGATCGCAACCCTTGCGCAATTCGGGCGGCGGCGCCACCAGTTTTTTTTCGTAACCGGCACTCTTCAGGATCTTTTCCGCGCGGATGGCTTCTTCCACATTATTAAAAAGTATCAGGCCGCCGCCTTCAAATTTCGGACTTTTCTTAATTCCCAGCATTAAAAATATTCCAACCTCTCTTCTTGACTACCCTTCTTTTTCCCTCATCACAAAACCCAATATCATGCAAAAACCAAGGCCGATTATAACGCCAACTGGTCCAAAAACAGTCACTCCTTTGGGCGAACTGGCGAGGGCAAAGTTATGGGCGATAGCGGCACCAGCAATCATCCCCAGAACAAAAACTCCCGCATCCATATCACCCTCCCCGGAAAGAAACAGTTGTCGTCCGGGACAGCCGCCCGCAAGAACAAAGGCCAGACCTGATAAAACCATACCCAGGAAATTCCACACATGGTTGGAATGGGCAACAGGTTGACCTTCAAAGCCGGGATTGAACTGCCCTAAAATGAGATTAGCCGCAAAAGCAAAAACCAGGAGAGAGGCCACGCCGCTGATTAGATGAAAATCGCGCGCCAACAGCACATCCCGAAACGCTCCCATCGTGCAAAAACGGCTGCGCTGCGCCAGTCCGCCGATGACAAGACCAGCGACCAGACTGATGAAAATTGGTGCATGCTGCGATCCGGGCCCTTTCACGCTGAAAAAAATCGGCCCCCCCGGAGCAAACGATGCTTGAAAAATAAGCAGCAGAAACAAACCGGCCATTAAAGCCGGAAAAATCCAGCCGCCGGACTTTTTCTGCGGGTAAGAGCGTCCCAGATTGTAACCGTTCTTCAAAAATATTATACCAATATATATACCTGTGATCAGCCCTGCTATTCCCAGTATGGCGTTGCCGTCGCCGCCGGCTAAACGCAGGAGAGAACGCCACGGGCAACCCAGAAAAATCAGTGCACCAATCATGGCAAATAAGCCGAGAAAAAAACGGATCAGCGGCGCCGAGCCACCGCGGGGTTTATACTCCCCGGCCAGCAGCGCTGCAACGAAAGCGCCCAGAACAAAGCCCATAATCTCCGGACGGAGATACTGAACAACATCAGCCCTGTGCAAACCGAGAGCGCCCGCAATATCGCGTTCAAAGCACGCCACGCAAATACCCATGTTCGGAGGATTTCCCAAATACTGGAGAAGTGCGGCGCCAATGCCGATTACAGCGCCAACGACAATAATCCCCGAGCGGGTGGAAAAAATATTTTTCATGCGGAAAACCTCCGAAAATAGTTTGTCTGAGAATGCTGCAAGCAACCTCAGCAACAAGCAGAAGATCTCTAACAAAAACGATTGGAATAAGTCAAATTCCAAATAGTTATATTAATCATTGACAAATAATTAATTTTTATGCTAAAAATCATCAATGATTCCAGAAAATTATAGAAACATAACCATGCAGCAGATGGAGGCAATTATTGCTCTTGTTCAGGAGGGCAGCTTTAGCCGTGCCGCCAAAAAAATGCTTCTCACCCAGCCCGCACTGACCAAAAATATCAAGAATATGGAAATTTGTCTCGGTGTACGGGTTGTCAACCGCAGCACTTCCGGAATTTCCCTCACGCCGGAGGGAAAGATTATTTACGAGCACGCGCAGCGGATAATTCAATTGCGCAATGACGCCGGAGAAAAGATTTATCAGCTCAATCAAAACACCGGCGGAGAAATTTACATCGGGGCCAGCACGATTCCGGCGACATACATTCTCCCGCAGGCCTTAAGTCTTTTCAGAAAAAAACACCATAATGTCCGGGTGCATGTTCAAACTGCGGACAGTGAAGAAATCATGAATATGGTATTGGCCGGCGAAGTGGAAATAGGCCTGATCGGCAAGGAACCCCTGAACAGGAAACTCCTGGCCGAATCGTTATGGAAAGACCGGCTAGTCCTGGCGGCTCCGCGCCATCATCCGTGGAGCCCAAGAGAAACAATTACTTTTGAAGAATTGCTGCCGGAGCCTTTTGTCATCCGGGAAAAAGGATCGGCAACGCGAGATGTCCTGGAATGCTATTTGAAAGAATATACGACAACTGCCCTCGCCCAGTTCAATATTTGTTGTGAGTTCGGCAGCTCGGAGGCGGTTAAGGAAGCGATTATTGCCGGACTGGGTGTTTCCATTCTTTCTCTCCAGGCCATTAAAAGGGAATTAGGACAGGGGTTATTGAGGGAAATCAGGATCACCGGTCTTCCCGCTATGGAAAGAGTTTTTTATTTATTCCGGCAAAAACAATTGGACTTGAAGCCAATCCATAAATTGTTTATGGATTTCGTCAAGGACTATTCTCCCGAATAGCCTTTTATTGCGCCAGGATATTGATGATATTACCGGCGGCGTCCGCCGCCCAGCAGGGAACCGAGAACGCCCCGGACGATTTCCCGACCCACTGATGACCCGATGCTCCGTGCCACGCTTTTTGCCGCTGAATGAACTAAGCCGTCGGTGCGGCCGCCACGGGGTCCGGTGCGCCCGAACAGGATACTGTTGAGACCTTCGCCCAGACCGCCCAGTAATCCGCCGCCGTTTTGCCCGGAAGTTTGCGGAGAACCGGCAGTTGCCGGTTTGGGGGAAGGCAAAGTACTCTCGACGGAGACCTGCAGCTTTTCATAAGCCGATTCGCGGTCAAGAACTTTTTCATAATGCCCGTATAGAGTTGATTGCTTAATGGCCGCTGCCCGCTCGTCAGCGCTCAGTATGCCGAGACGCGAAGAAGGCGCGATAACAAAAGACCTTTCCACCGGCGCGGGCCGGCCTTTTTCATCAAGAAAGGAAACCAGCGCCTCGCCGACACCCAATGCAGTAATCACATCGGCCGTGTTGAACGCGGGATTGGGCCGCATGGTGTCCGCCGCCGTTTTGACCGCTTTCTGGTCGCGCGGCGTGAAAGCACGCAGGGCGTGCTGCACGCGGTTTCCCAGTTGTCCGAGGACGGTTTCGGGAATATCCAGAGGATTCTGGGTGACAAAGTAAATTCCCACTCCTTTGGAACGAATCAAACGCACCACCTGTTCGATTTTTTCCAGCAGGGCTGACGGCGCGTCATTGAACAACAGATGAGCCTCGTCGAAGAAAAATACCAGCTTTGGTTTTTCGACATCGCCCACTTCCGGCAGCTGCTCAAAAAGTTCGGCCATCATCCACAACAGAAATGTCGAATAGAGCTTGGGATTATTGTAAAGCTTGTCGGCGGCCAGCACATTGATAACGCCGCGGGCCCCTCCGTCAGTCTGCATCAGATCGGCGATATTCAGCATCGGTTCCCCGAAAAACTTGTCGCCACCCTGCTGTTCCAGAGCCAGAAGGCCACGTTGAATAGCACCCACGGACGCGGCGGAAACGTTGCCGTATTCGGTGGTGAATTTTTTGGCGTTATCGCCCACAAATTGAATCAATGCCCGCAGGTCTTTCAGATCAAGCAGTAGCAGGTCGTTGTCGTCGGCAATTTTAAAAACCAGTGTCAGTACGCCGGACTGGGTTTCGTTAAGATTAAGCAGCCTCGCCAGCAGCAAAGGTCCCATGTCGGATATCGTTGCGCGCACCGGGTGCCCGGATTCGCCGAAGACATCCCAGAACACAACCGTGTTGGCGCGCGGGATGAATTCTTTAATCCCGATCGATTCCAGCCGTTGGAGAAGTTTTTCCGAGCGGACACCGGCCGCGCCGATGCCGGAGAGGTCTCCTTTAACATCGGCCATAAAAACAGGAACACCAATGGAAGCGAAAGATTCCGCCATCTTTTGCAGCGTAACTGTTTTGCCTGTCCCGGTGGCGCCGGTAATCAGCCCGTGCCGGTTGGCCATGTTCGGCAATAAAGCAATTTCCTTTCCCTCGGATCTGGCGATAATTAAGGGCGCGATCATGAATCCTCCTTCGGGGGAATTTTTATGTAAGATTAATAGTTTGTTGGTTTCCGCCTTTTCTGCTGTGCACAACGGCCTGATTTCGTGAAGTAATTTAATTATAGCAGAAATCTGCCGGCGTTAACACCAATTTTATTTATAGACAGCCAAGGCGGCCTGACTTATACTTAGGCAATACAAAACACTCTTTCTCAACCATCAAGGAATATCCGGCCGCACTGAAGGGAGGAATGTCCATGAATCGAAACGTGGGTACCATTGACAGGATAGTCCGGCTGATTATCGCGATTTTTTTTATCGTCGCCAATGCGACCGGCTGGCTAGGAGGAATTGTTGGTCTTGTCCTTGCCGTCATTGCCGGCATGCTTCTTTCCAGTGTGGCCTCGGGATACTGCCCTCTCTACGCAACGCTCGGAATTAAGAAGACGATATAAACGGAACTGATCATCCGTCGCCTCAATTTTCCGCTGCAGACAAATTCCGCTCTCCGGAAAGATTGATAGCGATGAACCAGAGGCTCAAATGCCAAAGATTGAAATAGCCAGGGGCTATATCAGTGGTGCGCTCGGACGGGTTGCCGAATTACATGGAACATACTATCATCAACACTGGGGGTTTGGCCTCTTCTTTGAAGCCAGGGTTGCCGTCGAACTTGCCGAATTTCTTAAGCGGTATGATGAGAAACGCGACGGTTTCTGGACAGTTTGGGCAGACGGCCGCCTCGAAGGCTCTATAACCATTGATGGAATTAACGCCGCCACTGAAGGCGCGCATCTGCGGTGGTTTATCATGTCGGATGCCCTGCGGGGAAAAGGCGCCGGCAATGAGCTTATCGACACCGCCATTAATTTTTGCCGGAGCAATGGCTATAAGAAGATATACTTATGGACATTTAAGGGGCTCGACGTCGCCAGGCATCTCTACGAGAAGGGGGGTTTTAAACTAATTGCGGAGCATCGAGGAACCCAGTGGGGAAAAGAGGTCACCGAACAGCACTTCGAGCGCTCCTGGACGGATCTCGCCTGAGCTTTAATTCCGGGGGGAAATTCATTGACCTAAATAATGAGTTGTATTGCAGTCACTAAAAATGACGAAATAGTAAAAAGTCGAAAAAGCCTCATAATCGTCATTCCGGTCTTGTGACCTTTAGGTTACGAAAGCCGGAATCCAAATATTTCAAAGACTCGCAAAGCGCTGGACACCGGTTTTCACCGGTGTGACGGACTTTTTACGAGACCATCAAAAATAACTGACGAATATTATTGGCCGCAGTTAATTTCCGGTTTCGCGGCTGCGCCGCAGATCCAGATAAGTCAGAAGGACAATTCCACAAAGGATCAGAATCATGCCGGCCATGTCCCCGGCCGACGGCCTTTCACCAAGCTGAACGGCGGCGGCAACGGCGCCGATCACCGGGGTGGCGAGCGTGCCCATAGTGGCCGATCCCGTGGGTAATTTTTGCAGGGCGTAAAACCATAACAGGACTGCAATAACGGTGGCAAACACAATATTGTAGGTCAATGCGCCCAGCAGATAAGGGGTCCACGAGACGGGTGGGGAAGGGATCAGGACAACCAACACTCCAATGGGGATGGCGCCGAAAAAAAGCTGCCAGGCCGTAACGGACAGGAGGTCGAAATCGCTTTTTTTAGCCATAATCTTGATCAGAATCGAACCGGCCGCCCACATCAGGCCGGCGGCAACAGCCAGGAGCGAACCGGCAATATCGAGGGATATCTTCCAGGGCGCCAGAATCAGCATTAGCCCGGATAAGGCAAGACCGGCCGCCAACCATTGCAGGCCGCGAATGCGTTCGGACAATATCGGCCACCCCAGCAGCAGAGCCCAGAAGGGCATGGTATAAACCAGAATCGCCGTTTTCCCGGCTCCCCCGCTCGTGAGCGCCCACATGGCAAAAGCGGTTCCGCCGGTAGTGGAAAGAATGCCGGTTAAGATCAGCAGCGGAATATTTTGAGGAACAATGCTCCTGCGCTTCCAGGCCAGAATGATAAGCAAGATAAAAGCCCCGGCAAAAATGCGCATCGCTGTAAAAACAAAGGGATCGCAGTATTGGAGCGACTCCTTCATGATCACCCAGTTGTATCCCCAAAGGATGGTGACGGCCGCGAGGGCCAGGTATGCCTTGCGGCGGACGCTTTGCTGTTCGGTCATAGATATTGGCAGCCGGTGATTTCCGGATAGGTCGGTTATTTTCTGTTGATGATTTCTTCGCACAGACTCAGGAAATCTTCGGCGCCATGACTCTTCGGCGCATATTCAAAAATTGTCTGGCCGAAGCTCGGTGCTTCCGCTACAGCAATATTTTCGCGAATCACGGTAGAAAACACCTTATTCCCGAAGCGCTCGCGAATGCTGTCCATGATGGCATTATTCAACTTCCTGCGGGCATCAAACCGGGTGGGAATAATGCCGGAAATATGCAGATTCTTATTCAAACTCTTCTGCACTTCTTCAATACGGCTCATCAGCCGGCCCATTCCCTTTAAGGCCAAAAACTCCATCTGCAAAGGAATGTAGATATCCTTGCTGCAGGCCAGCGCGTTGGAGGTAAGAAACCCGGCCGAAGGCGGACAGTCGATCAGGACATATTCCATATCCCGGACACCGGCCAGTTTGTTTTTCAGCGTAAATTCGCCATCGTGAAAGTCTGCTTTTTCGTTTTCCATCTCGGCCAGTTCAAGGTTGGCCGGCAAAAGCCGCATTCCGGAATGTTCCAGCAGCGCTTCATCCAGAGGAACCGACTTTTTAATGACCGAATAAACAGTCTGCTTCAGATCATGGGCAACAAAACCCAGGGAATAAGTTAAATGCGCCTGGGGATCGAAATCAACCAGCAGAACCTTTTTACCCAGCCTGGCCAGTCCGGCCGCAATATTTACAGCACAGGTAGTTTTGCCTACTCCGCCTTTTTGATTACAAAGGGCAATAATGTCCGGTTTCATTATTTCCTCTTTCTAAAGATTTCCCGGGCCGGAATTTTATTCTATCTGCCTGCTGAATTCTTTTATTAATTCGGCAACTTCCTTCGGTTTCTGCATGGGAATTAAATGTCCCGTCCCCTCAACCGATTTGTATGTTGCGCGACTAAATAAAGAAACAGCTCTCTGGATATCAACAATTCCTTTGTTTTCAGTCTTTTCTCCTTCCACAACCAGGACGGGGCACTTTATTTCCGTCAATAAAGGCCAGGGATTGATATCCCAGCCCCCCATAAACATTGCCGCTTCGTTTTCCGGCGAACAGGTCAGTTTGAGACTTCCTTCCTCCTGTTTTTTCATGCCGTATTTATGGTAGATCTGCAAAACCCGCTCATCCCAGTCGGCAAAAAGCGACTTGGATTTGAGGTAAGACCAGGCTTCATTCTCGTCTGTCCAATGGTTTGTTCTTTTAATCGATTTAGCGGCTAAAGGATGGCTTTGGACCTCCGGCGTCATGTCGTAAAAAAGGTCGGGAAGAAAAATCGGTTCAACCAGAATCAGGCCGCGCGGCTGCAAGCCATAAAGAGCGGTTGCAATTGTCGATACCGTCGCCCCCATGGAATGTCCGATAATTAGCGGCCTGGTAATTTGCTGCCCGCCGCAGAAAGCGGACAAATCGCGTGCGACAACATCCCAGCTCAATCCGCCCTCCCGCGGATTGCAGGAACGATAGTCACAAACAAAGGGAGCCCAGGCATTATTGGGCGGAACAAATTCTTCAATAACCGGCTGCCAGAGCCAGGGCAGGAAACCGGTAGCATGAACAAACAGCATTTGCGGTGCGGAAGCTTCGCCTTCAAAAAAGAGATAAGGTAGTTGAGCGCCGCCGACATCCTGAAATTGCAAATCAAATATTTCGTTTTGCATGAAATTTTCCACCATATCCTCAAGGAAAGAAAGTCAGCGTCAATCTCGCAGAAACTGCAATTCCCCCGGACTGACTGATTAATCTTACGTTGCTGATTGCTTCAGAAAACAAAAACGGCAGCGGCAATTACAGTGGTGTAATTATCATTTTTACATATCGTTGATTGGGTGACATTGAATGTACGGACTATCTTGCCGCTGATCTTAAAGATCTCCTTCTTTTCATCCCAGCTTTCATCAACATTGAAATCGATACCCAGGGTGGAGGCAAGCATAGCCGCTGCGAGATCCTCTGCGTATTCACCGGCCTGCTTTTCCGTTCGTCCGTAGGCATGATTTTCACTGATATAGCCGTAGGACGACTTATCCGCAGGAATGGCGCACCCGACAGACGCCGCCAGCAGACGCTTTGGTTCGTTGCTGCAGCAGCGGCTCATGACACAATAAGTAATGCCGCCGGGAGTAAGTCCCTTCAGCCCCTGCGGTTTGGAAATCATTTTGCAGTGCGGCGGGAAGATGCTGGAAACCTGGACCAGATTACATTTTTCAATGCCGGCATCACGTAATGCCCGCTCAAAAGAATGCAACTCATCTTTGTGTGTTCCCACACCTTTGGTAAAAAATATCTTTTTGGGTACAAAAACAGGCACTTTCAACTCCTTTTTTCGTTCATTAAAAACGAATTGATATATTTGGTAAAATCCGGACCGCGAAACTTATGCGGCAGGAGCCGGAGACTCCTTATACTTGCAAACATTTAACTTCCGGCGGCTTGCCAAATTCATTCCTCCCACAGCGAAAACCGGGGTTTTCCGCGGCGGGATTATCCCCCGTCGGTTTGAACAAACGCCGTATTGGCATAGAGGTACTCTACTTTTTCTTTATGCTTTATCTCTTGATTGGCCATTTTCAGCAGCATTTGTTTTATTTCGCCGTCGGGATGAAGAGCCGCCAGCCCCCTGTAAAAATTATAGGAGTTTAACTCTCTGGCGGCAGCCAGTAAATAAACTTCTTTGCTGTCCATATCAGCCTTGACCTGCGGAGACTGCAAAAACTCGGCAATCTTGTTATTGCCGGCTTCATCGTTGTCCGCAGCATTGCCGATAAAACCTATCTGCCGGTAATGCAGCAGATAATTTTTGTGCTGTTTTTCCTCGTTCGCCAGATAAAGAAGTGTATCTTTTGCCATTTTATCGGTGATAATCTCGGCAAGCTTCAGATAAAACTGGGTTGCTTCTTCTTCATTGGCAATCGCCTTTTCAATAATGGCATCAAATTTGATGTTTGGCATAAATATCTCACCCATCTGCAAATAATAGAGAGAGCTTTGCACAACCACTCTAATCGTCTTACCGGCGAAAGAGACTGTGTCGTAATCCACTTCTGTCATTACGAGCCGCCTCTCAGGCGGTGTGGTAATCTCATGTGTTCAGATACTTATGAGATTGCTTCAGTCACTTCATTCCTTCGCAATGACATTGTGACACAGTCTCGAAAGCCGGTATCCAGGAATTCTATGATAATACTGGATTCCGTGTCGCGCTGCGCTTGCACGGAATGACAAAATTGTTAGTTTTATGTATTTATGCAAAGGCCTCAAAGAACCGGCTCCCGGACGATATTCACAGCCCTCAGGAGCCGCCGTACCCTATGGTCACCTTATCATCTTCCAGAATAACCGGCACCTGACGCCTCCCGCCGGACAAGATCAGCATTTCCGCCAATTTATCAGCGTGGACGGTTACATCGACATACAAAGCCGCATTGCCAAAAGCCGCCCTGGCCTTATCCGTATAAGGTCAGCCGCCTTTCCCGTATATAACTATCTTCTCCCCCACGGGCGCCTCTGTCATTCTGACAACTGATTAATATTCGTTTAAGACGGACAGGCCTCTTTCTCCGACTAAAATAATTCTGGTATGGGTCAACCTTGAGGAAATCAGCTTAGCCACAACCTGCATGATTTTATACCCGAGGTTATTGTCTTCCTCCATTAATTTTCGCAGCTCTAAGGAGTCCATGGCAATCACTTTGGTGTCATCAATGCAAAGAGCGCCAAGCGTATAGGCGTATGGCTCAACTACGGCCGACCATCCCATGGACTCCCCTTTGGTAATCATGTCCACAGTAACCTGCATCGGCGGTTTATGCGGTCCCATATAATTATCGATAAACAAAACAATTTTACCTTCTTGAATAAAGAAAAGCGACCTGGCGGGATCGCCATTTTGGTACATCTGCGTTCCGGCCAGATACGTTTCTTTTCTCGCTATGGATGCCAACTTATTTAACTGCTCATCACTAAATCTGTTGGAAAAGGCAAATTCCTTTAATTCACTAACGGGGACCATAGATTATCTCCTTGTACTTAGATTTAAATGGTTTGTTCTTTATATCAGCGTTCAATATCTTATGCCACAAAATTATTTTTGTACCAAGATAAAAAGCTGTTTTCCCCTTCATTTAATCTTGCCCAAACATCTAAAAAAGACTATAAAACTTTAACATCAGGTTGAGCTAAAGCAAAAGGCGGTGGCAGCTCAACTTAAGGATATCTCATGAAATTGAAATTATTGATTTGCATCCTGGTCGCACTATCGGCAACAGCCTGCCTGCGAGCGCCGGAAACCATCAAGGATGTAAGCGATTTACAGCAAAACCACCTTGCTTATCTGCTGGACCTGACCAAAAGCAAAGAGCTGATTACAGCCGCCGAGCAAATTCGCCTGGATGAGGACTTCAACAGCATCTACTTTTCGGTTTGGCACCAGCGCGAGCCTTTTTACGCCCTGACCGCTGCCGTGAATATTGACTCCCGGAAATTTGCGGTAAATTTCGGCTTCGGTGAAAATAAAAGAAAGCATACCCGGGAATGGTATGAAAAACTCCTGCAGAATGCCGCCCTGGAAGATTACCCCAATGCCCGCTATCCCGCCATTACTGTGCGCAATACCAGCCTGCGCTCATTGCCGACACTGCGGCCCCATTTTTCCAGCCCGGACGGAGACAGCGACGGCTGGCCTTTTGATAATCTGCAGCGTTCCGCAGTCGCCGGCAACACGCCGATTTTTGTCTGTCATCTAAGCGCCGACAAAACCTGGGCGCTTGTGGAAACCTGTTTCACTTTCGGCTGGATGCCGGTCAGCGATTTCGGCCGTGTTGACGGCCTTTTTATGCAAAAATGGGAAGCGGGCCGCTATGCGGTTATTACTCGAGATCAAACTCCCATATTCTATAATAACGGTCAATTCGGGTTAAAATCATCACTCGGATACATGTTCCCCTTAATCCGCGAAACACCGGACAAGATGGAAATATTTGTCGCGGCCATGAGTATTTTCAGTGACTACGCCGTAATGAAGAAAGGCTATGTTGCCCGGGAGGCGGCCGCCGTCAAGCCCCTGCGGTTGACTTCTCTCTCTGCGGTTAAAATTGCCAACGAAATGATCGGTGAACCGTATGGCTGGGGCGGGCTTTACGGGAACCGTGACTGCTCATCCATGACAAGAGATTTTTTTGCCGTCTTCGGCATATGGCTGCCGCGCCATTCGGAGGATCAGGTCAAGGAGGCCGGCCGTTATATTAATCTCAGCGGTATTCCCCCGGAACAAAAAGAAAAAATTATTCTGGAGAAGGGAATCCCTTATTTAACGCTTCTTTGGCGCAAAGGCCACGTCATGCTGTATATAGGCGGGCAGAACGGTCAGGCTCTGATTTTCCACAATATCTGGGGCATTAGAACCAAAGATTTAAGAGGCCAGGAGGGCAGAAAAATCATCGGACAGGCGGTTATTACGACACTGCGTCCGGGCCGCGAGTTGAGAAGCTTTGATGACCAATCCGGTGATTTATTAACCCACATTGCCGGCATGAGCATTTTGGCGCCGTAAAAAATCCGGCCGACAAACATAGGAAAAACAATCAGTGGCATACAAGTATAAACTCACCCTGGAATATGACGGCACCAATTACAGCGGCTGGCAGAAGCAAAATAATGCCAAAAGCATTCAAGGGACTTTAATTGCCGCGGCCCAAAAATTTATAGGCTCTCCGGCAGATATTCAGGGTGCCGGACGCACCGATGCCGGAGTCCACGCCCTGGAGCAAGTTGCCCATTTGGAATCTTCCCGCAAAATGAACCCCGAAACCCTGCGCATCGGACTCAATGATAATTTGCCCTCCAGCATCAATATCCTGCGGGTCGACAATGCCCCGCCGCGCTTTCATGCCCGCCATCATGCCGTCAGCCGCAGCTATCTTTATCTCATTGCCAGGAGGCGCACAGCCTTCGGCAAGCGTTATGTCTGGTGGATTAAAGACAACCTGGATTTCAAAAAAATGCAGCGGGCAATCAACGTTTTCTCCGGCTTTCATGATTTTTCTTCTTTTGCCGACAAGAGAATGGATAAAGATACATCTACTGAGGTGAATATTGAATCAGTTCAGATGAAGGAATTTGCCGATATTATCGCCGCGCGCGTTACAGGATCACATTTTCTGTGGAAAATGGTCCGGCGCATCATCGGCATAACGGTTGAAGCCGGCCGGGGTAAATTCACCAGTGGCGATATCGAACAAATGATCAATTCCCGCTCGGATATCCCCGCGCAATATACGGCCCCGCCGTCCGGCCTTTTTCTGGAAAAAGTATTATACGAAGGGGATACCCTGCCGGAGATAAAGCCTCTGATTTATTTATCAGACCTTGCGAAATAATTCAGGAAAAGACTCGTTATTCATCTTTATCTTTTGTCCCGTTAATATCCTCTTTTATTCCCTTGATCGTTGTATAAAGTTCCTGGAGAACTTCCGAAGGCAGGAATTTCGTTGCACCGCCGGGACCATATGCTCTTGTAATTTCCAGGGCAATAGTAAAAGCGTTTTTCCTCTCTTCCTTGGATAGTGCCATAATTTACCCCCTGCTGTTTGTGATGGCGTAATGGTAAGGGAATTTGGTGAAATTAAGCAAGAAAAATATTTATAAAACGAGATCCTGTCCGGATGTACAAATCTATACAAAACCTTGACAAGGCCAACGCCTTAAGATAAATACTGCGCTTCTTCCCGGATATTATGGACGCCGATGTAGCTCAGCCGGCAGAGCAACTGATTCGTAATCAGTAGGTCGCCAGTTCGATTCTGGCCATCGGCTCCAGTTAAATCAAGCATTTAGCCAACAACAAACAATTCCTATCATTGTGACCAGTTGTCTGAAAATTCAGTTTATTTTATTCCTGTGGATTATCTCTTTTACCTACTTATCAGTGACTTACTATGCCTTCCGGTATCGTAGATTAACGAAAGGAAGGTGCAGCGCCAACGCTCACCGGCGCGCTTTAGCATGTCCGGTGGAGCGTATTGTTCGACCTTTTTCGTTTATTTGTATCATGTCATGAATTAAGCGCAACTCTAGACGGCAACCAAGCGCATGTGCATATTTTTGTAATGTCGCCAGTGATGGAGAGTGCTTTCCGCTACCGGACTCCAAACGAGCAATCGCTGATTGCGTTGTACCGATGCGCTCGGCAACTTCCGCCTGAGTGATACCAGCGGAAGAACGTGCCTTGAGAAATTCGTCCAAAAAAGCAAATTCTTTGTCAAGCTGATCGTATTCAGATTTTACATCCGCGCGTTTAAGGGCGCGAGCCTTAAGTTCTTTATGAGTAAGCATCTTTGATCTCCTTCAAACGCCGCCTTGCTATGGCAAGTTCTTTGGGCGGTGTTTTGTCTGTTTTTTTAATAAACTGGTGCAACATCACTATCCTTTTACCAATCATCGTGCAGTAGAATACCCGCGCAATGCCCTCTGCTGCTTTTAATCGTAATTCAAATAACCCTTCACCTCTCGCGCGCGTGTGGGGCATTCCTAAATCTGGACCATACAACTCCATACGATCTGCGTATCTAAGGAAACGAGCAAGAAAGCCAGCAGGTAAATCGAGTATTTCGTTCTGAAGCGATTCGCTATAGTACGTAATTGTCCAATTCATCATGTAAGCCTTATAGCATATATGCTATGATTAATCCATGAAATTTATTATGATTGATTCTGGGCAAACGTGGCCATCACCGGCGGGAATGGAGCGCAGCGGAATTCCCGTCCGAGTGCATGGTATGATTAGCCATCGGCCACTTTCCTCTGGTTTGGAATGACTTCCGTGAATGACCCTTCCTTTGTGAACATATCCTTGCGGTTCCACCAAACGATTAGGCTGGCAATGACTATTAACAGGTATGTGTCGTAGGGTTGAGCATCCGGAAAGATCGGGTTCATCAACTGGAAGTGGAAAAATGCCGACAGCAGAATGCTGCCATGTGACCTATTGAACAGTCTCGTCACGATAACGCTTATCGCCAAGCATCCAGCAAAGAACGCCGTGAATGACCACTCGCTCTGCTGGGTTCCGCTCAAGAGAAAGGCAGGGAAATGCCACAGCCCCCATATGATACCAAGAATCAGCCCGCCCCAGATTGGAGGGAACTTCCTTTGCAGAAGAGGAAGTGCGAGACCACGCCAGCCGAACTCCTCGATCGGGCCTTTGATTGCAGCAAAAACTAACGCTACGAGCAAAGCCTGAAAGGACGTAAATGGAAACGGTTCCGTAAAAAAATTCCCTCGAAGCGCTGAACCGCCGATAAAGATTAAAGGAAGGCCAATTATCAGAAAGGCATACCAAGCTGCGCCGCAACGCCATAGCAATGCCCGTCCGAGGAAGCGTCGCAGCCCCCCAAACCCGGCGCAGCGAAGAACTATAGCGAATGCTGCAATAGCAGGCGCATAAACAGCCAGGAAGAAGAGCGGGTGATTGCCACTGAGTTGTCCAAACACCGCACCCATGCGTTCCGGAAGAACGATGTATAGCCCAAGGATGCCCCAAGCGATACCGAACGTAATCAGAAGAAATGGAATCAAGGAACGGAACGGTATTCGGTATGCTTTACTCGCTGGGGCTATTGGGGTCATTCTTTCCATCTTTCACGGCTAACGAAAAGCGCACCGGGAGCAAGCCAGAAGCTTGCGATCCGGTGTAGCGGCGTGTTCGACGATTTTATGAACCAGGCTCTAGAACCCGTGCCACCGCGCCGCCACATATCTTGCACGTTCCCTTAAGCAGCACAGAACTTCCCGACATTTGCCCCTCACGAAGTTGTAGTGCTACCATTGTCCGGCATTTTGAACACCAGACATTCTCAAGTATGTCTTTTCTTATCTTTTCCGGTATCTGTTCCCATCTTTTCTTTGCAGGAGGTGTGAGTTTCGGAAAAAGCAATGTTTTTATTTCTTTTACAAAATGCCGTTCAAAGAGCTCTTTAGACTTGAGAAAACCTTCTTCCGTCATTCCGACCGACTTTGCCTTAAGAACCGGATTTGATATATAACCTTTTTCGTGAAGTCTGTTTAATGTTTCCCAATCAAATCCCTTCCAAGCTCTCGCGCCCATTCCTTCCTGTCTTTCATGGGTAACGAGATAAAGAAGAGCCAAAGTATATTCATCTATTTTATCTTCGTTATAATCCATCTGTGATCCTCAAGTCGAACAATTAATATACCAAGTTGGTTTTTTCCTATATTTGTTGCCAGCTTACTCTTTCAGAATTCGAATGAAAAGGGAAATATCATTATAAAATCAAACATAATTAAATTTTGCCACTTGGTATTTCACGATAATATGGACTAAAAACCAAGTTGGTTTTTTATGGGAAATTTGTCCAGAGCAGAGAGAAATGATATTTATGAATACTGTTTGAAGCGGAGCATAGCCAAGAAAATTACCGGATGCTTGGCTTCAAGAAGCCACAAATAAGGCCAGTGGACAGAAATATTGGCTATCGGCATGTCTGCATTTCGAACCGAATTCAACAATCTTACCAGTCCCGCCAACCGCTCGCTTTTTGTATTTGAAGTCGTGCATACCCTCGAGGATACCGGTTTGCCTGTTTATCGTTTTATTTTCTCCGGCAGAATGTAAACATAGGGCTTGCCGAATATTTTCAGATGAAGATAACGGTCAATCTTTCTGAAGGCCAGATAGACCCTCCAGATGGTGGCGTCTTCCCTGTAATATGAAACAATCTCCTTTTCAGTGATCGGGGCAATGCCGGATTGCGCTTCCTCGCCGGCAAAGAAACCGTTTGCCGTTTCAATGAGCATGGGGATGAAGTGCGGGCACTGTTCCTTGTAAAAATTGGCGATAAGATCAATCGTCACCCTGCGGAAGTCATAGTAGCGCGTCATGACCTCTTCCAGGAAAAGCAGCCTGATCAACCATACCAGGAACGACGGCGTGCTCCGCAGGAAAAGCTCCGGATTTAACTGCTCCATGCCGTCTTTGCGGATCAGCGGTGTGCCCGTATCGATATAGAAGAGCTCTGTGTTTTCCGTTACTGGTTTGCCTTCCCCGTAGTCTTTCATCGCCCAGTTAGATATCTGGCCGTCAATACCAAAAGTAAGTGACGGTCGTGCCCGATTGCAGGAAAACACTTTCGCGAGTTCACGAAGCACGCACAAAAAAAGCAGGTGCAAGGAATTTTCATCAAGCCTTTGAATCAGCGCATTGCCAATGGATGCTGCGGGGAGCCGCTCCTGCGCATTATAGATGATGCTGTTGCCTTTGGCGGGAATAACTCTTGCCGATGCGGATTCCGGAATATTGATGCCGATATTTCTCAGCCCGGTATTATATTCTTCGAAAAGGAGTTCATAGGTTTCCATTTCACCAGGCGACCGAAAGATCGGCATGCGCTTGTAAGCAATATTTTCCTGTCCGGGATGGCTGATGACAAATATTGTGCTCATCTCGCCGTAACCGATTATCTTTGCAGATATTTTACTCAGCTGGGGGTTTAGTGGGTCAAGCCCTGCTTCAAATCTTTCCAGAAGACCGGCATCAATTATGTCTCTCAGCATAATTCGAGCAACCTCTTGGTGTCTGTTATGGCAAGGTCAAGTCTTTCGATAATCTCCTGGACAACGGATCTTTCAATATTAAGCGGCGGCAGAAGCTGGTTTACCTTTTTGTTGTTGTTCGCATAAATGCTCAGGATGCCATGGTCGTATGCAACCTTTGTAAGAACAGGTCCGCAGAGGTCATTGACCATTTCGATGCCCATCATAAGCCCAAGCTGTCTTAAGCCGACAATGATTTCCGGGTGTTTTGTCCGGAGTTCTTCAAAACCTTTCCTGAAGAAGGCGGCAAGTTCTTTTACATGTTCAAGAAACGCAGGGTTTGATGTAATCTCCAGCACTTTCATAGCCACGGGGCAGCCGACTTCCGCGCCTCCGAAGGTTGAAATGTGTATAAACGGGTTTTCGTGGAAAAATGTCTGTAACTCGTCGTTAAAGCACGTTGCACTCATCGGGTAAATGCCGCCGGAAAGCCCCTTTCCGATAACCATGATGTCGGGCGTCGTGTCAAAATGTTCGATTCCCCATAGCTTACCTGTGCGGCCGAGCCCTGTCTGTACTTCGTCAATGATCAGGAGCGCCCCCGTCTTGCTGCACGACTCTCTGGCAAAGGGGTAAAAACTCTTTTCGGGAATGGGCATGCCGCAGGTTGCCGGGATTGTTTCGAAGATGACTGCGGCTGTTGTTTCATCGAGCGCATTGGCGAGAGCCTCCTTGTCGCCGAAAGGAACCTGGACAAAGCCCGGCATATTGGGTCCGAACGGTGCGCGGTACTGTTCATCACCAGTCGCCAGCGCAAGTCCCGTATGGCCGTGATATCCGCCTGACGCGGAGACGATTTTAGTCCGGCCGGTATACCCTTTTGCCAGTTTTATGGCCAAATCAATGGCCTCACCGCCGCCCACCCCGAAAACGGTATAACTCAACCCTCCGGGTGCGAGCGCCGCCAATCTCTCTGCCAGCTTTGCCCGCTGCTCGCTGATAAAATGATGATTGCCGATATCGAGTTCGCCCAGTGATTCGATCAGAGCCTGAATAATTTGAGGATTTCTGTGCCCGAGATTGAAAACGCCGCCGTTGCAATGGCAGTTGATGAGCCTTTTTTCGCTCGTGGCATCCCAGATATAAGGCCCCTCTCGTCTTCCGAAGACAAAGTCGATGCCGACGCTTTGGAAAAATTCGGCTTTCCCCGACGAAACATGGTTTGAAAATCTTGAGATAATTCGCTTTTTAGGATCTCCGCCGATATATTTCATAAGAATCCCCCCTGATAAAAAAGACGAATCGCTTTGTGTTGAGTAGGACGGTTTCTCCCGCACATAAGGTAAAGTGCATTAAATTATTTTACCATTTGATATTCCGACAAGGCTGCAAATGTCAATTATTATAAATTGTCATCTTATCGATTTCTGAAATATTATCAATTTAACAAGTTCGGAAGAAGTTATCTTATTGGCAATACTTTTTCCGCCATCCAGCCGATTTTCTTTCTATCGTTTCACCTGGCATTGTCTGTCTGAGTTAACAACAGACAGATTGACCTGACCGGCCTTCCGTGCTACGCCGACATTCACTATTAAAAACAGGAAAGCAAATGCAGCGGGAGAAGACACCTTATTTTGACGTTATCGTAGTCGGCGGCGGCGCCTCCGGAATGATGGCCGCAGGCCGGGCCGGGGAGCAGGGCGCAAAAGTACTGCTGCTGGAAAAAACGGACGGCTGCGGAAAAAAAATCCTGGTCAGCGGCAAAACGCGCTGCAACCTGACCAATGACGCCGCATTAAAGGATTTCATTGCCATGTATGGCGTCAACGGCCGCTTTCTCTATAATGCTTTTCATCATTTTTTCCGCCCCGAGTTGCTGAACTTTTTTGCCGGGTACGGTATTGAAACCAAGCTCGAAAGGGGCGGTCGTTTTTTCCCCGTCTCCGACGATGCCCGCGATGTGGTCAAAGCCCTGGAACAATACCTCCGTGACCAGCAGGTGCAGATTTCCTTAAACACTAAAGTAACCGCAATCCGGCCGGAAAATGAATCTTTACTGGAAGTCCAAACCTCCGGGGTAAGCTATCTGGCCAAGGCGGTAATTTTAGCAACGGGAGGGGCTTCCTGGCCGCAAACAGGATCTGCCGGAGACGGCTATAAAATCAGCTCCCAATTGGGGCATCAGATAGCAAAGCTCAAACCGGCGCTGGTGCCGCTGATAGTTGAGGAAATTGATCTGGCCCGTTCCATGCAGGGGGTAAGCCTCCGCAATGTCCGGGCTACAGCTTTTCGCGGTCATGCCGGGGAGGTTGATGCGGCGTTGACGCCAAAGATCGACTACGGCCGCGGCGAAAAAAAATTGCCGCATCCGCCGGTGATCGAAAGCCGTTTTGGTGAAATGCTCTTTACCCATTTTGGCCTCGGCGGACCGATTATTCTGTTGATGAGCCT
The DNA here is from genome assembly GCA_002840565.1 of Deltaproteobacteria bacterium HGW-Deltaproteobacteria-12. GTDB lineage: Bacteria > Desulfobacterota > Syntrophia > Syntrophales > Smithellaceae > MVRV01. The sequence continues at coordinate 117,457 of PHBK01000002.1, read as the reverse complement.
GGCCGTCGTTGAGGCGCTGGAAACGGCACCGGTATCTGTATTGATTGATTTAAAGCCGGCCCTGACCCGCGAGCAGCTCCGTTCGCGCCTGCAAAAAGACTTTGATCTTCACAGCAAAAGAAAAATCAGCGGCATCATCAAGGAATATCTGCCCGGCAAAATGATCGAGCCTTTTGTTGCTCTGACCGGCATAGATCCGGAAAAGGAGGCCCACCAGATCAGCGCTCCGGAAAAAGAGGAAATTGTCGACAAGCTGAAAGCTTTGCGTTTTAACATAAAATCATCGCTGCCTTTAGCCAAAGCGATAGTCACTGCAGGCGGTGTTGCGCTTACGGAGATTGATCCGCGGACAATGGCTTCCCGGCTGATTCCGGGGATTTATTTTTGCGGCGAAATTCTGGATATTGACGCTGATACCGGCGGATACAATTTGCAAGCGGCATTTTCGACAGGTTACGTTGCCGGTGAAAACGCGGGAAAATTCAGTAAATCAGCCGGGGATGATCCTTTGCTTTAACTTATCCCAGATTACGCACTAGGGCATAAAGGATTAGATACGAATAATAAACATTGTCATTGCGAGCGAAACGAAGCAATCTAAGTAATTGATTATATGAGATTGCTTCGTCACTTCGTTCCTCGCAAAGACTGTTATTTTGTAAATAATTTTTCTATTGCGTAATCTGGGTTTATTGTAAATATTGCTTGCCGCGCTTTAACCGCATTACCTGGCGCCGGATATCAGAACAGCGGCGCCAGTATTTCACTGAGCGTCGGATGAGGAATAACCCAGGCCTGCAATTGTTTTTTGGTCATTTCTCCGGATACGGCGAGGGTTAAAGGAACGATGAGTTCTGCGGCCTGATCCCCGGCGGCAGTTGCACCGATAATTTTTTCCCCACAAAAGACGGCTTTGACGAAACCCTGCCCCGTAAGTTCTGCCCGGGCAATAATGTTGGCGCTGTAATTGGATTTAACTATCTCGCAAGGCAGTCCTTCATCCCTGGCCTGCTGGTAATTCAGCCCCACATGCGCAATTTGCGGATGGCTATAGACAACGGAAGGGATATAGCGCTCATTATACGGCGGGGCATCACTCCGGCAGATATTTGCTGCCGCCACCTTCCCCTGCTGCGTGGCCCGATGAGCGAGCATCATGCCTCCGGTGACATCGCCCACAGCATAAATGCCCGGCACATTGGTCAGCATATTTTTATTAACTTTTATCCCCAGGCGGTCATAAGTGATCCCGCAATTTCTTAACTCGACTTCCCTGAGCTGTGGTTTCCGGCCGGTGCAAAGCAGCACATAATCGGCATTCCATTCCAGCTGCTCGGTTTTTTTCTGCGCCTGGATGACGACGCCGTCCGCTGTTTCTTTCAGGCCGGTAAGCTGGGTCGAGTTGTGCACGGCAATGCCGGCGCGGGTTAATTCCTGCCGGAGAAAATCCGCGGCTTCTTCGTCTTCCAGAGGCAAAATGCGCTCCAGCAGTTCTATCAAGGTTACTTTGACGCCTAATTCCGCAAATAATGTTGCAAACTCGATTCCGATGAAACTGCCGCCGACAATAACAATGCTCCGGGGAAGGATGGAGAGATTTAAAATGCCGTCGGAAGTCAGAATGCGCTCGGATAAATTGATGCCGGGCAGAATCTGCGGCTGCGATCCCCAGGCGATGACGATGGAGCCGGTAAAGAAAATATGCACATTACCGGATGCATCCGTTAATTTTACCTCTTCCGGGTTAAGAATTTCTCCCGTCCCCGCTTTTAATTCCACCCGGGCCTCCTCGATCATCTTTTGAGCGCCCAGCGCCGCAACTTTGACTATCTGCTGCTGATGCTTTTTCATCGCAGCAAAATCAAAAGCAGCGGAAGCGACAGTGATTCCCAGTCTTTTGAATTTTTTCAGGTCAGTATAATATTTGCTGCAAGTGAGCAGGGCTTTGGTGGGGATGCAGCCGCGGTGCGTGCAGGTGCCGCCCCAGCCTTCCTTCTCGATGATCAGCACGCGTCTGCCGAGGGCGGCAGTCCGTGCTGCCGCTTCGAGCCCTCCCGGCCCTCCGCCCACAACAATCAAGTCATATTTATCCGGCATAATCCACCGCCTCTGGTTCGTTAATTATTAATGGAGACGAAGTCGTAAAAAGTCGAAAAAGCCTCATAATCGTCATTCCGGTCTTGTGACCTTCAGGTTACGAAAGCCGGAATCCAGATATTTCAAAAACTTACAAAGCGCTGGACACCGGTTCTCGTGCCCTATAGGGTATTCACCGGTGTGACGGACTTTTTACGAGACCATCATTGGAAAGATACTACATTCTCGACAAAGAAACAAATTATTACAGGAATCTGATCGCTTCGGTCGGCATTCTGCAGCAATCAAACATCAGCGATTCCATGATCATATTGCATTGACAGGCAAGGCCGTTCTCTATATACATTCCGGCAACAATAGCCGTAGTTATTCAGAGTCAGAGGAGACAGAACACCATGAACGTGTTTGGAAAACCGCGCGGGAAAAAATATCACACCAGAACCATCGAGGCCAGCACTTACGAGTATGACGAAAAGAGATTAGTCGTGGAAGGATGCCTGACCGATCAGCGAATTCAGGAATCTTATTTAGGTACGGGGGAAAAAAAGGAGCCCGGTATTTTGCATCAGATGATCATACATTTGCTCGTTAACAAAGCAACCCTGGAGATCGAGGACCTGCATGTGGAGATGCCTTGCGTACCTCGCCGGGAATGCCTCGAAACCATCAACTCTCTGGAGCAGGTCAAAGGATTACGAATTGCCGGCGGATTTACATTGAAAGTAAAGGCACTGGTTGGCCGGGGCCAGGGTTGCAGCCACCTGGTGGCGCTGTTAACCGCGATGAGTGCTTCGGCTGTGCAGGGATATGCCGCCTACAAACTGCAGAATCCGGCCGGATTTTCGACGGAGATGGGACTGCTCCTGGAGGATACCTGCTGGGCCTGGCGCGCTGAAGGGGAATTGATAAAAGCCTTAAAAGAAAGAATTAAAGCAAAACAGCATAAATGACAGAGTCGTAAAAAGTCGAAAAAGCCTCATAATCGTCATTCCGGTCTTGTGACCTTCAGGTTACGAAAGCCGGAATCCAGATATTTAAAAGACTTACAAAACACTGGACACCGGTTTTCGAGACTGTGTCACAATCCACTTCTGTCATTACGAGCCGCCTCTCAGGCGGTGTGGTAATCTCATGTATTCAGATAGTTATGAGATTGCTTCAGTCACTTCGTTCCTTCGCAATGACATTGTGACACAGTCTCTTTCACCGGTGTGACGGACTTTTTACGAGATCATCATAAATAATGACTGACGGCGATCGGCGCAAAAAAAGGCAGGGCTGCAACCAACCCTGCCTCGCTGCTCATATTTATAAACTGATTTTATCCCTTAAACTTTCTCCTGATTCCGGCCAAACCTACCAGACCAAGGCCAAGCAGCAGCATGGTGGCGGGTTCGGGAACGCGCGGATGATATGCGGTTAAGCTCCCATTATAACCTTCCATCCTAACGCTCAAGGTAATATTACCCTGAGAAGGGTCCCAGGCAGCTAAATCGGCAGCTAACGCTTCCGGCGTATTGACATTGTAAGCACCCCACCAAGCAAAACCGGCTGAGCCTATAACACCGCCGTTGTAATCTTCCCATCTGGTAGGAGTTAACCATCGACTTCCATAATAATCATCATAAAAATCATAGGTCATACCATCCCAAACATAATCCATGGCAATCTGAAAGTTTTTCGCTGTTAATGAGGTAATTGTTTCGCCAGGAACCCAGTAAATCCAGTGTAAACGTTTGCCCAAGTCACCGAAACTATACACGACCGCATCTTGAATTTCAAAGTAGGTCGTTCCTACATTGAGTGGATTTATTCCGTTGGCCATGTTAACAAAAGACCCTGCTGATGCGCTCGTTTTGGCAGCTGTCCACCATGGATCATAGTTCGGTGAACCGTAAGCATTAGGAGCACTGTCAAGGTACAAATCAACAGTCGAAGCACTGGCGACAAATCCAATGCCCAAGATAAGAAATGCAACCATCAAAAAAACAACAATCTTTTTCATCACTTAACCTCCTTCTTTAGAATTTAGTTAATTATGCATGGAAATAAAATCTAAATTATAACTACCCGCATAAGCTGATATTTATAAACTTATTTTAACCTTTAAACTTTCTCCTGATTCCCGCCAAGCCGACTAGGCCAAAGCCTAAAAGCAGCATGGTGGCGGGTTCGGGAACCTGTGCCTGGGTACCTGTGATATTGTAAGTTGCGCGATTAAGTAGGCCCCGGTTTCCAGTTCGCCTCCAGACCACCCGGACCACCCATCCCACCAGTTGCGGTGACCATATGTGTACGTTATAGAAGCATCGCTGCTACCATGCAGGGTTAAACCCATAGTTCCGTCACTCAAAATATCGAGTGCGAAATCAAAGACGCCAACTGTTGCCCCAGTATTAAATAATTGCCCTGAATAAAGATCATTGTTATCTGCCAATCTCGCGTAGTTTCTCGTCCCGGCATAGAAGGTGGCAATTGCGCTGTTGTTAAACATGTACCCACCCCAATGGTAAGTATCCAGTGATAAATCAGACTGTTCCTTGTCGACAAGCCCTATTTGAAGATACGAACCGGAGGTAAGCCCACGCACGTCAACGGTTCCCGTGATGCTCACAGGCGAGCCGGCTGACCAATAAAATGTACCTGCGGAAGTTCGATCAATAGCGTAGTCATAATCGCCATCACCATCGTCTTTAACTGTGTTCGAGTCAACACCACCAAGCGTTCCGCTCAGCGAGACAGTCGCAGACATAACCATGCTGCTACTTGCTATGACCAGGCCCAGTACCATTAAAAAAACAACAATCTTTTTCATCATTTAACCTCCTTCATTAGTATTTTGTTAAGTCAGCAATGAAATGAAATCTTAATTGGAACTACCCGAATAAGCTGATTTTTAAAGCATTTTTAATGCCAGCTGGCCCTATTGGTCTAAATGAATGATGTTATTCACTTTATAACAAAACGCCATTTATTTACCTTTTATAAGTGTAAATAATTCCGACACTTAAGAAGTGGAGCAAGTTGGCCCGGCAGTCAGTTATCGCAACGATTACAGCAACATGCCGAGCTGTCTGGTAGGTGTAAAGGAAAGCGACATATTCGCGATTTATGTAAGGAAAATTAATATTTAGATTGTTGCCGGCAGAACAATTAAGGTTAAATTAATGCTATATAAAGAGTAGCATAATGCTACTCCTGGGAGAGCGAGGAAAGGTAGGAGCGCAAGTTTACTTTCTGATCGATGAGACCAAGTTTACGGCGTATATGATAGCGATGCAGTTTGACGGCGCTGCCGGAGACATGCAGAGAATTGGCAATTTCCTTGGTGTCCCTTCCTTCCTTGACCATATTGGCAATCTGTATCTCTTTGTGGGTAAAACCGAGGAATTTTGCCGATAGTTTTTGGGTGAAAGGGGAAATGATATTGTTCAGATTTGCTTCGATTATTTTGAGATTGCTCAGAGTCTTTCGATCCAATCTGCTTTTTTTAAGTTTTTCCAAGTGCGGAAGAACCAGCTTTTTAATATTCAGAACCACTTTGTCTTCCAGTTCCCTTTTGTCATCCTCCCGCTGCTTCAGAAGGACGTGCAGGGCGGAGTTGAGTTGCGCCAGCTGACTTGATTTCAGCTCCAGGTTCTGCCGCTTATTTTGTAATCTTTCCTCATAAATTTTGCGTTCTTCAATATTTGCTTCCAGTTGTTTGTTTTTGAGCATCAGCTCGGCCGTCCGCTCCCGCACAAGCTGCTCCAGATTTTCCTTGGCTGCGGCAAGCGCCTCTTCGGCCCTTTGGCGATCGGAAATATCCCGGAAAGATCCCTGAACAACCTGCTTCCCGCCGTATTCAATCAATCCGGCGGTGATATCGACGGGAAAAGTCGTTCCGTCTTTGCGCCTGACCCCGACATTCTTCACATATCCGGTTTTATTTCCGACGATGTCGTTATAAGCGGCAATGGCTTGCTTTTGCTGCTCCTCCGGATGAAGCTGCGTATATTGCATTGTCGTCAGCTCCTCCCGGCCATAACCGGAGAGCTCTTCCGCTTTCCTGTTTACCTCCAGGATTCTCCCCTGCAGATCGGTAATCACCAAAGCATCGCTGGCATATTCCATGATAGCCCGGTATTTCTCTTCACTCGCAGCGAACTCCGCTTCTGACTGCTGAAGGCTTCCCGGCGTTTTACCGGGACTCTCTGCATCGTCGCTTGGCGCAGGCAGAGGGTTTTTTTCTGATCCATCATAGGCGGCCATAATCTTACCCCCGGATGATTCTTTTCAACTGCTCCCAGTCAATTTCATTGTTCACACAGTCATAACGGGCGGTCAGGATCATCTGGGGAATGACTTTTTCCTGCTGCAGATGAACACCCTTCGTGCCGACCGGTGTTGACCGGATGCCCTTTTCGATTTCAAAAGTGCAGGCCGCCCCGACGGCAGCCCGGATAGCCTTGCGCTGCACCAGCCGTTTGGTAAATCCGGTGCTGGGGGAGATGTAGAATTGCCACCCCTGTTCCTCGGCCAGGACACGGATTTCTCCGCAAGCGCATTTCCGGCATTTACTGCACACAATTCCCTCACCTTTGGAAAAACGCGCCGGGCATTTATCGCCAATCAGGCAATGGGGAAGGATGACCGCCTTTTGGGCGGCCGGTATACTGTCAAACTTCTCGCGATAATAGTCATTGGTGATTGCGGAAAGATCATAGTTGATCCCCAGCCGCGCCAGATGGGAGCGCAGCGGAAAGAACAAAACGGCGGCAATGATTTTTAGTCTGCTGCGACTTTGCTTCATAGGAATAAACGACCTTGCCAGGCATATTATTCCAATTCCCAATCAAGCGCTACCTTTGTTGGCAGCAACGCCCGGCGAATGCCTGGGTCGTTGTCGGCTTCCTCAACGTATGTATAATACGCCTCGTCGCCTCCTCCTGGCCGCCGCGGTATCATCATTGATTGGAAAATGGAATCAGTAATCAGCTTACAGAAAAATAATATTAATTCAAGGCCAATGTAATTATTTTAGTTTCCCGGGTTTAGTTGCAGCAGCTCTTGCGGCTCATTAAAGAGATAATCGGGCCGGGCGGCAGCCATTTTTTCCTGACTGTGCCAGCCCCAGGTGACACCGACAGTTTTTACTCCGGCAGCCCGGCCTTCCTGTATGTCGCCGGTTGTATCGCCGATGTAATAGATATCGTCCGGCGCAATCTGATATTTCTGCGCGGCATAATGCATTTTATCTTTTTTGGAGAACAGAAAGTCCGAACCGAGCACTTCCTGAAAACAACCATGAAGGTTAAACTTTTCCAGCGCCACTGAAATTGTCCGGGAATGGTTGGAAGAAATCACCAGCAACAGATTATTTTTCTGCAGTTTTTCAACTATTGGGATCATGGCCGTGACGGGATGCATTCTTGTGTAATCGACCTGCGCGAGCAGGCTGCCCGAAACCTCCATAAATTCCTTTAAATCCACACCTCTTTGCGCCAGGGATTCGTAAAAGTTACCTTCAAACAATTCCAGGAATTCCTCCCGGCCTCTTTTCAGGGGCTTATTCATGCCGGCCAGAGAGGAACTGACGGCCTTTTCATATATATCCAGTGATTCCACCAGCACGCCGTCAAAATCAAAAAGGAATAATTTCATCGCAGGGATCCCTTCATCAGAGTCCGGATAGATTGCACATAAGGCTTTTTGAGGATTCCCTGCTCCGTAATTATCGCGGATATATATCGCGCCGGTGTAATGTCAAAAGCCGGATTATAAACCTTTACGCCGTTTGGCGCCGTCTGCACATTCCGGAAGTGGGTGACTTCCCCGGCCGGCCGCTCCTCTATCGGTATTGCCTCCCCTGTTTTCAGCGAAACATCTATCGTGGAAAGAGGCGCGGCAATATAGAAAGGAATCTTATGCGCCGCGGCGAGGACGGCCAGGGCATAGGTGCCGATTTTATTGGCGGCATCACCATTGGCGGCGATCCGGTCGGCCCCGACAATGATTTTGTCAACCCTGCCCTGCTGCATCAGAAAGCCGGCCATGCTGTCGGTAATCAGCGTTGCCGGAATCTTTTCCTTTTTCAGCTCCCACGCGGTGAGTCTGGCCCCCTGCAAAACAGGCCTCGTTTCATCCACATAAACGTGGAGCGCTTTACCCTGATTCCGCGCCGCCCGCAAAACGCCGAGTGCCGTCCCGTAGCCTGCCGTCGCCAGTGCGCCGGCGTTGCAATGGGTCAGGATATTGTCTCCATCAGCGATCAGAGCGCTGCCGTTTTCCCCCATCCGGCGGTTGACGGCGATATCTTCCGCGCAGATGCGTTTTGCTTCAATAATTAACTTCCTTTTTGTCATTGTGAGGAGCCGCTCAGGCGACACGGCAATCCGAGGCATTCTTAGGAGTTTCTTCGCTTCGCTCGGGACAAGGCTGCGCTCATTGCTTTCGCTCGCAATGACACTGTCCAGGCATTTTTTCATGCGCTCCAGCGCCCAGAAGAGATTGCGGGCGGTTGGCCGCGCCTGCGCAATCTCAGCGCAAATCTTATCAAATTCCCGGCGGAATTTATCCGGCGGCAAAACCGGCAGAGCCGCGGCCCCCAGAGCTGACGCCAGAGCGGCGGCTACCCCGATGGCCGGTGCACCCCGGACTGTTAAATCTTTTATGGCGGAAATAACTTCCTGATAGGAATGGCAGGCAACGTAGCACAACGTCATCGGCAGAGCATTCTGGTCAATCAGAACAACCGCATTGTTTTTCCAGCTCACCGTCTCGATCATCATCCGGCCAGCATCTTTTTGAGCAGTTCATTGACGATCTGCGGATTGGCCTTGCCTTGGGTGGCTTTCATCACCTGGCCGACAAAAAACCCGAAGAGCTTATCTTTCCCGCCTCGATAATCACTAACTTGACCCGGATTGGCCTCGATGATCGCGGCAATTGTTTTTAGCAGTTCGCCTTCATCGGTGATCTGCACCATGCCCTTTTCGGCAATAATCGCCTTCGGGGCACTGCCGGTTTTATACATTTCCTCAACGATCTCTTTGGCCATCTTCCCGCTGATAGTGCCGTCTTCGATGAGCCGAATCATTTCCGCCAGCGCCGCTGCAGTTATCGGGCAATCGCGAATGTCGCGCTTGTCTTCGTTGAGGAATCTTAAGACATCGCCCATCACCCAGTTGCTGGCAGCTTTGGGGCTCGCGCACAGACGGACGACTTCTTCATAATAACCGGCCAGCGCTTTATCGGCGGTAAGGACACCCGCATCGTATGCCGGAATCTGATAAACCTGAACAAATCTTTCCCGTTTGACCAGCGGCAGCTCCGGAAGCTCGCGGCGAATGCTTTCTATCCAGGCGTCATCAACTATTATCGGCACTAAATCAGGATCAGGAAAATACCGGTAATCATGAGCCTCTTCCTTGCCGCGCATGGGGTTGGTCACGCCCTGCGCATCATCCCAGAGCCGTGTCTCCTGCACAATTGTTCCGCCGTTTTCCACGATATACTGCTGGCGCTTGACTTCATATTCCAGCGCGCGCTGGACATTACGGAAGGAATTCATGTTCTTCAGTTCGGCGCGGGTGCCGAATTCCTGCTGCCCCCTGGGCCGAATCGAAACATTGGCATCACAGCGGAAGGAACCCTCTTCCATATTGCCGTCGCAAATTTCCAGATAAACCAGAATTTCGTGCAGGCGCTTCAAATAATCGGCGGCTTCTTCGGGCGAACGCATATCGGGCTCGCTGACTATTTCAATCAGCGGCACGCCGGTGCGGTTCAAATCCACATAACTGACGGGATTGTGTTCATCATGCATCAGCTTTCCGGCATCCTCCTCCATATGAATCCGGGTAATTCCTATTGTCTTTTTCGCCCCGTTTAGATCCAGTACAACATGGCCGTGCTCCGCCAGAGGATAAGCGTATTGCGATATCTGGTAACCTTTGGGCAGATCGGGGTAAAAATAATTTTTCCGCGCAAAACTGCAGGATTTATTAATGACGCAATTTGTCGCCAGAGACATCTTCATGGCGAATTCCACAACCTTCTTGTTTAATACCGGCAGCACACCGGGCATGCCCAGGCATACGGGACAGGCATGGCTGTTGGGAGCTCCGCCGAACTTAGTCGAACAGGTGCAAAATATTTTCGTATCCGTTAAAAGCTGGGCATGTACTTCCAGCCCGATGACTGTTTCAAAATCCATTATAGGTTCGGCCTCCTTTTTTCAATACTGGCGTTCTTTTCATAAGCAGAGGCTATCTGAATAAGCTTTCCTTCTTCAAAATGACCGGCCAGAAACTGAATTCCCAAAGGCAAACCGGCAGCGGTGAAACCGCAGGGCACCGACATTCCGGGAATTCCCGCGAGATTTGACGAGATGGTGAAAAGATCGGAAAGATACATCTGCAAGGGATCATCAACTTTCTCACCGATTTTAAAAGCCGGTGTCGGCGTCGTGGGCGTCAGAATTATATCGCATTGTTTAAATGCCGCGGCAAAATCATTCCGAATCAAAGCGCGTACCTGTGATGCTTTTTTATAATAAGCGTCATAATATCCGGAGGACAGGGCATAAGTGCCGATCATTATTCTTCGTTTCACTTCCATGCCGAAGCCCTGCGTTCGACTTTTCTTGTACATATCCAGCAAGTCCCGGGCTTCTGCCGTGCGCAGCCCGTATTTCACGCCGTCATAGCGCGCCAGGTTGGAACTCGCCTCCGCCGGGGCGATAATATAATAAACAGCCAGGCAATACTCCGTGTGCGGCAGGGAAATATCCACGCACCGGCCGCCGCATTTTTCAATGACCGTGATCGCTTTCTTGACCGCGGCGGCAACCTCGGGATCAATACCCTCGATAAAATATTCCCGGGGAATGCCAATTTTCCAGCCTGTAATGTCCCTGCCTAAGAATTGCCGGTAGTCCGGAACTTCCGCCGGCACCGATGTGGATTCACGCGGATCGTAACCGGCCAGGACATTGAGCATGATGGCGCAGTCTTCAACATCTTTCGTGAAGGGGCCGATTTGATCCAATGAGGAGGCAAAAGCAATCAGCCCGAAGCGCGAGACGCGCCCGTAAGTCGGTTTGAGCCCGACAACGCCGCACAGCGCGGCGGGCTGACGAATAGATCCACCTGTATCAGAGCCGATGGAAGCAATACATTCATCGGCCGCCACCGCCGCGGCCGAACCGCCGCTGGACCCGCCGGGAATTCTTTCGAGATCCCAGGGATTGCGCGTAACGCCGAAAAAGGAGGTTTCCGTGGAAGATCCCATGGCAAATTCGTCCATATTGGCCTTGCCGACAAAAACAGCCCCGGCTTCCCGCAGTTTTTCTACGGCAGTCGCATCGTACGGGGGCACAAAGTTATGCAAAATATGGGAGCCGCAGGTCGTGGGAATGCCTTTCGTGCACACTATATCTTTCAGGGCAACGGGAATGCCGGTGAGAGGTTTGATAAAGCCTTTCTTGATATCTTCATCGGCCTTGCTGGCCGCCGCCAGTGCTTCCTCTTTCATCAGCCGGATATAGGAATGAACCCGTTCTTCCACAGAGCCGATTCTGTTATAAACGGCCTCGGCAACCTGCAGGGCCGTTGTTTGACCGGATTTTAACTGTTCCTGCAATTCATGAATGGTGAGAGTGTTTAACTCCATAACGTCCTTCTTTCCATCTTATTCTATAACTTTCGGCACGCGGAAAAATTCTCCCCGGGCATCCGGGGCATTGGCCAATGATTTTTCCGTGCCGAGGGAATCTACGATCCTGTCTTCGCGAAACGCATTAGTTACGGCCATCGCATGACTCATCGGCTCCACACCTGAAGTATCCAGCTCATTGAGTTTATCAATGTAAAGCAGGATATCGTTTAGCTGTGAGGTAAATTTGTCCTTCTGCGCATCGTCAATCTCGAGCCGTGCCAGGTGCGCTACATATTCCACTTCCTGTTTAGTGATCATTAATACTTCTCCTTACTTACCCGAGCTTCCAATACGGGGCGATAGTTCTGGCCACGCGACTGATAATGAAATTTGTTTCATCAAAGGCCCTCTGCTCCAAAAACAAAAACTGATCTTCCGAACAATGAGTTTCGTCGAGCATCTCTTCCAAAACAGCTTTAGCTGATTTTGTCAATCCCTGAAGATGATAGCCGCCTTCCAGCACGCCCACCAACCGCCCCTGGCAGCAATCATCAGCGATATTCAGCAAAATGCGAGTCAGTGCCGCAAAGCCATTCGGCGTCACGCGCATGCCCCCCAGCGGGTCCTGGTAATAGATGTCAAAGCCGGCGGACAGCAGCACTAATTGCGGCTGAAACTCCAGCGCCACCGGCTCCAGTATTCTGCGGAATATTTTTATATAATCAACGTCCCCGGCGCCGGCGGACAGCGGGACATTGACCGTAAAACCTTTACCCGGACCGCGTCCGATTTCTTCCATGCCGCCGGTTCCCGGGTAATAAGGATACTGGTGTGTGGAAAAATACAAGACGCGCGGATCATTATAAAAAATGTGCTGCGTACCGTTGCCGTGGTGCAAATCCCAATCCACAACAAGAATCCTCTCCATTTTATGCTTCAAAAGAGCATGCATCGCCCCGATGGCAACATTATTAAAAATGCAGAAACCGGCAGCGGAATCATGTTCGGCGTGATGGCCGGGAGGGCGGACAAAGGCAAAGGCATTATTCACATCGCCGGTGATAACATCATTAATGGCGTTGCAGACGCCGCCTGCCGCCAGTTTGGCGACCTCATACGTTGCCGGACTGGTGGCCGTATCCGGATCAAGAAAGACGCAGTCCTGGCCGGCCGTGCCCGCAATAAGATCAACATAAGAGGGGGAATGAATCGCGGTGAGTTCTGGATATGTTGCTTCCCGCGGCTCTATTTCCGTAAATTTCCAGGAATTGCCCGGATTTTCGAGCATTTCATAAATTGACATAAGCCGGTCGGGGCTCTCCGGATGGGCAAATCCGGCAGAATGTCGCAAAAAACGTACATCTTTTACAATACCGGTTTTTCTGGCCACAGGTCACCTTCTTTCGATAAGTCCCCCAAAAAAAACTTGATCCCGTCTACCATAAACGGCCGCAAAGAGCAAAATGATTCATCCATAAGAAAATTGGGGAGGCCATGAAGCCTTTTAATTATATCTTTTGATAATAACGAATTTGTGCTAAATGCTTCCCTCGTTTATGGGTTGGGCAACAACAGGAAAACCTATAAAGTTTCTTCCCAAAGTGACGGATATAAACCAGGACATCAATGACAGAAAAATGGACTGGATAAAAACAGAAAAAGGAGGAAGTTCAGATGGCAAGTTTGATTTTGGATGAGAGGGATCAGAAATTTATTCTTTATGAGCTCCTGGATATTGCTCAGATCTGCAAGACGGCAAAATATGCAGATTTTTCCGTAGAAATGTTCAACATGATTCTCACCGAGGCACAGAAATTTGCCCAGGAAGAGATATTGCCCACTCTGGCGCCATCGGACAAGGAAGGATGCCGCCTGGAAAACGGACAGGTCTATGTCCCGCAGGTCTTCCACAGGCCGTATAAGCTATACTGCGAAGGCGGCTGGATGGGTATGAGCAAATCGCCGGAGGTCGGCGGACAGGGGCTCCCGCTCATTATTTCAACCGCCGCCAAAGACTGGTTTTTGCATAATTTCGGCCTTCTTGCCTTTCCCGGACTCACGGAAGGAGCGTCCCTTCTCATCGAGGAGTATGGCACAGCCGCGCAAAAGAAAAAATATATGGAAAAGATGAATACCGGAGAGTGGGGCGGCACAATGTGCCTGACGGAACCATCCGCCGGGTCGGATGTCGGCGCCCTCAAGACAAAGGCCATCCGGCAGCCGGACGGTACTTTCAAAATCCAGGGTACGAAGCTTTTCATCACTTCCGGTGACCATGATCTGGTTTCCAATATTATTCATCCGGTTCTGGCCCGCATTGAAGGCGACCCGGCCGGCACCGGCGGCATCTCCATTTTCCTCGTTCCCAAATATCTCGTCAATGAAGACGGAACCATTGGAAAGAGAAATGATTTTACAATTGACGGCATCGAGCACAAGATGGGTCTGCACGGAAGCTCCACCTGCCTGATCAATTTCGGCGACAATAATGAGTGCTACGCCGAACTCCTGGGCGCAGAACGCCAGGGTATGAAGGTTATGTTCCTGATGATGAACGAAGCCCGAATCGGGGTCGGACTCCAGGGACTGGCCAGCGGTTCCATCGCCTACATGCATGCCGTTCAGTATGCCAAGGAACGGCTGCAGGGCTCCTCTCTCCTGGAGATGAAGAACCCGGAAGCGCCCCGGGTGCCGATCATTTCTCACCCTGATGTCCGCCGAATGCTTTTGTGGATGAAAGCGCAGGTCGAAGGCATGCGCGCCCTGATGTACTATACCGCCTATTGCGTTGATATGGAGCATACAGCAACCGATGAGGCCCAGAAAGACAAGTATCATGGTCTGCTGGAAATACTTACACCCATCTGCAAAGCTTACTGTTCGGACATCGGATTCCGGGTAACCGAGCAGGCTATTCAGGTATACGGCGGTTACGGTTTTTGCGCCGAATATCCCGTCGAGCAGTTCATGCGCGATGAAAAGATCGCCTCGCTTTATGAAGGCACCAACGGCATTCAGGCTCTCGACCTCGTCGGACGCAAGCTCGGCATGAAAAAAGGCCTGTACTTTATGAATCTCCTTGGCGAAATGGGAGCAACGGTGGCCCGCTACAAAGACCATGCGGACCTGAAGGATATGGCGGCGGACGTCCAGAACGGCGTGAATGTTTTGGCCGATCTGGCCATGTATTTTGTTTCCTGCGGAAAGAGCGGCAAATTCATGGTGCCGGTGGGCAACGCCTATCCCTTTCTGATGATGATGGGAAAGGTCATTTTGGCCTGGCTGCTCCTCTGGGAGGCCGGTGTGGCCAAAGAAAAGCTGGATGCCCTTTGCAATGATCCATTGAAACTGGCGCAATTGGTCAAATCCGATAAGGATGCGGCCTTCTACGCCGGAAAAGTCACCGCGGCCAAATACTTTATCAAGCATATTCTTCCGGAGATTGACGCTGTGGTCAAGGCCATCAAGAGCGACGACCTGTCCATCATGGAGATCGCCGAAGAGAGCTTCGTTTCATAAAAATGCTTGCCCCTCACCCTTTTTCCCTGTATGCGGGGGAAAAGGGTGAGGATTCTGTTGATAAATCTGCTGAAATTACCCCTCTTCAGACCAATGTTGCGGTGTGCCGAAAAACTGTTGACAAAAGCAGCTGTCGGAATATATGGTAATTATTAAAAGTTTTAGGAGTCGATATTGTATGTTTGGGATTGGGTTCCAGGAGTTAATCATCATTGCCATCATTGCCCTGCTGATAGTCGGTCCGAAAAAATTGCCCGATCTGGCCAAGACTTTAGGCAAGGGATTAAGTGAATTCCGCAAAGCGACCGACGGAATCAGCGACGACCTTAAACAAACTATGCAGAGCGACGAAAAACCGAAGGAAGATGGTTTAAAAGATAAACTTTTATTAAATAAACCGGACCAGGAAGAATCTAAACCAGTTGCATCCGATGAGAATACTAAGAAATCATAACCTCAGAAAAAATCTGTCCGCTATCCCAAGCGTTAATTAAAACAGGCAGTTATGGAAGAAAACGAAGACATTGAAAACGAAAAAATGTCCCTGACGGACCATTTAGCGGAGCTGCGCAAAAGGCTTAGCCGTGCGCTGATAGCTTTGGGTATCGGTTTTTTTGCCTGCTACTATTTTAAGGAATGGGTTTTCGATATAGTCACCCGGCCTTTAACCGCCGCGTTGCCTAAAAACAGTTATCTGATCTACACGGGCCTGACCGAAGCATTTTTTGTCTACATGAAATTGTCCTTTTTTGCGTCCCTGATTCTTACCAGCCCGTTCATTCTCTACCAGATTTGGAAGTTTATCTCACCCGGATTGCTGGAGAAGGAAAAAAAATATGTCGTTCCCTTTGTGATATCATCAACCCTGCTTTTCGTCAGCGGCATCCTGTTCGGTTATTTTATTGCCCTGCCGCCGGCGTTTGAATTTTTCGTCAGTTTTAACAACAAATATCTGCAGGCGATGATTTCCTTCAATGAATACCTGTCGCTCTTTGTAACCTTTCTACTCGGTTTTGGCTTATCTTTTGAATTGCCCGTCTTTATGTTTTTTCTGGCGAAGCTGGGGATAGTAAATGCGCAAATGCTGTCCAAACAAAGACGTTACGCTATTTTGGTAATTTTTGTTATTGCGGCAATTCTGACTCCTTCTCCCGACGCGTTGAGCCAGGTTTTAATGGCGCTGCCTTTGATGTTTTTATACGAAGTGAGTATATTTGTCGCAAAATTTGTGGAAAAGCAAAAAGCAACCACAGTCCATGAAGAAGAAAAAGAAGAAAAAAAAGAAGAAGAAGAATAGTTGGTAAAATAATGCCTTTACGCCGGAAAGAAAAAGGAGCACGCGGAATCAAAAGGAAGTCTTCGCGACACATTTTTTTTGCTCTTGTCTTACCTGTGCTGGCTTTCTGCCTGGTCGCGGCCGGAGCCGCCGCTTATTATCTCCTGACCATGGATCTGCCCGGAATCGATGCCCTGAAGGATTACCGCCCCAGTATTGCCTCACGCGTTTACGATGACAACAACGAATTAATTGATGAATTTTTTCTGGAAGACAGAAAAATTGTTAAGCTTGCTGATTTGCCCAAGATCCTTCCCGCCGCCTTTATTGCCGCCGAAGATTCCCGCTTCTATCAGCATACGGGCTTAGACATTCAAAGCATTCTCCGCGCTGTATTCAAGAATGTCGAAGCAGGACATATTGTCCAGGGCGCCAGCACCATAACCCAGCAGGTCGCTAAAATGATGTATCTTTCGCCCGAAAAAAAATATATCCGCAAAATTAAAGAAGCCATTCTCGCTTATAAGATCGATAAATATCTGACTAAAGACGAGATTCTGTATCTGTATCTGAATCAGATTTATCTGGGACACGGCACGTATGGCGTGGAATCAGCAGCGCTTGGTTATTTCGGAAAAAACGCCTCCGCCCTGACTTTGCCGGAAGCAGCGCTGCTGGCAGGACTGCCCAAGGCGCCGACCACGTATTCTCCATTTCTTCATTTTGAAAAAGCCAAACAAAGACAAATTTACGTTCTGACGCGTATGATGGAAGAGGGCTTCATTTCCGAAGCCGAAATGAAGCGGGCAGTCGCAACTCCCTTGCATCTGCGCCCGATGAAACCGAAAGACAAAATCGCTGCTTACTTTGTGGAGCATGTCCGCCGCTACGTGCAGGAAAAATATGGCGCCGATGTTCTTTACAAAGAAGGCCTGGCTATTTATACAACCCTGAATTTATCGGCTCAAAAAGAAGCCCGCGATGCAGTGGAAAGAGGTTTGACGGAATTGGAAGCCCGGGGAAAACATTCAGCAGGGCTCGCCCAGGGCGCACTTTATTCCATGGACGCAAAGACGGGTGCGATTCGGGCAATGGTGGGCGGCCGCAATTTCAGCAAGAGCGAGTTCAACCGCGCAACCCAATCCCGCCGGCAGCCGGGATCGGCGTTTAAGCCGATAATTTATACGGCCGCCTTTGATAAAGGCATGAATCCCACAACACGTTTTGTGGATTCTCCCATTGTTTTTCCGGATGTATCCAGACCGGACGGCCTGTGGAAACCGAAAAATTTTGACGAAAAATTCCTCGGGCCGGTTACCATGAGAACAGGCCTGGTGCAATCACGCAATATTGTGACAATAAAAATTTTGCAGGAAATCGGCGTTGATTACGCGGCTTCCTATGCCCTGAACATGGGAATAACCTCTCCCATCAGCAGAAACTTATCCCTGGCCCTGGGAACATCCGGCGTAACATTGCAGGAACTGGTGCGCGCTTATGGGGTGTTGGCCAACGGGGGCAAAAAAGTTACGCCGTATTTCATCAAGAAAATTGTCGACCGCACCGGCAATGTTTTTGAAGAAGCTAAAATTCAATCCGAGCAGGTGATTGATCCCCGGATAGCTTTTATGGCAACCTACGTTATGCAGGACGTTGTGGAAAGCGGCACGGGCAGAAGAGTTAAAAGCATCGGGCGCCCGATTGCCGGAAAAACCGGAACGACAAATGACGTCCGCGATGCCTGGTTTATCGGCTTTACTCCTTCGGTAATAACCGGTGTCTGGGTCGGCTTTGACCAGGAGGTTTCTTTAGGGAATCAGGAAGTAGGCGGCCGGGCGGCAGCGCCCATCTGGCTTTATTTCATGGAGAAATTTTTGCAGAACACTCCGGTCGAAACATTTCCCATCCCGGAAGGAATTGCGTTTGTTAAGGTTGACCAGAAAACCGGCGCACGGGTTAAAGGAACGGACAAGGGAACCATTTACGAATGCTTTCTGGAAAGTGCGCAACCAGGCGAAAAAACTGATGATATAACCGAAGACAAAGAGGAGTTGTTCCGGTAGACAATTATCCTAAAGATAAAATTAAGGTCCATCAGACTCCCGTCCATTTTGCTGCAATCATTGTTGTCAAATTGGAGATGGTTTCCAAGAGACGTCGCTGTTCCGGAAAAAGATCTTTAGAATCACATAAGATTCCAAGCACACCAATAATCTCATAAATAGATTTCAAAGGAAGGAAATAAAATGGCGTATCTGGATGTGTATGAGTCCCCTTACCTGCGACTTCGCCGTTTTTGAATGTCCAAGCCGCAGCGTCCTTCTCCTTTTCAGTTATTGCTAGGTCAACGCTGCTTTTTGCCCATACCTTAAGGCTTCCATCCTCTTCCCGGAAACAGACAAAGGCCGGCACGTTTAAAACCATTTTCGCATACTTTAAGGCAAGATTTCCTAACTGGCTCAACACTTTTGTTCGCAGAGATCCCGGAAGTTTTTGATTTAGCGAAGATTTATCCATAGGGATCATTGATAGAAAATCTCTGCTCATATCTTCGATCAGAGAGACACGATCCAATCTGTCTTTCAGAAATGTATTCTGACGGCGGATAAGATTGATGAGATAAGTGATCAGAGCGGCAATGGTGAAATAGACAGTAACATTATAGATGTCCTCCGGCTTAGAAATATGCAAAGAATAATACGGTTCCACATAGAAAAAATTAAATATAAAAAAGCCACAGGTAAATGATGATACGGCAGCCCAGTTACCTAAGTAAATCGCACTAGCAATCGTTGGAACGAGGTAAACGAAAACCAAAGAGGATGGGTGAATGATTTGCGCCAGGAAGATATTGAGGACCGTTGTGATGGCCAGCATAGCTAAAAAGAAGAAGAACTGCCTGAAGTGTTCTAATCTTTTCTTACGAATATCTTCATCCCTATCGAAAAAGAACTCTGAGTTATGCCTTTGATCTATCCTTTGCATTATTATCCTCCCTGAACGGTTTTTCATATTAGCCTTTTCCCGGATCGTATTTAAATCGATAACCGACGCCGGGCTCGTTAATCAGAAATCTCGGGCGGGCCGGGTCCTTTTCAATCTTGTGTCGCAGCTGGGTCATATAGACCCGGAGATATTGTGTCTGCTCGATGTGGGATGGGCCCCAGACCTCCTTAAGCAATTGTCGATGTGTCATCACTTTACCCGCATGCTGTGTCAGGAGGGCAATAAGACTGTATTCAATCGGGGTCAGGTGGATTTCATTATTGTCCAGAAAAACCTGTCTTCGGGAATAATCAATGCGGAGCTCATCAGCAACAAATTCAATCTCGTTTTGTCCTGATTGTTGAAGCCTCTTGTGTCTGCTGGCAACGCGAATCCTTGCCAGCAGTTCTCCCACGCCGAATGGTTTCGTCAAATAGTCGTCCGCTCCGCAATCAAGAGCTTTGATCTTGTCATTTTCCTGTTCCCGGGCTGAAATGATGATAATGGGTACCTTGGACCATTCCCTAAGCCTTTTAATGACTTCTATCCCATCCATATCCGGTAAGCCGAGGTCGAGAAGCACCGCATCAGGATTCCATGCCGCGGCCTTCACAAGGCCTTCCTTGCCCGTATCCGTTTCTACCAATCGATAGTGTTCACTTTCGAGCGCAACCCGAAGAAAGCGTCTCATTTGCATTTCATCTTCGATCAGCAGGATAAGCTCTCCGCTATCTGACATGGTTTTTGCCTCCAGTCTTCATCAATACGGCGCATTTTCAGGAATGGATATTTCTATTGACTGTCGGTGCTTCCCTGTCTAGGGGAAGGGTAAATAGGAAAATAGCGCCCCCCCCGGGACGATTTTCCGCCCATATGCGACCGCCGTGTGCATCCACGATCGCCTTGCATATGGAAAGCCCGAGGCCAACCCCTTTGCCCGATACTTTTTCATAGGCAAATTTATCAAAAATATGTTCTTTTTCAATCTTCCGTATGCCTGGTCCTCTGTCGGCAATTTCAATTTGAACATATGTCTTTTGAGTGCTGATATTAATATCAACAGAAGTACCGGGAGGTGTGTGCTGGATGGCGTTTTCAACAAAATTTGTAAAAACCTGTTCCATAAGAATCGGGTCAAATGGTATCAGCGGAAGATCTGCTGGTATGGATACATTAACGGGATGGTCTTTCATTATGCTCGACTTCCTGTCGAGAACCACGCCGACAATCTCTTCCAGTGAATGCCATTCCTTGTTAACCCGGATAGTTCCCGCTTCGAGGCGTGTAATGTTCAGAACATTCCGTATAATATGATTAAGGTGCTCTGCTTCTTCATGAATAGATTGGATCATTTCTTTCTGTTTCTCTTCCGGAATCTTCTTCCCGCCATGGATAAGCGTGCTTGCCGCTCCCGTGATTGTCGCCAGCGGAGTCCTTAAGTCATGGGACACGGAACTCAGGAACGAGTTTCGTATCCGCTGTGTTTCTGCGTTCAAATGTTCCTTGTTAACTTCCTGAGCCAAAACTATGCGTTCAATGGCCATAGCAGTCTGATTGGCAAATGTCTCCAGAAAATGAAACTCTCCGATATCAAACGGCACAGCGGGGTTATGTGGAAGGACACCGATGACACCAACGGTGCCGGATAGGGCGATCATTGGCAGATAAAAAGCCTTTGCGGCCATCAGGGTATCCGTTCCAAGACCGGCGGCTTGCCTGTTTTCAAAAACCCACTTAGCGATACTCCATTCCTTCTGATCCATCGCAAACGTGCCTTGGGTAGTTGACAGGACTTTCAGGCATCCATCGGAATCGGGAATAAGAACAACAGCCTGACTGTGGAAGACCTCACCAATGTGCTTTACGGCAATATCACTGAGTTTCTCTTTTTTTCGTTCCCGCGCCAAGTCTCGGCTCAACCCGTAAAGAGCTGCCGTATTGCTCTCCCGCGTTCTTGCTTCCTCGGCTTGTTGCCGAACCCGCAAGGCTAGTCCGCTGATAACAAGAGACACCACGAACAGGACGATGAAGGTCACTATATATTTAGTATCGGCAACCGCAAAGGTAAAGAAGGGTGGAACAAAAAAGAAGTCGAATGCTGCTACACTCAGCAGCGCTGATAATAAGGATGGCATGTGACTGGTCCTGATAGCTGTTACCACAACCCCCAGCAGATAGATCATCACGATGTTGATAAGATCAAAATAGGGAAACATTATGGCCGCGATCCCCGTAGTGGCAATAACAGTGCCGATGCTCCAAAGCCACTCTATGGGGTTTGTTTTCGGCTTTTTTATCTGTCTTATTTGATGTGGCTCAGGCTCTTCCGACTCGCCTGTGATGACGTAGATATCAATGCCTCCGCTGCCGCGGATAATTTCATCAAGGGGCGACCCGAAGACCTTATCTTTCCAGCGGGGGTGCGTCGGTTTTCCGACGATAATTTTGCTGACATTTCTTCGCCTTGCATAGTTCAGGAGTTCCTCACTGACCCGGTGCCCTGTCAATGTTGCTGTTTCCGCTCCCATGCTTTCGGCCAGCCGAAGGTGTTCGGCAAGCAGTTTTTTATCATCCTCTGAGGGGCGAACATGTGTTGGCGCCTCTACATTTACAGCAATCCAGTCCGCACGAAGTCCTGTCGCCATGAGACGGGCCGCTCTGATGAGCCGCACCGATCGAGGATTGGGACCGACACACACCAAAATGCGTTCCGTCGCCTGCCATCTGGAATGGACTCCCATGTCGCGCCGATAGTTTTCCATCTGTTCGTCCACGCATTGGGCCGTGCGCCTTAATGCCAGCTCTCGAAGTGCGATAAGGTTGCCTTTTTGAAAGAAATTGGACATAGCCTTTTCGACCTGTGCAGGGATATAGACTTTTCCCTCCTTGAGGCGCTGCAATAAATCAGCCGGCGGCAGATCGATCAGTTCGATTTCGTCGGCCCTGTCTAAAAAGGAATCCGGAATTGTTTCGCTTACATTCACGCCAGTGATATTGTGAACGATGTCGTTTAAGCTTTCCAAGTGCTGGACGTTGACAGTAGTATAAACGGAAATGCCGGCATGAAGGAGTTCCTGCACATCCTGCCATCGTTTTTTATGGCGGGCGCCGGCAGCATTAGAATGGGCGAGCTCGTCCACTAGAATAATGGCCGGATTGCGAGATAATGCTGAATCAAGATCGAATTCGGACAGATCTTTGCCTCGGTAAGAATAATGGGTGCGGGGCAGGGTCTCCAGCCCCTCAAGCAGCTTTTCCGTCTCCTGTCGACCATGGGCTTCCACGATGCCGACGACAACTTCTTCACCCTCTTGCTGCTTGCTTCTTGCTGCTTCCAGCATAGCATATGTTTTACCCACACCGGGGGCTGCGCCAAAGAAAATCTTAAGTTTTCCTTGTCGATTATCTTGTTCTTCTTTTTCCACCCTTCGGAGAAGGGCATCCGGATCAGGTCTTTGTGTATTCATGGCTGTTTGTTATATCCGTATTGTATAATTCTATCATACGCCTCAATAAATGTAACATGCTTATCGCAAGTTATCCAGAGCCATATTCAGCGTTAAGACATGGATGATCGACTCTCCGAGGACACCAAATGCACGCCCTTGGATGTGGGAAAGGACGAGATTTCGTATTAACTTTTCGTCAAGGTTTCTGGCTTTGGCCACGCGTGGAACCTGGTAAAGTGCGGCAGCCGGGCTGATATGAGGATCCAGACCGCTGCCGGATGATGTTACCAGGTCAACGGGAATGGAAATCCTGTTTTGCAGATCAGTTTTGCGCAGAAGGTCTATCCTCTGCTGAACAATTTTCATGAATTCGGCGCTCGAAGGTCCCCAGTTGGAACCAGTTGATGCGGTACTGTTATAAGGAAAAGGAGCTGTTGCGGAAGGCCGTCCCCAGAAGTAGCGGGGGCTTGTAAAAGGCTGTCCGATAAGGTCCGACCCCACAAGTCGACTATTGCCCAGGATGAGGCTTCCGTTAGCCTGACGGGGAAAGATCGCCTGGGAAAGTCCCGTGATAAACAGGGGGTATAGAAATCCCGTCAACAGGGTAAGGAAGAATAACAATAAAAAAGCTTGGCGCAGTAAATGTTTCATGGATATCAACCTTTCAAAATAGCCCGGTAGCAACAAGGATTATGTCAATCAGCTTGATACCGATAAAGGGAACAAGCAGCCCTCCCAAGCCGAAGACAAACAGATTGCGCTTCAGGACTACCGCAGCACCGGCAGGGCGATATTTAACTCCTTTTAGAGCCAGGGGAATGAGGGCGACAATGATCAAAGCGTTAAAGATAACAGCGGAAAGTACTGCATTCTGCGGCGTTGACAATCCCATGACGTTGAGAGTGGAGAGCTCCGGGTAAATGCCGGAAAAAGCAGCAGGCAAAATGGCAAAGTACTTTGCCACATCATTGGATATACTAAAGGTCGTCAATGCTCCCCTTGTCATTAGTAGCTGCTTTCCGACACGAACGATCTCAATGAGTTTTGTTGGATTCGAGTCCAGATCTATAAGATTCCCGGCCTCCTTAGCGGCCTGGGTTCCTGTGTTCATAGCTACGGCCACATCCGCCTGTGCCAGAGCCGGGGCGTCATTTGTTCCGTCACCGGTCATGGCAACGAGGTGACCTTTGGCCTGGTATTCCCTGATAATGTTGAGCTTGGTGTCGGGGGTCGCTTCGGCATGGAAATCATCGACGCCTGCTTCAGCGGCAACAGCTGCAGCAGTAAGTGGATTGTCCCCCGTTATCATGACCGTTCTTATTCCCATTTTTCTCATGTCGGAAAAGCGCTCCTTTATTCCTCCCTTTACCACATCGCTAAGCTGAATCACTCCCAGGACCGTGTTGTTTTGCGCCACAACGAGAGGGGTTCCGCCGCGGCGGGCAACATCTTCAACAATAGATCTAATTTCCGGTGAAAAATTTCCACCCTGATTTGTAACATAAGCTTCAAGGGCATCCGCCGCACCTTTGCGGATCTCTTTGCCGTAAAAATTAACACCGCTCATCCGGGTTCTGGCAGTAAAGGGGATGAATCGGGCACCGATGGCCTTGATATCGCGCTCTCTGATGCTGTATTCTTTTTTGGCCAGAACGACTATACTCCGTCCCTCCGGTGTTTCATCGGATAGCGATGCTAATTGAGCTGCCGCCGCGAGTTCGAACACATTCCCGTTAGCGGCAGGAATAAAGGCGGTCGCCACCCTGTTGCCGAGAGTGATGGTGCCTGTCTTGTCCAGCAGGAGCACATCTACATCACCGGCTGCCTCGATGGCTCTGCCCGACATGGCAATAACGTTAGCTTGAATCATGCGATCCATTCCGGCAATGCCAATGGCCGAGAGAAGTCCGCCGATAGTTGTCGGAATCAGGCATACAAGAAGAGCCGTTAGCACTGTGATGGACACAGGTGAACCCCTTCCTGCGGACTGAACGCTGTAAATAGAGAAGGGCAGTAGCGTTGCCGTAACCAGGAGAAAGATGATCGATAGACCAACCAGCAGAATATCAAGCGCAATCTCATTGGGGGTTTTTTTCCTGCTCGCTCCTTCCACCATGGCGATCATCCGGTCTAAGAAAGATTCGCCGGGATTGGCAGATATCCTGATGATCAGCCAGTCGGAGAGAATCCTTGTTCCACCGGTGACAGCACTTCGGTCGCCACCGCTTTCCCGAATGACCGGAGCGCTTTCTCCCGTAATGGCGCTCTCGTCAACAGATGCGATGCCCTCCACGACTTCCCCATCACCCGGAATAGTGTCGCCCGCTTCGACCAAGACAAAGTCGTTTTTTTTCAGTTGTGAACTTGGCATCTCTGTTTTTCCCGCATCTGTTTGAGGACGGGTAAGGCGTTTCGCCGTCACATCCCGCTTTGAACCTCGTAGCGCCCTTGCCTGTGCCTTTCCTCTGCCTTCGGCCATGGCCTCCGCAAAATTGGAAAATAAAACCGTAAACCATAACCAGAGGGCCACGGATAAAATAAAACCGGGGCGTTCTTCTCCAGCTCCGAAGAGAGAGAAGAGGAACAGCAATGTTGTAAGGAAGCTTCCCGTTTCGACGACAAACATGACCGGTCGCCGGATCATATGAAAGGGATTCATCTTGCTGCAAGCATCCAGCAGGGCATGCCTGATTATGGAGACATCGGCAATTGAAGGTTTGTTTTGGGTATGACTCATGACATTCTCACCTTATGGAGAAATTATTTTGGAATCGCCATAAATTCAACAATCGGGCCGAGGGACAGCGAAGGGAGAAAAGCCAGGGCACCGACGAGCAGGATGACACCTGCCAGAAGAACAGCGAAAAGAAGGGTATGAGTAGGAAGAGTTCCCGGCCCTGAAGGAATCGTTTTCTTCCGCGCCAATGACCCCGCTATGGCCAGTACGGGAATGATCACGCCGAAACGGCCTATGATCATGGCCAATCCAAGCATCCAGTTATAAAAAGCAGTATTGGCGTCGAGTCCCGCAAAGGCACTGCCATTGTTGTTCCCGGCCGATGAAAAGGCATAGAGTATCTCGGTAAATCCGTGGGGTCCCGTATTCTGTATGCCCGCCAGTCCCGTTTCCGTCACGACGGCGAGCGCCGTACCAAAGAGCACAACAGCGGCAGGGATAAGAATGATCAAAGATCCCATCTGTATTTCGAAGGCCCCGATCTTTTTCCCCAGATACTCCGGCGTGCGTCCAACCATGAGCCCGGAAATAAAGACAGCGATGAGGGCAAATACAATCATACCGTAAAGACCAGATCCCACACCGCCGAAAATGATTTCCCCCAACTGCATAAGCCACAGCGGAAACAGTCCGCCCAGCGCGGTAAACGAGTCGTGCATCGCATTGACAGAACCGCTTGATGCTGCGGTGGTTAAGGTCGCCCAGAGAACAGAATTGACGATGCCGAAACGCATTTCCTTTCCTTCCATGTTTCCTCCGGGCTGCAGATCACCTGCGGATTGATCAACGCCAAGCTTTGATAGATAAGGATTACCCCCTTGTTCGTTCCAAATGCAGGCGGTCATCAAAGGGATAAGGATCATGAACATAGTTACCAGCAAAACCCATCCCTGGCGCGTGTTTCCTGCCATCTTTCCAAAGGTATAGCAAAGGGAGGCAGGGATCAGCAAAATGGCCAGCAGTTCGAGGAAATTGGAAACAGAGGTCGGGTTTTCCAGAGGATGGGCGGAATTGGTATTGAAAAAACCGCCTCCATTGGTACCGAGTTGCTTGATGGCGATCTGCGAAGCGGCAGGACCCAGCGGGATTACCTGTTCCCTGATAACCTTCCCCGATCTGTCTTGTGTTGATTCCAGGAAATTGACCTTTACGGAGGGACTAAATGACTGAACCACTCCCTGGGAAACGAGAAGGAGGGACAGGATTATCGATATTGGCAATAGAATGTACAAGATTGAACGGACCGTATCAATCCAGAAATTGCCGATTTTGTCAGCAAGACGCCGTTTCAGGCCGCGTATCAGTGCTACAAGTACCGCCATCCCGGTAGCAGCAGAAAGGAAATTTTGCACCGTAAGCCCCGCCATCTGCGAAAGATAGCTCATAGTCATCTCTCCGCTGTATGATTGCCAGTTCGTGTTGGTCACAAAACTAACGGCAACGTTGAAGGCCAGGAGAGGAGCCAGGGATGGCAATTGCCGAGGATTAAAGGGAAGACTGCCCTGAACGAGAAGCAGGGCATAGAGGAAGATAAATCCGGCGAAATTGAAAATAAGCACGGCGGCTGCATACTCCCGCCAAGTCATTTCATGTTCAGGCTTAATATTACACAGTTTATACAGACTTTTTTCGATTGGAGATAGCAGCCGGTCGAGGCCACAGGCTTTGTTTTCATAAACTGCCGCCATGTAATGTCCGAGTGGTTTCACAAGGAGCAACAGCACCACGAAATAGAAAACAATCTGTAAAAATCCATTTACGGTCATTGGAATTTCTCCGGTTTGAACAGAGCTATGAACAGATAGATGAACAGAACGAGTGCAACAATGCCACTGACCAAGAATAAAATAGACATTATATGTATCCCCTCTCCCCCCGTCATTAAAACAACCGATGTTTTAAAAAATGAATTGTTAATACAAAGTGGCAACAAGAATATCAAAAGCGAAATAAAATTGGTGTTAAAATAGTGAAGGATTGAATAAAGAAAGTATAAATAATTTTATAAAAGGGTCTTGACAAACAGTTTATTTTCCGTTAAGGAAGCACCAAGTATAAATAACAAAGGGATAAACAATGTATCTTAAAGATTTAGTCGGCGGCAAGAGCCTGATTACCAGCGTAAGGGTACTCGTAGTAGTACTCAGGGGTCTGCCGCTTAAGTATCTTTAAGAAATAAAATAAAGATACAAGCCGCGGGCCCCTAAAAACCCGCGGCTTTGTTGTTTTAGCCACAAAGCCGCTTTTCTGAAAGAAGATAAGCGGCTTTTTTATTTAATGAGTCTTGGCTTTTTTGGGGCGAAGCAGCAAAAAGGCCTTAGACTCATTTATCCTGCGGGCGCACAGGCGAACCGGAGGATCCAGGAAACTGAAACTTATACATTGGGAGGTAGCAAAAAATGAAGTTGAAAGGTTCACAAATTCTGCTGAAAATGCTGGAATTGGAAGAAGTGGATATTATTTTCGGATATCCGGGCGGCACCGTCCTGGATATTTATGATCAGCTCTATAAAGGGAAATTAAAACATATTTTAGTGCGTCATGAACAGGGCGCGGTTCATGCGGCCGACGGGTATGCCCGGGCCACAGGAAAGGTCGGCGTGTGTCTGGTTACTTCCGGTCCCGGTGCTACAAATACCGTTACCGGCATCGCCACGGCCAACATGGACTCCATACCGCTGGTCGTTTTTACCGGACAGGTTCCCACAACCTTAATCGGCAACGACGCTTTTCAGGAATGTGACATCACCGGCATCACCCGCCCCTGCACCAAACACAATTTCCTTGTCCGGAGCATAGAAGAATTGGCTCCAACCATCAAAGAAGCCTTTCACATTGCCCGCACAGGCCGGCCCGGACCTGTATTGGTCGATTTACCGAAGAATGTAATGGCTATGGAAATTGATTTCGCTCCCGAAAACATCCAGATTAGAAATCATGAGGCTATCCATAAACCAGCTCCCAAAAAAATGGCTCAGGTTTTTGAGATGCTTGCACATGCAAAAAGGCCTTTAATCATGACCGGCGGCGGCGTTATTCTGGGAAAAGCTTCGTCTGAGCTCACGGCACTGGCCAGAAAATATTCCATCCCGGTAACAGGGACTTTAATGGGCATCGGTTCCTTTCCCGGAACAGATCCCCTCTGGCTGGGCATGCTGGGCATGCATGGAACTTATTACGCCAATATGGCGGTCAGCCACTGCGATTTATTAATTGCCGTGGGCGTTCGTTTTGACGACCGGGTCACCGGCACCATCGATACTTTCGCCGCTAACGCCCAAATTGTGCAAATTGACATTGATCCGTCCTCCATTAACAAAAATGTGGTTGTCGACCTGCCGATTATCGGGGCAACCAAAACCTCCCTGCAGGATATGATCAAATTCCTGGCTGAGCATAATTATGCGCCGCAGGCAGCCTGCCGCAAGGAATGGCTGGAACAGATTGCCGAATGGAGGCAGCAGGTTCCCTTAACCTATTGCCAAAACGGCAAGGTCATTAAACCGCAGTATGTGATTGAGACGCTCCATAAATTGACGCAGGGAAATGCCATTATTACCACTGAAGTCGGCCAAAATCAGATGTGGACTGCGCAGTTTTTCCCCTTTGACCAGCCTAATACATTTATCAGCTCCGGCGGATTGGGTACAATGGGCTATGGGCTTCCGGCGGCCATCGGCGTGAAGTGTGCCTTCCCCGACAAACAGGTGGTGGATATTGCCGGTGACGGAAGCATTCAGATGAATATCCAGGAATTGGCTACAGCTGCGCAATACAACATCAATGTAAAGATCGTGCTGCTCAACAACAATTATCTGGGTATGGTGCGTCAATGGCAGGAATTATTCTATGAAAAGCGTTATTCCCACACCGATATGACCTATGCACCTGATTTTGTAAAACTGGCGGAGGCTTTTGGCATCGTCGGATTGCGCGCCACAAAGCCGGAAGAGGTAGAACCCGTATTACGCCAGGGTCTTTCCCTGAATAAACCGGTATTGATGGATTTCCGAATTTCGCGGGAGGAATGCGTTTATCCCATGGTCGGACCGGGTTCATCCATCAGTGATATGAAGTTGGGCACTAGAGAAATGATTAATTAACGTCAATATACAGAAAGGGTAAAAGAAACATGGAAAAGAAAGAGCACATAATTTCAATCCTGGTCCATAATAAGCCGGATGTGCTGGCCAGAATCGCCGGAGCGCTGGGAGGAAAAGGATATAACATCGAAAGTCTGTCCGTTAACACCACTACTACCTATGAAATATCCAAAATCGTTATGACGTCCATCGGCAATCAGGCTACCATCACGCGGATTGAAAATCAGCTGCGCAAAATCGTCGATGTCATCGGGGTGGATGATTTGACCAACGTAGAGTCCATTCACCGCGAAATGGTTCTGGTCAAACTGGCCTTAAAGGCAGAGACCAGGGCAAAAATAGAAAAAGCCATTGACACATATAAATGGAAAGTAATAGTGTCCGCTGACAATTATTTAATTCTGGAAATAACCGGCGATAAAGCGCAAATTGATTTTGCTCTGGCCCGGCTCGAACCATTGGGCATCGCGGATATAACCAGAACAGGCATTGTAGCATTGGAACTGGACAACTAATTTTATTATAAACACAACTAATTAATTTTATTCATTAAATCAAAGGGGGTTGTATGGCAAAAATAAATTTTGGCGGTACTTTAGAGGATGTGATCACAGCAGATGAGTTTTCCATAAAAAAAGCTCAGGACGTTTTGAAAGATGAAGTTATTGCAATAATTGGTTACGGTGTTCAGGGCCCGGCACAGGCCTTTAACATGAAGGATAATGGTGTAAATGTTATCATCGGCCAGGCCCCGGAAGATAAATCCTACTGGGATAAAGCCATCACCGACGGCTGGGTTCCCGGAAAAACGCTTTTCCCGATCGAAGAAGCTGTAGAGCGCGGGACGATTATTCAATATCTGGTATCCGATGCCGCTCAAATGCTACTCTGGCCCAAGGTGAAGGCAAATCTGAAAAAAGGCGACGCCCTTTATTTTTCTCATGGCTTCTCCATTGTTTATAAAGAGCAGACCGGGGTCATCCCGCCTGATTTTGTGGATGTGATTATGGTCGCCCCTAAAGGTTCGGGCACCAGCGTAAGAAGGAATTTTCTTGATGGCAGCGGCATAAACAGCAGTATTGCCGTGCATCAGGATGCCACCGGCCGGGCCATGGAAAGGACACTTGCCCTCGGTATTGCCATTGGTTCCGGATTCCTTTTCCCGACTACTTTCCAGATGGAAGTATACAGCGATTTAACCGGTGAGCGCGGTGTTTTAATGGGTGCTCTGGCCGGTATGATGGAGGCCCAATACAATGAATTGCGCAAGCATGGCCACACTCCCAGCGAGGCTTTCAACGAAACAGTGGAAGAACTGACGCAAAGCCTCATCCGTCTGGTGGGTGAAAACGGCATGGATTGGATGTACGCCAATTGCTCAGCTACAGCTCAAAGAGGTGCGCTGGACTGGCGGCATAAATTTCGCAAGGCCGTGGAACCGGTATTTGCCGAACTCTACAGTGCTGTCGCCACCGGCAAAGAAACGGCCATTGTCCTCAAATCCAACAGCGCCCCGGACTATAAAGTCAAGCTGGATGCCGAGCTCAAAGAAATGCGGGAATCTGAATTCTGGCAGGCAGGGGCCGCCGTGCGCGCGCTGAGACCGGAAAAAAGAAAGAAATAACTTATCATCCCCCCTTTCCTAATCATCTAAAGGTGACGCGAGGGGGATTTTTTAATTGATTTAACCAGGAGAAATATTATGAGAAGTGATCTCATGAAGAAAGGGCTGGAAAGGGCGCCGCATCGTTCGCTCTTTAAAGCCATGGGTTATACCGATGAAGAAATTGTCCGGCCGTTGATCGGCGTGGTCAATTCGGCCAATGAAATAATCCCCGGGCACATCCATCTGGATTTAATCACCCAGGATGTAAAAGCAGGAATTCGTATGTCCGGCGGCACCCCGGTGGAATTTCCGGTTATCGGCGTTTGTGACGGCATCGCGATGGGCCATGCCGGCATGAAATATTCACTCGCGAGCCGGGAATTGATTGCGGACTCCATTGAAATCATGGCCACGGCTCATCCTTTCGACGCTCTGGTTTTCATTCCCAACTGCGACAAAATCATCCCCGGCATGCTCATGGCTGCGCTGCGCATAAATATTCCGGCCATTTTTATCAGCGGCGGGCCGATGCTCGCCGGAAAGCTTGCCGGAAAGGCGGTGGATCTGATCAGTGTTTTTGAAGGCGTCGGTGCGGTGAAATCAAAACGCATGACTCAAAACGAATTAAAGCAGTTGGAAGATTGCGCCTGCCCCGGCTGCGGTTCCTGTTCGGGCATGTACACGGCCAACTCCATGAATTGTGTCACCGAAGCCCTGGGACTCGGACTTCCCGGTAATGGAACGGTGCCGGCGGTTCAGGCTGCCCGCCACCGCTTAGCCAAGTATGCCGGCATGAAAATAATGGAGCTCTACCGGAAGAATATCAGGCCGCGCGATATCGCCACCCTGGCGGCTTTCCAGAATGCGATTGCCGTCGATATGGCGCTGGGATGCTCAACCAACACCGTTTTACATATTCCGGCCATCGCCCATGAAGCAGGCATCAAGCTCGATTTGAATCTCTTCAACAAAATCAGCGAGAAAACACCGAACATCTGCAAATTAAGTCCGGCGGGGCCTCATCATATCGAGGATCTGGATACCGCCGGCGGCATTCAGGCCGTCATGAAGGTAATCAGCGCCTTGGGTGTTATAAATAAAAAAACGCTGACGGTAACCGGTAAAACAGTGGAAGCAAATTTAAAAAATGCCCGTGTTTTGGATGACAATGTTATCCGGCCGTTGAGCAGGCCTTATTCCCCGCAGGGCGGCATCGCCGTTTTACGCGGTAATCTGGCGCCGGACGGCGCGGTCGTCAAACAGTCCGCCGTGGCCCCCGCCATGCAAATCAACGTAGGAAAAGCAAGGGTCTTCGATTCCGAGGATCTGGCTATCGCCGCCATATTAGGGGGCAAAATCAAAGGGGGCGATGTGGTTGTCATCCGTTATGAAGGGCCGAGGGGCGGCCCGGGAATGAGGGAAATGCTCGGACCGACATCAGCAATTGTCGGCATGGGACTCGATAAAACTGTTGCCCTCTTGACCGATGGCCGTTTCAGCGGCGGCACACAGGGTGCGGCCATCGGCCATATTTCCCCGGAAGCCGCTGAATGCGGACCGATCGCCTTAGTGCAGGAGGGCGACATAATTGCCATCAATATTCCGGCCAAAACTCTCCATCTGCAGATAAGCGACAAGCAACTGGAAAAGCGCCGCAAGTCCTGGAAGCCTTTTCAGCCGGCAATCACCAGCGGCTACCTGGCCCGTTATGCCAAACTGGTCACTTCCGCGTCGACAGGAGCAGTTTTCCGGGATTAAATCAATGCCACTCGCTGAAAACAAGAGAAGTGAAGTTTGAAGCGTGCTTCGACTGGATAGAGGCTACCAACCATGATCCATCCTGCAGCTTGCTGCGGGGCGGGTCATTTTGAATAAATAGAAAAAGGAGGAACTGGCAATATGTTGGAAATTAGAGATTCTGTGGCTGTTATCACCGGCGGTGGCGGCGGTATCGGTCTGGAAATGGCCAAATACTGGGTGAAAAATGGCGGCAAAGTGGTCATTGCCGATATTTTGCCGAAGTTTCTGGAAGGCGCCGAAGCGGAATTGAAAGCCCAGGGCGGAGAAGTTCTTTCTGTTGTCTGCAATGTCACCACCGAAGAGGATACGGCAAAATTGGCCGATGCCGCCATTGACCGCTTCGGTAAAATCAACCTGGTAGCTCCTTTTGCCGGGATTATTAAAGACGGCATGATGCTTTCCCCGGACAAGGAAACAGGGAAAGTTGTCAGAAAAATGCCCCTGGAACAGTTCAAGTCCGTCATTGATATTAACCTGACCGGCGTATTTCTGACGGTCCGGGACTGCGCGGAGAGAATGATCAACAACAATTGTTCCGGCCTCATCTGCCTTATCTCCTCCACAGGATCGCTCGGAACGGCAGGCCAGATCAACTATTCGTCCACCAAGGCGGCGATGTCGGTTATGCCCAAAGTCATTACCGCAGAATTCTTCCGGCGCGGCATGGCGGGAAAAATCCGCTGCGTAGCCGTGGCTCCGGGTTATGTCGGAACGGCCATGGTTAAAGGCATGGATCAAAAGGCCCTGGAAAAGATAGTATCCGATGTGCCCATTGGCCGGTTGATCGAACCTTCGGAAGTGGCCTCCCTGGTCGGTGAACTCTACCGCAATGAAGCCCTGGCCGGAGACGTCTATTTTATTCACGGCGGCTTGCGCCTAGGGTCAAAAGGTTAGAATAAACATTTTGTATAGGCAGGTTTTGCCTTTAATGCGAAACCTGCCTATCAAAGTTATTAGACTTAATGCAGCTGAGCCGCTCTGCCAATCCGCAATAAACAATTCACGCCCTACTGAGCACATCGACACCACACCGTTTGTTTTGTGGCCAAAATTCAATTGACACCCAAAATTATTCTTCATATATTCTCGCCTTGAAGAAGCAATATCTTATCCATTCGGATGAACTCTATTTTACCCATCGTGTGGGGAAGCCTTTATCAGCAGCTTAAAAATGAGGAATTGGAATTATGAGCAGATCCCTGGAAAATATTCGAGTGGTTGACTTAAGTCATGTCCTCGCGGCGCCCACCTGCACTATGTTTCTGGCGGATCTCGGGGCCGAGGTGATCCACGTGGAACCGCTGCATGGAGACGACGCGCGCGAGTTCGGGCCTTTCGCCGGCAGCGGCGGGAAAAACAACTCGGGCTATTTCATCAGCCTGAACCGCAACAAGAAGAGCCTGGCGCTGGACTTGAAGCAGGAAAAGGGGAAAAAAATCCTGACGGAACTGATCAAGATCTCGGACGTGGTGGTAGAGAACTTCAGGCCAACGACGATGCGGAAACTGGGTTTCGGGTGGGAGGAGCTGCAGCGCATCAACCCCAGGATCATTTATGCCTCCATCAGCGGGTTCGGGCATGACTCGCTGCCGGGCTACGACGCCCGCCCCTCCTACGACATGGTGGCCCAAGGTTACAGCGGATTGATGAGCATCACCGGGCCGGAAGGAGGCCCTCCGTGTCGCGTCGGCTCCTCCGTGGGAGACATTTTTTCCGGGCATCAGGCGACTATCGCAATATTGGCAGCCCTGCTTCATCGGGAAAAAACCGGTCGGGGGCAGCATTTCGACGGGGCCATGATCGACGGGCTTTTCACCGTGCTGGAAAACGCTGTCGTGCGCTACACGATCAGCGGCGAGGTCCCCGGTCCGCTCGGCAGCGCCCATCCCTCGATCGTTCCCTTCCAGTCTTTTCCCACCCGGGACGACTCACACATCATTATCGCTCTGGGAAACGATATCTTATGGAAGCGCTTCTGCAGGCTGATCGATCGGGAGGATCTGGGCGATCACCCCAGGTTCGCCACAAATCCGTTGCGAACCCGGCACCGCAAGGACCTGGAACAGACATTGATTCCGGAGTTCAGGAAGAAGACGCGTACAGAATGGATGGAACTGCTGGGCAAGGCCGATCTGCCGCATTCGCCTGCCAACAACATCAAGGAGATTTGTGAAGACCCTCATATTGCGTATCGCAATATGCTGGTCGAAATCGACCAGCCGCGGGTGGGGAAGATGCAGATCGTGGGCTCCCCCATCCGTCTCTCCGAAACTCCTGGAGAAGTCTATGCCCCGGCCCCGCTGTTGGGTCAGCATTCCGAGGAGATCCTGGAAAAACTACTGGGTTATGCAAAACAGGATATTGAAATTCTAAAGAAGGAAAACGTGATCAATCGCAGCGTTTAATTCGCGAACTCGTTAGCCCGCACTCTGCGAACAGGCCCCCGTTAAAAACGGATTAACTACAAAAAAGCAGAAAGGCAATTATTCCTAGAGGGGGTGTCATGGGAAAAAAGTCGATAGCAGAAAGGATTATTTATCCTGCCGGTATTGTCATTTGTCTGATGATCGTCTCCATCAATTTGTACAACTTTAGCCGCTGGTGGGAGCCTCAATTACTTCATGATATATTTGCCAATCTTTCCGCCGCCGGAATGTTTCTAAGCATCTGGCTGGGTGCGATGATAGCCAACACAATAGCTTTTTTCCAGGGCGCCTCGTTCAAAGAAAGACTCTTGATCTGCATGGTCACACCCGTCATCTGGAATGCAAAAGTGCTATACGATTTTATCGGAATATATTCATGGACGGAATTATTATATGTCTGCTTTCATGCGGTCATAATGGGTACAATATTTGTTGCGCTTTTTTGTATGGGGATTTCCGAAATATGGTGCAGAATTATCTATAGAAGGCGCACTGGCGACCGGTCCGTTAAAGTCTTTGAGTTCAAACCAACATTGGTAATGATTATAGGCTTCATAATGTCATTCATCCTTCTCTATAATGGCGGACACAGCTTTTATTACTTCTACATGGACACCTATACAAAGCTCTTCTTGTGATCAGGGGGCGTATCATGGGCAATCATCCAAAAACGTTTTTCGAAGAAAAGGTTACCCGGAGAAAGATCTTGAAGATCGCGAGTACAGCAGCCGTTATGGGTATGATGGGGCCGTTTTCTCCCACAAGACTTTTCGCTAAAGATAAAAAACCCAATATTCTTTTTATTCTGACCGATGATCACCGTTATGACGCATTCAGCTGCATGGGACATCCGGTAGTGAAGACACCCAATCTTGACCGGATCGCCACTGAAGGCGCAAATTTTAAAAACTCCTTTGTCACCACATCCCTTTGCAGCCCTTCCAGGGCAAGCTTCTTAACCGGACAGTACGCGCACTCACATGGTGTAGTCACAAACCATACGATGTGGAACGACAATAATATCACATTTATGGAGCTAATTAAAAAGGCCGGCTATGACACGGCCTTTATCGGCAAATGGCATATGCCGGGCGATAAACTGCCTAAGTTGAGAGGTGTCGATGAATTCATCACCTTCACGAAAGAAGGTGGCCAGGGTGTATATTATGACTGCCCGCTGGTCATCAACGGTGTCGAAACGCCAAGGCCCGGCAGGTACATCACCAATGACCTTACCGATTTCGCGCTTAAATTCATCGAAAAGAAAAGGGTTAATCCCTTTTGTCTTTACCTTTCGCATAAGGCCGCGCATTTTGGTTATCGCCCACCCCAACACATGAAAAAGCTTTATGCGGGAGAAGACCTGCACATGCCGTCCGAATCCGACACATGGGTGACATTGACCAATAATAACATCTTTGTGGGGGCGCCCATGCCCATGAATAATCTCTATCGAGACTATTTAAGGGTCGTCACATCGGTTGACGAACAAGTCGGCCGCGTGCTGGCCACGCTTGAACACATGGGCGAGCTCGACAATACCGTCATAATTTACGCGGGCGATAACGGCCACCTCTTCGGAGAGCACGGACTTTATGACAAGCGCAATGCGTATGAGGAATCAATAAGGATACCTTTCTTTATAAGATACCCGAAGCTCATAAGACAAAATGGAAAAAGGGATCAGATGATACTCAACATCGACCTTGCACCGACTTTACTTGATATCATCGGCGAAGAGATCCCTTCATACATGCAAGGCAAGAGCATTGTCCCTTATTTGAAATCTCCGATCCTCGAAGGCAGGGATGCCTTTTTATACGAACATTTCCCGGTATTCCCGATCCCTATACCCGGCATCACGGCAGTCAGAACAAGAGATTACAAATACATCACCTATCAGAAAGGAACCTGGAAAGATCAGCTGTTTAATCTGCAGACCGACCCGAGGGAACTCAAAAACATCATAGAGACCGATGCCGGAAAAGCAGCACTCCCCGGCCTTCAAACCCGCCTCGCACAGCTCAAAAAAGAAACCGGGTACAGGTTTTTTACACATGGCTAGCGGGCTCCACTCAAAACAGAATGCATGGTATCATCTGCGCAGGATGCTGCCTGCCGGCTGTTTTCAACATACCGAAAGATAAGCAAATCAAGATACCAGTGTTGCCCGGGTTTATCGATATGATCCATACCGGAGACGTCTATTTCATCCACGGCGGTTTGCGCCTGGAGTCAAAAGGCTGCGCATTTATTCCTGCTCATCCAAGGACCGGCAACCTCGAAGAAAACACAGGCTTTCAAGTCGTAATCCGTGATCATACTCCATTGAAACACAAGACCGTTTTTCTGATGCTTCCCCCACACAGGAAATTTCTTATTAAATAATGATGGTGAATATTATTCCTTGACAGGCAAAAACAACAACCCTATAATCCTTGTTATAATTGGTAATTTCTTATCTTGTTCGCTTTAAAAAAACCGCACGGGAGGAAGAAAGTATGGCCATTGACTTGAAGTATCTGCCGCTGGAGCGGCTTTACACGCACGAGAAGGAGCGGCCGGACGCCGTTTACATGATCCAGCCGCTGGGCGACGGGAAGGTCAGGGAGTATACGTGGAAAGAGGCGGTGGACGAGTCCCGCCGCATGGCGGCCTACCTCAAGGCGAAGAATTTCCCGGCGGGCAGTTCCATCGCCATCCTGTCGAAGAACTGCGCAGAGTTTATCATGAGCACCATGGCCATCTGGATGGCCGGACACGTTTCCTGTCCCATCTACCCGACCCTGGATCCGGACACGGTGAACTACATCCTTACACACAGCGAGTCCAGGCTCCTCTTCGTGGGGAAGCTCGACATCTGGGACCGGCTCAAGAAGGGCGTGCCCGAGGGGATGCCTCTGGTCTCCTACCCGTTGAGCCCGCCCAACGACTACCCGACCTGGTCCAAGATTATCGCGGAAACCCCTCCCATCGAGGGCAGGCCCGTGCGCGACCCGGACGACATCTCGATCATCTTCTACACCTCGGGCAGCACCGGACGCCCCAAGGGTGTGGAAAACACCTTCAAAAATATGGCTGCCGCAGCCACCGGCGAGTTGGCCGTCTTCAACTTGAATCAAGAGGACCGCTACATATCCTACCTGCCCATGGCCCACTCCTTCGAGACCATGACGGGACTGAATCTGGTGCTGGCGATCGGCTGCCGGGTTTATTTCGCCGAGACGCTGGAAACCTTCCTGCAGGACCTGAACCGAGCCCGGCCCACGCTCTTCGTATCCGTTCCACGTCTGTGGCTCAAGTTTCAGGCCGGCGTGTACAGTAAAATGCCGCCCAAGAAGTTCGACCTGCTGATGAAGATCCCCATCCTGAGCGGGGTGGTGCGCAAGAAAGTCCTCAAGGGGCTGGGTCTCGACTCTGTGCGCTATGTGTAGAGGGGTGTGATAACTAAGTACCGGAAATTGCGATAAGTCACTTACACGATGCTTGACGAATGCCTTACGAGAGGTTTACTTTTATATATAATCAAATAGACTTTGAATAAAGAAGAATAAATATTTTTGGCTGCTTTTTAATAGTCATTTCTATCTAACCAATCTTGAAATTCATAATAAACATCACTCTCATCGCGATAGACCATCCAGTCATCGCCATATACTGCGCGCGCCCAACCATCGAACCTGGCGTCTTGAAATTTAGCATAATTTCGTTTCGCAGTCTCGAGCGCACGCTTTTCATCTTCAATTTTGTGGCAGATCGTACAAACCACTTTTAAATCTTCAGGGAGTTCATTCATAAAGCGTTCATATGTTAAATGGTGGACATTTAATTTTCTGGACCATTGTGTATGCCCACATTTTTGACATTTATGATCTACACGTTCTAAGGCTTCCTTGCGCTTTTTTTCCCAGGTAGGGGATTGAATATACTCTCGATATTTTTGTTCCCATGTTTTCAGCGGAGTGATATTTCCAAATAAATCAACACTACCTGGTTCGCTTTTTATAACACCTTTTCTCTTCATTTTAATAAACTACCAAATTTAAATTGCCTTTCATTTAAAAGTTATATCGCCGCTGCCAGATCATCATCAGAAAATAAATTATCAATTGATTCGGGAATATTTTCTTCTACTGCCTTTTTAACGCTTTCCTCTCCTTTTGATCGGATAGCCAAAGTTTCCCTATACTCCCGTGCTTCAACCAGCTTAGTTAAATGAAAATCAAGATTCTCTTCTTTTACCAATTTTTCTATTTCCTCTAAACTAACAGCAAAAAATTCTCGACGCTGATTAATAAGGTTCAATCGACGTGTTTCAAAGTGTTTATGAATTTTATTTTCTAGTTCAGGTGCGTTATCGGTATAAATCATCGCGTGAATATCGTAGGAAAAGGGAACTGAAGCATCACCAAGCTCTTTAACTCTTTCAACAGGTTCCAAGCGTCGCGTCATTCCTATCTTGTAAATATTTTCACCAAAAGAACCAATATTGGAAATTATATATACATGGCCAGATTTCGTAATCTGGGCACGGGAAATAGCCCTTTCCTTCAATTCTTGGGCCGCCTTTACCTGCGCCTCCAGTTGTGCTATTTTATCGTTCAACTTCGTTAATTTCTCTCCACTCGCTTTTTGTGTCTCTTCGCGTGCCTTCTCCAACGCTTTAGAAAAACGGGCCTCCTCTTTTTCAGCGTCTTCCTTGGCCTTCGCAATTTCACGCTGAGCCCTTTCTTCATCCCGCATTTGTTCGCGAATTTGCCGTTGTTCCTCTTTTTCTTGATAGATTTTTTCCTGTAGTTCGTAAGCAAGACGCAACTCTTTAATTTTCAAATCAAGAAATTCATTTGTAATATAACTCCGATTAACCTCACCAGATTTATTGATAACGTCGAATGCTTTTTTAACGCGTTCTTCCATCTTTAAAATATTATCCCAGCGGACTTTTGCCAGAGCAGCATCACATTCACCGTTAAAAGCCCGAAGCATTAATTTATGATTTTGCTTAGTCATACGCTGACCTTTAGCTTTACTTCCTTCAACCGTCCATTCAGCTGCACACTTAACGGCAGAATCTGAGCGTATCATTTCTTTTTCCAGTTCCTTTAGAGAATCCAACTGTCGCTTGTATTCATCCGGAGTATCGAAATTAAAATGAGGTTTATAAATACCAATTTCAATCATCTCCATAGACTCTTCCAGGAAACTGATTTCTTTTTGTAACTTAAGAAATACGTTATGAGCTGCATTGTATTCTGCGGTAAGGCGATTTTTCTTTTCGAGGAAGGCACCCTTTTCAAGAGTGAGTGATTCGATTTCCTTTTGTGTTTTGGTGCGCTGTTCCTCAATATCAATGATTGAGGAGTATTTATTTGTAAGTCTGGTGATTGCTGTTCGTGCTTTAACTAATAGATAGGAAATTATG
This sequence comes from Deltaproteobacteria bacterium HGW-Deltaproteobacteria-12, assembly GCA_002840565.1. Taxonomy (GTDB): domain Bacteria; phylum Desulfobacterota; class Syntrophia; order Syntrophales; family Smithellaceae; genus MVRV01. The sequence goes on along the minus strand of PHBK01000002.1, from coordinate 76,398 downwards.
ATGATCGCAATGATTAGCCCTATGCAAAATAGACTCAGAGCAGACATGTAGAATGGCCTCCGGAGTATAGTTTTTAATATTGCAAAATTTCTGCTTAAAATTGTATTCGAATCACATTTCCTTTCTCATCTGAACGGTAATAAAATAATTAAATTTCATGGTTTACATTTATAGATTTCAAAATTAATCATCATGACATTCATCCCTGAAATTATCTGGTTAGAGGTGGCAATAATTTTGTATGAATCCCCGCCTGCGTTATAGGTGTTAAGCTGAACATAATGGATCATCGTTGAAGGTCTTGTTTCGCAGTATTCATTTTTAATGAAAGTACATTTAGAGGTATCTGACACAGAGGAGATTTTCTCGCCTTCTGGCGGTAAATAGCGATTTCCCCTGGCACAGCCCAACACCACAAAAGCAAAAAATAACACAATAAAAATCTTTTTCATTCCAGCTCTCGTCCTCCTTTAGAATTGTATCTGGATTACGTTTCCTTGTTGTCTGTACCAGTAGGGGCGGCATTGTCCGGGGTGAGATTTATCGGAGCGCAGCCGCCATTTTCTATTTTTAAAAGAACTGTAATCGAAGAGCAACGCTTCTATTTTTCTTCACAGATTCCTTAATCTTATCAACGTCACCAAGTAGCACGATTCCGGGATAGATATTGTCGTTATGGTCGAGTTCATGAAACTTTTTGAGCGTCTGTATTATTGATTGATGAAGGGATTCGGCACTATTAACAATAAGGATAAATTTTCTTTTATCGCCGGTTGTTGTCTTTACAAGCTCTGCCAGTCGCCGCATTCGAGCTTCAAGATTCCTTAATGGTTTTTCGCCGAGCGCTGCGATTATTCTATTGAGAAATTTTGTGGGTGGTTCATTTTTAATTGCTTCCAATGTTATAATATTAAAGCCTTTTAACTGTCCTTTTATTCGTGGCAGCCGCGCGCCGATTGCAAAACCGCCACTCAACCCAGCCTCTGAAACATTTCGGAATAGTTCCTGCTGATTCATGCCACACCTCCATTATAATTAAATATATACTACATTGCTTTTTTTACCGAGCCATCGGCCTGCCGCTCGGCTGTAGACGGAGCTGTTAGTCTATCGACTTTGGCGCTTAGATCATCAATTTGCAATTGCATCGCCTTCATCATATCTTTACATTCTTTTAATTCCTGGCCGGTGTCCAACGCTGCGGCGAATTGCTGGATATTCATATAGAGGGCGACTGACAGAGCAGTACCGGCGGATAGAACCTTATACGTTTTTCCCATTGCCTCTTCGATATTGATTTTTTGATCTGATGAAAAAAGTGATTCTGGTGAATAAATAAATGGCGGTGCGCTTGCGCTTCCGGTGCCGCTCTGGCTATTTGTATTGTTTAATTCTTTAGGAGTAGTCACGCCGGTGATAAGTTCATCTAGCGTAATATTACCTATTTCACTTATTTTAATTAATTTGCTTATATCTGGCTCCGTTTGATTATTTTCATACGCAGAAATTGCCATAGGCGATTCCAGCCCAATTTTTAAAGCAAAATCAGCCTGATTGAGCTTCTTGTCTTTCCGTATTTTCTTTATTCTTTCACCCAATGTAAGATTTTTCATTAAATTCTCTTGACAATATTAATTGTTTTAGTTAAAAACACACCATGAACGTTAATCACTTAACCAAAAACGATAAAAAAAGAGGCCGGTACATCAAATCACTGCTGATTCTCCATGAAATCGAACAGCAGGCGATAGCCCTGGAGAATGATGCATCCGAAGCCCTCGTATCCTATGTTGTCCGTGGCCAGCGTAAGGGGGTGGCACGGAATGGAAAAAAGATTGCCGGAATCAAGCAATCAATTGCCAGCAGACTCGGCAAGCCCGTGGAAGAACTTTTCCCGGACAAGGCCGCATAACCTAAAGGTCACAAGTAAACCAAAGGAGGTCACAATGAACGCCGAACAATTTGAAAAACGCTTAACGGTAACCCCGCCAAAATCATTAGAGGAACTTAATTCTAACCCTTTTCTCGGTGATGAATCCACCCATAACAAATTTTCCGGTTACAGCGGTGTAATCCCTGAGAACATGGCCATCCCGGTAGCTCTCTTCTTGTCGGAACAAGAGGCCATTCAATACGCAGCCGAAAAATACGGCGAATATTCCAAAATCAAGAAATACCCAGCTTCTTCTGAATTTTCTGAAGCATTGCGCCGAGGTTGAAAAAATCCATGACGCCGACAACACCGCCACAGGAGGAACATTGGACGAACAGCAACTTGTATGCCGAATCTCTGGGCTCTGCCTCCTTCACCTCAAAGGTATGGTTCCCGCATTTCGTGCACGTCGAAGCAGCCATAACAACATCTCCTTTTCAAATTTGTTTTGATTATACCCAAAATTCAGGAGTTTGCAATGTCAAAAACACATAAACAAATCGACACCAACCAGGTCAGCCTATTCTCGTTTTTAGAACCGGAGGCACCTCCGCAGCCGGGCAGCATGGACATCGGCATGCGGCAGCGGCACGCCATCTCGAACGCCATACAGAAGTCCGGCAAAAGCCGGATCGATATCTGCGCAGGAATTTACAAACTAACCGGAAAAGAAGTGCCTAAAAGCACGCTGGATGGCTGGTCTGCCGAAAGCCGGGATCTGTCAAATGACAATCATGATTTTAACGGCAACAAACGATGGGGCATGCCCGGCGAAGTGATCCCTGCATTTTGCTGCGTGACGGGCGATTGGGAGACGCTCTTCATACAGGTAGAGGCCTGCAATTACAAGGCGATGAAGGGAGAAGACGTTGTGCGGGCGCGTATCGGACTTCTACGGGAGAAAATAACCAAGGATACACAAGAACTTAAGGGTCTAGAGAAAGCCCTGGTAGAAAGAAAATAAAACAGGAGGTGAATGAATGGCGGCAAAGAGTTGCAGAAAAATTGAGGTGCTGGTCGCGACGGATGCGATCCTCAATATCCTTCAGGATCAGAGGGAGCCGGTTAGCGTTACGGACATATCCCGGTTAACCGGATTTAGCGTCGACACCGTTTTTCGTCAGATAGGCACAATGGCGGAACTCCGATGGGTGGAGAAGATTGGAGATGGTTACGTCATCGGCATGGGGCTCGCGATCATCTGGGCGCGGCGCAAATCGCTGGCTGAGGCCAGAATTACTAATGCTACAAAAGAACTAAATGAACTTACGGGAGGCAATGAATGAAAAAAACGGCAGCAGATAATTTTGTAACGGCGGTATCGGAACACGCGGAATCGACGGAAATCATGAAGCGCGATTTGGAAAAGAGCGCCGAACAGATACAGAAGGACAAGGAAGCGGCTATTGCCAATGTCTATGAGATGGCGGGAAAGATCAAGGCAACAAACTTTTTCAAGTCGCAAGCAGAATTTTTCAACCTCGTAATGCTCAAAAAAGTCAAAGATTCAAAGGAATATCGTGAGCGCTTTGGCATAACATGGGAACAATTTTGTGAGCATGTTGGAATTAATCGACGCACAATGGATCGTGCACTAGAGGATATCGCGCCCTTCCGCCAGGAATTTTTGGACACGTTGTCCAATTATTCCGGAGTCACATTTAATAAAATCAAATATTTAGGGATGGCGGTTGATGAAAAATTGGTCAATTTGTCCGAAAATGCCATTACCTATAACGGCGAAACCATCCCCCTGGACGTCGAGCACAAAGATGAAATTCAGGCACTCCTGGAAACCCTCGAAGAAAACCACAAAAGAGAAAAAGAAGAAGCTGACACGACGATCCGGACAAAGGATCGCCTGCTCAAGGCCAAGGAAGACACGATCAACAAAATGGAGCGTGAACTCAAGCGCCTGGAAAAGATCACGCCCAAATCGGAATTAACCGAAGAAGAGCAAGATGCCGTCAACCTGCTGCTCCAAGCCCAAAAGGATTTTCTCTCTACCATCTCCGACATCAAGAAAAAAATCGAGCCGCATAAAGCCCCGGAAATCGCTCTGCGGCAATATTACTACCTGCTTATCTTCATGCAAAAAATCACCAGCGAAGAGCGCCTGTTCCTTCAGGATGCTTATGCCGGAGCGGAAGTTGTGCCCTGGGAAATTATGGAGGAAGAACTCCCGCCCACCGACGTCCTCATCGACAATCTGCCCATGACAGCCGGAAAGGGGATCGGGGCGAAGGTAGTAGCCAAGATGGAAGAACGGAAAAATAAAAAATAACAAGGATATATCATGGCAGTCGCGGCATCTATTCTTAATCACGTTGAAACGAGTTTGCGTGATCTCTCACCACAAGAGGCGTCGCAAAAAATAACTGAACTGGCGGCATATTATAATGTGGCAAGAGGCAGCGTCAACCGGTGGGCGGCACAGTGTGGCATTCGCTTTCGCAAGGAGCGGACTGATAAAGGCAACTCGAAGGCCACTCGCGATGTATGTTTAGGCGTCTCGACGCTGCTTTTAACCTCGCGCCGGGTGTCGAACAAAATACCGCTTCCCGCTTGTGACGCCATGCAAATTATGGAGGATTCCGGCCTGGAGACCGGCGGCGTATCGACTCCCTGGATGCGGGCAAGGCTTCGGCAGGAACGGTTAGCTGCCAAAGATCTGACCGCACCGTCCCCACACGTTCGTCTTTTGTCCGACCACCCGAACCATGTCTGGCAATTCGACGTCACTAACTGCCTGCAATATTTTCTGGATAAAAAAGGGATGGGCGAACGCGACACTGAAATGACCATGTACGCCAATAAGGTTGTCGAGACAGTAAAAACTATAAAAAAACAATTGCTCCGGTATGCAGTCGTTGATCACTGCTCCGGAGCATTTTTCATGCAATACTTCTACGCATCAGGTGAACGGGCGGCAGACGGCGCGGAGTTTCTTTTCCGGTCTATGCGCCCAAAGGACGAACTGATCAAAAAGACGTGGAATGGGCAATCCGGCACGAAGTTAGGCAAATACCGTTTCCACGGTGTCCCTTTCATCCTGGTTGCCGACCGGGGCTCCATCGTGTCGGCGAAAGCCAACCAGGCCTTATTTGATTATCTGAGAATTAAACTCGAACCGCACATGCCCGGCAATCCACGCGCGAAGGGTGCAATCGAAGGCCTGATGCATCACATCAATCGTTTTGAGGCCCGGCTGAAATTCCAGCGCCCTTCCGACCTGGATGAACTCAACCGTTGGGCGCTGGATTGGTGCATCGGTGTCAATGCCTCAGTCAAGATGCGGGGCATCGCACCGCGCTCAGTCTTCTGGTCATATATAACACCCGAACAACTGCGTCTTTGTCCGGAAGAAACAATTTACCGGATGGGAATCAAGGAACCGACCATCGAACGGACTGCCTGTGGAGACCGGACTATCAGCGTGGATAATCGTTCTTATCAAATTCCTGATCCCCAGGTTTATGCAGGCCAGAAAGTCAACGTAGTTCGCCATCCCTATGAATACCCGAACATTGAAGTACATTGCAATGGCTTCGTCTGGCTTTGCGAACCGATACCGGAAGATCGTTACGGACGCCTCACCAACGGCGTCGCCTACGGTACCTATAAATCACCGAAACACACCGAAACGCAAAAAGCTAAAACCGAAATGGAAAAGAAAGCCGCTGAACTGGGCATTACCTGGAAAGGCACCGGAGACAAGCGCATGGCCGTAGCGCCTCCGGTGGGGTTTGTTTCCCCCCTTACGGTATTCGGCCATCAGGCGGACAAGGTCGGTAATCTGGAATTTATCGAACGCAAAGGAACTCCACTTGATGTCCGGGAACCAGAAGCACCGGTCAATCCGGCAATCACGGCGGACGCGGCGGAAGTACCCAGATCGGTTGCCCGGAGGATCTCAATTACAGAATTATTAAATCGCCTGCATACGGAGATCGGTCGCATCCGACCGGAACTCAACGTGGAGCTACGCTCAAAATTCGAAAACGGCATTGAAATAAAAGAAGCGGAGGAGGTGATCGAGGCGATAACAGAGGGCAGATGGCAAGTAGAACAAAGACTGAGGGCCGAAGGCTGAAGGTAAAAGCCTAATAGCCATCAGTCTTCAGTCTAATTCAAGGAGGTGAATGTGGCAAGACCAAAGGTGAATGAATGTACAGCCTACCAGTTGGAATTTAAACCAATACTTTTAAAGGAACTGTGCGTCGACTGCGGGATCAGCCAGACGCGGATCGGCAAGGCGACCAACCTTAGCCGGTCGTCGATCAACCTTGCCCTGAATCGCGGTTATTTGCCGAAAGAACCGGATTTTAAAAGCAAGGTCGAGGCGGAGATTGAAGATGACCGGCGCGCGGCACAGTGGCTGATAGAGCGGAATTTGCGAGTGGAAGATATCTGGAATCCGCTGGGCAAAGATTTGCGTAATGTATCCCCGGCAGCGGACAATCAGAAAATGTGGGCGACACGGAAACAACCGGCAATGGTGCCGGGAAACCCGGAACAAATAACAATCAATATGGAGGTGGAGATGATTAGTCAGGAAGCAATGAAGCATTTTAAGATTTTCAGGAATCCTTTCATTGACGACATTCAAAAGGATTCGGACATTTTCATGAGCGAAGAACATCGGTACATCGAAGCGGCCATGATCGACGCCGCAAGGCACGGCGGATTTCTGGCCGTCATCGGCGAGGTCGGGAGCGGTAAATCCGTTATGCGCCGGAAAGTTGTCGAGCAGCTTAAGAAGGACGGCGATGTCATCGTCATTTTTCCGCAAATGATCGACAAGACGCGGGTGAACGCCGCCAGCATCTGCGACGCCATCATTATGGATTTGTCGGAATCCAAACCATCCATGAAGCTGGAGGCTAAAACACGGCAGGTGCACAAACTCTTACTGGAGCGCGCAAAACAGGGCTTTCGCTCTGTTTTAATAGTCGAGGAGGCCCATGACCTGCACACTAATACATTGAAGTACCTAAAGCGTTTCTATGAGCTGGAAGACGGCTATCGCAAGCTACTCGGGATCATCCTTGTCGGCCAGACGGAACTGAAAAACCTCTTTAATGAACAGGCCCATATCGAAATGCGGGAAGTTATCCGCCGCATCCAAACAGCGGAAATCAAGGGGCTCAACGGCAACACAAAAGATTATCTGAATATGAAATTCAAGCGGATCGGGGCCAAGGTGGACGATATATTTGAAGATGGGGCGTTTAAGGCACTGACGCAACGCCTGACAACCAAGGATCGCCGCAATCAGTCCATCAGCCACGCCTATCCTCTGATCGTAAATAACTATGCGGCCAAGGCCATGAACATGGCCTATGAAATGGGTGAAAAGAAGGTCACGGAAGCAGTGGTGATGGCGATTTAAACATTGTGTCATTCCGGCGGAGGCCGGAATCCAGGAAGGAGATCGTATGGGAGCATTACCAAGACTTAAAAAGAAGATCGATCTGAAGTATCGCAAGGGATCGATGGATGAGGGCCGCAACTGCAAGCACTGCAAATCGTTCATATCCGATTATCAGGTGATCGGTATCGGCGGCGTGGAACTTGGCATTGAGCCGCGCTGCAAAATATTCGGTACGAATTCTTCGCGGCGATACCGGGTCCGTCCGGATCACACCTGTGACGCACAGGTCCGTGACGATGCAAAATGCTGGTGGTTAAAAAAAGGAGCGTCCAATGTTTAAACGATTTATTCTCTATATCGAACAGGCGCCCTGGGATGAAGAATTGGAACGGCAGGAGAAATGGCTCAACAGGTTCTGTTGGGCTGTGATCGGGTTGGCGATAATTTATTTTGGGCCGGTGTGCCTGTGGATATTTTTGAGGTGATTATGACTAAACAAGAACGAAGATGGGCAAAACCGAAGGTGCCGCGTCGAACCATCAAACAGCTCACACTCTTTGCGGGGATAGCGAGCAAATCACAGAACGGCAATGGATTCCATTGTCGGCTGAAAAATCAACGGATCGACACGGCGGTATGCATTGTACATCAAACCCGCGAGCCAAACAAGTGCTTTGGCTGCGGACAATTTAAGAAAGGATAAAATCATGAATTTAATCGATATCGAAAAATTGACTAAGACATTTGCGGATGCGCGGCAACTGCTGGCGGATCGTGTCCGTGGTTTGGAAGAAGAATTGCAAACCATTAAACGCCGTAGGATGCCCGGCATCAGGAGTGCCGTCAATACCGTTATGGAACACCATGTGGAACTCAAAGCAGCCGTGGAAGAAAGCAGTAGCCTGTTTATCAGACCGAAAACAATCATTCTGCACGGCGTAAAAGTCGGCTTTCAAAAGGCAAAGGGAAAACTTTCCTGGAACGATGATGCCCAGGTCGTCAGACTAATCAAAAAACATTTTCCTGATCAGGAAGACATCCTGATTAAAAAAACCGAAAAGCCGAGCAAGGATGCCCTGATGAATCTGCCCGCCGCCGACCTGAAAAAGATCGGCGTTACGGTGAATGAAACAGGCGACCAGGTCGTGATCAAATCAACGGATAGCGAAATTGACAAATTCGTCGATGCCCTCCTGAAAGAAGAAAATCCGGAAGGTAAGGCAGAGGAGGCAGCATAGTATGATACGCCTTGTCATTGTGGTGATTATCGCTTTTGTTCTTGGTCTGGCCTGGGGCGCGGGCATCATGAGCATGATGCAGAGAAACACCTCGCTGTTTGTACAAGGTGTTAAAGGTAAAATACGATGCAATGTGCCGTGGCCCGATCCGCCCTCGCCTGACGATTCGCGGGAGGGCAAATAGATGCCGGTATTTAATTTTTTAAAGCAATTTGCAGATAAGGTCGAGCGTGGAGAAAAGCGCCAAACCATTCGGGCTAAACGCCGGGATGGTCGAAATTCCCGTGTCGGTGATAAATTGTATCTTTATACCGGGATGAGAACGAAGAGCTGCCGGAAATTGGGCGCAGTAATTTGCACATCAGTCCAGCAGATTACCATTGATAGGCATGGCATCAACATTGACGGCGTGTGGCTACTGCGCCAAGAAGAGGTCCAATTAGCCATTGCCGACGGATTTGAGGGTATTTATGAAATGAAATGTTTCTTTAACAAGGAGCACGGCCTGCCCTTTGAAGGCCTGCTTTATAAATGGTGATCTATGAAACTTGTTTGCCCTAGTTGCGGTGCCACAGCCAGTGCGGAAGCCTGGACGAATGATACGGCAATCCGTTACACCTTTGAAGTCCTGGTGCAGTTGCCCTCTCCGGTGCTGCGCCAGAGCCTCTCTTACCTGGGATTATTCCGCCAGGGAACAAAGGCGCTGCCCTGGCGTCGTGCTCTGGCGGTAGCTAAAAGTCTGAAGGATCTGGTCGAAACGGGAACCGTCCACTGGCAGGGAGGCGAGACGCGGCCCTGCAATGCGGAAATATGGGGCAAGGCAATCGAGGCCACATTAGCATCCGGCCCGAAGGGACTCAAAAATCATAATTATTTAAGAAAATGCGCCTGGGAGATGGCGGCGGAACTTGCCGCAAAGATGGAAAATGACCGTGAAGCAGCCCGGCAGAAGCGCGGACGCGATGTTGATGAAGAGCCCGCGCTTCTTTCCGAGACCGCCCAAAAAGCAATTGAAAAATTAAAGAGATCATGGGGTGAAAAATGATATATAGAGCGGCGCTTCCAGTCCGGAGGATTGAATCTCTCCAGATCAAAATGATTCACACGGCAGTAGCGAAACTGAGCCTTTCCGATGATGAATATAGAGATATCCTTCAGGGACATTTCAAGGTGTCATCCAGTACCGAATTAAACTACTTTCAAGCGAGTAAACTGATCGACTATTTCAAAACTTTAGGTTTCAAAATTCCCAAGAGAAAGAGATTCACTCCCGGAACACCGTCAAAGCAGGATTACATATCGATACCTCGCAAAAACAGGCCACCGAATGTGTTTGTATTACCATCGCGGGATCAACTGGAAATGGTCGATGCTCTTGCCGGGAAGATCAAATGGCTGGTTGAGGATGGCTTTCAGCGGTGGTTGCAAAAATATTTTAAGATCACTAAAATTAAAACTGAATGGGAAGCTTCTAACGTCATCGAGGGATTGAAAAAGATGCTCGATCATCAAATTGACGGAGACGATCAATGCAAGAATGGTTGAAAGACCTGGCCAAGGAGATGACCGTTGATAATCTGCCCGAATCCTACCAGGACATTGCGCAGATCATTGGCATCGAGGCAACGCTGCAATTGAGCGAATACCTGGGCGGATCGCGTTTCTATTTCCGCAAGATTGACGGCCTGCTTATGGACAAGCGGGATGAACGCATACGCGCAGAGTTCACCGGCTTCAATCACATAGAACTGGCCCGGCGCTATGGATTGACGGAGACGCGCATTCGTGATATCTTGCAACGCAAGACACGATTGACACAATGCAGTCTATTCAGAGATGGAGACGAAGATTGACCATCTGAAAATACTGCTCATAATATCAGTATCCAGCCCCTCCTCGCGCGCGCGAAGAGGGTTTTCTTTGGCTGCTTTTCTCAAGTGCTTTGGTAGTTTCCCTTTTTTAAATCCTTTACAGTCGCCCCTACATTCACCTCCATCGGAAGCCTGACCCGGTTTTTACCGGACGACGGACTCACCCACCGTCTCCGGTCAAACCGGCAGGCCCCACCCGGAGGCATGTTTTAAAGGATTGCTGTGAAAGAGAACTTTGACAAGGCTTTTTTATGGACGATTGGTGCGGAAGGCAAACCCACTGACGACCCCCATGATCCGGGCGGCTTTACCATCTGGGGGCTGGCCAAACGCTACCACGCCGCAATCAGCAAAGACACGACAATCGAATATGCCAAGGAAGTATATCGCAAGGAGTACTGGGATGCAATCAATGGCGACTCCATGCCTTATCCTCTCGATATTGCCGCCTTCGACTGCGCCGTCAATCCTGGACTGGGCGTTGCCCTGCGCCTCTTAAATCAAACAAACGACTGGCAGGACTTGATGATCCTGCGGCTCAAATATTATTCGGAATTAGTCCGGAAGAACCCGGACAAACTGCGCTACTTCCGGGGCTGGGCCAACCGGGTGCTGAATTTGTGGGACATGATTAAGAAGAGCGACGAGAAGGAGGCAAAATGAGCGACGCAAACATCTTGAAAAAAATAGGCGACGCAATTGTTGATTATGCCCCGGCATTAGCGGGCGTGTTGACGGTAACCGGAGCCGGTGCACCGACCGGTGCTGCCCTGGCTGTAATCAGTTCATTAGGTAAAGCATTCGGGCTGGGTTCGAACGCCAGCCCAGACGATATACATGCAGCAATCATCTCCGATCCGCAGATAGCATTAAAGGCCAGAATCGCCGATCAGGATTTTTGCCTGAAGCAGCGGGAACAGGACATTGAAGAATTAAGAATAAAGCTTGCCGATACCCAGAATGCCCGAGGCCGGGAAATGTCGGTAAAAGACAATGTGAATAAAATTCTGGCCTTCTCCATCGTCGGCGCTTTTATTGCCCTGGTCGGAGCGACATTGCTTGGTTACGCTAAGGTCGAAAGCGCCCTGGCCGGTACCCTGGTCGGTTATCTGTCGGCAAAGTGCGAACAGATACTCGCTTACTATTTTGGCAGCAGCAAGGGGAGCGATAAAAAGACGGATCTACTGGCAAAAGCCACACCGATAAAAGAGTAAGGAGCTTTGCGCTTAATGGACGAAGCCGACCGCACACAAGAGATTAGAGAGGTTTATGAAAACGCGATGCTCAAGCAGCGGATCAGAAACGCGACCGCGCTGCCTGAATTCCGCCATACCTGTGAAGATTGCGACCGGGTTATCCCAGACCGTCGCCGCAGGGCTAATCCCGGCGCAACGCGCTGTATTAAATGCCAGACAGAATTTGAATGCGGAGGTAACTCATGACCCCTGACCAAGTCGCGGCGCTGACATCTGTAGCGGCAATCATCTCCCAGTTAGGCACCTGGCCTATCGGATCAGTGATCGCCGCTATAATATTTGGCCCCTGGATCGTCCTGATTATGACTTCCCGGTCGATGGAGAAACGACATGAAGCGGCGATGAAAATGTATCAGAACAACGTCAAACTGGTCGAGGGCTATGAAATCATTGCTGCACAGCAGGCCGATACCATCCGGCTCAGTATTGCGGCGACCACTGAACTGACCACATACTTGAAAACGAAAACCCCATGCCATCAACTTGTCAAGATAGGAAAATTTCAATGAGCATACAAAACGAAATGCGGCGGGTACGGATCACTAACCTCGAGCACACAGCCCGGCGGCTCCGGATGGAGATCGAGAGCCTGTGCAAAACTATCTGCATCAATCTGGATTGTGGGTTGACGAAACCCGAGTCGCTGCCCATCGACCAGGTGGACAGCCAGTGGGATGAATTAAAAACCAAGTGGGCGGATCTGACCGTTGCCCTGGCGGAAATTGCCAGACTGGAAGAGGAGCTTAAATAGTGGCCGAAAAGGGAGCGCGCACACAACTCGAGCCGGTAGCCCGGCAGATGTTCATCGACGGCCAGTCCCTGACCGCTATCGAGACGGCACTCGGCGTCTCGCGCCAGACATTATCGGTATGGAAGGCACAGACTAGGAAACCGTCCGAAGAGTTCGACGAATGGGACAAAGCAAGGGCGCGCAAGGCCTCTTTCGGCCTGCGGATGGAAGCCCTCCTGGAGCGAGAACTGACCTACGCCGAAGAGAAACAGCCCGGCGCAATTGACGGATCCACAATGGATAGCCTCACAAAACTCGGCTCGCTGGTTGTTAAACTTAAAACAGCAGAAAACGCCGGTCTTTTTAGAGATAAAGTCAATGCGGCGGCGGCTGAAGTTGCCAAAGCAGTTAAGAGCGGCGGCATGTCGGATGCCGATGCTAAAGTTATTAAAGATAAGATTCTAGGGATATTATAGTGAAAGAAGCTACTGGACAAAATGATTTTGATCAGGCGCGCAATTCAACAGGCATTCTACTCCCCTATCAAAAAGCATGGGTCGCTGATCAGGCCGATGTCAAATTCATAGAAAAATCCCGGCGTGTCGGCATATCCTGGGCAGAAGCAGCGGATGATACTCTCTATGCATCACAGAAAGGAACAGGCGAAAAGCGCAATGTCTGGTACATCGGATATACAAAGGATATGGCGCTGGAATTTATCAACGACTGTGCTAACTGGGCGCGCGCCTATAAAATGGCAGTTTCTTCAATATCTGAATATGACGAGCCGGACGAAGATGAAAACGGCATTGTAAAAGAAAAGAAGATACTCGCTTATAAAATAACATTTGAATCGGGCTGGCGCATTACCGCGTTATCCAGCCGCCCGACAAATCTACGCGGTAAGCAGGGGCGCGTTGTCATCGACGAAGCGGCCTTTCATGACGATCTACCCGGCCTTTTAAAAGCGGCAATGGCCCTTTTGATGTGGGGCGGTCAGGTACGTGTTATCTCCACACACTTCGGCGACAGCAACGAATTCAACTCCGTCATTCAGGATATACGGGCAGGGAAAAAACCTTACAGCCTCCATCGCGTGACGTTTGACGAAGCCCTGGACGACGGCCTTTATAGACGCATCTGCGAAGTCCTAAAACGTGAATGGTCATCTGAGGCGGAAAAGGCATGGCGTCAGGGAATTATTGATTCCTACGGTGATGATGCGGACGAAGAACTATTCTGCATTCCGAGTCAGGGTACCGGTGTGTGGCTGACCCGTGCCGTCATTGAAAAATGCCTGAGTCCGGACATCCCGGTGATCCGATATGAACAGCCGTCATCTTTTGCCGAGTTACCGGATATTATCAGATATGCAGAAGTCAAAGACTGGTGCGAGGAAGTCCTCCAGCCCTACTTTATCAATCTGGATGCCAACCAGAACTCCGTCATCGGTGAAGACTTTGCCCGCACTGGTGACTTGACCATCATGAATCCTCTGTTGGAGCAACAAAATGCCACCTGGCGGGCGCTTTTCCATCTGGAACTGCGCAATATCCCATTTCAGCAGCAGGAACAGATTTTCTATTACATTTGCGATCGTCTGCCCCGCTTCCGTTACGGTGCACTGGATGCACGCGGTAATGGCCAGTATCTGGCCGAGCGGGCGATGCAGCGCTACGGCGCGGATCGGATAGCCCAGGTCATGATTACCGAGACCTGGTACCGGGAAAACATGCCTGCCTATAAGGCAGCTTTTGAAGATCAAACCATCATGCTGGCCCGTGATGCGGATGTCATTGAAGATCATCGGGCATTCAAGGTTATTAAGGGCGTCGCCAAACTACCGGAGATCCGGCAAAAAGGCAAAGACAACAAAAAACGTCACGGTGATTCCGGGATTGCCGGAGCAATGGCCTGGTTTGCCACCCGTGCCGAATGGGGTGGAGAAATCGAATTCCAGTCCACCGGAATCAAACGGGCAACCTCAGGTCAATCCATGAATTCATACATAGGGGCATAAGCGATGAAGGGATCAATATTTGGATTACTAGCCGGACTTATGGGAAACACCATTTACAAACCCTCTTCAGTCTTGAACATTTCTTCCGGCAGACCCGCCTCCAGAGGCGGCCGCAAAACTTTTAAGATGAACCGCCGCAAAGAGTTGGCACTTAGTGCCCGGCGCAAGGCAAAAAGATGATTAAAATGCAAATCGGCAAAAATGCCCCAGGATCGATTTAGGGACTTGGGACGCCCCAATGGCCGGTAATTCCCTTGACAATGTTTATAAACATGTCAACGGGGCTAGAAAGGGCAAATTTAGAAGGGGTCTGGACTCGAAAATCCGGAACCGAGGCGTTGGAAAGATAAAATATGGCAAATGACATTAAAAAACCCATAGCGGCAACCGATGAAATCGCCACCCTTGAAAAGGACATCGACATCTTTGCCGGATGGCTAAAGCGCCTCGAAAATCCTGATTCTGTATTGCGCAGTGAAGCGGCAGGCCGTGGGCTGAAATTATATGATGAAGTCGAGCGCGACGCCCATGCCGGTAGCGTCCTGCAGCAGCGCATCATGGCCATTGTCGGTAAGGAATGGGAAATATTGCCCGCCAAGTCCGCCCGCAAACTGGGCCGACCCGCCGCAACTACGCAGGAGCAAGTTGTCGCCGATTTCGTTTCGCAGACATTGATGGATTGTAATTTCGACCAGGCCAGGCAGGAACTCCTCAAAGCCGTTCTGTATGGCCATCATGAAGCGGAAGTCATCTGGTCTGCCGACACATTCAAAAAAACAGACGGTGGAATAACGATCAAAAAAATAATGGGTAAGCACCCGCGCCGCTTCATATTTACCGCTGAAAGAGAACTGCGCCTGCTGACCCGGCAGAACATGATCGAAGGTGAAGAGCTGCCGGAACGCAAATTTATCACCTTCACCTATGGCGATTCCGATAATCCCTACGGCAAAGGTCTGGGCCAGCGTTTGTGGTGGCCTGTATGGTTCAAAAAGCACGGCATTAAATTCTGGATGATCTTCCTGGAGAAATTCGGCATGCCCACCGTAGTCGGGAAATATCCTTCCGGAACATTGTCGGATAAACAAAAAGAACTGATGAACGCTATCGAAGCCATCCAGACGGACACCGGTATCAAAATCCCCGACAATATGGATATTGAATTCCTGGAGGCCTCACGAGCCGGTAGTGTCAGCCACGAACAGCTATGCGAATACATGGATAAGCAGATATCCAAAGCCGTGCTTGGGCAAACAGCTTCCACTGAGGGCACACCCGGTAAACTTGGCAACGATCAAAACCAGGCCGATGTGCGGCAGGAAATCACCGAGGCGGACGCAGATCTGCTCGATGGTTGCCTCAACGACACCCTGATTCAATGGATAGTTGATTACAATTTCTCTGGTGTTACGGCGTATCCGAAGATCAAGACCTACGCCAATGCCAATCCCGACCTCACCGCGCGCGTTGCTATTGATAAAACTCTGGTTGTCGATATCGGCCTGCCGGTCGCTGAAGATTATTTCTATGAAACTTATGGCATCCCTGCGCCGCAGGAAGGAGAGAAAGTTGTAAATGTGCCTATTCGCGTAGGGAAGCTTCGCGAAGCACCCCTACAGCCGCAATTTGCCGAGGGCGCTGTGTTCCAGGATGCCGCCGATATCATTGCCAACGAGACCGCGCAAAAAGCGATGCATATTACTGATTCCGTCTTCATGGCCCCAATCAGGCGCTTGGTGGATAAATCAAACAGCCTGGAGGATCTCCGTGACAGCCTCATCGATTTGTATTCCGAAATGAAACCGGATGAGTTGGGTGTAATCATCGCCCGTGCCATGATGCTGGCGGACATGTCGGGTAGATATGAAGCTTCGGCAAGCTCAGCTACCATAAAGGGCGATGCCCTGAGCGTGTCGAAAGGTAAAAAAAAAGCCTGAAATTTAGCACTGTCATTCCCTGGCTTGACCAGGGAATCCATGCATTCGCCGAAGGCGAGGTAGAACCTGAGCTTTTAACAGTTTTTAAACTGCCCTTTACCGAGCAGAATACGTTCTTTCAAAACAAGCTGAATATTCCGACCCGCAAGTGGGACGATATCTGGAAAGCTCAGCATGCCAAAGGTTTCATGGTAGCAGGCGCCAACAAAGCCGATCTCCTAGCTGATTTCCGCACCGCGGTGGAAAAGGCGATCACAAAAGGAACCACCCTGGCCGATTTTCAAAAAGACTTTGACCGCATCGTAGCCACCCACGGCTGGAGTTACAACGGTTCGCGGAACTGGCGCAGCGAGCTCATTTACTCCACCAACGTTCGGACGTCCTATGCCGCCGGGCGCTGGGCTCAGCTCACTGATCCGGAGCAATTACAGGTTCTGCCGTATTTGACCTACAAGCACGGCGACAGCAAGGTGCCAAGACCGGAGCATTTAGCCTGGGACGGGCTGACGCTCTCGGCAGATGATCCCTGGTGGCAGACCCATTACCCGCCCAATGGCTGGGGCTGCAAATGCCGCGTTTTCGGATCGACGCGCAGCGAGTATGCAAAGGCTCAGGAACAGGGACTCGGTGAAGCGCCGCCCTCGCCCAGGAACCCGAAAACCGGCGAACCGGTAGGGATCGACAAAGGCTGGGGCTACAATGTTGGAGAAGCGGCTGCCACGCAAACGCACAAGATTTTAGCAGATGTATTTGCAAGATTGCCGGTGGATATCGCCGCTAAATTGCAGGAAGAAATGGAAGGATTTAATGTTTGAAATAACAATCAAAATGGACGGAGCTGACGCCGTTAGGGAGCGACTCCGGGAAATATCGGCGCGAATGTCGAACATGTCGCCGATTATGAAGGCCATCGGCGACCGGGTGGTCGAACAGACCAAACGCCGTTTTAATGCTGGAGGACCCGCACCGGACGGCACGCCCTGGGCGGCACCGAAAGCGAAGAACCCGAAACGGCGCGGTACATTGCGGGTAACTGACCATCTCCGGGACAGCATACGCTATCAGATGATTGGCAATAATGCCGTCGCCATCGGGACAAACAAAGTTTATGCGGCTATTCACCAGCTCGGCGGACGGACGGCGGAGCACATTATCCGGCCCCGTAATAAGAAGGCCCTTAAAACGCCTTACGGCCTATTTAAGCAGGTGCGTCATCCGGGATCGGTTATCCCCGCGCGCCCGTTCCTGGGTTTGAGCGAGGCAAACAGCAATGAGATTATCAGCATCATCAACGAATACATCGCAGGGAGGTAATAAACATGCCCGAATTTAAAGGGTTTGATGACTGGATACCCATTTTCCAGGGCGGCAAACAAAAAGACAGCAAGGGAATAGAGCACGACGGCAACGCACTTATTGACAAGGCAATCTCTCAGTTCAATGCAGCCGTTCATGAGCCACCCGCCTGCATCGGCCATCCTGACCTAAACGCTCCGGCTTATGGCTGGGTCGAGGGGCTGAAAAAACAGGGCAATCTTTTACTGGCCAAATTTAAACAGGTCCAGCCGGAGTTCGCCCAGATGGTGCAGCAAGGTCTTTTTAAGAAGCGCAGTGCCGCCTTTTACCCGGACGGAACACTGCGGCATGTCGGCTTCCTGGGAGCTATGCCACCGGCTGTTAAGGGATTGCCTGATGTGGTTTTTGCCGAGAGCGAAGCAACCAGCTTCGAGTTTTCCGACTCGTTCACCTGGAATTCTCTGTCCGATATTTTTCGTCGGATCAGGGAATATTTTATCGAGAAAGAAGGTCAGGAGACAGCAGACCGGATCATTCCGGACTGGAAAATTGACGATTTGAGATCGGCAGCCAACCCGCCGGCCGATGCAATTCAACAAACCAACTATACGGAAAAGGAGGATAAGGAAATGAAATTTAAAGAGCAACTGGCCGCATTCTGGAAAGAATTTATGGCCAAGATACCCGACGACGGCCCGGCGGCACAACCCGGGCAGACCGTTTCGGGACAATTTAGCGAGGCCGATATTGAAAAAGCCAAAGCAGAGGCTGCAATCGCCGAACGGGAGAAAGTAACCGCAGAGTTTGCGGAAAAGGCCAACGCTTCGCGCCTGTCCGCTCTCAGGGGCGAGATCGACGCTTTTTGCGAGCAAATGGTCAAAGCTGGCAAAATAACACCGGCTACGGTTAAATTCGGCCTGCCGGAGATGCTTTTTGCCTTCGCCGAAAGGATGGACACTATCGAATTCGGCGAAACAAAAGAAAAGGCAACACTTTATGACCGCTTCAAGGCGCTGATTGAGTCCGCCCAGCCGTTGATTAAGTTCGGTGAAATCGCCTCACGGGCGAAAGACGCGGGCGGAACCGGCACGGCAGGCGAAAAGCTCGACCAGCTTACAAAGGGTAAAATGAAGAAGAACAACTCCCTGACATACAGCGCCGCTTTTGCTGAAGTGCAGAAGGAGAATGCTGATTTGGCCAAGGAATACTTAGCCGAGTTCCAGGGCGATTAAACCTGTCCCCCGCTGGCAGGGGTGGCGCGCTGCGCCGGGGGTGGATCATGCACCCGGAAATTTTTAACCAATTAAACAAAAGGAGTAAAAGATGGAAAATAAAATATTAGACTTATCCTTCCCGGCTATCGAAAGCCTGGTTGACGATCAGTACAAGTTTGTCGTGCTTACCTCCACCGGTGTACGGCGTCCCGATAACGAGACGGAAGCTCTCCTTGGCATTTTGCAGAATTGCCCCGCATTGGGCGAGGCTGCTGCAGTCCGCATCATCGGCGTCAGCAAGCTGCAAATGAATGACGCACTGGCCGTCAACGCCTTTGTAAAAGCCGAATATGTATCCGCAGCGGATGCAGGCAAAGGAAAAACAGCGGCTGCAGCGCTGGCCTATTCGCGCGCCGTGATTCTGGAAGCATCCACCGCAGAAGACGAATTAGCTTCAGTTCTTCTGGTTGGCCAGGTGCCCGGCATTACCCAGACCGGATGGTTCAATACCACGGTCACAACGGATGCCACCGCCGGTGCCAAAACTTATACAGCAGCCGAATTGATCGGCGCATTAATCCTCCGGGATCCGGCAGGAGGTAACCGCAGTGATGTATCTCCGACAGCCGCGCTGATTGTTGCCGGATTCGCCGGTGGAATTGTCGGTTCCAGTTTCGAGTTCACCATTCGCAATACGGCGGATGCAGCGGAAACGATCACCCTGACGGCAGGCGCGGGAGTGACGCTTTCCGGCACCATGACCATCGCACAGAACAACAGCAAGCGATTCCTCTGCCGTTTGGATAACGTCGGCAGCGGAACGGAAGCAGTGACGATTTACTCTCTGGGTACGGTCGTTCATTAAAATAACCGGTGGCCTGGGAACATGTACTTGTTACGTGTCCCCAGGCAGACCAAACCTTTTTAAGGAGGAAACAATATGGATCCAAACGTAAAAGACCTGCTGGTCTCCGGACCGTTGCAGAACATATCCATCGCGTTCAAAAATGAAGATTATATAGCCGACCGCGTCTTCCCGATTCTGGATGGCGCCGATCCGAAGGCAAAGATCACCGTCTATAACAAAGCGGATTGGTTCCGGGATGAAGCCGGGATTCGCGCCGCCGGTACTCGTGCCAACCGTGGCGGATATAAGATCGACGAAGTATCCGTCGCCACGAAAGAATATGCCTTCGCCAAAGAAGTCACCGACGAAGACCGCCGTTTTTCCAAGCTGAAAAACGCGCCGCCTCTTAAACCGGATGAGGACGCCATCGCCTTTGCGTCGGATAAGACCGACCTCAAGAAGGAAATCCGTGTTGGGTCACTCATTACGGCTGGAACGTGGGTGGACGGCGCGGTCGGCGGAGAGGATGCCGAAGGACTGTGGTCGCCGGCAGGCGCCACAAATACCTTTTTGGCCGATATTACGAAAGGCAAAAAGGCCATTAAATCCAGCACCGGCAAAAGAGCTAATGTGCTCGTGATCGACGATGCCACCTATATGGCGCTGGCGGAATGTGAAGCCATCCTGGACAAAATCAAATACACCCAGCGCGGCGTAATGACCAAAGAACTGCTGGCCGCAATGTTGGAACTGGACGAAGTCCTGGTCGGCAGAGCTATCAAAAACACTGCCAAAGAAACCAAGACCGGCACCGAATTCACCGGTGTCAATATCTGGGAAGTAAATTCCGGCAAAGGCATGGGGTTCCTCTTTCATCGTCCCAAAACGCTCGGCCTGAAAGTCGCTACGGCGGGCTTGCAGGTGCGTGTTGCTTACGACGACGGCCAGCCCAGACGCGTAACCACCTGGCGGGAACCGGCTGAACATCAGGATGTTTATGAAGTGGCGGAAGAGACGGATATCGTGCAGGTGCACGCCGCTCTCGGCTACCTTTTCAAAGACACCTACGCTACATAAAGGTAAAGGCCTGCCGTGGTATGCACGGCAGGCATACCAATCTGCAAAAGGAGAAAACTTATGGCTTCGAAAGAAGAGGCAAGAAAAAATAAAAAGGCGGCCCGGATGCTGGAAAAATCAATGAGAATGCCTTTAAACGACATCATTGTTGAAGTCCAGGACGGCGCAATTGATATTAAAGACCTGTTCACGCGTATTGAAGAAAGAGTGAACGAAAAACGTAAGGAGGCACGCAATGGCTAAATTGGTTGCGGATGCCGTATTGGATGCGGCATTGCAGTATCTGGAAGACAATGTGGATTGGATATCGGTATGTGAAGGCGCACCGACTACCTATGAGCATGCTCATTCCAACAAGGGTACCGGCGCTGGTAAAGCGCTGGCGCACAGTGCAACCCCGACATTTACCGGCCCCGCCGATGACACATCGGGCAGGAAAACAACCGTCGACGAAGAAGCGGCCAATACGATTGACGTGTCCGGCACTGCTGACCATATAGCACTGTGCGACATATCGGCGTCAGCCCTACTCTATGTGACGACTTGCACGTCCCAGGCATTGACGGCAGGCAATACAGTGACGATCCCGGCGTGGAAAATCAGCATAGCCGATCCTACATAGGGTGTGGAAAATGCTAATTGTCATAGCGGCAATATGTGCGGCTTTTGTATTTATGATGTGGTGCATATGCCGCACCGGGGCTGATTAAAAAGAGGTATCACAATGAAAAAAGTATCAATTTTAGCGGCATTAATTCTGGCGGTGTTTCTGTCGGTGGCGCCGCCAGTAATGGGGGCGGATAAGGCCATTAGCGGCTTGACCGAGGCGACATCTATTGCCGACGCCGATCTGCTGATGATCAGTTATTATTCCGGAGGATCGTTCTACAGCCGGAAGATTACCTTTGCCAACTTCAAAAACTCGTTTGCGGGCGAGGATGGTACCCATTACGCCAATATCTACAATACCACGGCGCACAGGATATCCCCGAATAAGGGCGACCAGGACATTATGGGAGCGACGCCACATGGATACTTCTATGACGGGTCCACTTGGCAGCAGTTCTGCGATACGTCCAGCGTATGCAGCGGATACCAGGCAAGCCTTACTAAGGCCACCTATGGTGATATGAACACCGGATCGAATGATACCTTTTATTTGACGCCAGCAGCCATAAGACAATCCTATGTAGCGAAGAAGCATATTTACTGGACGGTATTTGATAGTGATACTGATACCGCAACAGGGGATGGCAAGAAAGGGTATGCTATCCCTGCGAGCATGAACGGGATGAACCTTGCGGACTTTACATGCTCAGTTTACAATCTGAATAGCGCATCCGGAGGAACAACAACGGTAGTGTTACGGCGCTCAAGAGCCGGGACTGATCAGAATATGACTAGCACCGGCGTGACGATCAGTTATAACGAATACACCGCGTCAGATGAAACAATAAACACTAGTTATGATGACGTAGCAACCGGTGATTTAATATTCGTAGATGTTGATGCAGTTACCACCGGGGCTGTTCAAAAAGGCCTATCATGCACAGCAACGTTCACGCTTCCATAGGGACTATATGAAGAAGATAATCATTGCAATAGCTTTTATCTTGTTGATGGCGTCAAACTCAGGCGCATGGGTGTTTTATGAAACATCAGCTACGACGTATCTGACGAATTCTGAAAACGAAACGGCCTTGAATGACTTATGTACGGCCAATTCAACGTGGGAATGCAAGACAGGAGCGAATAAGATAGGGACATCTTATGGAAGCAAGAACATTAACGCGGTGATAGTCAATCCGACAGGGTATTATGAAACATTCCTGATGGACGCTGGAACGCACGGATATGAAATCTCCGGGCAGAAAGCGGCACTTGACTTCCTGAATTACCTATCCGCGAACCCGTCGCTTTACACAAAGATAAGATGGATTGTGGTGCCTAAGATTAATCCTGACGCTTCTGATGGGCAAAAGATATGGAATAATCACGGCGTTAACATTAACCGGAATTTTTCAGCAGGGTGGGGAGAAATACCATCAAACGGGGTATATACAGCGGGAAGCGCAACGCCGGGTACGAGCACCTATATGGGTGCATCTGCTGGAAGCGAACCGGAAACGCAAGTCATGATGGGATTGCTCAGCACTTATCTGCCTGAACGTCATCTCAATCAACACTCAAATATGAATTCCATTGGAGTGATGCCGAATGTTTCTAACTGGATATTTACGACAGTCAATGCATTATATTCAGCAAACGGCCTTTCGCAAATATTGCATTATTATGAGTGTACTGCCTTCGGGACGTACTATGATTATTCTTACGCGTTCGGGACGATTGAACCATATATTTGGGAAGATAACGGGTTTATATACAGCAATAGTCAAGCGAAACAGCAAGAGCAAACTGATAAGTGGATTGGCTTCATAAAGGCGTGGGTAGATAAAAGGAGATATTATAATTCTGGAGCAATACGCGTTACAGCTTCGTCAGCGACCAATATAGGGGACACTACATATTCAGCCGGGGTATTATCTTCTATCGGCCTCACGCAGACCGCCGGGAGTCAGAACCTAGAAATAACTGGGTATAAAGGTGCGTTTGCCGGGGCAACAAGTACGGTGATTGATTACGCCGCCTCAACATCTACGGTATCTTTACGGCAAGGTCCCGACAAAGTGATCGGGGTTCCGATGGAAATAAACGCAACTTCGGGCTCCCTTACCATAGCGGTGATTGATTGGGGGGATAGAAAAAAATGGTCTGAATCTAGTTCTTCGGCTCCTTCAAATCCGGTACACATAATAAGTGGCTTTACGGCGGGACAGGCGTACAAGGTCAGCGTTTCCGGAGCAGAGCAATCCACAATCACAGGGGCGGGGTGTTCAATCAGCAACGGGTATAATTACTGTACCGCTGATGCTGACGGTAAAATAACATTCACATATGCCGGGTCATATTCATCCCATGACTTTCAAATAGGCGACGCGCCGATGGCGAAGGCAAGTTTCGTCGGGACAATGCAATAACTCTCTCGGAGGTACAAAATGGCAATCGATACCATAGAAGTTCTTGACAATTTACAGTTTGCCCAGGATGCCAACTCGGAAATCTGGGCGGTCCATGCCGACGGATATTTAGGCGAGGCCGTTGAGCAGTTTGCGGTGAGTCTCCCGGCGGCTTGTGCGGCGGCGCGGGTAGTATTCAATAACAATGGAGCGACCGGTTCGCAGGTTCATGGCAGAGTCCGAGTTACTGAAGTAACTGGTTTCACTGCCAGCACAGTCACAAAAGTGCAGAATGTGCAAGCTCTGGAATGGACGGCAATACCCTTGGTCGTTATAGCGACTACCCCACAGACAGGAATCGTCGAAAGTGCTGAAATCGACCTGACCAATGTCTTCGAGGCTGTCGTCCATATAGATATCGCACTAACCGGTCCGACGGCGCATTTGGGTACAGAAATCATCGTCCAGATCAGGAAAGAGGCCACGGTCGATGAGTGGACGACGCTGACAAGATTCACCGCCCTCGGTGGGAAAACCGCATTCCACATGCATCCGAACGGAAATATCAATGCCGGGCAGAAAGTAATCGGCGTTGACAATCCTACTGCAGGCAATTTGAACCACGTAGGCAAGCATCTGTTTATTTTAAATACGACCGTCGCCAATAGCGAGATCGTTTATCAGACATTCTGCGGAGCCGATGCCTAATGAGCAGATGGTTGCAAAAACCGCCTCTTGGCGCTCAGATTGATTTCCAACATCCTCTAGCAAAAGGATTGGCCGGGTGCTGGATAATGAGCGAAGCCAATGGACTTTACGTTAATGATTTGTCTGGCAATGGGAATCACGGAGTCATCTCGGCTAACTCGGCTTTTAAAGCCGGGCAGAAGGGGTACGGCGTCAGCTTCGATGCTACAGCAGGGATGATCAACTGCGGAAAGCGGCCTTCGTTAAATGATTTATGGCTGAATAAACCAGCGACATTGATCTATAGCATCCGCAAAGACGGTACTGGGCAAAATAATATGGGGTATCTCGTAAGTAAATGCTCCAGTACGGCCAGCCCCGGCTGGAGAGGGTTTGATACGGCGACGACTCCTCACGCTCTGAGTTATGGCTGGTCAGCCGTAGGGTCTACTTTGCCCCAAGTTACATCTCCTGCGAATTCATTATTAGCAGGGCATCATGGAATAGGTGTGGTGCTCAGAAACACGACAGATATAACCTGCTTTGACCTTTATATTGACGGAATAAATCAGGCAAAAACTTTCGGAAGTGGCGGGGGTACTCATTACTCGGATGCGACTGAAGATTTGACGATAGGTAACAGACCACCGGCCAACGCAAGAACTTTTAACGGGCTAATTTATCATGTCTATTACTTTGCCAGAGAGTTATCGCCTCAAGAAATCCAGCAACTCTATATTGATCCTTACTGCTTTATCCAGGAGCGTCGTAAATACTGGCTATATCCGCAAGCGGACGAATCAACCTCATTAACAGTTGCGGACTCTGCTCACTCGCATACGTCAGGAGATCCCGTATTGACGCAAGCGCAAGCTCTTGCTGCTGATCATTCTGCCCATGCCCTGGCCTCGGATAACGTTTCTCTATCCGGGGCGGTAACATTAATTGTTTCCGATAGTGCCCATGTTTCATCGTCCGAAAGTCCCGCTTTGGTGCAGCAGCATACCTTGGCCATTGCGGATGGCACTCATGCCCTGGTCTCCGACAATCCCTCTCTTCCGGGAGCGATTTCTCTTAGTGTATTTGATGGAAATCATGTTCATAGTTGCTCCGGCGGTGCGATTTATCTGATGGATGAACAGGGCGAGTATATCCTGACGGAAGAAGGCGAAAAGATCATCATTTCTGAGAACGATATTGTTTTGTCGGAATCACCGGCGGCCGGAGAGCTTGAGGTCAGCAATGGTGCCCATGCCTTGAGTTCAGGAGAACCGGCCCTCACGGAACATAAAACGCTGGAAATATCAGATTCTGGTCATGTCCTGACCTCCGGGGAGCCGACTCTTGTAGAGCATAAAACACTGGTGATTTCCGACGCCATCCATGCTTTGAGTTCGGATGAGCTATCTCTTGTTATAGCAGGGCAACTGGCGGTACAAAACGCCTCTCAGTCCCTGATATCCGACGCTCCGGCTATAGTGCAGAATCAAGCGATTTCCGTCGACGCTGCCGGTCATGCAGTAATAAGTGATGCCCCGTCGTTAATTCAAGCCTACATCCTGGCCATTCAGGATTCGGCGCATCTTGTCGGATCGGACGGAGTTGTGCTCACGCAAACCCACTATCTGGACCTGGCCAATGCCTTGCATGGAGTGTCGTCGGACAACATTGTGTTATTCCGGCAAATATATAAGCGGCTGATTATAGAGTTCAATGCCAAACACGGAAATATTACAATCAATGGGGTCTGAAATGAATGTCGTTAACGAGGAAACAACATTAACGCTGCAGTGCACATTTGCTGACGGAACCGGTGCGGCGGTTATTCCTTCTGCCGGGCTTTACCGGCTCGACGATGTGTCCTCGGACACGCAGATTGTCGATTGGACGGCGTTTACACCGTCTGCCGCCACACATGATCTGACCATTACCGATGCGCAAAATGCCATCCTGGACAGCACGCGGGCGGTGGAGAAAAAAAGGCTGACGGTAAGCATTACTTTTGGCACCGACAATAAAAAAGCCACGGCGGAATATGTATACGCCGTCCGGAACCTGAGTAAAATAACTTAGGGATAATTAGCAAAATGACCGATAAACATATTATTGTTGGATTTTCGACTGACAAGCAGGACTTCATTTCTAAAGTGATCCGACTGCTGACGTGGAGCCGATTTTCTCATGTCGTACTGATTAGCCCTGATAAAAAGTCTTACATCGAATCAACTCATGGTGCTGGTGTCCGAGAACTGCCGATAGAGGCTTTTTTAAAAAAAGATGGAGTGGAGTTCGGAACTATCTATCATCCTGACCCCGACAAAGTATGGCAACTGGCAAAACAAGAAATCGGCAAGCCCTATGATTCGCTTTATATCTACGGTTGGCTATGCCGCCGCAACTGGCAAGACGATGCTTCGTGGGCATGTTGTGAGTTGGTGCCGGCAATGGCGGTGCGGGCCGGGCACCCCATCATCAGGGAAGATTGTTTTATCAAGATAACGCCGGAATTACTGTATCAAACATCTACACCATATGAGGGGATACAATGAGCTATTGCACCCTGGAAGATTTAAAAAGTGCGATCCCGGAAGACGAGCTGGTTCAGCTAACCGACGACGTCAATACCGGGGATATAGATACTTACGTTGTGTCAAGGGCCATCGCCGACGCTGATGCGGAGATAGATTCCTATTGCGGCAGCCGCTATACCATGCCGTTTTCGCCGGTACCGGTCATCATCCGTAAGCTCTCCGTGGACATGGCGGTTTATAATCTGTTCACCAGGCGATCGGTTTTAAAAATCCCGGAGGACCGCCAGAAGCGTTATGACAACGCCATCCGCTTTTTAAAGGATGTGGCCAGGGAGCTGATTTCCCTGGGAGCAGATGCCCCGGCAGAACCCGCAGACGGAAGTCCCCAGGCAACGCGGACAAAAGACGATCGCATATTTACTCTGGGCAAAAAATCCGACGGCAGCGCCGGAACTTTGGATAATTATTGATACCCTGGAGGGTACACATGATCGAGACGATACAAGACGATATTATTGCGCAATTGGCGAAAATCTCCGGGATAAAGAGTGTAGGCACCTGGCAGGGCGATATTGATGATTTGCTCAAGTCGCCTCAACTACTGCCAGCGCTGGCAATAATTTACCAGGGCGCAGATTTCGAGAAGAGAGCAGTCATTGGTATAAACAAGGCGGATCTCCAGATGAGTTTTCTGATCGTGTTGGTATCGCGCAATTTCAGGAGCCGAGAGGCCGGAGCGTCATCCGCATATACGATTATCGAGGCCAGCAGGAATTATCTTATCGGCCATAAGATCGCAGCTTACGGGTATCTCTGGCCTGTGAAAGAGGAGCTGCTGTCCGCAGAGGGAGGCTTTTTAGTTTACGGGCTCAGCTATCGGATAAGCACAGATATAATTGCGACGGAACCGCTGCCCGCGGGGTAATAGTAGGGGGCGCTGGGGACATGTACTAGTTACGTGTCCCCAGACAGCAAGAAAGCTAAAATAACGACTTCAAAAGGAGAAAATAATTATGACCATTGCAAAAGGTATCGAAAAAAAATTGGTAATTGCTCTGCAGACGGCGAAAGGAACTATTGCAGCGGTAAACGCGGCATCGGCGATTTACCTGCGGCGCACTTCTTCAACGCTGGACTTTAAAAAAGAAACTTATCAGTCCAATGAAATGCGCACCGACAAGCAGGTGGCTGATTTCCGGCACGGGGTACGTTCGGTTGACGGCACTATTGCCGGAGAACTTGCTCCCGGATCGTATCAGTTGTTAATGGCCGCTATTATGCGGAAGGCGTGGGCAGCAGGCGGTGTATCTTCAGCTGAAATAGATGTGACGGCAGCGCCTACTACTGGCGCGGAGGGCACCTTTACACAAACCACGGGGTCATACATTACCGACGGCTTTAAGGTCGGGGACGTTGTCCGCTGGTCCGGTTTTGCAGGCGGCACGGCAACGAACAACAATGCTCATAACTTCCTGATCACAGGCCTTACCGCTCTCGTCATGACGGGAGTAATGCTCGATGGCGTGCCCGTCGTGGCGGATGCCGCAGGTGATAGCGTTACTGTAACCGTGGTGGGTAAAAAACTTTGGATTCCGGCTACGGGCCACACTGACGATTATTTCACAATCGAACATAATTATTCCGACCTGGACCTGTCCGAAGTATTCACGGATTGCAAAGTTAATTCTATGGCGGTGAAACTCTCGGCCACAGGCATGGCGACAATTGATTTCGGCATGATGGGTCTGGATATGGTGCCGAAAACGTCGGCAAATGCACCATATTTTACGAGCCCGGCCGCTGCAGGAACTGCCGGAGTGGTAGCCGCGGTCAATGGCGCTATTTACGTCCAGGGCGTAAAAGTGGCCCTGATCACGGGTATGGACTTCAATGTCGCCGCAAACCTGTCGTCTGAGCCGGTTGTCGGTTCCAATGTCAAACCGGAAATATTCAGCGGAAAAAGTGTTGTTACGGGAAATATGACCGTCTTTTTCGAAGATGCAACTTTCCGCGATTACTTTATCAACGAAACGGAAGTTTCCATCAATGTGGCCTTCACGACCAGCAATGCGGCAAATGCCGATTTTCTGGCAATTTCGCTGCCTCGCGTGAAAGTCGGTGGAGCTTCCAAAGATGATGGAGAAAAAGGTCTTATTCAGACCATGCCGTTTACTGCCCTGTTCAATACGGCAGGCGGCGCCGCGGTGAATACCGAAGCAACCACGATTTCGATTCAGGATAGCACGGTCGCTTAAGGCGCAAGTAGGATAATTTAAGCGCTGGGGACATGTACTTGTCTTGCCACCCACATGGGTGGTTACGTGTCCCCAGACAGAAAAAAACAGGAGGAGGATACACCATGACACCGATTGATTTAGCTACATTGGATACCGTGAAAGGCTCTAACGAGGGCTTTGATGTTCAGATCTACAACCCGGCCACCAATGAAGACCTTGATATAAAGATTCATGTACTCGGAAAGGATTCCGACGAATTCCAAAAAGTCAGCCGCGCCCAGAACAAAAAGAGAATGCAGAAGATTACGAAAGGCGGTTTCCGATCCGCTTCTATACCCACCGAGGAGATAGAGCAAGACAGCATTGCCCTGCTCGCCGCCTGCACGAAGTCATGGTCAGGTGTGGTTATTAATGGCGTGCCGATCGAATGTACTCCGGAAAATGCGGTCATGGTTTACGAGAGGTTCCCCTGGATCAGGGAGCAGGTGGACACAGCGATCGGTGACCGGGCAAATTTTATCAGATCCTGATCGACGGCCTGCTCGAGTATGCCGGGCATGAGTTCGCGCTCAATGCCCGGCAGAAAGACGGGGCTTCTCTCAGGGAACATCTGGAAAGTGTTTACCGGCAGACAGGCAAAATGCCGGAGCAGTTAGCGCCGCTCGAAGTAGCCGATTGCCTTTTGTATCTCTGGCACTGGTTTTGTGATTTATCGAACGGCAGGCAATATGGGGAATTCGGGCCAATGCCGTTGAGTTTTTCCGAGATTCGGGCCTGGGCGAACCTGACAAAGATCGAACCGGAAGCATGGGAAGTGGATGTAATTAAGCAGTTGGACCGGGCATATCTTGCAGAGGCAATGAAAAAATGAGCACTGATCTTATAACCTTAAAAATCACAGCTGATTCGTCCGGAGCTGTCGCCGGGGTTGCCAATGCATCAAAGAGTTTAGACGATTTTGCCGATAAAGGGCGGAAGGCAGAAACCAGCACCCGCAACGTCAAGTCAGCCACTGATTCGGCCAACGCCAGCTTTATGCAGATGGCCTCCGCGGTTCGGGCGATCGCTGCTGCCTATGGGGTTTTGAAACTTGCTGAATATGTCAAGGATGTTACTCTGTTGGCTGCCAGATATGAAACGCTGGGCGTGGTTATGCGCGTTGTCGGCAATAACGCCGGATATACTGGCGCACAGATGGCAGCCTATGCCCAAAGCCTTGAAAAGGCCGGTATTTCAATGACCGAAGCCCGGCAGACGCTTACCCGTATGGTGCAGGCGAATCTTGACCTCGCACAATCAACAAAGCTGGCTCGCGTTGCTCAGGATGCCGCTGTTATCGGAAATATTAATAGCTCTGAGGCTTTTCAACGCATGGTTTACGGCATTCAATCCGGGCAGGTGGAAATCCTGCGCACTATCGGCATCAACGTCAATTTTGAAAACAGCTACCAGAATGTGGCCAAAGCAACGGGGCGGGCGGCAACATCGTTTAGCGAGGCTGAAAAATCACAAATCCGCATGAACACCGTTATGGAAGCCGGTAAAATGATTGCCGGAACCTACGAGGCGGCAATGGGTACGGCGGGTAAACAGGTTCTTTCCTTGCAACGCCACATTGATAATCTGAAAGTAGGGATAGGTCTTGCCTTTACACCTGCACTGGCGGAAATAATTGAACAGATTACCGGCGCTATTACCGACCTGAACGGCAATTTAACGGGTGAAGGCAAACAAGCCATTGCTGACTGGGGAACAAATTTCCGGATCACCATTATTGATATTGAAACTCATATTTATAAACTGGCGATGTCTCTTGATAAAATTGGCGGGACGGCTACGTCGGCAAAAATGTTTTTCTGGGGGCCGACTGCAGCGCTCGGGTTTAAAGATAGCGTAAGGGGTTTTGAAGCGGCGGCGAAAGCCAATATTGAATACGAGAATAGATATAACGCATCTGCCCAGGCAATCGAAGACCTGAACAAAAAACGGCTTGAGCTTGAAAAATCACTGACGGCGGAAGGCAAGGTGGCAGCAAAAGCGGCACAGGATGCAGCCGAAAACAAAAGATTGGCAGCACGAAAAGCGGCAGAAGAAACCGCAATTGAAACCACAGAGGCAAAGAAGTTGCGGGAACAATGGGAGAAAGCTAAAGAAGCCTTGAATTTCACTATTACGACTGCCGGAATGGATGATTTAGATCGCGCCCTGGCCAAACTCGAAAAAGACATGGCCAAACTCAGAGAAAACCCGAACGCCGACTTACAATTGATTAACGAAGCCCGGTTGGCTGAACAAACAAAATTGGTTGAGCAATGGTACGCTAATTACTTAAAAGATAATGCAGCGGCCTCTGAAAAAATGAAGGCGCAAGAGAAAGCCACCCAAGATTCGATCACCAAAGGTCTTCAAGAAACGATTGATTTCAACAAAAAAATGATGGGCGAGCGGATCGCCTATTATGAATCAATTCAGGGTTACGAAGAAACGGCTTACAACTTGAAACTCGCCCGCATTGAAAAAGAAAGACAAGCCTATATACAATTGTATGGCGACATAGGGGCCGCCAACGCTAAAGCCAATCAAGATCAAATCACTGCATTGAGCGCGAGAATAGACGCCGAGCAAAAAGGTGTAAGGTCGGCAATTTCCGGTTTTGACTCGATGCTCGACGCAGCCATGAAATGTTATAGTGAAGAGTCCAGCGAATATAAAAGACTGCAAGATTTTAAAAAAGTTGCCCTTGCCGCTGAATTAGCAATGAATATTGCGAAAAACATTCAGATAGTTCTAGGGTATGCTACACAGGCGACAGCTGCGACGGCTGCGGCGGGTATCACAAATACGGCGAATGCCTCAACGGCGGTCACGGGGGCGGTTTCTTCTGTGGCCAGTCAGGGCACGGGCGACCCCTATACGGCCTTTCCTCGTATCGCTGCCATGATTGCAATAATGACAGGCGTCCTCGGAATTGCCGGAATTGCTTTTGGCGCCGGTTCCTCCGTTTCCTCAGCAGCGGTGCCTGCCTTACCGAAAAGCACGGTCCTCGGCGCAGCAGACGGCACCGGCAGTGAATCTATCGAAAATTCCTTCAAACTTCTATCCGATACATATCAAATGGAAGAAACAAAGCTGACTAAAATTTACAACGAATTGAAGGATCTGAATTCCAATATCACGGGGCTTGTGTCCTCTGTTCTGCGAACGGGCGGAATTTCCGGCATGAATATTACTACGATGTCTTCCCTGGGAAACGTAGAACTGGCCATAAACAAGCTTTCCCAAAGCGGCCTTTTGTCATTATTCATGGGCGGCACAAATGTTGAAGGCAATGAATTCTTCAGTTCTGTAAACAAGATTCGCGCTATTGGGTTAGATTTCGGAAGCCTGGCAGTAGAAAAATATATGCCCCAATTATTATCTTGGGTTGCCAATGGTATTTTCGGCGGATCCTCCGAGCAGACATTAGTGCATCAGGGAATAGGGATTAACAGTCCGTCCATCCGCAACCTAATTGGCGGGCAGGGTGTCAGCGGATATAACTACGCGGGCATTGTTACCCATACCGATGGC
This sequence comes from Deltaproteobacteria bacterium HGW-Deltaproteobacteria-12, assembly GCA_002840565.1. GTDB lineage: Bacteria > Desulfobacterota > Syntrophia > Syntrophales > Smithellaceae > MVRV01. The sequence continues at coordinate 43,563 of PHBK01000002.1, read as the reverse complement.
GGATGGTTTAGCAGCGATTCCGACACTTATTCCAAGGCATACGGGGCATTGGATAGCACAGTTACAACTCTTTTTACCTCAGTGTTTAAAAATCTCGGGGCAACCCTTTATGAATTATCAAAGGGCTTGGGAGCCGATGTTAATACTGCCCTCAATTATTCTTTTGGTAATGTGGAAATCGATTTAAAAGACAAAACAGGCGAGGAAATCAATAAGACAATCACGGAATTAATTTCCAACATTAGCGACAACGCCGCAATGGCGATTCTCGGCCCTATCATTTCCCAGTATCAACAAATAAATGAAGGGCTCTACGAAACCGCCGTTCGCCTGCTGACAGATAAAGAAGCAATCGCCTATTACCTGAAAATGACCAATCAGGCATTTAGCGGGACTATCCCGGCAGCGATTCAATTCAGCGAAACTTTGATCACAATCGCCGGCAGTCTGGATAAGCTCACAGAATCCATGCAGACCTATTATGATGCCTTTTTCAGCGACGCCGAAAAGCAAGTGAAATTAAAAGATCAATTAACGGAAATACTGGGCACGCTCGGCTTCGATCTTCCCGGACAAAGGGCTGGTTATCGGTCTCTTGTTGAATCCCTGGATTTAACATCTACGGCAGGCCAGACGGCCTATGTTGCATTGATGAACATGTCCAAGAGCGCGGATGATTATTACAAGTATCTGGAAAACGCAAAGGGCAAACTCAAACCGGAAAATTATGCAACTGCTGCGGACTATCAACGGGCAATGGCCGGATATGCCGACGGAGGAATCAGCAGCGGTCCGGAAACGGGATATTATGCACAACTCCACGGAACCGAGCTGATTGTTTCACCGCGGAAAGGGTACTCGGCGACGGTAATTGGCGCCGACAGTCCCGAACTGCTGGCGGAAATAAAAGCCTTAAGGCACGCTGTAGAATCAGGCAACTCGATTAATTCATCTAATACCGTAAAAATTACCCGGTTACTGGACAGATGGGATGGTGACGGCATCCCGGCGGAGAGGGTGATTTAATGAAAATCATACGGCCTATAACGATCACAGACGCGATGCTGACCTCTTCTAATGTTCCGGAAACCGACTACGCGGCTTATGCCGCAGGAACTACCTATGCCGCCGGTAACAGAGTCATCGTAACCGCTTCCGGAGTGCATAAGATCTACGAATCTCTTGTGGGCGGGAATGTCGGTAATTATCCGCCAACTGATGTTTTAGCCGCAAGCCCGAACTGGGTGGAAGTCAGCGCAACCAATCGCTGGAAGGTATTTGATTCTAAGGTTGGCGCCCAGACCTCGCAAGCGACATCAATTACATATAAATTAACGCCGGGAATTGTTTTCGATTCCATTGGTTTTCTCAATATCAATGCTGATTCGGTGCAAATAGTGGTTACCGATCCGACCGATGGGATTGTTTATGATAAGACGGTTTTGCTTTTAACAACGGCGGTTACGGGTTTGCAAGCGCCAATTGATTGGTATTCATATTTTTTTAGTTCTTTTGTCACCATCACTGATTTTGTTGAATTTGATCTTCCGCCGTATCTCAGCGGGGTAATTGATATTACAATCTCCAAAACGGGCGGCACAGCCTACGTTGGCGAGATCGTGCTGGGAACGGCAACAAATCTAGGGCACAGCCAGATGGGGGCGGCGGTAGGAATACATGATTATTCAACAAAATCCGCGGACACTTGGGGCGTGTACTCAATTACCGAAAGATTATATGCAAAAACCGTTAATGCCCTGGTATTTGTTGAACAGTATGCAGCTGATGATGTTTATAATATTCTTGCCGCTTACAGGGCAAAACCGCTTGTCTGGGTTGTGCACGAAGATTATTCCTCCTTGATCGTTTTTGGATTTTATAAAGATTTCAATAATGTTTTCTCTCACGAGTCCGTCACAACATTATCATTACAAATCGAAGGATTAACATAAGGAGATTTTATTATGACCATAACAGCACTTCCCCCGGCGCCCAGCCGCAGCAATCCATCAACTTTTTCGGCCTTGGCCGACGCTTTTATCGCCGCTCTCTCAACATTTGTCAGTGAGGTTAATGCGACAGCGGCGGCCATGGACCTTAACGACACCACTTCTACCAGTACAACGAGTCTGGCCATCGGCACCGGCTCAAAATCGTTAACGGTTGATGCCTCAAAAAGCTATCAGGTGGGGATGTCGGTGAAAATCGCCCATGATTCCTCCAACTGGATGTTTGGTGAGGTGACTTCCTATAATTCCGGTACGGGCGCGCTCGTAGTCAACGTGACGCTGATAGCCGGCAGCGGGACGGAAGCTTCATGGACGGTGACGTTATCAGGCCCGGTTCTAATGGCCGCAGCACAGATTCTCGCGCTTATCAATCCGACTGCCAGTAGAATAATCGGCAAGAAAGCAACCGGTGCTTCCGGGGAATTAACCGGGGCGGAGGTTGCTGTTCTTCTGGGTGGGACTGCATCAAGATTTCTGGCCCAGGGCGCATCCGGCGACATGGGGCTGAAAGACGCGGCGGCGGCGCGAACAATTCTAGGACTGTCCACAAGCGACGCGGTTGTTTTCGGGTCCCTAAACACCGCTAGCGGGGATACAGGCAGCATTGCTCATAATACACCAACAACGATTATCACCGCGTCCGGCAACTCCATGTATATAGTTTTTGCTTATATTGCGGCTGCCGGTTCGGCCAACTATACCGCATATGCCTTTGTTTTAACTGAGGGCAGCGACGCCAGAATAGCTGCCGGGAATGGCAGTCTTTTAACGCTTACTATTTCCGGATTGAACATTCGGGTAACACAGAATTCCGGCGGCGCGGCAACCGTCGCCTGGAAAGCTGTCAAAATTGCATAATTGCGATCTCAATTAATCTTGGAGGAATAAGATGGACTGGAGAAATCCGTTTGAAGGTTTTAGAGACAAATACCTATCATTCAAAAATGTTAAGGCCTATCAGTTATTTCTGATTAGAAAAGGTTTTATCCCCTATTCACTGGATAGAGTGGCTGAATACAGCGCAAAGGTCAGGGAAATCTGGGGCAACTCCATACCCGAAGACCAACTCGCCCAGTTCTGCGTGGCCTACCGCGACATGGGCGTCAAAAGGGGCGTCCAACCCTGGATCACGAAGTTCTTTAATGCCCGATTATCCTTTATGATCGGGGTAAGTATTTGGAAAAGCTGGCTGCCATTATTGTTTGTCGGACTGTCGATCCGGTACTCCGCTGAAAATTATTTTCAGGCCGGATTAGGTTTTGGACCGGAAGGCACGCTGACCGATGGTGTTTATGAACGAACAACAATCTGCGGAAAATTCAGGTTCGGCAATTTTATCGATGAATATATAGATGGTGGCAATTTCGATGTTTATGGAATTTATGAAGGTATGATTTAAACCATAAGTTAATAGGAGTATTTAAAAAGGAAAGGCGGACAGTATTTCAGGGAGTTCCAGCTCCCAAAACCATGCGATTCCAGCGCAAGACGGGATGACCCGCTACCATCCACCCAGAGAACCGGTGAAGCTTATAGCAGGGGTGATCCCATAAATCAATCACGGAGGATCGCATGAATAGTTTTATCGCCTATATGGGCGGCAAGTCGTTGCTTACAAAGAAGATTATTCCCAAAATACCGGCGCACAAATGTTATTGTGAAGTATTTGCCGGCGCAGCCTGGATGTTGTTCAAAAAAGAGGAATCAGAAGTTGAAATAATTAATGATATTAACACTGACCTCGTTACTCTCTATCGGGTTATCAAGCTTCACCTGGTAGAGTTTATTCGTTACATTAACTGGATTCTTGTGGCCAGAGATGAGTTTGACCGCTTTAAAAAGGAAAATCCCGAAACATTGACGGATATTCAGAAGGCCGTCAGGTTCTATTTCTTACTAAAGTCGGGATATGCCGCCCGCATCGATAATCCATCCTTTTCAGTTGCCGTATCATCGAAACCTCGCTTCAACCTTCTCCGGATCGAAGAGGAACTATCGGCAGTGTATCTGCGTCTGGCCAGGGTATATATCGAAAACAAGCCATATGAAACAATAATTCCCCGCTTTGACCGGCCAGACACTTTCTTTTATATCGATCCTCCTTATTATGATTGCGAGGATTACTACGGTAAAGGAATATTCAGCCGGACGGATTTCACTACCTTACGGGATATTTTGAGCAAAATTAATGGGAAATTCATCATGTCGATCAATGACACAAAAGAAATTCGTGCTCTATACAAGGGATTTAAGATTGAGACGGTAAAAACATCATACTCGGCTGGCGGAGCAAACAAGAAAAAGCAGGTTGAAGAGCTACTGATCAGCAATTACTAAGTCGCTAATCAAATGAAATTTGACACAATCAAATGGATTTGGGAAGTGAGTTATCGCAATTTTGAGGGCCGCGCTACCTCACGCCGCCACAGCTATGCCATCAGCGGATCGGCGCCCCTGCCGCCTGAACTCCTGCAGTGGTACCGCGATCTGGGGCTTGAACTCCTGGAGGGCTATGGCATGACCGAGAACTTCTCCTTCTCCCACGCCTCTATGCCGGGTAAGTGCCGGGTCGGCTACGTGGGCAACACCTGGCCGGGCGTGGAGTGCAAGATCGGCGAGCACGACGAGATAATGGTGCGCGGCGGCGGCACTATGAAGGGGTATCACAAGATGCCCGAGGTTACGGCCGAGACCATTACGCCAGACGGATGGCTGCGTACCGGCGACAAGGGCTCGATCGATGAAATGGGACGCCTCAAGATCACCGGCCGCATCAAGGAAATGTTCAAGACCTCCAAGGGTAAGTACGTACACCCGGTGCCGCTGGAGAACCTGCTCAACGCCAATCCCTACGTCGAAATGTCGCTGGTGCTGGGCCTGGGCTACCCGCAGCCCGTGGCGGTGATAATGCTGGCCGAGGGACTGCGCAACCGGCAGAACGATCCGGCCGTGCGCGCCGAGGCAACAGCGGCGCTGCAGGCGCTGCTCAAGGAAATCAACGCCAAGGTCGCCGAGTTCGAACGGCTCGATTTCATTGTCGTAACCAAGAACGAATGGACTGTGGACAACAGCATGCTCACCCCGACCATGAAGATCCGTCGCACGCAAATAGAGGAACTTTACAAGAAGCAGTATGACGCCTGGGCCGCAAGCGGCCAGAAGGTGATCTGGGAGGAGTGATTCTTCCCGCCGCGGAACATTGTTCTATCGCTTCACCGGTGGTGTGTGCCATACCCTCTCGGGCATGGTGCACACCGCCTGATCCCACACACAAGCTCCTGCGAGCCCGGCGAAATAAAATGGCAAGCTTTCTATTGATTTTAAATTCGCTGCCCCTTTCATCAATTATTATTTTATAAGATCGAAACAGCAGGAGTCCGAAAGAGCCTCAGGCTGCTTAATCACACTACTATACCTACCAGTCTGTCAGCATAATGCCTGCGCTGATCCGGTTGATGCTTTGATAATAATCCAACAGGCTTTCTCCATAGCCGTTGAAGTACTGGATATAGCCCTTTAACCAGTCGCCTTTGAATAGCGGCAGGGGGAAGCTCCAATCCAGCTGGACCGCGCCAAAATTATTTCCCGATCGTAAATTATTGCGGAACATCAGGGCAACTTTGTGTTTATTCCAATAGTACGTTCCCCACAATTCGCCGTATCCCATGTATTTGGTGATGTCGGGATTGTCGTCTTTATCTTCATCTTCCGGCATCTTGTACCAGACTTTCCAAAGCAGAGTGAAATTATTCCTTTCCCAGCCCACATTGGCGACAATCCGGTTCCAGCTGCGGGACAGAGGCTGTGAACGGCCATTGGATTGATGATTGACGCCGACATTAATAAAACGGCCGTGAAAGCCCAGCAATTCGTAATTGGTGCGAAAATTAATCAGCAATTCCGGTTCATAATTGGTATCGCGAAACGGTGAGGAAAAAGCCGAATTGTAAAGTTGCCAGTAGGAAAGTTGCGTATAGGCTATCCAGAGATCAATGTCTTGATTGAATATATCTTCCCAGGCTTTCAGTTTAAAACTCAATTGGAATTTAGCTTCATTATGCTGAGCTCTGGCGGCCGAACCGACATCCAGCTGCTCATCATTGTTGGGTGATGAATTATAAGCGACCGGTAAGAAATAGTTGGGACGATAGGAACGCAATAAAAATGTACGCTTTCGATGGGCTTTATCCAGATCCCACTGTTGAGTCAGAATGGATAGCCTCTCCGTATGCGGAGGGGCTGCCGAATCTACAAGCCCGGACGTAGTTATCGCGGGCGATGCTTCCGGAACAGATTTTTTCCGGCCGGTCAATGTATCGAAGCACTGCAGCCGCGCTGCATCATTGTCAATTTTTGCACACAAAGCTAAACGATCGGTATTTTCCCCGGCGGAGGTGGATGAAGAAAAGAGTATTAGAATGAATATTATGACAAAGAAAGCCGCACAGGCTGAAGTTGTTTCATTGAAAATCTTTTGTTTTAAAATTATCATCACTCCAACCTCCTCTAATTATGCCTCCGCAAAGCTGTTATTATCCATCGCAAGACCGACCTGAAAGCTGATGATCTTAATCTTCATTGATGAACCTTCCCGCGTGCGAGGGAAGCAACAATACCCGCACAGCAGAGAATAACTAGGACAAAAAATATAATCTGCATGCTTTGCAGAAGAAGAGGATTGCCGGCCCGGGCCAGCGGAAGGTCCCCTAAAATAAGAGCGAAAACCAGCATGGTAATACCCATGCTGAACATCTGGCCAACGAGCCGCATTGTCGAGAGTGTTGCCGACGCTATTCCGTAATATTTATTTTCCACCGCACTCATGGTGGCATTGACATTCGGTGAAGAAAAAAGTGCAAAACCGACACCAAGCACAATCAGACACAATACAATGTAATGGATGCCGGTATCGAACCGAATAAAAATCAACGGAATCAGACCCAGTACATTTAAAGCCATGCCCAGCGACGCAATGATCCGCGGTTCAAAGCGGTCCGAGAGCCGGCCGGCCAAAGGTGAAAACACCGCCTGCACGGCCGGTTCGGCAATCAATATTATGCCGGCCTGCGATGGAGTCAGCGCTTTGATATGCTGCAAATAAAGACTAAGGAGAAAAGTCACTGCAAAAGTGGCGCAATAATTGATCAAAGCGGCCAGGTTGGAAAAGGCAAAAACTTTATTGTCCAGGAAAAGGCGAATATTCAACAAAGGATAAGGGGCGCTCATTTGCCGCCGGATAAAGAAACCAAAACAAATCACGCCCAGGCCGATAATGCCTGCTGCCCGCAGCTCCGGCAGCAGGGAAAAACCATACATGATCGCCAAAAGCGCCAGGCCGTATAGCAGGGACCCGCGAAAATCAAAGCCTTCCTCTTCGGCCCCTTTCCATTCTTCTTTGACCATGAAAGCAATGAGCAAGATCACCACAATTCCCAGTAAAGACGTAAAAAGAAAAATATATCTCCAGCCCAGGTGCTCCGTCAGCAGGCCGCCAATAAAAGGACCTATCGTCAATCCGATATAAACGGCTGCTATGTTGATCCCCAGTATTTTGCCCCGCTCCCGGGGTGAGTAAGCGGAAATCAGCATCGCGGTGCCGGTGCTGAAGATCATTGCACCGCCAACTCCTTGAATTGCCCGGACAAAAATGAGAAAGGCTGATGTTGCCGACCAGGTGCAGAGAAATGATGACCCGGTGAAAACCAGAGCTCCATAGAGAAAAATCTTTTTCCGGCCATAAATATCAGCCAGTCTTCCCAAAGGCACAAGAGTGACCGCCGCCGCCAGAATGAAGGATGACGCCACCCAGCTTAAGGTAAGAGCATTCATGGACAGCTCTCGGGCCATAACCGGCAGGGCAACATTGACACCGGAGCCCATAAACGGCGTTAAAAATGAGCTCAGGGTAGTGGCAAAAAGAAGAATGTACAGTTGTCGTTTATCTGTCATGCCATCACATTTTGCTTCATATGGTCAGTTATGAGGGAAGTTCTTCTTGTAATGGACGGCAAAACTGTCTTTGCCACAGGCCAGCAGCAGTGTCAGCGGCATGACTATTTTTGCTTTTTTGAGCATTTCTTCGGAAAGCCGGCGAATGTCCCATTGGGCGTGTCCATCCGCCCGCAGACGCGCCAGATGATAAAGCTCGCGGGCGTTAAATTTCATCAGCACTCTTTTGCGGTGCGCATTGGTCAGAACATAAGGGGCGGCCAGCGGCGCTTTTTTCCTGATTTGCTCATAGGCATCTTGTGTCCGGCGCATAATTTCCCGAAACTGCTTTTCCTGTCCGATGGCGCAAATCGCCGGTGGAATTGTAACTCCCAGTCCGGGATCATAATCCTGGGAAACGATGGTCGCCATCCGGTGCCTTTTTAATTGCGCAAAACAACTGGCGCTCAATATCAATTCAAACTGCAGGTCAACATTTTCCAGCTCGCGCAGAGCGGCATCATGCGCTTTGCCATGTTCAAATGCTGTTTTAAAAAGTGCTTTCTTTTCGGAGGAAGCAAGCCCGGCGGCAAGCACGAGGCATTGCCCGTAAGCCAGCCCGGATGACGCAAAAAGCAGCGCGGCGGCGGCTTTGTTATCGGCCTCTGGCGTAGCAAAAGATAATTGTACGGCAGGATTTTTTTTAATCCCGTCTTCTTGAGGATATTTGCCCGCCAAGACGGCGGCGTGCCGCTGCAAACCAACCCGCGTGAGCCGGTCGTATTCTGTTGCTTCCGTATAGCGGATGAGCGATGGGGCAATATCTTTGGTGGCCGCATACAATTTGCCGCTGTATTCCCGTGCTTCGGCCAGCGGCATTCCCGCCAGCCGGCGCAGCATCAGCTCCAGATTGCGGGCATTGATGGTCATTCCTAATTGCGTCTCCGTGGCCAGAGCAATGGTGTAACGCGCATCTTCCTTGGCCCAGCCCTCCAGCAGGGAGTTGTTGGCGGGATTTGCCGCTAATGCTTTATTTTCCGCAAAGACATAAGGCCGCAATTTTGCGTACAGTTCACGATAATAATCATTTTGCCTGCCGATTGCCGCCGCAAACAGCTCGGACAGACCCGCTTTTTTTATTTCTTCCGGAACAACAAAATCTTTATTAAAAAGAACATAGCGCTGGGATTTTTCCGTGTAGGAACATAAGCGGAATTTCTCAATTTCTTCGATTAAGAGCCGGGAGGCGCCGATAACGTCGATATTAAAGACGGCATGTTCCGCCACCGAGCTGTGTCCCATGTCAAAAACGATGTTGCGATTGGACTTGCGCGCCTTTTCCACCTCGGAGCGGGCCAGTGCACGCAGTTCATCCACCGGTTTGGGGCTGCGGCTGATGCGGGCGTAGGCGGCGGAAATAGTTTCCGGGGTGAGATCCTGCGCTGTATTGCTTTTGTCTTTGAGCTCTTTGATCAAATCGTAATCCAGATTGTAACCGGCAAGAAGAATTTTCATAGATTTATTATTCCCGTGTTTTCACCTAAAATTAAATTTTTCCTGATGTATCATTTTTGTCTGGTTTGCCAAACGTTTTTTTAGCCAGGAATATAGTATATTCAATATTAATTTATAAACAGCGATTTTAGCTTTACGCTGTGATTCCCTTTTTTAAGTTCCGCAGCCAGATTTACTTTTAAGGGATCAGCAAAATTCCGCCGGTAATAAATATACACTTCTCCGTTGGTTAAATCATAGACATTGGAATATATTGTCCCGGTTTCTTTTCCGTCAGCCGTTCGCTCATATTGCGTCACCATTTGCAGTATCGACGCAAAAGACTCGACGGAAACATCTTTTCCCTTTTCCATCATTGCGTTGACTTTATTATATCTGGGGCAGGGATAATTGCCCAGGTCCGGGCGTGACAACCAAAAATTGGTTATCACCTGACAATCATTTTTTTTCCTTAAAATTCTGATTTCACCGTCCACCCATTCAATGACCGCGGAATTGCCGCTTCTGTCCACCAGCATGATATGAGATTGGATAAATAAAATATTATATCGCTTAATCCATTCAACAGCTTCGTCTACTGTCGCGCATTGAGCTAAGAGTTTATCCGAAAAACTGAATGTGGCAATTTTCTTCTTCCAGGAAAAATCAGGAGAAACTGCTTGGGGGCACATCGCCCAATCAAGGAACAAGCCCTGATCATTCATGCCGCCCTGCGCTTGCGGGAAGATCAATAACTGTTTCCAGCCAAAGCATAATCGGCCATAGTTCTTGCCTGTCGGTGCGACAAACCACATTTCCACGTCAGTTGCATACTGCCAGTCTTCATTATTGCCGACTAAAACTTTATTGCCCCGGGCGCAATTAAAGACGGTGCAGGTTGCAGCATCGCCATACGGAAATAAAAGAGCAGTCAACATAAATATGGATAAAATCTTGATCATGGCGCAAACCGGACTAAAGTCATGGAAAAGCCATTATTTTAATATCTTTAGCGGGGGAGTTTTCTACAGCCTGACCAGCTCCACCTTATTATTTTCTAATTTTTCCTAGACTTTCAAAACCATTTCCCGTAGCTTAATCACGGGACTGGGAATTCTCGGTCGGTGGACGCGTTCTGGTAATTACCGGGGCCGTCCATTTTTGTTTTTAAGGAAAGACCTTCCATCCACTGACATTGCCATTTTGGCATTTTCTTTTATTAAGAACATTACGACGTGTTTTATTTTTTGGTTCCCAAGATAAAACGTGCTCGTTCGTGCCGTAGCATCTCAAAAGGTGTCATGCATTTAACACCTAGGCCGATGCAAACATCAGGAATCTTTATTTTCTTTTTTGAGCCGGCAGCTTTTTCATGAGTCACAACCGTGTGCTTATGAGCAATAGCAAATGCCACCAGATAATAATCAGCTACTTGCAGAAAGTTATTCACTGCGGCAGGTTCATAACCATCATGCGTAACCCATTGGCTTACCTTCCCTAAGGCCGGTAATATAGCTTGGTCGGGTTTGAGAAAAAAATTCTCATCAAGCTTTGCGGCCCAATCAGCCAGATCGTCTCCACCGGCGCTAATTTCATCGCCGACTTTTTCAATACTGAAAACAATTCTAGATTTGTTATTTTCAATAAGCCACTGCCAGAAAGCAGGACAGAAATCTAAGCCGTAGTGAAGATTTTTTGCCTGAATGAAGACATTTGCGTCAAGAAGATAGGCCATTAAAACACTCCCAGGCTCTGTCCGAGTTCACGGAATGTTGTCAACTTGGAAAAGCCCAGCATACGAAAAGCATCACGATGAAGGGTTTGCCCCTCTAATGTATTTGCAATCAATGCACGTGCAAAACGTTTACTTACACGCGCAGCCTGTGTCAGATAGAAATTACCTCCGCCACCTTTGGCGACTATATTTATCAATCGTTCCAGTTCCATTTGATATACCTGTTGGAACTTATTGAAAGCAATGCCATCTGCATCGTAAATGCGACGCAAAACAACCAATGTGCTGACCTTGAAACGTCGCGCCAGTCGGTTTAACTCATCAAACAAGTCTGCATTTTTTTGGAAGTCATGCTTGATTAAATCTAAAGGCACAAGAAATTCAGCGGCAACGCGATTGCACCACCGCTCAACACGATGATTCGATATCCAGGATGCCTGAACATCGGAAACAGCGGACAAACCAAGCCATATGTGGGCAATTTCATGAGCGAGCGTGAACATTTGTGCGGCTTTGGTATCCGCACCATTGATGAAGACTAGCGGCGCTAATGGATCGGCCATTGCAAAGCCACGAAACTCTTCCGGATTAAGATGCCGATAATTATTATTCATGACGACGCCACTGCACATAACCATAATACCGATAGCATCAACCTGATCAATAAATTTGCGTAATGCATCTGCCCAAGTCGGCATCCTTTTTCGTTCATCAATATCAAATCCGATAAATTGACGCATCTTGGCTGCTGTCATTACTACATCATCTTTAACGGAAGCTGTGCCAACAAAGGAAAGCGGTTCTTCGCCCATAGAAAGGGCATAATCATGATACCATTCCTGACGTTGTTGACACACATATATGGTGTCTAGCAAATTTGGACTTGGCCTTGCGGTAAATTCGTTTTGAACTGTCCGGAAATCAGGGATGGGTATCTTTTCTACCGGCGGCTCTTCTAAGAAAAAGTAACCAACGGGCGTATGAGTTGCTTTGGCAAAGCGTTCGATTTGCTTTAGCGTAGGTTTAACACAGCCACTTTCCCAATCAGCCAGTTTGGGAAAACTGCGTTTTAAAGAATACAAATCCTTCCCGGCGCGTTCACGCGCCCAACTGAGCAAATTAGATTTTATATCGACGGACACCATATGCATTCCACAACAAAACTTATGCTATTTGTAGAAAGTATATCAATAATAAATTTCTCTGTCAAAAATTAGTGTAATACTACGTAATCTTTTAATAATTAAAAGCCATAGGAAAACATAAACCTATGACATTGCCTGTTCGACAATGGCATCGGCTAAATGGATTTGGGTGGTTTGGGCATCTTTGAGCCCTGCTTTCAGGGTATCGCAGATCGCCATTAGTTCATTGACTTTGGCGACAATTCTTTGTTGCTCAGTTGAGGGAGGCAGAGGTACTAAATAATTTTGGATACTCTTAATTCCAACATTTGCTTGCGTAGTTTTATTTTCAGCTTGCTTTGCTTGGTCTTTTGCAAGTGTTGAAATAGAAAATATAAACTGGTACTTTGGCTCAATAAAATTGAGCATCGTTTTAATTACGCAACATGAATATGAAGCCAAAAAATCTGCTTCAGTTTCGACAAGACGATTTTCACCTATTGTTCCATAACGAGGATAAATAATATCACCCTTTTGGGGTTGTATCTTTGCTGCAAGCCTTAAAAAGTCTTCTTCAGATATTTTCTTTGCACCCTCTAAATCTATCCCATTATTTTGTAAAAAATCTCGGGGTGACACATATGGGTATCCATCTTTCACTTGGTCAGGCATCGCATGGTCAATGTCTCCAATTTTCAAAGCAATCGTGTGCCAACGGACCCAAGTCCATCCATTAGGTAATTCAAATATCTTTTCAGCCGCACTGATTGTAGGCAAGGGCTTTTCTTTTTTAATCTTGCCTTCCTTAACCAGTCGTGCTTTTTCCTTGGCGATCTTTTCCAGTAATACGCTGGCCGGTTCGTCGTTGGGGTCTTGGGGAACGAGTTTGCCCATGACGGCGAGTTGAAGGATGGTCTGTTTGAGTTGGTCGATACTTTGTTCAGTAGTAAACAAGATGTCGAAGTGGTCGGCAATGCGTTGCCAGGCTTCAATAAACTCACCCGGATTGGCTGCACTGGTCAGTGTGGCAAGAAGCGTTTCTACTAGGGTTTGATGGGCGGCGTTGCTGTCGGTTTGCTTCCGTTCCAATTGGTCGCAGATAGCCATCAGTTCATCAACTGTAACAACAATGCGGTGTTGTTCAGCTATAGGGGGAAGAGGAACCACGATAGAGGCTAAAGCCTTCCCCGACATGTTTGATATACCGACACCTTTTCTGTATAAATCAATATCTCCAGTATAGCTCATCTTCTGAAGTAATCGAAAAATATAATAGGAATCAATACCACCAAATAAACGAACTCTATGAATATGATTTTGAAAGCAAATATCATGTGCATAGTGCCAAACGGCCGCTCTACCTGCTTCGCCACCTTCACAGACCAGTAAATCAAATTGCTTTGCAGTATATTTGTCTATTTCTTCATCCATAAAAGGCATCTGCCGTAACTCATCCAAAACAAAAAAGCCCCAATACAAATTGGACGTAGTAATATACTCTCGCAAAGAGCCGCTATTGCGCCCACTATCAAGAGTTTTTCCTGAGTTATGTTGCGCAATGTCACCTATTCTTACCCACGTCCACCCTTCAGGCAATTCGTGTGGTTTTTCATCGTCATTAATTTTCAGCAAAGATTCTTGTTTCTTTAGCTTGCCTTCTTTAATCAATCGCGCTTTTTCTTTGGATATTTTTTCTAGTAATACCTTGGCGGGTTCGTCTTTGGGATCTTGCGGCACAAGCTTACCCCGCACCGCCAATTTCAGAATCAACTCCCTCAGTTTCTTGATGCCGTAAAGGCTTTGATTGGCGGAACCATTACCGCGTCCTGTGCCGTTCTTTTGGATTTGGGCGGATGTCCAGATGTCAATATTTTCGGTTATCAGGTTGATCATCCCTTGCGTGCTTTCCTGCCGTTGAGAGCTTCTGCCAAAATGTTTTTGAGTTGACCGCGAAGATTGGAAATTTCTTTTTGTTGTTTGGCGTAAATCCTGAGAAGCTCATCTGGATCATGGCTGATTTGCTCATCTATATGGGGATTTTTAATGTCGAGGTTATAGTTGCGGGCTTTGATGTCTGCCATGGAGACTTTCCAGGCCTGTTCGTTTTCCACTCTGGTCTTGAAGCCGTTGGATTCTTTGCCCCACCATTTGATTTCCGGTTCAAATTCCTCAAAGCGAATCGGTTTTGACTTGTTGTAGCTTTTCACGCCGTCGGGATAAGGATGTTCATAATACCAGATATGCTCAGTCGGTTTTCCCTTGGTGAAAAACAGCAGGTTGGTCTTGATGCCGGTGTACGGGTTAAAGACACCATTGGGCAGACGCACGATGGTGTGCAGGTTGCATTCTTCCATTAGTTTTTCCTTAAGCCTGGTTTTCATGCCTTCACCGAAGAAAAAACCGTCGGGCAGAACAACGGCGGCTCGTCCCTGGTCTTTGAGCAAATGAATAATCAGGGTTACAAACAGATCGGCGGTTTCCCGCGTGCGGAAAGTGGCCGGAAAATTATTTTCAATGCCGTCTTCTTCCATACCGCCGAAGGGTGGGTTAGTTACGATCACGTTCACCCTGTCCTTGTTGGTATAGTCACGCAAAGGGCGGCTCAGCGTATTGTCATGTTTGATGTTTGTGGGTGTATCAATGCCATGCAGGATCATATTGGTCATGCACAGCATATAGGGCAGTGATTTTTTATCAACACCATGGATGGATTCCTGCAATATTTCTTCGTCTTTCGGAGATTTGACGAATTTAGCGCGCTTGTGTTCAATGACGTTGGCCAGAAAACCGCCGGTGCCGCAGGCCGGGTCAAGGACGGTCTCGTCCAGTTGCGGGTTCACACGATCCACAATAAATTGCGTCACGGCGCGGGGCGTATAGAACTCACCGGCATTTCCGGCGCTTTGCAGGTCTTTAAGGATTTGTTCGTAGATGTTGCCAAAGGTGTGGCGGTCGCTCTGGACGTTGAAGTCTATCTCGGAAATCTTATTAATGACCTGACGCATGAGGGTGCCGGATTTCATGTAGTTATAGGCGTCTTCAAAGATGTCGCGCACGACCAGTGCGCGCTTCCCGTTTGGCCCCTGAATGTTGAGCTTGTTTTTGAGGGTGGGGAATAGTTGCAGGTTAACAAAATCGGCCAGTTCATCGCCGGTGATGCCTTCCGGGTCTTTGGCCCAAGCGCGCCAACGCAGGTGCGCAGGCAGGGGGGATTTATAGTTTTTCTCCAAAAGAGCCAGCTCTTCTTCCCGGTCATCAAAGATTTTCAAAAAAAACATCCAGACCATTTGGCTGATACGCTGGGCGTCGCCATCGACACCGACATCCTTGCGCATGATGTCCTGGATGGATTTGATAATACCTGAAACGTTACTCATGCAGATTTCTCCTGTTTAAACAATTCCTTCTCTAATTCCAAAACGGCCTTTTCATAGTTGGCTTTGCCGCCGAAGACTTTATTGATAATTTCCATCGGCGTGCCCATGTCGCTGAAGGGTTTGAGCTTCAGCACCTTGGCGTTTTCCAGGCTCTCTATGCCTTCATCGGCGTAATTATCAAGAAGCGCATCGAGCACGGCTCTGGCCTGCTCTCCGTATTTGGTAAAGTAGTTGCGTTTCTTAACATTGTTGGCCCGTTCCCTTCGGGTGAGCGGGGGCTGATCATAGGCGATATGACAGATCAGGTCAAAGTCGCCATAGTCACGACCGATCTCTTCGGCCAGATTATCCAGGATGATGCCATGCTCTTCCAGTAAGTCAATGATGGCCTGTTTTTTTTCGGCGGTATTCCAGCCCTTTAGAAAATCGTCCAGAGAGGCAAATTCGGACTTTATTTGCTTGCGGGTAAAGTCACGGTATGATTCGGTAATCAGTTGGCCTTCCGGACCGTAATATTCGACACGTTCAGCAACAATCGTGACCGATACACCGTTTACAACGTATTTCTTTTGGCTTTCGCTGCCGCCTTCATCACCGCCATCGCCGTCCGGGCCTTCCGGTGGATCAGGCGGCACCGGGTCTTCATCGTCTTTAGGTTCGTAAATCACAACGGGTTCTCCATCAAAATCCGGATCTCTAAATAATTCTGTCGCCTTTTTGAAATCCATGATGGTGAAGAAGTATTTGTTGAATTCTTCTTCGATGCGGGTGCCCCGCCCGATAATCTGTTTAAATGTAGTCATGGAGTTGATCGTCTTATCCAGCACAATGACTCTGCATGTTTTCACATCAACACCGGTTGTCAGGAGCTCCGATGTCGTGGCAATAACTGGAAACCTGCTTTCCGAGTCTATGAAGTTATCCAGTTCCGCCTTTCCTTCAACGCTGTCACCGGTAATGCGCATGACGTACCTTGGATTAGCAATAGCCAGTTGCCCCGCGGCATTGACAATGGCCGCACGCATGCGCTCGGCATGGTCTATGTCTTCACAAAAGATAATGGTTTTGGAAAAGGGATCGGTGGCGTTAAGGAGCTGCATCACCCTTCTTGCAACCAGTTTGGTTCGCTGGTTCAGGACAAGAATGCGATCCATATCTTTTTGATTGTAGGTGCGGCCTTCGATTGCCTGGCCCAGGTCATCCGTCATTCCGGGCGGGGGTGTCCAGCCATAGATGTCTTTATCAATATCGATGCGCACCACTTTGTAGGGAGCAAGAAAACCATCGGCGATGCCCTGTTTGAGACTGTAAGTGTAAACAGATTTACCAAAGTAGTTTATATTGGAAACATATTCTGTTTCCTTGGGAGTAGCGGTCATGCCGATCTGAATAGCGTTTGAAAAATAAGTTAGAATTTCGCGCCACGCTGAATCATCGGCGGCGCTGCCCCGGTGACATTCGTCAACGATGATCAAATCGAAGAAATCAGGGCTGACATTTTTAAATATTTTATCTTCTTCATCCGGGCCTGTTATAGCTTGATAGAGGCCCAGATGGATTTCATAGGCGGGATCGATCTTCCGGTTTTTGATCTTGGTCATGACGGAACCAAACGGTTTGAAGTCATTCACTAGGGTTTGATCGGCCAGAAAATTCCGATCCACTAAAAACAAAATCCTTTTAACGACTTTAGCCTTCCACAGGCGCCAGATGATTTGAAATGTCGTATAGGTTTTACCTGTGCCTGTCGCCATGACCAGCAACATCCGTTTTTGGCCATGGGCTACCGCTTCAACAACCCGATTGATTGCTTCAACCTGATAATAGCGCGGTTCTTTACCGGAGCTGTCTACGTGATAAGGCTCTAAGACAAGCTCTTCTGAGTTATCTTCAATGCCGCGATATTGCTTATAACGATTCCAAACTGTTTGTGGTGGTGGAAATGCTTCTAGGGGAAATTGGGTTTCAATATCCTCTCCAGCAGTAGGGACTTTATTATGTGACGCAAAGGCGTCGCCATTAGAGCTAAATGCGCTTGGCACTTCGAGTATTTCAGCGTATCCCAAGGCCTGTTGCATGCCATGGCTGACGGCATAGTTATTGTCTTTTGCTTCAACTACACCGATGGGAACACCCTGTTCTTGATAAAGGACGTAATCCGCAAATTTTTTCTTTTTCTTGTTGCGCGACGACATGTTGCCGCGGACAATAACTGGGCCGGGCGTCAAAGTGACTTCACGCCGGATCTGATTGACAGTATCCCATCCGGCGTTTTTAATTGCGGGAGTTATGAATAGATCGCAGATATCTGTTTCGCTGAGGCCCTTTTTGTTGATCTTATCCAAAACGCGCTCCAATTCATCGTCATAATAGTGTAGTTTGGGCAAATCACAGCATGCATCTATTAAATAATCAGTGCGTCGAATAATACTACTTCTTCAAAACATTGCAATTAAAAATCAGTTAAATATTGATTATTTACAATGCACTGTTGATGGGGGAAGTATATCTCCGAGTGATTTGGGCTCACATTTCCAACTATATATGGCGGAAAATTTATTTTCTACAGCCTGACCAGCTCCACCTGGCCTAAAGACCGGCCTAAAAATCGTTCCCCGATGGTTTGAAAGCGGTAGGGCACGTCACTGACACAAAACAGATATTGCGGCGGCTGCCGGCTGGCATTACCCAGTTTGAGCTCTTTGAGCAAATTGCCGGTGGCATCGGCCATTGCCTCCGCCGAGTCGATAAGATTTATTTCCGGTCCGGCAATTTCCTGCAACAACGGTTTTAAAAGCGGATAATGAGTGCACCCCAGAACCAACGTGTCAATTTGTTCGGCCAGCACCGGTTTTAAATATTCCTGGGCAATCAGACGGGTTGCGGGGTGATCGAGCCAGCCTTCTTCCACCACAGGAACAAAAAGCGGGCAGGCCTGGGAATAGATTTTAGCTTCCTTATCCAGCAGATGAATGGCCCGGGCGTAGGCATTGCTGTTAATTGTTGCCGGTGTGCCGATAACGCCGATGGATTTTGTCGCTGTTGCCGCCGCCGCATTGCGGGCGCTGGCTTCGATAACTTCCAGCACCGGCACCGGCGACAAGTCTTTAATGGTTTGATAAGCCACGGCAGCCATCGTATTGCAGGCGACAACCAGCAGCTTTACCTCTTTTTTCAGAAGAAAGTCAGTGATTTGTGCAGCATAGCGGTTGATGGTTTCTACCGACTTGATGCCGTAGGGCACCCGTGCGGTATCGCCAAAATAGATGATATTTTCGAAAGGCAGGCGCTCCATGAGGGCGCGCACGACAGTCAGACCGCCAATCCCCGAGTCAAAAACTCCTATCGCCTGGTTGTTTTTTATATCCACGAATGACATTCTATTCTTTAAGATAAAATTGCAGCTTCAGATTGCCCACTTCCACAATATCGCCGTCTTTCAGATCGTAACGACGGTCTATAGCCTTGCCGTTAACCCTCAATTCTTTACCGCCGGAGGGGGTGATAAAATAACCTTCTTTGCGGCGGTTAATCAAAGCGGCCAGTTTGGGGGCAAAAAATCCCTTCATTTTGATGGCGGAACCATCTTCTTTTCCGATCGCTGAAACTCTTTCTTTGAGTTCATATTCCCTTTGTTCCGTCGATCCTTCCAGTACCAGAAAACCGCCCAGCGGTTCCGGGATGCTTTTATCGGCAGCAGTGATTATTTTCTTTTTATCATCCGGGGCGATAACCATAGTTTCATCCATCGACCGGCCGCGGACAGCAAAACTCTTCTTATCTACCACCCTTTGTTTGTCGGAATAAACATGCAGCGTGTGCACGCCGATTAAAACAATATCATCATTAAAAAGCTCTGTCTTGGAAACTTTCTGGCTATTGACATAGGTACCGTTCAGGCTGTTTAAGTCTTCCAGCGACACTTCGTCGCCTTCCATTTTAATCCGGGCATGGTGCCCGGACACAGCTTGATTATCAATAATGATATCGTTGTCCGGTTTGCGGCCGATAGTCGTCAATTCTTTCTCCAGTATGATTTCTTGGACGACAGCTTCTTTGTATTTAAGCAGGATCTTTGCCATATGTCACCTCCGGAAAAATTCCATGAATTTAAATAAAGCGGAATACCATTTTTTTTTCTTTAGATAGCCGACGGCAACCGTAATGTTATCTTTGCCGCCTTGTTCATTGGCTGCATTAATCAGAAAATCACAGGCGGCGGCAGAGTTGCCGGCAGCAGAAATGATATCCATGATAGCCTCATCGCTGAGCATAGTAGTAAGGCCATCGCTGCACAAGAGCAAAATATCATCACTGAAAAGAGTAAGTTCATCCAGATCAGCTTCCATTTCCGCACTGATCCCCAGGGCCTTGGTGAGAATATTCCGCATTTCTGATTTAGTCGCTTCTTCCCGGGAGATTATATCATGTTTTACCTGTTCGTTAACCATCGAATGATCATCGGTCAACTGGTCGATGTTACCGGCGCGAATCAGGTAAGCCCGGCTGTCGCCAATATGGGCGATGCTTAATTTATTCCTCTTCAGAAGGACGGCCACAATGGTGGTGCCCATGCCCTTGAGCTGCGGCGAACCTTGTGCCGCTTCATAAACGGCCTGATTAGCCAGTTGGATGGCGCAGCTGAGTTTATTGGTAGCCTCGGAAAAGGCGGGGTTGGCATTGCCGATCAGTTTTTGCGGCCCCTGAAAATAATCCCTGATAACATTAACGGCCAATTGACTTGCTATCTCTCCCGAGGCATGACCGCCCATGCCATCGGCAACGACGAGCAGGCCGAGTTTTTCATCCAGATAAAAATTATCCTCGTTGTTGGCGCGCACCAAACCCTGATCGGTTTTACCGCCGGCAGTTAAAATCAATTAAGCCTCCTTAGTGAATTAAACAAGCAAGCAAATCATCCGCTAATTCTTTGCCGCTCTGGTAACGGGCTGTGACTTCTTTGGCCAGCAGTTTTTCCACTATCGGCACTAATTTCTCCGGAATATCGGGAGACAGTTCTTTGATCGACGGCGGCGGGGATGATGTTATATTGTACATCAGGGTCGTAATGCTTTCTCCGCTGAATGGTTTTTCCCCGGCAATAAGTTCATATAAAACAACGCCCAGTGAAAATAAATCAGAACGCCCGTCCACCTTTTTCCCGGCTATCTGCTCCGGTGACATGTAGCTGGGAGTGCCCAGGATAACTCCGGTTTGCGTTCTGGATGAGGACATGACACGGGCAATGCCAAAATCGGCCACCTTGACCTCGCCATTATTCAAGATCATGATATTAGCCGGTTTGATGTCCCGATGAACAATACCGTTGGTATGCGCATAATCCAGCGCGGAAGCGACACAGGAAACAACACGGACGATTTCTTTTGACGCCAGGAGGTTTTCTTTCCGGCAATATTTGCCCAGATCAGACCCATCCAGTAATTCCATGGCCATATAGGCAATTTCATAATCCTCACCGACATCGAAAATGGTGACAATATTGGGGTGCGATAATTTGCCGGCTGCCTCTGCTTCCCGGAAGAATCTTTTTTTCACTTCGTCGAGCTGTTCGGCATCTATTTCTTCATATCTTAAAGTTTTGATAGCCACTTCGCGGTTAATCCGCGGGTCTTTGCCCAGGAATACCGTACCCATGGCCCCGCGTCCTAATTCTTTGACAATCTCATAACGTCCCAGGGTCGGCTTGATTTCGGTGTTATTCATAATGACGGTGGCTTCTTTTTTAGCTCCGGACAGGCCGAAAATCATGGTTTCTCCCGCCGTATTCAGTTTCTTGATGCGCTCGTTGATGTCTTTGAAATTACCGTCCTGGGCAATATGTTCGTAAACCGCAACCGCTTTGTTGAACATCCGTTTTCTCTCAAAATCCAGCCCCAGATTATAGAGCAACTCTTTGACGGATTCATCTTCAACGGGACATTTCCGGAATTTGTCGAAAGCCATATCCAGCAGACCCTGCCCCTGGAAGGACAAACCGAGCATTTTGTTGGTTTCCACGCCATCGGCCTCCATGCGATCTTTCGTTTTTTCCGTCAGCAGATAGCGTTTGGAAACGATGAAGATGTAGCCGATAATCAGGATAAGCGCCGGATAAAGTGACTTTACCCAATAGCCATAGGCGGCAAAAAGATAGACGGTCGTAATCATCCAGCCCAGCAGAAGAACAAGGGAAACAACCGCGCTGATGCCGGCTTTGATTTGCGGAATGACCAGCGCAATATAAAGGCCGAAAACAATGATCATTATTAATTCCAGAGTGGTTGCCCAGTCCGGACGCACGATGTGGTCGTCGTTAAGAATATTTTCTATAACGTTGGCAATGATTGTGCCCGGCGGAACATTGACTGCCGAGGGAGTGACCTGCATTGCGCCTAATCCGGCCGCGCTGAGGGCAATAATGACAATCTTATCCTTAAAAACATCGGGCGTGATCTTCTTGTTGACGACATCAAAAAATGAATAATTAGGGATACCCGTAGCAAAGCTGATTAGCATTCTGTTGTTGTCATAAACAGGTATTACTTTGCGGCCGAACTTAATTTCCCTGCCCAGTTGCATTTTTTTCAAATCGAAATTGAGGTATTTCAAAGTCAGTTGCAGGGCGAAAGAAGGAAAAAGCTGTTCTTCAAAATTAATAAAAAGCGGCTCGCTGCGCACCGTGCCGTCGCGGTCGGCAATAATGTTGATATGCCCTAATCCCTGAGAGACTGCGGCAAACTCGGCGATGGGGGGAACGATTTCCCTTGCGGTCAGGCTGTTATCCGTACCTGTTTGCGGCAGAGAATTGTTTTGCAGATAATCGGGCAGGTTGGAAGCTGTTCTCCCCGTGGGATTGCCGGAAACAAAGAATAAAGGAAGCACGACATTTTTACTGGCGGCAATTGCATTGGCCAGAATAGTGTCATTATCGAGCTTTTTTTCTGATTCTTTGAGAGATGTCAAGATGCCATCAAAGCTTTTCCGGGCATAATCCGGATTGCTTTCCATAGTTTTGATCAGGTTGCGCACTTCCAGGAGGCCTTGATTGACATCTTTTTCCGAATAAATAATGTCCAGACCGATTACTTTCACATTATAAGATTGCAGCAGCTCCACCATGGCAGCGATATAGGCGCGGGGCCAGGGCCAGCGGCCAAGGTTGGCAATGCTTTGCTCATCAATGGCGATGACGGCCACAGGGGCCTTCGATTGTTTTACCCGCAGATTGGCGCTCAAATCATAAATGCCATATTCCAGCGTTTCCAACGGTCCCCAGGAAAGGAAAAAAGCAAAGATAGTCAGCAGCAGCAAAACGATTCCTAAAATAAAATCAGAAATCGTCGACTTTTTAATTTTCTTCATGTAGACTCCTTGGGCGGAAGGGCACTTAGAAAATCTAATCTCGTAGAGTTTTTATCATAAGTAATGAGTATTTAGCAAGATTTCTTGTTAATATTTTTCAGGAAAACAGGAAGCAAATGCGAAGGCACGATAAAGAAATTACGGACAGCGGGGAAATTGCGGCTATTATGCACAAAGCCACCGTCTGCCGGATCGCTCTGGTTGACGGCAATTGTCCATACATTTTTCCGGTCAATTTCGTGGTTCGCAATAATTATCTTTATTTTCACTCCAGCCCGGAAGGAAGAAAAATTGACATTCTCCGGAAGAACAACCGGGTCTGTTTTGAAATTGATCTTGATATAGAAATCGTTCCGGGAGATCTGCCCTGCTCCTGGGGCACCCGATACCGGAGTGTGATCGGATTCGGCCGGGCTTCGTTTTTGGATAAGACTGAGGAAAAGCAGCAGGCTCTGAATTACCTGGTGGAAAAATATGCGGGCTTGAGCGACTTTTCTTATGAGGCGGAAGCGCTGGAAAAAGTGGCCGTGCTTTGTGTCAGTATTGAAAAAATTACGGGCAAGAAATCCGGTTATTAATAATTACGGATTGCTGATAAATCTGCTCAATAGCCAATCCGCCGTATTATCGGGCAATCAACACATGATCAGTTCAGTCCCTGCGGAATGAGGTGTCAATATGCAAGAAATTCTGGTGGTGGTCGCCATCGCCCTGGCGATCTTTTTTCTTCCCCGTTTGATGGGCAGCAAACCTGCACCTGTAAAAAACAGTCCCGAGCTTGTTCCAGCACTGAAGGGATGGATGCGTCTGGCCATCCTGGTTACGATTTTCTGGGTAGCCGGCTCGGCCGCCTTTCTGCAACCCTGGGAGAAAAATACAATTCTGTTTCTCTATGTCGGTCTGGGACCCGTGGTCGCCGGCTGGGGTGCATTCTGGGTGTGGGCAGGCTATCATAAATACCGCCGCTAAATTCAACCATTCCCAATATTAAACCTTTTGTCATGCCTGGCGATTGGACATTGGCCCTATTTTCATTGACAGACTCTGGTGTTTTTCTTATACTGGGCTGCCATAAAGGCGGGATCCCTTCAATAATTCTTCGGTATTGTTGCTTTTGTACGATAACTTAAGAGCATTCCATGAATAAAATTCTGATAGTTTTCTCACATCCGCGTTTTGAGAAGTCCAGGGCAAATCGCATTCTTTTGAATAATATTGAAAAACTGCCGGGTTTGGTTCTTAATGATCTGTATGAGCAGTATCCGGATTTCAATATTGATGTCGAGCGGGAAAAAGCACTGTTGACGGAACATGATGTGATCATCTGGCATTATCCTTTTTATATGTACAGCTCACCGGCAATGCTCAAACAGTGGATGGATGTCGTTCTGGAATACGGCTGGGCGCACGGCTCGCAGGGTAACGCCCTGAAGGATAAGTTGGTTTTTAATGCCCTGACAGTTGGCGGGACCAGGCAGGTTTATTCACCCGATGCCCGCAATCGTTTTACGATCCGCCAGTTTCTTGCACCCTTTGAACAGACCGCGGCGCTTTGCAAGATGATTTATCTGCCGCCTTTTGCCGTGCATGGCACGCACCTGCTGAACGATCAGCAATTGGTTGAACACGCGGTGCTTTATCATAAACTTATCACCAGGCTGGGCGCCGGCCAATATCGCCTGGAAGACATCGGCAAGTATGAATATCTGAACGACTGGCTTCTGGCGGATCGAGGGCAATAAAACTATGAGCAGCGCCTTTTTATATGATGCCTTGATTTATCTTGCCGCTGCAGTCGTGTTTGTCCCTGTTGCCAAAAAGCTGGGGATGGGTTCTGTTCTGGGCTATATCATCGGCGGCATTATTATCGGTCCTTTTTTCCTTGGTTTTGTCGGTCAGGAAGGCAAGGACATCATGCACTTTGCCGAATTCGGCGTGGTGATGATGCTTTTTCTGGCCGGGCTGGAACTGGACCCTGCCACCTTCTGGCGGATGCGAAAACTGATTTTGGGGGCCGGATCGGTGCAAATGGCCGGAACAACGCTGCTCAGTTTCTTTGTTTTTCTTCTGCTGGGATTCAGCTGGCAGGCCGCCGTCGCCATCGGCCTGGCCGTTTCAATGTCTTCGACCGCCATTATCATGCAATCTTTTCGGGAAAGGGGCTTGACAAAGACACAGGCGGCAAGGGGCGCGCTCGCCGTCTCCCTGTTTCAGGACGTTTCGGTTATTCCAATTCTGGCTCTTCTGCCGCTGCTCGCCATTTCCACGTCCGTCAAACCGGCCGTCGGCCCTTCTCCGCTTATCGAAGGCATGCCCGGCTGGGCGCAAACGCTGACCCTGCTTATCGCCGCCAATGCGGTTATGCTGGCAGGCCGCTTTGTTTTCGTTCCTTTTTTAAGATTTATTGCCGGCATTCATTTACGGGAGATTTTTACGGCATCGGCATTGCTGATCATTATCGGAATTTCTTATCTGATGATCCGCATCGGTTTCAGCCCTGCATTGGGAGCTTTTCTGGCCGGCGTAGTTCTGGCCACAAGCGAGTTTCGGCATGAGCTCGAAAGCGACATCGAACCTTTTAAGGGAGTGCTTCTCGGCCTCTTTTTCATTGCGGTAGGCGCATCGATTAATTTCAGTCTCATTCTTCAGCAACCATTGCTGATCATGGGAATCGTCGTTGGCATCATTCTTATTAAATTAGTAATTACAGGCATTACCGGAAAGATTTTCGGACTCTCGTTTGACCAAAATATGCTCTTTACCGTAACGCTTTCACAGGTGGGCGAGTTTGCTTTTGTTCTTTTCGGTTTTACGCACCAGCTCCATCTTCTATCAGCTTCCTGGACAGATATCATGATGGGGGTCACTGCTACAAGTATGGGACTGACGCCGGTTCTTCTTCTTCTCAACGAGCGTTTTATTCTGCCCTATTTCGGCACAAAAGAGTCACCCCAAAAAAATGAACCCGATGTGATCCGGGAAGAAAATCCGGTCATTATTGCTGGATTCGGACATTTTGGCAGCACCATAGGCCGGTTTTTGCGGGCCAGCGGTATTAATACGACCATTCTGGATAACGATTCGGACCGTGTTGATCTTTTACGCAAGATGGGGTTTACGGTATTTTATGGCGACGCCACTCGTCTGGATATATTGAAATCCGCCGGTGCGGATCAGGCCAGAATATTGATTGCCGCCATTGACTCTCCGGAAATTAATCTTGATCTGATCGACAGAGCAAAAAAGGAATTTCCCAATTTGACAGTTATGGTCCGAGCAAAAAGCCGCCTGGACGCTTATGAATTGCTTGATGCCGGCGTGGAAAATATTTATCGCGAATCGCTCGACACATCGGTTCGTTTAGGCGTCGATGCGCTGATCAAACTTGGTTTTCGCCGTTACAGCGCCACACGCGCCGGCCAGAAATTCATCAAGTATGACGAGGGTGCGCTGCGTCTCCTGGCAGCACACCGCCATGACCAGTCATCTTATATTTTCCAGACCCGCGAGCAAATCTCTATTCAGGAAGAATTGCTGACTAATGACCGGGAGGCTGTCCCCAACATCAATGACCATGCCTGGGAAAGTGATGTTTATAAAGAGCAAACATGAAAGGATTTGAGATATGGAGGCAAGGGAGCGCTACATTGAAACAAATCAAATAAGGCTTCACGTTATGGAAAGCGGACCCGCGGATGGCCCTATGGTTATGTTCCTGCACGGCTTTCCCGAATTCTGGTATGCCTGGCGTAAGCAGATCGGCTATTTTGCGGATAAGGGTTACCTGGTTGTAACACCGGACCAGCGCGGCTACAATCTCAGTGATAAGCCCAAAGGAATCGCCTCCTATGCAATAGATGAACTTGCTAAGGACGCATTGGGAATCATCGATTTCTATCAACGCGACAGGATATTCCTGGTCGGTCATGACTGGGGTGCAGCCGTTTCCTGGTGGGTCGCTCTGCAACACCCCGAACGCATCGCACGCCTTGTGATCATGAATGTTCCCCATCCCGCCGTCATGACAAAAACGCTCTTTACCAACGCAAAGCAGATGGCAAAAAGCTGGTATATATTTTATTTTCAGTTGCCGGGAGCGGTTGAAAAATTTACTTCCGCCGATAACTACCAGTGGCCGGTCAGCCTTCTTGCCGAGAACAGCCGGCCCGGAACATTTAAGCCGGAGGAACTGGAAGCATACCGGCAGGCTTTCCTGCAACCCGAGGCCTTCTCTTCAATGGTCAACTGGTACAGGGCATTGCTGCAAGTTCCATCGGCGGCACCTCCCAGTTTCAGAATCTCCATGCCCACCCTTGTTTTGTGGGGTATAAACGATGTTGCCCTGCTGCCCGAAATGGCGGATAAAAGCATGGCTTTCTGTGATCAGGGCCGCCTCGTTAAATTTGAGAAGGCCACTCACTGGCTGCAGCACGAGGAAGCCGACACCATCAACCCGCTAATGGATGAATTCTTCCGGCAGACATGATTTTTGTTTTAAAATCATCAAGCCGGGAAAGACGGCACACCTGCAAAATCCAGAGTAGCGAAATAATCATCCAAAGTCTCCGGGCGACGGATCGCCACAACTTCGCCCTGCTCTCTTAGCAGCAGCTCCGCCGAACGGAGTTTGCCGTTATAATTAAATCCCATGGCAAAACCGTGGGCGCCGGCATCATGGATGGCAACAATGTCGTCTCTTTCCAGTTCGGGAAGCCTCCGGTCGATGGCAAATTTGTCGTTGTTCTCACAAAGCGAACCGGTTACATCATAAACAACATCCGGCGACTTCTGCTCTTTACCCAGAACAGTTATATGGTGGTAGGCGCCATAAAGAGCCGGGCGCATTAAATTGGCCATGCAGGCATCCAGGCCGGCAAACTTCTTATAGGTGTTTTTGATGTGCAGAACCCGGGCAATCAGATATCCGTAAGGGCCGGTAATATAGCGCCCGCATTCCGCGTAAATCCTGATCGGCCCCAGGCCGTTGGCAACGATAATCTTCTCATATTTTTCCTTAATACCCCGGCTCATGGCCGAAAGATCAAGCCGCTTTTGTTCCGGCCGATAAGGAATGCCCACTCCGCCACCCAAATTAACAAATTCGAATTTAATTTTCAGGGTGCCGGTCAGCTCGGCAATAAGATCAAAAAGTATTTCCGCCGTTTCGACGAAATAGCCGTAGTCAAGCTCGTTGGAGGCAACCATGGTATGAATGCCGAAGCGTTTGATGCCTTTATCCCGGCAGATTTTATAGCCGGCAATCAACTGCTCCCGGGTAAAGCCATATTTAGCATCTTCCGGATGGCCGATGATCAGATTGCCTTTTTTCAGGGGGCCGGGGTTGTAGCGAAAACAAATTAAAGCAGGCAATCCCGCGTATTTTTCCAGATAAGCAATGTGCCCGATGTCATCGAGGTTGATGACAGCCTGTAATTCCCGTGCTTTAAGAAATTCGGCAGCCGGCGTATCGTTGGAGGTAAACATGATTTCTTCGCCGGTAATGCCCGTCTTCTCCGCCATAACCAATTCGGCCAGCGAACTGCAGTCCGCTCCAAACCCTTCCTTGTGGAGAATTTTCATCAGATAAGGATTGGGGGCGGCTTTAACGGCAAAAAATTCTTTAAACCCTTCATTCCAGGAAAAGGCAGCTTTAAAGTCGCGCGCATTTTCCCGGATGGCCTTCTCATCATAAATGTGAAACGGCGTAGGATATTTCTTAATTATTTCTTCCAGCTGCCTTTTTGTAAAAGGCAATAGTTTTTCCGCCATGGAATGATGTCTCCCGGATTCAAATAATTTTACAACATGTTAAACATTACAGACAACAATATGACCCGTTTTCAAACATAATAATTTGATCAGGATATTTACGGCAAAAGCATAAATTTATCAATAGTATTTTCCGGGAAGATCGCGGTCATGATGGAAAATCACAGAAAAAAATGTTTTACGGTAAGATAAATAGCAGCAGAAATCAAAGCGGAAACGGGCATGGTTAATACCCATGCCCAGATAATGTTGCCGGCAACACCCCAGCGCACAGCAGAAAGCCTGCGGGTCGAACCTACGCCAACAATGGCGCCGGTGATCGTATGGGTCGTGCTCACGGGAATTCCGGCTATAGTCGCACCAATAATGGAGCAGGCAGCGGCCGTTTCGGCGCTGAACCCACCAATCGGCTGAAGTTTGGTAATCTTGGTCCCCATCGTTTTGATAATCCGCCAGCCGCCGAACATTGTTCCCAGAGAAAGCACAGAATAGCAGGCGATAATAACCCAAACGGGAATATGGAAGGCACCATCCATCAATCCTTTGCTGAATAGCGCCATGGCAATGATCCCCATTGTTTTTTGTGCGTCATTCATACCATGCGCTAATGAATAGACCGCTGCCGAAAAAAGCTGCATTTTACGAAATATTTTGTCGGATTTGGCAATATTGGAATTACGACTCAGATTCATGGCCCCAATCATAAAAACAACTCCGAGCATCATGCCGACAGCCGGAGAAACAATAATAAAAATTGTTGTTTTGGTAATACCCGACCAGACCAGGGTACTTGTTCCGGCCTTGGATACGGCTGCGCCAATAAGACCGCCGATTAAAGCATGGGAAGAACTGCTGGGCAATCCGAAATACCAGGTAGCAAGGTTCCAAATTATTGCGCCGCCTAAAGCGGAAAAAATTAGGAGGTTATCAACAATGTCCAGGTGGATAATACCCTTGCCGACGGTATGCGCGACCTCAGTACCGACAAAAAAAACGGCGGCAAAATTAAAAAAAGCCGCCCAGATGACGGCATATTTCGGTGATAGAACACGGGTGGAAACAACAGTGGAAATGGAATTGGCGGCATCATGAAAACCGTTAATAAAATCAAAAATCAGTGCGATGATAACCAAAAAAACAACAAATGCCAGGGAATCAAGCATGTTTTAACACGATTCCTTCCACGATATTGGA
This sequence comes from Deltaproteobacteria bacterium HGW-Deltaproteobacteria-12, assembly GCA_002840565.1. Classification (GTDB taxonomy): domain Bacteria; phylum Desulfobacterota; class Syntrophia; order Syntrophales; family Smithellaceae; genus MVRV01. Next base: position 13,571 of record PHBK01000002.1, on the reverse strand, counting down.
TACATCTTCGCACACATCAAGTGCTTCTTCGATGCGTTCAAATATTTCTTTCCATTTAATAAGCTCAATGGCGTCTTTTTCTTTGACAAAGAGATTGGCCATTATCGTTCGCAGCGCCACGTCGCCGGCATTCTCCAGGGTGTTAATTTCGACACAGGCGTCCAGAATTTTTTTAGCATTCTTCATGTCGCGCATGGCGTGAATGACGAATTTAACCTTAACTACGGCTTGATCTAAAATTCTGGCCTGTTTGATTATTTCATCATCGGGTTTTTTTACTTTGTAAAGATAAATCCGGACGGCCGTGGCTTCGATCATGTCCATGATGCTGTCCATTTTATTGACTAAAGCATAGATATCTTCACGATCCAGCGGTGTGAGAAAAGTTGTGTGCATTTTCTCATACGTGCGGTGAGTGATGACATCAGCTTCGTGCTCCAGTTCTTTGAGCTTGACAATTTTTGATTCCGAGTAATCGTGATTTTCCGTCATTGCCAGGAAAAAGCGGCTGCCTTCTTCTATTTTGTCGGCTAGTTCTTCAAAATAATCGAAAAATTTTATCTCTTTGGGAAATAAACGCATGAATAAACCATCCTTGGGGTTAAATTAAATATCCTGATAAATGCGAGAGACATCTAGCGGATTATGAAGAAAATTGCAAGATGTTTGAGCCGGATGTCGCTTCTTCATGCAAGGCTAAAAGAGTTGAGAAAAAAACCGGGAAAGTTCAAAATAGAAATATTATTACAAGCTTTTAGAATAAATAAATTTGCTGTCACCGGCGGCATAAAAATCTTTCAAATATGCCTCCCGGAGATACCCGCAGCTCTCATAAAAGCGTTGGGTCGCCTGGTATTGCCGGCGGGAAGATGTTTCCGCGTAAATATGCTCCCCCCTCTGGCTCCGAATAATATCTTCAGTTTTTTTCAGCAACTGTTTACCCAGACCTTGAGCGCGGCAGGCATTATCCACGGCAATCCAATAGAGATCGTAGCTGCCCGCCGTCGCCGGAATTAAGCCGAAACAGGTGTACCCCTGGACAAAACCTTCATCTTCGCCAAAAAGAAACTGGTAGGAACTGGCCTTCCCGTCGGCGAGCTTTTCCCCGGCCAATTCGCAAGCCAGATCAATTTCTGCCGCAGAAAAAAAGCTGCTCGACTTCACGATTCGGGCGATAGCCGCCAAATCGGAGGTCTTAATCTGCTCGCGGTATGTTATCCGGGAAATATTCATAAAATTATTTCAAAGCATCATTAACAATCAATTCAATTGCTTCATGATATTGCAGCGCAGCCCGTTCAACGGCAAAGGCAAATCCCGCATCGAGAGATAAACAGGGGTTGGCATTGATTTCCAGAACCCAGGGTTTCCCGTTTTTATCTATGCGGAAATCGACCCGTGCATAGCCGCCCAGACCGAAGAGATTCCAGCACTTTTGGGCGATTGCCTGTATGTCGGCGATTAATTCATCGTCTTCGGCAGAAAAATCCATCGTCCGGGCCGTATGCTCGTATTCGAAGGTGCCTTCTACCCATTTAGCCCGATAATCCAGCAGTTTTAATTTCCCCGGCGCATAGTCGATAAACTGCATTTCAGCGGGAGGCAAAGCCTGCACTCCGGACTTTCCGGCAATCAGCGCCATGTTAAATTCACGCCCGTCAATATAGGCCTCGGCAAAACAGGGCCCGCAGATTTTTTTCTTGCGCTCAGCTATGAGAGCGACAACATTCTTCGTTGCGCTAAGGGCAAAAATGGAATTTTCGTCCAGGCCGACGGAAGCATCTTCCCAGGACGCTTTCAGGAGATAAGTATCGGATGGCGCTTCCCCGAAGTAAACACCGCGCGATGAAATCCAGGCCGGGGTGGAAATTCCCGCCAGCTGCATCATTTCCTTGGCCAAAGGCTTATTGGAAGTAAGAAACATGGCATCCGTGCCGCAGCCGGTATAAGGAATGTTCAGATAATCCAGGAGCGCCGGGGCCAAATGGATGAGACTGCCTTTAGTGTTGATTGTCTCCACCAGATTAAAGACAAATTCCGGCCGCAGATCGTTTAAAGCCTGACTTGTCCGACTCAGATCGAGAACAAAAGGCATTAAAACAGGATCATAACCAAGCTTACGGAGAGCCTCCGAAATTGTGTCGGCCTGCCGCAGACAATCTAATTCATCTTCGTTGGCATCAAGCGGAACATCGCTGTGGAGTATCACAACTTTTTTCATTTGATCTTTCCCGAGGAGTTCTTTTCAGCCGACTTTATTATTTAATATTAGCACGCCGTAAGGCTGATTCGATGATAGAGCTGATAAGTTCCTGATAAGTAATTCCCAAAAGATTGCATAAAATGGGCAAATCAGAACGCACCGGGTTTAAGCCGGCCAGCGCATTAACCTCCATAAAATTTGGCAGCCCGTGAGCATCAGAACGCAAATCCACGCGGCCGGCGTCTTTTAAATCCAATCCGCGCCAGGCCGCAAGAGAAATGTCCCTGGCTCGTCTTGCTTCTTCATCATCAACCAGGGCGTAATGCACAAGCTTGACATAATTTTCCTTATTTTCATAGGAATAAGCGTTTTTTTCCGCTGTTGGCCGCAGGATAACTTCCATGACACCCAGCGCACGGGCATCTTTGCCCGTACCCAGAATGCCGACTGTAAATTCCCGGCCGGGCAGATACGTTTCCAGCAGCACGGGCTGCCGGAAGGTTTTTAAGATTTCTCTGCAGATTAGCCGCAACTCTTCTCGGGTGTTAATTTTCGATTTCGCTGTTATGCCCTTGCCGGTTCCTTCGGCAACGGGTTTGGCAAAAAGGGGAAAGGGCAGCGTCACCCCCGCTATTTCTTCTTCACTTTTAATTACTGTAAAAGCCGGCGTAGGAATACCCAGATCATTAATGATATGCTTGGTCACGCCCTTGTGCAATGTCAGGGCCATACCCAACGGATCGGAAAACGTGTAGGGGATGTTGTAAGCTTCCAGCAGCGCGGGAACTTGTGCTTCACGGCCGAAGCCTGCCAGGCCTTCGGCGATATTGAAAACCAGATCCCAGTGTTCTCCTGCAGCCAGCCGGCGGGTCAACGCCCTGATATTGCCGATGCGATCGGTCTGGTAGCCGCTGTCTGAGATTACTTTTTCGATTGCCTCGATTGTATCCGGAAGATCGAACTCCGCCGTTTCTTCGTGGGTAAAACCTTCTTTCAAATAGTCATTCCGCAAATCATAAGTCATTCCTATTTTTAGCTTAAAAACGGCGTTGCTCAAATAACTAAAATACCTCCCTGCCTGTTAATGGATATCCTTTGTTTCCGCATGATTGTCCGGATAGCGAAAGATATTGCCTTCGTAGTTGCGCAAAAGCAGGTCACCTTTATCCCAGCCGATGGCATATTCCGGCAGCAGGGGAATCTTTCCTCCGCCGCCCGGAGCGTCAACTACATAAGTGGGCACCGCATAGCCGGTGGTATGGCCGCGCAGTCCCTGGATTATTTCCAGTCCCTTGCTGATCGGCGTGCGAAAATGAGATGACCCGGGAATGGGATCGCACTGATACAGATAATAGGGGCGAACCCGAATCTGGAGCAGGCCATGAACAAGACGAGCCATCGTAGAGACTTCATCATTGATGCCGGACAGCAGCACTGTCTGGCTGCCCAGGGGAATGCCGGCATCAGCCAGGCGGATGCACGCAGCGCTCATCTCCGGTGTCAACTCATCAGGATGGGTTATGTGAATACTCATCCAGAGGGGATGATGGCGTCTTAACATCGCAGTGAGGGCCGGAGTTATCCGCTGAGGTAAAACAACCGGCACCTTGGTGCCGATGCGGATAAGTTCGATATGAGGAATCATATTCAATCGCGAAAGCAGCCACTCCAGTTTATCATCAGACAAAGTCAACGGATCGCCGCCGGAAAGGAGCACATCGCGGATGTTGGGGTTGCTGGCGATATATTCAATTGCCTTTTCCCATTTATCCAGATCCACAAAATGCTGGTTTGGGCGTCCGATAATACGCGAGCGCGTACAATACCGGCAGTATGTTGAGCAGATATCGGTGACCAGAAACAAAACCCGGTCGGGATAGCGATGCACTATGCCGCAAACGGGTGAGTCGGCATCTTCGCCAAGCGGATCTTCTTCTTCGCCGGCCGTGTGCAAACATTCATCCACGACAGGAACGACAGACCGGCGCAAGGGCGCGCAAGGATCGTGGGTATTCAGCAGGCTGGCATAATAGGGCGTTATGGAAACAGGCAGCGAACCCGAATGATGCATCATCGCCTGGCGCTCGTTTTCGGAAAGATGAATAATTTGAGCCAGGGTGTCTACGTCGCGAATCGCGTTTTGCAGTTGCCAGTGCCAATCGAACCACTCCAGGCGGGTGATGTCGGGATAAAAACGCTTACGAAAAATCCGCGATCGCGGAGAGTCTTTAAAAGGGAATAACAGTCTGTCGGATTTCTGTTTAGTCGGGTATGACTGGCGAGTTTCGGGACTTAAGGAAAAAAAATCTGTTGCTTCAGGGGCAACCTTAACAAGACCGGTCAAAGGACCAGGAGGTTCCGCCTCCTCATTAAACAGGGTCTCGTTTTCCATCTTTTCCTCCTTCTGGAAGGTTGCCTTCCAATTAAATTTTTCTTAAACGCTTAATTGGAATTTACGCGAGCTATAAATTTTGTCAACATTTTTTTTGTGTTTTGCGTCCAAAAATGAAATTATTTTTCCAATGAAGTTTACATTCAAAAATTTTTTTCCTCTTCCGCTCTTTGTTTATTTTCTGTCCGGCGCCGCAGCCCCGTTTTCTTGATCAGGCCAGGGATGGGGCTATTTCTTGTCCAACAAAAAGATGTGGGCAAAAAGAGTAAAATTTAGTAAGCCGTTATTCAATAGTAACAAGCCCTGCGGGTGGCAGAACTTTACCATTGTAATATCGTAACCGCCCTTAGGGAGCCGTGACGCAATGGTAAGAAATGTAATGGTGTTGCCATAACCTCAGGCCATCAAGACAAGCAGGGATGGTTAATGCGTAACGGCCCCTAACAGTATGCAAACCAAACTCAGAGGTGTCTTATGCCCGAATTACCCGAAGTGGAAACACTGTGTCGTCAGTTGCAAAACAAAATTGCCGGGAAGAAGATATTCTCTTCCGCAGTCTACGACGCGAAATTGGCTCATCTGCAAGACATGGGGGGAAACACGGTAGTTGCGGTCAGGCGCCAAGGTAAAACGATCGAGATGCTTCTCAATACCGGCAACTCTATTTTAATCCATCTTCGAATGACGGGCCGGCTGCTCTGGCAAAAGGAAACGGACAGACCAAAGCACACCCGCTGGCAAATGACGCTGCCGGCAGGAAATCTTTATCTGGTCGATCCGCGCCGTTTTGCAACGGTCAGGATTGCGCCGACAAAAGATGCTCCGGAAAGCAATGACATTATCCTTGATTTTGATGAGCAGGCCTTTATGGCCAACCATGGCCGGCGCAAAACAAAAGTGAAAAATCTGATCATGGATCAAAATGCCGTCAGCGGTATCGGCAATATTTATGCTTGCGAAATTTTGCATGCAGCCGGTGTTCATCCGGAAAAAAAGGCGGCGGCCTTAACAAAAAAGGATTGGGCAAAAATATTCCGGAACGCGAAAAACATTCTGGCCAGGGCAATTGAGAAAAGAGGCACCTCGATTTCCGACTGGCGCGATCTCAATGGTCTCAAGGGCGAAAATCAGTTTGAGTTAAAGGCTTATGGGCAGGAAGGGAAAAAATGCATCAAGTGCGGCGCGACGATCAGCAGGATCAAGCAGGGGGGGCGAAGCACTTTTTATTGTCCGAACTGCCAGCGATAAGACTTAAAGATATGCATTTCAGCGGTTCCGGATAATCTATCTTACAGCTGTGCCTGACTGAAACATGTATTAATCATCGCTTCTCTTTGCAGAGAATCTCTGGAAATCAGGCCGATAAAATCCAAATGAGGCGAAACTATTATATCGGAAGGAAATACAATGTTGCTATATTGTGATTTGGGAGTTAAGAGAATTCCCGCCTCCCGAAAAGCCTGGTTAACCAATTCGCTGCAAAAAAATTTTGATTTTCTTGTATTTATTAAATTTGGCACCAAGGCATAGCCTGATTTGAATTTATTAATAATCTTGCTTATTAGATAAGAGATAAATACTCCCACTAATTTTAAATCGGAAAAACCTGATTTAACTTTGACGCATGCAACCATCTTTTGCAATAGAAGCTGGAGATGAGAATGTTTTATTCTTGGTCTGAGAACAATTAGTATTTCACCAGGCAGAATCTTAAAGTCTCTCAAATGCACTCCGGCTGATCCCCGTTCCATGTGCGCATCCATAATCCTGACATCAGAAGGTGATACTTTCGCGGCCATTAAAACATGGGTAATTTGCGAACTTGTAACTGCACTGATTATTCTGGAAATGAAAGTCTCCTGAAAATACCCCTTTGCCTTGAAGCGAAATAATATATCCCCCGTGTCTATTTCATTTTTATTGATTAAATATCTTTTCAGGTCCTTAGCTTCATTCACAAGATTTGCTTCGATTTGGACCCTGCCTTGAATATCTGAGACCAGTACATGAATTTCTTTGGCATATTGAAGATTTGTATCAAGTTCCTTCTTGATGAAATGAGAAATTGCCTGCTGTTCTTTTGGTTCCTTAGCAATTTTCAGACTTGTCAGGGATTTAATAATTCGACTGATGCTTTCTTTCATTAATCTGTTTTCTTGAATGGCATTATAGGCAAATCTTTTTGCCAAATCCCGGTATTTTTTCTGGGATAAGAAATTCGCGTACTCTAATTTATTATAATATGCTTCAATGCCCTGGAGGAGGTAATCCACCTTTTTGTATAGATTATTTAATCTTTGTATTAAATACAGAAGTGTATCCTGTTTTGCCTGGCCGGACGTATAACCAAAAATTATGCGCCTCACTTTGGGAGAGTAAATATATGAGGATAACGATTCTACGTTTCTTTCAATCGTCGTAGCTTCTTCACTTAATTTTTTACTTGTTTCCAATAAATTCATAATCTCCAGCCCCGACAGCAGCACATGGGGATATTCCGCCATCTTCAGCTTTAAAGTAATCCAGACAGGGGAAATAAGCTACAGACAGACACTAAGGGATGCTGAAAGAATAAAATGCTGAAGGATGCTGAGATTTGCTAAGAAAAAATCTGATGACCTTTTTTATTCGTAGGGGGTTTGAAATTGTAACAACTCAGAAGTCGGGATGAGAATTTTGCAGCCGGCCTTAACCTGTTTGAATTTAATGCGATTCTCCATAGTCCAGCGCCAGACGGTATACCAGTGGACACCGAGTTTCCGGGCAGCTTCTTTAACTGTTAAGAATTCTTTGCTTGCTATTTCCTCATGCTGATTCTTAACGGCTGACTTGAACTCCTCTAAGGGAAATGCCCCTTCTTTACCCAGCTGTTCCAGTGATTTGTAAAATTTCACTCCGGTGCTGTGACGTTTGGAAAGAGGAACTTGCCCCGACCAGACTACTTTACCCGCCAGCCGAATTTTATCTTTGCTCTTTGTAGGAACAAAATATAATTCTAAATCACTGTTGGCGGGACTTTTAATCAGGGATTCAACCTGGGCTCCCCACGCACTAATATCCACCATGACCGTATTGCTGACCGACTCGCCATTTATTTCACTTACCTTCAAAAACACACCATAACGTTTAGATGTTCTATGATCCCGGGCTTCTTTGCCCTGTTTTTTATCTTTCATGGAAGACAAGGTTTGGATGGCGGCATCCAATTCTTCAGCAGTAAACTTGAACCCCTCTTTCTGCAGAAATGCCCTTCTCTCATCGTCAGAAACACAATTCTCCGCGCCTTTTAGGAATTTTGGATCTTCCTGAATTTTCGACAAGAACTCGAAAGCGTCTTTCATCATCATACCTCATGCATAGGATTAACGCCGCTCATACTTCCCGAACCGGCTTTCCTGATTTTTGTCAGTGTCGGTATTGCGGGATCATTGTTGTAGAACTTTTCCAATTCTTTGAAATCAGCATCGGGGATGATTGGCGAAGTATAAGACAAGCGGTTTTAAGTGTCAACGCAATAATGGTCGCTGGAAAGAATGCAGATCAGCGCTATCATTTCCCTGCCCTTTTCCGGGCAGAACAGATTAATCGGCTGAACTTAAGAAATAACCCCACCGGCTGTCAAAAATTAAAGTGACAATGGACATGCCCAGCAAGCTTAAATCGCGGACCAGATAAAGCCAGTTTATACTTCCCGCTGATCCACCGAAACAGCCACAGGAGATATCCAGTCCACGCACCAAGCTTAAGGTCAGGGCGGCAGCAAAACTCAGAAACAGCAATGCGGAAAGCAAGGAAGAGCCGCGCAAGTAGCAGCCGCTGATGAGGCCTGCCGCCAGCAGGACTTCCAGCCAGGGTAAAACAACAGCAACCAGGTTGATTGCACCGTCGGGCAAAAGCCGGTAATTATAAACGGCGATGGCAAATTCCTGGGGCGCGATAATTTTTTCCCAGCCGGCATAAAGAAAAATAATTCCTAAGGCCAGGCGGCAAACCAGGGCTGTCGACGGTGCGATAGGCGTCGGGAAATTACGCAGTTTCATGGTTTACCTCTTGCCACAGGGTAACCGGCATTCAGCCAGAGACTCCAGCCATTAACTAAAACCTGCACACCGGACAGCCCCTGAGACTGCAAAGCCTGCGCTGTCTGCTTGCTTAGAGGGCACTGCGGCCCGTCGCAGTAGGTTATTATCACAGAATCCGCGGAGACTATTTTTTTCAATTCTGCAGCTCTGATGGCGGCCTCGTCGGGATAAATATTTAGGGCGCCGGGAAGATGGCCTTCTTCATAACTGAAGGGATCGCGGGCATCAACAAAGATAGCTTTTCTTTTCAGATAAAGATCATGCGCCGCGGAAAGAGCGATTTCCGGAACGCTGACGCTTTGATTCTGGAAAATTATTGCCGGGGAGAAGCCGCAGAGAGGAATCCCGGCAGGCCGCAGCGCATTGAATAAAATGGCGACAATCCCGGCTATAACAACCAGAATAACGGCTTCCTTGACGGCCGGATAAAGCTTCGCGGCGTTTGTTAATGCTCGTTTTTGCTGCAAACCAGCCATTTAAAAATTCCGCCTCGGCTCATTTATTGTCATGGGAAGCAAACGTTTCTGTTATCCATTGACGGATTTTACTTTTCGGCGGCACCTCTCCGACAGATACCACTTTATTGTTAATGACCAGAGCCGGTGAGCCCATCACTCCGTAACGCCCAATTTCCTGCAAATCAGTTATATGCTGCAAGTCGGCGGCGATTTTCATTTCCGACAAAATGTCACGAACATCTGATTCCAGTTGCGAGCATCGGGTACAGCCCATCCCCAGGACGGCTATTTTTAATCCCGGAATCGTATCCTGCGCAACTGGCAATCCCTGAGCAGTTTTAAATTCGCGTAAAACCGCTTTTCCGTAAGCCTCCTGCATGTTTGCCGGCACATAGTTATGCAATGAAATTATGGCCAGCAGTCTTTTTTGAATTTCTGCCTCGCCCAGGCCGCTTTCCATTCCGGCTATTTCCCTGATGGCCTCATCTAAGCCGCTGATACCAACAACTTTACCGTTGACCATAACTTGCTTTATTTCGTTTTTCAGCATGATTGCACCTCTGAAGGATATATTTAGAATTAGGCAGCAATTTCGTCAAGAACAATATTGTACGAGGCACCGTTATCAACCGTTCCATGATTTATCTAAAGCATTCGAATATTAAGAACATTCTTGTGTTCTACCGGACCATATGCTAGCAAATAGCAGTAAAAAAGGGCCTCGTCAACATAAGCACTTGAAATTATTATATATTAATAGATAGACGATTTTTTACGGGTATTTAATAATGAAAAAACTCGAGATCATCACAAAAACGCCCATTCCGGCAGATGTGCATTAAACGAAGCAGAAGGAAACCGGATAATTGCGGTTAAATCATTGGCCAAAATGACTACTTATGCTAAATGGCTAAAAGCATCAACTGCTTAAAGGGAAGCAAAACGCAATGGCAGCAGAAAAAAGATCCCTCCGGGGAATGGCTTACGCATCCATGCTGGGTGCCCTGACAGCGATCGGGGCTTACATCATAATTCCCCTGCCGCCCATACCTGTTACTCTGCAAACTCTCTTCGTCAGTCTGGCCGGAGCACTCCTGGGCGGATACCTCGGGGCATTAAGCCAGGTGGTTTACATCCTGCTGGGAGTTATCGGCCTGCCCGTTTTTGCCGGGGGCAAGGCGGGCTTCGGCGTCCTCATCGGACCGACGGGCGGTTATCTGATCGGCTTTGTGATTGGCGCTTTCATCATCGGTAAACTAACAGCGATGCGCCGCGCGCCCGGCCTTCTCTGGTTGATGGGTTCCATGACTGCGGGAATCACTATGGTCTACACTCTGGGCATTTTGCAGCTCATGGTTGTCGCGAAGTTGACTTTCGTTCAGGCTGTCTGGGTCGGGCTGCTGCCGCCCCTGCCTGGAGATATGATCAAGATTGTCGTTGCCGCCCTTATCTGCCGGCAAATGCGGGGGCGTATTTTTAATAAGATATGATTAAGATTCAAAATTTATCCTATCAATATGAAGGTTCCGGCATCCCGGCGCTCAACGATATCAGCCTGGAGATCCGGGCAGGAGAATATGTAGCCTTGATCGGTCCGAATGGCTGTGGCAAAACGACCCTGATAAGGCAGCTCAACGCTCTTAGCCTGCCGGATCGGGGAGTTGTGACCGTCGATGGCCTGGACACGTCCGTCCCGGCAAACCACAAGGAAATCCGCCGTCTTGTCGGCATGATTTTTCAGAATCCGGATAATTCGATCGTCGGAATGACCGTTAAGGAGGACATTGCCTTCGGTCCCGGCAATCTCCAGCGACCGCCGCCGGAAATCCGCCGGCAGGTCAATGAAATAATGGAAAGCCTCGGCCTGCAATCTCTGGCCTCGCGCGCTCCCCACACGCTTTCCGGAGGAGAGAAGCGTCTGGTCTCTCTGGCCGGCGTATTGATTATGAATCCCCGTTACATCGCTTTTGATGAACCGACTGCCTATCTTGACCCCGAAAGCCGACGCCGGGTGCTGCAGATGATGGCCAGGCTGCATCGGGAAGGAATCGGCATCATACATATCACCCATGATGTCAGTGACATGGCCGATGCCGACCGTCTGCTGGTAATGGATAAAGGCAGAATTATCCAAGACGGCCCTCCCCGCGAAATATTATGTAAGATGGTTGAGGATCAAGACGCCCCCGTAACACTGCCGCCTATTATGGAACTGATGCATTTTTTGAATAGACGGGGATGGCGGCTGGCGCCGGACATTCTCTCCGTTGATGATGCCGGCAGGGAGATCCATCGCCTGTTGAGCGGCTCTCTCCCGAAGGAATAGCCATGGTTCATTTAGGCTTTTATCGTCATGACGATTCATTCGCGCACCGCCTTGATCCGCGAGTCAAGATTCTGGCTACGATCCTCCTGTCAATTCTTATATTGCAAGCTCAGGAATGGGAAATACTTCTGCTCAGCGCTTTTCTTTCTGCCGTCTGTTTAATCGCCCGGTTGAAGTTGGCCGAAATCCGCTTTGCCTTGAGGCCCCTCGCCTGGCTGGCAGCGTTGCTGTTCGGCCTGCATCTTTTCTTCACCGAAGGGAAAACACTGCTGCAAATGCCTTATCTGCCTGTGCGGATTACCGAGGAGGGACTTTTCCGCGGCCTGCTGATCTCCTGGCAGTTCCTCTCCCTTGCTCTGAGCGGCATCGTTCTGACCATGACCACTGCACCATCGGAGCTGGTCGGTGGACTGGAAAATCTCCTGAGCCCATTGAGGCGCATCGGGGTGCCCGTTCAGGACATAGCGGTCATGGTTTCCCTGGCCCTGCGCTTCGTGCCTACGCTTCTGGAAGAATTTTCGCGGATCAAAACGGCCCAGCTGGCTCGGGGCGCGGAATTGGAAACAGGTCGTCTCGACAGGAGAATGAAGTCCATGGCGGTATTGCTTGCTCCCCTCCTGTTCAGCGCCTTCCGGCGCGCCGATGATCTGGCCGAAGCCATGGAGACCAGAGGTTACGCCCGGGGGCCCAGGACATCCCTGCACCAACTGCGCTTCGGAGGTCAGGAAGCTTTAGCCCTGACAGCTCTGGGATTCCTGCTTTCTCTTGTCCTCGCCTCTAAATATTACTTATAGACTTCGTTGCCGTGATAAACGCAATTGTCGCCACAAGCATAGACATTATGGCTTTACAAAGATAGGATTGGAGAAAATCCAGGGCCGATACCGCCCATATTTCTTCAAATAAGCCTCTACGCGATAAACACCCCCTGCCCTGATGGGCAGGTTAATATTTTTTCCCGTTTCGAGAGCGAAAAGCACGCCATCCTTGATTATTTTTACGGCCGCTGACTCTGGAAGAGAAATACGCAGGGAAGAATTCGCGGCCAGCGCCAGCGTATCACCCATGGAATATTCTTCGTTGTTTTGTGTAATAACAAACCTAAACCCCCGGGAAGGCTGAAAATATTCCATGGCCACATAACAACGACCGTGGCGCAGGGCATTACAAAGCAAAGGAATGTCTTTTTGACCATCCCCGCTTAACGGCTCCGGCGTACAAATATGCGTATGGATAAACTGAAAAGCCCGGTTAAACGCAAAGGCCTGTATTGTAACAGGGCCGAATTTTACCATACTGCCGTGATTGTCGAGTTCACCGATGGCAACAGTTTTTCTGGCTTGATTTAACGCATCCCAGCGTTCCAAAGTTATCCGGCGGGGACCGCCCAAAAAGAAAGCGGGAAAGAAAAAACTCAGCAGGGCGGGAATGTAGCCTTTCAGACTGCTTTGCCAGTCCGTCATAAAATCCCAAATGCTGATACCCGCATAACCTTCAACCGACCAATCCGTCCAGGGATAATGTTTCACGTGAAACTTTTTTGTTCCTTCGTGATCGGGATGAGCGATAAACCCAAAACCACCGGCATGATTGACCGCATCAATATATATTTGTGGCCGCATATCCTGGGAATTCCCGGGACTCGGAATCGGTTTATCCAGATTGAAAGCCAGATAATGATTAAAACGCGGTGATATTTCCTCGCCGACAATCAGGAGAACTTTACCATTCCAACCTTCGCGGCCCTCATCCCGTGCCCGCAGGTGATCGTGGTCGGTCAGCATTAAAAAATCAATGCGGTTTTTGACAGCGGCGTCGATTATTTTATCCAATTCTACATTGCCATCAAAAGAAAATGCCGAATGAAAGTGAATAACTCCCGTATAGTCATAGTACTGCATGAGTTTGCTTAATTCCTTGCATCGCTTTTGTCCAGCTAATCGGGTAGGAGGCGGGGTCACCCCCGCCGTCCTCCCACACCACCGGACGTACGGATCACGTATCCGGCGGGTCCTACCTCCCGTTGCCGGGTCGAGCTTACGTTCCGCTGACTATTCGCCCGCCGTTCTATAGACGCTGCGACCGCCTTCGGGACTTCCGGCCCCTACTG
>PHBK01000027.1 GCA_002840565.1 Deltaproteobacteria bacterium HGW-Deltaproteobacteria-12 | reverse complement strand
GAAATTAATCGAAAATGTAGTGGAGAAAATGGCCTGATTTAAACCATAACCTACTGATATTACATCTTCCAAACGCCTGAACTGCGGAAGATGGGCTAATGCTTGCAGTGACTTATGAGATTGCTTCGGTCGTTGCACTCCCTCGCAATGACATTATGACACAGTCTCGAATACCTGGGTCGTCGTCGGTATCATCATTGATTTGGGAATGGAATAAGGCAGTGCTTGATCGGGAAATGATCTTATGTCAACGGAGCCGGAAGACAGACATTATTTTGGAATCATTCACGGAAATTGTAAATACCTCATTATGTAAATTATATGGCTGCGGGTGCCAGCGATAATTAGTGAGGAAATAATCGGCATGATTAATTTCCGTCAGTCGCAACCTGTTTAGGTCGGACCTTTTCAGTAATATCGCATTATTGATCACCGGCGGAATTACATTGGCCGATAATTTTATTGTCGGCCTTTTGTCGTTTTTAACGATGTATTCCAGGCCCTGGCGAAAAGACAAACCCCAGTAATCCAGTTCAAAATTCACCCCGGGATTATTTCCGGCCAGGATGTTGAAATATACATTCTGGAAAGGATGATGGCGAATCATCGAGTAGGATGTAGTGATAATTCCGGAAATCATGACCGCCGCCAGAAATATGCCGGCAACTGCCCCTCGCCCGCGACCGGAAACCGTTTCTTTCATTAAGTCCAGCAGACGGGCAAACCCGCTCATGGCAATGAGCAGAAATGGCGCATAGATAAAATACATGTGCCTCCAGCCGTCATAGAGCGCCGAGTTCAGAATAATTACGGCGGCCAGCGGTGCGAAAAAAAGAAGCATAAACAAAATGTCCTGCTTTTCGCCGTCATTGGAATAAAGAGTAATTCCCTGCTGAATAACCCTTCGTATGATCACCGCCAGGCCGAGGAAAAAGAAAAATAAATATATCAGGGGGGTTGTTATCGCCATCCACGCCGGGATGTAATGCCAGGGGACTTCCGTTGATTTGATAAATTCCCCCCAGTAGAAGATATCGTAGGAAAAAACCGCATATTTTTTCATTATGGTAAACGCATCAAGCAGATTACCCACCGGGTCCGCCCAGAGATAAGGCCAGAAAAGCACCATTAAAAGAAAAAAAGAAACCAGATAGACGATAACCGGCAACAGCTTTTTGGATAAATTCTGCCAAGGACGTTCTTCTTGAATTATATCCGTTCCGGTCAGGAAAACAGCCAGGCATGGAATAAAGATACCCGTTATCCGCTGATCGACGAGCAGAGCCGTCGCCAGGCCAAACAGTAAAGCATTACGAATATTTCTTCTGTTTAAATACCGGATGAAGAAATAAATGCAGATAATAAAAAAAGAGAGGAACACGCTATCCTTGCCGTAAAAAGAATCGGCAAAAATACGCGGCGAAAGAATTAAGAAAAGGCAGGCGGCCAGTCCCAGGGGCCAGCTCTGAAATCGGTTTTTAACAATCAAAAAGAAGAAAAAGACACTTAAATAAAAAAGGAGAAAAGCACACAGATGCCGCATATAGTATGCTGCGGGCATGGCGCCGCTGTAGTCAAACAGCAGATCGAGAGCATACATGGGCAGGTCAAAGATGACTCCGTAATGTTTAGCCGAATAATCCGCCAGCGGCGGCAATGCTGCCAGTTCCGGCGTCTGAAAGCCCGGCAGCAATATTGCCGCCGCGTATTTGGCCGAAACCATGCCGATCTGACGATGAGACTGCTCATCCCAGGAAATGCCATAGTCTTTATACGACAGAATACCGATGATCAGATAAGCAAGAAAGAAAACAAATACGAAAACAAACTGCTTTTTATCCGCGAAGACAAACCTTCCCTTTCCGGAAACCCTGTCGGCTGCGGAATCTTCCTGTACTGCCGGGATATCGCTCATTCTTATTTTGCTTCCTCTCCCAGCATGGTCAGGCCTTCTCGAATTTTTTGCTGATATTCCTGATCCGCCGCCGGCGTTTTCATTCCGGCAATTCTGATAAACATTTTTGCTTCCCGGATTTTTCCGACCGTAGCCGCCGACATACCCAGGTCGTAAATATCCTTATAATCGGCATTCGGATCAAAGGGGTTGACATATTTGGCGAGCACCCGATATGCTTCCCGATACTCCTTCGTTTTTACATAGGATGCATATAAATTCCGAAAAACGTTATTCTCGCGGGCCGCCTGCCCCATCTGCAAAGCTTTTGAATACAGCAAGACCGCCTGCGAATATTGTCCCTTTCCGAAGAGTGCGTCAGCTTTTAAGGCGTAGCCATGAGACATATCCGGATAGTACGAAATTATATTGGCGGCATGCGGTAAAGCCTGATCGTATTGCCTGCGGACAATGTAGATGCTGCTGAGAATATGGTTGGCGCCATAATTAGTCTGGTCCGTATTGTAGATTTTCGCTGCTTCATCCTCGATGAGCTGCAGTTGTTCTGCACTTTGCTCCGTATACTGAATTTCCCGATAGGCAAAAGGATCAATTATTTTCAACTCATATTGTTCGGCTATTTCCGCATAGCGGGTCTTTTTCGCGTAGAGCACTTCTTTATGATCGAAGCAGACAGGCACATATTGTCCATCACGGGCGGCAATTTTCTTGAACAAAGGCCGGTTGAGGGAAACTGCAATGAATGACGGATCATATTTGGCAACAAAATGTTGGAAAACATTCGCGTTGGAAGTGGCATTATTGGCCTGTGCAAAATCCGTATCGCTGAAAATGGACATCTGCATATCCATGAAAATTTTGAAATTCGCACCCAGGGCCCAGGGAAGATATCCTCCCGAATTGGGTTCATTGAGTATACGGCCGCCCTTGGCCTGGCTGTTTAAAAAATTAACAATTCCGGTGGGCAGACTGGTGGCATCGAGAGGATAAGCCGGTCGATTTTTAAAAAAATTGCTGAAAATCAGCAGAGGAATTACAACCAGCAAAACCGGCAGCGCCAGGCCGGCAATCCGGCGCGGCAATTGGAAGTTGGCAGTGGTCAGGCGTATCGAGTGCGCCAGCAGCGGAACGGACAGGAGGATGAATTCGTAGGTGAACCGGGCATGTCGGGTCAGGAGGAAAATCCCGCAGCAAAAAAGAATGCCGTGACTGACGCGCAGCTGCCTGTTCCAGAGACTGATCAGAAAACACAACACTGTCAGCAGGACAAACATATTATGCAGCGAGCTGATCAATCCGTTCAATGTTACGGGGGCAAAAACGAAAATATTGGCCCACGAGATGTTCTGCAGTTCAGCAACATACAGGTGCTGATAGGCGGCATTTTGAAAGGATACTGCAAACGGAGTCTGAATAAGTTCAATGACCCGGGGTGTGACAAATATCGTGTAAAAAACCGCTATTAAAAGCCATTTTGTTTTACCGTCAGCTGAATATGGAGATGATTTTTTTTTGTACTGCAGATAATATATTTCCGCGAGATACGCGAAAACAATCGCCAGCATGACCGGATATTCGATGCCGTGTATATTGCTCCAGAGTATTCCCAATAATGGCAACAGCCAGATTTTATCCCGGCGAAATTCCAGGATATAAAGAAATACCATAATGAACAGATAAGAAAATAAATGGGGCCTGACCAGTAATTCCCGGAATAATATGGCAGTAACACAGGCGATAAAGAGAAAGATGCCCAGCAGTAATTGAGCTGTATTGGCCGATCGCCGGGCAAAGAACCGATAGGCAACAAAAGCAGTCAGAAAATAAAGAACGCACCTTAAGACTATTAAACCGTAATAGCCCGACCACTGAAATATTTTATAAATAATGACCTGGAATAACCAATAATAATTATACCAGGATTTGGGCGGGGTAATGTAAGAGAAAAAGGCATCCTGGGCTATTGCCCCGTTCTGCCAGAAGAATCTCCCCCCGGACAAGTGGTACCACAAATCCGTATCGTAGCCGACAATCGGCCAGGCAAGTAAATAATATAGGAAGATTAGAGAAAAAAGGGAAATCAGGGAAAGAAGATAATATTTATGGCCGGTTATTCGTTCATATATTTGCCCGTAGATGGGGGGTATTTTTATCATCCAGACCTGAATAATCTCATTAACTGCAAGATGCCCGAATATAAATTGTTATTTGGCAGCAGTGAAGTTGCCGCTGACGCTGGCAGGCTGACCGCCAACGCTGGTAACACTGATGGTAATGGGATTTCCGCTGGCCACGGTGACACCGAAATCACTGCCCAAATTAGTCAGATTGGCTGCGCTCCCGTATCCGTTGGCGCCCGTAGCGTAGGTAAACAGTTCAGTGTTGGACGGGGCTGTACCTCCGGTGTTCATCATGTACTTAGCCTGAGCAGCGGAAAGCCTGCCTTTAACTTCGGCAATTGCCCCCTGGGCGCTCTGTGAACGCGCATCTTCAACCATGCTGAGGTATTTGGGAACGGCGACGGCTGCCATGATCCCCAGGATAACCAGGACGGCAATTATTTCCACGAGGGTAAAGCCTTTTTCATTCTTCATGCGCATATTCATGAACCGACAGCTCTCTCCTGAAAAAACCAATAGAGCAGTGCTTCGGCATTGCATAATGCCGAAGCACTGCTCTCTCTTAGATAATTCTCATTAGACCCGGCAATACTTCTTGCTTTTGGCTTATTGAGCGGCGGTGAAGTTACCCGTCACGGCAGTCGCCAGAACAGTGCCTCCCACGCTGGTCACCGAAATCGAAATAGGACTTCCGGTGGTTACGGCAGCAACAAAATCAGAGCCGACGTTGGCCAGGTTGGTGGCGCTGCCATACCCATTGGCGCTTATCGCATAGGTATACAACTGGGCATTGGTCGGAGCAGTCCCGGCATTGGCCATCATGTATTTACCCTGAGCGGAGGACAAACGACCCTTGATTTCGGCTACTGCGCCCTGGGCGGCTTTAATCCGGGCCTCTTCAGCCATGCTCAGGTATTTGGGAACGGCAACGGCAGCGAGAATTCCCAGGATGACCAGAACGGCGATGATTTCAATGAGTGTAAAGCCTTTTTGGTTTTTCAATGTCGAATTTAACATTTCTTTGCCTCCTGAATTAATTTTGCTAAATAACTTGTTCTATTTTTAGATCAAATCGTCAATAAATGCAACATTTTTTTGTATTTCCGCAATAAAGACTGCTGTGCATATTTTTACCTGCCTTCTCATTTAGTCATTTTGGTCAGATCCCACATGGGCATGAAAATGGCCATGGCAAAAAAACCGACCACAACCGCCAGACCAACCATCAGAATCGGACCGATTGCATCCGCCAGACCCTTGACAGCATAAGCAACTTCGTCGTCATAATGAATGGCAACCTGACGCATCATTTCTTCAATATTGCCTGATTCTTCGCCGATGGCAACCATATCGACGACCATTGGTGTAAAATATTTCGCTGCTCCCAGGGGGCCGGAAATTCCCTTCCCTTCCTTGATGCGCTCACTGACCCGTTCGAATTCGCGGGAAATGGCTGCGTTGCCAATTGTCCCGGAAAGGACTTCCATTGTTTTAATTACGGGAACCCCGCTGGACTGCAAAATGGCAAATATGCTGGCAAATCTGGACATGGCCGCCTTTTGAAACAGTGATCCGAAGAGCGGCAGCTTCAGCAGGAAAGCATCGCGCGCATAACGCCCCGGCGGAGTCTTGAAAAACATGCTCAACCCGATAATCAATCCCACCACGAGAGTAAGCAGTATATACCAGTAATTGGATAAGCCCTGATATAGAAACATGGCTAACTTCGTCGGCCACGGCAGATCAATTCCCGCTTTGGCAAATATGCTGGCAAATTTAGGAATAACAAATGTCAATAAGACGAAAAAGGCGATCACCAGAGCGCAGACAACAATAATGGGGTATTGCAGCGCGGATTTAATGTCCGATTTGATTTTTGCCTCGTGTTCGATAATGTCGATCAGCCGGTTGAGAACATCGGGAATAGCGCCGCTGATCTCCCCGGCATTGATCATGCTCAGATAAAGCGGGGAAAAGACTGCGGGATGTTTTCTCATGGCGTCATGGAGGGACAAACCCGCTTTGATGTCCGAGCTGATGGCCACAATGACGCGCTTCAGCGTCTCGTTCTGAGTCTGGTTTTCGAGAACCAGCAGCAGTCTGATGATCGGAATACCGGCCTGCATCATGGAGCGAAACTGCTTGGTAAAGAGAATAAGATCAGTCATTTTGACGGCAGACATACTCTCTTTCATTTTATCCAGCAAAGAGCTGCCCGCTCCCGTTTTCACAGCGGACGTCACCTGAGAAGGAATATATCCTCTGGCCAAGAGAATTTTCTCGGCTGCATCCTGCGATTCGGCCTCGAGAGTGCCGGATACATTCAACCCGCTTTCATCAATCGCCTGATAATTAAAATTTTCCAAACCTTTACACCATAACCGCTGAGGCGGCTTCCTCCATGGTTGTGATTCCCTTGATTACTTTCGTAGCGGCATCATCCTTCAAAGTGCGCAGCTTCCCTTCGTCCACGGCCTTCCGGGTGATTTCCTGGGCTGATTTTCGCTGCATGATCATTTCCTGAACGCTTTCGTCGTTGACCAGAACCTCGAAGATGCCCGTTCTTCCCTTGTACCCCGTGTTCATGCACTGGGAGCAACCTCTGCCGTGCTGGAAATTGGCGTTCGGTATTTTGTCCAGACCCCAGGCGGCAAGAGCCACCTTGGACGGTTGATATGGTTCCTTACAATACGGGCAGATTGTGCGCACCAGTCTTTGAGCAAAGGAAACCAGCAGCGCCGAGGCAACGAGAAAAGGTTCAATTCCCATATCGATAAAACGGGTAACGGCTCCGGCGGCGTCATTAGTATGGATGGTACTGAGCAGACGGTGACCTGTCTGCGCCGCCTGAATGGCAACCGCTGCTGTTTCAGAGTCTCTTATTTCTCCGACCATGATAACATCAGGGTCCTGACGCAGAATTGCCCGCAGACCTCCCGCAAAGGTCATACCGGCCTTACGGTTGAGCTGAACCTGGCAGATACTGGCGACCCGGTATTCGACGGGGTCTTCCAGTGTAATTATATTTGTGTCCGGGCGGTTGATATCGCTCAAGATAGAATACAGACTGGTGCTTTTGCCGCTTCCCGTCGGTCCGGTACTCAAAATCATGCCATAAGCTTTGCGCACCATGGTTGAAATTTTTATCCGGTCCTCGTTAATCATGCCCAGGCGTTCGAGGGAGTACACACCGGCGCTCATATCCAGAAGACGCATGACAACGTTTTCTCCATAAATCGTGGGCATGGAAGAAACACGAACATTGATTTCTTTGCTCTCCATCTTCAGCGTAAAGCGCCCATCCTGCGGGATTCGGGAAATTGTAATATCCATATTGGCCAGGATCTTTATCCGGG
This sequence comes from Deltaproteobacteria bacterium HGW-Deltaproteobacteria-12, assembly GCA_002840565.1. GTDB lineage: Bacteria > Desulfobacterota > Syntrophia > Syntrophales > Smithellaceae > MVRV01. Next base: position 50,651 of record PHBK01000027.1, on the reverse strand, counting down.
CAATAATCGACAGCGACAATGATTTCGGGGGCGAAGGCACATCGTGGAGCTTCCCGTCAATCCGGAAACGCAGCTGAATACTGTTCTGTTGAGGACTTATATGGACATCACTTGCTCCTTCACGAATTGCCTGACTGAAAATGGAATTAACCAGGCGAATGACGGGAGCCTGACCGGCCAAATCCTGCAATGACGCAACTTGAAATTCTTCTTTGGTTTGTTCTTCTTCCTGGACATCATCCTGGGATTCGATTTCCATCGTTTCCATCAGGTTTCCCAAGCTGGATTGCATGCCGTAAATGCTGCTGATGAGCTGATTTACTTCCCTCTCCGAACAGACAACAGGTTCAACTTCGGCATTAGTGAGTACTTCCAGGGTATCTAATGTATTTATATCCAGCGGATCAACCATGGCAATGGTCAGTAAACGCCCTTTTTTTCTCAAAGGAGCTATTTGGAACTTCTGGGCAATATCGCTTGGTATAATGCGCGCCAAATCGAGGTCTAAAGGGAAAGTCTCCGGGTGATATTTGGGAATTTTGAGCTGTTGACTTAAGAGATCAATTATCTGCTGCTCATTGACGATACTCTGACGTGTTAAGAACTGGCCAAGTTTTAAGCCTGCTTTCTTCTGATCGATCAAGGCCTGCCGCAGTTTTTCCTCGGTTAGAATTCCTTTTTCTACCAGCATTTCACCTAAACGTTTTTTTTCTTTCATTTAACCTCCGCAGAAATACCCTATCATAAATAACTTCTTTATACAGCCCTGGAAACTATTAGTGCTAATAACAAATAACATAGCCATCTAGTTAATTAATCTGACTAGTTCTTATCCTATCAGCGACTAAATACGCGATTGCTAAAGAAAATTGTGTTTTCATGCCATTGGGACAAAATTTTTGCTTCCGCAGCATTATTGTCGGGCAATTTACTTATTGCCATCTGCGTCTCCTGCAGGCTGCCAAAACTTTGATCCAGAGCAACCGTAAATGTCAGACCGTTTTTTTTATTCCAGAAGGAAAGGAATACTGTCGGCGGCATATTTTTATTATTAATCGTATCATAAAAGTAATTGTATACGGATTTTATATCTCTGCCGTTTTTCAGGATGACGATTAAGCTTCCTTCCGGAATCGGTTTGACCGCGGCAGGAATCGCCGGCACGGTTATTTTTTCGCCTACCCTTAACAAATTCTTGTTGCTGATGTGAGCGTTGGCTTTATTAACCTTAGTGACAATATCCTGGCTGACCTCACCGTAAATGTTTTTACTTGTCTGCCAGAGGTTCATCCCCTTTTTCGCAGTTAATACCCCCAGAATTTTCGGCATTTTCGTTTCGAGAGTTTTATTTTCCGGAATAATCAATTCCGGAGGAGAAGGCACTGCCGCTATCGCCGGCGCGGGAGCAGGAGCAACAGACGCCGGTTTTTGCTGTGTTTCCGGCGCAGCCTTGGGTGCATTTACCGGCAGGCTTAAATCAACCCCCCTGTCTTGCATAAAAAAAATACCGGCGGCAATAATGAGCAGCCCTGCAAGAGTTGCCAGGCTAGCTGTCGCCCATTTCCTGCTTTTCTGCAGAGGCGACATTTTCTCTTTCCAGCACCTTCTTACAAAAAAAAAGCCGGCTTTCTTTTCTCCCTTAATAATCAGCGTTAAGAGAACCTGGTGACACAGGGAAACTACTTTTCGCGGGTATCCGCGAGTGGAAAGATATATGGCCAGAATTCCCCCCGGACTGAACAAGTCCGGTCCGCTTTCCCTGTTTCTGGCGACACTGATCCTGTATTGAATCATGTCACGCATTTGGGCAAAGTTCAGGGGCTGAAGATAATAGACAAGATTGATGCGATCGGTAAGATTCTCACGTTTCTGGATGACTGTTTTGAACTCTTCCTGGGCAAAGATAATGACTTGCAGCAGTTTGAAATCATTGGTTTCGTAATTGAGAAACTCCCTTAAGAGTTCCAGGCAATTTTCCGGAATTTTCTGGCCTTCATCAATGATTAAGACCACCGTCTTGTCTTCGTTGACGCCTTTAATGAAGAGATAATCTTTTATCTTCTCCTTTAATTGCCATTCATTCTCCTTGCCGTCAATGTCCTTAACGTTGAGAATGACGGCGACATTGCGCAGGAAATCAACGGCATTGCTGGATGAAGGATCGAGTAACAGGTGAGTTTCAATTTTTTCCGCATCTTCCGCAGTGGAGCAGAAGCTTTGAATCAGTTTGCGGCACAGAGTGGTTTTTCCTGTTCCGATATCACCGATGACTACATTCAAGCCCCGGCGCAAACGAACGGCCAACTCCAGTTTCTGTAAACATGCTGTATACTGCGGTGATTGAAATAGAAATTCCGGCTCGGGCGAGTTGGAAAATGGCTCTTTCTTTAAATTTAGAAGATTGAAGTACTCCATTTTGTGCTTTTAATCTCATCACTCAAATATTAAGCTGGCGATTGTCATTTAAATATTTACTGTTGCGCTTTATTTCGCAGGCTGAACAGCTTTAGCCCCGGCCCCTCCATTGGGTTCATTGGAACTTTCCTGCCTGAGAACAGGATTCCTGTTCGAGTGGGCAACCTGTAAAATATGAGGAGTAATAAAGATAAGTACTTCTTCCATGGCTTCGCTTTTGCCGTCCGCCTTAAACAGCCAGCCCAATACGGGTATCTCTTTTAACCACGGCCAGCCGGCTTCTGAATCTGATTTCGTCTGTTTGGTCAGCCCGGAAATAACTATTGTATCGCCATCTTTAATAATGAGAGAGGTTTCCGTCTGTTTCTTCAGAATAATGGGATTGCCCAGCATGCTGGCTGCACGCGTAAAGTCCAGTTCGTCTTTCTTGACCAGAATCTTCATCTTCAGATTGGTACCGTCAATGACGTGCGGGGTGATTTCCAGTCTCAGGACGGCATTCTCAAAGGTCACCGTCTGCGTCGGCGCCTGGCCGGCACTTTGCGTCAGTGTTACAAAAGGAACTCTCTGCCCGTTTTCGGTAAAAGCCACCTGGTTATCTAATGTCGTAATGGAAGGACTGGAGAGAATATTTAATTTACTTTCCTTCTGTAATGCCTGCAACTGCAATTCCAGGACATTGCCGCCTATTGTGCCGAATAACAGAGCTAATGACCCGGCCGCCGCAGATGTTAAATTGGACGCTTGAAAATTAGACGCAAAACCAGTTCCTCCAATGCCGACCGGACCGCCCGCTATGGGATTGATGAGACCTGTAGAAGTCAGACGGGTACCGCCACTGCTTGCGGTATAGTCGCCTCTATTATACTGCCCCCCCCACATAACGCCCAAATCGCGGGCTACCGATTTGGTCGTTTCCACGATATTGGCTTTTATTAATATTTGAGGTGTCGGTTTATCTATCTTTTCAATTATCGGCAGCATTTTCATTAAATCTTCACGGATTGCCGAAATTACCAGGGAATTGCTGTGCTCATCTCTGTTTACGGAACCGCGGGGCTTGCCGTCTTTATCCTTGGTTAAAAAATCCTGGAGTGTTTTGGCTAGTTTGTCGGCATCGGCATAATCAATATTCACCAGCACCGGCGGTAAAAGCGGCTCCACCCATAAAGAATCGCGTCGGCTGATTTTTTGCTTAATATCCTGATCCATATCTTCGTTGGTCATTACGCGGATAATGTCGCCTTCCCAGCTGTAAGATAAAGAGTATGTGCTCAGCAGGCCGGTAAAAGCCTGACTCCACGGGACACCCCGGAAGTCGACACTGATTTCACCTTTCACATCATTTTTTACAATAATATTCAAATCAACGGACCTGGCCAATGCCCGCAGCACTGATTTGAGCTCCGCCTGCCTCATGGTTAAATTTATCTTCTTGTTGGGTAGCTGCTTGACGGTTGTTCCCGATAAAGCCGCAGATACCTGCTTTGCTGATAAGCTGGATAAATCAACCGTCTTGGGGCGCGCAGCAGGGGAGTTGCCCTGAGAATTATCCGCCAATGTACTCCACTTTTCAAAGAGGGGATCTTTTTTTGTGCTCTTCAGGTCTGTCGAGCAACCCCAACATAATGATAAAAAAAAGATGCTTAAAATAAGTCGAACAATATTTGTGCTAATTGCCGAGCATTTCAAGGTGATAATCCTCCAATGCTAAAAGTTTGTTATTCTTGGATAAACACTTCCAGTTCACTTCCTGTATTTCTATTGCTGATAATAACTTTGGAAGGTCTGATCTCTTTTAAAACATAGCCTTCCATTTCTAATTTTTCTCCCGGGCTGTATTCCAGCCCGTTGATAATTGCCATCTTTTTTGCACCGGCATCAAGATAACCGGAATAAATAATTTTTACTGCAGCCACGGTAGCACCGGAGGCGGCACCTTCTCTGGCTGACCAGTCTTTATAGGCATTTCTTTCGATAAAGGGATTTCTCGGCCAATCAGCTTCCGCGCGAGTAATAATATAGGCATTCACGGCAGCCAAAGGTTCATTGATCGACGGAACTGCGGCACTGCCGTCCATGCTGATAGCCGACTTTTGAATTGTGGCGGCATTTTTTGCTGAACCGGCAAAAAACAGTTCATAGACGGCATATAATACGGCACAGGCCATCAGCGCTAAAATTATAATCTGTCTTTTTTCTAACTTCGGCATAATTTACTGACTTTCAGATTATTTTCCCGTTTCCAGCCAAATTTTCATTCTATATTCTATGGAATCCGGATAGGGCTGTATCCGGATCTCTTCGATGCTGTCCAAATAAGGAACACTCCCCAATTCAATCAGCAGTTTACGAAAATTCAGAAATTCTCCTTTGACAACGGCATTGTTCAGCATAAATTGGGAATCACTTGTAAAAGTGGTCAGATCAGGCGTCAGAGAAACAGTCATGATCCCCGATTTAGCCGCCAAGGTGCGGAATTCTTCCTGAAATTTACCGGTTTGCTCGCGGGATATATTCGTTCTCTTCGGCAAAGATAAAAGCAGAGATTCCTTTTTTTCCATATTTTTCTGTAAAGTCAAATATTGGGGACGCAGATCATTCTGTTCCTGTATTTGCTGGTTTATTTGTTTGATATTGTCACTCAACCGGGCATTGTAGCGATAAAGAGGAAATATGCCGAGCAGAACGATTAACAAGATAATTCCACCGCAAATAACCAGATACGAAATGCTTTTTTGAGGAATATCAAATTTCGAAACATTCATCTTCATTTACCAATCCTGGCATTGAGCGTAAATTGCAGTACTTCATTCTTCTTAAAATTGATGATATTGCTTTTTTCCAATTTGGCCAGGCTAAACATTGGAGAGCTGTCTAATTTCATTATATATTGCGCCAGATAGGAATCCAGCATATTACGGTCGCCGGATACCAGTCCTTCCAGGGCAATTACGTCACCGATGCTTTTATCTGTTTTTTCCGTTGTTTTGTCTGTTTTATCTTTTGCAGTTCTGGCTAAAGTAATCTTGAGATTGAGCAGGCGTATGTTTGCCGGTGTCAGATTGGAAACTTCGCCAATTGCCGCCAGATTCGTATATCGCTCCGCATACTTCCTGGTAAGCTGTTGTTTTATCGCTAATTCACCGGACATTTTTTCTATTAAATCTTTCGAAAGGAGAGGATTATAACTGGTCATGTCTTTTTGCAATTTAGTTAATTTATTGTTTTGCAATCCGGCGTCCAGACCTTGAAAGACTAAAATAGTTAACGAGATAATCAGTGCCACAGCAAACACGGCAAAAATACCTTTGTTGAGTCTGCCAATAGTTGTTTCTTTGTTTTTTTCCTGATAGGTAAAAATGAAATTAGGAGTTTCAAAATTATCGGAACACGAAAGCCCAAAAGCGGGGACCAGCGACATTTTCTCCTGGATGGATATCGCTTTGGCATCAACCTGCCGAATCGTCTGCTGTATAAAGGGATCAAAGATATCAATTTTAATGCCTACTTGTTCATTGATATATTGAATAAGCTGTTCATAAACACCCATCGCCGAGGAAATATAAATTTTCACCACTTTTTCAAAACCAAAGGAGGAAGAATAGTGTTCTAAGGTTCTTTCCACCTGACGGACGAGTCTTTCCAGCGCCGGCATGGTCATCTCATATATTTCTTCTTTACTTAAATCAAATCCCGGATCTTTGGGGGTCAATTGAGGAGAATCGGGAGCAAGACTGAAAAGAATCTTCCTAGCTTCTTCCTTGCCGATTCTTACATCAGGATAACCTTCGTTATAAGATTCAGTTATCGACTCCATAATGCTGGTTATGCCTGTCTTTATTCCTCGGGTCATAACCAGGTGTTCTTTATTGTATACGTCTATGCGTGAAAAATCATTGCCGATAAATAAACTGGCAACAGCGCCGTCTTCGAATGGCATCCCTTTCTTCCGGAGAATGTTTTGAATTGCAAAAGGAGTTACGGTAACTCCTGTAAGGGCTATTCCAATATCAGAGAATATTTTTTTAACGCTTTCCAGTTCCGCTTTCGGCGCCGTATAGACCATCACGGAATATTTGGGAATTCCCTGATCAATAATTTCACCCTGCAGTTCAAAATCAAATATGTAATCATTTTCGTTGAAAGGATTTTCTTTCTTGGCCGTCCAGTATATAGCGTTTTCGAGCTGCTTCTTGGCCACGCGCGGAACCTTAATGTGCTGCACATTAACATCGGCGGCGCTCATCAATACCCAAATATGACAGTTCGCGGGATTGCCGCAAAAAGAAATCAGGGATGATTTTAATATCTCTTTGAATTGCGGTGAATCTTTGGCGACTTTACTGTAACCGACAATCTTATAATCAACTAAAACCGGTTTGCCGTCATGGGCTCTGGTTGTTTTGCATAAACGAAGAAAACCATGACCTAAATCTACACCAACGGTGTATATTTTCTTTTCGGTAAGAAATATTTTGGGCAAACTCATGCCCTTCTTTGGTAATTCTGATTTTTTTGAGGAGGAATCCGATGGTTTCTCTGCGGCAGCAAATCCGTCTGTGCTATTTCCACGTATCACATCAAGCAGCTTTTCTGTAGAGGTAATGTCGTCTGTGGTGGCCAAAAACACATCTCCCGAAATTTGTTATTCTTTTTTTACACGATTTTAATTTCTTTTGCAATATATTTTATTAACATAAATCAGCTAAGCGATCGGAACTTCAGAAAGTTGACGGGGAAGGCTGATTTCACCAAAAACCGGATAGGTGCTGATTGCATATTCAGGGGAATCAAAAATAAAAAAAGGAGTTGTCCTGTTAAAAGTAAACTCCTGAATTAGGCTGGAGGCGGCATCCGGATTTGAACCGGAGAATAACGGTTTTGCAGACCGCTGCCTTAGCCACTTGGCTGGCTATGCCGCCATAAAAAAATGGAGCGGGCGAACGGATTTGAACCGTCGACGTCTACCTTGGCAAGGTAGCACTCTACCACTGAGTTACGCCCGCTCGATAAGAACGCGGTGACTATAACAAATAAAGTCTTCTTGTCAACAAAAAAGTGCTAAGCATCGTAAATCTATTATTTCCCGACACGCCGGTAGAATTTTATAAAATAGTTCGCACCGGAATAGATAGTCAGGACAAAGGCAATATAGAGAATTATCGTTCCGACAAGATGGGCGTCCACTCCAAAAATCGGATAATGAATCAGCAAAGCAGTCACCGCTATTATCTGCGCTAAAGTCTTTTTCTTGCCTAATCGGCTCGCCTGAATGAAAAGACCTTCGGATGAAGAGATGCTTCGGACTCCGTCGACAACCAGATCCCGCATAATTGTTATAGCGACAATCCACGCCGGAATGCGGCCAAGGGGAATCATGAGAATCATCGCCGTATTGACGATAAGCTTATCAGCAATGGGATCAAGAAATTTACCCATTGTGGTCACGAGTTGATATTTTCGTGCGATATAGCCGTCGACCAGATCAGTAATCGATGCCGCAACAAAAATAATCGCCAGAACAAGGCTCCAGAATTCACCCGGAGAGGCCAGCAGAATAAAAAGAAAAGGCACGGCAGCGATCCGGATTAATGTAATCGTGTTGGGCAAATTGAATATTACGCGTTTGGCGTTCATAATTCCAGGCTTGTTCAGGTTATCTTTTCAGGATAAAAACTTCTCATCACTTTCCGGGAACTCTTTTCCAGTCTTCCAAAAACATGGCAATCCCCTTATCCGTCAGGGGATGTGCAGCCAGTTGGGCGATTACCTTAAAGGGAATAGTGGCAATATCAGCCCCCATCAAGGCTGCGTCCAGCACGTGACGCGGATGACGGATACTGGCCACAATTACTTCCGTCTCATATCCATAATTATCGAATATCGTCAGCATCTGCTCCACCAGTTCCATACCGTCATGGGCAATATCATCCAGTCTGCCGACAAACGGACTGACATACCGCGCACCGGCTTTTGCCGCCATCAGCGCCTGCAGAGGAGAAAATATTAAAGTTTGATTTACATCGATGCCGGCATCGGCGAACATTCTTGTTGCCTTTAAACCTTCGGCGCATATAGGAACTTTAATGACGACATTTTCACCTAAACGCGCCAGTTTCTTCCCTTCGGCAAACATAGATTTGGCTTCCAGACTTACGACTTCCAGACTGACAGGTCCGTTTACGCTTTTCAGAATTTCTTTGACTACATCGTTAAAACCCTTTTTTTCTTTGGCTATGAGCGAGGGGTTGGTCGTGACTCCATCTACCATCCCGAGGCTTAAGCCCTCTTTAATTTCTTCAATATTAGCCGAGTCAATAAAAAACTTCATAGCTCCCCCCTGTTGCCGATTTTTATTGTTTTTTTTCTAAAATGTAGCGATCACAGCATTCCTTACTGCAAAAGTAATAGTTTTTACCAGCTATTTCTTTTTTATATGACTGACTTACAGGAACATACGTATGGCAAGCCGGATCTTCCATCAGATCTTCTCCTGTGGCCGGCGTAACTTTAGGCTGACCGGATTTTATCCGGGCTGACTTTGCCCGGTAAAAGTATCTGATCATCCTGTACAACAGATAAAATAAAAACGAAAATAAGATAAAACGGATTAACATAAATACTATCCCTGCCTATCATGCTTTTCCAGCAATTCCACAATTTTATAATCGGAAAGACGATCTCTCAGACCGCGCACCGATATTCCAAAAACCGGATGAATAAAATAAGAAGCAATTTCATGGAGAGGCTCCAGGACAAAACGCCGCCGATGGAGTTCCGGATGGGGCACCATTAAATCATCTTCAGTAATTATATCCTGCCCGTAGAAAAGGATATCCAGATCAATAATTCTGGGCCCGCCTTTAATTTCTCTGCTCCTGCCTTTGTTATGTTCTATGTCTTGCAAAACATGCAGTAACTCGCGGGCTGCAAGCGTCGTCTTGATTTCCGCTGCCGCATTCACAAACCAGTTCTGTTTTTCCATGCCGACCGGCTCTGATTTGTAAAAAGAAGACAGTCCGGTTAATTGAATTTCACTTATCCGGGAAAGGCTCTCCGCCGCTTCTTTGCAATTCTGCAAAGCGTCTCCCAAATTAGAACCAATGCCAATATAACACAAAATGCCTGTCAAATCTTTATGACCATTTGATAACTAATTTCTATTCCGCAATCCTAAAACATCCTGCATGTCATACAGGCCGTTTTTCTGGCTGACAATCCACTTTGCCGCACGAATCGCCCCTTTGGCAAAGTTATCGCGGTTATGTGCGCGATGAGTGAACTCCAGGCGTTCACCAATGCCTCCGAAAATCACCGTGTGCTCGCCAACAATGTCGCCGGCCCGGATTGTCTGGATGCCAATTTCTTTCTTTGTCCGTTCACCGATCAGGCCTTTTCTGGCATAAACACCAACCTCGTCCAGATTGCGCTCCAGCTGGTCGGCGATTACCTGAGCCATTTTCATCGCGGTGCCGCTGGGGGCGTCTTTTTTCAAATGATGATGAGCTTCAATAATTTCCACGTCATAATCGTCGTTGAGAATTCCGGCGCAATACTCCAAAATTTTGAACATGACGTTGACACCGACGCTCATGTTGGGCGCAAGTACACAGCGTGTCTTTTCGGCCAATTCTTTGACTTTTTTCATTTCGTCAGGTGTAAATCCTGTCGAGCCGATGACAATAGCCCGGTTTTTCTCGCCGGCAATTTTTAAATAGTTCAGCGAAGCCTGATGATTGGTGAAGTCAATAACAACATCAGCCTGATCGATGCAGTCGACCAGTTTATCGTAGACCAATACCCCGGTTTTTCCCAAACCCAAGCCCTGGCCGACATCGCGTCCAACAATGGGATGACCGGTTGCTTCCACAGAACCAACTACCTTAACATCAGTCATCGAGGAAATCAGACTGATAATTCTGCTGCCCATCTTTCCGCCAGCTCCGGTAACAACGACTTGAATCATAAAGCAATCTCCTTAATATTTAATAGTATGTACATGCCAAATTGCTTATAATTATCGATATGAACTTTACCTTCTTCAATAAACCAGAAAAACCAACCGGCTGTTATTTAAGCAGGCCGTAACCGGTCATGACTTTTTTTAATTTATCCAGATTGCCGTCGGACATTTTGCATAGCGGCAAACGATATTCGTATTTTATTTTACCCATCAACGACAGCGCCGCTTTTACCGGAGTCGGATTTACTTCAATAAACAGCGCATCAATCAACGGGCTCATCTTGTGATGCAAAGCTCTTGCTTTGACGAGATCGTTGGCTGCATAAGCATCGACAAGCCCAGCCATATCCGCGGGCACAACATTGGAAACGACGGAAATGATGCCGGCACCACCCATAGCCAGAAGTGGCAGCGTAAAAATGTCATCGCCCGACAAAACCGCAAAATCATCCCCGCAGAGGCTGATGATGTCGCTCATCTGTTTAATTGACCCGGAGGCTTCTTTGATGCCGACGATGTTTTTTATTTTCGAGAGCTTTGCCACCATTTCCGGCAGGAGATTGACTCCGGTGCGGCTCGGTATATTGTAGGGCACTATGGGAATGGGAACATTTTCGGCTATCATCTTGTAGTGCTGGTAAAGCCCCTCCTGCGTCGGGCGGTTATAGTATGGACAAACGATCAGCGCTCCATCGGCGCCCGCTTCATAGGCATGTTTGGTTAAACGCAACGCTTCGGCGGTGCTGTTGGATCCGGTCCCGGCAATGACCGGCACTCTTTTTTTCACGGCATTTATAGTAATTTCGATAACGCGATCATGCTCTTCATGGGTCAAAGTGGCCGATTCACCGGTTGTGCCGCAGGGCACAATACCGTCCGTACCGTTGGCTATTTGAAATTCAATAAGCTCACGCAAAGCCTCTTCGTCCACTTTTCCGTCTCTGAACGGTGTGACAATTGCAACTATGGCTCCTTTAAACATATAAAAATATCCTCCTCATGTTCAATTATTGGAAATTTATTTCCGCCGCAGATGACTCTGAGCAATTGCCATTCTCTTCGCAGAGCATCAAACGGTAAATATATATCTTCCCTTTCACGGCTGAAGTGTCGCTAAAACTTAATTCCCTCTGGTCCCTGTTCGCTGCAGTTCCTTCTTTTGTCTGAATTTGACCTATTTTTGCATATATTCGCGGACAGTTTTTACATTCCTGGCCGGGTTGTCCGGCCTGGCTGCTCTCTATGATTATATGATTAATCAATCCTTTTTTATCCTGAAAAATCCATTTTATCAAAACCGCATCTCCGCCGGGGAGCGCCTGCATATTTTTAACCAGCGGTTTATCGTCCGGCATTGCCGGATAGGGGGCCGGATTTCCTTTGAAACCGCAGCCCGACAAACTGATCAAGAGCATGATTAAGAAACTATTTTCTACCCAGTTTTTTTTCAATTTCGCTGATCCTTTTCAGCACGGCTGAAGTTGCCGTGCCTCCAATATGTTTACGCGAGTTTACGACTTTCTCGAGCTTTATCTCTTCCCGGATATCGTCGCTAAAAACGGGAGAAAATTTTTGATAATCCTTTGTTGATAATTGATCCAGGCTTTTGTTGTTTTTCAGGCAATGAGCAACTATTTTCCCCACAATTTCATGAGAATTGCGGAAAGGCAATCCCTTTTTCACCAGATATTCAGCGACGTCCGTGGCCGCGGAAAATCCCCCCGCAGCAGCGAGGCGCATTCGGCCGGAATTGAATTTCGTTTGTGGAATCATTTCCGTAAATATTTCCAGGCAGGCCTTGACGGTGTCAACCGCATCAAAAAGCGGCTCTTTATCCTCCTGCAGATCACGATTATAGGTCATCGGCAACCCTTTGAGGAGCGTCAGAATAGCAAAAAGGTCTCCGTAAACCCGCGCCGCCTTCCCCCTGATCAACTCGGCAACATCAGGATTCTTCTTTTGGGGCATAATGCTGCTGCCCGTCGTGTAGGCATCGGAAATCTCCGCAAAACCGAATTCGTCTGATGACCACAAAATCAAATCTTCGCAAAAACGACTCAAATGCATCATAATAAGCGATGACGCAAAAATAAATTCCGCAACGAAATCACGATCGGCGACAGTATCCATACTGTTTTGGCCAATCTGCGGGAAATTCAAATACTTTGCCGTCTGGCTGCGGTCAATGGGCAGGCTTGTCCCCGCCAGGGCGGCAGCTCCCAGGGGCAGCACGTTAAATCTGCGCCTGCAGTCGCGCATTCTTTCTGCGTCCCGGTCAAACATTTCCCAAAATGCCAGCAGGTAGTGTGAAAGCAAAACCGGTTGAGCCTTCTGCATATGCGTGTAACCAGGCATGATGGTAGTGATTTCCCTTTTAGCCAATTTTACCAGCTGCGACTGCAAGGCTTGCAAAGCCGCCAGCACGTTATCAATTTCTCTGCGCAGAAAAAGTCGCACATCTAAAACAACCTGATCATTGCGGCTGCGGCCGGTGTGAAGTTTTCCACCAGATTCGCCTATCCTTGAAATCAGTTGCCTTTCAATCGCCATGTGAATATCTTCGTCAGCCGGATTAAAAGCGATTTTGCCCTGCTCCATGTCCTGCAAAATGCTTTTCAAGGCGGCGGTAATTTCCTTTGCTTCTTTTGCCGTAATTATTCCCTGCCCGGCCAGCATGGTAACGTGGGCAATACTGCCTTCGATGTCGTAACTATACAACCTTTTATCGAAGTGAATGGAAGCGGTGAATTTTTCGACGTTTTTCGCTGTCGGTTTTTGAAAACGCCCGCCCCAGGGCTTTTTTCCTGCCGTCATAATTAATCTCCGTTTACTTGTTCCCGCCCTTCTCCGGCAATATTCATTGAGCCGGGAATAACCACCGCTGATGCGGGAAACTTATCAATCCTCCGCTGCCCGGGCAATGATGTCCAGGTAAAGAGCTATCCTTGCCTCTTCAATATGCTTTGTATGATCAGCCTCAATGCATTCAACTTGATAAAGCCTGAGGCATCCTTTTGATTATATACCTTATCTTTTTCAAAAGTCGCGAAATCCTCGCTGTAGAGAGAATTGGGCGATTTACGGCCTACAACAATGCTGTTTCCTTTGTATAATTTCATCCGCGCCGTTCCGGTGACACTTTCCTGGGTGGCGTCAATATAAGTCTGCAGCGCCTTCATCTCCGGCGAATACCAGAAACCATTGTAGGCAAGCTGAGAATATTTGGGAATAAGTGCATCGCGCATGAGCATTACTTCCCTGTCCATGGTTATCGATTCCACGGCACGATGCGCCGCCCAGAGAACGGTTCCGCCGGGAGTTTCATAGACGCCGCGTGATTTCATTCCGACAAAGCGATTCTCCACCATATCGACGCGACCTATCCCGTTTTCCCCGGCGATATCATTCATGCACTCCATGAGTTGAGCGGGAGACATCTTTTTGCCGTTAATTGCCACCGGATTGCCTTTCTGAAAATCAATTTCGACATATGTTGGCTTATCCGGCGCGGCCTCCGGCGATTTGGTCAGCACGAAAATATCCTCCGGCGGTTCCGCCCAGGGATCTTCAAGAATTCCGCCTTCATGCGAAATATGTAAAAGATTGCGATCGGAACTATAAGGTTTGGCCCTCGTCAGGGGCACCGGAATTTTATATTTTTCGGCATAGTCAAACATTGATTCCCGGGAATCGAAATGCCAGTTGTCATCTTTCCAGGCTGCAATAATTTTAATTCGCGGATCCAGGGCGTAATAAGTCAGCTCAAAGCGAACCTGGTCATTACCCTTTCCGGTAGCGCCATGCGAAACGGCTTCGGCTCCCTCTTTCTGGGCAATCTCAATTTGTCTCTTGGCAATCAACGGTCTGGCCAGGGAGGTTCCCAGGAGATAGACGCCTTCATAAATGGCATTAGCCCGGAGCGCCGGAAACACGAAGTCACGGGCAAATTCCTCCCGTAAATCTTCGATGTATATCTTACTGGCGCCGGTATTGATTGCCTTTTCCTTCAGACCGGTCAGTTCTTCCTTCTGCCCTAAGTCGGCGGCAAAACAGATAACTTCGCACTTATAAGTTTCAATAAGCCACCGGACGATAATCGAGGTGTCCAAACCGCCTGAATACGCTAATACGACTTTTTTAAATCCTGCTGACAATTTTCATTCCTCCTACAATAATATTTTCAAGATTGCTTTTTGAACATGCAAACGGTTTTCCGCTTCATCAATTACCACCGAATGCGGACCATCAATAACGTCAGCGGTAATTTCCTCTCCGCGGTGAGCCGGTAAACAGTGCATGACCAGAACATCTTTTTTTGCTTCTTTTAAAACTTTCCTGTTGATCTGATAGTTTTTAAATATTTTTTTTCTTTCTTCCTGTTCTGATTCCTGCCCCATGCTCGCCCAGACATCAGTATAAAGGATATCTGCATTTTTTGCAGCCTCAAAAGGATCGCGATAAAGCACTATTCCTTCCGGCGACTCTTTTTTCCCTCTGGCCATGATGGCTTCATCAGGATCATAACCTTCCGGGCAAGCCAGAGCAAGCTCAAAGGGAAGCCGCGCCGCGGCTTCAATCCAGGTATTGGCAATGTTGTTGCCATCGCCGATATACGTTACTTTCAGTCCTTTATAAGAACCTTTTTTCTCCGCTATGGTAAACAAGTCGCTCAGTATCTGGCAGGGATGCAGAAGATCGGTCAATCCGTTGACAACCGGTATTGAAGCCGCCCGGGCAAACTCTTCGACACTTTCCTGGGCATAGGTCCTGATCATAATCCCGTTTAAATAGCGCGACATCATCCGGGCGGAATCAGCAATGCTTTCCCCGCGGCCGATTTGCGTATCACGGGAATTCAGAAAAAGGGCAATACCGCCCAGCTGGTACATTCCTACCTCAAAGGATATCCTCGTACGGGTGGAGGATTTATCAAAAATCATCCCCAGCGTTTTCCCCTTTAAAGGTGCGTGGAGTTTCCCTTCTTTGAAATCTTTTTTAAGTCTGCGGGCATCGTCGAATATTTTATCAAAATCGTCAAGATCAAGCTCATAAACGCTCAATAAATCTTTTTTCATTTGCCCTCCATAACTTCATCAAGAATAGCGACGGCCAAATTCACATCCTGTTGCGAAATAATCAGGGGCGGGACAAAACGCAGTGTTTTTCCGCCGGTGCAATTAATCAGCAGTCCTTTTTTCAGACACTCATTGACAATATCGGCGCCTTCAATAGTCAGTGCACAGGCAATCATCAAACCCATTCCCCGGACTTCTTTAATAATTTTATGCCGAACCTGCAATTTCCTGAGTGAGGCCAGAAAATATTCTCCCCTTTCCCGGCAAACATTAAGCAGCCCTTCCTGCATAATAGTATCCAGTGTTGCGTTAGCGGCAGCCATGGCCAGAGGATTTCCGCCAAAGGTAGATGCGTGATTGCCCGGACTAAACGCCCTGGCGATTTTATTTGTCGCCAGCATCGCTCCGACCGGGAAACCATTGCCCAAAGCTTTGGCCAGGGTCATGATATCGGGCGCAATGCCGGAATGCTCATAAGCGAAAAGCCGGCCTGTCCTGCCCATTCCTGTCTGAACTTCATCGGCAATCAGCAGTATGTTATGCCGGTCGCACATTTCCCGAACCGCCGCCAGATATTGAGCTTCAGGAATATTCACCCCGCCCTCCCCCTGAATCGGCTCCAGCATTATACCACATGTTTTTTCGGTAATGGCAGATTCCAAAGCACCCAAATCATTGAAGGGAACATAAGTAAAACCCTCCAGCAAAGGTGTAAACCCGAATTGAAATTTTTCCTGACCGGTGGCTGTTATTGTTGCCATCGTCCGGCCATGAAAGGAATCTTTCATGGTAATCAATTCAAATTTATTCTCGCCTAAATATTCATGGGCATATTTACGCGCCAGCTTGATTGCCGCTTCGTTGGCTTCCGCGCCGCTGTTGCAAAAAAACACTTTATCGGCAAACGAATTATCCACGAGCTTTTTAGCCAATCGGGCCTGCGGTTCCGTATAATACAGGTTGGAAACGTGAGTTAATTTTTCGGCCTGCTGCTTTACGGCGGCCACCACTTGAGGGTGGGAGTGCCCCAAACTGCAGACGGCTATGCCGGAAACGAAATCAAGATATTCCTTCCCTTCGACGTCCCATACCTTCTGGCCCAGGCCTTTGACCAGCACAATGGGAAAACGTTTATAAGTATTCATTATATTTTCATCGGCCAGCGCCATTATTGCTTTTTCGTTCATTGCCTTCACTCCCTATTTCTACAATATATATCTGCTCAAATCCTCATCTTCCACTATTTCATCTAACTTTTCATCCACATATTTTGCGTCTATTACTATGTCCTTTTCCTCCATATCCGGGGCTTCAAAGGAAATGTCTTCCAGCAGCGTTTCCATAATTGTATAGAGCCTGCGTGCTCCGATATTTTCCGTCTTCTCATTAACCTGCGTGGCAACCTCGGCAATTTCGGCAACGGCATCATCCGTAAATGATAATTTTATGCCTTCGGTGGCCATCATTTCGACATATTGCCTGACCAAAGCATTTTTCGGTTCGGTCAATATCCGGATAAATTCTTCTTTCCCGAGCGAATCGAGTTCTACACGGATCGGAAATCTTCCCTGCAATTCCGGAATCAAATCTGAAGGCTTCGAAGCAGTGAATGCCCCGGCGGCGATAAAGAGAATGTGATCAGTTTTCACCATTCCGTAACGAGTGTTGACGTTGGATCCTTCTACAATAGGCAGCAAATCTCTCTGCACGCCTTCGCGGGAAACATCCGGACCATGAGCCGAATCGCTGCCGACAATTTTATCAATTTCATCCAAAAACACTATTCCCGACTGTTCCACTCTTTCCACGGCAGTTTTATGAACCTTATCCATGTCAATTAACTTCTGCGCTTCTTCTTCGGCAAGTATTTCCAGGGCTTCAGGCACCTTGACCGTTCTTCTTTTCTTTTTTTGCGGAAAGGCATTGCCCAGCATATCTTTAAGATTGAGCCCCATATCCTCCATGCCCACGGCGGAAAATATTTCAATCATGGGGCCGCTTCTGGCCTCGGTTACATCTAGTTCCACATTTCTGTGATCCAGTTTCCCCTCTTTGAGCAGCTGCCTCAACTTCTCTCTGGTCGCATCCGCTTTTCGCGTTTGATCTTCCGCCAGCGTAGTATTTTCTTCACTGCCTTCCGGACCCGTCAGCATATCGCTGACTTTCTTCTCCGCCGGTTTTGCCGGCAGTAATAAATCCAGCAGTCTTTCCTCGGCAATTTCAGCAGCCTTGACCTGAACGATTTCCTGTTCCTCTGATTTAACCATGTTTATGGATAGTTCCACCAGATCGCGAACCATAGATTCAACGTCGCGGCCAACGTAGCCGACTTCTGTAAATTTGGAGGCTTCGACTTTTAAAAAAGGGGAATTATCCAGCTTCGCCAATCTCCGGGCAATTTCGGTTTTCCCCACACCTGTCGGACCGATCATAATAATGTTCTTCGGCGAAATTTCATCGGCCAGTTCTTCCGGTACATTCTGCCTGCGCCACCGGTTACGCAGAGCAATAGCCACAGCCCTTTTCGCATCGGCCTGGCCAATTATATGCCTGTCCAGTTTTTCCACTATTTCCCGGGGAGTCAATCCATTATCGGACATGTTTTATGCAATCTCCTTAACTTTGTTTCTTTTTTTTTCTTTCGTTTTTTCTCCGTCAACTTCCAGTTCTTCCAATACTAAATGATCATTAGTGTAAATACATATTTCCGCCGCTATTTTCATTGCCTCCCGGGCAATTTCGGTCGAAGATAAACCGGTATGTCGCACCAGTGCCCGGGCGGCAGACTGCGCGAAAGGCCCGCCGGACCCTATGGCCATAACATCGTCATCGGACTCGATGACATCGCCATTACCGGAAATTATGAGGGAATGATCCCTGCTCACCGCAATCATTAGAGCCTCCAGGTGTCTCAGAACCCGGTCGGTGCGCCAGTCTTTAGTTAATTCCACGGCTGCCCGCAGTAAATTTCCATTGTACTGCTCCAGTTTCTGATCAAAGCGATCAAACAGTGTAAAGGCGTCAGCGGTGGCGCCGGCGAAACCGACGATGACCTCATTATTATAAAGCCTGCGGACTTTACGGGCGCCGTGCTTCAGAATCGTTGTGTCTAACGTCACCTGACCATCGCCGGCAACCGTGACATTGTTATCTTTTTTTACTGCCAGTATCGTTGTTCCTCTAATCTGCATTTCATTCTCCCATACATTCCTGGATCCCGTGTCGCACTTCGCTGCACGGGATAAATTCGGCTAAGGTTTTTGCTGCGGTTTTGCCGGGGCAAAATGCCCAGTCTCATTTTTTCCTAGCGCGTGGATGTGCTTTATCATAAATTTCCATCATGCGGTTAATATTAACCGCCGTATACTTTTGCGTTGTCGAAAGGCTCTCATGCCCCAGCAATTCCTGAATCGACCGCAAATCCGCTCCGGCATTCAGCAAATGGGTAGCAAAAGTATGTCTCAGAGCATGAGGGCTGATTTTCCTGCCGATGCCGCTTTTTGCAGTCGCAGCATCAACAATGCGGGCAATGCTGCGACCTGATATTCTTGCACCCCTGGTATTCAGAAACAGGGGGCTTTTAAAAACATCGGCATCAACTTTTTTTCTGGCTGTACTGGTCCTGTCCAGATATTCCTCCAGAGCTTTGCGGGCCGGACCTCCGAGTGGAACAATTCTTTCTTTTCTCCCCTTCCCCCGTACTTTAACCAGAGCCTGATTTAAATCCAGATCGATTACGTTGAGCCCCGCCAATTCACTCAAACGCAGACCTGAGGAATAAAATAATTCCAGCATAGCCAGATTCCGCAAATCCGCTAAAGAAGCGCTACTCTGAACATTCAACAGGGAAAACATTTCATCGACCGATAGAAAATTGGGCATATACTTCTCTGTCTTCGATGTCTGGATCATCCCCGCCGGATTGCTTTTTGCCTTGCCTTGACGAACGAGA
Source organism: Deltaproteobacteria bacterium HGW-Deltaproteobacteria-12 (assembly GCA_002840565.1). Classification (GTDB taxonomy): domain Bacteria; phylum Desulfobacterota; class Syntrophia; order Syntrophales; family Smithellaceae; genus MVRV01. Next base: position 31,243 of record PHBK01000027.1, on the reverse strand, counting down.
AACTTATAAAAAGATCTCAGTGAAGAGATTTTACGATTCACTGATACCTTCTTTACTTTCTGCCGGAACAGATATCCCAAATAAGACCTGATGGTCTCGGTCTCAACGCCGGCGATTTCATCCCGCTTGCTGATAAAATTATTTTTTTGGAGAAACTCGGCAAATTCCTCCAAATCGCTTGTATAGGCTACCCGGGTATGCTCGGAAACATTGCGCTCTGCCGTCAAATAAGTCTGAAAATCCCGGATGAGATCATTCATATTGCTTTACATCTTGTATTTGCCGAAATCTTCCGCGGAAAGATTCTCTAAATACTCTCTGATTTTATCTTCCTTCAACTTATCCAGATCGGTAATCTTGATGCCGAAATCAATATTGCGTGATTTTTCGATAACAGTCTCATCGACAAATATCGGTGCCCGAGCACGCAGTGCCAGGGCAATGGCATCGCTTGGCCGGGCGTCGACAGTAAAACTTTGTCCTTCCCGGATTAAATAAATACTGGCATAAAAGGTATTATTGCGAATGTCTCCTATTTCAATTTTATTTACCGCCACATTCAATACTTTTAAGCACTCATTGAATAAATCATGAGTCATGGGCCGGGAAAAGACAATTTTTTCCAGTTCCGTAGCAATAGCGCTGGCTTCGAAAAGACCGATCCAGATGGGAATAGCCTTATTTTCCTGCATGTCTTTCAATATCACGATGGGCGTATTTGTAATTGGATCAATGGTTAATCCGGACACCTTCATTTCAATCAACATTCCCAACCTCCTCGAGCAACTTGCCGCGCAATGAATGTAAATAGGCTTTGGTAATTGTTACCTGCTTTAACTGCCCAATCAATGCCTGATCTCCTTTGAAATTGACAATTTTCCAGGAACTGGTGCGTCCCATTAAATCATTTTCCGAGTTTTTGCTTTTTCCTTCAATTAACAATTCCTGCCTGCTGCCTTCCAATTCCGTATTTTTCGCGAGGGTGTGTTCATCCTGAAGATCCTGCAGCAATTTCAGCCGCCGCTGTTTTTCACTTTCCATGATTTTCCCTTCCAGCTTTTCCGCAGCAGTTCCTCTTCTATCTGAATACTTGAAAGAAAATGTAGAATCAAACCTGATTTTTTCCATCATGTCAATGGTTTCTTGATAATCGTTTTGGGTTTCGCCCGGAAAGCCGACAATTATATCAGAAGTTATACTTATCCGTGGACAGGCCTGCCGTAAGAGATCGATCTTTTGCAGGTACTCTTCCACTGAATAACCCCGGTTCATCAGGTTCAGAATTCTGTTCGAGCCGGATTGCACAGGCAGATGAATATGCCGGCATAATTTTTCTTCCGCAGAGAAGCAATTAATCAATTCCGGCGATAAATCGCGCGGATGCGAAGTTGTGAAGCGGATTCGCTTAATGCCCGGAATTTTGCCGATTTTCCTGATCAATGCGGGGAAATTCAGATACTGCTCCAGATTTTTGCCATAGGAATTAACGTTCTGCCCGAGCAGAGTAACCTCTTTAATGCCCTGATCGGCCAGTTTCTTTATTTCCTCGATAATTTCTCCCGGCGGCCGGCTCATTTCGGAACCGCGTAAATATGGGACTACGCAGTAAGCACAATAATTATTGCATCCCTGCATGATCGTAACAAAGGCGCTTGCCGTTCCCGTTGCCGGTGGCGCATAAATACCGATGGAGTGGACCGTTTTATAAAAATCAGTGCGGGTAATTTTTTCCCTTTCCCGGCTCACGGCGGCGACCATTTCCGGTAAACGATGAATATTGTGCGTTCCGAAAACAAAGTCCAGATGACCTATTCTTTTATGAAACCTGCTGCCTAAATGCTGCGCCAGACAGCCGCCAACACCGATAATCAATTCCGGATTCTGGTTTTTGAGCAAAACCATTCTTCCCAACTCACTGTAAGCCTTTTGCGCCGCTTTTTCTCTGATGGAACAGGTATTAAGCAGGATCAAATCAGCCATTTTCAGATTATCAGTTGTTTTATAGCCGCTGCCGGCAAGCAGGGCCGCCATCTGTTCCGAATCATGGACGTTCATTTGGCAGCCAAATGTTTGAATATACAAGTATTTATTTTTCATCTTTATCCCATCAACAAATTTAAACTTACTTATTTTTTTCCAGATCCTGGAGTAAATTACTGAGATTACCGAATTCTGCAACGGAAAGCGTCTCTGCCCGGCGTCTGCCGTCAATGCCCGCAGAAACAAGAGCTTCTTTTATTTTTTCCTCTTCAATATCAGATAACAATGATGAATTCTTCAAGTTATTATTTAACATTTTTCGGCGCTGGGCAAAGGCTGCTTTTACCAATGAAGTGAAAAAAGCCTCACCCGATAATTTCATTGCCGGTTCTTCAAAAAACGTTCCCCTGATCACTGCCGATTCCACTTTCGGTTGCGGATAAAAACAAGTTGCCGGCACATCCAATATCTTCTCCAGGGAAGCAAACATCTGCAAAAGCACGGAAGGAATGCCATAACTTTTATTATTAGGCACAGCCACCAACCTTTCAACAACTTCCTTTTGCAGCATCAGAATAAAACCATCGATAACTGAACGAAATGACAATAACCGGAAAATCACCGGGCTGGATATATTGTAAGGAACATTGCCGAATACTTTAATCTTACTATTGTATGTATTTGATACTGAATTGAAATCAAATTTCATAATATCGCCGGAATGAATCTCCACATTTTCCCTGCCGGCCAGTTTATCCTGCAATATGGCCACTAAATTTTTATCTAATTCCACGGCAATTAATTTCCGGGCGTTCTGCGCCAGCCCTTCCGTTAAGACACCAATGCCGGCGCCAATTTCCACTACGACGTCTTGCGGGGTAATATGGGCGGCAGTAACTATTTTTCCGATGATGTTCTGGTCGAGCAGAAAAGATTGTCCTAATTTTTTCCTTGGTTTAACATGGTAGTTTTTGATTATATCTTTGGGTGTGTCCATGTTGGAAAATCCCGGTTTCCGGCTGCTATGTTGTCAGCGGCCAGCGTGATACCGCATTCAAATCCAGCGCATCACGGCAGCCATTTTTCAACATTATTTCGCCGATGGCGGCAATCATGGCGGCATTGTCCGTGCATAAAATTATCGGCGGAATAAAGAGCTCGATTTTCCCGTCCTTTGCCGCTTCCGTAAACTTTTCCCGCAGCCGTCCGTTGGCGGCTACACCGCCGCAAACGACAACCCGATCAATTCCGTTCTCCTGAGCCGCCCGCATCGTTTTCTCCACCAGCACATCGACTATTGCCTCCTGGTAACTCGCCACAACATCCGGCAATTGGCTCTCTTCGAAATCGCGGCCCCGTTTTTTCAGCATGGTCAATAATGATGTTTTTAACCCGCTAAAACTGAAATCCGTCGAATCCTTCATTGCCCGGGGAAAGGAAATCGCCAGCGGATTACCATTTTTTGCCAATCTATCAATAACCACTCCCCCGGGATACCCCAGATTCAGCAATTTTGCCGCTTTATCAAATGCCTCACCGGCGGCGTCATCTCTTGTTTGTCCCAATAAAATAAAATCATGGTAATTTTTAGCCAGATAAATATTCGTATGGCCGCCGGAAACAACCAGCGCGACAAAAGGAAAGGCCGGGGGATTTTCGGCAAGAAATGACGCCGCGATGTGGCCCTCCAGGTGATTAACGCCGACCATTGGAATGTCCAAGGCATAAGCCAGAGCTTTTGCCGCCGATAAACCGATTAACAGCGACCCGATCAGCCCGGGACCGCGGGTTACGGCAATGCCTTCAATTTCCCCAAGTTCCACCTGAGCATTGGCCAATGCTTCCCGCAACACCATATTTATTGCTTCAATATGTTTGCGTGATGCAATTTCCGGCACTACACCGCCGAATTTACTGTGATCTTTGATTTGTGATGCAATGACATTGGAGCGCATTTTCCCACCGGATACTACTGCTGCCGCTGTTTCATCACAGGATGATTCAATTCCTAAAACCAGCATAAATTTCCATTTCCAGTTGTTTGTTGAAGACAACCTTTTACAGGCTGTTCAAAAATGTTTAGCTGCAAGGCATCGCGAGGATTGAGCAGCAGAGCGTACTTTAGAGGTACGTGAGCAGCGAAAGCCGAAGCGTATCCGGCATTCGCCGGATATACTCCGCAGATGCCTGCCCGGCGCATGCCGGGAGCATTTTTCAACAGTCTGCTAATTATTTCTTTGCCAAACAGGCGAAGTACATATATAAAAGTCATGGCGATTTGTAAATATACTTTTGCACTACAGTCAATAAGAAGGTTCTTCATTAATGGAATTTAAGACGGATTTTTTAATTTTAGGCAGCGGTATTGCAGGATTGAGCCTGGCAATAAAAGCGGCGGAGCTAGGCAGCGTCGCCATTGTTACAAAAAAAGAAACATCAGAATCAAATACAAATTATGCTCAGGGCGGCATCGCTGCCGTTACCGATGAAACTGACAGTTTTGCCGAACATATTAACGACACCTTGATTTGCGGTGCCGGACTTTGCAGGAAGGAAGTTGTCGAATTTGTCGTCAAAGAAGCGCCGCCCCGTATAGCCGAACTGATTAACTGGGGAGTTAATTTTACCAAATCCGAAACGCCGCCCTACCCTTATGATCTGGGACGGGAAGGAGGGCATACTCGCCGGCGGGTATTGCATGCAAAAGACCTGACCGGTTATGAAATTGAAAGGGCTTTGCATGAAAAAGTTACCACACTGCAAAATGTGATTATTTATGAAAATCATATCGGCATCGATTTAATCATGGAAAAATCAAATTCCGGCCGGCCCCGGCGCTGCCTCGGCGCCTATGTCCTGGATATCAATAACGGGGATATTCACACCTACCGGGCCAAATATACGATTTTATCAACAGGCGGCGCCGGAAAAGTTTACTTAATTACCACCAACCCGGATATTGCCACCGGTGACGGCATTGCTATGGCTTATCGTGCAGGAGCAAAAATTGCCAATATGGAGTTCATTCAATTTCATCCTACCTGCCTTTATCATCCGGAAGCCAAGGCTTTCCTGATCAGCGAAGCGGTGCGCGGCGAAGGGGGAGTTCTAAAGTTGAAAAACGGCCTTCCTTTTATGGACAAATATCATGCCATGAAAAGCCTGGCTCCGCGTGATATCGTTGCCAAAGCAATCGATACGGAAATAAAGAAATCCGGAGATGAATATGTTTTGCTGGATATAACTCACCGCGATCGCGCTTTTCTGATTAACCGCTTCCCGAACATATATCACAAATGCCTGGAATTCGGCATTGATATCAGCCGTGATCCGATTCCCGTGGTACCGGCAGCTCATTATATCTGCGGCGGCGTAGCCGTCAATGCTTATGGAGAAACTTCCATTCCCCAGCTTTTTGCCTGCGGTGAAGTTTCCTGCACCGGATTGCACGGAGCCAACCGGCTGGCCAGCAATTCATTACTGGAGGCGGTTGTTTACTCGCATCGTGTCTGCTCAAAAATAGCTGCCGGCTATGCGCATACACCGCAAAGTGAAACCTATATTGCTCCCTGGGATTCCAGCGGAACCACGGAAAGTGACGATAGCGTTGTCGTCACCCATAACTGGGATGAAGTGCGCCGCTGCATGTGGAATTATGTCGGCATTGTTCGGTCAAATAAAAGGCTGGAACGGGCCGAGAGAAGAATTGAACTCATTCAGAAAGAAATTGATGACTACTACCGCAATTATAAAGTCAGCAAGGACCTGATTGAACTGCGCAACATAACAATTGTCGCCAAACTGATCACCCGAAGTGCCGGTCAGCGCAAGGAAAGCCGCGGTCTGCACTACAATATTGACTATCCGGAAACGCACGATGATATGAACCTGGATACTGTTATCCTGAAAGAACAGTAAATTTCAGTTGCTTTTCTTATCCGAACACACGGCTGAAGATGAAATCTAAATTCTTTAAGAAGTTATTTACCTTGAAAATCGACGCCAGGTCCTCATCCTTCAGATATTTTTTGACTTCCGGATCACTCTGCAGCAGGGCTCGAAATTCCAGGCCGTCCTCCCAGGACTTCATCGCATTGCGCTGAACGATGGCGTAGGCATCTTCTCTGGTGGTCCCTTTTTCAATTAAAGTCAGTAAAACCATCTGTGAGAAAATCACTCCGCGGGTCATATTCAGGTTATCAAGCATTCTTTGCGGATAGACGACCAGCTTATCCATCATGCCGGTAAACCGGCCCAGCATAAAATCCAGCGTGACGGTGGCATCCGGTCCGATGACTCTTTCCACAGATGAATGGCTGATGTCACGTTCATGCCAGAGGGCAACATCTTCCAGGGCGGCAACTGCATAAGAACGCATGAGCCGGGAAAGCCCCGATAAATTTTCGGAAAGTACCGGATTACGCTTATGCGGCATGGCCGAAGAACCTTTCTGACCCGGTGAAAAATATTCTTCAGCTTCCCGCACTTCCGTTCTCTGAAGCAACCGAATTTCCTGGGCAAATTTATCCAGGGAAGAGGCGATAATTGCCAAGGCTGTAAAAAATTCCGCATGACGGTCACGCTGAACAATCTGGGAAGAAACAGGGGCCGGCTTGAGACCGAGTTTACGGCAAACATATTCCTCGACAAAAGGATCAATAAAGGAAAAAGTGCCGACAGCACCTGATATTTTCCCTGTGCACACGGATTCCCTGGCATGAAGAAGGCGCTGATGGTTGCGCTGCATTTCCTGATACCAGAGGGCCATCTTCAAACCGAAAGTAATCGGCTCCGCATGAATACCGTGAGAACGACCGATCATTAAAGTCTGTTTGTGTTCGTAGGCTTTTTTCTTTAAGACAATTAAAAGATCATTGATGTCGGCCAGCAGAATATCCGCCGCTTCTTTTAACAGAACAGCGTAGGAGGTATCCAGGACATCAGACGACGTCATGCCCAGATGTAAAAAACGGCCGTCTTCTCCCACTTTTTCGGTGATGGAAGTCAAAAAGGCGATTACATCATGTTTGGTGATTTTTTCAATTTCATCGATGCGGGCGACATCGATCGCCGCCTTTTCCTTAATGGTTATCAGAGCACTTTCCGGTACCTGTTTAAGCTGCACCATTGCTTCGCAGGCAGCCAGTTCCACATCGAGCCATTTTTGATATCTGTTTTCCGGGCTCCAGATACTTACCATTTTCTCCCGGGAATATCTTGTAATCACATTGTTCTCCTTAGGTTAATTTATGTTCAGCTGCCTCACCGGCAAAATCACCGATCGGAAACGCGGAAATTGTTTTTATTACGACTTCTGGTATTCAGTCAAGAATTAATCCGTTGATCAATTAAAGATTGACAATTGAAGGTTGAAAATATAATTAAACTATATATTTGACAGGATGGCCTCAATATAATGAAGCAACTCAGGGAAACAACTCAATATACTGCACACGAAGAAATCATGAACAGTGTTACTTCCGGAGCAGGCCTGCTGGTCAGTATTGCCGGACTGATTTTGTTAATAGTAACATCCAGTGTTTCCGGACAAGCCCGCCATGTTGTCAGCAGCATTGTCTTTGGTATGTCACTTATACTCCTTTACACGGCATCAACCCTTTACCATAGTTTCCAAAGACCAAAAATCAAAAATTTTTTTAAAATTCTGGACCATTCCTGCATCTATGTTTTAATTGCCGGCACTTACACTCCCTTTATGATTATTGTCGTACGAGGAGTCTTGGGCTGGACTATTTTTGCCGTCGTCTGGTCGTTGACTGTTTTGGGAATTATCTTTAAGGCTTTTTTTGTTAACCGCTTTAAAATTGTTTCCACTGTCGCTTATGTCTTAATGGGCTGGCTGATTATTTTTGCCATTAAGCCTCTTTTCCAGGCGCTGCCTGAAGCCGGAATTGCCTGGCTTGTAGCCGGCGGTCTGGCTTATACGCTGGGTACAATCTTTTATATTTGGAAAGGGTTGCCGTTTAATCATGCTGTCTGGCATTTGTTTGTTCTGGCAGGCAGCACATGTCATCTTATAGCTGTTTTATTTTATGTTCTGCCCGGAGAAATATGAAAACACCTGCCCCGGACTGGAAACAAAAAATTGTAGAACCTCCGGTTGCGCTCTCCGGCATTAAACCCGGCATGAGAATTTTTCTGGGGACTGGTGTTTCTGAACCACGGACTCTTGTCAAGCATCTATTATCTTCGCAGATGGCTAACTTGAGCGATCTGGAGTTGATTCAGATCATCAGCCTGGGCGATGTTATCACCTTGAGCACCTCTCAAAATAAAAGAAAATTCCGGTTGAAAACTTTTTTTTCCGGATGGCTGGCCAGCGAAGCGATTACAGCCGGTATTGTCGATATGATCCCCTGCCCGTTTTCCAGTATTCCGATGCTTGTGGCCTCCGGCGCCATCAATATTGATGCCGCTTTTATCCAGATATCACCACCCGACGACGCCGGCTTTTCCAGTCTTGGAGTATCAGTAGATATTGCCAAACAGGCCATGGCCAAGGCTTCTCTTACCATTGGTGAAATTAATGAAGCAGTGCCCCGGACGATGGGTGATACCTTTGTGCATGTAAACGATTTTCAGTATCTGATTCGAGCGGAAGAACCATTAATTTACTTTAACCGTTGGCCGGTGGATGACATCGCAGATAAAATGGCCGCCAATATCGCCTCCATGGTTGAGGACGGCAGTTGCCTTTCCTTTTTCCTTGGACCGCTCTATGAAGCGTTAGGCAAGTATTTGATGCATAAAAACAATCTGGGAATCCACACCTATACATTCACCGATGTCTTGATGGATTTAATTAAATGCGGCGCGGTTACCAATAAAAAGAAAAAATCTTTTCCGGGAAAATCCCTGACCGCCTACGCTCAGGGCACTCCGGAACTGATGCAGTGGCTGCATAATAATCCCCGGATTGAATTTCAGGGCATTGATCTGATTGCCGATCATTTGAAAACGGGGTTGATTGACAAGCTTGTTGCTATATTGCCGGCACGAAAAATTGATCTTACCGGGAATATTGCTCTTCATGTCGGCAAAAGAAACATTACCGCCGGACCCGGACAGATTCAGGAACTATTTACCGGCGCTGAACGCTCCAGGGGTGGAAAGGCTATCTTTGCACTGCCCAGCCGCAATCTGAAAAATGAATCCAATATCCTGCTGTCCGTGGATAATTTCCCCAACCAGTTCACTACCCGGGAATCATTGGATTTCATTGTAACTGAATATGGCATTGCCTCGTTTTTTGGCAAATCCGTCCGGGAAAGAGCACAAGCCCTGATAGATATTGCCCATCCGGATGACCGCGCAAATTTGGTTTTGGCGGCTAAAAACGCCCGGATTATTTATGCCGATCAAATTTATCTTCAGGACTCCGGTCATTTTTATCCGGAGAAGATTGCCAAAACGCATCAATATTCTGACGGCGTAAAAGTATTTTTCCGGGCGATTAAACCTTCCGATGAAGAAGCCATGCGGCGGCTTTTCTATCGCTTTTCCGACGATACCGTCTTTTACCGCTATTTCAGTCCCATTAAAACTATGCCTCATTCCAAAATGCAGGAATATGTCAATGTAGACTACCGGCGCGACATGTCTATTGTCGGCATCGTCGAAGAAGCGGGAAGAGAGGAAATAATTGCCGAAGGACGGTACAGCCGCCGCCAGGAAAATTCTCGGGCCGATACGGCATTTGTCGTTGATGAAAAATTCACCGGCAGAGGCATCGCTTCAATCCTGCTGGAAATGCTGATTGGACATGCCCGGGAAAAGGGAATTACAGGTTTTTCCGCCGATATTCTGTCTGACAATAAACCCATGCTTAAAGTCTATCAAAAATTACCTTTTGCTATAAAGTCAAAATTGAAATATGGCGTTTACAATCTGACCATTGATTTCTCCGAAGAAGAACCTTCCCCGGTTAATTTTGTTTAGGCCCTTGACCATCTCCGCTGATATTTTCTTTGCTGAAATGAACCTTGAAATATCAATTTTTAAATGTTAGAAGTTTCATACTTTCAAAATTAATCGGCATTGTTCCAAAGGAGATAAGCATGCAAAGAATCTTTAAATATATGATTTGCCTCGTGATTGTTATGTTGTCCGCAGGAACACTCTGGGCAAAGGATAAGTATAGTGTAACCGTATTACCCTTCACCTTGAACAGTTCGGAAAATATCGAATATGTCCGACAGGGCATTCAGGATATGCTCATCACCCGGATAGCAGTTTCCAATAAAATAGAGGTATCCGGTAAAGACAGCGTGGCGGAAGAATTGAAAAAATCCAATATTAAAGACATTTCTCTGGCTGAAGTATACAATATCGGCAAGAAATTAAAATCCGATTATGTCGTTTGGGGCAGCATAACCAAAATTGGCAACAGCATCAGCGTTGACGGTAAACTGGTCGATATTACAACTGCAAAATCTGATGTCGGTCTTTTCACTCAATCTCCCAGCCTGGATGAAGTAATCCCCAAAATTAATGATTTTTCGCAGAAAATTGTGCAGCATATCCTTGGTACTGATGCTCAGACCGCCGCACAACCTGCAGCTCAGTCAGCCCCTGCTGCCGCACCATCAGTCGCACCGGGAATTTCCCGTGAATCACTCATCATCGCCGGAATGAAATCAGGCAAAAGGGGTACACTGACTTCTGTGATCAATACCGACTTCATCAATGCCCCGGATGACCCTTTCAAACGCAAGGGTTTTTGGATGAGCCAGCATTTTCCAACAGAATTTAAAGGCATGGATGTAGGTGATGTCAACGGCGACGGTAAAAACGAAGTAGTTCTTATTGATGAACATAATGTTTACATCTACCAGAAAACGGATACTGAATTACGTCTTTTGCAAAAAATCGAAGGAAAGCGATATGAAAAATATCTATCGGTTGATATTGCGGATATTCGAAGGAGCGGCGTCCAGCAAATTTTTATAACATCTGTCATTGACGCAAGTCTCAATTCCTTCGTTTTAGAGTTTAAAGACGGTAAATATGTTAAAATCGCTTCTGATTTAAAGTGGTTTTTACGGGTAATCGAAACCGCTTCAGGAATTCCTCTGCTTCTCTGCCAATCGTACGGATTTGACCAGATATTTGACACACAAATCTATGAAATGGTCTGGAGAAACGGCCGTTTTGTCGAGGATCAGAAAATGAAAATACCACGGGGCCTGTCAATTTACGGATTAGTCATTGATAACTTTGGCACCGGCGGTGATGAGAAAATTATCGCTCTGGATGAACTTGATCACATTTGCATTTTTCGAAAAACAGACAGACCTTTTATCCAGCTTAATACTTTCGGCTTTAAAAATGAAGATCTTATCTGGAGAGGTGACGAAGAGTTTGGCGGCAGCAATAACTATATCGAAAACGCAAGAGATAAATCGACAAATGTGGAAGCAAAGAGCGCTTATATAAATTTAAGAATTCTGACCTACGACTTCAATAAAGATGGGAAAAAAGAACTGATAATTGTTAAAAACTCATCTGCTTCCGGCCGTTTATTAAAAAATGTGAAGATGTTTACCTCCAGTGAAATCTACAATTTGGAATGGGATGGTCTGGGTATGGCCGAAAACTGGAGAACGAAAAAAATTAACGGCTATGTTGCCGATTATATCTTCAAAGATATCGACAATGACGGCAAACGGGAACTGGTTTTGGCCTTAGTTTTATCAGTCGGATCATCGGTTAAAGATAAGAGTGCTATTGTTGTTTATAAGATAAACACCGCTAATCAATAATCATTGACAAATTATAGGCTGTTGTATATAGAGCGTCGGTCGCATTCGAATTGCTTTTGTCTCTGAAAGGCGGTGTAGCTCAGCTGGTCAGAGCATACGGCTCATATCCGTAGTGTCCCCTGTTCAAATCAGGGCACCGCCACCAAAATCAAGCAGGGTTTGGGAATTTCCTCAAGCCCTGTTTTAGCATAAATGGCAATGAACAAAAAAATAATTAAATCAGACGAGCTTAATTTCAAACCTTCCGTGCTTGTTCGCAATCGTCATCTGCAATCAATTCTGGCCAGCTCCCGTCTGCGTAACCTGGGCAAAAATTCCCTGCTGAGCAAATCGCAGGAATTAATAATTACCACATCCGGTGGTACCCGTTTACTTTCCTTTTTATCGCCTCAGGCCAATCCCAAAGGGTTAATTATTATAATGCACGGATGGGAAGGGTCTTCTTCCTCCGCTTATGTGGTGGCTGCCGGAAAATACTTTTTTGAGCTCGGTTTCTCCATTTGCCGCCTGAACCTGAGGGATCATGGCGATTCCCATCATTTAAATGAAGGCCTTTTTCATGGGGCGCTGACTGAAGAAACATTCGAAGTCATCAGTCAATTGGCGTTGCGGTCCGCAAACTTACCTGTTTACATAATTGGCTTTTCTTTAGGGGCAAATTTCGCGCTGCGCATGGGCCGGCAGCATGCTGATCAGCCGGTCCGGGGATTAAAGCATGTTTTCGCGATCAGCCCGCCGCTTGATCCGTATAAAACAACTTTAGCCATCGACAATGGTCTTTTCTTTTACCGCCAATATTTCCTAAAGAAATGGAAGCGGTCTTTGCTTAAAAAGCAGCAGCTCTTTCCCCATAGGTATGACTTCAGTAAAATATTGCAGGCCAAGACCTGCATGGATCTGACTGAAGCCATAATGCCCTATTACCCTGATTATCCTTCATTCCGCGACTACTTTCATTTATATACTTTAGACAATGAGTTCTTTCAAAATTTTAATTTGCCGGTTAGCATATTCATCGCCGAGGATGATCCGGTTATTCCGCTGGAAGATTTTCATAATTTACAGGAAAATAAATATTTTCAGATATACCGGCAAAAATTCGGCGGTCATTGCGGATTTCTGGATTTATTCCCCTTTCACTGCTGGCTTCAGGAAAAGATTGCCGCAATGATTCTTTGATTGCAGGTTTTTATGGATATAACTATCTTCGAGCGGAAAGATGTAATACCATCGCTCATTGTCAATAAACTGGCTGCGATACAGCTTGATTATAAGGAAAAATACCGGCAGATTAAATGTTCATCCAAAACAGCCGCTCCTCAGCTGGCTGCCGGAGTTGTTCTCTTGCTGAACTATAAGCAAATGAGTTCGGGTAATTCCGAGTATGTATTTCAGCTCATTAAACGCTCCAACAGGGTATCTCAGGCCGGCGATATCAGTTGCCCCGGAGGTATGCTTCATCCGCTGACCGATAGACTTCTCAGCGGTGCTTTCACAACGGGACTGTTTCCGGCGTTATCTTCAGAGATAGCAAGATCTACCGCTGATAAAGACGAAGAATCTGTTCATTTAATACGTCTCTTTTTAACTAATGCCGTCAGAGAGGCCTGGGAAGAAATTGGCCTTAAGCCTTGGCGTGTTTCCTTCTTAGGCGCCCTGCCCTGTTACTCTCTATCCCTTATTGCCCGGACAATTTTTCCTACAGTATGTCTTACACCGGAGCCTTTTGCCTTTCGCTTAAGTTCAGAAGTGGAAAAAATTTTAGAAATCCCCCTGCGTGCTTTTTTTGACGCCTCCAAATACGCTCTTCTGGAATTGGAAACGCCATTTAGCGATCCGCTTCATTCTAATCAATTCCCCTGTATTATACTGACCGATGCGCAGGGGGAAAAGGAAATCCTTTGGGGTGCGACTTTTTATATCATTACTAATTTTTTACGGATTATTTCGAATAATAGTTTACCGGTTCCGGATTCACCTGCCATATTCAAAAAAGTCTTATCAAAAAATTATATTTCCGGGAACAGCCGATAGATACCTGCATTATAATCAAAAATATTAAAATAAAAGCCGCAATCACCGGAGGAAATGATGGGTAAAACATTCAATAAAGTTCTGATCGCCAATCGCGGCGAAATAGCCGTCCGCATCATCCGCACTTGTCAGGATATGGGTATTCGAACCGCGACTATTTACTCCGAGGCGGACAAAAGCTCCCTGCATGTCCAACTGGCTGATGAAGCATACGAAATCGGAGCGGCGGAAGCAGTGCACAGCTATATCAACATCGAAAAAGTACTCGATGCTGCCGAACGCTGCGGTGCCGAAGCCATTCACCCCGGATATGGTTTTCTTTCCGAAAATCCCGAATTTTATGAAAAAGCCGAAAACCGCGGAATAATTATTATCGGCCCTTCCAGTGAGTGCATGTATAAGGCCAAACCGAAAAACCGCGCACGGCAATTGATGAAGATGCTTAATATTCCCGTAACTCCGGGTTCCGATGAAGCCATCACCGATACCGGCCCTCAAGGCATCCGTCAAGCGCAGGAGATAGCCGCCGCAATCGGCTACCCTGTCGTTGTCAAGCCTTCGGGCGCGGGCGGCGGTATAGGTATTGTAACCGCCCGAAATAAAAATGAACTGGACAAGGCGATAGAAGCGGCAAAATCGCGGAGCCGAAAGGCTTTCGGTCTTACCGATTTCTACATAGAAAAGTATCTTACCGGAGTCAAGCACGTCGAATTCCAGATTCTCGCCGATCAGTTCGGCAATGTCGTTCATCTTGGCGACAGAGATTGTTCTGTCCAGCGCCGTTTTCAAAAACTTATTGAAGAATCACCCTGCCCCGTTTTGACCCCCTTCTTGCGGATGAAAATGGGCGCAGCGGCTATCGACGTGGCCATGAGCCTGAATTACGTAGGGGCCATGACTGTCGAGTTCTTCTATGTTCCGGGTCACCCCCGGGAGTTTTATTTCAACGAAATCAACTCGCGGCTGCAAGTCGAGCATTGCATTACGGAAATTTCAGCCGGAATAGACCTCGTCAAACAACAGATTAAGATCGCCGCAGGCAACCAGCTCGACATCAGTCAGGACGATATTGCAGTAAAATTGCATGCTATGGAATGCCGGATCAACGCAGAGGACCCGGTTACTTTTTTCCCATCGCCGGGCACAATTACAAAACTCCGTTATCCGCTCGGTCCATCTGTCCGGATCGATGAGGGCATTTACGAGGGATACACGGCTCCTTTTTATTACGATTCACTGCTTATGAAATTAATGACCTGGGGCAGAGGGCGCGACGAAGCCATCGCCCGCATGAAAAGGGCACTGGGAGAATTGCGCATCAGCGGAATCAAGACGACTATCCCTCTCCACCGTGCAGTTCTGGAAGACGATGATTTCCTCTCCGGCACATACACAACCGACCTGCTCGAGAAACCCGAGCTTAAGAAAAAGATCATGGAGAAGGCAGATAAATAACTGTCAACAACCGGTGCGACCTGGCAGCAGTATTCTATTGACACACCGGCAGTCTTTTCCTATACTCCCGGCGCAAAAGAAGGAATTTATCAACTTACTGTATGGAGCGAGTCAAAGTCATGAATCCCAATGTTTTTAGAGAATATGATGTACGAGGCGTCGTCAATCAGGATTTAAATGAAGAATTTGTTTTGGACCTAGGCCGTGCTATCGGCACATATGCAATCAGTCACAATGTCCGGACCATGGCTATCGGTCGTGACTGCCGTTTAAGCTCTGACGCCTACCATAATTTCTTAATAAAAGGCCTCCGCTCTTGCGGTATTCAGACAATCGATATCGGGCTTTGTGCCACCCCCATGCTTTATTTTTCCATCCGTCACCTGAAAATCGACGGCGGAGTCATGGTCACGGGCAGCCATAATCCGCCGGAATTCAACGGGTTTAAAATATGTATCGGCAATGACACAATTTATGGCGATAAAATTCAGGATTTGCGAAGAATAATCGAAGCCGGCAAATATTCGACCGGACAGGCCCTTGCCGAAACCAGGGATATATCCGCAGAATATGAAAACTATCTTTTTGAGAATGTTTCCATCAATAAAAAGATGAAAGTAATAGTCGATGCCGGCAATGGAGTGGGCGGCCGTTTTGCCCTTCCCCTGCTCCAGCGGTTGGGCCTGGACGTATCAGCAATCTATGGCGAGCCGGATGGCCGCTTCCCTAATCACTTTCCCGATCCCACAGTGGAAGATAATTTAAAAGAACTAATCCGTCTTGTCCGGAAGGAGAAGGCAGATTTAGGGATAGCCTTCGACGGCGATGCCGACCGGATCGGCGTTATCAGCGATAATGGTGAAATCATCTGGGGAGACAAATTACTCCTGCTTTTTTCGCGCTACATTCTCCGGGAAAAACCAGGTGCTACAATAATCGGCGAAGTTAAGTGCTCACAGGTTTTATACGATGACATTAAAAAGCATTCCGGCCGGCCTATCATGTGGAAAGCGGGACACTCCCTGATCAAAGCCAAGATGAAAGAGGAGGGAGCTGTTCTGGGCGGAGAGATGAGCGGACATATCTTTTTTGCCGACCGTTATTTTGGCTATGACGACGCCATTTACGCTGCCGTGAGACTGCTGGAGATTTTATCCCAGACCGGAGAAAAAATCAGTTCCCTGCTTGCCGATGTGCCGAAAACTTATGCTACGCCGGAAATTCGCATTGACTGCCCCGATTCCAAAAAAGCTGCTTTAGTAGAGAGGATTAAAAATCACTACCGGAATACCCCCGGCCTGATCGATATTGATGGAGTGCGCATTCCCTTCCAGGACGGCTGGGCGCTTGTCCGCTCCTCCAATACGCAACCGGTCATAGTTCTGCGTTTTGAAGCTTCTTCGAAAAAAAGTCTGGGGCTGATCCGGCAGGAAGTCGAAGATCTGCTCAACATTTAACCTGCACTGCCTGTTTGCAGGTTTACTTCAAATCAGGCGGCAAGAAAGGGGTTGCCATGACGAAGTCCATCGAAACGATAGCCGTCGTCGGAGCAGGCGCCCTGGGTGCTGCCTATGCCGGCATACTTTATGATATGGACAACCGCTGCGTCTCCTTTGTCGCCGGCGGCGATCGTTATGAGAGACTTTCCAGCTCCGGTCTTATTATCAACGGCAAACACTATGGCATCCCTGTTCTCCGGCCGGAGAATTCCAGCACCCCTGCCGATCTGGTTATTGTTGCCGTAAAAAATCAGCATCTGCCTGCCGCCCTGCGGGACCTGAAAAACAGAGTTGGTGCGGAAACCATCATTATCTCCGTGATGAACGGCCTGGAGAGCGAAGAACAGATTGGCGCTGTTTACGGCAGGGAAAAGGTTCTCTATGCCATATCCGTCGGGATTGATGCCTTGCGGGAAGAAAACCGCGTTAATTATGCCCGGCAGGGGAAAATTTACTTTGGCGAGGCGAAAAACACCATTCTTACGGAAAGGGTTAAGCGTGTTCAGGAGCTTTTCGATAAAGCGGGAATTGCTTATGAGACGCCGCCGGACATGATTCATGCCCTCTGGTGGAAGTTCATGATCAATGTCGGAATCAACCAGGCCTCGGCCGTGCTTCGTGCTCCCTTCTCTTTGTTTCAAACCTCGCCTGCGGCCTTGGAACTGATGCAGTCCGCCATGCGGGAAGTCATTTTGCTCTCCGCAAAGACCGGAGTTCATCTGACCGAAGAGGACATTGATCAAGCCAGCAAAGTTCTTTCGAATATCAATCCCCTGGGTAAAACTTCCATGCTCCAGGATATTGAAGCCGGCCGGAAAACGGAAGTGGAAATGTTTGCCGGAAAGGTGATTGAACTGGGCCGAAAAATGAATGTACCCACTCCCATAAATCAGCAGTTCTTTGATGCCATCAGGAAAATCGAAGCCGAAAATAGCCCGACTGACAAGACTTGATTTCCCACGGGGGATACAAATGAATGTTGCGGGAATTACCTTGCTGCAAAAAGGACCTGCCGCGGGGTGACACTAAGCTCCTTTTGGAACTTCCTTCGAAGACGGCAACATTCATAGCCTCTTTCCCTTCTCCGGATAATGCAGGCCAGTGCTATTTCTCCAAATGACTGCGGATGTTCTCCAGTGTTCTTTCCGTGAGCAGTTGCCGGGCTTCACTGCTGGCCCACGCTATGTGGGGTGTGATGAAAAGCCGGTCTTTATTGCGAACTGAAAGAAGGGGGTTATCCCCGGCAATAGGTTCGGAACTCAGCACGTCCAGCGCGGCTCCGGCAATGCTGTTTTCATCGATGGCCCGTGCCAGAGCATGCTCATCCACAATGCCTCCCCGGCCCATGTTCAGCAGATACGCCGATGGCTTCATCCGGCGAATCCGTTCTGCGTTGAGTAGATTCTTCGTATCGCTGTTCAGCGGACAATGAATTGACACCACATCGGATTTACTCAGCAGTTCATCCAGCGGCAGATGCGGGTGGCCTGTGCCGGTGAGATTTTTTCCCGAGGTCGAGTAATATGCAACACGCGCGCCGAAAGCTTCCGCTACCTGAGCAACCCGTTTGCCGATATTCCCCATTCCGATAATCCCGAAGAGTTTGTTATTCAATTCCCGGAACTCCCGGTTAAGGTTGGTAAATATCGGGCTCTGGGCGTAGTCGCCCGATTTAACGTAATCATTATAGTAGGCGCTGCTGTGCATTAGATAGAAAAGCATGGAAAACGTGCTCTGGGTTACCGATTCGGTTGAATATCCGGCAACATTTTTTACGGTAATCCCCTTTTGGGCGGCATATTCCAGATCAATAATATTCGTGCCTGTGGCCACTACACAAATCAACTCGATCTCGGGGCAGGCATCCATCACTTCACGGTCGATGACAACCTTGTTGGTGAGAACAATGTTATGCCCGCTGATCCGCTCTATGCGCTCGGACATCAGAGTGTAGTCGTAGCCGGTATAATCGCCCAGCGATTTAATTGCCGCAAGGTTATCCACAACACCCAGTGTGACTGCATCCAAAAATACTATCTTAACCGGTTTTTTCATCGAAATTACCTTCCTTTTTTATAAATGTTTTATCTGGGCAATACAATATGACCGGCAAAATATTTAATCAAGCCTCTTTTCTTGCCGCATTAATAAGAAAATTAAAATCCAAAGGCCGGCTCCTCCCGGGGATGCGCAATCAAAATGGCCGCCCGTCGTTTGCTGGCAGCCGGCGTCAATAAACATTGTCTCACGGGTCAAACCTCCTTATCTTCCGCAACATTATATTTGACATACAAGGTTGATTTAATTATATCCTGGTCGCATACACAATACATTTTATTTAATAATAAGTTATTGCAAAATCTATAAATATTGGCACGAAAAAAGATATGACACCGGAAATGACAAAAATAATCGATTCTGTGCTCGAAAGAGTCAGAGATCCCGCAAGCAATCTCTCGATTGCCCAACTATTACCAACCTGTCATAAATAATGTTTGACATCAAAAAATATGAAACATAATATCCAGTTCTCTGGACGAAATTCGTTTTTATCGCGCCCGTCAGCGTTTTGCTTACGCGATGCTGAAACCCAGGGAGTTGCAGGTGCGTTAATCAACCACCGCGCTGCAAGCGGTCGAGGTATGAAATGAACGTCATTATATCGCAGCAAGCTGCAGAGAATTTACACTCGTCTTGTAGCAGCGGGATTAAAAAACAAATAAGACGGTAAAAATATGCGATTAAATCTGCGGACTGAAATAAAGCCAGACGCCTGCCTCCAGGCTGTTTTTATTGCCTGCCTGTTCATCTTTCTTTTTTCCGGCAGCAATGTCGCATCGGCTGCCGGGGCAAACCCGGTTATAAAAATGGAATACTTCGGGGCAAACTGGAAACAGAAACCATGGATGGAACGGCTGGAGCGGGCGCCGGACAAATTGCTGGAATATCTGGCCTACCAAAACAAACTGGATGGTTTTTCGGAAGTGCCGTCCGCCGTTGAGCCCGTTCCAGAAATTGCCGATGTTTTTAAAGAAATAAGTTTTTCTCTTTCCCCGGCTTTGCGTAAACTGCTCGAAGAAAGACTGATTGGCGTTTTCTGCGTCAAGGATTTGGGCAGTTCCGGGTTTACGGAAGAGGTTGTGGATGAAGTCAAAGGGCGTTCTTATGCCGTAATTGTCCTGGACCGCGATGTTCTTTTAAAGAGAAAAGCCAATGACTGGGCAACCTGGAAAGAAAACAGCATCTTTCTGCCGGCGCAAAAAAATGGTTTCCGGCTGCAAATGATTATTGAGTCGGAAAAAAATAATACGGTGCACAATGCCATGCGTTATCTTCTGCTGCACGAGTTGGGACACACCCTGGGAATGATCAGCAATGTTCATCCGTCCTGGATACCGGCGGATAAAACGGTTTCGCTTGATTATCCTTTTGTCCGGCTTTCCTGGCGGTTGGACGCAGAGGGAAAGCCAGTGAGCCTTTTTGATGAACTGTTTCCCGAACGCAAGAAAATTAAATATTACGCTTTTGCCCAGGCGCAGCTGACCAATGATCAGGTGCCCGATGCCTATGCTCAGCTGCAATTCACGAATTTTGTGAGTATGCAGGCGGCAGCCAATATATGGGAGGATTTTGCCGAATCATTTGTTACCTATGTGCACGTTTTGCGGGGCAAACAACCCTGGCAGCTGCGGATTGAAAGCGAAAATAACCCACCTGCTGTCGTCGACTCCTGCTGGCAGGAGAAGCGCTGTGCAGAAAAGAAATATTTCTTGGACAAATGGTTTGACAATCCCTGCCCCGAATCATGATACCATTTCTGCAATGATCTCCCTGATGGGCTTGATCTCCGAGATGAGCGCCGCGACCTGACCGGCGCCGGCGGGGAAAAGATCAAAATCTCCCCCCATCCAGCCCTTGGGAGCGTTCATTAGATTGTATTCCCGGGAAAGATCAAAAGCCGGATCAGTGGCCAGATCGATCATTTTCTGATTGGGAATGACCCGCATCATCATGCTTTTTAAGGACAACAATCTTGTCCCGCCGTCACCGCAGTCCAGAATGGCTTTTTTCCAGGCCGGAGGAGCCGGTGACTCTTCCGAAGCGATAAGTCGTGTGCCGATCTGCACCCCCTGCGCTCCCAGAGCCAGCGCCGCCCGATACCCCCGTCTGTCGGCAATTCCCCCCGCCGCCACAACAGGAATCTTTACATGATCCGCCACCAGCGGGACAAGTATCATCGTTGTGGACTCGGAGCCTAGCGACCGGAGACCGCCGGATTCCAGCCCGGAAACGATCAAGCCGTCCACGCCTTCCTTAGCTGCGCGGATCGCATGGGAGAGGGCCAGCATAACATGAAATCCCTTCATCCCCAGTTCATGGATCAGGGGATAAATCTTAGACGGCGACCCTGCCGAAGTGCTGACAAATTTTACCCCCGCGGCGGCCAGGATTTTCAATATCTCCGGATTGGCGGGATTCATGATCATGACGTTGGCCCCGAATGGTTTGTCCGTTAATGACTTTACTCCGTCCACCAGCCGCCTGGTTTCCTCGGGATTGCTAAAACCCAGGGAAATCATGCCGAAGGCTCCCGCATCGCAGACTGCGGCAATATACTTTGCATCATTCATCGCCCCGATGGGCCCCTGGATAATGGGATAACGGCTTCCCAAAATTTCGAGCAAATTCGACATGGCAGCACCTCTCTCTATTTTTTAAATCAATTTAGTTATTCCGGGTTTCGCCTGACGGCACCGACAAACGAACTCAATGACTGCATTAATATCTTAGATATGGCTATTCGGACACAGGCCATTGCGCCTGTCAGACCCGTTCATAAATTGTCGCTGGCGCCTGACCGCCCCCGGTGCATAAAGTCACCAGCGCGTACTTCGCCTTTCTTCTCTGCAGCTCGTGGATTGCCGTAATGGTCAGACGGCATCCCGAATTGCCCACCGGATGCCCCAGCGCCATGGCCCCGCCGTTGACATTCAGCTTCCCGAGATCAGCCTTCATTTCCTTGGCCCAGGCCAGGGGGATGGGCGCGAACGCTTCGTTGACTTCAAAAATATCGATATCTTCCATCTTCATTCCGGCTTTCTTTAGAACCATCTGTGTGGCCGGAATGGGACCGGTCAGCATGAGCACCGGGTCTGATCCGACAACGGCATTGGCAACTATGCGGGCAATCGGCTGCAGTTTAAGCTCTTTTACCTTCTCTGCGCTCATGAGAATAACCGCCGATGATCCGTCCGTAATAGTGCTCGAAAGGCCGGGCGTCAGCCATTCGGTATTGGGCAGCACTTTCAGCGATTCGAGCTTTTCCACCGTTGTGTCCGGCCGAATGGTCTCATCGGTATCCCTGATGATCTCTTTGCCCTCCTTATCGAGCCCTTTCATGGGCATAATTTCTCTTTTAAAATATCCCCCCTGCGTCGCCTGATGGGCTTTCGAATGGCTGGCGACGGCAAACTGCTGACATTCCTGCCTGGTAATGCCGAATTTGTTGGCGATCTTCTGGGCGGAAGCGATTTGATCAGGAATGCCGTATTTTTCAATATATCCTTGAGTAATCGGATGGTTCATCGGCTGGCCGGTGTAAAGCGTGCCGTTCATGTCGGACATGATGGTATATTTCGACATAATTTCACAGCCGCTGGCCATGACAACGTCCATGTTGCCGGAGGCGATCATCATGTGAGCGATCTGAATAGCCGTGAGGCTGCTGCCGCATTGCCGATTGACCGATACGCCGGGGGTTTTAATCGGCAGCCGCGAAGAGAGAATTCCCATTCGGGCGATATCGAACCCCTGCTCGCCCAGTTGATAGACGCAGCCGGTAACAACTTCATCAACCAGCCCGGGATCGAGATCGATCCTTTGGATTGCTTCATCCAGCACGGCTCCCAGCAATTCGGGCGCGGTCCAATTGCGCAGATAGCCATTTCTACTGCCGATCGGCGTCCTTACAGCACTCACAACGAATACATCTTTCATAAAATGCCTCCTGTTTTTTATGAGAATTGCTTTTTCCGGAGAAAGCATAAGTCAGGACGGCAGGTTATGTCAATCGAAGAATAAATAAGCCCATAAATAATCCAAGCCCTTGACTTTTTGATCTATCAGGAGCACATAAAAACAAAAGTAATGGCAAGAATTATCCACGCTGCTGAAAACGAGTATTTCTGAAGGGGAGGAATTATGAACGAATTTAAATTCACCGGCGGGCCGGGGAAAATACGCCTGTCCCTTTTCCTCGCCGCCGGTTATTTGTTCCTGTCTGCCCTGATCTGTCAGGCAGATATTGATGTCGAAAAAGGTTATTCTGCCGCCAGAGAAAGAATGGTCGCCGATCAGATCGAGGCCAGAGGCATTAGCGATCCCGGGGTCCTCCAGGCTATGCGCACCGTTAAACGTCATCTTTTTGTCCCTGAAGGCCTCCGCGGCAGAGCCTATGTCGACCACCCCCTGCCGATCGGCGAAGGTCAGACCATTTCTCAACCTTACATCGTCGCTTTGATGACGGAAGTGATCAAACCGGAACAGGGCATGAAGGTGCTGGAAATCGGAACCGGTTCAGGCTACCAGGCCGCGGTTCTGGCCGAGCTTTGCAAAAGTGTTTACACCATCGAAATTGTCGAGATACTGGGAAAACGGGCCAGGCAGATTCTTTCCGGACTTTATAAAAATGTGCACTTCAAAATCGGCGACGGCTATCAGGGCTGGCCGGAAGCTGCGCCGTTTGACGCAATTATCGTCACCTGCTCACCGACAAAAGTCCCTCCGCCGCTTGCTGATCAACTTAAGGAGGGCGGGAAGATGGTCATTCCTGTCGGAGAAGCCGGTCGGCAGGAATTGGTCGTGCTCCGAAAGAAGGACGGCCGGCTGGAGAGGCACGCGATCATTGCGGTGCGTTTTGTACCCATGGTGGACCACAGGGGAAAGACCTATTGATGGAAGTCGATATAACAACGAGGCCGGAAGGAGGACGTTATGTCAGATGCGATTTTCATGATTCATGGTATGTGGGCGGGCGATTGGTACTGGGATAATTATGTCAAATTTTTTGAAGATAAAGGTTATCGCTGTGTAACGAAGACCCTGAGATATCATGACATGGATCCGCAGTCACTTCCGGATCCCCGGCTGGGCACGACCAGTATTCTTGATTATGCCGATGATCTCGAAAAGGAGATACGAAAACTGGGTGTCCAGCCCATAATCATGGGTCATTCTATGGGGGGCCTTATCACGCAGATCTTGATCAGCCGGGGTTTGGCAAAAGCTGCTGTCCTGATCACCCCTGCTTCACCCCGCGGAGTTTTCGCTTTGAAGCCATCCGTCATCAAGACTTTTTTCAGTATTATGATAAAGCCGGGTTTCTGGAAGCAACCCATTCGCCTGTCTTTTGAATCCTTTGTATATGCAATAGCTAACCTGCTGTCCCCTGATGTGCAGCGCATGGAATACAACAAACTGGTTTATGAGTCCGGACAAGCGGCGGCGGAAATCGGATTCTGGCTGCTCGATCCCAACCAGGCAACAAAAGTTGATGAATCGAATGTTACCTGTCCTGTTCTGATTATTGCCGGATCGGAAGACAGAATCGTCCCTGCTTCCGTTGTCAGAAACACTGCGAAAAAATATAAAGCAGTCAGCACCTATAAAGAATATCCGGATCATGCCCATTCCATCATACTGGAGACAGGTTGGGAGAAAATTGCCGAAGATATCGCGGCATGGTTGAAAAAACCAATTAACCCAGATTCCGCAATAGTAAAATATTTATAAAACAACGGTCTTTGCGAGAAACAAAGTGACGAAGCAATCTCATATAATCAATTGCTTAGATTGCTGAGCGGAGCCTGCACTGAGCGTAGCGAATGTGCTCGCAATGACAATCTCTCTAAAGCTTTATACCCTATTGCGAAATCTGGGATTAAAGAATAGTGAGAATATGTTGTTAAACAGCGACTCACGCCCTGCGGAGCGATTTATCAGGGAGTAACTTTTTTGAAATTACTCAAAAGGTGCGTCGCTAATTTTTTGCTTCCTGCTAGTCCACAAAACTTCCACACCGATGAAAATAGTGAGGCCAGACAACAAGCATCGACACCCCACATTTTCCGGCCAAGATTTCCTTTTTGATCTTTTTGTTGACAGTTGTATATGTTTGGAATATACATATTTTAATGGATAAAGATGAAATATTTTCCAAATGTATTGGCTTTGACTGGGATGATGGCAACCTGCTCAAGAATTGGGAGAAGCATGGTGTGTCAGCAGCGGAATGTGAGCAGGTGTTTTTCAACCAGCCACTCGTCACAAGCTCAGATGTTGGGCATTCCAGTTATGAGGCCAGATTCTATAGTCTCGGGAAAAGTGATTCAGGGAAACACCTCTTTATCGTCTTTACCGTAAGGAATAACCTGATACGGATCATTTCAGCTCGAAACATGAATCGTAAGGAAAGGGGGGCGTATAAACACCATGAAAAAAGTACCTAAATTCAAAACTGAAGCCGATGAACGCGAATTTTGGGCAAAAGCCGATTCTTCCGACTATGTTAACTGGTCACAGGCAAAAAGGGTTTTACTTCCCAACATCAAGCCTTCTCTCAGAACGATTTCTTTGCGCCTGCCAGAACTTATGCTTGAAGAGTTAAAGCTCATAGCTAATAAGAAAGATGTTCCATATCAATCGCTTATCAAAATATTTCTATCTGAGCGTCTTTCGAAAGAATTAAATACATAATCTTGTCCTCTTAATATTATGACTACCATACTCTGGATCATCGCCGTTTTGCTTATGCTGGTCGGCGTAGTCGGCACCATGCTGCCGGCAATACCGGGCGTGCCGCTGATTTTCGCCGGCATGCTGCTCGCCGCATGGATCAATGATTTTCAGCTCATCAGCATGTTTACGGTTATTGTAATGGCGATCTTGGCGGCCCTCGCCATCATCACTGACTACGTCGCGGCGGCCCTGTTCGCCAAACGGGCAGGCGCAAGCAGGCAGGGTATAATCGGCGCAGCAGTCGGCACCATCGCCGGTCTGTTTGTCGGTCTCTGGGGGCTTCTGTTCATGCCGCTGGCAGGCGCTGTAATCGGGGAGTTGATCGCCCGCAAAGATATGCTGCACGCCGGTAAAATCGGTGTCGCTACATGGTTTGGGCTGATCGTCGCTGCCATTGTAAAACTGGCGGTCGCGTTCACGATGGTCGGTCTGTTCGTAGCTGCGTTGCTGATCTGAAGCAGCCAGGATATCTCCCTGTATTCCGAGTCTTCTTCCCCGCCACCACAGCGGTTCCGACAGCGCCATGCCTGGCGCACAAACAAAAGGCAGAGTCACATGACCCTGCCTTTTTGAAATTAAACCACTTATGGTTTATTTATTTCTTAAACTTTCTCCTCACTGGCTCTCCGGCAGCCGCCGGACTCCGCGCATAAGCACTCCGCTTGTCCCTTCATCCTTCAGTCTTCTTCTTTTCCCGTCACTCGTCACTTGTCACTATTTACTGTCTTTACCTTCAGCCTTCAGCCTTCAGCCTTGACCCTTAATGTATTCTCAGCCATAGCGGTAGGGGTAAGCCTTGAGTTGTGTGGTCTGGCGGTTCAGGACCAGGCCCAGAATCTTTTCCTGCGGCAGCACCTGCAGGGCACGATTGACATCCTGCATGGACGTCTGTCCGGCATGGACCACGAAGATGATCCAGTCCACAAGCGGCGCAAAGGCCATGGCATCGGCACCGGCGAGGACGGGGGGTACATCGAAAAAGATATAGCGCTCCGGATAACGGCTCTTCATGTCCGCCACGAGTTCCCTCATCCGGGGTGAAGTAAGGCTCTCACTGCTTTCATTGATCGTCCGCCCCCCGGAGATCACCGAAAGCTTTTCGATACCGGGCCATACGATCAGATCCGATACGGGACAATCGTCGATGAGGTAATCCAGCAGGCCCTTGTCGCTCTCGTAGCCCATCAGCTCATGAATCCGCTGCATCCGGAGGTCGCCGTCCACGAGAAGAACGGTCTGCTCGTATTCCTTGGCGAAGGTTAAAGCCAGGTTGATGGCGGTGACGGTCTTGCCCTCACCCGGCAGGGCGCTGGTAATCATGAGGGAATGGCCTCCCTGGTCCACGGTGCGGCGCAGGATGCGGGTGCGCAGCACTTTGTAGAAATCGATCTCGGGGCTGTTTGGAATCATGGCCACCAGGCGGTTTTTCGCCAGGGTGTCCGGATCGAGCTTGATGGCCCGGGACTTGCTGTAAACAGGGGAAACCCAGCCGATCTTTTCTTTGTCTGCCGGCATGATCAGGGGCATGAAATTTTTCGAAGCATTGGCCTCCCGGGGTTCCACTTTCTTTGTTCGGGGAAAATAATTTTTAAGGTTCATGAAAAAACTCCATTCACTATTTACTATTCACTTTTTTTATCTTCAGCCTTTAGCCTTCAGCCTTTAGCCTCGCTCGTTTCTCCTCGTACCTTGCACCTTGCACCTTGTCCTTGAGCCTCGCTTCTTGTCTTTTAAATTTTTGCCAGGCGGCGCATGACGCGTGCCCAAAACACATCCAGGTCCATGATCAGAAAGTGGAAGACCACCAGACCCACCACAATAAAGGCTACAAGGCCTATAATCCAGACCATGCGCCGCTTCTTCACCAGGTCGATGTCCTGTTGATTGACGATCTCCGGGATGCCTGCCAGAACGACCATGGAGGTGGCGTCCTCCAGGTCTTCCGCGGTCCGGACGGAATGATCGCTGTATTCCCGCAGGGATGCCGTCCCCACACCAGCCCCGATCCCGAGGATGAAGCCGATGATCAATATTGCCGGAATGTTAGGTTTTACAGGCCTCTCCGGCAGACGCGCCGCGTCGATGAGGGTGAAACGCTCCCCCATCTGTCCCTTCTCCAGGCCGGAGGCCACCTTCGCTTCCATGTGCTTTTTCATGAGGTCATCATACTTGAGCTGCGTGTTGTTCCGCTCCGTCAGGAGGGCCTTGTAGTGCTCCTCCACACGCGGACTGGCCACCACCCGCTGCTGATAGGCATCGCGTTTCTGCTGCGTGTCCGTAAGCTGGCGCTTCACGTAGTCAATCTCCGACCGGATGCCGGTCAACTGGGAGGACAGCTGGATATAAGCCGGGTTGTCGGGCTGCCCCACCGGAGAGCTCTGCTGCACCGCAAACCCGAGGCGCCTCTCGAGTTTGTCAATCTCGGCCTTCGTGTTGATCACATCAGGGTGATCATTGGAGTAACGGGACTGGAGATTCACCAGCCTGGCCCGCAATTCCTTAAGGTATTCTTTGTCCGGATTGGCTGCGTCCTTGGGGATGATGGCCAACTGGGATTGGAGGGCCTCTTGTTTTTCCTTCAGCGTCCGGAGCTGATCGTTGAGCTGAACGATGTCCCGATCGATCCGGTCCAGGTTCTGGAGATTGAGCTGGACAAGCTCCGGGAGAGTATTGAGGTTTCGCGACTTGAAGGCGGCCATCCTGCCGTCCAGAACGGCCAGACCGGCCTGCACCCTGTTCATCTCCTCTTCAATGAACTTGGAAGCCCCCGCGGTCTGCTGTTCCACGACTTTCAGGTTCTCCGAGAGGTACAGAGAGGCCAGGGCATTGGCCACCTGCTGAACAACGTCGGGTCTCCTGCCGTCATAGGAAATGCTGAAGGCGATTGTAGCGGCCGCACGCCGGCCGGTTCGCCGGTCCGCCACGTCGGCGCTGATTGTCTCTAACTTGATGTCCTTGCGCATCTTATCAATAATTTCTTCCATGGTCCAGCGCTCGCGCAATTCCGGGTACAGATTGAATTGTTTAATCACATCCAGCAGACGCGAGGAGCTCATGATGCGCTGGTTGATAGACTGCAGGCGCTGCTCCGCGTAACTGGACACGATGGCCATGACGTATTCCCGGGGTATCTCCTGATCCTCGATGAGGATGGTGGAGGTGGAGCGGTAGGTGGGGGGAATCAGGAAGGCCACGAGGATCGCCGCCACGAAGATCCCCAGGGCCGGCCAGATGATGCTATGCTTGCGGCGTCGGATAATGTCGAGGAAGTCATTCACTGTCATACTATTTTGTTCCATTCATCGTCCCTTCTTTATTCAAAGAATGAATGCTGCAAATAAAGTTTCATGAGCACCAGGGTGCGTGCATTTTATGAGCATTTCCCGCGTATCTTGCTGTTTTTGTTATAACATAATAGCGGCACTGTCAACTTTTTATCTTTTTGTGATCCCATTTGTCATTGCGAGTTCACGACAGTGAACGTGGCAATCTTAATATATTATAATACTCATGAGATTGCTTCGCTCATTAATTCGCTCGCAAAGACGTTGCGACGCAGTCTCATGCGCCCGGTTTTACTCCGTGACTGAGGTGGATGTTTTTATCCTTGTTCCTTTATCCTTCCTCCTTGCACCTCTTTCTTGTCACTATTCACCATTCACCATTCACTGTCTTTACCTTGCTACTTGTCCCTTTTGCCTTGATCCTTACTCCTTGCTCCTTACTCCTTGTCCCTTGTGCCTTGCTTCTTTTTTTCCCTTGTCCCTTCGGTCTTCAGCCTTGTTCCTTGCTCCTTCTTCCTGTCACTATGACATTAAAAACAACTTGACAGGTTGTATTTTATAAAATACACTTTGGTCCATGTATGAGATTATTCAAAGTGCCAAATTCTCCAAATGGTTGAGTGGCCTCAAAGACCAACAGGCACGAATGCGCGTACATGTGCGACTTGACCGTATGATGTTTGGTAATTTTGGTGATGCAGAGCCCATTGGGGAAGGGCTTTCCGAATTGCGTATTCACTACGGTCCTGGTTATCGGCTCTATTATATGCAGCGTGTGACACGGGTCGTGATGTTATGCGGTGGTGATAAGTCATCGCAGCACCGCGATATTGAAAAAGCTAAAACAATCGCTAAGCAATGGAGAGATTAATCTATGGATGAGAAATTTACCCGATATGATACGGCCGAATATCTGAAAACCGATGCGGATATGGCGGCTTACCTTGATGCTTGTCTGCAAGAAGCTGGTGATGACCCCGCCTTTATTGCCAATGCGCTGGGAGTGATTGCCCGCGCACATGGAATGACGCAGCTTGCCCGCGACACCGGGTTGGCACGTGAAAATTTGTACAAAGCGCTTTCAGCCGATGGCAACCCCGAATTTGGCACGATTCTGAAAGTCATTAAAGCCCTTGGCCTAAAGCTCCACGCACGGTCTGCATGATACCGACAACATCGCCGTAAGCCAGCGATGCTTTGCACAACCACTCTCATCGTCTTACCGGTCTTGTGACCTTCAGTTTACGAAAGCCGGTATCCAGGAAACCATTGAAAATTCTGGATGCCGATTTTCATCGGCATGACGCTAAATTTTGGTGCAATCTTCAAGATTGAACCAGCGAAAACGTGACAGCTAAACACAATTCACGCCATATTTTGTGGCCATATTTACTTGGAATACAAGCGCGGCTTTCCTATACTCACTTCCAATGAAAGCAAGTCTGGTCAAATTTAACGCGCATTTTACTAACACATCAGCGGCGGACAATCGCCTTTCCGCCGGAGTTATTTGTCAGACGCTGTGTTGTTTTAGTCAAATCAAGTAGAGATCTTAATGCGTCATTTACTGCTGCTGAATCAACAAAGGCCTTGGCCAAATCCGGCTCAAGCATGACAACATTAGCGCCTTCCTCTAAAATCCGTTTGTAGTACTTGCCACGAACGGCTTTTGAATAATCAAAGTTGTATTCGGGGCGTAACTCATCAATAGATTTCTTTTCTTTAGCTTTCATGTCTTTTCCTTTCGTGCGCGGTTGCTGACCGTGCACTGATAATACGTATTGTCTTTCCTCTCTCGGTATGTGATACCACAAGCAGGTGACTATGAGACGAGTAGCCAATAGTAATAAGCCTGTGTTCGTTATCAGAATGATCTGTATCATTAAAGGTTGCTGATAATGGATCATACAACACCGTCATGGCTTCATCAAATGACACCTTGTGCTTTTTGAGGTTTTTCTTTGCCTTTTCTCTATCCCATTCGAATTGCATAACGATATCCTATATATGCCAAAAATTCAGTCCGGCGCAAACCTCTTAACACTCCAATACTACTTTCATTTTCTTATCTTGTTTTCTATCATAGCTTATCGCTATCATCAAGACAATTGAATGGTCTAAAACTGCGGGAATAAGAAGCGAGCCTGAAGGCTAACTCTACATAAAATATCCATTTCACAGTAGTTATGAGATTTCCGCGCCAGTCAAACCCACCTGAGAGTTATGAGAAAACTGCCATATTTTCTGGATTGCCCGGTTGGTGTCGGGTAATGACAGTTCTTGCTGGTTCAATCGTCCTTCGAAGGTTCCCCCCTGTGCAACTGAAACATCATTTACACTTTAGACCGGGCACATCGTTTACACTTTTTCAGTTACGAATAACTTTGTTTTTTCTCAAATCTATAGAACCCAG
>PHBK01000064.1 GCA_002840565.1 Deltaproteobacteria bacterium HGW-Deltaproteobacteria-12 | reverse complement strand
ATCACCTTTTTACCCGCATCGTGCAGCTCGCGTGCCCGTTTGCCTCTTTCGCTATAAAGCTCTTCGATCTGTTTTATGGCTGTCATGAGAAAAACTCCCCCTGCATCCTTAGCTTACAATGGCTAATTATTGAGTTTATTGCCGATAAAAGCAAGTTGCTTTTCCAGAAATTTTGTTATGAATAAATAGCAGTTGGCAATGTCTTGATCGGAGCTGTATGAAATGATATGTTTTATTAATGAAAAAAACAATCATACAGATTTATGAAGTTCAAAGGCCGAAGGAAGCCGAAGCCCTGATCGAGTTGGGCGTGGATCATATAGGGAGCGTTCTTGTTGATCAGGCCAAATGGAAGAAGCCGGCCATCCGTAAAACGGTCCAGGTGATACGTCAAGCGGGGGCCAGAAGCGGCCTGATCCCTCTGTTTAAAGACCCGATCAAAATATTTCAGGCCATCGATTATTATCAGCCGGACTTTATTCATTTTTGCGAAGCGCTGTCCCCTTTTCCGGGTGATCAGGCCACGGTCGTGCGCGAATATGACGCACTGCTTTCGCTGCAGCTGGATGTGAAAGACCGGTTTCCTCAGATAGAGATGATGCGATCACTTTCTGTTCCTCTGCCCGGTTTGCTGCAGGCGAATGATATTGAAAAAAACATCCTGCGATTTGCCGAACAATTCGCGCAGTTTTCGGATTATTTTCTCATCGACACCCTGATCTGGAATCCGGAAGGGGCATCCGGGCAGCCGGTTCCGGGTTTTGTCGGAATCACCGGCTCAGTCTGCGATTGGAGCATGGCCAAAGTGGTTATAGAGGCCAGCCCGATACCGGTTATTCTGGCGGGCGGTCTTTCGGGGGAAAATGTCTTTGAGGCGATTGTGAGTTTAAAACCGGCGGGCGTGGACAGCTGCACGCAGACCAATGCGCTGGGCCGGAGCGGCCGGCCTGTCCGCTTTAAAAAAGATATGAAAAAAGTTCGTCGGTTTGTGGAAGAAGTCCGCCGGGCCGACCAA
>PHBK01000063.1 GCA_002840565.1 Deltaproteobacteria bacterium HGW-Deltaproteobacteria-12 | reverse complement strand
AACCCGTTTTTTAAAGAAAAAATGGCGTAGTCCCCGTGTTTCGGTCAGCCCTATGCCGAATATTACCTTTGAACATCCATTGATTTCTAAAAATATCCAAATGGATATTAAAAACCTTTCCTCCTCGGGCTTTTCCATTGCGCTTTCAGCTGATGAAGATGTTCTGATGCCGGGAATGATCATCCGGGATTTGAAGATGAACTTTTCAGGCGCTTTACCCATACCGTGTAAAGTACAGGTTCTCTATCGTCGCGTAGAGAAAAAGAATCTTATCTGCTACGGTTTTGTCATTTTGGATATGGATGTGGTTGCCTATAACCGGCTCAGTCATATTGTGATGAATATCATTGATCCCGGTGCTCATGTTGCCGATGAGGTCGATGCGGATCATCTGTGGGAATTTCTTTTTGACAGCGGTTTTATCTACCCCCAAAAATATAATATTGTCCAGGTGAACCGGCAGCTGATGAAGCAAACGTATCAACGGCTTTACCGTGATAATCCGGAAATCACCACGCAGATAACTTATCAGCGAAACGGCCGGATATACGGGCACGCTTCCATGATCCGATCCTACAGGCGGACCTGGATGGTCCATCACCTTGCCGCCCGGCCGCTTGACAAAAAGAGGACGGGCCTGCAAGTCCTGAAGAATATCATGCATTATTTCAATGGTCTCTATCGGTTGCCCACCGTTGGAATGGACTATATGATGTTCTATTTCCGACCGGAAAACCGTTTTCCCGATCATTTTTTTGGCGGTTTCGCCAGGCATTTTAAGAACCAGCGTGCCTGTTCGATGGACCTTTTCTCTTATCTGAACTATCCGACAACATGCTCCCGCAAACCCCTGCCGAACGGGTGGTTGCTTGGAGAGTGCACAGCCGCGGACTTGGAAGAACTGAACTTTTTTTACCGGAATACTTCCAACGGCCTTCTGCTGGATGTGTTGCATTTGGACAAAGAAAACGATGATGGAGCCTTTCTGACTGAGCTGTATGCGCGGCAGGGGTTTATCAG
>PHBK01000062.1 GCA_002840565.1 Deltaproteobacteria bacterium HGW-Deltaproteobacteria-12 | reverse complement strand
TCTATAAGGGGTGATAATCACCACAAAGACCCTTAAATTTACTTTTCGTTAACATCCAGTAGAACAGACTCCATACGAACACTGCAGTCTCTCATGTTAACAATATAGTGATCCTCATCATCAATGTCAATGGCGATGCCTGAGCTTGTCGGATAGGGACCGTATTTATTACTGATTGAACCCTCGCATTTGTGCCAGGGCTGATGATTTTTCAATATCGCTATTGACTTGCAGAAATACATTTCCTATAAGTAAGCAGTGAGGAAGTAATGTTTTAACGAGGAGTTTCGGCCATGCATAAAGTTATCATTCTGATGATTCAATCCTGAAGAAACAGGGGCTTGTGAAAAATCAGACTTTTAAAGGAGGCTGCAATGTACGGACATATCGTAACCACAGGAATCTCTTTCGGGACGGCACTGGCCATCACCATCAGCTACAGTACCAATCATTCGGTATTGTGGGCAATCATCCACGGTTTCCTTTCATGGATTTACGTGATTTACCATGTTATATTTCATTAGTATGAAAAGATTTGAATTTCCTCGAAATGCATGAAAACAAAGTGTAACTTTAACAGTACCTGTAATGGTTGCCTGCCAAACTTTGTTATCCGCACGTGGGCCGTGTAAGCGAAAATAACAGGCGTCAACGACCACATCCCATGGGTAGTTTTTAGTAGGTTTTGTCTGAAAATTCATGCCATTCAGAAGTTCATTGACAAAACTCATTTCGTAATGTTAGCTCTAACCCGTAAAAAAAATAAGGTTGCAAGAGGTCTCACCATATGTGGTGATCCTCTGTTAAAATAATAAAGAACACCAGTACGAAGGAGGATGTATGGATTTGAGAGATGCGTATTTTGTTGACGGCGTGCGGACATGGTTCGGAAAGGCCAGGCAGGACGGCCATTACTGGGGCACGCGGGCGGATGACCTGGTGACCAAGGTCATGAAAGAACTCGTCAGAAGGAACCCGAACGTTCCGTGGGACGAAGTGGATGATAACATCTGGGGCGCA
>PHBK01000061.1 GCA_002840565.1 Deltaproteobacteria bacterium HGW-Deltaproteobacteria-12 | reverse complement strand
TCAATGTGGCCTTCGATGTGACAAGGAACTCGGAAATAAAGGTATTCATGTGCTGTTCATCAACCGGCATATAATGAATGACGGTATCGATTAGTTTTTTCCCATCGCGCAAAAAATAAAACAGGCAGTAAAGCATCACGGCAAATTCGACGAAAAACACAATCGTGTTTCCGGTCAGAGCTGATAAATTCTTGACAAGAAAGTTTGCGGCAACCTTCAGGACATCAACCGTTTTATCAGTGATAAACTGTTGATCCAGGTTGAAACGCGCCAGGAGCGGATGATTGCTCAAAGAATTGAAGACTCCGTTAATCGAATTCATCCAGGAACCGCCGCTGGAATGAATGGACTGATAAAGATCGAAAGTCTCCCCGACCAGCAGGGCAAGGATAAATCCTGTCGGCAGGATCAGCGTAATCAATACGGCCGCCAGCGAAAGGCCCGCGCAGAGATTGGGACTTTTAAACCTCAACTGCAACCGCTTATACAAGGGTGAAAAAATCGCAGCCAGCAAAATCGCCCAGAAGATTGCAAAGAAAAAAGGTTTCAGGATTTGACCGAACAAGAACGTTACAAACCCCAACAGGAGAACAAAGATTAACTTGGGAAACCCGGCAAACAGATTATCAAACATGGTCCACCTCCCGAGGGATCAGACTTTCTTGAATAGAACAATTATCACACATCCTCAATAATCTCAAACAGGACAGCAGCATTATTTTCTTTCAATGGATTCCTAAAAGCCAGGATAAACATTCATCGGGAACATCCATTTGCATGACAATTTCCTCCCTGGCAAACCCTAAACGTGATATAAGATCACCTCAAGGAGGTATCTTTGAAAGACGATTTGGCCCTTTTGTTAAAGGCACTCTATTTTTCCGCACAAAAGCATCGCCATCAGAGAAGAAAGGACACGGCAGCCTCGCCCTTCATCAACCATCCGATTGAAGTAGCCAACCTATTATGGACAGTCGGTGAGGTTTGCGACGCAACAATCATAACGGCTGCTATTCTTCAC
>PHBK01000040.1 GCA_002840565.1 Deltaproteobacteria bacterium HGW-Deltaproteobacteria-12 | reverse complement strand
AATGGGCAAAAAGATCAATTTGATTCCTAGTGCCACGATGCAGGCGCTGCAGGAATACCCGTGGCCCGGTAATGTCCGGGAGCTGGAAAGCATCATTGAGCGGGCCGTGATCCTGAGCTCCGGGCCGGTTTTGCAACTGACAGATAAACTGGAAATTTCATCCCCCTTACTTTCATCTGCCGTGAGGACATTGGAAGATACGGAGCGCAACCAAATTTTTAAGATCCTTGCGGAGACCAACTGGCGCATCGAGGGGAAAAAAGGGGCCGCAGCGATCCTGGGCATCAACTCGAGTACGTTGCGAGCCAGGATGCATAAGTTGGAGATAGTCCGTCCGAAAACAAAATAAACAGAAAATTCTGTCTACCTTCCCTCCAGGCATCCCTCAATATTTTGAGGTGCCGCCAAATATTGAGGCTAAACCAATCATTTTATACTTTTCTGTCTTTCTCTCTTGTTAATCTATTGCCATGTTATTAAAGGATCAATCCAATATTCTGGTGCTATGGCTGCTATTGGCAGGCTCCTTGCTATTACATTCGTATGATCAGAAATTTCTTAATAAAGTTTTCATTTTTGATGGTGAGCGCGTTGCTTGTCAGTTGTGCTTCTCAAAAATCCATAACCCCATCGAATTTCACAGACGTTAAGCCGGAATTGAATTCCAGCCGGCCGGCCCCAAAGCCCGATCAACTAATCGCTGAAAAACCGGCTGCTCTTCCTCTATATCAGACGGTTGAAGTTGAAAAGGAGGCAAAGCCCATAAAAGAAATCGGCAAGGCAATAGAACAGACAACCGTTTCCCCAGCGGAAACTGTGCCGGAAAAGGTTTCCATAACCCTGAATGTAAAATTTGATACCGGCAAAGCAAACATAAAGCCGATGTATTACAATGACATTAAGAGAATTGCCGACTTTATGAACAAATACCCCTCATCAGCGGCGCTGATCATTGGCCATACAGACAGTATCGGCAAAGAGCTGCTCAATATTAAACTATCCTATCGGCGTGCGGCTAATATAAAAGCATATCTTGCTCAGATGCATGGTATCGACAATTCACGCATGAAGGCCATTGGCTATGATTACCAGAAACCAATCGCCAGCAACAAAACGGCAAAAGGAAGACAAAAAAACCGTAGAGCCGAAACTCATATGGAAAATATTGTATCCGCGAATAGTTTATACTCTTTTTTTGAAGATTCATATCTTCCGAAAGGTGGATTTTCTATAGTAAATCAAGAATCAATTGATGCCATGATTGAATCTTTTAAGGAAAAACAGGGCACCGCATCCTATTTATCAAAAATGGTTAAATCGCCTACGCTGGAACTTTATAAAATGTGGGGCGGGGTCTTTTCTCATTGTGCCCTGCGCATTGAAACAGATCCGCATTCATTTTATCAGATTGAGTTGCAATCTTTGCCTGATTTAAGAAAAGCAGGCATGAAAGATTATCATCGGAGCGGGGCGGCAATGACTTTGTTAGGGATGACCAGCGATCAAATTGATATTGTCGAATTTACCGATAAAAGCGAACGAGAAAAATTGGATAATAAAGAACCCCCTTATGCAACAATGCCAATTTGCCTTGACAAGAAATCTGCCAGGAAAACAACCCAATGGTATAAGGATTGCCTGAGCAGCTATGCTGAAGGTTACAATCCTGAAAATGCCCTAAAAGCCGGGAAACGAACAAAAGTATTCGAATATAATCCGGCTACCCGCAATTGCTGTAACTTTGTAGAAGAGGCCTTAAAAGCCTGTGGGTTAGTGCATTGCTTTGATTTGGGGAAAAGTACCGGCCTGCATCACAAAACCGGCCCGCTGGAAGAATAACCTGTTGGAAGTCCATTCGACCAGATGCGGTGGATCATAATAAAAAAATAACCAATAAATACAAATAAGAATGAGGTTGGCATATTAAAGAAGCTTTGATATACTTAATTTAATGCAAAAACAAACAAAGGCGCCGAGCAACAATCGTAAAAGTGATAAGTCTTTCCCCAAAGACGCACCGGCGCGACCCCAAAAAGATTTTCTTTTCCCCATCGTCGGCATCGGCGCCTCCGCCGGGGGCTTGGAGGCCCTGGAGCAATTCCTGCGGCATGTGCCTGAAGGCAGCGGCATGGCCTTTGTCATCGTCCAGCATCTGGACCCGACACACAAGGGAATCATGCATGAACTCCTCGGGCGCGCCACGGCCATGGATGTTTTTCAGGTTAGAGACCACATGCGGATCAAACCGAACTGCGTATACGTGATTCCCCCCAACAAGGACATGTCTATTCTGCATGGTGTGCTGCATCTGTTCGAACCGACCTCTCCCCGCGGCCTGCGCCTCCCGATCGACTTTTTTTTGCGCTCGCTGGCCTCTGACCGGCAGGAGTGCAGCATCGGCGTCATCCTGTCCGGCATGGGTTCGGACGGCACAATGGGTCTGCGCTCCATCAAGGAAAAGATGGGCGTGGCGCTGGTGCAGGACCCCGCCTCGGCCAAGTTCGACAGTATGCCCAAAAGCGCTATTGGGGCCGGGCTTGCCGACATCATCGCCCCGGCGGAGGATTTGCCCGGAAAGATTATCGACTACTTAAGGCACGCACTCGTCATCGCCAGAACGGATTCCCACCTTGAAGAGAAGGATCAAAGCGCACTGGAAAAAGTCCTCATCCTGCTGAGGAGTAAAACCGGCCACGACTTTTCTCTGTACAAGAAAAACACCGTTTACCGCCGGATCGAGCGGCGCATGAGCATTCATCAGATCAACCGGATCGCGGCTTACGTCCGCTATCTGCAGGAGAATCCGCAGGAAGTGGAACTCCTTTTCAAGGAACTTTTAATCGGTGTGACCAGCTTTTTCCGAGATGGAGCGCCATGGGACTATCTGCTTCAAAAAGCCATTCCGGCGCTTCTTAAAACCAGCGGGGCCCATCCGTCGCTCAGAGCCTGGTCGGCGGGCTGCTCAACCGGTGAGGAAGCTTATTCGCTGGCCATCGTCTTCAAGGAGGCCGTCGCACAGGTCAAACCAGCGAAAAATTTTACCCTGCATATCTTTGCCACCGATCTGGACCGGGAAACGATTGACAAAGCCAGGCAGGGATTCTACCCGGCCAACATCGCCGCGGACGTATCAGGCGAGCGCCTGAAGCAATTCTTTATCAAAGAGGACGGAGGCTACCGGATCACCAAGGAGATCCGGGGAATGGTGACCTTCG
Organism: Deltaproteobacteria bacterium HGW-Deltaproteobacteria-12; assembly: GCA_002840565.1. Lineage (GTDB taxonomy): Bacteria > Desulfobacterota > Syntrophia > Syntrophales > Smithellaceae > MVRV01. The sequence goes on along the minus strand of PHBK01000040.1, from coordinate 3,020 downwards.
CCACACAGAACGTTATCATGGACCCGCCGTTTACCAAGCTGGACATTCTGGTCTGCCGCAACCTTTTAATCTATCTGACGCCGGAACTTCAGAAAAAGCTCCTGCCGCTCTTTCACTACACCCTGAATCCGGGCGGTGTTTTGTTTCTGGGCAATTCGGAGACCATCAGCACATTCAACGATCTCTTCTTGCCGCTCGACATTAAGTCGCGTCTTTTCCGCAGGCTCGAATCGGTCCTCACGACCGAGCCGGCGGTATTTCCGGCCTTTTTTGTGCACACCCTACCGGGAGTTCCCAAGGAGTTAAAAATGTTGAAACCTCCAAACAATCTCCAGTCATTCGCCGACCAGCTGCTCCTGCAGCGCTTTTCCCCCCCTGCCGTACTGGTCAACAACAAGGGGGATATTGTTTATATCAGCGGTCGGACGGGCAGGTATCTGGAACCGGCCGCCGGCAAGGCCAACTGGAACATTTTCGCCATGGCCCGTGAAGGCCTTCGTTTTGATCTCGGCAATGCCTTTCAGAAGGCCCTGCGGCAAAAAAGCGCGGTTACTGTCCGCGGTCTTACGGTCGGTGAAAGCGGCGGCGCGCATACGGTCGATGTCACCGTCTCGGCCATCGAAGAGCCGGAGGCGCTCAAGGGGATGGTCATGATTGTCTTTACCGATGTGGCGGCGCCTTCGGAAAAGAAAGTGAAGACCGGCGTAAAGACTCAGCCCGCAGGCCATGCACGGGCTTCGGAACTGGAACAGGCAGTGAGACATCTGCGCGAAGAACTTCAGACAACCCGCGAGGAGATGCAATCCTCGCAGGAAGAACTCAAATCAGCCAACGAGGAGTTGCAGTCCACTAACGAGGAGTTGCAATCGACCAATGAAGAACTGACCACCTCCCGGGAAGAGATGCAATCCATGAACGAGGAGCTGCAAACGGTCAACGCCGAACAGCAATCCAAAATGGATGAGATGTCCTGGATTAACAACGACATGAAAAATCTGCTTAACAGCACTCAAATCGTGACCGTGTTTCTGGATAATGACCTCCATATCCGGCGTTTCACCACCGGGGCGGACAAACTCTTCAAGCTGATTCCAGGCGACGTGGGACGGCCGCTCTCCGACATCACCAGCGACCTGCTCTATCCCGCAATGACCGAAGAGGCACGGGAAGTGTTGCGGACGCTGGTCTTTTCGGAAAAGCAGATTACCACTGCCGATGGGCGCTGGTTTTCCGTGCGCATCATGCCCTACCGCACCACGGAGGATATCATCGGCGGCGTGGTCATTACCTTTTCCAACATCACGGCGGCCAAGACGCTGGAGGCCGAGTTGAGGGAAGAGATTGAAAGACTGAAGACTGAAGGATCAAGGATCAAGGTTGAAGGACAAAGGAAAAGGACAAAGAAAAAAGGCTGAAGGTTAAAGGACAAAGGCTGAAGACTGATGGCTGATGGCTGATGGCTAAAGGCTGAAAGATGAAGAATTTCTCCCGGATTTGCTCTTTCCTAATAGCCTTCAGCCTTCAGTCTAGTAGCCGAAATTAAAGGGACAATTATGGTCTCCACCAAAGACAAGAGCAAATCAACAGCAGCCTCCCAACTGCGGCGTCGTGCCGAAGACCGGTTGGATGAGAAAAAGACGGATTTGCAAACGCCGCGTTCCGAGAAAGACGCCAAGCGGCTGGTCCATGAACTGGAAGTTCACCAGATCGAGCTGGAAATGCAAAATGCAGAGCTTCAACGAACCCAGGAAGAGCTGGAATTATCGCGCAACAAATACCTGGATCTGTATGATTTTGCCCCCGTCGGCTATTTCACTTTTGATCCACAGGGACTGATCCTCGAAGTAAATCTGACCGGTGCAAAACTGCTGGGGACCGAGAGAAAATTAATCCTTAAGAAACCATTTACCAACTTTATTGCGGCAGCGGAGGAGAGGGAGATTTTTGCAAAGCACCGCAAAGATATTTTTCAGCAACAGGGCACCCCACCCTGTGAGATTCGACTGCAGAGAAAAGACGGCTCGATATTCCCTGCGCAGCTCCATAGCATCGCCTGGCAAAATATCGAGGGCAAAGCCGGGAATATTCATACCACGATCATGGACATCACCGAGCAAAAAAAGGCGGAGGACAGGATTGAGCATCTTGCTTCATTCCCCGAGCTCAATCCGAATCCGGTCATGGAGACGGATCTTAAGGGTCAGATCATTTATTGCAACGGTGCAACCACAAAGATGTTAAAAAAGTTAAAAATTCCCGACGATGATGTCCGCTTGCTGCTCCCGCCTGATCTGACCAAAACAATCAAAGAAATGGAACAGAAAAACGACGGGCGATATGAACTCCGCGAGGTGGAAATAAACGGTCGGACCTTCATCGAAAGCATTATTGTGCCTTGCAATCTGAAAGTAGCGCGCATCTATCTGCAGGAAATCACCAAGCGCAAACAGGCGGAACAGGCGCTGCGCGACAGCGAGAGGCTTTACCGCGCCATCGGCGAATCCATTAACTATGGCATTTGGGTCTGTGAGCCAGACGGCCGGAATATTTACTCCAGTAACTCTTTTCTCCGACTAGTAGGCTTAACTCAGAAGCAGTGTTCCAATTTCGGCTGGGGTGATGTCCTGCATCCCGACGATCTTGAACACACCCTCGCGCTGTGGAAGGAGTGCGTACGCACTGAGGGTGTTTGGGATGTCGAGCATCGTTACCGTGGCGTTGACGGTCATTGGCATCCCATTCTGGCCCGCGGTGTTCCGGTAAGGAATGATGATGGCAAAATTATCTATTGGGCGGGAATCAATCTGGACATCAGCAGGATAAAGCAGGTGGAAGGGGCGCTGCAAAAAGCCCATGACGGGCTTGAAGAAAAGGTGGATGAGCGGACGGGCGAACTTAGGGCAGCTCTTTCGGAAATTGCGACCATGAAAGACCAACTGGAGGCGGAGAATGTTTATTTCCGCCAAGAGAGCAAATTGAGAAATCGCTATGAAAATATTATCGGGCAAAGTGACGGCCTC
>PHBK01000060.1 GCA_002840565.1 Deltaproteobacteria bacterium HGW-Deltaproteobacteria-12 | reverse complement strand
CTGTAGACCCGAAACTTGGTGAGCTAGCCATGAGCAGGTTGAAGTTTGGGTAAGACCAAATGGAGGACCGAACCAGGACACGTTAAAAAGTGTTTGGATGACTTGTGGCTAGGGGTGAAATTCCAATCGAACCAAGAGATAGCTGGTTCTCCCCGAAATAGCTTTAGGGCTAGCGTTAACGTATAGAGGTTTATGAAGGTAGAGCACTGAATGTGTGATGGCCCCACCTCGGGGTACTGAGCCCAATCAAACTCCGAATGTCATAAAATATAGTTAGCAGTCAGACTGTGGGTGATAAGGTTCATGGTCAAAAGGGAAACAGCCCAGACCGCCAGATAAGGTCCCAAAATTAATGCTAAGTGGAAAAGGAAGTGAAGATGCACAGACAACTAGGAGGTTGGCTTAGAAGCAGCCATCCTTTAAAGAGTGCGTAAAAGCTCACTAGTCGAGTGACTCTGCGCCGAAAATGTACCGGGGCTAAGCATTATACCGAATCTGCGGATTGACAATTAATTGTCAGTGGTAGGGGAGCGTTCTAAGGGCGGTGAAGGTAGACCGGGAGGACTACTGGAGCGCTTAGAAGTGAGAATGCCGGTGTAAGTAACGAAAAGATAGGTGAGAATCCTATCCGTCGAAAACCCAAGGTTTCCAGGGGAAGGTTCGTCCGCCCTGGGTAAGTCGGGGCCTAAGGTGAGGCCGAGAGGCGTAGCCGATGGATAGCAGGTAGAGATTCCTGCACTAGTTAGTAGACTGATGGAGTGACAAAGCAGGCTAACATCCGCCCCTTAGTGGATTGGGGACAAGGGATCGAGTCTTGTGCGTAGGCAAATCCGCGCACTATAAGGATGAGATCCGGTAGGTAAAGGATGATGACGTCAAACTTTCAAGAAAAGCTTCTAGGGTTAATTTACTAACTACCCGTACCGTAAACCGACACAGGTGGGTGGGTAGAGAATACTAAGACGCGCGAGAAAACCCTTGTTAAGGAACTCGGCAAAATGACTCCGTAACTTCGGGATAAGGAGGACTTTTAATGAAAAA
>PHBK01000059.1 GCA_002840565.1 Deltaproteobacteria bacterium HGW-Deltaproteobacteria-12 | reverse complement strand
CCGCCTGTTGCAAAGAACCGAAGTCCGGGAGGCGGAGGAATATTTTTCACCGGGGCAGAAGGGTTCGTCGGCGATGCCGCACAAACGCAATCCCGTGCTCTCGGAAAACATTTCCGGTTTAGCCAGGCTGGTTCGTTCATACGCCGTTGCGGCGCTCGAAGATGTTGCCCTGTGGCACGAGCGCGATATCAGCCACTCTTCGGTGGAAAGAGTGATCGGGCCGGATGCCACGATTGTTCTGGATTTCATGCTGGGGCGTTTTACCGGGATGATGGATAAACTGGTCGTTTACCCGGAACGCATGCTGGCCAATTTGAACATGACGCACGGTGTGATTTTTTCGCAAATGGTTTTGCTCTCGCTCATTGAAAAGGGAACAACGCGGGAAGACGCATATGCCATCGTTCAGAAAAGCGCCATGAAATCATGGCTCGAAGGGATTGAATTTAAAGCCCTTCTAGCACAGGATGAAATCGTTAAAAAACATCTGAATGAAAAAGACCTTGACGGCATTTTCAATGTCAATAATTTCCTAAAAAACCTGGATTTTATTTTTAACCGTGTTTTCGGAAAATAAAGAAGAGCCTGATTTCTCTTCAAAGACCGGCTTGTGATGACGTTGCCGGTCTCTTTTTTGAATTACTGTTTTACGAGAATCGTGTCTTTCAGAAACAAATCCAGCGTATCCGGATAATCCATTGTGTAATGAAGACCGCGGCTTTCTTTCCGGGCGCGAGCGCTCTGTACGATCAGTTTGCCCACTGTTGTAATGTTCCGCAGTTCGATCAGGTCTTTGGTTACTTTGTAATTCCAGTAATATTCGTGGATTTCTCTCTGGATCATGTCTATTCTGCGCTCAGCCCGTTCCAGGCGTTTGTCTGAGCGGACGATCCCCACGTAATTCCACATGCACCTGCGGATTTCATCCCAGTTATTGGTGACGACAATGCTGTCGTTGCTTTCGGATGAATCACCCGGATCCCAGGGACGGATGGCCGCGGTGCTGATTTGTGTCTGCCGGAACGATTTAGAGATTTTTGT
>PHBK01000058.1 GCA_002840565.1 Deltaproteobacteria bacterium HGW-Deltaproteobacteria-12 | reverse complement strand
ACTCGAGGAAATGGAGGATGCATATTTTGAGGTAGATGTGGCCGGTAATTATACTTTCGTGAATGATGCCGTCTGCCGTCATTTGGGATTTTCCAGAGAGGAACTGCTCGGAGCAAGCTTCCGGGATCAAATGGTCAAAGAAGAATTGGAAAAAGTGTATGAGGCTTTTGGTAGGATTTACATGACAGGTAAGCCTGAAACAGGCATCCTTTACCAGCTTCTCCGCAAGGACGGAACACGTGGATTTGCAGAAATGACAGGCTTCCCCTTGACAAACCGACAGGGAGAGATCATCGGCTTTCGGGGGATTGGGCGAGATGTAACCGAACGCAAGCGGATAGAAGAACAGATCAAACATCTTGCAACACATGATGTATTAACAGATCTGCCTACGATGAGACTGGCCAAGGACCGTTTGAAAATGACCATTAGCCTGGCTCAGCGGAATAGAATGATGTTGGTCGTGATGTTTATCGATCTTGACGGTTTCAAAGAGGTGAATGACACCCTGGGCCATGATGCGGGGGATTATGTATTGAAGCAGGTGGCAAACCGTCTGATTTCCTGCGTTCGCGCAAGCGATACGGTTGCCCGCATCGGGGGAGATGAGTTTCTGATCATTGCGAACGGAATTCACGTTCCTGAGAATGCCGTACAGATTGCCCGGAAAGTCATCGGCGCCGTGTCCCTGCCCATTGATTACAATGGAGGACGGGCAATTGTCGGTTCAAGTATCGGGATTGCGCTTTGTCCTAATGATGCTCAGGATATGGAACAGCTGATCAAAAAGGCTGACGATGCCATGTACAAAATTAAGAAAACCGGGAAAAATAATTTTTGCTTTTTTAATGAACAGTTGAATAATCTTTGTAACCAACAATAAAGAAGGCACGGACTGGTCATTGAATTATTAATCTCCCGAATACTTTGAACAGAGAATGTGTGTTCATTAAGGGCATGTTTGTTCATGTGGGGGAGGTTCACCAACAATCGTTACTTAGAGTGACAGGGAGCAATCGTTGGCAAATTCATCCGGGATTAATCAGGAA
>PHBK01000057.1 GCA_002840565.1 Deltaproteobacteria bacterium HGW-Deltaproteobacteria-12 | reverse complement strand
TCGAAACAGGTATCGGTAAACTGGTCAAGGGACTCCATGAGTTTGGTATCGAAGATGCCGAAGCCGCCATGATGACAACGGATAAATATCCCAAAATAGCCATCCGTAAAGGCATTGTCGGTGCGAAGGATATCACCATTTGCGGGATTGCCAAGGGCGCCGGCATGATTGAACCGAACATGGCCACGTTGCTCACTTATGTGATGACGGATGCGTTAATCGACGCCAAAGCCCTCAATACCGTATTTCATCAGGTGATTGATTCCACATTTAACGCCATCAGTGTCGATGGCTGTATGAGCACCAATGATACAGCTATCATACTGGCCAATGGGCTGGCCGGAAACAATCCGCTGGAGAGAGCGCAGGCCAGGCTTCAGAGATTCCGGGAGATGCTGACGGATGTCCTGGTCGAACTGTCTTCCGCCGTGGTTAAAGACGGCGAAGGTGCCACAAAGTTTATAACCGTTATCGTTGAAGGCGCGAAGTCAAAATCAGATGCGAGGCGTGTGGCTTATGCGGTTGCCAATTCCAATCTGGTTAAAACCGCTTTTTTTGGTGAAGATCCCAACTGGGGCAGAATTATTGCCGCCATCGGTTCTTCAGGAATACCGCTGGAAAAAGAAAAAATAAGTTTATCCATCGGGAATATGACCGTATTTTCACAAGACGCTCCTGCCAATATTGCTCTTTCTAAATTGAAGGAAATCTTTCAAGGCAGCAGAATCGAGGTCCGTGTTGGTCTGGGAGGCGGTGATAAGTCCTATTCGGTTTATACATCTGATCTTTCATATGAATACGTCAAAATCAATGCTGATTATTCAACATGAGAAAAGAATAAAATATATTAATTTTATTGCCGAAAATGTTATTTGAGCTTGAACAATTCGATTATTTATGGTAATTGCCGCAAAATTTCACACATCCTCTGATTGACGGCATGTTGCTTAGAAATTAAGTGTGCCGTTCAAAATGACGGGGGTGGCGGAAAAAAACAAAGGAGAAAAAATATGTCAGCAATTTCAATGAAACTGTTACTGGAAGCCGGTGT
>PHBK01000056.1 GCA_002840565.1 Deltaproteobacteria bacterium HGW-Deltaproteobacteria-12 | reverse complement strand
GGCGGTAATATCTGGCGGTTTAAATTCTGTTTGAAGTCGGAGACAACATGTACCCAGGCCAGCTGGTCAGGGGACCGTCTGTTTAATTCGTTTGGCAATGTCCGGCCTGTCTTTACAAAACCTGCTGTGAGCAGGGACCCCTTGGGGAATATATGGGTCTATTTCGGTACCGGGGATGCCACCGATCCGACGGCTGCCAATGCCCAGGAAAGAATTTATGCCGTGATTGACACAGCACGAACCGGAACTTGGGAAGCGAGCGACTTAAAAGCCATAGACAGCGACAGTACGGACCCCAGCAAGCATTTCGATGTCAACACAGACACAGCTACCAAGCATGGCTGGTACGAAGTCATGACCAGCATGGGAGTAAAAATTTTAGGTGATCCATTTGTTGCTTATGGAGTTCTTTACTTCACGACATATGCACCGTCCAATTCGACAAATTTATGCGAGAAACAGGGTGATAATGCGTTATGGGGCTTAGGCTATACCTCGGGGGCCGGGCAATTTTCAGGCGGAGCGGATCATATTGCCCTTCCGTCCGGTCCTCCAGCCAACGCGCAGTTTTCCATTGATGATACTACAGGAAAAGGAAACGTGTATATAGGGACAACGCCTTATGACCTTGCAAAACCCCAAACAGGGGGCAGAAGCAACTTGCTTTACTGGCGGGACAGCAGGGTTAAGCCATAAGGCCCATCACCAAATATCTTGACAAAGGATGGTGTTCTTGGTATAGGGAATAACGCTTGGATCCGAAAGGACTGGGACGAAAGGAAACTTAAAAAAAGAGCAAAAGCCTCTCGTCTTGCGTCGAGAGGCTTTTTTAATGGGTAAAATCAGAATCGTAGAGTCCATCAGGGAAATGCAGTCTTACTGCGAAAGCTTAAGGCTTGCCGGTAAGAAAATATCGTTTGTTCCGACGATGGGCTATTTTCATGAAGGCCATCTTTCATTAATGAAAGAGGCCCGTAAACAGGCTGATTGCGTTGTCGTCAGCATCTATGTGAATCCCACCCAGTTCGGCCCCAAAGAAGATTTTTCCAAATATCCGCG
>PHBK01000055.1 GCA_002840565.1 Deltaproteobacteria bacterium HGW-Deltaproteobacteria-12 | reverse complement strand
TTCGCGGGTGTAACATGCTTACCCCGGGATGCTGTAAATGATTGATTATTCACGTCAACCTCTTTTCTTGAACTCAGGATATTTTTAAACTGATATTCCCCATATCAGAATCATTATGGTGAATACGTCCTCCATAATTTACTTGTTTCATGCCATACCCATATATCCAATAACTTTCAACAATTTTTCTTTCAAGTGTCAGCGCGATTTTACGCCACTTTGCACCGACTGAAAGTTTTATATGGATCAGTGATAATATTACAACCGCCGCATACATACTGTGACCTGCCCCCCAGAAAACCGATCCAATATTTAAGTTAGAATCGAGACTATTACAGGTTGAAAGAGTGAATATCAAAGGAGATGGCAATTTTACTGACTTGCAGGAAGCAATTTATCCATTTTTGGGGAAATGCCAGATAGTGTTCTGCTCGGGTGACCAGATAGACAAATGGAAATTATCGCTCATCGGTAATGGTTATCGGGCTGCCAATGATTCCAGTATAAAAGACGATAATCTCTGCAGGAGCGCTTCCGTGATTAATGCCATAATGTACCGTGTTCACCACCTCGACGATCGGATCTCCTGCTTTGAGGTAAAGCGTTTTGCCGTCCATCGTGACAACCGTAAGTTGCCCGCGTGTCAGCACCCCGGCATTGATCACCGGATGGTGGTGGGTTTCGAGCCGGGCTCCGGCGAGAATGTTAATCCGCAGAATAGTGATCTCAGGCTGACCTTGCGGGTATGCTGGCAAAACCTTCCCATCCCAGCTTTGGGTAGTTTTAACGAGTTCTTCCTTGATGACCGGAGTCGCCTGGCCCATTTCCTGACTAGTTCGAACCATGGTACAGCCAGGCTGGATGAGAAGTAAAACGGAAAGAGTTGCAATGATTCTTATGGCTTGTTTTGTAATGGAATTATTCCCTCTCTCATTACATTTTGCAGAATCTGTAAATATTCCTTTCTGAGCTGCTCAATCATTTCTTCTGTCAGTTGAATCCTGCTTCCATTCTATTTGAAAAACGGTACTTGTCAATCAGCTTCTCATATTATTGCTTACAGAATTTTGGCTTAGACCCAGTCGCCGGCA
>PHBK01000054.1 GCA_002840565.1 Deltaproteobacteria bacterium HGW-Deltaproteobacteria-12 | reverse complement strand
GTGCTGGACGGTTTGAGCAAAGACCTGATTCATAACGAAAAAGTGAAAAAAGCTTACCTGGGAACTTAGCAAAATCGTTCAAGCTGAAAAAATCCGGTTGTGTAATATCAAGGGCTCTATATTCTGCGGTAGTTGATGAGCTCTTTTTTTGCATGCAGAGGCCGCATGTAAATGACATGCCGCGCTTCATGCATTCCCCTGGAGAGTGTTTTTACACTAATGCGTCAATCGAGAATTGCATTGCGGAAAACATCATGATAAATGTTTTTCCATATTGCTTTTACATCGATTTCAGGAGAAAATCTTTTGAGCAAAAAAAAATCCGGCATCTGGTTTTTCTTTGCATCCGTTCGACTGGCCATTGTTCTCCTGCTGGTCATTGCTTTCTTTGTCATGATCGGAACGCTGTTTCCCCAACGGGAAGCCGCAGTGCAACTTGCGGGACGGATACCGCCCGGTCTTTTTTCATTCCTTCAGAAAATACAGGTTTTTGATCTGTACCACTCTGTCTGGTTTTTTATTTTGATGGGTCTGTTGGCCGTTAATCTGCTGATCTGTTCGCTGGATCGGTTTCCGGCGGCATGGAACCGTTTCCGTTCAAGTCCTGTTCCGCGTGATTCGGATGCCTTCAAGGATCTTTCGGAAGAAAACCTTTTTTATACAGAATCGGATGTAAAAAAAGCGGCGGATGCGGCCGTCAGTTTGCTGAAAAAAAAGTATTATTCTATTAAGCAGGCCGATGAAGCAGGCAGCTTGTATCTCTGCGCGCAGAAAGGGCGCTTTGCTCATCTTGGCGTTTACATGGTTCATCTGAGCGTTCTGGGGTTGATATGCGGCGCAGTCATCGGTTCCTTTTTTGGGATCGAGGGATCTGTCAAAATGCTTGAAGGTGAGACGGTCAGCGGTATCAGCCTGCGCAATGGCAACTCGACCATGCCCCTTCCTTTTTCGGTGCGATGCGACAAATTTACAATAGAACGATATAAAAACGGTGCTCCCAAACTTTTTCAGTCCGACTTGACATTTATCAATAAGGACGGGGAGGTCCGGTCGGTCAAGCTTTTGGTGAACCATCCTGTCGATTTTGAAGGGTTCCGCTTTTATCAGGCAAGTTACGGTTCG
>PHBK01000053.1 GCA_002840565.1 Deltaproteobacteria bacterium HGW-Deltaproteobacteria-12 | reverse complement strand
AATCAAAAACTTTCTTTTCGAACAGGGGGTGCAGGAACAGAAAAATATCGTCCTGGTCATTGACGAAGGTCAAAAGATTCCGGATGACTGTCTGGAAATCCTCCGGGAATTTTTAAATTACGAAACCAACAGTTTCAAACTCCTGCAGATTGTTATTTTTGCCCAGCCGGAATTGCGTAAAAATCTCGCTGCGCGGGCGAATCTCCTGGATCGCGTCAACTACCTGTATCATTTAAAGCCGCTTTCTTTCATGCAGACAAAAGCAATGATTGAGTATCGCATCTCCCTTGCCAGCATTGAACCTGATCGCCGTCCGCTTTTCACCATGGGCGGAATGGTTGCCGTTTATTTGGCCACACGGGGTTATCCCCGTAAAGTCGTTTCTCTTTGTCACCAGGTTTTAATCATGATGATGATCCGCGGGAAAAGAAGCGCAGGCTGGTTCCTGGTGAGAAGCTGCTCGGGAAGTCCGGCTGTTCGTGGACTCCGACGGATCTCCTGGGCGGCGTTAGGTCTTTTAACGCTGGCCGTTGTGGTATTTTTTGTTGTGCAATACTGGACCGGGAGGCCGGATAACGTCGGTCAAACGAAACACCGGGCTGTTCTGTCCGGAATAGGCGTCCCAAACGAATCTGCAACGATAGCTCCGGTGCAGTCAGAAAGCTATAAAACGAATGTGCAAACGGATAATACTCAAGTGCCCGCGTCGCCCGCCGTCAGTCAATTTTTCAGACAGACAGAAACCATTCCTGAAGCAGCGAACGCTTCTGCAGTGCATGAGAAAATACCGGACTATCTCGGTACCATTTCAATAAAAAAAGGAATGACCGTCTGGCAGGTTCTCGGGACCGTTTATGGGAACAACGGACAAGAGATTACACAAAAGTTTCTTGAGGCAAACCCACAGATAAAAAACAGAGATTTCATGCTCCCGGGCACCATGATTCATCTGCCGGTGGAACCGGGAAGCACACGCCCGCTGAAACCCGAAACGATCCTGGTTTCACTGGAAAACAGTAAAAACCTGGAAACCATCTATGATTCATTTCTGGAAAAAAAGAATCTGGACGGCGTTCCGGAAATCCTGTTTGTTCCATTCTGGAATCAAAGGGATGGCAGTTATTTCGCCAT
>PHBK01000026.1 GCA_002840565.1 Deltaproteobacteria bacterium HGW-Deltaproteobacteria-12 | reverse complement strand
CAAGGCGGACATTGTCGTTTATGAAAAAGATTTATATTCTATACCTGCTGAAAAGTTTACCCAAGATTATCCCAGGGTCATGGGAACTTATATAGGCGGGCTTAAAGTATTTTAATAAGCTCTTTCACTAATTGAATTATCAAAGTGAAAATTCGTCTTCTTGTGCTTATTGATAATTTTTATGCTATCGAAGAAGACGAATCATCAAAAAATATCACTTGATACCAATGCCGGAGGAATATCGCTAAGACAGGCAAGGGGCCACATCTCTCCTTGGCGCATTAACAATGTCTATACCTTAATTCGAATGGAAATCCTCAATTTTGACAACTGCCCGCTACTTGAGACATTATAGATGTACACAGCAAACAATCCTTCCTGAAAGGTGTGGGTACAAGCTGGATTAAAATCCTACGCTGAATTTAAGCCCTACCTCGGTGGAATTATTCTGGGGTTCCCATCCAGAACCCCAGAGAGCTCCGTTATACGTTATATTCTGGATGTCCGATTTATCTATATTCCAATATTTTATGAACGGTTCCAAGGAATAACTCATTCTGCCGACAATTTTCTTGATCAGCAAAGATCCTCTTAGCCCATAACCACCATCCTGATTGTTCTCCAGATTACTATAGGCAGGGTCCACATCACTCAGACGACTCTTTTGTCTGCCTCTCCAGAAAAAATCGAATTCAACGGTTAAACCGAGCACCCAGCTGTTATTAAAATTGTTGAGGACCGTTACGCCGATAGGACTATAAACATAATTGGTTTCTCTCAAATAACCCTTTGCTCCGGTTGATGATATTCGACCATTCAGTTCATCCCGTAAATAACGGAATCCAAAACCGAAAAAGGGCGTGATCATCATTGTTTCGGTCAATTTAAAATTGTAACCCCCGACTCCCCGAATTTCCATCATATAATCATCGATATTGTCGATGGTGCCCGAATTGGAATAATCGACCTGTCCATAACTGAGCTTAGCATCAGCTTTCAGCATTACTTTATCAGAATAAGTATAGGCGGCAGCGATACCGGACATCATCCCTTTTTCTTTCATCACATCAGGTTCTTTATATTCAATTGCAGATATTTCCGGCCCGATTGTCCAGGCATGATGAGATTTAGGCACAATTGACGGTGTCGTTTTTTCGGGTTGGCCCTCTGGAATTGCCTTGGCCGCTGCCGGCACCGTTTCATCCTGTCCTTCTTTGATAATTGATTTCACATCATCAAATTTATAGGTGGATGTTTTCCCGTCTTTTGCCTCGACGGTTACTTCAGAATTACTCATTTTAATAATCCTGCCGGAGATAACCGTACCATCATTTAATTCTATGCCGCGAATTGTCTCGTATTGAGCTGTTGCCGGCATCCATGAAAAAAAGATTATCGCCATGAATACAGGAAAAAAAACAACCCTCTTCAAGTTTCTCATCTCCATCCCTCCTCGTCATCCTTATTTAAGCTGCGGAATGATTATTTATTGTCTTTTATCTACTTTCATTCGATTGTTTTGCCTGGTCCATCCCCGCCCATTTCTCATAGACAGAGCCTGAGCTTTCAGATGCTGGACTGACGACAAAACAAGTTCACGGATGTTTCTTTGCTTCAGAGCCGCTTCCGGCGAACTAATACCGCACCGGGAGGCCATTGCCCGGAGAAACTTGTTCGCCTGATCGCTGACCACTGGATCAACTCCGAAACGGAGACATTGGATTTTGTTCAATAACGCTTTCTCTTCTCCATCCTTGAAGGAAATCAGAGCGCGCTCAATCAGATTGTCAACATCAAACTGCACAACACTGCGCAAAACCACGCGGTCACCGGCATCATAACGCCCCAGCAATGAATCAAACTGCTGCAGGATCCATCCATCAATGCTTCCCATATATCCGGCAGCAATACCGGCTATCATTATGACAAAATGCATCTGGCCCCAGCCAATACATTGTTTGATCAGGTCACGAACGGCATTCCTTTCTTCTTCGGTGATTGTAATATTTCCGGCAAAACCGTCGCGCTCATCGGAAATTATCTGCGCCAGCAGCAAAAGAAGCATTGCTCCTCCCATGACCCTTTTGGATGGAAGGATAGCGCCCTGAGCATGTTTGAGCAGCGCGGCAAAGTTGGAACGAATTCTTGCGGTGAGCGGATCGTTCGTACTTCCCCAACGGTAGGCCTGATGCAGATAAAAACCAATGATACCGCTTCCCCGCACTGTCAAGACACGGATCAATTCATCGACATCGTCGGGTGTCTGAACGCTTAAATGTTCAACCCAGTTCCGGGGCAGTATCGACACGATCTCTTTAACTATCGACCGCCTTTCTTCAGGCTGGAGAGCCGCCCAATTCAACAAGTATCCAGTCACAGCCTCCGCTTCCAGGCATTCTACAGGATCGGCAACAATTTCATATATCTTCACACGATTAAAGACAAAAATGTCATTCATCAGTTTTGCGATATAAGAACTGACCATTTCATAGCGGGGATCATCATTAATGCCCAATGTCCAGATATAAACAATCAGACTTTTGTTTACTTTGGTCAGAACTTTCAGAAGCATTTTGTAATCATTTCTAAATACCTTGGGGGCATTAATCACGTCATACAAAAGCGTCCTCAACAAAAGCCACTCGCTCACATCCACGACATGTCTGTCGCCCAGGCGGCCTGTTCGTAAAAATTCCGTCAACTGCAGATGATCGATGTTGTCGTTGCGTAAAACTTCGATCAGTTTGCTGTAATTTATGTTATTTCTCATCAAAGAGGTGTTCATATTGCGGACTGTTCCCAAAACTTGTTCAAAATGAACTCCGGTTCTCTTCTCGTAACGGGACTCTTTTAAAACATTAAACCTTTCCAAAAATGTTTCTTTGGAGGAATAACCAATCAGCATGATAAAATCATCAATTAATTCCGGACTTTTTTGCCCAATCATGCACTCCAGCAGACCGCAGCACTGCTCCTCTTCAGTGCAGTAGTACAAACTGTAAAGCTCTCGCACACTTTGCTTTTCGGCAGATTCTTCAAAGCTCAAATAACGATTCCAGGTCTTCATTGCCGCCAAATGGATGTTTTCTTCTTTATGCTCTTTTCCCGAGTACCGGAGGGTGGCAAGCATGATCGCATATCCCAGGTTGAGATAAACAGTCGGCTTCCAGTCTTGGACTTCGATTAGAGGAAGAACATCAATGATAATTTCATCCCCTTCAAACGACACCATCCCCTTAATGGATTTGCTGTTGCAGGAAATTCCGTAGCGTTGTGTCCATAGATAATCGACATAGCGGAAAGCATAATTCTTCACCACCTTGTGTATAAAGCTTGTCACGTTTTCCAAAAATTCAGGGTTGACGAGGGGATTGGCCAAAGCTGCCGAAACATCAATCTGCAGTCGATAAACATCATTGGCTGCCGAAATCCTGCCCAGCCAATTTTTTGTCGGGCGGATATGATAAATACCCGGCTTATTGAAAATGTCCATGGAGGCCAACAAAAGTTCAGGCTGGGCCCTGTACCCCTCGATAATGAGTCTCCGCAAGTCGTTCTTCGTTGCCTCCGGATGCGTCATGATGATGGCCGCATAGTGAAAGACCGCTTTGGCAAAAATATCCAGTATCTCGGGATGAACGATGGGGAGTATTTTGATCTGGTCAAAGTAAGGAACGAACAAATTCCAATGGGCCTCAACTATAACGTTCTTATTGTCTGACACGATTTTCAGAAGCGCCGCCCGCCGGCCGACAATATTGAAGGTAATATTTAAATTCTCCATCAAGGGCCATAGCGGAGAAAGCAGTTTTTTCAGCCGCAAATCGTCAAGAACAATCGCCCTTTCGGCGATGTTTGCATTTTTTTGGAAAATGAGCTGCTGTTCGCGCGGGGTAGTGAGGACAAAAACATTTTCCTCCCTGTTTTTGCTGAATGATAAATCAGGCAGGTCAACACTGTCCGCAGCGGCGGGATAAATAATTACTTGAGCAGACTTCGCACAAAAAGCAGTGGTATGTTGCCGAGGAACAACCGCTTTCTCCATGCCGCCTCCGGAAGGGAACATCTATTTCCTTGAACTGGTTTTATTGAATAAGCTTTTTCTGGCAGGTGAAATATAGGGAAGTTCGTTTTGTCTGTCAATTACTTATTTCCACATTACTTATTTTCTGAAAAATGAGAATGCAGTGGAGAAGTGGAAATTTTGAGTGGCAAGGTTCGGGAAATTAGGGAGGAACTGGAGGTGTTATAAGTCGAAAAGCAAGTTATGCTCGGTATAAGTATTGCCTGCTGAGGATAAAAAAGAAAGGACAGGTCCTCCCTGTCCTTTCTTTACAGTAGTTAAAGTTGTTATAAACTTATTTTGCTGCCGGAGTTGCCTATTTAGCCTTCTCTTTCTTGGGCGCTGCTTTAGGCGCGGCCTTCTTCACATCTTTCGTAGCGGCAATTTTAGCAGGCGGAAGTTCTCCTGCTGCTATTTTCCTTAACTGTGCCGGGGTTCTGTATAGTTCTGGATGGAGAAATTTACTCATTGCCTTCTCATTTTCTGCACATGATTCCCAAAGATATGCTATCTTTCCACCCTCCTGGAACTGAACGAGGAGCTGATAATAGTATCCGGGGTAAGTTTTCCAGGGGTTATTCGGATCAACCCTCATCCGGGAGTGATAGAATGGTTTTACTTTTTTGGTTTCATATTTCATCTTCCCCAGAGAGTATTCCGTTGTCACATCTTCCATGCCCTTGATCAGCTTTTTGATGTCATTTGTTCCCCCGGCTGCCTCTATTGCTGCCTTGAAATGGTAAATGTCGGCATAGGCAATGTGCACATGAATCTGCATGGGAATATTCGCTCTCTGGGCCTTTTTCATCAACGGCATGGTTTTGGACGTCATCGGAATAGTATCAAGGTCGGTGAAAGAAGACAACGTCCCCAGTGCCTTGCCGCCCGTCATATCCCAGAACTTGTAGGTCTGGGCCACACCGCCATAAAAACTGACATTGATATCCTTGGCGGCGGAATCAGACCACTGCTTGGCAAAGGCATCTGTGTCCGTAAACCAGGAGCTGACGAAGAAGATCAGGTCGGCTTTTTTCTCGGCAATTTCCTGCAGGATAGGAAAATACATAGTCCCGCGGGGTTTAACTCCCTTGCTATACACAACCTCTATGCCTATATCATTGGCCATTTTTTCCCAGGTGGGCAGCTTTATATAATCAATCCCTTTTCGCCACTCGGTTGTCCAGGACAGATCCTCCCAAAGGATGGCGATCTTTTTCACCCCGATAGTCTTCCATGTTTCCATGATGTATTTGGTCTGGGCATAGTGGGCAGGTTCAGGATCCCAATCCCGGAAGCAGAAATCGTACTTCGGGGCCTCGTCAATAATACGCGACGTTAACTCCGAACCCATGGGACCATTGAAAACCAGAATGTGCGGATATTCCTTGTAGAGATTGCCGGAATTTTCCTGTACGGCCAGACAAATTTCCGAGCGGCCTTCCACGGAAACAAACGAAGCTTTATCTTCAATAATTAATTTTCTGGCCGCTTCGACGGAAAGCGATGTATCTCCCTTGTTATCCATCACCTTGTAAACTACCGGCCGTCCCAGGATACCGCCGGCTTCGTTTATTTCCCGCACCGCCATTGCCTGGATATCCATACAGGGTCTGGTCCCGGGAGATGCGACCATGCCGACGTAACCGATGACGATTGGTTCTCCTTTCGGCGGCGCTGCCCATGACATGGATGGTATAGAAAGCATTATGGCCACTGCACATACCGTAAATACTGAGACGATAAAACCAAAAGCCCTGAAATTCTTCTTGATCATAGCCCCTCCTCCTTTAAAAAATTAAAGTCTAAAAAATATCCGCCCCTCCAGAACGGGCCTTCGTTTAACGTTGTTTATGATCTCCTATTCCTGAAGGTACTTATTCCTGACGTAGTCATTATCCTTTCCTATTTCGCAGGAAACCCACTTCACCCGGGGTGGCGAGGCGGACATTTTAACGAAATTGGAACTGATAATGTATTTTCCCAGGTCTTTATCCTCTACTTCCTGAAAGGTTTTACGGATCTGCCACTGTTTGCTTTCCATCGCCGTTTCCGGCGTCATCAACTTCATGACAATCGGCACGCCGCCGCCCCGCCATTTGGAACGTGCCGATCTCTTGCTGTAATTCAAGGCCATCCTCACTAATTCATCGGCCGTGTATTTAATGGTCTCCTTTTCAATAAGTTTGTGAAGATGCGTTGCCTGTTCCAGAATATCGGGTATGCGGTCCGATGAATATCTCCAGTCGTCCTCAATTTCCCACAGGCCCAGAACCTTCAGCAGTGCCCGAAAATCATGATCCCGGGGAGCGGCAATGGCCACGTAGCCGTCCTTGCATTTCCAATGGCCGTAAGGATAAAGAATAAAATCCAGCACGCCGATACGCGGTCGCGCCTTTTGCCATGTGTAACCGATGGATACCGGAATGCCGACCATGGAAGCGTAGGCATCCATACCGGCCACATCCACCAGCTGGCCCTGCCCAGTGTTCTGCCTGTGAATAAGAGCCACAATGCCGGCCAGTGTGGCGCTTAAGCCCGAAATATACCAGCCCGCCCAAATTCCCGCTCGTAACGGCCAGTTATAAGGTTCTCCCGCATCCGGTACGTCTCCCATTTCCGCGGGAAGTCCCGAGCCGGCCTGGGAAGTGATGTCGGAATCCGGCATACGGGCAAATTGCCTGGCCTTGTCCGTATATTGACCGTAAGGAGTAACAGCAATATAAACAAGCCCCGTGTTTTCGCGACTTAGCTGACGGTATCCTATCCCCCAGGAGTCCATGTCACCGGCGGGAAAGGTTTCGATGACAACTGCCGCTTTTTGGGCCAGTTTGCGGAAAATCTTCCGGTCGCTGTCATTATTTTTAATATCCAGCGTCAGGTAGCGTTTGTTGCGCGCTTCAAACATAAAGGGGATGCCGACACCTTTGACATTGGCGCCAAAGGGAGTCATCAGGCGGGCGGGATCTCCTTCCGGCGGTTCGATTTTAATTACTTCGGCGCCGAATTCGGCAAACAAGCTGGCGGCGATGATGCCGGCGAAATTGCCGGAGCTGACATCCAGAACCAGCACATCGTCCAGAACCTCCGCCTTGCCTTCGGAATTCATCATATCGGCCAGGGACTTCCCCAGTTCGGAAGAATGGGAAGATGCATGCCGGGTATAGATTTCTTCCTTTTGTGCTTTCGGGCTCATTGGTTAACCTCTTTTCCGTAGTTGTATATGGGATCCTCAGCAAGATTGTAATATACTGGAGGCTTCAGTCCCGGTCTGTCGTCAAAGGTGCCGATAACCTTTTTCTTTTCCAGATCCATGATATCCTCATCCGACATGCCAAGAAACTTTTTCAGCACAAGCCTGTTGTGATAGCCGAGCGGTCGGGCGAGCCACTTGGTGCGCGACGGCGTTCCGCTCAGTTGTGCCGAGGGTCCGGCAATCATCAGTTCGCCGTACATGGTATCTTTGAAAAGAACCACACTTCCCCGGGCACGGCGCCAGCTGCTATTGCAGATCGTGTAGTCGTCCTCAACTTCCGCTGCCGGGAAGGACTGGTCAATGGCAATGTTGATAATTTCAGCGCCGGTTTTGGATTTTACCCAGTCGCTCACAATTTCCGTGAGAACCCGGGCATTTTCGGGTTTTGATCTTGTCAGGTTGCTGGTAAAGCGTTCATCGGTGAGCAGATCTTTTCTATTCATGGCATTTAATAAGCCGCTGAACTGCTCTTGATTAGTGCAGGCCAGAGCCAGAAACTTTTTATCTTTCGACTGGAGAATGGATGCCGGCACCATGGTGGGATCGGAGTTACCGGTCCGGCCTATCTCGCCGCCCATAACACTGTGAAATGTATAATTAGATAAAAGACGCATCAAAGTTTCGGTTTGTGCAACGTCGATGTATTGTCCTTTCCCGCTCTTGTTGCGGTAATAAAGCGCCATCATGATGGCCAGGGCGCCGAAATTGCCCGGTACAAAATCGCCCAGATAATCAGGAAGCTTATAGAATTTATCGGTTCCGGGATAGCCGTTGAGACTTAAAACGCCGCTGGCGCCCTGGGCTAAAAGGTCCCAGCCCGGGAAATAGCGCATTGGGCCATACTGGCCATAGGTGGAACAACTTAAGAAAATGATTTTGGGATTTATTTTGCTGATCTGAGAGTAACCGATCTTCCAGGCTTCCGCCGTGCCGGGGGCAAAGTTCTCCACAACCACATCGGCCGTTTCGGCCATTTTGTAAATCAATTCCTTGGATTTATCGAGTTTCAGGTTTACGGAAAGGAAATATTTATTTTTGGTTATGTTGTGCCAGATCGGATTGGAGTGTTTCCAGTATTTCCCCCAATAGGTTGCCGGTCTCCAGAGGTCTCCGGAAAAGGGCAGCTCCAGTTTAATGACCTCTGCCCCGTAATCTGCCAGCAGCCTGGCGGCAATAGGGCCGAAAATCACGTGGGAGAAATCGAGTACACGAACACCCTTCAGGGCTTCCGGTTTGCCGGCAGCTTCCGCTGGATTAAATAGCTTTTCCGTATAAGAAAAATAGTCTTCCATTCTTTATCTCCCCAAATAGGCCTTTCTGACTAAATCATTTTTCATCAGGTTTTCCGCTTTATCCTCCAGGATAACTCTTCCCTCCTGCAGTATATATCCCCGATTGGCTAATTGCAGGGCGCGCAGAGCGTTTTGTTCCGTAAGTAAAATGGTGAGCCCCGAATCCCTGAGCTTGGCCAGCGTTTCATAAACGGCATCAACAATCAGGGGCGCCAGACCTATCGACGGTTCGTCCACCATCATCAGTCGGGGATTACTCATGAGACCTCTGCCTATTTTCAGCATCTGTTGTTCTCCACCGCTTAAGAGCCGTGCCGTTTGGTTGGAACGTTCTTTAAGAATCGGGTAAAGGCTGTAAACATATTCCAATGTTTCTTTTCTTTTTTTCCAGGAATTACTCCGGTAAGCGCCGAGGAGAAGATTTTCCTTGACGGTCATATAAGGGAAAGCCTTGCTGCCTTCCGGCACCTGGACAATGCCCATATCCACGATCTTGTGGGGCGGCAGATTCTGAATGGGTTGATCCTGAAAGATAATTCTTCCGACGGGACATTTCATAAAGCCTTGAATGGAATTTAATATGGTGCTTTTGCCTGTTCCGTTGGAGCCCAGAAGAGTAACTATTTCATTCTGTTTGACATTGAAGCTGATATCATGCAGCGCCGGAATGATACCATAGGAAACACTAAGGTTATCGACTTCAAGCATACTTTTTCCACCCCCTCCCCAGATAGGCCTCGACTACATTTTCATTGTTCACCACTTCGTCCGGGGTTCCTTCGGCAAGTTTTTCGCCGTAATTGATGGCAATGATACGGTCAGCAGCTTCCATGAGCACCGCCATGACATGTTCGATCCAGAAAATAGTAATTCCGAAATCATTTTTGGCCCGGGCAATAAGCTGGATTGCTTTACTGGCCTCTCCGGGATTGAGACCGGCCATGACCTCGTCGATAAGGAGCAGCCTGGGCGTTGTGGCGAGAGATCGGGCCAATTCCAGCATTCTTAACTCGTAAAAAGTAAGATCACGGGCCAGAATATTTCTTTTGCTGAACAGGCCCACGAATTCCAGATAATGAGTAGCCTCCACTAGGGCATCTTCAAAGCTCTGGTTAATGCGTTTCTTACCGCACAGAGCCGATGCGGCCACGCCGAATATGGCCGTCAATTCGGGGAAAGGCCGGGGAATTTGGTAGGTGCGGCTTAAGCCCAGGTGTGTGCGTTGATACGGCTTCATCCGGGTAATATCTACCCCGCCCAGTTCAATCTTGCCTGCGTCGGCGTCAAGGTATCCGGACAGCAGATTTACGACCGTAGATTTTCCGGCGCCGTTCGGACCGATAAAGCCGACGGTCTCGCCTTCGTGAATCTCGAAGGATAAATCATTTACCGCAACGATGCCCCCAAAACGCTTGCTTATATTGCTTACTTTAAGCAGTTCAGCCATTGATTAACTTACCTCCGTACATGGATTGTGGGGTAGTATTCGCGATAGCGGCGTTTCCGATAAATCCCAAAAAGTCCCTCCCGCAACACAAAGAGCAGTACCAGCAGAATAATCGGGAAGAGAACAGGCTGGATCGGCCCCATGGTCCGAATCATGATCATTTCCAGGAAAGCGACAAAATAGCCGCCGACGATACAGCCGAATATCTGGGTCCGGCCCCCGATCATCATAGTTAAAAAAACTTTCAACATAAACGTAAAAGTAAGATAGGTTTGTCCGGCAAATGATGAAAAATAATGGGCGTAAAACCACCCGATAATTCCGATCATGGCGGCGGCGGCAACAAAGGTAATAATCTTGACCTTATTGATGTTTACTCCGATGCCGTGAGCCACTTCTTCATCGTCATTGATTGTGGCCATAATCAAACCGTAGCGCGATTTGATGACTTTATTGATGACCCAGAGGTAAGTTATCATGATGCCGATGGAGATATAAGCAATGGCCAGGAAATTGATTTTAGCATTGCCCGTGTTGATCAGCGGTTTGATGCCGAAGAGCCCCGTATCGCCTTTAAAGATGTCGGTATAAATTACGGTTACTTCAAAAAAGACGAAAGGCAGCAGCAACGAAAGCAATACATAGTAAAGGCCGCGAGCTACAATTACGAGGGGGCTATAGAGCAGGGCCGCAAAAAGGGTAACCATAAGGGCAAATGGCAATGTTGTGAGCGGCCCCCATCCTAAGCCGATGCTGAGCAGCGCGGCCGTATAACCGCCGATGCCGACGAAAAAATTAGGTCCGAAATTAACCCGTCCCGTGCCTAGTCCCATCAGTGACATGGGCATGGCGATAGCGGCCAGAAGGTTGGCCGAGATCATGGTGTTGATCAGCCCCGGGCTGATAAAGTAAGTTGCGGCTGGAAAAACTAGCAGCAGAGCCACCCAGAGGATGGAATTGCGCCAGTACCGGGGCTCGATGATCCACTCCCATTTATTTTGCTTAAAACGAATAGTAACGCGATCCCTTTTTAATTCCAGATCTACCATAATGACTCACTCCTCGTTAATCCCTGCGGTCTGATAATCAAGACAAAAATGACAAGTAATAAGCCTGAGAGTGTCATGAATTTCGGTTCTCCCACCACAAAACATACAAAGGCATGAACGGCTCCGATGAGAAAGCTGGCCATAATGGTGCCCTTCATATTACCCAAGCCTCCGAGGACCGCAATCAGGATGGCCGTAGACATGTAAAGCTGACCCATTTGCGGATCGACTGTCCAGACGGGTGCGATCAGGAGCGTGCCGATAATAACCGGCACCAGGACAAGCATCATGGTGAAGACGTAGAGGCTTTCGACGTTGATTCCGACGATCTGGGAGCTGTAGATGCTCTGGGAAATGGCTCGAATCGCCAGACCAATTCTTGTTTTAATGAAGAAAAGGACGAAAAGTCCGGTGAGAATAAGGCCTATAAATGACCCCACAAGAAGTTGAGCGGAGACAACAACGGAACCGATCTTGACAGTGCCTTCCACCAGAGTAGTTTTTAAATAAACACCTTCCTGCATCGGATACTGGTAATTGATAGCCTGCTCAATGATCGCCGTGATCACTAAAAGAGAGATCAGCATTTCCAGTTCACTCTCCAGATATTTTTTGATAACACCAATGTAAATGAGATAGGCAAAAAGAAATTGAACCGCCACCATGCCGAGAATAGAAGGAATCAGGCTCCAGCCAAGAGCTTTCAGAAACATCCACGTGGCGTAAATCGTCACCGGGAAGATATAAGCGTAGCCTAGGTGAAAAATTCTCAATACACCGCAGATAATTGAAAAACCAAGGGAGATGAGCAGATAGATTGAACCTAAAACAAAAGCGTAGATTAGAACGTTCTGAACAGAAATCCACATATTTTCACCTTCGCTTGTCTATTTTGTTATGGGCGTGCGTCTAGTATTATTGGCCATAAAAAAAGGCCAACGTTCTTTAAACTACTAGAATAAATAATTGTGCTGTGTGCTGATAATGCGATTAAAAGATATATAACCCGTTCTCCTTTTCGATTTGTTCCACTCTTTTCCGCCGAAGATAACTCAACTACAAAGACAACTGAAGCATTGCAGTGCTAATTGGTATCTACAACAAAATCATTTAAAACAATCTAAACAGGGTCGAGTATATTTTTGATGACCTGCCCGCCGATTTACCCGGGATCGGGAAATTCGGGCAAGCCTTAGAACTTAGAGCTGAGGAATGTTGCCTGAAACAAAGTATGTTTATCGCATGTCGGTTGATTGACGACACTTGCCATTAATTAATATGAAATTTATCTAAACCATCAGAAAGTGTCAATTAATTTTTTCAAAATTAAACAGTTTTTTTCGACCGGCAATGTATTTCGGTTTTCTACATAATTACATGCTGGAAAAAGACATTAAGGACTATCTTTAAGCTTCCAATCTCACAGTGAGTTCATTGCGATGAGATCTTTGACGTTAATATGACGGCTTTCGTCCAGAGACAGTCCTTCGCTGATCAGTTCCAAAACGAGTGGTTTTTCTTCCGGGAATTTATAACCTTCATAATCCTGATGGAAGAGCAGCCCGCCTTGCCTGTTTGACCAGGAATTCATCTGATGATCAAAGCAAACACGCGATGTAACATTCAGCCCTTCGATCATGACACGCAATTCTTCCAGACGTTCATGAGGTGAAGAAATATGCAGCCGGCCGTTTTCATACTCATCAAATATCGGAGTCCCGGGGCGGGGAACAAAAGGCCGTGACCGTATGTAATGAGGATTAATTGCCGTGAGCACACGGGCAGTATTTTCCGCATGCTGCCGCCAGCGCTCCCGGCCGCCCAGATCAGTCATCCAGTACTCGGAGAGTTGGAATCCCGCAGCCATGGCCTTTTTACCACCCTCAATCTGCTGTGCGCTGGTCACACCTTTGCTGATAACAGCCAGTAGCTCATCATCGCCCGTTTCCAGACCAACATGCAGACGATCAAGGCCTGCTTCACGAATCGCCTGTAAATCCTCGGGTTTTCTATGTGCCAGCGTCTTGGAACGGGCGTATGACGTCACCCGGATCAAGCTCAGTAATTTTTCCCGCAGATATTTAAGAACGGCAATCAACTCCCGGGGGCGCATAATCATGCTGTCGGCGTCCTGAAGAAAGGCCGTCTTTCCGCCTGAATAGAGCCAGTTGAACACGGAAATGAAATATTGATTGTTGTTTAAGGAAGGATCGGCCCGCAGTATCGCCATCCCGACATCCCGGGTAATCTTACCACCCTGACCGATTTTTTCGGAGACCGCCTTAATCTCGTCACTGATTTTTTTTACCGTATCAATATCGCTCTTTATGTCGTCCACGCTGCGATACACAAATGGATGATCTTTATACATTTCACAAAAGGCACATTTATTCCAGGGGCAATTCTCCGTCACTCTCAACAGCAATGAGGCACTTCCTCCTTCGCTGGGCGGACGGTAAACACCTATGGAAAAAGATAATTCTGCAATTATTCGTGCGCTTTCTTTGCACGTGTCATTTTGTGCGGCAACAACCATATGAACTCCCTGCTTTCTGCTGTTTTTTTATTTTACGCCTTATTTGTTCTGTATAACATTTTGAGAAAAATAATTGACATAAATACTTAACTTTCCTATAGTCCACCCGTCAGAAAGCAATATCTTTTGCAAAAAATACACGGGTGAAGGACATCGCCCCACAGGAAGAGATTAGGAGACATTTATGTGGAAACGATTGTCGGCCCTGGCTATAAGATATGGTCTTATTCCGCTGGCCCACAACTTGATTCGTGCCTATCTGAGTACGATCCGCAAAACGATCCTCGGGGAAGAGCATATCATACGCACTCTTGAAAACAACCAGAAAGTAGTTATTGCCCTTCTGCATCAGCGGATGTTCGGGGTCATTGATTATGCGAAACGATTCGGCCGTTTTTCACTCGCCGCAATGATCAGTCAGAGCCGTGATGGCGACTTGATCGCCACAGTTGTCTCCCGGCTTAATTTTCACCCTATCCGCGGTTCCAGTTCCAAAGGCGGCAAGGAGGCACTCGATGCCGTTGTCGAATATCTGGCCGACCATCCGGCCGCTGTACATGCAGTGGACGGGCCACGGGGGCCTAAAGGAATCGTCAAGGCCGGGATAATCAGAATTGCCCAGCGTTCCGGGGCTCTCGTCTATCCGGTTATCATATCCACAAACCGGGCCTGGATGCTGAAAAGCTGGGATCAGTTCCTGATTCCGAAACCATTCAGCCGGGTAATGATCCGCTGGGCGGAACCTATCTTTGTCCCTGAAGATCTCCCGGAATCGGAGTTTGAAGCGCTGCGAAAAAGGATTGAAGACAATATTACCTCAAATCACGCCCAGGATGACCTGGCCATGGGCTGGAACCATCCCCTCTGAATATCCATTTCTTTGTTATTCTTTTACTTCTGAACCCCCTCGCGGTTCAGCCATCTGGTATAGCGCACCATTCCGGCCAGGGCATTGACGGCGCGTTCAGGTGTCGGAAAGGATACTGCCTTGAATTCACTTCCGGCCATATCCCGTACCGCCTGTTTCCCATTGCCATCCAGAAGTCTGACGCCCAGAATTGGTTTACGGTATTTCTCCATCAGCCGAATTGTGTGGTCAATATAGAGGCTCTCTAACTTCGCCATTTCCAGCCGTCTCTGGGCAAGAGGTCCTTGTAACTCCGGTTGTAATTTTATGCAGGACTTTCCGAAGTTTTCGAGCAACGATTCCACTCCCTCGACACCCAGATGAATAATGGCGTCACATCCATCCCACTCGGCCAGCATCCCGACAACTTTAGTGGCGGCGTCAAAATTGAGTTCGCCCACGAGATCAACCGGGTTCCCGCGACTCCAATAAGCAGGCAGAATTTCATCAATCCGCCTTATAATATCCGCCGACAGCTGCGGAATTGAAAGCCCGGATTCGGCGCATTGATCCGTAGCGACTACGCCCCATCCTCCCCCCAGCGTAATCAGGGCAACGCGTTTTCCCCGGGGCAGTGGAAGCGATGAAAAAGCAGCAGAGAGATCCAGCAGATCCATTGGTTGTCTTGCCAGAATGATTCCCGCCTGACGGCACGCGGCATTGAATACCCGCATATTGGAAGCCATGGCTCCCGTATGACTGGCCGCTGCGCTGTTTCCCGCCTCCGTTCGTCCTCCCTTGAGCAAAACGACCGGCTTTTTCCGGGAAACGCGTTCGGCCTGCTGCAAAAAACGCCGTCCGTCTTTTACGCTCTCGATATACAGAAGAACAGTTTTGGTGATATCATCAACCTCAAAAGCGCCCATAAAATCTTCCACTGTCACCATGGCCTCATTGCCGGAACCGCAAAAAGCGCGCAGGCCGATATTCTCATTTTCAGCAAAAGAGATAAGTTGCGTTCCCAAATTGCCGGATTGGGCTACTAATGAAACTGAACCCGCTTTGGGCCAGGCGGCCGATCCCACGCAAAACAACTTCGCATGGGGATTATTAAGCCCCATTGTATTGGGACCGATGATTAGAATGCCCGCATCTTCCGCCGCCGCAACAAGATCTTTTTCCAGCTGCACACCGGCGCCTCCCGCCTCGGCAAAACCCGAAGTGATCAGCAGTACGTATCTGACTCTCTTCTCTTTCAGCACCGGTATCAGATCCAGAATAAGCGAGGCCGGTATTGTCACGACGGCAATATCAACTTTACCCGGAATATCCAACAGGGATTTATAAACCTTTCTGCCGGCAACATCCTTACCGTTGGGATTAACCAGATAAATCTCCCCGGCAAAATCACCGGATACGGTATTTGCCAGAAGCCGATATCCCCATTTCCTGACATCGCCCGATATGCCAACAAAGGCAATGGACCGGGGTGAAAACATCTTATAAATATCCTTCGGATTAACCGGACGGCGATTCAATGTGTCGTCGATTCTCCGGCCGAGGATTATCAGAGCATCCACTGCTGTGATTTCACCTGCGGCATCCGCCACCAGAGGATTAATATCCACTTCGACGATATCGGGGCATTCCATCGCCAGTCGCGACAGACCCGTTATGACGTCGATTATTTTTTTCCGGCTCACCGGCTTCTCTCCGCGGAATGGCCCGAGAAGCTTTACCGAACGGAACTCATCGAGCATCGCCTCGGCCTGCGCCTCACTTACCGGAGCCACCCGAAAAACAACATCGTCCAGCGCCTCGGTAAATACGCCACCCAGACCGAACATAACTACCGGCCCGAATTGCTCATCACAGAACAGCCCGGCAACAAACTCTCTTCGCCCCCGCATCATCCTCTGCACGAGGTATCCTTCCAGATCCTCTCCTGCAGAACTGCCGATCTCGCTTGCCGCAGCAAGAACTGAATCCGGGGTCAATAAATTCAACCGGACCAGCCCCCGCTCCGTTTTATGCATCAGCTTTGATCCCAAACCTTTAAGCACAACAGGATAGCCGAACTTCTCCGCAGCCTTCACGGCATCAGCCGGCGTCAGAACAACAGTCTCTTCAACTACGGGTATTTCATATCGGGAAAGAATTATTTTTGATTCCGCTTCCGTAAGCGCCGATCGTTTTTCGTTTTTTGCACTTTCTATTATCTTATCCCTGATTTGTTCACTTTCCATTTATTTCACCTCAGTTATCTGGAGAGGGTGCTAGCACCCCTGTTGATTTGCCAGTCAAAATCGTCGAGTTCTTATCTTATTTGCCAATTCATATCAACATATTTATTCTGGCTGGGCGGATGGAACTTGGTCTAAAATGTTATTATAATTACTGATCTTAATTCCATCTGTCATGGATTCCCTGGCCGGACAGTTCCTGCTGCAAAACATAAAACAGCACCTGTTTTTTTCCATAATTCGCCTTTCGAATTGACAAATGAGGAGAAGAGTAATAGAAGCATCCCGTTAACATTAAAAACAAGCCACTCATTTACAATAAAATTAATTATTCTTTTTAAAATCAGGAGCTTATCGATGGAAAAAAAGATACTGATCACAATCGACGGACAGGAAGTCACTGCCAAACCGGGGCAGACCATTCTGGAGAGCGCTACCGAAAATGGCATCTTCATACCGACCCTTTGTCATTATTCACGGACAACAAACGTTGGAGCCTGCCGGGTCTGCGTAGTCGAGGTGGAAAAGGCCAGATCGCTTGTTGCCTCCTGCTGTATGCCGGTCAGCCCGGGGATGGTCATCCGCACAAACACAAAACAGGTGCGCGACGCTCAAAGAATGATCGTGGAGCTGCTCTGGTCGTCAGGTGATCATAATTGTCTGACGTGCGAGCAGAACGGTCAATGCGAACTGCAGAATTTAATTTACTGGCTAAAGATAGAACAGCCTCGTTTTCCGATACAAGCCCCCGGTTATGCTCCGGAAACATCCAATACCATGATCCAGCGCGATCTCAACAAGTGTGTCCTCTGCGGCCGCTGCATTCGAGCCTGCAACGAGATACAGGTTAACGAAGTGCTTGATTTCTCGATGCGCGGATCCCATGCCAAAGTAGGGCCGGCTTTCGACGCTGACTACATTGCTTCTTCCTGTGTCTTCTGCGGTGAGTGTTTGCAGGTGTGCCCTACCGGTGCCATCACTTACAGGCAGGCCAAGTTTGCCGGCCGCCCGTGGGAGACGGAAAAAGTCAGAACAACCTGCACATATTGCGGCGTCGGCTGTCAAATGGATCTGTTTATTCACGAGGGGAAAATAGTAAAAGTGTCGGGAAACCGCGAATACGGAAAGCCCAACGAGGGAAGCCTCTGTGTAAAGGGACGTTTCGGCATGGATTTTATTGCCCACCCCGACCGCCTGAAAAAACCTTTAATACGATACGATAAAAACGGCGATTTAAAAGAAGCCAGCTGGGATGAAGCTTACAAGTTCATCGCCGATAAATTAACGGCCGTTAAAAAAGCAAGCGGCGCGGACAGCATTGCGGGGCTTTCTTCCGCCCGTTGCACCAACGAAGAAAATTATCTTTTTCAAAAGTTTATGCGCGCGGTAATCGGCACCAATAATGTCGATCACTGCGCGAGACTCTGACACTCCGTTACGGTGGCCGGTCTGGCCGCCGCCTTCGGAAGTGGAGCGATGACTAATTCCATCGATGAACTGGAATATACCAATTTAATTTTAGCCACCGGCAGTAATACCACTGAAAACCATCCTGTTATCGGCATGAAAGTCAAGCGGGCAGTACGCCAGCAGGGGACAAAACTCATTGTTATCGATCCGCGGAAAATTGATCTGGTTAAGTATGCCGACATCTGGCTGTGCCAGAAACCGGGAACGGATGTGGCTGTCTTCAACTGTTTGATGAATGTGATAATCAATGAAGGCCTTTATGCCAAATCTTATGTGGAAGAGCGCACGGAGGGCTTTGATGCTCTGAAAGCAACAGTAGAGAAATATACGCCGGAATATGTGGAAAAAATATCCGGCATCCCGGCGGAAGACTTGAAAAAGGCCGCCCGGATGTATGCCAAAGCCAATAAAGCCAGCATTATCTATGCAATGGGACTGACACAGCATATCAGCGGTACAGACAATGTGAAAACTATTGCCAACCTGGCGATGCTCTGCGGCAATGTAGGTATTGAAGGCGGCGGAGTAAATCCGTTACGCGGTCAAAATAATGTTCAGGGCGCCTGTGACATGGGTGGATTACCTAATGTTTACCCCGCATACCAGCAGGTCGCCAATGAAGAGGCGCGGAAAAAATTCGAAACAGCCTGGCAGGCGACCTTATCACCCAAACCGGGATTGACGCTGATGGAAATTATGAGTGCGGCCGGCAGCGGCCGGATTAAAGCTCTGTATATTATGGGTGAAAACCCGCTCCTCTCCGATCCTGATTTGCATTCCGTTAAAGAAGAACTTAAAAAATTGGATTTGTTAATCGTGCAGGATATTTTCTTAACGGAAACGGCACAAATAGCTGATGTTGTTCTGCCCTCCGCCAGCTTTGCCGAGAAAGACGGTACATTCACCAATACGGAACGCCGCGTCCAACGCATTCGCCAAGCCGTTGCCGCACCAGGCGAGGCAAAACCGGATTGGGAAATCATTGCCGAAATTGCCACCCGGATGGGCTATCCCATGCAATATTCATCGGCGCAGCAGATCTTTGAAGAAATCACTTCCGTAACGCCCAGCTATGCCGGCATTACATATAGAAGAATTGACAAAGAAGGGCTGCAATGGCCCTGCCCCACTAACGATCATCGGGGAACAAAATTTCTGCACAAAGACAGATTTTCCCGCGGCCGCGGACTTTTTCACGCAGTTGAGTTTATACCGCCGGCAGAACTGCCCGATGCTGATTTTCCGCTGATTCTATCCACCGGCCGGGTTCTCTATCATTACCATACGGGAACAATGACCAGACGTGCTCAGGGGCCGAGCGAGCGCTGCCCGGAAAGTCTGGTGGAAATTAATCCTTTTGATGCGGATAAAATCGGCATCAGGGATGGCCAGATGGTTAAAGTAACATCAAGGCGCGGCACTATCCAGGCTCGAGCACAAATAACCGAAAGAAGTTCCCGGGGAGTAATATTTATGAACTTCCACTTTGCAGAAGCAGCGGTTAATTTATTGACTAATCCTGTTTTGGATCCGACAGGCAAGATTCCCGAGCTCAAGGTCTGCGCGGTCAAACTGGAAGCAGCTTAATATCATTTATTAAAATGCCCCGTTTTTGCGGTGGTTTTTTAAAATAAATACTTATTTATTTAAGGAGAAAATCTATGGCAAATGAAAATTTAGAGAGCAAACGCTGGTTTATTGCGCTTGCAGGTGTCTTCATCATGCTGACCCTGGGAACAGTGTATGCCTGGTCGGTCTTTGTCAAACCAATCGTGGCTGCCCAGGGCTGGGAGATGAAAGTTGTATCGCGGGTATTCATGCTGATTATCGGTGTCATTGGTATTTCTGCCGCGTTGGGCGGTATGCTGGTGGATAAAAAAGGCCCCAAGTTTGTTGCAACGCTGGGCACCTGTTTGTATGGGGCGGGTGTTTTATTGGGTGGCGTCGCTCTTTATATCGGTAATTTCTGGTTTCTTTTATTCGGATATGGCTTTATCGCCGGCATCGGCAACGGCCTTGCCTATGTTGTGCCGATTGCCACTTTGATCCGGTGGTTTCCCGACAAGCGCGGTTTGATCACGGGTCTGGCCGTTATGGGATTTGGTTTCGGCGCTTTCTTCATCGGCATGATTGCTCCCGGTATCATCAATAAAGCCGGCGTGGCCAATACCTTTCTTATCCTCGGTGTTGTTTACTCCATCGTTGCGATTTCTGCCTCTCTGACATTGAAAAATCCTCCGGCGGGTTGGCTGCCTAAAGGCTTCACCCCCGCGGCTACGACAGTCAGCGCAGCCGATTCCTTCAGTTGGGCGGAAGCGAAGAAAACCCGTCAGTGGTATATGCTCTGGGTTATGCTTTTTCTGAATGTCACTGCGGGCATGGGCCTTTTGTCCAAGCTCTCGCCCATGGCCCAGGAAGTTATCAAACTTGCACAAAATATTGATGACCCGGCAAAACTCGCTGTTCTGGGCGGCGGCGTTCTGGCCACAGCATCCATATTCAACGGTTTGGGACGGTTGTTTTGGGCCGCAGTTTCCGATAAGATCGGTCGTAAAGGTGTTTATATGACCATGTTTCTGTCACAGGCAATCTTATATATTCTGTTGCCACAAGTCACCAGCGTCCTCATCTTCACCATCATTGCCTGCTATCTGCTCTCGTGCCTGGGTGGCGGATTTGCTGTTATGCCGGCTTTTGCTGCTGATTCCTTCGGACCGACGTATATCGGTAAAGTCTATGGTTTTTTATTGACGGCATGGGGCGCGGCAGGTGTCGTGGGCGGTTTTGTTTTCGCCGAGTTCAACAAACAGCAGTCTCTCATCACCGCTGCGCTTTGTCTGGTTATCGGTTTTGTCGTTGCACTGCTCTATACGCGTCCTAAAAATGTATCTAATTATAAATAGTTATAACCTGAAAGATCCGTTCTAAACTTTAGGAACTTGCACCGAAAACACCCTTCCGCCAAAGCAGAGGGGTGTTTTTCTTTGCTTTAATTCGGTAATTTACCCGGCGATTGTGGCAACTATTCCCCACCGCTTTGCAGCTTGCATCTTGACAGTTCATCGACTTCTGTTTATGGTGAGTTTAACCGCTCCACAGGAATGATTCAGCATCAAATATCGTCTCCGAAACAGAAAGGTTAATTGATGGGAAAGTCTATTGAGGAGAGCCTTCTACAATCGCAGAAAGAATTTTTCTGGACTGGCCGGAGCCGTGACCTGAATTTCCGCATCAGTTCCTTAAATAAGCTCAAAGAAACCATCAAAACCCATGAAAAAGAAATACTGGAAGCAATTTATCACGATCTGCACAAAACTGCTTTTGATGCTTTCGCCACGGAAATCGGTCTGGTCTATGATGAGATTAATTTCGCCGTCAAAAATCTGCACAACTGGGTAAAACCTCAAAAAGTAAAGACTGCTGCTTTTATCTGGCCTGCAAAAAGCTATATCCAGAAGGAACCTTACGGTGTGGTATTGATCATTGCTCCCTGGAATTATCCTTTTCAGCTAATGATGTCTCCTTTGGTTGGGGCAATTGCCGCCGGGAATACAGCAATACTTAAACCATCGGAAATATCAACACATACGGCCGATGTAATTGAAAAGATAATCAACAACACCTTCCCGCAGGAATATCTGCACGTAATACAGGGTGATGCAGCCCGGACACAGTCATTACTGGAGCTCCCGGTTGATTACATCTTCTTTACCGGCAGCGTCCCGGTCGGCAAAGTGATCGTTCATGCTGCGGCCCGGAATTTGACACCTTTTACTCTGGAATTGGGCGGCAAAAGCCCGGCCATCGTGTGTCCGGATGCCAATCTTCGCCACGCCGCCCAAAAAATAGCCTGGGGCAAGTTCATCAATGCCGGACAAACCTGCATCGCCCCTGATTATGTCCTGGTTCATGACTCCCTGAAGGATGATTTTACGGCCGAGCTGAAAAAAGTCATCATTGAATTTTACGGGGAAAATCCGGCCGAGCATCAGCGATACTGCCGGATCATTAATGACCGCCATTTTCAGCGCCTGACCGGCCTTCTCAATACCGCCAATATTTTCTGGGGTGGTAAAACCAGCGCGGCCGATCGCTATATTGAACCGACGATTTTATACCCGACGCAATGGGATGACCCGATAATGCAGGATGAAATCTTCGGTCCTCTCCTGCCGGTAATTGTTTACTCCGAAATCAGTGATGTCATCAGAATAATAAATGAGCGGCCCAAACCACTGGCACTTTACGTTTTTTCCGAGAACCGGTTGATTCAAAAACGGATAACTGAGGAAATTGCATATGGCGGCGGGGCCATCAACAACACCATCGTTCATGTAGCATCACATTATCTGCCTTTCGGCGGCGTGGGTCCAAGCGGCATCGGCCGCTATCATGGCCGGGCCAGCTTTGATGCTTTTACTCATTTAAAAAGCATTGTAAGAAGTTTCGTCCGCTTCGATATGGGCCTGGCCCATCCGAACAAAAATCCCGGCATGAAATTACTGAAAATGATCTTCAGATGATGATCGGGGGATAACCAAGACCGCCGGATCGCGGTAATGTCCCCTGAAGGCAAGACATTCGCTCAGCATATGGATTGGACAAAAACAACATATTGTGCAATCGGCCGGACATCTTTCGACGCCATAATGATAACAGCTTGAATTAACTTTATATTATCCTTTTCAGGGCTTGGCATTTATTATGCATATTACTATTTACACTTTACCCCCTGGAACCCTTCACAACAGGCGATAGGGCAAAGGAATCTTGATAATAACACCTTAAAGGAGAGAGATTATGACAAAAAAGTATGATGTGGTAGTAGTTGGATCCGGTGTTGCCGGTTTGGGAACAGCAGCCATCCTCGCGAGGGATTTCCAGCAGAAAGTGCTGGTCCTGGAGAGAAACCCCTTTATCGGTGGGCGCCTTGCGTCTTTCGTCGGCAAGGGCAACAAGGTATACATAGATGGCGTGGAACTGGATGCCAACGGGTTCAGACGCGCTCTGGCACTGGCCGGAGCATGGATACCCAAATGCACACCGGATCTCGAGACATGTTTCAAAGAAGGGTTGTTTGACGGATATACCATCGACACCGGCCACGGTTTGTTCTGGGGCAACAAAGGTAAGATCCGCATGTTGATGAACTATCTCGAAAAACCTGTGGATATGCCCTGTAACGTCGGCTTTGCCTTTGTCGACTACAAAAAAGGCAACAAAGCTTATCAGGTAGCCAAAGGGGAAGCCTATAAGTGGATGAGCGAGCAGGGCTTCCGGTCAACCATGATAGCACTGCGGGACATGGCCGTCATGACTCTGGAAGACATAGCGCAAACTGCGCATATGTCTTTTGAACAATGGCTTATGGCCAGAAATGTTCATAAGGAGGCATACGACTATATCAAAGTTCTGGCGGCCTCCCAGACAGGTCAGGCTGACCTCCGTCTGACTCCGGCGCCCGACGTCCTCGGACACATGGCTGCCGCCGGCCCTATAAAAATGAACCTGGTTGAAGGCTCCTGCGCAACAGTCGCCAATCCCGGCACCATCTCTTTTGCTTTATTAATGGAACAGGTCATTAAAAATAACGGCGGCGAGGTCCTCCGGAACTCACCCGTTGTCGAAGTTATAATTGATAACGCCGTAGTCAAGGGTGTCACTTACCAGACCGCTAAAGGCATCGAGACGGTATCAGCGGATAGGGTTATCTGCAACATTCCTTCCAAGCAGATGCTGAATGTAATTCATCCCCGTTATTTCTCTCATGATGTTGTCGACACTGTTCAGAACAAATTCTGGGGCGCCGGCATGATTACCGGTTACGGCAACATGAAATCCGACGTCTGGAAAGAAAAAGGCATCGAAGAAAGAAGCTTCATTTACATGCCGGATGTCATCGGAGCAGAAGAAGGATACAGCGGATGTATCGACATGGTATTGTGGAATCTGGCCAATTGCGCAGAGGGAAGCAATTCCAGCCCCGAACTGACTTCCGAAATCGGCTCGGCTCCTAAAGGCAAACACGGATGGATTTTCTCAACGGCCATGACCCATGAGGAAATGAGAACTCCGCAAAAGGTTCAAAGAGTTGTCGAATGGAATGAAAACTGGTGGAAGAGAACTTTCGGAGCCAAGAAATGGACAAGCGATATGGAATATATGCTCTGGATGTCCACTGACCATGCCTTCGCCTGGATTCAGCCCATCGGACAGGACAGAATTGATGTAAAATCACCCACTATTGAGGGTCTGTATTTTGCCGGCGACCAGTACGGCAAACGCCTGTGGGGTTGCGGTGTCGATGCCGCCGCACTGAGCGCTACTCTTTGTATTGACAGCATGATGGGATCCAATACCGAAGAAAAAGTATTCCCGTTCTATCATCGGGCACTGCCGTCTCCAAGGAAAGCCTGGTAAGAGCAATTAAGGATAGCCGGGGGAACATCCGCACAAATCAAAAGGGGTTGCAGTGTAACTGCAATCCCTTTTTTTTTCTGACATCAGTAGATTGAAAGTTAAACCGATCCGAAAAAAATTGACAAGCACGAGTCTTTAAAGTAGATTTTACAAACAAATTGTTCATTTCCTCTTATGACCAAACAGACTCAAAGAGGTAACTTTATGCTTAGATATAAGATAGTTCTTCCGCTGATTTTAGTTCTGATAACAGCTGTAGCATATGCTGCATCTCCGGCGCTCCGTTGGGTTTCCCTTTCCACGGACTCCCGCGATACAGTCCGGGAAATAATCCGTTCCGAAGTTGATAATCGGGAAAGCTTTTCTACATCGCAGGAAGAAAGAGTAAACCTCAAGGCAGTTGAGGAAGAGAAAGAAAGAGACGATGCCGATTACAAAAATTCGATTCTTGCCGCCAACAGGGAATTCATTCGCGCCAAGAAAAAAAGAGACGACGCTACAACACAGTTTCAGACTTCTTCCACCGAGCTTGACGAAGCCGCCAAAGGCATCAAGACCATTCGCACAACCAACGAAAATCTCGATGCGCAGATTGATCGTTTCGAACAGGATATCAAAACCCAGAAAGACTCCCTCAAACGATGGCTCCAATCGGAAAAACAGGGCGAAATACTGGTTGCCGTCATTTACATCCGCGGATTTAAGGATAGCGCCCATAGTCTGGAAAGCGCGGCAGACAAAGCGTCAGCGCCATTGATTGCCCAGCACATGGGAACATATATTCAGTCCTTCACCAAGGTAATTAATAATATTACAACTATTGATTTTATCCGTGCGACGGAGGAAGGCACCGCCAAATGGAATAATGAAGCACCTCTGCGCATCGAACTGGCCAAAGGTGTAAAAGGCACGTCTTATCTGCGCCTGAAGCGCTATGAGCTTTATCCTTTCCAGGACAATAAGTCCGGTAAAATAAAAACCGTGGAACCTTCGGCAAAATATAAGGTGGCGATAATAAGTTCCCGTAAGGACCTGGAAACATTTATGATGCAAAATCAATTTAATCCTGCAAATTATGAATTGAACAGGGCAAACAATCTCATTCGGGATACAAATCAGAACAACATCGCCGCTGAAGACGGGCTAAATGAACAGGTTAAATCCTTCCAGGAAAGAATAACTTCGCTTCAAGAGAAAATCCGCCTGGCCAAAGGGGAAAAGGAATCGCAGAAATTGCTTTTGAAGCGTAAGGAAGAAACATACTATAAGATGAGCCTTGATGTTGCGGCGATTCGGGAGAAAAAAGATACGGCGGAAAGACAATTTTATGAAGCCCAGGCTATTTTGCAGGAAAAGAAGCGAACGCATGAATCTATTATCATCAAGACGGCCCTGGCGACGACAAAAGGCTCGCAATCTCCCGCCGAAGCCTCCGCCGAAGCGATTCTGGATAAACTGGCCGAAGTTAAAAATGATGCCAAGACACAGCATTCCAGCTCTACAACTGAAGTAACCAATTTTCGGGTAACCGCAGAATCGGGAACTCAGGCCATAACGGAAGCAAGAATTATTGCCGTCAGGCTGATCTCCTTTATTAATGAAGGCGACTCCGTGCGCGTAAATATGGCTTTCCGTGTCCGGACTGTTTTGGAAGATAAGGCAGAAGGAGAGCCAGTGAGAAAACAGATAGTCTATGAAAGAAAGACCAAAGACCCGGTGTATAAAGAGGATATTGTGCCGGAATCCAAACCCAAACCGCTAGCGCCATCCCCTCAGGAAAAAGCTCCGGATTTAACCTTCTCCCGCAGCTATCAACCTATTGCTACCGCCAATGCTTTGGGTTGCCTTTTCGACCTTCGTAGTGTCCGTGTCTCCAAAGACGGCATTCAGGTGCGTCTGGAGGTAATTAACACAGATGCGGATGTAAGGTCTGTCGCTTTTTATGATGAGCGTTTCGGCAACTGGACCAAATCAAGAATTTATGATGAATCCGATAAATATTACCTAACTGCGCAGGCCTATGTTATTCAGGATAATATTAAAACGCTGATGTATGACCTAGACAGGCGCGGCCGGGGCATTGCGATTGAACCGAACAAATCAGTGTCTATGGAGCTTAACTTCACCGGCATTCCGGCAAATGTCAAAACGATCAAAATAAATCTGCATCCGTTTATTTATTATCGCCGCGGCTGGGGTCAAACCTGGCAGGAATTTGATCTTGCCCTTCCCAGTCTTCGATTGTACACTGAGGCGCAAAGTCCGAAGCCGGCAGCGACGGCCACGATAAAATCAACATCAACGCCGGCTGCTGCAACTACGACGGCGACTAAAACTCCATCGGCAACAACGGCAGAACCGGAGACAGCGCCTCTCAAGGCAAAAAGTGACAAGAAAAAGAAGGTTGTTCCGAAGAAAAAAGACCCGCCTGTGAAGGAATAAATTTGACTAAACATCTTTTAATATTTACGATATTTTTTTTCATTTGCTGGGGAACAGCTCAGGCCGACTTTTACCAATGGGAAGATGATAGCGGCAACATTCACATTACCGACTACCCTCCCCCGGCAAAATCCGGCAAAAAGATTCAGATTCATAAATACGGTTCCGCTGTCCGGGAAGATGAGCAGGATGGGAAAAAAATCGAACCGGATTACATCCTTTATACAAGAAATTCCTGCGACGACTGTGATAAGGCCCGAGAATTCCTGCAATCAAAGAACATACTTTTCAAAGAATATAATACTGACAACAGCAAAGAAGCAGCCCAAAAAAGAAAAGCGATAGACGACAGCGATGATGTCCCTTTCGCAATCTTCAACAAAAGTCATATTTATGGATTTTCCGAAAGCGTTTACAAAAAAGCATTAAAAATCAAGCCTTAGCAAAAGATTTTATGAAAGTAAATGGATAATACAATTTATTTCTATACAGGAACGGGCAATTCCCTGTGGACAGCAAAAAACTTAGCCCGGCATTTGGGTTCAACTGAGCTGATTCCCATGGTTAGTCAGAATGAAGTCATCGGCAGTTCCGCTGCGGAGCGGATTGGCCTCATTTTCCCGGTTCATATGTGGGGATTGCCGCTGCGGGTCATTGATTTTGTCCGGCGGCTTGTTACCGATCCGGCAAAATACTACTTTGCCCTGGCTGTCAATGCCGGGCAGGTTGCCGCCACCTTGATTCAGCTGCAAAAAATGATGCAGGAAAAAGGAGCCGATCTCTCTGCAGGATTTTCCATTTGTATGCCCAGCAACTATATTCCCTGGGGCGGCGCTATTGCCGAGGAAAAACAGCAGGAACGTTTTGCCGCTTCCCTCAACAAAATTGAAGCTGCTGCGGAAATTATCCGCGCCAAAGAAATTCGGGCTCCGGAAAAGGGCCCATCACTGCAGAATGTCTTCCTTTCCGCATTTTACAAAATGGGCTCCCCGCGCATTCCCGGCATGGACAAATCATTCTGGGCTGACGCGAAATGCACCGGCTGTAAAATATGTGAAAAAATCTGCCCCACAAAAAATATTGTGCTGGCTGAAGGCAAACCCGCATGGCAGCATCATTGTGAACAATGCCTGGCTTGTATCCAGTGGTGTCCGGAAGAAGCAATTCAGTACGGCAAGAGCACCAAAACAAAAAAACGCTACCATCATCCCGCAATAAAACTGCCGGAAATGCTGGCCTTCAACGCATCGTCCAAGAGTTAGGAACAGGGGAAACAAGAACCAATGAGAGAAACTTTTTTGCATTATCTGCACATAATTACAGCTGTCGTCTTCTCTTCTTTTATCATTATCAGCTTCAGCGCCGGCGCACAGGAGTTTCCAACGAAAACAGAATCCTCTGTCGGACAGACACTTATCAATGCCCTCAAAGTGGAAAAACCGCTGGCCTTCTGCGGCGAAATGGTCCCTTTAAATGAAGAGGAAATAAGAGAAAGACTGGATCGGGAATTGCTTTATGCCCTGGATAACAGCGATGCTGTCATATTGTGGCTGAAGCGCGCCAACCGCTATTTCACTCACATCGAAAAAGTATTGAAAAAGCACTCTCTGCCTGATGATTTGAAATATATCGCCATAGCTGAAAGCGCCCTCAAACCCCTGGCAACTTCCAATAAAGGAGCTGTTGGCTATTGGCAATTTATTGAAGGCACCGGCACCCGCTACGGCATGGCGATTGATCCCGATATTGATGAGCGCCGCAACTTCTTTCGCTCAACCGAAGCGGCAGTAGCTTATCTCAAAGATCTTTATGCGATTTTTGGTTCGTGGACTCTGGCGGCGGCGGCTTACAATATGGGCGAGGAAGGGCTCAAGGCGGAAATACTGGTCCAAAAAGTTAATAACTACTATCGACTTTATTTGCCCCAGGAAACACAGCGCTACATCTTTCGAATCTTAACGGCAAAAATAATCATGTCGAACCCCAGGAAGTACGGCTATTTTCTTTCTCCGGAAGATCTTTATCACCCTCTGCAATTCGACCAGATAGAAATATCGACCAATCAGCCTGTGCCTATCTATATCGTTGCTGCAGCGGCAAAAACTTATTTTAAAATGATCAAAGATATTAACCCTCATTTCAAGAATTACTATATTCCCGCAGGAAAACATCAGATTTTAATTCCCAAGGGATCGGCCGCAGGCTTTGCCGAACGTTACGACACTCTTATGCAGCAGTGGTCCGCCGAGAAAAAGGAGAGCGTTTATATAATCAAAAAAGGAGATAATTTATCCAGTATCTCCGCCCGTTTTAACGTGCCGGTAAAAGCAATAATGATCTGGAACGGAATTAATGCCAACAAAAAATTGGCGCCGGGAGATAAACTGATTATTTATTCTAAATATTTTAAAATTAGAAACACTAATTCCCAGGACAGTGCTGCCGGCAACCCTACTTTGCAGCTTCCCTGAAAAAGCTTCCAGGAGGTCAGTATTCGAAATCAGCCACTTCTATCTTGGCACTCATATTTCTAACTTTGGTTAAAACTTCCACGTGATCCGGCTGCACCTGATAAGCTTTCAGTGCATCAAAATCGGCAAAAGTTGAAACGAGCACAAAGTCAAATGTTTTTATTGCGCGTGAATCAATTCCGCATTCGTAGCTTTTTATTTCTTTTATTTTATCCGGCAATGCCAAAAGAGAACTTTTCAGGTCGGCAATCTGCGCTGCGGTGACTGACTCTTTAAAATTCAAAAGAACGATATGTTTCAGCATCCTTTACCTCCTTGTTATCAATAATTATGAGGCAAAATTTAGCCGGCGAATACTTCCTAAGTCAAGCAATATCTTCCTTCATAATAATAAATACCTGATATTATATACTTGACAAATCCACCCGGCTGGTCTAATTACTATCAAATAGATAGTAATTGTCATTAAAGGATTAATAAGTGCCGTCTATGGAAATAGTCGATAAAATTAAAAAATTAAAAAAAGAAAAAAATGCCGTCATTCTTGTTCATAATTACCAACTGCCGGAAATTCATGACATCGCCGATTTTCTGGGTGATTCACTGGGATTAAGCATGGAAGCGGCAAAGACCGATGCCGACGTGATTGTCTTTTGCGGTGTTCATTTCATGGCGGAAACGGCAAAGATATTGTCACCGCAGAAAACAGTTTTATTGCCGGACATAAATTCCGGCTGTCCCATGGCTGATATGATTGATGCGGAGAGGCTGGCGGCCCTGAAAGCAAGACATCCGAATGCTGTTGCTTTATGCTATGTGAACACGTCTGCTGCCGTGAAAGCTCAATGTGATTATTGCTGCACGTCAGCCAACGCCGAGAAAATGGTGCGGCACATTTTGACCAAACATCAGGATATTATCTTTGTCCCGGATAAGTATTTAGCCCAATATGTATCTTCGCAAGTGGCAAGGAGTTTTATCCTTTGGAATGGTTATTGCCCGATTCATGCCGCGATTATCCCGGAGCATATAGCACGGGCAAGGCAGCAACATCCGGGGGCTAAAGTCATCGTTCACCCGGAATGCAGCCCTGATCTGACGGCTCTTGCGGATATCGTCACCTCCACCGAAGGAATGTGTAAATACGTAAAAAATGCCGCAGAGACTGAGTTCATCATCGGCACGGAAATCGGCATAATCCACAGGATGGAAAAGGAAAATCCCGGAAAACACTTTTATCCGGCGTCGAATAAAGCTGTCTGCCCGAATATGAAGCGCACAACTCTGGAGAAGGTTCTCTGGTCGCTGACGGATATGACTCATGAGATCATTATTCCGCAGATTATTATGGATAAAGCCCGCCTGTCCATCGAAAGAATGCTGCAAATTAAATAGCAACGCTATGATCTCGTGACCGGAGTTGATTATTTATGAACAATGATTCCATCGGCATCGTCCAGACACAATATTTTACGTTTGCCGAACCGCCCGATACATTGCCGCTGAAATCAGGCCGCTCTCTGAGTCCGGTTACTTTAGCCTATCAAACTTACGGCGCTCTCAATGCCGGAAAGTCCAACGCCATACTGGTCTGCCATGCTCTTTCGGGCGATGCTCACGCCGCCGGATTTCATAAAGGGGATAAAGCGGCAGGCTGGTGGAACGATATGATCGGCCCGGACAAAGCTCTAGATACAAACCAATATTTTGTAATCTGCTCCAATGTCATCGGCGGCTGCAAAGGCAGCACCGGACCATCTTCCCGAAATTTTGCAACCGGAAAACCTTATGCCCTGGATTTTCCGGTAATCACAATTGAAGACATGGTTGACGCCCAAAAACATCTGGTTGATTTTTTCGGTATTGATAAACTTCTTTGCGTGATCGGCGGCTCCATGGGAGGCATGCAGGCTCTGCAGTGGGCGTCAAAATATCCGGAAAGAGTTGTTACGGCAATCCCCATCGCCACAGCCTTGAAGCATTCTCCGCAGCAGATCGCCTTTAACGAGGTTATCCGACAAACGATCATGGCTGATCCGGCCTGGAACAATGGCTACTATTACGAGCAGGGCCAGCCGGAAAAAGGGCTGGCGGTGGCACGGATGATCGGTCACATTACATTTATGAGTGATCAGTCCATGGAAGAGAAATTTTCCCGCAAACTTAAGAACGATAACCTCAGTTTCCAGTTTATCGATGATTTTGAAGTCGAAGGATATTTGCGGTATCGCGGCTACAACTTTGTCAAGCGCTTCGATGCCAATTCCTATCTTTATATAACCAAGGCGATGGACTACTTTGATTTATCCGGGGATAATTTTATGCCCGGCGTTAAGAAAACAAACATACGGTTTTTGATAATTTCCTTTAAATCAGATTGGCTCTATCCATCGCATCAGTCGCAGGACATTGTTCGTCTCCTCAAAAGAAAGCATGCTTACACCACATATTTTGACTTAATATCGACCTGGGGACACGATGCATTTCTGATTGAAATTGCAGATGAAACACGCTTGATTAAAAACTTTCTGGCCAATATCTCTCCGGATTAAAAAAGAACTCCGCTATGAAACAGGATCATTACATTATTTCACAGATTATTCCCGACGGCGCTCATGTGCTTGATCTGGGCTGCGGCAACGGGGAATTGCTTTCCCTTTTGCGTCGCGAAAAGAACGCTCTGGTGCAGGGCATCGAGCTTAGCGAGAATCAAATGCACCAATGCGTTGAACAGGGCCTGACGGTGCTGCAGGGTGACATTGAAAGCGGATTGGTCGATTATCCCGATGGTTCTTTCGATTATGTTATCTTAAATCAAATCATGCAGGAAATAAAAGCCGCCGATTTTGTCATTTCGGAAGCGCTGCGCGTGGGAAAGCGGGTTATTATCGGATTTCCCAATTTTGCCCATATCCATGCCCGTTTAACTCTTCTTTTGCACGGGAGAACCCCGATTAATGAGGCCTTGCCTTATTACTGGTTTGAAACCCCCAATATCCGCTTCCTCACCATTATTGATTTTACCGACTATTGCCGCAAAAAAAATATTAACATTGAACAAGCATACTATCTCGGGAAATCCGGGCAAGTGCGTATACTGCCCAATCTGCTGGCTTTAAACGCAGTTTTTGTAATTACCGGAAGGAGCTCTTAACAA
Source organism: Deltaproteobacteria bacterium HGW-Deltaproteobacteria-12 (assembly GCA_002840565.1). GTDB lineage: Bacteria > Desulfobacterota > Syntrophia > Syntrophales > Smithellaceae > MVRV01. Next base: position 78,225 of record PHBK01000026.1, on the reverse strand, counting down.
TTATGGGAAAGAAGATAATTGTTTCCACTAAACTGCCCGTTGCCGGGCCCTATTCAATCGGCGTCGCAGCGGGCGGCTTCATTTTTATATCCGGTCAATTGCCGGTTGATCCGAACACCGGCGAGATCGCCGGTGATATTCGCGTCGCCACCCGCCAGGTGCTGGAAAATATAAAGTCTGTAATCACTGCCGCCGGCTTAACAATGGCGGATATTGTAAAGACGACTGTTTTTTTAACAAACATGAATGATTTTCCCGCGGTCAATGAAATATATTCCGAATATTTCCCTGAGGCCCCGCCGGCACGCTCCACTGTTGCGGTTAACAGCCTGCCCAAAGGCGCACCCCTGGAAGTTGAAGCTATCGCCTTGCAGAGATAAGCATGCAGACCTTTCTCCCCTGCCCCGACTTTAAAAAATCCTTGCAGGCGCTCGATTACCGCCGGCTCGGCAAACAGAGAGTGGAAGCTTATCAGATCATCAGGGCCATTAAACAAGGTGGAGGTTGGCGCCATCATCCCGCCGTAAAAATGTGGCGCGGGCATGTAAACGCTTTAAAACTTTATTACAATCTGGCGCTGGAAGAATGGACCAGCCGCGGTTATAAAAACCGGATGCGAAGAATGTCCATTCGCGGCAGAATTGCTTATCCGACCTGGTTCGGCAATGATAAGTTTCATGCCGCCCACCGCTCTAATTTGCTGCGTAAAGATCAGTCCTATTACAGCCGCTTCGGCTGGAAGGAACCGCCGGATTTGCCTTATAAATGGGGCCAGAATTGAAATGGTACCGGCTGGAATATGCTAAATCTTGGCAGGAGGTGTCCTTGCCGGCGGTTGGCTGATCTGAACAGACGATTGAATCCGGTTTGAAATGTGGACATGCCGACAACCAATATTTCTTTCCTCTGGACTCATTTGTGTCTTCTTGTACTCAACAAAACACCCATCAGCACACGAATGCTTTCTTTCAAGTGGCAACTTGTGACCGCCACCGGAAATATCACAACTGGAAATATCATTTCGGCAATATTTCTTGACATCCAAGACGGCGTTTCTTAGAGTTCACACCTCAACAAGGAAGTTCTTGTTAAAGAAGCGGAGAGCATGGAGCGCAGACCGGGTTTGATGGGCGAACTTTGATGGTTACGAAAAAAGTGGAATGAGAGCAAAACGAAATTTCAGGCCTTTCATGAAACCATCGACATGGGAAGTTATGGAAAAAATAATTTTTCTCATTGCCCTATGCTCTCGGTTCTCTGCGTTTCATTATAAATGAGGAGGTTGGATATGGGCGAAATAACGGGACGTGAGCGGATCGTCGCCGCCATGAAGCGAAGCTGTGCCGATCGCATTCCAGTCGGGCTAATACTCGGGGCTTTCCGGGCAGCCCTTCTCAACTGCTCCCTGAAGGATTACTTTAACGACCCGAAAAAACTTGTGGAGGGGACGCTCCTCGCCTATGAACGATTCGGCCACGATGCCGTCGAGATTTCCTGGGACATCATGATGGAAGCTGAAACCGCGGGAGCGGAACTGGAGTTTCGGGATGACGCGTTTCCCCAGGTTAAACGGCACGTCCTGGCCGAGAAGAAGAACCTGGGGAAGCTGATCCTGCCGAATCCGGAAAAGGCAGGCCGTTATCCTCTTTATCTCGAGGCCTGCCGCAACGCCGTGCTAACGCTCAAGGGAGCCAACCTCGCCGGGACCGTAACCGGCCCCTGGACCACGGCGATCGGCCTTCGCGGGACCCAGGAGCTGATCTTCGACACGATCGATGATCCGGGTTTCGTGGATAACCTGATGGCCTTCACCACGGAAACGACCAAGACCCTGGGGGGAAAGCTTCTGGAAACAGGGGTTTCCCTGACCATGGGGGAGGCAGCCTGCTCGTGCAGCTTGATCTCGCCGGCCCTGTACCGCAGGTTCATCAAGCCCCATCACGAAGAGCTGGTCCGATTCTTCGCGGCCAAGAAAAAAGGGCTCTCCCTGCACGTGTGCGGATACATCGACCCGGTCATGGAAGACCTGCTCAATCTCGGAATCAGCGCGTTGAGTCTGGACAGCCCTTCTTCCCTTGAAAAGATGATTCAAATCTCCCGGAAGAAAATCGCCCTGGTCGGAAACGTAGCCACCTCCTTATTCGTCCAGGGGACAAAGGAGGAAATCGAAACCGCCGTAAAAAACTGCATCCGGACCGCCGCCCCAGGCGGGGCCTATATCCTTTCCTCCGGATGCGAGTTGCCGCACAACTCCACCATGGACCGGGTCTCCTTTTTCATGGAGGCCGCCCGGGAGTTCGGCCGGGCCGATAGAATTTCTTCCCTTTAAGGGAAACAGGGGGGACGCCCTGAAGAAATTAAGTATCTCCAACAATCATCTATCTATCCATTATCAAGAAAAGATTGCGATAAAATGAAGACAACAACTTAAATACTTAAGGCTGTCCCCTCTGGTATATGGTATATTATCTTATCAACATTAGAAAATTAAAGAGGATCTGAAAAAAATGAAAGTAATCGCAATAAACGGAAGTCCCAACAAAGAAGGGAATACTTTTCATGCCCTGAGCATGGTCGGTAATGAACTCAGAGCCGTTGGCATAGAGTTCGAGATACTCCATATCGGTCATAAAATGATACATGGCTGTATTGATTGTGGAAAATGTTCCATAAATCAAGACCAAAAATGCTCCATTAAATCCGATGAACTGAACGATTGGATACAAATAGTAAAACAAGCCGATGGCATTATCCTTGGCTCACCAGTCTATTATTCGGGTATACCGGGTACGATGAAAAGTTTCTTAGATCGTATGTTTTTTGTTTCTGGAAAGAATGGGAATTTGTTTCGTCATAAAGTTGCAGCAGCGGTTGTAGCAGTCAGAAGAACAGGCGGTTCTGTTACTTTAGATAGTCTAAACCATTATCTCACTTACGCTGAAATGATCATTGCAACATCCCGGTATTGGAATGTGATACATGGCAAAACTCCTGGAGAAGCAATAAAAGATGACGAAGGTACACAGATCATGAGAGTTCTGGGTAAGAATATGGCATGGTTGTTAAAGATGAAAGAAGCCACAGCAGGTAAAATTGAACCACCCCAAAAAGAAGAGAAAATATTATTTAACTTTATCAGGTGATTGATCCCCGAGGTGGACTTGAATTGCCATTGACTGTATTGGGCGGGAAAGGCGTCATATCTCTTGATTTTTTCTTGATTAAATACATCAGCCGCACGACTGAAGTTCCGGTCTTTGATCTCATGACCGGCCTGAGCTGCCGTCAATGAACCCCGGTTTTTAAAAGAACAGCTGAACATCTTCATAAAGTCCGGAGGGAAAAGTCTTTTTGTCGAAGGTTAAGCATTTTATGATTTGAGGATGCGGGCTTTCATGTTAATTATACCATCACCCGATATGGGAAAACAATCTGGCATTTGAAGGAGCATGGACCCCTTGATGAACCTGCTAAACGAAGCGATGGCAAAAGGCCGGGCGTCCCTCAGCGAGTATGACTCGAAACGTTTTCTGTCTGCATTCGGGATTCCCATCTGCAATGAAACCTTAGCACATGACCCTGATTCGGCAGCTGCCGAGGCCAGAAGAATTGGTTATCCCGTTGTCCTGAAGGCATGTGGTGCCGACCTGGCCCACAAGACCGAGGTTGGCGGGATTGCCCTAAACCTGAAGAACGTTCGCGACGTGAGAAAAGAGGGCCTCCGTCTTGGTAAAATCCGGGGCTGTGAGGCCCTGCTGGTTCAGGAGATGGTCAAAGGGACAAGAGAGTTGGTCTGTGGAATGACGAGGAATCCCCAGTTGGGGCCCTGCGTGATGTTTGGTCTTGGAGGCATCTTCACCGAGGTCCTCGACGATGTAGCCTTCCGGATCGCCCCATTGACACCTGGGGACGCAAGGGAAATGATCGGCGAGATCCGGGCCAGAAAGATATTGGACCCGTTCCGCGGAGAAGCAGCAATTGATCAGGAAATTCTTGCCCGTGTTCTGGTGTCTCTGGGGAGGATCGGCCTGGAATATGAAAATGTAGCGGCCATCGATATCAATCCTCTCAAAGTCCGGACGGATGGAAAGCCGGTAGCCGTGGACGCTCTTGTTGTTCTCAGGAAAGAATGATGATGAAAAAAGAATTCGATCATTTTTTTGAGCCGAAAAATGTAGCGGTTATCGGTGCATCAGCGACTCCCGGACGTCCCGGCAATGACGTTATAAGAAATATCCTCGCCAACGAATACCGGGGGGCAATCTACCTCGTGAACCCGAAAGGAGGGGAGATTCTGGGACTTCCGGTATTGCCTTCCATCGCGAATCTGCCCGATGGAATCGAGCTGGCGATCATCATCCTCTCCGCGAAAGATACACCTCAGGCACTGCGTGCCTGTGCGGAAAAAGGTATCCGGAATGCCGTCCTCTCGGCAGGCGGGTTTGCCGAGGTCGATCACGGGGTGAAAATCCAGGAAGAATTAGTCGAGATTGTCAGGGAGAAAAAACTCCACGTCATCGGACCGAACACATCGGGTAATATCTCCACGCCCCATCGATTCACGTCCACTTTTTTCCCCCTTGGAAAGATCCGCCGCGGGACGGTATCGTACATCGCCCAGACGGGCAACTTCTCCACCCACACCATGAAGTACATTATGACCGGCGAGCACTTCGGCGTTTCCCGGGTCATCGGTCTGGGCAACAAGATAGACATTGATGAGAGCGATGCCCTGGAGTACCTGGCGGATGACCCCGAAACGAGCGCCATCGTCATGTACATCGAGAGCATCAAGCGCCCGCGCAAGTTCCTGGAGATTGCCCGTCAGGTCACGCGCCGCAAGCCTGTGGTCATGCTGAAGAGTGGCTCCACAGAAGCGGGCAGACATGCCGCCGTCGCCCACACGGCCGCCATGGCAGCCGAGGATCGTCTTATTGACGCCATGCTCCGTCAAGCAGGGGTGGTGAGAATATGGGATTATACGCACCTGATCCTGGCCGGTAAGGCCCTCTCCATGCTTCCTCTCCCCAAGGGTAACAGGTTAAGTTTCCTCGCCCCTTCCGGGGCCATGCTCGTGGTGCTGTCCGATCTGTGCGTCCGGTTGGGCCTCGATATTCCGGAAATTGAACCTGCCACCATCCGGCGCCTTCATGATATCAGCCCTCCTTTTATCAGGATGCGAAATCCGGTGGACATCTGGGCATCCGCCTCGGTTCGCGGTGTAGAATTCGGATACAGGGAAGGAATGGAAGCGGTACTGAAGGATCCAAACATTGATGCAGTAGTCACCGTCCTCATGCTGACGGAGGACACAGGAATCCCGTCCTATGACTTTATTCTGGACCTAAAAAAACGGTATCCCGACAAACCGCTCATCGTCACTTTCAGCGCCGACAAGAAATATATGGATGAATGCAAGAATTATCTTGAACCGCTCGGCGTCCCGACTTTCCCCGAAATCGAGCAGCCGTTTGAGGTACTTTCCATCCTTTACAAGTGTGCCAGGGCAATGAATCGCCCGGAGTAATTTTTATTTTTTATAACAGCTTGTCTATTTCAGATCCCAGACGGCGCGTGCCCCTTCTTCCACTGCTTCAATGATTCTTCGGGGAGTGCGGGCGTCGCCGACAACGGCAAAGCCGATACCGAGTTTCTCCAGAACACCCTGAAGAGCATTGACGGGTTTCATCCCGACGGCAATCACAACCTGGTCCACAGGAGAGATTGTGGATGCTTCGCTGTCTGCGTTGCATTCCACACATGCGTCACCGATGGTCTTGACTTCTACGCCAAACATCAGCCGGCAGCCCTTCTCCCGCAGACGGTTATGCAGCATGTAACCATGGGAAGTGATTTTCAGAACAGGTGACCGTTGCAGCATTTCCACAAGCGTGACTTTAACACCTTTCTCGCTGAGAAAGTCCGCCACTTCCATGCCGATCAGCCCGCCGCCGATGACGACGACATTTTTGCCCGGAGCGACCCGACCGTCCAGAATCTGCCAGGCATCGCAGACAAAGGGCTGATTGATGCCGGTGATGGGCGGAACCATTTTTTCTCCGCCCGTGGCCACGATGACATAATCAGGCTTTCCGTCGGTAAGCAGCACCTCCGTGACTTCGGTCTCTTTCCTGATGGCCACTTTGGATTTTTCGATCTGGCCGATCTGCCAGTCGATCCATTGGCCGTAAATTTCTTTATGCGGGGGAACCTGGGCGTAACGGATCTGCCCGCCCAGGATCTCTTTCTTTTCGAAAAGAGTTACCTTGTGGCCCAGGCGGCAGGCTTCGGAAGCGGCGATCAAACCTGCGGGACCTGAACCCACGACCCATATATTACGCGGCGCAGCCGACGGGCCTTCGGGATAGATGGTTTCCTGCCCCGTCTCGGGATTAATGGAACAGCGGATGTTTCCCTCCCCGAGCATTTCCCTTTCGATGCATCCCTGGTTGCAGGCGATGCATTGCCGGATGTCCGCCGTCCGGCCGGCTCCGGCTTTGATCAGAAAATCAGGATCGGCCAGGAACTGCCGCCCGAAGGCAACCAGGTCCGCATCACCCCGCGCGATGACTTCATCGGCCGCCGCCGGATCGGTGAAGCGGCCCACGGCGATGACCGGTACGGCCGTCACATCTTTGATTTTTTTCGCGAGCCAGACATTAAAGCCGGGGGCGTATTCGCCGGTCGCCTGGGTGATGCCGCCCGGGCTGCCGTGGGTGCCGAAAGACGCGTGGATCAGGTCGGCTCCGGCTTTCACCATGTCCGGAATAATGGTCTGCATATCATCCCCGCTGTAACCGCCTTTAATGAATTCCTGCGCGGAGAGCCGGATGGAAACAGGATAATCCTCCCCCACCTGCCGCCGGACCTCGGCAATGACTTCCAGAACGAATCGTGAGCGCTCTTTCAGTGTCGCCCCACCGTACCGGTCGGACCGCTGATTGGTAATGGCCGAAAGAAACTGGGTAAGCAGATACCCGTGGGCGCCGTGGATTTCTACTGCGTCGTAACCGGCTTCCCGCGCTCTTCGCGCCGCCTGGCCGAAGCAGATAATCATTTCCTGAATTTCGTCGAGCGTCATTTCCCGGGGATTGCCCTTGAAAACAATGCTGGGAATCGGCGACGGCGCCATGGCCCTGCCTTTTACCAGAAGATACAGGCTTTCCCGACCGGTGTGATGAATCTGCATCGCGATCTTGCAGCCTTCCTTGTGCGCCGCGTCGGCCATCTTTTTGAGTCCCGGAATAAAGCGGTCATCGTAGGCGCCGATCTGATTCGGACCCACAACTCCATCGGGATGAACGCCGGTGATTTCCGTGATGATCAAGCCCGGCTTACCCTGGGCGCGGCGCGTCAGGTAGGCGATATTCTCGTCGCTGACCGTTCCATCCTTTCTTCCCAGGTTCGTTCCCATCGGAGGCATAACCACCCGATTGGAAATTTCCATGGACTTAATCTTCAGAGGCGATAAAATGTTGCGCAGTGTGCCCATCATGTTCTCCTTTGTTTTGTTATAGTCTCATGTTTTCGGTTTAAATAATCATGTAAATGTACAGATTATCCGGGCCATTAAACAAGGTGGAGGGTGGTGCCATGATCCCGCAGTAAAAATGTGGCGCGGGCATGTAAATGCTTAAAACTTTACTGCTTACCGGAAGCTTTTCTTCCCGGCCTGCTTCTTGTATTGTTTCTCGCCAAAGATCAGGTCCTGCTTCCTGATAAAGACTTCCGTATCCGGAGGCACAGAGTGGGTAAGCCAGACGTTGCCGCCGATCACCGACCGGGCGCCGACAACCGTGTCGCCACCGAGAATCGTGGCATTGGCATAAATAATAACGTCATCTTCCAGGGTCGGATGACGCCTGCAGTTGCGCAGGAGTTTGCACTCCTCTTTACTCAGAGAGAGCGCCCCCAGGGTAACACCCTGATAGAGACGGACACGCTTACCGATCGAAGCCGTCTCGCCGATGACCACGCCTGTGCCATGGTCGATAAAAAAGCTTTCTCCGATGTCAGCCCCCGGATGGATATCAATACCGGTGTGGCTGTGCGCATACTCGGTCATTATCCGGGGTATTAACGGCACTTTCATGCTGTGCAGTTGATGGGCTATCCGGTAAATAGTTATGGCGCCCAGACCCGGATAGCTGAATATTATTTCGTCATACCCTTTTGCCGCCGGATCTCCTTCATAAGCCGCAAGAATATCCTTGGCCAGCATCTTGCGTAATTCCGGCAACCCGTGAAGAAATTTTACCGTGATCTCATGCCCCAGCTCCTCGCATCTGACGCAAGGGAGACTGTGGCGCAGACAATCGTGACGCAGTGCTAAGATTATCTGTTCGGATAATACTTCGAAGAGCCCGGTGACTTCCTGCCCCAAATAATATTCCACATTCGTCGAATCCAGCCTGGTTTGAATGAAAAATCCCGGGTAAAGGATGCGGCTGGCGCGCCGCAAAATATCAATTACGGCAGCCCGATAGGGTATCGGTTCCGCGCTGACATGATCAAAGCAGCCTTCTTTATTGCAGGTAGATACCAATTTATCCACAATAGCGGGAATATCTTTGCGGGAATGCTGAACCGATTCAATATTTTCCTTGCATTGTCTTCTCTGTGCGGGACTCTTCATTAATACCCTGCTCCTTTGCCAACGGCTTAAAATTATCAGAATTATTTATTTTCGCCAAATTCCTGATTTCCAATAATAATATACGGATTTTATACAGCCTTTATTGGGTCCTGCAAGCCTGTTTGCCTGTATTCCAGAAAGGCGACATTCCCCGCAGCCGTTCAATGATTGCCGGCATTTTATCTATGACAAAGTCTATCTCCGCCTCAGTATTGTATATGCTCAGGCTGAAACGAATGGAACCATGCGCCATCGTGAAGGGAACACCCATCGCCCGCAAGACATGCGAAGGCTGCAATGAACCGGATGTGCAGGCCGATCCGGAAGAGGCACAGATGCCCAGCTCATTCATCAAAAGGAGGATTGCTTCACCTTCGACAAATTCAAAGCTGATATTGGTGGTGTTAGGCAGCCGATTGATTACATCACCGTTGACACGGCTTTGCGGAATCCTGCGCAGGATTTCCCGCTCCAGCTTATCGCGCAGACTTTTGACATATGTGTTTTCTTTACCCATGTTTGCCGCCGCCAGCTCGCAGGCTTTCCCCAGGCCGATAATGCCGGGTGTGTTCTCTGTTCCCCCCCGGCGCTCTCTTTCCTGATGTCCGCCGATCAGAAACGGTGAAAATTTGGTACCTTTGCGAACATAAAGCACACCGATTCCTTTAGGCGCATGCAGCTTGTGTCCTGATATGGAAAGCATGTCAATGGCGCTGTTTTTCAGGTTGATCGGTATCTTGCCCGCACTCTGCACGGCATCCGAGTGGAAAAGAATGCCCCGTTCATGGGCCATGGCGGAGGCCTCTTCCACCGGAAAGATTACGCCGGTTTCGTTGTTGCCCCACATCAGGCTTACTACGGCTGTATCGGGGGTCATGCTTTTATCCAGATTTTCCAGATCCAGTACGCCATTTTTATCCACCGGAAGCTCGGTTACCCGATACCCTTGTGTCGCCAGATGAGCGCCTAAAGCGCGAATAGCAGGATGTTCCACGCGGCTGATGATAATGTGCTTTTTATCCGGGCGTGTCATCAGCGCCGAACGGATTGCCGCATTATCGCTCTCCGTCCCGCAGCTGGTAAAGATTATTTCCTCGGGACCGGCGCCGATCAGCGCCGCCACCTGCTCGCGGGCTGCGCGGATCTTCTGTCCCACCTGGCCGCCGAAGGTATGTATGCTGGAGGGATTGCCATAAAGATCACGGAAGTATGGGAGCATTACCTCCAGCACTTCTTCGGCAACCTGAGTTGTTGCGTTATTATCGAGATATACCGTCGTCATTTGGGTTCCTCCTCAACTGTTATGTCCGGCGAAACAAGTTCCTTAAGCCTGTGCTCCACAAAATTCTTCAGTGTGATATCTGATGCCTTGCATACGGCGCAGGCACCTCGTGTCGCCACGATTACCCGATTGCCGATTACATCGATCAGGTCAATGTCACCGCCATCATGTTTCAGTGACGGACGTATTTCGCGTTCGATAGTTTCTTCAATCAGACGTATTTTCTGGAGATTAGTCAACTGCGGCTGTGCAGAGGCTTTTGTTTCTCTCCTCACACTCTCGATTATCTGCAAGATGGCGTCATGACAGTTGCCGCAACCCCCGCCCGCTTTGGTATAATTTGTCACTTCTTCCACAGTCGAGAGGTTATTTTCCCGGATGGCGCGTTCGATTTCCTTATCAGTGACCCCGAAGCACTCACAAATAATCTTTTCTCCCGGTTCTATGGAAGGCGCCCCCCGATAATTTTCCACGGCCTTTTCCAGCGCCTGCTTGCCCATTACAGAGCAGTGCATTTTCTCCTGAGGTAATCCTCCCAGATATTCGGCAATGTCCTGATTGGTAACTTTCAGCGCTTCTTCCAGAGTCATTCCTTTGATTATATCAGTCAATGCCGAAGACGTGGCAATAGCGCTGGCGCAACCGAATGTTTTAAATTTTGCTTCTTTAATTCTCTTATTCTCATCGAGCTTGAATGTAAGCTTCAGGGCGTCACCACAGGCGATAGACCCAACATCCGCTTCGCCATCCGGATTTTCGATTTCACCGACATTATGCGGATTGAGAAAATGATCCTTTACTTTGTCCGTATATTCCCACATAAATACTCCTTAAAGTTGTTTGGATTATTTTTTCTTATAATTAAAACTAATCCTTTTTAATTACAAGCATTTTTCTAGTGCTTTTTAACTGCTTAATTTAAAGAAGAATAATGTTCCATAAGCTCATTAATCACAAAAAAACGACTGAACGAGGCAACAGAGTATGAAGCTTTTTGTAATGAGCGACATCCACGGGGCAACCAAGCCGATTGAAAAAGCGGCGTTACTCATCCGTGAAGCGGATTTGGTGGTGATTGCCGGCGATATAACCCGTTCTAAAACAAGGGCTGAAGCGGCCGATGTCATTGCCTGTATGGAACAATTCTCAACAAACATTCTCGCCGTCCACGGCAACTGGGACAGGTTGGAGATCAAAGACTTCCTCGAAGAAAAAAACTACAGCCTGCACGGGAAGGGCCGGGTGCTGGGTGGAGTGGGCTTTTTCGGTGTGGGCGGGTCTTCGCCGACACCTTTGCATACGGCCACGGAATATACCGAACAGGAAATCGCTCTTATCCTCCACGCAGGATACGAACAGGTGCAGGCGGCGCCGCAAGTTGTGCTGATCTCCCACGCTCCGCCGCGGGGCGTTCGCGACAGATCTTTCCTTGGCCTCCGAGGCGGCAGCAAAAGTGTGAAGTCTTTTCTGGAAGAGCATCCGGTCAGCCTCTGTCTGTGCGGCCATATTCATGAGGCGGCCGGGATTGAACGCTTTGCAAACGCAATTGTAGCCAATGCGGGAAGCTTCAAGAAAGGCCGTTATCTGGCCGTCGAAATCGGTCCCGGCATTCAGGCAACAGCGGGCAGAGTTGACTATTGATACCGTGCCGCATTAGCAATTCAGTCAGCACCCCTGGTGCACGGCATCCCTCACCACGAAACAGGAGATATTTCCCCGCTTAACGAATGGAGATGCTGAAGTGCGGGAAATACAGCCAGAATCCGGGCGCCTGAGATTCATAAACACGCACGACGGGTCGGTGTGGGAAAATGGGAGTCCGGGACACAACCACGGGGTGATGATTCTGACTCCAATGGCCGCGATAATCTTGCTGCTGAAATTGATGATGTCGTCTATCGGCCCGCCCGTGGTTACCGTATCGGTGACTGGTTGACCATCCCGGGTCGGCAAAGGCAAAGGATGCCAAAACCGCAGTAAGAAGGACGGCGAGCAATGTCATGGTTATTTTTTTCATATTGTATTCTCCGACTCTTTTTTCGTTTTTAATTGCATTGCTCGCATATCTCGTGCCAGACAAACCATCATAAATTATAACATTAATATTATTGGATTATTGGAAGATGCCGGCTTTTGGAATTAGCATTTCCGCCCGCCTCCGGACAGAAATGTGGATCATAAATACTCGGCTTTATGATCCATTTGGGGAAATAATACCCACTTCCGGCAATAGAAGGAAAAGCGGCGCATAGAGGAGCATCATTTCCGTGGATAAATCTTCAGCTCACAGGTATCGGAAAAGCCCGCCGGCGGAACACCCAGTGACTGGAGAAGCCTTGCCCAGTAGTTGACCTGCGCAGCTGTGCTGGCGATAATGACGATTTCCCGCTCGCTGAAGCTGGCTTTCATTTTTTCGATAAAGGATTGAGGAAACTCCAGCGGCAGGCTCGATATCAGCCTGGCATACTCGAGCGCCAGCAGCTCGCGCAGGGAAAATGTTTTTATCGTTTCCGTTCCGATTCCACTCTGCAAAGACAGAATTTCCTCCCGGGAGATTCCATAATCAGTATAATCATGATAGTTCATGTCAATGCAAAAAGGACAGGCAACGGCAAAGGAAGCCTGCAACCGGACAAGTTTGAGCATCCGCCGATCCAGATTGCCGTCCTGATGGGCAACCAGGGCTTCCAGGATGCCGGAACTGATCGCAACTTTCGGATACCAGGCCAGAAGTCTGGCCGGCAGCAGATCGCGCCCGGTAACTTTCCGGGAAATCCAGATGCCGATCTTCAGATAAAAAGGTATTTTCCGTGGCGGGTTGATAAAAGCTTCCATGATTATGTCCTCAGCGGAATGCGTTAGTTCTTTCCGGAGTATTTAATCAAAAACCTCGCAGCAAGCTGCGGAGAATTAACACTCGTCTCGCGGGAGCGGGATTAATGATCGTACTGCTGCGGCTATTTTAATATTTTTTATTATTTCTGCTTCAGCAGATCGCGGATTTCGCCTAGCAGTTCCTGATCTTTTGTCGGAGGCGGCGGGGCTACCGCTTCCTCTGTCTTATTTTTAATGATCAATCCGATGAACTTGACGATGAAAAGATACAGGGCCAGTGCAATAATCAGAAAGTTGACGATTTCACCAATGAACAAACCGTAGGGAATGTCCTTGCCGTTAACAACCCACTTCCAGGCAAGATAACCCTGTTCGCCGGGCATAATAACACTGATCGCAGGCATGATAATGTGTTTGACTAGCGAATCGATTATTTTACCGAATGCCGCACCGATGATAACACCAATGGCCAGATCGACAACATTCCCCTTTAATGCGAAATTCTTAAACTCTTCCAGCATTGACGATACTTTGTTCCTGGGATCCATAATGTCTCCTTTCGATAAATAAAATTTATGCTATTCCATCCTGGCTATTTCCTGAAAAATCGCTAATTCAATGGTATCGAACAAATTAAGATACTGTTCTTTTTGCAGCAACCTGCGCATTTCCCAGCCTGTTTCCGTTTTCTTTTCCGTAATGACAGAAAGAACCAGTTCCCTTTCCCGCCAGTTCAGCTTCCTGACTTGAGCAATGCTTTTCGTCCGCCATTCCCCTTCTACAATATAATCCGTTTCCACCCGCTCCTTTTCCCGGTCAATCCGGACATTGGCGCCCATATTCTTTTCCTGAAAGACCCGGGCTGTGGCGTTAAGAATATATTTTTCTTTGGCTTCATAAATTTGCTTGTATTCATCTGGTTTAGATATAACGACCTGCCCGAATTTCGGGGCACAGGCCACAAGACTGATGACAAGTATTGGAACTATAAAAAATAATAATGGTTCTTGGAAAGGTTTTCTTCTGATCTGATCAAGAAATATTTTTATCTTATTATTTGCTGTTGCCATTCACCCACCAATCGCTTTTATCTTTAAACCACCAGTTTGATGAGTCCGTTTGAATGATCTTTCCAGCAAGCTCTTTCCCCGCCCCGGTATTGAGCCTTTGCAGAGCATAACTGATCCATTCTTCCGCATATTTGTTTCCCAAATCACTGTATTCCTTTAATTGCAGGATGAAAGCAATTTGATCGGCATCACGCACCGCCAGAGATTCTTTTGTTTCCTTCCGGTTGAATTCATCAATGAACTCCTTGATTTCACTCCCGAAAGAAAGATGCTCGGTTAATTCGCGCACCGCTTTTTCCTCATCGGCGGCAACATACTTTTTATTGACATAATTCATATCGCCGGTGCGCGCTTCCGGCAAATCATGCAGGGTGCACATTTTCAAAACACGAAACTCATCGAGCGCCGGATCCAGTTTGCATAAGGTATAACCGACAAATATTGTCCGCAGAATATGTTCGGCCACGGACTCTTTGCCGCTGCCTAGAAATTGATAACCGCTGCGGGGCGTCTTACTGAGCATTCCTACTTCAAATAAAAAATCAGCGATGCTATCCATCTTATTCTTTCTTTAACAGAGTAATGCGGTTGGCCATCATATCCGTTGTTTTTTTTATCTGCATTTGCAGTGAGGCAATGCTGTCGGGCCTGGAACTTACGACCTTATCCAATTGCGCCTTCCAGTGCTCCAGAACAGCAATTTCATTTTCTTTTATTTTTTTCTCGAAACGTTCCTGATATTCCTTAATAAACGCGGCGGATAAATCCTGGGCAGCCATTGTTCTCCTCCTTTTCTTAACGTGCGGCATTATATCATTGAAGCTTGATCTTGCAACTACCAATTATGTAACCTAAACTAAATCATCGTTTGACACGTATCTTCAAATACTATAAGTAACCCCCACAAAATTTCTTAAATCATTTCGAGGAAACAACTAATGGCCAATAAGCCTAATCCTGAAGATATCGCCGGAGGGCAGGCCCTCATTGAGGGTGTAATGATGCGCCACGGCAACAAAATTGCGGCGGCGGTCAGAAGACCGGATAAAGAAATTGTTTTTCAGGAACGGGAGCACATTCCGCTGACAAAACGTTATAAATTACTCGGCCTCATGTTTATCCGGGGCACCGTCACTTTGTTTGAAATGATGTTCATAGGCATGAAATGTCTGATGTTTTCGGCAGATGTGGCCCTGTCGGAAGAAGAAAGAAAGCCGAAGAGCTGGGAAATGGCGCTTTCCGTCTTCATCAGCTTCGCCGTTGCCTTATTTTTCTTTGTCGTCGTTCCGGCTTTCTTTTTCACGCAAATGAAACCTTTTATTTCCAATTTGATTCTTTTGAACATCCTGGAAGGATGCGTCCGCCTGGGAATTTTTGTCTGCTTTCTTTCCTGCACCCTCTTGATGGAGGATATGCGGCGGGTCTATATGTACCATGGCGCGGAGCATAAGACAGTTTTCGCCTGGGAACACGGTCAGGAACTGACGGTGGAAAATGTGAAAGATTTCTCCACCAGGCATCCCCGCTGCGGAACAAGCTTTATTCTTTTCGTGATGATTGTCTCCATTATCGTTTTTTCTCTTCTGGGCCGCCCGGATTTCCTGCATCGGGTACTTTATAAAATTATCCTCCTGCCCGTCGTTTCCGGTATTTCCTATGAAGCCATCCGTTTCACCGGAAAGCACTCCAACTGGCAATGGGTGCAATTTCTCAGCTGGCCGGGCTTGATGCTGCAAAAAATAACAACCCGGGAACCATCGGACGATCAAATTGAAGTCGCTATTGCTGCGATGAAAAAAGTAGTTTGATGCTCCGTCGCCTGACGACGCCAACTTTGCCGCTTCCCACATCTGTCTGCCGGATAAGTGTTTGACTTTTATTGCCAATTAAAGTAAATACCCTACCAGTCCCCTACATCTCAACGGGCGGAAAATAAATATGATAAAGCGCGATACCTTAGTAATAATTGCTGTTTTTATGTTAGCTGCATTTCTTTGCCAACCTTCCTGGGCTAAAGAAGACACGGCACAAATATCACTTAAAAAAACCGCTGTTTCCAAACAAAATGTCCGACTTTATAAAGTCAAAAAAGGAGATGTCATTTCCGCTATCATCAGAAAAATGCCCGGAATCACCGAGAGTGACATCCCTGATAATTACCGCATTATTCGACAGCTCAATCCCGAAATCGAAGATCTCAACAAACTTTATGCGGGACAAATCCTCAAACTGCCCGGCAAAAGCTCTTCTGCCGCGGCAACAAATGCCAACGCGCCTGCCGGGACAAAAACCTACAGGATTAAAAAAGGCGATAGTTTGATAACAATTATCGAACGGGAATTAAAAATCAGGACCGAACATCTGAAGACCGTTAAGCTAATCAAATCAATGAACCCCCGGATCTCCAACGCCAATAAAATCTATGCCGGACAGGTTATAAAACTTCCCGTAAAAACAGACGCCGGACAAGAACTAAACATTGCCGAGCAGGTCAAAGTAATTCCTGCCGAAAGTCAACCTCAACCGCAGGAAGCAACTAAAATCAAAGAAAATATAGCTATGTCACCGGCGGTTAAGCTCGCCGTTATCAAACAGATATTAACCCAGATGAACGCCTCCGTTTTATCATCAGGAAACTACTATCTGCCCATTGCCAAAACCGGACAGGTTACCATTGACTGTGCAAAAATTCCGGTCATCGAATTTGATGATAAAACTACCGTATTTCTCGACTGGGAAAATCGCCTTCATGATAATCTGAAAAAGCTGATTCGCGAAAACTGGAAAAACTTCTCCATAGTTAAAGTGGATAAAAAAGATGACGTTATCGCCATTTTAAGAAAAATTATCGCCGCAACCAAAGACTACAGCATGACCAAGAGAGATACACCCCTGTCAACAGGCAGCGTTCTCCCGGTTGAAGTTGTAGTGGACTGGCAGATTGCCAAAACAGACTCCCGACAGAACCGTACCTCAATTCAGGCACTGCGCTTTGTGCCGGAAAATAACTCCTTATTGCCCAAAGCAATTAAAAACTACGCTCGAAAAAACGGCCTGATTATAACGGAGATAGATGCGGAAAAAGGTCTTGCCGGCAGACCCGAAGAGATTTATTCACTCTCTCCTCTGCCTGTTTTCCCGGCAACAACGGCTAAAGATTTTACGCATGCCCTGGTTACCCATTTAGGTTTCACCGCCAATAAGGATGCTGACGTCAAAGTATTCAACGTGGAAAAAGACGGATTTAACCTGTCCATCAAATCCGACGTATTGATTGAGCATGCCGATAAAAAATATATTATTTATTCGCGCAGTCTGCCGGAGCAATTTATCAATATCTTCAAGCAAAGAGGCTACGGATTGATCTCTGTTGACAGCTCCGACTCTCCCAAAATTATCATGGAAAAGATTTTACCTGCTCTAGCCATTCCTTCCACTTACGGTTATTTTACATTCTCCGGTGTGGATAAAAACCAGGCGCCGTTCACTTTCGGTTTTACGGGGATGAAAATCAAAACAGACAGAGACCTGTATGTAGTTGATTTTGCAATTGATGACGGATTACGGGGTCTGATCAGCGAATTATGGCAGGCCGGTTTTGCCAGATACTGATATATTTATTAATCCGGCAGCAATAAATGTCCATACTGTCATTCCGGCGGAAGCCGGAATCCAGAACAGTACTGGATGCCGGATCAAGCCCGGCATGACAACCGTGTATATGTGTATTTGCCGGAGTAATAACAAAATTATTTTTTTCAGCGCTCAGGATAGATGTCCGGGGCGCATTTTATTTTCACGAAAAGTACGAATGGACATATTTAATGACTAAAGCAATTGCTCTTTTTTCGGGTGGATTGGACAGCATACTGGCGGCAGAAGTTGTCCGCAGGCAGAATATTGAAGTCTTGGGACTTACTTTCGAAACACCTTTTTTCACTGCCAAAAAGGCCGGGGAAGCCGCCCGCCAAATTAATCTGCAGCTGATCGTGGACAATTTCACGGCCGACCACTTGGCCATGCTTAAATCGCCGCGTTACGGCTACGGCAAAAACATGAATCCCTGCATTGACTGTCACACCCTGATGCTGAAGTTTGCCGGAAAAAAAATGGAAGAAACCGGTGCGGATTTTATTATTACCGGAGAAGTACTCGGCCAGCGTCCGATGTCGCAAAACAAACAATCTCTTTTTGTTGTAGCCAGAAATTCGGGCTATCCTGATTATATACTGCGGCCGCTTTCCGCTTTGCTTCTGGAGCCGATCAAAGCCGAACGGGAAGGCAAGATTGACCGCTCCCGCTTACTGGCGATTTCGGGCCGCGGCCGCAAACCGCAGATGCAACTGGCGCTGGATTTCGGCATCAGCAATTATGCACCTCCGGCCGGAGGCTGCCTGCTAACTGACGCGATATTCACCAGGCGCCTGCGTGATTTATTTTCCCACGCAGAAGATCGTTCGATTCGTGATATCGAATTGCTCAAATACGGCCGTCATTTCCGGATCAATGAAAACTCCAAGATTATTGTGGGGCGAAATAAAGCAGACAACAACGCCATGCAAACACTGGTGCAGGAAAATGATCTTGTTCTTTATATGGCTGATTTTCCCGGGCCGCAGGTTCTGGTGCCTTATGGCGGCGATGAATTTATCGTCGGCACGGCGGCTGCCTTATGTGTTCGTTACAGTGATGCTCCGGATGATCAGGAAGCCAGGGTAATGTGCGAAAGCGGAAGTACATCAACAGCGATTAATACTAAAGCCGCAGCCAGAGAGGATTGCGAACGCTGGATTATTTAGCCGGGATAAATCGCATTATTTTAGCTGTTTTAACCTGTATTGCCTTGACGGATAATTAATTACAGGACTTTCGTCTTTGTTTTAAATGGTTCTTTGTACACCTTCCATTCGTGCGCGGGGTCACTGACAAAAGATTGCTCCTCCCTGCGACCGTAGGCGTCTGATTTAAATGTTCTGACAATCCATCCCCCCAGTACTTTCTGTCTATCACTTTTAATATTGTTACCGTTAGATGTTACGACTTCCCACATTTGAACTCACCTCTAGTTATTAATGGTTTACGATTCCATTTCCATAATGGTCATAGAATCACAGCAGTTGTAATGACCGCCAGCCAGTCCTATTCGGCATTGTTTGTGTCTTCGTTCAGTTCGCTCGACTTTATATTATCCCTACTTTGTTTGGCTATCCGGCGTTTTTCAGCCTTATCCATTTGTTTCTGCTGCTTTGCTTTTTCTTTTGCGTTTTTCCCGAAGTTGTACATTGGTTTTCCCATTTTCTAATGCCTCTCTGCCTTTCTTCCAGGTATCACTGAACAGATTTAAATAGAAAGGCACTCCAGCAAACTGAGTTGATGGAGTGCCTCTTCTGTTAGCAGCATTTGATTACAGTGCTTTCACATTGACTGCCGACGGGCCTTTGGGTCCCTTCTCAATATCGAAACTGACGCTCGCGCCTTCCTGCAGTGTCTTGAAGCCGCTGGCCTGAATCGCGCTGAAGTGAACAAATACGTCTCCGCCTTCAGAATTCTCGATGAACCCGAAACCTTTGCCTTCATTGAACCATTTTACTTTACCTTCTGACATAGATCTAATCCTCCTTTCATAAATTTTCAAAAGTTGAATCAGCACAATGACAGAAATAAAAAAAGCCACCAAGACCCTAAAGTACCCGGTAGCTAACCTACGTGCTTCAAAATGTCTAAACCCAACTCTTTCCTTCGCATCTTTATTTCTAAATATCCGAAGTTGACCGGACAGTACGACAATAGCTCATAATAGTCAAGCTTTATTTGAATAGATGAGGTTTCGGGCGCACAATACTTACGAAAATGCATTACGCTTCCTCATATAAAGCGGTGCTTTACGATGTTTATGCTTTCTGAAAATAATATTTACGGTTCATGCAAATACAGACATAAGATAAATTAAGTTGACTTCCCCGGCAAAGAGCATAGCATGTGTATGCAACAAAAAATAAATATCTTTTTAGTAGGGGAAAGATTTAGCCGCCATGACTGAAGATTTACTGGATCATTGGATTCGGATTATAAAGCCGCTTTTCCCGGCAAATGCCTGGGTTGGTTCACGCCTCTCCGGCAGTGATTATTTAATACAGATCGACTGGAAACGAGACAACGTCCCCCAAGGACAAAACAAGCGTTCCAAGAAGATCGAGATAATTATCAAGGAGGAATCCATTGACGATTATCTTAGCAAGAACAGGGACGAACGCACATTATCAGACATCAAAATAAAACAGTGGATTTCTGAACGGTACGATAATTTCAGTCGTTATCAGGATGCCGATGCCTCCAATCCTGCCTCTCCTGACAGATGGCGCATCTCCAGGGGTGTGCTCAGTTTATGAGACTGCGAAAAGTCACATCAGTTTCCGCACTGTAATCTTCTATCATGTATTTCTGTCTGGTCGATTATCAACCTCCCTGTGCTTATCTTTATTGCACATTCTATTGTAGCAGGTATTAGTATTTTGATTATTTCCGATGAAGCGCAATCAGGCATTCGCCGGACATGCTGCCCATGCTTGCCCGGCGAATGAGCCTGTGTCGTAATGCAATGAGCGAAGCAATCTCGTAAGCCATTAATAATATATGGATTGCCACACGCACTATCGTGCGTTCGCAATGACAATTTTCTATTGCGACACAGCCTCGAATGCCGGGGCAATTTTAAGAGGTTGTTCTGTGTTGCGGGCGCAGCAGGTCATACACCGTCTTCACCGGATTAAATACTTTTAAGGGAAGCTCCACAAACATTGTATTCCAGTAGGCCATGGAACCGTTCCAGAGGCCCGGCATTTCCAGGGCATTGAACTTGACGCCTTTTTCATTCTTTGTCGTAATCAGATAAGCATTTTTATCGACGTAGTTATCCAGAATGAACTTATCTCCCTGATAATCTTTGATGCAGCAGACCATATCCACCGGATTAAAATATCGGGACTGCGCCCAGATCGCCGCCTGCTGGGGATCGCTTTTATCGACCTGCCCGCCTTCCACAATTTGCAGTGTTTGCGTCGCGTCCTTCTCTACCACCCAGAAAGGGCCGCCACCGGGCTCTCCAATATTTTTCACCATACCGCAAATGCGCAGCGGGCGATTTAATAATGAAAAAAGGATTTGGGATTTCTTCTTTTTCGACATCCCTGCAAAACTCTGCGGGAAAACAATGTTCAGCGTCTGCGAGCAGTGCGCAACTATCTTATCGATCTCCGGATAATCCGCCTCTGCTGCCAGGCTGCGCAAAAAAGCAAAATTCATCTGCGATATCTGCAATGCCATCCCGCCCAGCATCTTCCGGAAAGGAAGGTTTTTTTCTGAAAGCAGCTCCGGCACAATATTATCGATGTTTCTGATAAAAATAAAATCAGCATCCAGATTGTTCAGATTGTCCAGCAATGCGCCGTGACCACCCGGCCGGAAAACAAGCTCTCCTGCTGCGTCCCTCAGCGGCAGATTGTTTTCAGCAGCAGCTATCATATTGGTGGAAACAGACTGAAGGGACAAAGCAACTTTATATTTTCCCCCGCCTGTGCCTCCATGCTGCGCAATTAACTTCTGCAGATATTTTGCAATGGCCTGCTTATGTTCGGCGGATATGGTAAAATGCAAAGAACTGACGCCGCCGCCGCAGATATACCCGGTTGCTTCTCGAAGATGCTCTTCGAGGGCAGTCCTTGATTCTCCTGCTGCATACCGGTGAAATGGTATTAAGGCCTTGGGCAAATTTCCATAATTGAGACCGTTTGACCCTAAAATAAATTCCAGCAAACCTTTGATGTCCTTTTTCGCCAAAAATTCGGCACCGGTGTTGTTTTCGGAAATACGGGAGTAAAAGGGGAATTTCTTTAAATCCCGGAAGAATTTCCGGTCGAGATCTCCGGAGCCGAATCCTCCTTTTCCGATAGCAGAAAACCACTCGGTAAACATGCGGCTGGCCGCGCCGGAGGCCGGGACAAATTTGATTAATTTGTATCTATCGGATTCCCTGTCGTAAATATCAATTAATTTTTTCCGTTGGGCAGGAGAAAGAGAAACAATTCCATCTTTAAGAACGCATGGCCGATGCAGTTTGAGGTAATTGGAACCGCGCCGGTAGAGAGCCAACTGCTTTTCCACGTCGGCCGGATGCATACCTGATGCTTTAATTTCCCTGATATCTTTTGGTGTAAATATAAACTTTTTCATAATGCCAGTTCTTTTAGATATTTTTCACCGGAACATCAAGTCTATTTTCGTCATGAACAACGAGCGACGAAAGAGCCTGAATTGAGGCATCATATGGCAACAGCACACAGGAATGCCTGCTTCGATGCTTACGCACTGGCCTGAAAATCTCATGGCAGGCCTGAAAAACAACTTCTTCCGATTTTGGCTTTATAACCTCGGTGAGTGATTTTCTCAATTCAATAATATCCATTAGCGTCATCCCACATGCACGTGAGGCAAGAAGTGAAGCGGATGCCTTACATAGTATGCATCCTCGCACCTGATGTCGAAAGTCAATAATATGTTTATCCGCTACACAGATCTGAATTGTCACCCGATCACCGCACAGGGGATTGTTGAGGGTTGCTTCACAATCAGGACAATCTATTTGTCCTGCATATTTAAGCTCTTTCGATAAAGATATTATCAAATTATTGTAGACGGCATCATCCATCAATATTTCCCTTTATATCTCTTTGTTCAGCAAAACAAACCAATGCAGTCTTCTATCCCGTTGAGAAAGGCATCAACATCATTTACACGATTGTATATGGCCAGGGAAACCCGAGTGCTTCCTTGTATACCCCAGTGGTCATGCAAGGGCTGGGCACAGTGATGACCACCCCGTAAAGCCACACCATGACGATCACTCATCATCTGACAGATGTCATGCGGATGAGCACCATCTATGCTGAAAGAAACTAACGGAAGGCGTTCTTTTCCCAGGGCTGGACCGAAAATGTTGATAAGACCTGACTTTTTATCTATGGTTGCCAGGCCGGCAATAATTCTTTCGGCAAGACCGGAAAGATGCTTTTTCATGCCGCTTATGTCCTGATGCATAAGCCAATCCAAAGCAACACCCAAACCGATCACCTGTGTAACGGGAGGAGTACCTGCTTCAAAACGATGCGGGACGCTGGCATAGGAGCTCTTCTGGAGAGTGACGGCATCTATCATCTCGCCACCGCCAAAAGCAGGTTGCATCTCCTGAAGGCATTCCCTGCGACCCCATAATACTCCAACCCCTGTGGGCCCGTATACCTTGTGGGATGAAAAAACATAGAAATCAACATCCAGAGCGTCAAGATCGATTGGCCCGTGCGGCGCCATCTGGGCACCATCCAGCATGACCTTAGCTCCATGTTGATGCGCACACTGCACGATGGCGGCGACTTCAGTAATCGCAGCACTCACGTTCGATCCGTGGGTTAACGCAACCAGCTTCGTGCGCTCATTTATAAAGGCACCAAGCCTTGCCAGATCAAGACACCCATCTTCTTTAACTGGAAGAAATTTCAAGATCACACCGGTCCGATCGCTGAGCAACTGCCACGGAACAATGTTGCTGTGGTGCTCCAGCAAAGAAAGCAGGACTTCATCACCCGGACGCATCCCATATCCGAGAATCAAAGCCAGCATGTTAATACTTGAGGTCGCGCCACTCGTGAAGACGACCTCATGCGGATCCGAAGTACCGAGAAAGCGGGCCACAGTTTGTCGTGCGTCCTCATAGGCCTGTGTAGCTTCTTCTGCCGGGCCGTACAAACCCCGTTTTATATTGGCACGCCACCCTCTTTCATGTTTATACATGGCCTCAATGACACAATCCGGGGTCTGGGTCATGGCAGCATTGTCGAGATAGTAAAAAGGAGCTGTCTCTACAGGCGATCTGAACATGGAAAAATTCCGAACCACATGTTCAACATCAAATCTTTCTGTCTTTCCCAATGGTCTCATGGCTCAACATATCTTAATCTGCGGAGTTTGACAATAACGTTAACTTCTTTCCCTACAGAAAGGATCATCTCATCGAATGTGCTTTTTTGCAGTTCGGTGAGGAGATTATTGCTGCCGATGGCAACACGCAGCCTTATGGTAGAATTTATAGGCAATATTTCGGTAATAATTCCTTTATAGCGGTTAAGGGCGGGGCCGGGTGGTTTCGTATCTGAGATGTAAATATCGTGGGGCGAGATTGCAAGCTTTTTTATACTGCTCCCTTCATAGGGAAGGATAATGCTCATACCTCCCGAAACGACTTCTACAAGACCCGTTGATAAAATATTGCATTGATCGCAATTCAGTATGTTGGGCATACCGATAAATTCTGAGACTCTATCCGTCCTGGGACTAAAAAAAATATCCTTCGGCGTCGCCAGCTGTTCAATTTGTCCTTTATAAAGGATAGCAATCCTGTCGGCAATTTCTTCAGCCCCCAGAAGATCATGGATCACGAAAACAGATGTAACCTCCAATCTCTTCAAAAGAGCGCACAACTCTGTTCTCAAATATTTCGCTGTCTGGGGATCAAGACCCGACAAGGGTTCATCGAGGAGCAATATCTTCTGAAAAGGGGCAATGGCCCTGGCAATTGCAACCCTCTGTTTTTCTCCCCCACTCAGATTATGGGGATACCTATCTCTAAGACCTCCGATATGGAGTGCATCAAGTAATGCATCAACCCTCTTTTTTATTACCTTTTCCGGATAGCCCTGAACAATCAACCCATAGGCAATATTGGAAGATACATTTAGATGGGGGAAAAGTGCCAGGTCCTGGAAAAGGTACCCTACCCCTCTTTTATACGGGGGTATCTGATCAATCTTTTTCTCATCGAAAAACACTTCGCCTTTGTAATCTGTAAGGCCAGCTATAACGTTGAGCAGTGTGGACTTCCCTGCCCCATTGGGGCCAACAAGCACCAGTAGCTCTTTATTTTTAATCTCCAGATTCACATCATTAAGAACGTATTTACTGATATGTTTTAATTCTATGTGTGACATGCTTCCTCGTTCTAAATGTTTTCAACGTTTGAGGTTCAGGCATACGGTTTTTTTGCCGTAAACAGCCTCACAGCATATAAAATGCTCAGCCCTATCCCTATCAATATAAGTACAAGAACAACAGTACCCTCAATATCGGCGCTGGCAAGTCTCATAAAAATAGCCACAGGAATGGTCTCGGTCTTCATGGCCATGGAACCGGCAATGGTGATTGTGGCACCGAACTCACCAAGCGCTTTTGCCCATGTCAGTATTGAAGCGGCAATAATTCCGTTTTTGCTCAAGGGAAGAGTCACGTTAAAAAACGCCTTTGAAGGCGAAGCTCCGAGTGTTTTCGCCACCTCTTCGTATCTCCGGGGAATTTCATCCATAGCGGCTTTTACAAGCCTGGTTGCTATACCTGCCGTGGTAATAAACTGTGCGATGATTATACCGTAAACGGTAAACACAAACTGCATCCCCCGCTCCTGAATCGCCAGACCTGCAGGGGTATTAAAAAATATCAGGACCATGGCACCAAGGGCTACAGGCGAGACAATCATGGGAAGTTCAAGCACCGTATCAACAAATTGCCTTCCGAAAAAATTATACCTGGAAAGTGCATATGCAGTTGGAATGGCTAAAAGTATAGACAAAATCGTGGCTATGGTGGCGGTAACAATGCTTAACTGTATGGAAAATAAAGTCCTTTCTGAAAAAAGTATCTCCAGGAATAGCGATCCCCTGTAAAAGTAAAGGAGCGAAAGAATCAGGGTCACATACAATAAAAACGTAACAAAGCTGAATGTTATGGCTAGGCGTTTGAAGCTCATCTCTTAAGCCAGTCCTCAGGCACCGTATAACCTCCACCCACAGGCTTCTTCTGCCCGATCCATTCAAAGGCCTCGTCAGGACTCATGAAGTAATGGTATTTCCTGAAAGTTGCTTTACCTTCATCGGAAAGGATAAAGTCTATTAATTTTTGAGAAAGTGCCTTATTTTTCGTAAATTGTGAAATTGCAATAGGGATATATCCGACTCTTACTATTTCATGCTTCTTTAACGGAACAGTCTCAATTCTTTCCGGGTCCCAGTGTTGAAAAACCCTCCAGCCTAGAACAGCATCAACTGTCTTTAATGAAATAGCTGTTGCTGTTTTTTCACAGCTTTCCGTATAATTTACAAGATTTTTCCTGAACGCTGCCTTTTGTTCTGAATTAAGATTTTTCTCTATAATTTCTATTGCGTATAATCCAACACAAACCCCTTCCGGGTTAGCAATGGCCACCCGCAAGCCCGGCCTAACAAGATCAGAAAGCTGCTTTATGCCTTTGAGATTACCCTTTTGTACATTGATTGCGGGTGCGAGATATACAACATATTTCTCTGTCTCTGGAAAAACAAACTGCTTCTTTTTTGCTATTTCCATGTAATCCGATGAACCCGGCAAATAGATATCCCCTTTTTTTGCAAGGGACATCTGGGCAAGGACAAAACCGGACCCGCCAAAAATGATATTTACCTTTACGCCTGTTTTCTTTTCAAATGCAGTTGCAATTTCTTCCATTGGCGGTTTACTGGCGGCACCAGCAAAAACAAGCAACTCCTCCCCGAAAGATTTTACCGGGATGATGCCAAAAACACATAGAATAATAACAGTAAAAACGAATTTAACCATCTTCATAAATACCTCTCTTGCTGTAATTTAATATACGCTCAAACAGCAAGGCGTCTCTTTTGAATAATCTGCGCAATAATAGATATGGCAATTTCCCCCTGTCCGATCGCCCCGATTCTCAGGCCTACCGGACCGCAAATACGCTCCAGGCTATCCTTGGAAAAACCGGCTGCTGAAAGCCGTGATAGACGATCAGCATGGGTAGACCTGCTTCCCAATGCACCGATATAAAATGCATCCGATTTCAATCCTTCGATCAGAGCCGGATCGTCCAGTTTAGGATCATGGGTCAGGGTAACCAAGGCCACTCTTGAATGCAGGCGCCCCGGGAGTGCTTCGTCCGGCCATTGAATAATAATCGGTACGTCCGGGAAACGATCTTTATTGGCAAAAGATTCTCGAGGATCTATAATCGTCACCTTATATCCGATGCTGCGGACAATCTGTACCAATGGCTGAGCAATGTGCACTGCTCCGACAATGATAATTTCAAAAGCAGGCAGAAAAAAATGCAAAAAGTGCTGATGCCCTTTACTGATAAGGATGATATTATTTTCTGTTTTCACTGCCTCTTGTATAATTTTTCTGAAATCCGGGAAAAGCGTATAAATCTTTTCGCCGCCATCGATAGGCAATAGCTTCTTTTCTCCGTTTTCAAGATCGGTTATGACACAGACACCTTGATTTTTCCTGCGCATAGACTCCATTTCTTCAAGCAACCTTTTCGATGTAACCTTCTCGAGGTATATAGAAATCTCTCCACCGCAGGCCAATCCTACCTCCCAGGCCTGCGCTGAAGTCACGCCGAAGTTAAGCACCCTGGGCTCTCCGCTTTTTAGCACCTCGAGTCCTTCGGTGATCACTGCACCTTCGATACATCCACCGGACACCGACCCTTCAAAAGCACCCGTCTGATCCATAACCAGTTGGCTTCCCACCGGTCTCGGACTGGACCCCCAGGTTTTAACCACCGTGGCCAGCGCAACTTCGCGACCCTTATTCATCCACTCCAGGGCTTTGCCGTACATATCATCATTGTTCATAAGAACATCCTTTTTCTTCCAAGTTTATCAATGATCGAATTAATTATAACCCCGCACTTCCAAGCTAATCTCATCTTCCATACGAACAGGCAGGGAAATGGCATACTTCGCATTTCATGCACAAACCGCCATGACCCATGGCTGCGATATCATCATAACTTGGCTGTTCTCCGGCCAAAATCAGCGGCAGCATAAGGTCAAAGACGGTGCGCAGACTATGAAATACACAGGCCGGCAAGCCTAGAACAGGCACATCACCGAGCCGCGCATTCAGGAACATTCCCCCGGGGAGAATGGGCCCGCCATAAGAGATAATCTCTGCGCCGGACTCCCGGATACCGATGCGTGTTACATCGTCGGGATCAACAGAAAGGCCCCCTGTCGTCAGAATCAGTTCACAGCCTGAATTCCTTAATTTCTCAATGGCCTGTGCAATCATGCTGTAGTCATCTGTTACGATGATTTTCTCCACAAGTTCACAGCCGTATTCTTTCAGTTTGGGAACAATGAACCTCTCCGATTCATCTTTGATGAGCCCCTCATAAACTTCAGAGCCGGTCACCACAATCCCGACCAAACGTCTGGTATAGGGTAGAACCTTAAGTATCGGTCCCGTTTCAAAGACAACACTTTCCAGTTCTTCCATCTTGCTGCGGGCAATTACCAACGGAATGATGCGTGTCTCGGCTATGACTTGATTATTTCTGCAGGGCATTCCTGTCTTGATGGTTGATACAATTATTTCACCAATAGAATTAATCCGCAGCAGAGTGCTGACATTTATCTTTATCAATCCATCTGTATTACTAATGATTTTCGACTTGCCCTCCCTTGGTTCGGTCCATTTCAGATTATCCCCGCAAAGCGCACGCGCTATCCGCAGGGCCGCATCATCCTCATGGAGTTGATCCTCGTCAATTTCAAATACATAGAGGTGCTTCTTGCCTATTCTCAACAATGCAGGAATATCTTCCGCCTTGACCACATGCCCCCGCTTAAATGCAGCACCTTTTGATACACCCGGTATGATTTCCGTCAAGTCATGAGCCAGAATAGTTCCGACAGCTTCTTCGACCTTAATTTGCTTCATGTTAGAATTTTCCCTTCCAATTTACCGACCGTTCTTAATATTATTTATTAGATTGTTGTAGTCTTCCGGTGTATCCACATCCGCATGGATAAAACTGCTGTCCATCTCCACATAGTGGATTAGACCAGCATTTTGATTAAATAGAACCCGGGCTCCGGCATCATCTTTGGCAGCAATTGCAAGATCGCCGAATAATTCACGGCCTATAACCACCGGATTGCCCCGCCGCCCCGCAAACACCGGTATCACAATGGGGCTTAATGATTCCTCATATGCCCGAATCATTTTGTTGATCACACGCTCATCAACCAAGGGCTGATCGCCCAACAGGAACATTGCGGCACGAGACCCGCCGGACACATTATTCAATCCCATTTTCAGGGAACTGCTCTGCCCTTGTTTATAGTCATCATTCAGGACTACTTGAACTCCGGCAAAATCAACTCGAGTCCGGATTTCAGTTGCATCATGTCCGAGCACTACAATGATCTCATCGAGTAAAGATTCTCTGGCATTCTCAATTACCCGGCCAAGAATTGTGGAGCCGCGAAATGCGAGCAACTGTTTAGTCCCGCCAATCCGGCTGGATTCACCGGCTGCCAATACAACGCCACTTATCCGAACCTTCAAAGGGCTATTTTTTCCCCGGTATTTCATCATTTGAATCTCTTCCAGCCCGCTAAGACTTTTAATCACTCATTACCGTTGCCTTCCCAGGAAAACTTCTGATATAGCTTCCGACATCCGATTTTAGCCAGTTGATACAGGCATCGAACTGGCCCAGTTTAAATCCCAGAACAACTTTTCTATATTCACTTTCCTGATGCTTCCATTCATAATCAACCTTTTCCCTCAAATCCTTTAGTAGATCTATCTGCGCCTCGACCAAACCAAATCCGTCCTGAAGTTTAAGATGATTGAAGAAGAACAACTTGGCCAGAAAATCTGACCTTATATTACGAACATGTCTGGTCGGCCGCCGAACCCACTCCAGAAATTTGTTCTTCCCCTCTGCACTGATAGTAAATGTTTTTTTCGACGGCCAATTTTCCTGAAAAGTGAATGTTTCCGTCACCATTTTATTTTTTTCCAATCGCTGCAAAATCAAATATATCTGGCTGGTGCTGATATGCCAGACATTATCCAAATATTCCGACATGAATTTATTAATCTCATAACCATGCATAGCGTCTTTCATTAAGACTCCCAGTATGACAAGCTCAGTTGTTTCTTGATTTCTCATCTGCGTAAACCTTAATTAATTCTGACCTGGAATATTCCAACATAGAATGTTCCCGCAATTTTTTTTCAGTCTTTGCCCTCTACTTGAAAAGATGAATCTTTTTTACCATTCTTAAACATAGCCTTTTGCCTCCGTTCGTTATGAGTTGGACAGATCAAAATGATTAATCGCTGGAATGTTCATGTCAATGTGAAATACCTTCTCAGCACCATTTTCCTGGCGCCCGATCAGCATCATCACAGCCAGTTTGACCTGCAGACTTGCTACCATTGCCGGTGTAAAGTAAGGGAATCCAAGATCCAGATCGTCTCTCAAAGTTGCGGCGCCGGTCTCCGGTCCATATAGCTTGGTGAGTCCTGCTTCTCCTGGCCGAATGATCATCACAAATCCTTCCATTCCGCCGAGTGAACCATGTATTAGCGGAATACCCATGAGTTCGGAAGCAGACTGCAGATGATAACGGGAAGTCATATTATCAAGACAGTCAACTGCTATTTGGCAGCCTTCAAGAATTTCGGAAAGAGTAGTTTCGTCCGCCCATACATCAAACACAGTAACCTCTATCGCCGGGTTGATGAGGGCAATTTCATCCGCTGCACACCGCGCCTTGTTCATTCCCAAACGATCCAATCTTGCGAGTAGCTGTCTATTGAGATTGCTTTCCTCAAACGCATCACCATCGCAGATACTTAGTCTGCCGACGCCGAGCCTGGCCAAGCCATGAACAACTGTACCACCCAGTCCGCCAGCACCAATAATTGCAGCACCGGATTGCAATAATTTAATTTGGTCGGAAAGAGAGAAAACGCCCCGATTGGATAACAGGCATGTTGGCCATATCCCCTTTTCCAGACAAGCAACCATCGCCGCTCTGAGGTCATTCGCGGAATCTCCGATCAGTTTTTTGAGAACTGAAAGTTCAACCGTATATCCCTGCTCACCGTCCGGGAGTTGAAATGTGGAAAGGTTTTCTTTTGGAATCTCCATCAATCCGCCATCCAGGATTCAATTTTCTTTCAGCCACCGCCTGCCGGGTAAAGGATCTCTATTTCGTCCCCGTCTTTGAGTTCTGTTTCCAGCCTTTTCATGTGGAAAATGAACATGCGATTTTTGGTAATAAGAACATCGTGTCTCAGTTCAACACCGCCTGGTGCATAAATTGTTTTTCTCTGTAATGAACTGTTACAAATAGCCTCTAGAAGATTCCGCACCGTTGCACTCTCCGGCAGTTCAATCATTGTTTTATCAGTCTGGAAGACTTTACGGAACTTGGAATGAAATTTCACAGTGATCTTCATGCACGTTATTCTTATAAGAGGAGCCATCCCGGAATAAAATAACTACGGGATGGCTCCAATTTCCAATATAACACTAACTAATCTTATAGTTACTTTGTAAGAACTTTACTGCCACCAACACCTGCACCCCAGTACAGTTCCGGACCATAAGACCATCCGAGATACTTAACCTTGTTTTTATCAACAACAACGCGGGCATAATGAGGCAAATTAGCCTGATTTACATACTTGCCCAGTGCGGGCACGTTTTTAGGTGTAACAAACTGTTGATTCGGACCTCTAACACCATCAACGGAAAGGCTCAGCATCGCAGCTTTGATTTTGTCTGTGTCTGTCAAAGTGTTAGCTTTCTCCACGGCTTTAGCCAAAAACAACATTTGATCATAGCCACCGTCTTCCAGTAGACTGGGCATGCGCTTATGTTTGGCCATCATTTTATTGATAAATGCGGCACGTATTGGATAGTTTGGTGCTATTTCATCAGGCATATCCTGACCAGTAGATAAGTTTCCTTTCAGGTTGAACCCTTCTTTCAACAATGGGTCCATAATATGGGCATGATTGAAATCGTCGTTGGTATTGATCATCAGCAAGTTGCCATTGGGCCCAAGATCATAACCCATTTCTTTAAGAGCTCTCATCAACTTGAGCTCTTCTTCATATAGGTAAAGACCGTTGTAGATGATGTCTGGTTTCGCAGCCATCATGCGCTGTACATAGGGAGACACATCGGTTGTTCCAATAGGATACATTGTTCCGCCGGTGTACTTCAAACCCAGTTTTTTTCCGAACTCTGCAATTGCATCTTTGGCACCCAGATCGGAATAAACACAGTACATTTCATCTCTTCCCCAATAAGCAATTTTCTTATTTCTGAAGTCGTATCTCTTATCAATTTTCGGATCTATACCGGCCTTTATCAACTTCTCCGGTTTATCCGTTAAAAACCTTACCATAGAGACGGCTTCCGTCCAACCGGAATCGCCTAACAGTACGCCGTATTTTTTACCAAGAAATACTCCGGGATAGGAGGCTAGGCAGGTGATAACAAATATTTTCTTTTTTTCAGTAATTTGCTGAACAGCTTCGATTGCTTCGTTCATTCTGAGGCCAACGATAACTTTTACCTTATCTTTATTGATCAAGCTGTATGCTGCATCAACGGCCTTCTTCGGGCTGGCTTCATCATCATAAAATATTGGTTCGATGAGCCGTTTCTTGCCCTGGATCATGACTCCGCCATTTTTGTTTAAGTCTTCAATGGCGATCATTAACCCATCTTTTTCCAGAAGGCCCATAACAGCCATTGGACCGCTCAGGGTCAAAATTTGGCCGACTTTGAATGTCTCTGGTTGAGCTTCGGCCGCATTGGCATTCTTAGCCACAGATAGCGGACACAACACCATTACTAAAAGCATTAGCCCAGCCAACCAATTTTTCAATCTTTCACTTCTTACGTACATACATTGCTCCTTTCAATTTCCTTTGGTTTCATGTTTAAGCAATTAAACGCGCCGCTTGATGAAAAGATAAGTTGCACAATCTTAATTCATCTTCCTCAAGCACCCAAATACGCCTTTCTTATTTCTTCTTCCCTAGACATCAAGTTCTCAGTTGTCCCTTCTGCGACGATTTTCCCATTCGAGATAACATAACCGCGCATGGCTAAACTCAAAGCAAACTTGGAATTCTGTTCTACAAGCAGTACTGTTAAGCCGCTTTGAACTACCCGTTTTATGGTTTCCGCAAGATTTTTCACAATAATCGGAGCCAACCCCAAACAAGGCTCATCCATGATAAGTAACTTTGGTTTATTCATTAAAGCCCTGCCGACAACTAGCATAGACTGTTCTCCCCCGCTTAAAGTCCCTCCTTTCTGTTTTGCTCTTTCTTCCAATCTTGGAAATATTTTAAACACTTCGTCCAGTTTTTTATTATTTTCTTTGTTATTATGGAGATAACCGCCTACCAAAAGATTTTCCAGAACCGTCATTTCATAAAAGACCCTGCGCCCTTCCGGAACCTGGGAAATTCCCATTCGCACGATATCGGATGTCGAGCAGTCTTTTAATTTTTTATCTTCAAAGATGATCTCTCCGCTCGCGATTGGCATTAACCCGCAAATGCTTCGCAATAGAGTAGACTTTCCTGATCCGTTCGGACCAAACAAAGTTACGATCTCGCCTCTCTCAATATTCAGATTCAGATTGTGCAGAACCTCAGTATGTCCATATTTTATAGAAAGATTTTTTACGCTCAACATGATTATTCCCCTAAATACACTTCTCGAACCTTTTTATGACAGATAATCTCGGAAGGAGTTCCTTCACAGACAAATTCACCAAAATTCAGAACCATCACCCTGTCTGACACACTCATAACTGCTTCCAGATTATGGTC
The DNA here is from genome assembly GCA_002840565.1 of Deltaproteobacteria bacterium HGW-Deltaproteobacteria-12. Lineage (GTDB taxonomy): Bacteria > Desulfobacterota > Syntrophia > Syntrophales > Smithellaceae > MVRV01. The sequence goes on along the minus strand of PHBK01000026.1, from coordinate 44,636 downwards.
TATTAGGAGTATGGAAGTACCTGCTGCTTTTGTCTTTCTCATTAAATCCAATATTTCCTGTGCCTCGGTCTGATTTAGTCCGGCCAGAGGCTCATCCAACAGCAATAATTTAGGCTCTGAGGCCAATGCACAAGCAATAGCCACTCTTTTTTTATCGATGATTGACAGCTCATTCACCGGCCAATTTATGTACTTCTTATTTAAGTTGACAAACTCTATTAAGTCATAGAGTACTTTGGAAAAACTTTCTTTCTTTTCTTGTCTTTTCTTATGGTAGGCAGTTACGTTCCAGATGCTCCCGAGGTCTAGACCGGTCCGGGCCGAGTGACCGATGATTATGTTATCTGCCGCCGTAAGGTTTTCAAAAACAGTAAGCGTCTGAAAGGTTCGTGCTATGCCCAGTTTGACTATGGTATGCCGCGGTTTACCGTCAATGCTCTGATCGCAAAAAACCACATGCCCTTTGTCGGGCTTAATAAAGTTTGTTATCAGGTTGAGCAAAGTGGTTTTTCCGGCACCATTCGGTCCGATCAATGCAAGGATCTCCGCTTTCCTGACTTCAAAAGACACATCATTTATTGCTTTAAGCCCACCAAACGATTTGGAAATATTTTCAGCTTTAAGTAAATTCATCTATTTATGTCCTGATTTTTTTTAAAATAGTTTTAAACGCTCCGGCAATCCCGCCCCTGGCATAGAGCATCACCAAAACAATGATCAAACCATATATAACCATGCGCCAACTACCCAACACTTCGAGATAAAGTGACAAAGCAATGAGTATATACGCTCCGATGAATGGACCTTGAAGGGTGGCTAAACCTCCAATAATAACAATTGTTATGAATTCCGTGGAAGCGGCCATGGCAAAGGAACCAGGATCAATATGACGCATGTAATACCCATAGAGCACTCCACCTAATCCCGCAAGAAGGCAGGTCAAGGCAAAACACTGGGATTTTCTCATTTTAACGTCAACTCCCAGGGATTCCGCCAGGGATTCATTTTCCCGTATGGCTATAAGTTCTTTGCCGAACTGAGATTTAACGAGAAAGTAGAGAGCAACTGTAACAACCAGTAACGTTAAATGTACTAAGTAGTACCACTGGATTAATCCGAATTGCACGCCGAAAACCGATACCTCCTCTACGTTGAGGCCCATAAATCCGCCTGTGACCGGAGTCCAGTTGTAATAGACTGAAAACAGTATTTCTCCTAAAATAAGGGTCCCGATCGAAAAATATATACCTGACAGTCTGAGTAGAGCCTTTCCCAACAAAAGGCCGACAAATGCAGTCAGAATCGGAGCGATAATCAAGACTATCCAGAAGGAAAAACCTAAATGCTCTGCCATAAGTGCGGCACAATAGGATCCAATGCCCACAAATGCGGCATTGCCGAATGATACATATCCCATGTAACCGGTAAGCAGATTCAAACCCGCTGCTACGATAATCCAGATACCGGTTCTGGCCATCAGATGAACGATGTTTTCCGGTGCTATAACCGGAACAATGGCATAGATTATCACCAGCACTGCAAAGATTATAAAATTCTTTTTGGGCATCACTTCACCTCCCCAAAAAGACCTGTCGGTTTTACAATAAAAATGGCCAGCAGGATCAGCATCGTGAAGGCATAAGCAAAGCTGGGAGCTACGGTATAAGCCAGGAGATTTTGAATTACACCAACCATCAGTCCGGCTATTACTGTACCCAGAATACTTCCCATGCCTCCAAAAACAACGATGACAAAGGCCATGATCATTGGAGCAAAACCCATAGCCGGCGCTACCGAACTAAGAGACCCAAGCAAGCTACCGGCAACAGCGGCAAAGGCACCGCCCAGAAAGAAGACCACCGTGGATATAAGATTTGTGTTAATTCCCACCAGTAAGGCGGCTTCTGAATCTGAACTTGCCGCCCGGATGGCGCGGCCCACACTGGTCTTTTTGAGTACCACTACCATGCCCACAACTATGACCAGGCAGATAGCTGCCAGAATCAATTTTTGTAAGTTAACATAGAAACCGGCGAACCTGACTGTATGTGTGGCGGCATCGGCAAAAACGTGAAGCTCTCTGGGACCCAAGACGATCCAGCCCAAATTTTCCAGGGTATAATAGATACCCAAACCTGCCACCAAAGCCACCCAGTCGGCCTGACCCTTCACTTTTCGGAACACGATTCTTTCCAGGAAAACGGAAAGAAATCCGGCCAGAACCATGGCAATGATTGTAGCTAAATAAAAATTGAGCCCTAATCTGGTCGCAAATATCTGACAGAAAAAAGCGCCCCACATATAAACTGCACCATGAGCCATATTGATTATACGATAGACACCGAAAATCAATGTAAGCCCAAGAGCAACCAGAATGTAGCCGCTACCCGTAATGAGACCATTTAAAATTTGTTGACTGATTATCCCAATATCATACATTTGACATCCTATTCCGCACAGGACAGAACAGCTCTGGTAACAAGGGCTTTAGCTGCATTAACCATATAATCATTTTCCTCAAATGACTTGGCATCATCTACGGCAGCCTTACCGGCGCGTTCGGCATTTGCTTTGGTTATTTTTTTCCCTATCAGGTACTCTTCAGCTTTCGTTGCTCGATACGGTTTCACGAAAACGGCATTCAAACATATTCTGGCACTTTCCACTTGCCCGCCTGCGCTGGTAACGGATACGGCACAATTAACAATAGGAAAATCGATAGATTTTCTGAAGGCATATTTCAGGAAGGCGCTCCTGCTGTTCTTTGCCGGCTCAGGAATTTGAATCTCCGTAACGATTTCTTTATCATCCAACACAGTAGTTCTGGAAATCTCCACCTGGAAAAAATCATCGATATGAATTTTTCTTTTTGTGGTTTGCACGTAGGCCCCTAATGACACCAAAGCCGGTGCTGTATCACTCGGATGCACTGCTAAACATCCCTCTTTTACGCTTCCCCCGAATATCGAGTGGTATCGTTTGTCACCATCCAAGGCATAACATCTTCCTCCGCCTTTTCGCAGGCAGGGGAAACGGTTGTCAGGGTTTCGGTAATACCAGCATCGAATGTCCTGGCATATGTTGCCGCCGATCGTACCCATCTCCCTGATATGGGGTGAAGCGGTTCTGCGGGCGGCTTCAGCCAAGGCTGAGTATTTGCTCTTAATGACAGCATTGTGGGCGATATCTTCCAACAAAGCCAATGTTCCTATTTTTAAGAAACCGCCTTGCTCAGTGATTATATCAAGTCCGGGAATGCTTTTGATGTTCACCAAGGCCTCCGGATTGTTCGGTAGAATCCGGTCCTTCATCTGGCCCAGCAAATCCGTCCCGCCGGCAATGACATTCGCCTTGCCTCGGTAGCGCTCGAGAATTGAAACCGCTTCGTCTAAAGTCTTGGCATTAAAATGTGCAAATTTTTTCATATTCAATCTTCCTTATCTCTTTCCCAAAGCTTTTAATACCTTGTCCGGCGTGATCGGATAATCATCGATCCAGACACCTATAGCGTTAAACACCGCAGGACCCAGTAAAGCTGGAATCATTGTCGGAGTATTTTCACCGATACCTACTAACCCGTAAGGACCAAAGCCCAACCGGGATTCTTTCAAGACAGTATCTATCGGCCCGCAATCCTCAATTGTCGCAATTTTATAATCCAACAAATTTCCGTTCAGCAAAACGCCGGTCGCCGGATCGTGGATCATTTCTTCCCAAAGGGCCCGTCCTACTCCCATGTAGGTACCACCATACATCTGACCTTCACAGGCCATAGGGTTTATCGCCTTACCTACATCATTTACATTGACAACCTTTGTCACAATAATCTCACCAGTTTCTGTGTCTACTTCCACTTCCATGAAATGGCATTGCCGGATAAACCGTGGCCTCACGCCACCTTTATAGGCGCCTACCTGCACGTGGTAACTGTGCGTGAACATCGGCTCAGTAAAAGGTGTCCTTTCAGTTCCGTAAAGTTCGTAAAAAGCAAACGCACCCTGGTCTCCGGAAGGTCCCACAAACTCAGCCAGTGTCAACTTTTTTGAAGGATCCTTTTTAAGAAAAATTACGCTATCCTTAATATCCAGATCCTCTGGTTTGCAATCAGGAAAGAAAGGGGGATAACTACCTCGCTGCGTAACCGCACGAGGGCTGACAGCCGCCTTTAAAATCTTTTCCCTTAACATTCGCGCCGCATGCCTGACAGCAAATCCATTGACACTCATGTTGGTGGATGAATCGGGTGTTCCAGTGAAAAAACCAACATCAGTCTGAGGTCTGAAGAAAACATCTTCGATTTTCATGCCTAATTCATCTGCTGCTACCTGACAGTAGGATGTTTCGGCATTGACACCATTATCACAACGCATGGCAAGAATTCTCAAGGTTCCGTCATTACGTTCCAGGCGCATGGCTATCTCAGATGAACTTGCCGAATCTTCCCATTCATGGTTCCAAGTGAAGCCTATTCCATGCATCCGGCCGTTGGGCAGCTTCTTAGTTCCCGGGGCATGCGATTTCTTTTCCCAATCGATCGATTTTTTACCGGCTTTGATACACTCCCTGAGGCTATCTGTCTCCGGAAACCCAAGGTCTAACTTGGCTTTACGGCCCCATTCCGCCATATCATGCCCGTGCACACCATCGTTTTTCAGTGCCACCTCCATGGGATCAAGCCCCAGCTCAGAAGCAACATGATCGTGTATTAATGTCAGAGTATGCGTATTGGGAAGCTGCTCACAGCGCACCGCCGTATTCGGTCCTTTGTTGACGAAGACAAGTGTTCTCTTGCCATAAAGGTTAGGGATTTTGGTGCATTCTTCCAGATGAAGAACAGGACCCTGTCCACCCCATGCGGGATTGGCATAAATCGCCTCCCCACTGACCGCCATGATGGTGCCATCTTTCTTCGCCCCCACTTTATAATGGTAGATGCCCTCATCCATGGATCCACCATAAAAATCCTCACGCCGGGTAAAAGACCATTTGATCGGTCTACCGGTTCGCCTTGACAAAACTGCCGCACAGTAATTACCTCCCTGGTTCCAGCCGTATTGAGACCATCCGCCGAAACTTGCCCCTTGATAAAGAATATGGAGTTCTATCCGGTTATGGGGGATACCTCCGAACCACGAAGCGATTGCCCTCTTTACAATGTGGGGGCGTTGCTGCTTGCACCATACTTCCGGATACTCACCATTCCAACGCCAAACACCGCAGGGACGTTCAGGGCTTATATAGGTGTGCAGCAATTTTCGGGAAGTAAATTCAAAAACAACATCGGACTCTTTAAATCCCTGCTCAACGTTGCCGCGTCCCGCCTCGTGAACCGCCTCTATATTGCTCTCTGGAAATTCCTCCGGATTGACCAAAGGAGCACCATCTTTCATGGCATCTTCTACCGTCAGGACAAACGGGCGCACATCCCACTCAATTTTAATCAGTCTTAAAGCTTCATCCGCAATTTCTTCCGAATCGGCGGCAACGAACGCGCCTATCTCTTCCCCCTGAAAATGGGCCACTCCGGGCAAAGGTAATTTTGGAGAGACACCGTGCCCGCCTAAATCTTCTTTAACCTGTATTTCCGGATCATCGTATCTGAGGATCGCCCTCACGCCGGGCAAAGCTTCAGCCTTGCTGCAGTCCATGCTTTTAATAGCCGCGTGCGGATAGGGTGACGTCAGAAATCGCGCATAAAGCATACCCGGGAGCTGAACATCCATTGTGTAATTCGCGTATCCGCTTGCTTTTTCAACACCATCCAAACGTCGGACGGTTCTGCTGCCAATACTCTTTTGCCTTTCCTCGGGCAGCGGATATTTGTCAAATCTCAAATTATCAAGCAATTCTTTTGCTTTATCTTTTTCACTGCTAGCCATTGTGTCCCCCTTTCGCCTTCACCTTAAGTTCTTTAGCTGCCTGCATAATGGCCTTGGGATGCTGAGGATAAGTACCGCACCTGCAAAGATTACCACCCAACGCCTCTTGTATTTGTTGCAGAGAAGGTTCCGGGTTTTTATCCAGCAGGGCTTTCGCGGTTGTCACAAAACCAGGTGTGCAATAACCACACTGCATGGCATGATGTTCCACGTAGGCTGGTATCAGGGGATGATTTTCGGCTGCAATACCCTCCGCCGTTTGCACTGATTTCCCATCGCATTCAATCGCCAATGTCATACAGGACAAAATCGGCCGCCCGTTCATGATCACTGTGCACGAACCGCAGGCGCCGCGATCACAAAACATCTTTGGCGATGTCAACCCCATAACATCATGAATCAGGAAGTTCAGTGTCCATTCCGGCTCTACTTGCAACCTGAAGTCTTTACCATTTATCTTAAGCCGGATCATTCCTTCCGGTAACGGAGCAGGTTCCCCTGCGTGCACCTTAACGGCATGTGATTTAAGCATTTCATAACTATCGAATTTGTCCCCACAATAAGGACACAGAAACTTTGCTTTATCTTCTTTCATATCTTATTCCCTCTCATACAATTTTAGAAGCGTCAGAAGTTCCTGCTTGAATTGTTTTCAGGCTTCTGAGAAACACCGAATAACGGACCCTGCCTTCGAACTCTTCCCGGAAGTGCTGCAGACAATCGATCACCGGGATCGGCGCCGCCTGCCCCAAGCCGCAAAGAGAAGCCAACTTCATTGGCCCTGCCAGCTCTTCCAACGCATCAAGGTCACCCTGTACCCCTTCACCATTTACCAATCGACCCAAAACTTCCATCATTGCTTCTGTTCCTTCCCGACAAGGCGTGCACTGGCCGCATGACTCTTCGTTGAGGAACTCCATTGTCCGATGCAGGAAATCCACGATGTCCCGACTTTGATCAAAAACGATAACGGCTCCGGATCCCATAACGGATTCGTAGGCCAGGGGGACGTCAATTCCGGATAAAGGGATCACCCTGCCGGTGGAACCACCTACTTGCACCATCTTAACGTTTTTAGCCCCGGCCAGATCGATCACCAGTTGCTTAAGACTGCTGCCCAGTTCCAGTTCATAGATGCCTGGTCTATCAACATCTCCGCTGACACAGAACAACTTGGTTCCCTTGCTATCCTTAGTGCCGATCTTGCTATACCATCTGGCTCCGTTGCGAATAACCAAAGGCACATTGGCAAAGGTCTCCACATTATTAATAACCGTCGGCATGCCAAAGAGCCCGCTGACGGGAGGCAGGGGGGGGCGGAACCTCGCGTCTCCCCGTTTGCCTTCGATAGAGTTCATCAGCGCCGATTCTTCGCCGCAAATGTAGGCGCCTGCTCCTTCTCTGATCTCAATGCTCAGATCCTGTAGAAATCCGGACTGCTTGGCCTGCTCGATGGCATTTTGCAACACATCCCGCAGATAGCGGTATTCTGTGCGAAGATAGATGAATGAATGGCTTGCACCAACGGCATAAGCTGCAATAGCCATCCCTTCGATGAGGCTGAACGGATCGTTTTCGATAAGATACCTGTCTTTGAAGGTACCAACTTCGCCTTCATCAGCATTGCAGATGAGATATTTCCTGTCTCCGTTTGACTTTCTGGCCAACTCCCATTTAATGCCGCAGGGAAATCCAGCACCGCCTCGTCCCCTCAAGCCCGATTGTTTTATTTCTTCGATCACTGCTTCCGGGGTCATTTCTTCTCTGGCTTTTCGCCAAGCATTAAAACCCTGCTTTGCTTTATAGCTATTGATATCACTTGGATCGATACTGCCAAAATTCTCGGTTAAAATTCTTTTTATAGACACGCTCAAACCTCCATTGGCTTATTCAGATGATTTCAGAATCTCGGCAACCTTTGCCTGGGTGAGATTCCCGTAGACCACGTCATCTATCAACATGGCTGGTGCCTGGTCACAGGCTCCTATACAATTGGCCAGTTCTAAGGAGAATCTGCCGTCAGACGTTGTTTGCCCGGGTTCGATTCCGAGATGAGCCTTTATCCAGGAAACCACCATCTCAGACTGCTTCAAATGACAAGGCACACTTTTACATACCCGGATAATATGCTTGCCTTGCGGCTTCAGCGAGAAATAGGCATAAAAAGTAACGACACCGTATACTTCTCCTACGGAGATCCCCAGTTTCTGTGCCATAGATACAATGGCTTCATTAGAAACGAAGCCGCGCTTGCATTGCTCTTCACTAATCATTGAGAGAAGACTTTCCCTCGTCATGTTTGGCTTGCTATCACTCATATTACAATACTCCTTTGGCCGGTTTGTTCAGAGCACTCGTGGGACAAAAGTCGATGCACACTCCACAGTCTATGCACTCATTTTTATTAAGAGATCCGTCACAGTCGACCACAACCTTCGTGGCAAAACCCCTGTAGGCTATGGCGAGAATGTCCTTTTTTGCGATCTGCCGGCAAGCCCTTACACAACGCCCGCAAAGAATGCACTTCGACATATCCCGCCTGACACTTTTATTTGCTTCTTCGACCGGATAGAATCTCGGTTTTTTCACCTGAAATCGGGGCTGTCCGACTTCCAGTTCCGCAGCCAGCTTATGAAGTTCGCAGCTGTGAGCTTCCGAATCAACGACACATGAGCCGGTGTGTCCGGTCAGCAACAGCTCCACCACAGCCCTTCTGGCTTCCATCACAGGCTGCGAATTAGTAACGATAACCATCCCCTCGCTTATGGGGGTGTGGCAGGACGCCACCAGGCGCGGGGCACCTTTCACCTCCACCACACAGACACGGCAAACACCGCTGGGCGTTAATTCTGGTCTGTGACATAGGGTTGGTATATGAATCCCCCCTTGATCTGCTGCTTCAAGGATGGTCATCCCTTCATGACCGCTTATTGCCTTGCCATTTATTTGTACCTTTATTTGCTTCATAACATTCCCCATCAATGTATTTTCGCTTTGTTTACTAAACATGCATTCCTTATATGTTCATTAGGCGATTGCACTAAACATGCCAAAATGAATTCCCATTATAAGCCATTGAATATTTTAGTATTTCAGAAACTCTTGCTCACGTTTATCATTCATTCAATATGTTATTTATTCACTATGTGCCCTTGCCAAAAAAGCCGGACGTCATGTACCTGATATTGCTTATTATTTTAAATATGGACCCTGTTTGAAATTATCCATTTTTGCATAAGTTTCTACAATTTTGTCCATCAGCAGCCCAGATATCCGCCATCGACCGGAATTATAGCGCCATTGACATAATTAGAGGCGTCGGATGCAAGAAAGACGACCAGACCTTTCATATCATCCGGGGTCCCCCAGCGGGCAGCAGGAATTCGTGCCAATATTTTAGCGTTTCTTTCTTTATCTTCAATAAGTGCAGTGTTTAAAGGGGTGGCCATATAACCCGGGGCTATTGCATTAACATTTATTCCAATGGACGACAGTTCATTGGAAAATGCCTTTGTTAATTGCGCTACACCACCTTTGGTAGAGGCATAAGCAGGAACAGTATAACCGCCAAAAGTACTGAGCACTGAAGCGATATTGATAATCTTTCCCTTATTCTTTTTCGCCATGATTTTCCCGGCAAGCTGACTTAATAAAAATGTCGCCGTTAAGTTAACTTCAATTACATCGTCCCAATCTTGTGCGGTAAAATCCAAACAAGGATTCCGTCTTTGAATGCCTGCGCAATTTACAAGAATATCCACAGTATCACCAAGTTTAGCTACTGCTGCTTGAAACGCCTGTCTCAACTGTTCTCTATCCCTTAAATTGCCTTTTACGCCAAAAGCTTTCGCACCGGATTTACAAATTTCATTGGCTACTGCATCAACCTGGTCAGTTATATCAATAATCGCCACCTCAGCGCCCGCTTCGTGTAATCCTTCTACCAAACCTCTGCCTAAACCGCTGGCGCCCCCGGTCACTATTGCCTTCTTCCCGGTCAAATCAAACATGTTCATCACAATCCACCTCACCTGATTTATTGTCTTTCGGTTACATCTACCCTTGTATCGATTTATATTAGAGTGCTTTATTAGCTTTATATTTATATCCTAAAGCATTCGCTGCCAAGATCGCGTCATAGGTCATCTTTTTATCGATGACAAATGGTTCATTCTGCATAAATCCACCTTCTGCACAGGCTGTTTCTGCAACTTTCATCAGATCTTCATTACTAATATTTTCATAGCCAAGATCTTTTAATGTAACAGGAAGCCCGACATCCACACAGAACTTTAATACCTCATCACGCAGGGGACTGTTTTCCAGAATTACCTGTACCAGAGTACCGAATGCGACATACTCTCCATGCCAGTTTTTATGATGATCAGAAAGGGCAGTAAAACCGTTATAAATTGCGTGGGCACAAGCACAACCGGTACTCTCAAAACCCACGCCACTTAAATATATGTTTGCCTCCACCACATTTTCCACAGCATCATTTACAATCTTGTTTTCTATTGCCGCTTTGGCTTTTACGCCATTTTCCATTAGTACATCATAGCAGAGCTTGGCAATACCCATCGCTGTTTTAGTTATTTTGCCGCCTGCGAAATTCAATTTATCGGATTTGACATTGGCCATTGCTTCAAAATACGTACCTAAAGCATCTCCCATCCCGGCAATAAAAAATCGCATAGGCGAGTTGATAATAATTCTCGTATCAGCCAGAACAATTTCCGGATTTCTGGGAAGCGCAACCCACCCGTCCCAGATACCCTGATCGGTATAAAGAACGGCCAGTGAACTGGTAGGTGCATCTGTAGAGGCAATGGTCGGTACTATAACCAAGGGACAATTTACATAGTAGACAACTCCCTTAGCGGTATCGAGCGCTTTACCGCCACCTACCCCCACCACCACATCACATTTATTTGCATTGTAAATTTCTTTTAACCTGCTTATTTCAGAGCGGGAAGATTCACCGTGAAATTTCTCAAACACTAATTTTGCACTGCTATCCTTGAAGCTTTCTTCAATGATGTTTTTCGTGCTTGCCATAGCATTGGAACCGGCAATGAAAAAAAAAGTATTCCCCAAATGCGAAATATGGTCCTTTATTTTAGTTAGCTCCCCTTCTCCCTGGATATATTTAACCGGTGATATCAATACCCTCGCCATTGCTGTTTCCTCCTTCCGTTTTATTATTGAATGATACTATTAGCATTAAACATGCCACATCGAATTAACGCCTTAAGTCGCTGAATCACAATACTTTTCCATCAAAGCTGTTTATTTTTTCCATCGCACTGAATAATATTATTCATTATTAGCAGGTTTATTGAATCAAAAATGGATTGCGCTATAAAAATAACGACATTATATCAGAAGCTTAGATGCACGGAGGGCAATTATGCATTATTGTATAAATTCATTCATTGAATAATGTGGTCAGAGAATTTTTTCCCTTTTCAACCTACCTGATTCTATTTATTAGATATTTTCTTGATTCGATAGAGAAGCTGTGATCTGGTAATACCCAGCGATTTAGCGGCAAGTGTTTTATTTCCGGCGGATTTCAGCAAGGCCTCCCTGATAAGATTCTCGATATTTTCATTTAAACGAATGCCACTCTCCATTACTTGATTACTCTCTGCGTGATGAGTCGATAACACAGGGGCCGTTTTCTTTAAAAACCGGAGATGCTCCGCCGTTATTTGGCTGTCCATTTCAACAAGCAGAACTCGTTCAATCGTATTACGCAATTCGCGTACATTGCCCGGCCATTGATAATTCAGAAAGATTTTTTTGGCATCCGGCGATATGGTTTTAAACTGTTTTCCAAATTTTTCATTCAACTGTCTCATGAAGGACATGGCCAGGGGTATTATGTCCTCGCTGCGATCCCGTAAAGGCGGCAAAAAGATCCTGGCTATGTTTAAACGATAATAAAGATCTTCCCGAAAAGTTTTCTTGCTGACCGCTTCTTCCAGCGATTGATTCGTAGCAGCGATAACTCGAACATCTACTTTAATTTTTTCTGTACCTCCCACTCTATAAAACTCGCGCTCCTCCATGAACCGCAGGAGTTTGACCTGAGCGGAAGGCAATAATTCGGTTATTTCATCGAGGAATAAAGTCCCGTGGTCCGCCATCTCACATTTACCCTTCTTTCCGCTCTGGAGCCCACCGGTAAATGTTCCCTTTTCATAGCCAAAAAGCTCGCTCTCTGCCAAGTCTTTGCTTATGGCGCCGCAATTAATACTGATAAATGGCTTCTCACATCGATCACTTCCATAGTGTATCACCTTGGCTATTACTTCTTTGCCGGTTCCGGTTTCACCCTCCAGAATAGCCGTCGTATCGTAGCTTTGAGAAACAGTTCTGGCTATTTTCATTGCGGCAACCATTCCCGAGCTCTGAGCAATGATGTTACTAATATCGAATTCCAAAGCTCTCTGGCTGCGAATCTCACTGAGCTCCCGTTTCAGCTTCAAATTCTCCAGCGCCTTTTCCATATTCACTTCCAGTTCATCAATATCAAGGGGCTTGACAAGATAATGAAAAGCTCCCATTTTCATGGCGGTAATGACCGATTTGACGTCTTCATGGGCGGTCATCATAATTACCTCCACATCAATGTTAAGCTTACGAATCAATCTGAGCGTTTCAATGCCGTCAATGCCAGGAAGCATTATATCCAGGAGAGCCAGGTCTGAACGGTTTTTTTTCAATATCTTGATGGCTTCTTCACCCGTGCCGGCAATCATTATATCGTACTTATCCGCCAAGACATCTTTAATAGATTCTGTCAAAAGATTATCGTCATCAATGATTAGAATTTTATAACGTGCCATTGCCGTTACTTCCTTTAATTAACGGAAATTTTATATGGACAGCGGTGCCTCTGCCCTGCCTGCTCCTGATTTCGATTAATGCGTTATGATGTTCCAGAATTTTACAGACGATGGATAAACCCAGTCCTGTTCCTTCTTTTTTAGTCGTAAAAAAAGGATCAAAAACCATTTTAACAGTTTCCTTAGGGATACCTATCCCATCATCCTTTACAGTCATTTGGAGCCACTTGGCACCGGAAAAAATCTTTTCCCCCTCTATCCTGCCCTGGACTAGTATAGTGCCTCCTTTGGGCATTGCTTCTGCAGCATTAATCAGCAGATTCACAAAAACAGTTCGCAGCTGGTGATGGTCATATAATAATTTGGGGATGCCTGCGCAAAGATCAGTTTTTATTTCTATCGATTGAGTTTTCAGTTGTGGTGCAATGAGAGAAATGGAGTCTGCTATGACATCATAGATGTATCCATATGACATTAATGGCTTAAGATCCTTGGAAAAATCCAGGGTTCGTTTGATGGTCGTTTTGATTCTATCGATCCCTTCCAGAACGTTGTTCGATATACGCTGCATCTCCTTGTTGTAGATTATTTTTTTGGACAGGAGTTGAACATTGAAGTTAATGCTTGCCAATGGATTTCTGATTTCATGGGCGATACTGGCAGACATTCGACCAAGAGATTGGAGTTGTTCACAGCGCCACAACATGGCCTCAGTCTGCTTGAGATCTGTCACGTCATGGCTCACCATGATTGCACCTGTGTCAATACCAGATAAATTATTCAAGAGTGACGAAGTTACTCCATAAACTTTCTTCCTGCCATTCTTTTCCTTTTTCACAACCTCAATATGTTTTGGCGTGTTATGATTATCGATGTTGTCATTCAGCATATTGACAAAGTCATCTTCTAAGATTTGGGAAAAGGGCTTTCCTAAAACTCTCCGCCTTTTCTTTTTTAGGATCTCCTCCGCCATCCGGTTGATCGAATTGATTCTCTTGGACTTATCTACGGTTAATATCCCAGCCGGCACATTCTCCAGGATATTTTCCGTGAATCTCCTTTCTGCCACGATCTGCTCAAATAAACGGGCGTTTTCCAGAATGATGCTAGCCTGATTGGCAAAGGATTGAAACAATTTCATATCGCTTTTGGAAAGAGCCAACTTCTGGGTGATTCTGTCTCCTTCAATAACACCTATGATTTCACGGTTAATCTTCAGCGGGGCGGCGATATAAGAAACCCTATTCCAGAATTTTTCCTTCCTCCGGTCAAATTCAGTTAATATGGTGGAATCATTTTTAATGTCGCTAATATAGATAAGCTTCCCAGTCTTCGCGACTATTGTTTCCAGACATATTTGGGTCTTCATGCAGAGAGGCTGGGTAAAGGCTACTTTCTCCTCTATGGGTGAAAAACCGATGCAATACTTGGCTTCCAGCTTGTTTTCTGCCTTATTGATCAATAAAATCAAAGACCGTGTAAGACCAAATATTCTATGAGACTCATCCAGAATTGCCTGAAGAACCTTTTCGCGATTGGTAGTGCGATTCAGCAACTGATTGATTCTAAAGATCGAGGACAACATCAGTCCTTTTTTCTCTAGTTCGTCTTTCAGATGATTATTTTTTTTTAAAAGCTCTTTATTCGATGCCATAAATGTCTCAAAAGTCTATTCTGATATTTACCTTTATATCCGAGTGCAGAAATATAAATGTAAGGTAATAAATAGCGTTAAAGGAATACTCCAAAAATATTTCCGCGTCAAGTCTAACGACCCAAATGTACACCTGCATGTTACATGGAATGCCACTTAATCTCATTTACTTATCTGAACAGAAACAAATCATCCCGTGACCGGTTAATGCGAGCTTTCATTAAAATATGATTTAGAAATCTTTTTGAAGAATAGAGATTAAATAAGGAGGCTGTTTTTGTGGACAGCCTCCTTCTTATTGTCAGGACATTATCTGGGGAGATGAAATAATAGTTCAACATCTCTCTCCTCTAGTGAATTTGTAATTAGCAACCTTCTTTCTTCATCCTCATGAGGAATTTGCCGGTTTCCTCACGAGGCTAAAGATTAAACTTTCAACAGCTGTTCTTAGAAGGTAAAAGTCAGCTTGTTGATCACCAGGTAGTCATTTGCGACTTTGGCCGCGTTATTTGTTCCTTTGAAATAATCGCCGGTGATCAGGTAACCAAGGCCCAGCATATAAGACAGGTTATTGGTAATTTTGTAAGTTCCGACTACGTCAATTTCATAACCGTAATCTTTGGAAACCCAGCCGGCAACAACTTTATCAGCAGTTGCATATGAGGCAGAAGCCATAATGTCCAGCTTATCAGTCGGTTTTACACCGCCTTTGACTTGATAGAACCAGGCATTGCTCATTGCATTGCTGTTAGAGCTACCACCGTGTCCGGTAATTGCTCCAGACCAGAAAGTAAGGTCGTAATTCCATAAAATCAAGCAGGGATTAAAAGCAGCTCCACCGGCCGCCCAGCCGCCTTCAGCCTTATCCGTTGTGGTCGGATCATCACCCATTACATAAGCAAAGGTACCGCCTACGTAAACCGGGCCAAATGTTGCTACAGCAGAAAGATATACGTTTATTTCGTTTATAGTAACATCTCCGACACCGGAATCATTTTTTGCCTGCTTGCCGAATACGTAGTACAGTTCGCCTTCTGCTGCAATGGGGCCGAACTTAGCAGTGAAATAGGGGATCACATAATGTGCAGCCGCCTTGTAGTTTAAAGCGGGTCGGGTAGATGCATCTAACCAATAATCATAAAGTACGGCAACCGTGAAGTTTTTATCGCTGTAACCGACGTAAGCATAATACTGGTCGGTATCACCGTCACTGTAGTTAACGGCGGCGTTTAATGCTGTGCGGCTGTTTTCAGAAGCTTTAGTTATTGCGGCTCCGAACCACACTTTGCCGATGGAGTTGTAATAAGAGACGCCTCCCTGCTGATCGAAGTTATTTCCAAAATTTGTTCCCCATCCGGAATTCGGAATATAACCAGCACTAAATGAACCAATTTGTGTCGCTAAAGTGACATATACTCTGTCAAAAGCGATGTTTTGATTTTCTGCAGCAGTTCCCTCAGACAGCGGGGCAGGAGCGCCGGGCACGCTTCTTGCCGCACCCCAAGCTCTTTCCATGATGTCGGCACGCGTGGTCAGCGAAAGCCCGGGAGAGACAATAAAATCCGTTTGTAAGCGCAGTCTCTGAAAATAGAAAGCCGTGCTCGGACCATCTGTCGCGGTGTCTTTCTTAACAGTCGTTTTATCCAGATACATACCAGCGGCATAAAAATCGCCGCTGAACTTTACATCAACCGCGAAGGCCGATGCACTCAAGGCCATAACCAGCGCCAGTGATAACAAAACTAACCAAAATCTCTTCATTATTTTCTCATTTTCTCCTTTACTTTTTGATACATAGTAACATTTTCCAACTTACTGCGATTCTGACAACCAAACTATCGATATGTCCGCCAAGATTCACCTCCCTTCCCGGGTTTGCTTTTATTAAGATTCGCTCTTTTGTTGCTCTTGCCTTGAAGAAATCTAATAGGCACGCACACACTATTCATTAAGACACCCGTTGTTGCAGGTCCGACCGGTTAGAAAATCGTTTATAGTTCTTCCAGCATAAAATCACACTCCCGACCACGGGTAGGGAGTGTGATTTTCATATGAACTCGGTTATCCGGATACCAATTTTTACCTCTGTAAATTTTCTATAATGCTGACGATGCCCTGCCCGCCTCCGCAACAAGATGTAAACAATCCATATTTACCTCCCGTTCGCATTAGCTGCCTCATGGCAAACATACCAATCCGGGCGCCGGAGGCACCGTTGGCATGCCCGAAAGCGATAGCACCACCCAGTGGGTTCCATTTGTCCATATTTACCTTTTCGCCGGTTTGTTTCTCCAGCTCTCTTATAACGGCCAGATTTTGGACCGCAAAGGCTTCATTGCATTCAAGGACATCAATATCGGATAGTCTCAGCCCCGCCCGTTTCAATGCAACCGGTATAGCATACGCTGGAGCTATTCCCATGATTGATGGATCAACTGCATACTCGGAACCACAGATCCATTTTGCCATTGGTTTATATCCATATTCCCGGGCTTTTTCTTTGGTCATCATCAGCACAAACGATGCGCCATCATTGAGACCGGAAGAATTGCCGGCTGTAACCGTACCGTCTTTCTTGAAGGCTGATGGCAATTTTGCAAGATCTTCCAGACTTGACAACCGCGGATGTTCATCCTTTCTAAACTCGATGGGAGGTTTTTTCTTTCCCTGTGATATCGAAACCGTTATGATTTCATCCTCGAAATAACCTGCCTCCATAGCCTTTTTGGCAAGTGTCTGACTACGAAAGGCGAAATCATCCTGCTCCTGTCGTGATATCCCGTACATCGCCTGTAAATTCTCCGCCGTAAGCCCCATTTCAAAGGGAGCATAAGCTCGTCCTTCTTTAGGCTTTGGTTGTAACTGGTAATCAAGAAGCCTTGGCGGGGTGATGCGGTATGGGGCCGTACTCGAAGAAAATTTAAAGGGAAGCTGACTGAATGATTCCATGCCACCGGCAATTATGGTATCAGCATGATTGGAAACAATTTTCCAGGCAGCATGGTTGATGCAATCGATGGAAGATCCGCACTGAACCTCTATGAATGATGCCTGCGTGGTCAACGGTAGACCCGCATCCAGCGTAATCCACCGGGCAGGACTTATAGCATGGGACATGTGAAAAGCCGAACCGGCAAAAACCGAATCCACGACGCCCCTCTCACATATTTTTGATTTATCAACGAGACCTTTCAGGGCAAGGCTCCCCAACGCCTCTGCCGTAAAGTCTTTCAGACTGCCACCCAGTCTTCCGAATGCCGTCCTAACGGCTTCAACAAAAACAACTTCTCTGCTTTCCATCGCTTTTCCTTTCTTTATTTGGCTCATCGAAGGCTCTAATTGGTATCGTACTTGTAAAAGCCTTCTCCTGTCTTTCGCCCGAGCTTCTTTCCGGCAATCATCTTTTCAAACAAGGGAGATGGTTTGTAGCGCTCTTCCCCCGTCATCTGATACATAGCCGCTATAGCGTTGCCACAAACGTCCACGCCCGCCAAATCTATAATTTCGGTGATGCCCATCGGCCAGTTGCATCCCAGCTTCATGGCCTCGTCAATTTCTTTCGCGCCCGCATCGCCATTAGAAATCATGTTTGCCGCTTCGTTATAAATAAGACAAAGGAAGCGGTTAACAATGAAGCCCGGTATATCTTTGACGACAATAGGCACCTTGCCAAAATTCTTGCAAATATCAACGGTCTTATTTGCTGTCGCATCACTGGTTTCTTTTCCGCGAATAACCTCCACCAGCCGCATGGCCGGAACAGGGCTGAAATAGTGGGTGCCGATTACTCTGGCCGGATTGTTGGTAACGGCTGCGATCGATGTGATGCTAAGGGTCGACGTGTTGCTAGCCAGAATGACATTGGGCGGACACAAAGAATCAAGCTTCTGAAATATTTCTTTTTTGAGTTCAAACTTTTCAAAGACCGCTTCCACGACCATCACAGCATCCACGACGGCTTCGGCCGTATTATTAGTTCCCGAAAGGCGGGAAATATTATCATCGTATTGGGCCTGTGTCAGCTTGCCCTTTTCAACTTTTTTCTTCAGGAATTTATTGATATTCCCCATGCCTCGATTCACAAAATCCATTTCCGTATCGACGATGTTAACAACATAACCGGCCTCAATAGCTATCTGAGCTATGCCTGCGCCCATCGTTCCGGCTCCAATGACAACAATTTTTTCACTCATTACAGTTTCCTCCTAAGCGACATTAACGCTTTCAGGTTTTTTTATGTCCAAAAGTTCGGCCATGCCCTCTTGCTATTTAGATAGCTTGAGCAATTTTGATCAGAAGATCCTGAATCTTCCATGGTCACGATTCGCAATTATTACTTTTTCAGGAATACCCCAGACGGATCGCACTCATCTCTCAGGATTCGAATGAATTCCGGATCGGGCAGTTGCGTCTCGTGGACATCCCTGGCAATCTTAAGGTCCCAGCCTGTGTTCTCTTTAATCTGCCCAATGGTCACACCCGGATGGTAAGATACCAGGTACATTTCCTTTGTTTCGTCGTCAAAACGCAGGATACCCATGTTTGAAATAACAATACTGGGGCCTTTCCCGACGAAACCATAGGTTTCTCTTTCCTTGCCTCCGTTAAAATAGCCAGGCGTAGTATTAAAATCGACCTTTTCAGGGAAGCGATGCTTAAGATGAGGAGCCATCATGACGATCGTCCGCTTGCACCCTGCCCCAATGTCATTACCTCCGCCACTGCCGGGAAGCCGTGCTTTGGGCGCACGATAATTCCCAATGACATGAGTATTGAGATTGCCATATTTATCTATCTGCGCTCCACCCAGAAAACCAACGTCGACGTCGCCTGCATGCACAGGACCCAGCGTTTCCATCAGACCGCCCGTCTGGGCGCTGCCGGGGACGAGAACGGAATCTACGACCGAAGATGGTGTAACAATCGGTTTGCTGTCATAGACGCCAGACTCATAAATAGCAATGAGGTTTGGTGCGGTGGTCTTTTGTGCCAGATTAGCAGCGAGGAGAGGCATACCGGTTCCAACTATCACCAGTTCTCCGTCCTTGATTTCTCTCGCGGCAGCCACCACTTGCATTTCCTGCAGCGTGTAGTCTGTATATTTATTTGGCATTGTAAATCCTCCTTTAGTAGCCGTAATTCACGGATGATGAATTGAAATCTCGTGCTTTCAGATTTAAAAATTCCTGCATGCCGAAAGTATTAATATATTTCTTCAGATACTCGTCCCTGTCAGCAACACCGTAAACCCATTCATCCATGAATTTCTTCCAACCTTCGACTGTTTTGGACGCTTTAATGTAACTGCGGATGAATGGCCGATCCACATCATAGTAACCCTGACAGTTCTTGGGGTGGGCTCCGAAAGGCGCATGAACGACTGCAACAACCTTATATCCCGGCAGGATTGTTCTATTGCAGTCTCTTCCGATGATCTCGCGGGAAACTATCTCCTCACAGGAAACTATTACCTTCTTGCAGGCCCTTTCGCTCCAGGGCGCATCCCCCCAAATGCCCCACATCTGGCAATTACCCTCCTCATCAGCGCGTTGAACATGGAAATAACCGATTTCCGGCTGAAGCGCCGGCACTAAAACATGTTCAAAGCCGGAGCCAAAAGGATCCTTCATGAGTTTAACCTTGTTATCGCCCATCCACGCGGCATTTTTGACCATATCGGAACCCTTCATGGAATTAACGGGCATATAGGGGATTCCCAGGGCGCCGGCCATGTAGCGGGCCATCATTGCGAAGTTCGAATATTCCTCAAGCTCGACTTTATGCGGAATCCCTTTCTCTATGGACCTCCGGAAACTTTCACATGCTCCAAACACCTCCATGCCAATATAGGAGGTATCAATTCTGTCCACACATCCTGCCCCGATCAACAGATCTGCATGTTCGTTGAAACTCGCTGTGGAAATCGTCAGGCCCTTTTTCTTCTGTCTGATTATTTCATGGGTAAGAGTATAGGATATGGAATGGAAAAAACCGCCAACCATTACATTTGAGCCGTCATTGATAAATTTCGCAACGGCATCCTTAGCTGTCATACGCTTTGAAATTTTCATATATCTTTTTCCTCCTGTTCTCGTTTATTCATTTTTATAATACGCTCATGACTAGCAGGTCTCCGCGTTATCAAGGTTACAGCAAAGACAAGCCTACTCATCCGCGTCAGACCTGCCCAAAATGTCCTCTGCCTGACAGGCAGCCCCGAAAGCCGCCGTGAGTCTTGGTTCGTGCGGAACGATAACCCCTACTCCCAGGGCAGCATTGATGGCTGTAATCAAACCAGAATCGGTGGCCGTACCTCCGGTTAAAACAACATCTGGCTCCCATTTCAGCCTCCGGACGAGCATGGACACCTTGGAAGCCATGGAACGATGGACACCGGCCAGGATGTCACCAGGCAGGGCACCCTCGGCAATGCGTGAAACGGTCTCGGACTCGGCAAATACAGCGCAGTTCGTGGAAAATTCCACAGGATTTTGCGATTGCAGTGAGAGAGGGCCGATATCGTCAAAATCAATGTGGAGAATCCTGGCAATTACCTGTAGGAAACGTCCGGATCCGGCTGCGCATTTCTCACTCATTAAAAAATCGACCACCCGCCCCTCGGACGAGATCTTGGCCACCTTGGTGAATTGGCCGCCTATATCGATGACTGTCCTGGCGGAAGGGAACAGGCGATGACAGCCAGCAGCCTGGCAGGATATGTCGGAGGCCTGACGAGCGGCAAAGGGAGAGCTTTCCGCACCCAGCCCTGTAACAATAATTCCTGACAGCTGATCATAGGTAATGCCAATTTGGGCAAGAACATTATTCAGAACATCCTGAGCCACATTCTTGTAGTTCCCTCCGGAGGCCATAAGATGAGAAGCCACGATCCGGTGATCGTTAATTACAACTGCCTTAATAGAGACGGAACCCATATCTACGCCGGCATAATATTTTTTATCCGTGCTCATTTGAAAAACGTGACCCCCTCAAGTCTCCGTTCCTGGCTACGAGATGCTCCATTTCTGACAAGGTCTCTGCCTATCAGAGCCGCTCCAAGGGCGCCCGTAAGGAAAGGTTCCGGAGGCACAAAAACAGGAAAGCCAACCTTGGTTTCAATAGCCTTAATCAGGCCGATGTTTTTTGCCCCGCCACCCGTCACAACTACGTCTCGCTCGATGCCCAGGTGGCGAACCATATTGACAACCCGCGTAGCAATGGCCTCGTGAAGACCGGCGACAATCTCCGGAATTGCAGCTCCCTCTGCTAGCCGTGAAGTAACTTCATGTTCGGCAAAGACGGTGCACATATTCGAAATCTGAACACATCCTTTGGCCGTCAGGGAAATCTCCCCCATGTCAGTCAGTTTGATCCCCAGGGTTTCAGCAATTACTTCCAGAAAGCGTCCCGTTCCGGCAGCACATTTATCGTTCATGATAAAATTTGCTACCTTTCCTTCGCTGTTCAGTCTTATTCCTTTGGAATCCTGTCCCCCAATGTCAATTATTGTATGAACATAGGGAAATAATGAATATATACCCCGGGCGTGGCAAGTAATCTCCGTAATCTGCTTGTCCGCAAAAGGACAATTGATCCTCCCATATCCTGTTGCCACGATAAAATCGAGCGCATCAAAGTTCAGACCTGCTTTTTGAACAGCTTCGTCCATGACCTTGATGGCTAAATGACGATGTTCTACTCCCGTGGGCCCTATAACCGCCGCCAATGTCTCTCCCGGTTCATCCACAATGAGCACCTTTGTCATCGTGGACCCGATATCAATACCGGCAAATGTCATTATTTGACTTTTTCCTTTCGGGAAATTTACTTCTTCCGGGACGCCAAAGATTCCATGAAAGCTGCAATCTGTGCCTTCCACTGAGCCTCTGAATAGTCCCGAATATCAACCATGTCTGAGGTTAGCTGCATCATGGGGATCTGAGTATACCGCCCCATGATATTCTTGACATTAATCTGACCAACCGTCATTGCACGGCAGGAACGACAGGCATGAAAGACCGCACCATCCGTCTTGTAATCGTTGACCATTTCGAGCAGCCATTCCACATTTTGATTACCGCTATTTGCCTTAGCCTTTTCATGCCGCTTGGTTAACCGAAGAAACGACCGCCAGGCCATATATTCCACAGGATCTTTGACATGTGACGGCACTTCTACGGGGTCAGACGTCCGATAAACGTTTTCAATAACAAAAACGGCGCCTAAACTTTCGAAGTAGTTAAAAATCCACATCGTATGCCAGGGAGGAAGCCCTCCAGCCCAAAGAAGACGATATTTCTCATCGGGAATCACACCGACTTTATTGGCAGCCTTTAATTTAACTTCTTCATAGAGTTCCTTATAGAAATCTACCGCTTCCTGGGTACCTGCATAAAAATGACCACCCACCATGATGCTGAAGTGATCCTGGGATGGCATAGGACAGGGCACCGCAATGCGCAGCCGGTCTATCTCGTTCCAGAGACGCCATGCTTCGTCGCAGAGGCGAATCTTCTCCCAGAGGATTTCTTTGTCCATTTTTTTACCTGTCTGACGCTCTAAAAAAGCAATAAGCCCGCGGTACTGCTCTGTCTGATACTTGATGTAATGATCACGAACTTCTTTAAGGTCGGCATCAACAGGTGGAAAGACAACATCGATACTATGAGTAGGCACATCCAGAAAACGGCCCGCCGCCTGATACCATTTAAACCGGGGATCGCACACCCCACTGCTACCTACCATCATATCCGGAGCGGGCATACCGCCATCGGGCGCACCTTCCGGAGTGGCACCAAGGTCTTTTCTCAGACTATCAAAGCCCAGGCCGATTCGGGCATAGCTGCAAAGCACCTGGGAATACCCATCCGCTTCCGCTTTCTGGAGAAAAGGTTCCATAGCGCGTTTGGCCGCGCAGAGACCGGCGTAATTCTCTGTGGGAATAGGGACTATATCCATCGCCCGGAATAATTCATCGTATTGAGATGAAACCATGAAATAGGCTGTTTTTTTTCCTTGAGCTTTTGCTTCCTGCGCAACCTTATAAATATTCGTAACAAGACCCCGCACCTTACGTGCCGTACTCGTGCCCTTCACCGCCGTCGTTTTTACCTGTTCTTTTTTTTCCATGTTCTATCCTTATGCAATCATTTCCAGGAACGCCTGGATTCTCGTACGGAGCTGCCCGATTGTCGAGGTCGAGTAGTCATCCTCAATCATGAGAACCGGCAATTTTATACTTTTCAGATATTCACGCAGATCCGGTCCCTCCAACTCACAGGTGTCACAGTAACGGACAATATAAAAGATTGCCGCATCGACACCCCATTCCTTTACGAAATTCTTGATGTATCCATAACGATTTTCCAAATCTTCTTCCCGGTTTCCCGTCTTGGGAACATTACTGCGAGGACAATGGATAGCAATGTAACGGGTGACAATACCGTCTAACGGATCATCTGTCTCCGGAACATCATCCCAGAAAGCCCGCGTCCCCGTACATAAATCGTCCATCACCACTTGCGCGCCACTGTCTTCGACTAGTTTGATGAAGGCCACATCATCAATCTCATTTCCCCAGATAAATATACGGGGAACTTCCGCAGCAGCAGGCTGTGAGCCTTTTTTCACTTCAGAAATAAACTGTCTAACAAGTTCAATATGCTCTGCCGCCGGTATACCCATCCCCGCTACCAGGATTTTCGTAATCTCTGTCCCGGAAACCAACGGAGGATTGGCTTTTCGCAATTCGTAAAGCTCCCGGAGAAGAGCACGACGCTTGTTGTATAGTTTAACAGCATCCTTGAGCTTACCCATATCGAGTTTCTTGCCCGACCAGTCTTCAAGAGTTTTAATAAAATACTCCAGTTCTTGCCGGTAGAAAGATTCAGAACTCGGCCCTATCATGTGAGGCACATTAATCATATGATTATACGGTGACGGTTTGTTGCTCCGCCAGATCTGGTACATCCGCTCAATCGTATCGCAGCTGTGCGGTGCCACAAAGCCGTCGAGGAAGTCGTAGGAACCCTTCAGGGCCAGATTGAAACAACTTCTGGCAAAGGGGCATGCCGTTGTCTCGATGAACGCATCCGCCTGATCAATGGGCTCGCTCTGGCTCCCCTGTATCCGGTACGGAATCATATCGAAAGCCGTAATAATCTCATCGGGAACAAAACAGCATAAGTAACCGACGACCTTCTTCCCCTCATCATGAAGCACCCGAGCCCGCTTACCTCTATTGGTGTATAACTCATCCAACTCTTTACTAATCGTCATTGCTCTTATCTTCCTTAATTTTTATTTGCAGTCAAAAGTTGGCAGATTAATGAGGTACTTTTAAACTTCTATATTGCGATATTAAAAGCAAGTTAAACTCATTTTACACCTTAAGCGACCCCGCCTAAACCAGTTGACCTTTCACATCATTTTATTATTACGGATTCAGCCACTGCAAGATGTCTGCCAAAACAAAATAATTATCTATCTAATTGAAATATATGTATTTTTTAAAAGCATTAATCAACATATTAGCATCAAGTGGCAATATAATGCATTCTTTACGCTACATTTCCTTGATTTCGTCTTTCTTTTAAAGAAGTGATTTATTGATATCAACAGGTTGGACGTATTGATTAAAATTATCCATTATTGTTTAAAATTGCACACTCAGATATGTTTTTTTTCTATACTTTCGTGTTGATAACACCGGTCCTCTCTGTTATTAAACATCCATGCAGTTACCCTTTCGTGTAAATGATTTCTTTCTTGTCTTTGTGGTCGTTTCTTCCATGTCAATTGCCATTATTTATCCTGATTTCGGTTCTTTATTTCAGGCGCTGCCCATCTACGGCTCAATGGCTCTTTTTTTTCTCAGTTACCTTTCCATTGAACTTACCGCAGTTTGGAATGCCCTTAAAGGTCATAGCAGGCAGATTATGACCTTTACAATTATGAAACTCCTTATTCTGCCAATTATTCTATTTTTTATTTTTAATTATTTTGCCCCGGCCTATGCTTTGTCCGCCTTGCTTCTAACCGGCATATCCACAGGAGTTGTGGCCCCGTTTATCTCTAATCTGGTCAAAGGGAACAGCTCTCTTGTCCTGGTTGTTGTTGTTCTCACCTCGGCTCTGGCACCGTTCACGTTGCCTGCTCTCATTAAAATTGTTATCTCTTCGCAAGTGCAGCTTTCTTTTTTCGGGATGATCCGCATGTTGGCACTGGTGATTTTTGTCCCTATTTTAGCCGTTGAAATTCTTCGCCGCCTGATCCCCGGCTTACTCGTAACGCTGATGAAAAAGCAGTTTCCTCTTTCACTTATATTTCTGGCCATTATCAATCTTGGTGTTTTCTACCGCTATGCGCATTTTTTTAAAAAAGAACCCGATATCATCATTATGGCGTCTGTTGTAGGCATAGTGTTGTCGGTCATATATTACTTCATGGGAATTATCTTCTTCTGGAAAAGTTCACTGGAAAATCAGTTGGCCGGTACAGTAATGTTCGGTAATATTAATAATGTATTGGTGATTGTTTTTGCATCTGAGTTTTTCGGCCCGGTGGAACCACTAGTGGCCGCCATGTATGTAATACCATTCTATGGCCTTATTATCCCTCTCCGCTACCATTACAACATTAAGACAAAAAACGGCGCCATTGGAGCATGAACGGTATATATTTGTCATTCCCCCCAGTACCGTGCTATAAGAATTGGGAAAGCATCATCGGCTGCATTGATATTAAAGATAATCTGTTCATTAAAGATAACAGCGAGGAGGAATTATGACAGCAAAGGATACATTTAAGGCATTTGTTTTAAGGCAGGAGAATGGCAAAACCAGTCAGGCCATTGAAAATCTGACTGTGAATGATCTACCTGAAGGGGATGTCCTTGTGGCGGTAGATTATTCATCGCTAAATTACAAAGACGGTATGGCTGTTGCCGGTGTCGGTAAAATTGTCCGCCAGTTTCCGATGATACCCGGTATTGATCTGGCCGGTACCGTACTGGAATCTTCCTCACCTCTTTACCGCAGCGGCGACAAGGTTGTTTTGACCGGCTGGAGCGTCGGTGAGCGCTACTGGGGCGGCTATACTCAGCAGGCCCGGGTCCGGTCGGAGTGGCTCGTTCCTCTTCCTGCCGGAATGGACACAAAAAAGACAATGATGATCGGAACAGCCGGTTTTACGGCAATGCTCTGTGTGATGACCCTGGAAGAAGCGGGAATTACCCCGGATAAGGGTACTGTTCTGGTAACCGGTGCTTCCGGAGGCGTCGGCAGCGTGGCTGTTGCCATCCTGGGAAAACTTGGTTACCGTATAGCCGCACTTACAGCTCCGGGGCAGGAAAATACGCACGACTATCTTCGCTCTCTTGGCGCCGCAGAATTTGTGGGAGGGCCGGAATGGAGCGAGCTGCCCAGGCCGCTGGAAACCCAGCGCTGGACGGGAGCAATAGACACCGTCGGCAGCAAAGTCCTCTCCAGGGTTCTGGCGGAAATGGATTACCTGGGTTGTGTTGCCAATTGCGGTCTTGCCGGAGGGTTCGATTTAACTACAACCGTCATGCCCTTTATTCTGCGCGGAGTCAGCTTGCGCGGAGTGGATTCGGTTATGTGCCCGATTGAAAAACGCAAAATAGCCTGGCAACGCCTGGCTGCGGATCTTCCGGCTAAAGCTCTCGAATCAATTAATCCCAAGGCAATTTCGCTGGCCGATTTGCCTGCGGCGGCCGCTGATCTTGTGGCGGGAAAAGTTCGCGGGCGTCTGCTTGTGGATGTAAATTCATAAAGTTCAAAAAAGAGAGCCATGGCTGTTAATCAGCCATGGCTCTCTTGGAATGCCAAATCCACAATTATCTACCGATTACATAACGATACGGATCAATTACATCACGCAGTATATGCAGCTCTTCTTTTGTCGGCGCATGATTTTCACTGATCTTGTCTGCCTTGAGCAGCTCGAATCCGCAGTTATCCTGAACATCTTTTACAGAATATCCGGGATTAATAGCGATAATACGCATACGCTTTGATTCCGGCTCAAAATCCATAACCGCCATGTTGGTGATGATTTTGTAGGGCCCTGCTCCGAGAGGCAGCCCTGACTTTGCCCGGGAATCACCACCGGTAAGCCAGCCGGGTGTAGTAATATAGCTCACCTTTTCCACAAACCTCTTGGAATCCTGCGGTGTCATCACCATCATACGCCAGCAGAAGGAAGCAAAGTCATTGGCTCCGCCGCTGCCGGGAAAACGGACTTTCGGTTTTTGATGGTCGGCGCCAACTCTCGTCGAGTTGAGATTACCGTACATATCAATCTGGGCACCGCCCAGAAATGTGTAATCCAGCATTCCGCGACAGGCTGTTTCCATTATTTCGCACATTCCGCTGGCCATAATGGCTTTCCAGGTTGTTCGGGAATCGCCGACAGAAATCGGCATTTCCGGAATTAAGGGCGCCACTCCTCCCGCTTCAAACATGATTGTCAAATTCGGCGAATGCACCTTCTGCGCCAGCATCGCAGCTGCACAAGGGGCGCCTGTCCCGACACCAACCGTCGCACCGTCTTCGAGTTCCCGCGACGCCGTACAAATCATAAGTTCCATTGTATTGTAATCAGGCATGATTATTTCTCCTTTCTAGTTTCTCGCACCGATAAACATCATCTCTTTTTGCCTCAACATCTGCATTTTAGCCATTCCGCCGTTCTTGAGAATGTATTCGAAGTGGTCTTTGCAGCCATAAATATTTTTCTCCAGAAACGCCTTGAATGCTTCCGGATCATTTTCCACTTTGAGCCATTCTTTCAGATGTTCTTCATCGGAGAAATACTCGCCGAGCATATTACCCGGATAACTGCCATAAGGAACTTCGCAAACAGCATCGACGCACCAGTAGGGTATAACCGTGTAACTGGGATCGCGGCGAATTTCATCATTGGAAATCAGCTTTTCACAGGTAATTATCAATCTCTTGGAGGCGCGGGCCACATCGAAATCAGAAACAGTTATGCCGCGGACACGGCAATTACCATAGATATCGGCTTCATGGACATGAATTACCGAGACATCGGGATAAATTGCCGGCAGGGCGACATACTTTGTATGGGTGAACGGACACTCAATTATTTTTCCGGCACTGTACTTAAATGTATCAGTGCCCATTAAATTCCGTGCCGGATAAAAAGAAACACCGGCTGCGGCTGCTTTAAACCGCACCGAAAGGGCATAATTGCTCCACTCGGAGACCTTAACCTTGCCCGACTCCATATATCTGCGGGCATTGGGAGAAAGTCCGCGGGCTTCCAATCCGACGACATAAGCAACATCGCAGCGATCGAATACTTCGCCGGCACAAAGAACTTGAAAATCGTGGGTTGAAGTATGACCGGCAAATCCCATTTTTTTCCTGCCCTGCCGTAGAATTTCGTGACAAGCAGCAATTGGCACCCTGTTTGCGCCGAAACCGCCGATGGTTAAGTAATCACCATCATGGACATATTTCTCCACGGCGTCTTTAACGCTCATAACTTTGCTTTCCAATTTACGTGATTTCCCCCGGAAAAAGGCACGCGCCTTATCCGCATCCGGATCGGTGAAGATATCACCTATTCCCTGTTCGATTACATCCACAGCTCTTTACCTCCTTATTATGTTTTTCCCCTCTGATTAAGTGATACTGAAGAAACAGATTTACCTAGAAAATGTAACCGTGAATGAATCCGACCGGGTATCAAGTGCTTGATCAAGAAACATTATCAACTACACTATTCCCTGCTGTTTTTGTAAAATCAGCAGATAAAACTGAATCAAACATGTACTTCATACTGAGAGGATATCTTCTGAATAATTTTCATATTGAAAAAATTCATATGGTTTTTAACATAAAAATTAAATACATCAAGCATAAAAAGAAGATCGAGTAAGGTATTTCCTTCATGAATTATAGGAAAAATATCGTTGTCTGTCAATAAAATAATGACTGACTGATCGGTCACATAAATAATATGTTGTCCCCAAACGTGTAATCGGCAACGTTTTATTCATTTGGCCTCAAGTAATTTGATTAAAATTCAAATCCCAGATTTATTTGCGGTTCAAACAGTTTAAAAGTTTCGACAGCCATGTCCTGGGAAGGTGTGCGTAAGAAGGAAGATATCGTCCTGGATGCCTGGGTAAACTTTCCTTCCTTACCTCTTAAGTAGATCTCATCGTTCGGCAGCATGAAAGAATTACCCGGGGAAAATGTGACCTTGATTTTGCTCAGAGCAGATTTTTTAGTCGTTCCATCAGGAGAATCAGTCGCCGTCTTTCCATTATTTTGCAACAATCCATTGATACCATTAATCTCTGCCAACATCGCTTCGGAAACAAACAAATCTTTGGGCAGAAAATCATTCCGGGGCTGACCCAACTTCAGGTTATCATTGACAACGAATGGCTGCCAGTCAAATAAAATTCCACCGGCATCAGTACGAGCGATTCCGGTTAAAGAAAGAAAGACGGTAATAACGCTGAGAAATTTTGTTACTAATCGCATAAATTTATAACTTTCAGGGCAGTTTTATCTTCTGACCGAGCAATAGAGGAGCATTCTCGTGCATATTATTCAGCTTGCGTAATTCGTCAATTGTTATCGAATTACTCTTTGCTAACGAATAAACTGTATCTCCTTTTTTGACTGTGTAGAGCCTGGATGCATGTTGTACATCATTGACCTTACCCGGTATTGTTTCCCTGTCGCGACTATCTACTTTAGAGCTTCCCTCAGAAGTTGAGTTACCCTGAGCAACGGTTGCCGCACCTGATAAGTATTCTATTGCCGAAGAGACGATAGCCGCTGCCAGCTTTTTCTGGAAATCTCTGTTTTTTAATAATTTCTCTTCTTCGGCATTGGAGATGTAAGCTGTTTCAATCAGCACCGCCGGTATATCCGGCAATTTCAATACGCGAAAAGGAGCTTCCTGAACACTTCTGTACTTCAGGCCATTAACTTGCTCCAGCTGGTACATCAAATTAGAGGCATAAGTTTTAGAAAAATTGATTGTGTTGGTCTGGAACATATTTAAAATGATCTGATCAGAGTCGGTCCTGCCTTCGCCGTTGGGAACCCCTCCGATAATATCGGATAAGTTTTCATTCTTAGCCAGAAGTTTGGCGGCCTCATTGCTGGCGGCACCTGTGGAAAGGCAATAAACGGAACTCCCCCGGGCTTGGCGATTCCGCGCAGCATCGGCATGGATGCTGAGAAAAAGGCTGGCATTTAAATCTCTAGCCATCTGCAGCCTTTTGTCGAAGGAAACATAATAATCACCATCACGGGTAAGCACCGCCCTGTATCCCGGAACTTTATTTACAGCTTTTTTAATTTCCCGGCTTATGGCCAGCACTACATTTTTTTCGTAAGTACCTTTTTTCCCGACGGCGCCGGGATCATCACCACCGTGCCCCGGATCGATAACAATAATTTTTTTCTTTTGAATTCTGGAGGATGGCTCCTTCACCACTTCTTTTCGGAGAGGCTGCGCGATGAATATATCCACTACCACGCGGTCGGGTTTGTCCTGAAATTTTTTTAATTTGAAAACCTGCGTTTTTAAAGATTGATCAAGAATAAATTCCAGCCTGACAGCACCCTCCGCTTCCGGTTGAATGATGACTTTCTTAATCCCCGGCTTGTTAACCAGTATTTCGGCGGGTAATTTCGGCCCGCTCTTCCCTTCCCGGAATTTTAAAATAAGCAAATTGTCACTTTCCGCAACTTCAAAGGAAGGCTCATTTCCCACATCGATAACAACCCGGGTATGATCCGGCGCCGCCCAATAACGGATATTCCTTATTTCCGTGGCAGAGGAATAATTTGCCAGCACCAAAATGAATATAAAAATTATCAGGGCATATATTTTTTTCATAATCAACCGTGTTTACCTGCTATTTTTGTAAAATAGCAAATTTATTCAGGAACTGCAACTAATTGATGAATGGGCTTTTATCCACACAATCCCTGCCGGCGCAGTCTGCTTTGCCCCCGTATGCGGAAATAATTAATTGACAGGCAAACGGAACTTACCTATATTTTAACCGTCAAAAAGCAATATCTAATCAAACATATTGGGAAAAGAGTCAGACATGATCGAGCAGATTAAGACCCGGAAAAAAGTTGCCGATTTGGAAGCTCTGGAGGCGTCGATCCTGGAATCCATCCCGCATGCCGTAATCGGCCTCAAAGACAGACATATCATTTTTGCCAATGACGGCGTTCAGACTGTCTTCGGCTGGCGTGTTGAGGAACTGATCGGCCAAAGATCACGGATATTTTACAGGACCGATGAGGATGATGAACGCATTGCCCGTGAACTTTACTCCACCCTTGAGGACAGGAAAACATTCAGCACGGAATTCCCCTGCCGGCGTAAAAACGGACGTTACATAACCTGCCGCGTAACAGTCTCCCGAATCGGCGAAACGCTGAGGGATAAAAATATCGTCATCACCTACGAAGACATCACCGAAAGTAAACAGGTTGAAGATGCTTATGAAACCATGGCCAACAATTCCCAGGCCGGTGTTTATGTTGTTCAGGACGGCCTTTTCGCCTTCGTTAACAGTCATGCCGCCAATTTTACCGGTTTTAGTATTGATGAACTCATCGGAATGAATTCGCTTAGTCTTGTCCATCCCGACGACCGGGAGATGGTAAATAAAAACTCTCATAAAATGCTCCGGAAGACGCGCTTTTCTCCCCATGAGTTCCGCATTGTGACCAAGAGCGGCGACATCCGGTGGATCATGGAAACAGTCACCCTGATACCCTACCGGGGGAAAAAGGCCATTCTCGGTAACTCCATGGACATTACAGAACTGATTCATGCGCGAAACAAGCTTGCCGAGATGGCCGCTCTGGAAACATCAATCCTGGAATCAATTCCCCACGCTGTAATCGGTCTTCAAAACCGCCGGATCATCTTTGTCAACGACGGTGTGCAGGCTGTATTCGGTCTTACGTCCGCTGAGTTGATCGGCAGGAGCACCCGTATTCTTTACCGGACGGACAAGGATTATGAAAGAATCGCCGGTATGCTCTACTCCATCCTGGAGAAGCAGAAAAATGTCAGCATCGAATTCCCCTGCCGGCGTAAAGGCGGTGAGGATATCGAGTGCATGATCAGCGCAGCAAGAATCGGCCGGCGGCTCGAGCAGAAACGTGTGGTCATTACTTATGAAAATATTACCGACCGGAAGCGTGCGGAGAGGGAGCTGGAAATGTCCCGTGAACAGCTGCGCAAATTGTCGGTGCACCTGCAGTCGGTTCGTGAGAAAGAAAGAACCCGCATAGCCCGGGAGCTTCATGACGAACTGGGACAACTCTTGACCGCGTTGAATACGGAAATCATTCTGCTGCAAAACAAAATACCCGACGGACAAAAAATTCTCGCCGACAAGGCGCAAAGCATGTCTGCTCTTGTCGATATGACGATGCAGACGGTTAAGAAGATATACATGGATCTGCGGCCCGGCATGCTCGATCATCTGGGACTGACGGCGGCTATTGGCTGGCAGGCGGATGATTTTTCGAAAAGAACGGGAATTGCATGCAAGGCATCATTTCAACCGGAAGATATCGTTCTCGACCCCGATCTGGCGACAACAATATTCCGCATATTTCAGGAAACACTGACCAACATCAGCCGCCACGCCGGAGCCACGAAAGTAGTCATAAAGCTCAAGGCAACTGCTGAACGGTTAGAATTTGTCGTTAATGATAACGGAAAAGGAGTTGAGGAAGAGCAGATGCAAAAACCTGGTTCCTTTGGTTTGCTGGGAATTCGCGAGCGGGTTTACCAGTGGGGAGGCCGGGTGAAAATTGTCGGAAAATGCGGCAAAGGAACGAAGGTCGCCATCATTATCCCTTTGCGGAACTCAGGAGAAAAAATATGACGGATAAAAACATCAGAATTCTCATTGCCGATGATCATCCGATTGTCCGCGCCGGCTTCAAACAGGTCCTTTCGGAAACTCCGGATATGGTTGTAGCAGATGAAGCGGGAAACGGTCAGGAAGTGCTGGCATTTCTCAAGAAGAAAAAATACGACGTTGTCCTGCTGGATATTTCCATGCCGGGCAAGAACGGCCTGGAAATCCTGAAGGAGCTGAAAGTGAATTTCCCAAAACTGCCGGTTCTGATTCTGAGCATCTATCCTGAAGAGCAATATGCGATCAGGGCGCTGCGAGCGGGAGCTTCAGGCTATCTGACTAAAGCAAGTGCGCCTCATGAACTGATAACAGCCATTCGAAAAATATCCCAGGGAGGCCGCTATATAAGCGCATCACTGGCGGAAAAACTGGCGAATTACCTGGATGCCGATATGACAAAGTCACCTCATGAATATCTGTCCGATCGTGAACATCAGGTCATGCTCCTTCTCGCCTCGGGAAAGACTGTTTCCGAAATAGCGGAAAGCCTGAACCTTAGTGTAAAAACCATCAGCACCTACCGCTCGCACATCCTGGAAAAAATGAAGATGAAAAACAACGCGGAAATCACTCTTTACGCAATACAAAACAAACTCATGGAATGACCAGAAAGAGAAAACTCCAGTACAGATAACACCTCGACACTCCTCTCTTCAAGAAACACAGGTTGAAGAGAAGAGTGTTTTATACGCCATAATCATTCTACGATGTTCATCGGGGTGCAGGTGGGATCAATCCATTCCTTCAATGTTTTTCTGCCGATTGGTTTCGCTTTTCTGACATTATCGGTCTTTTTCTTTCGGTCTGTCTTTTTCATGATGTTGCCTCCTTTTTTACGGTCTTCTTTCCTTGCAACAATAATCTAAGGCAGACTGCTTTTTATCACAATCGGTCTACGTCTGATTATTCTCTGAGACAAGTGATGAATTTCCCGTCAGGATTTTTGCCGCCGGCATCATCGGTGTTTGTCTGATGGGTCATTCCGTTTCCAAATCATCGATGATATAGAGGCGGCTAGGAGGAAGCGACGAGGCAGATTACTAATACGTTGAGGAAGCCGACGACGACGCCGGCAAAGGTAGCGCTTGATTAATGCCCTCTGCCGGAAAATATTGACTTTACCGGCCGATAATATGCCTGCTCGGATCGATCTGATCGCGCAGAATCCTCAGTTCCGTGGCTGTGGGCGGTTTGGTGGTAAATATTCTGGGGGCTTTGAGCAGTTCAAATTCACAGTTGTCCTGGATTTCATCGAATGTATAGCCGGGATTGATCGAAATAACGCGCATTAATTTTGTTTCCGGTTCAAAGTCCATTACGGCCATATTCGTGATAACCCTGTAGGGGCCGCTGTCGGACGGCAGCCCCGATTTTTCCCGGGAGTCACCCCCCTCGAGCCAACCGGGCGCTGTCACAAAATCCAGCTTCTTGACAAAGCGCTTTCTTTCCTGAACCGACATGATAATCGTACGCCAGCAAAGAGATGCGAAATCGTTGGAACCGCCGCTGCCGGGAAGACGAACGGTTGGTTTGGAGTGATCATTACCCAGCATTGTAGAGTTTATATTCCCGTACATATCAATCTGCGCACCGCCCAGGATCGCGTAATCGACCATTCCGCGGCTGCATGTTTGCATGATTTCAAACATGCTTCCGGCCATGACGGCCCGGTAGAATGTCCGGGAGTCACCGACGGACATTGGTATTTCAGGCAGCAGTGGATCAACCCCGCCGGACTCAAACATGATTACCAGGTGTGGCGCAAGGGTTTTCTGGGAGAGCATGGCGGCGGCACAGGGAGCGCCGGCTCCTATTCCTGCAGTGCGTCCATTTCCGAGTTCACGTGCTGCGACACAAATCATCAGCTCCATGATGTTATAATTCTGCATTTATGTCCTCCTTATGGAGCAACAATTCCTTTGCCCTTAGCTCCTTGATTCTGTCGATGCCTCCGTTAATTTCGATATAGGTTCCATGATCGGGGCAATCATAGATATTACGTCTTAAAAAGGCCGCAAAATTCTTTGAATTATTCTGAACTGTCAACCATTCCTTCAGATGCGCTTCATCCGAGTAATATTCATAAGGCATGGCACTGGGATACGCACCGAAAGGAATTTCGCAGACCGCATCCACCAGATAATATGGAATTACCGTTCTGTCCGGATCACTGCGTATCTCGCTATTGGTAATAATTCGTTCGGCGGTAATAATCAGTTTTTTGCTGGCGCGGGCCAGATCGTCGTCTGAAATTACACTTCCCCTTATGCGGCAATTGCCGTGAACGTCGGCTTCATGAACATGAATGACCGCCACATCAGGATACAGCGCCGGCTGGAGCATCATTGTTTTTTCCGTAAACGGGCAGGTCATGACTTTTGCTGCCGAATAGCGGTACGTGTCAGTCCCCAGCATGTTTCGCGTCGGGAGGAACGGTATGCCCATCGCGGCGGCTTTCAGACGCGCAGCCAGGCTGAAATTAGACCATTCGCAGACCCTTACCCGGCCGCTCTCCATATATGCACGGGCACAGGGACTGATTCCCCTTGCCTCAAGACCGATGACATAGGCGATATCCACCCGGTCGAAGACCTCTCCTGCCGCCAGAACCTGGAAATCATGGGTTGATGTATGCCCTGCAAACCCCATGTTTTTCAAACCACGACGCACTATTTCGTGACATGCGGCAATAGGGGTGCGTGTGGTCCCAAAGCCACCGATGGCCAGATAATCTCCGTTATGGATAAACCGTTCCACCGCCTCTTTTAAACTCATGAGTTTGTTTGCCTTAGCACGGGATTTTTGGCGGAAATACTTCCGCGCCTCATCCGGATCAGGGCTCGTAAACAGAGGTCCCATACTTTGCTCTGCGATGTTCATTTTGTTCCTCCTATCTTTACATTCCTCTGCGCATGAAGCAATCGTCACCGAATCCCCTGCACTTGCCTGCCGGCAATTTCATCCCGAATTCCCATCGGTTTTTCCAGAAATATTCTTTGATCCATGGAATGCAGATCCGGAGCAATATGCGGAAGGAAACCCATCTGATCGAGGATATCTTTTTGCAAATTGATTCCCGGCGCTGTTTCAACCAGTGTCAGTCCTTCTTCCCGCAGCTCAAACACAGCTCTTTCCGTAATATAAAGAACCCGTTGACCGATTTTGCGGGCATAATCCCCGCTGAATGTGATCTGCTCAACACGCTCGATCAGTTTTTTATCCCGGCCTTCCTTCACGATGGTCATCCTGCCGTCAGTCACATCCACCTCCGCTCCGACGGTCATGGTTCCAATGAAGATGACTGTTTTAGCATTCTGGGTGATGTTGATGAATCCGCCGCACCCGGCCAGTCTGGTTCCGAAACGGCTGACATTCAGGTTACCGTTTTTGTCGGCTTGGGCCATACCGAGAAATGCCATCGTCAAACCGCCGCCGTCGTAAAAATCGAACATATAGGGCTGATCAATTATGGCCTGCGGATTGGCTGATGCACCGAAGCTCATTCCCATGGCGGGAACACCTCCAATCGGGCCGGACTCGACCGTAAGGGTAAAAAGGTTATTCATCCCCTCCTCGGCGGCCACGGCAGCGATCCCGTCCGCCATCCCTATGCCGAGGTTGACGATGGCGCCGGGAATAAGCTCCATGGCGGCGCGCCGGCTAATTATTTTGCGTGTAGTGAAAGCCATTGCTTTGATATTCTGTGCCGGCGCAACGATCTCTCCGGAATAAGTGGGATTGTATGCTTCCTGAAAAGTCTGCCAGTGATTTTCCGGCCTGGCGACAACAACCGCATCAACAAAGATGCCGGGAATCCTCACATCCAGAGGCCGAAAATGACCGTTTTCCGAAATCCTCTCGACCTGGGCGATAACTATGCCACCGGAATTTTTTGCCGCTTGAGCCATTGACATCATTTCCAGAGAGGCGCATTCTTTTTCCATGCATATATTTCCCTGCAGATCAGCAGTTGTGCCGCGCACCAAAGCTACATGGACCGGAAATGCCTTATAAAAAAGTCGTTCCCGGCCGTTAAGAGTGATTAATTCCACCAGTTCCTCTTTTGTACGGGAATTGACCTTTCCGCCATCCTGCCGCGGATCGACAAAAGTCTTGAGCCCTGTATGGGTAATAAACCCGAGGCGCCCGCCCGCTATTTCCCGAAACAGGCAGGAAATTGCCCCCTGCGGGAAATTGTAGGCTTCGATCTTATTTTCCAATGCCAATTTTCCGAGTTTCGGCGACAGGTTCCAGTAGCCCAGGATCACGCGACGGATCAGGCCCTCATGAGCCAGGTGATTGAGTCCCTTATCTTTGCCGTCGCCCTGTCCGGCAGCCCCTACAAGAGTGAGATTCCTGGGATTTCCGGTCTCGAGGAATATTCTTTCCAGCGACGAGGTCAGCTCTTCCGGGTGCACATCGCCTACAAAACCCCCGACAGCAACTGTGTCGCCATCCTTGATCAATCCGATTGCGTCATCCACGCTTATGACTTTGCTGTTCATGCTACTTTCCCCCATAAATGAGCTTGATCAGTTCAAAGAGCTTTTCGTCGCGCCAGGCTATGCATTCCGCAAAGCTGCGGCCATTCATTTCTTCCTTGACTCCGGCGATGAGTTTTTCCTTCATGGGGTCTGTAATGTAGTTCCAGGTCGTGAGTTCTTGCCAGATGGCCGAGAAGGTCGTATTGCCGATGCCGTCGATGAAGTGGCCGATGCCTCCTCCTTCGCCTCCGCCCAGATGGTAGATCATATGAGTTCCCATGAGGGCATACCGAAGCCCGGGACCAGCACAGAGAGCCTTGTCCACGTCCTCTACGCTGGCGACGTCATTTTCCACAAGGTCGATGGCTTCCCGCCAGAGAGCGACGGCCAGACGATTGCCGATAAACCCGGCGACTTCCTTTTTTACAAGAACAGGTACTTTCCCCAGATGTTCCATGAATTTAATGCTGGCATCGATCGTCGCCTGCGATGTTTCCTTGCCGGGTACGACCTCGATAAGGGGGATAAGATGAGGAGGATTAAAGGGGTGAGTGACAATGCAACGATCTTTGTGCACAACATGCTTCTGAATATCCGTCATGCTTAACCCGGAGGAACTGCTGCCGATAATGGCTGTTGGCGGGG
This sequence comes from Deltaproteobacteria bacterium HGW-Deltaproteobacteria-12, assembly GCA_002840565.1. GTDB lineage: Bacteria > Desulfobacterota > Syntrophia > Syntrophales > Smithellaceae > MVRV01. Next base: position 6,144 of record PHBK01000026.1, on the reverse strand, counting down.
AGCAACGGTCCATTTCCTGGAAGGTCGGTATTTTGACCTCGTAAGTTTCCCCGGAACATTCCTCGATGAAGTCCGCTTCGCAGACAGCTTCACTGATGTCTGCAACAAATTTAACCCGACCAAGAGCCTGCTCCCTTTCCTGGTTGCTCAATAGCCCCTTCCCGACAAAGAAGTCGAGATTTGTGCAGACCTGCCGGTAACCCTTCTCTCTGGTTTCAGGCCGTCTCGACTGAGCCATTACTTCATATCCCTTCTGGGCAAAAAGGGATACCCAAGCCGAACCGATTACACCGGTGCCGATGACTGCAACTTTTTTAATTCCATCCATGTTTTTTATTCCTTTTGCACATGGGTAGCGTTGAAGGATTGCCATGTCCTGCTCTTCCATCTGTGTTTGCAGCCGGTTGAACAGTTTTCCGGTCGTTAAACATGATGTCGAAGAGGCGGTATGTTTCCCTTGTCCCTGTGCAACATGTATTTGTTCAGGCTCCCGATAATTTCGTTTCGGGATGCCGCTTTTCCTACGAGAGGTTTCCTGTCCGTCACCTGCCGGACCTTCCCCTGAAACACCGTCTGCATAATCCGTTTCGCCATGCAGCCGGAATGGTTCAGGTCAGGCCTGGTCTGGCGGGCAGTGTATATTCTTTTACGCGATCAATCATATCTCAAAGGTTCGCGTGTCTGTTTCCATATAATGGCACACGGCTGTAGCGTCCGGGTCCAATTGCCTTTTCTTTCTTATTCGGCGCTGACTTTCGCATCTTCTTTATTTTCAGAACACGCGGGGCGATCTCTTCTTCCGCCGGGCCATCAGGCATGTTGCTGTGAGCACCCCAGGGATTAACGACGGGATCGTTTTTACAAGTCGGGCAGAAATAGCGGACACTCAAATCTTCCGCCCCGTTGCCCCATATCTCCAGTTTGCTGCATTCTCTGCACAACACTACTCCGCAATGATCACATTCCGTCTTTGCCTGCTCTTTTCCACAGCAAGAACAAATTTGTTTTTTTTCTGCCTTCATAATATTTTCTCCTTTTCTATCGTTTTTTACTTTTTTTCTCCCTGCGATGGTAATGTAAAGCATGTCACTTGTTGTCACAATCGGACGGTGTCTGTTTCTTTACTGGGATAAGGGATTAATTTGCCGTCAGGAAATATGATCTCCGGCCATCAGTGTTTGTCTGATGGCCGGAAATCATCTTGCTTGCCTCCGGGATAAGGCGACGAACCGGCGCGCCGACAGGACAGTAAAATATACCATTATGTACGGCCACTTCAAAAATATGTGCAACCCCTTTACCCCCGCCCCCGGGGGACAGTGTCGTAATTCCTTTTATTATCCTTTTGAAGTCCGGCATGCGCCGGATTATACTCCGCGAGAAAACTTGCTTTAATAACTTCATCATCTTAATATTCCTCACCCATACAGGCCGGGTTTAGGAATGACATTTTTATCATTGCAACACAGTCTCTTGGCGGGGGCATTTTCCCCTGATAAATATTTATTGAGTATTAAATCAGTCTATAGTACAAAGCGCCTCGCGGGCGATTAGCTCAGTTGGATAGAGTACTGGCCTCCGAAGCCAGGTGCCGCGCGTTCGAATCGCGCATCGCCCACCATTAAATCTTCCTTTACTTTCAATAACTTAGTTGGACTCTTGAAATAGCCTACAGCCTCCCGAATCTCCTCTAAATCCTCGATTGTAACGGTTTTTGTAATGGTTTGGCTTTTTAAATAGGCTTCTTGCCTTTCTGCTGCCTGCTTCAGATCATTGGGGCTGGTTATGTTATACCTATCAAAAACGGATCTTGTGCGGTGCCCGGAAATCTTCTGAGCAACTGATTCAGGAATTCCAGACCTAACCATGTTACGGACAGCCGTTCTCCGCAAATCATGGAAGAGTAGGGTTGTTATCTTGGCATTCTTGCAAGCCGTATTCCAAGCTTTGCCGAATTGCTTGATCCTGTCGCTGCAATCACTATTCGGAAAGACCCAAGGCAGAAGTTTTGCGCCTTTTTTCCTCTTCTCTAATTGCCGGGAAATGACTTCTTTCAATTCTTCGTCCAGATATACCGTCCGGCCTTCGTCGTTTTTTGTTTCGCCCGGATTTAGTGTGACAATGCCCTGATCCATATTGACTTGACTCCATGTCAAGGTTGCAATCTCAGACTTGCGCCAGCCTGTTTTATAACCGAAAGTCGCAAAGCCTTTCAGGTAATCCGGGAGCTTGTCACGAAGCGCCAGAAAATCACCATGCTCAAAGAATCCTTTGCGCGGTGCTGCTTCCTTTAGCTTGGCAATATAGGGGATCTTATCGACCTTCGGAGGGGTGCAGCGGGTTCCGAGCATGAGCATTCTTTTATAGCAAGTCAGCTCCCGGTTGATTGTCGCGTTTGAGGCTTCTTCGCTAAGTCTTTTCTTGATGTATGCGGATATTCTGTCTGTATCTATCTTGACAATTTTCATTCCGCTGAATGATTCTTTAAGATGTTCAATGCTGATTTCTATTCTCTGAAGGGATTTAAAATTATTAAGCTTGTAATCATCCAGAATAGCATCCGTCAAATCTTCAAAGGTTGTCTTGTCAAAATAGATTCCCGGCAGTCTGCCGTCGCCAATCTCCCCTTCCCGCTTTTTCAGGAGCCGCTTGGCCTCATCTTCTTTCTTGCTTTTGCTTGTTTCTTGATAAGGCTTTCCGTTTCGATAATACTGAATCCAATATATTCGCCCTCTCTTATAGATTGTGCCCATCTGAAGGCCTCCTTTCTTTAATAAAAAACCCCGGAAGACTTCTCACGGCCATAGGAGCCGCTTCCAGCCTCACGACTGAAAGAATCTTCAAGGGTTTTATTAAATAAGTTATTTTTCATTTTCCTATGCTCTGAGATTGAGTATATTTAATATATCACCTATATCATTTATGTCAAGGCGTTATTTGTTGAAAGATTATTAATGATGATGTATATGCTTATTATGCCAACAGAAAAACCAAGAATATTAATCGCTCTAGAAGACTATCTCTTAACGCGCATTGATGATTACCGTTTCGAGAATCGCATCAATTCAAGGTCTGAAGCCATCCGTCTTCTTATTGAAGCAGGCTTGAAAGTTTCAGAATTATCAAAGCCAAAACTAAAGAAGAAATAAACGCTAACCTTTGGGGATTTGTGCTTTGAAAATTATTTTTATTAAAATAATAATGTTCATAATATCGTTGTCACTATTTGGCTGTTCTTATGAAGAGACATACTTTGAAAGACATAAATCCATTTATGATCCAAAGCTTAATCAATATAGATGTGTTAATAGTAGCGGAGATATTATGGACATGGAACCACCCTGCTTATCACTAACTCTTTCAGGCCGTCATGCTGTTCAAAAAAAAGAAAAAGATTGCATCGATCTGGGTAGGGAACCATCAACATGCAAGAAAGAAGCGCGGGACTGGTTATATTCAAAAATGCCAAAACATTAGGATCATCACAAAACAATAACGGAAAAAGACAAATAAATAGCTTTAAACTAATGGGGAAAACAAATGAACGCTAAACCAAACTTTGAAGCATTATACAATATTAATCCATGGGTAAAATCTTTTGCTTTTATAACATCACAAGATTTTGAGAATAAACTACTTATGGAATACTTTTTAATTATCGTAGATAAAAATGGCAAGACAGAGTATGCAGGCAAACAAATATACTATTCTCAGGATGCTCTCAAACTCTTTGACCCACAGGAAAATTATATCGAGAAAGGTCTAGAGGAAGCCAAGTCACAAGTCTCAATTGAACTGATGGAAAGATATTCCAAAATGTTCTATACACAAGAAAATATGTCACCTTGGGATCCAAAATGGAAACTTATTAATGATATGCCTAAATTTGACAAAGCAACTATATCCTTCCTAGCATCCCATCTACCAATAGATGAGAAGGATGTGCAGAATGTCTTTACAACAAAAAACATAAATCTTAGGGATTATTTAAGGAAAGTAGTAATTTTGAAAAAGGCTACTTCATCTTATGATATCCCGCATTGTGATAATTAAAAATGCGCCCACTTTCGGTTAGGCTCCCTACCTGCTTTTGACAGGATACGCTGTTTCATCCTTCCCTTGCGGAATTTGTTTTCTTCCGTGATTTAAAACCGATTTCAGGCTGGTTTTTATCGCACCTTAAATTGATTTTAAAAGAACAAAAAACTTATCTTTATTTCTTCTGTTTGATTTTCATTACAAGTGATTCCCGTACCTGTGCCAGTATAGCGTCAAGCTGTCTGATCTGATATGCCTTTAGCCTGCATTTCGGGGAGCAATACTTTTTCCAGCTCCGGGCTTTATTAATCGGGCTACAGCAAATCGGGCAGCTTGCCGGGGCTTCTGTATTGTCCATTTGATAATGTCTCCTTAGAAATGCGTTAAACGCTTCAGCTAGACTATTACAGGGGTGTTTCTGTCCTATCCCTTGCCCTTCATTATCAGTTTATTTTAACGCCCGGATTGCCTGCCATTAAAACACTTATGGTATCTATTGGCTTGACAGCTTCCTTTGTGGCATTTGCAAGCTCAACGGCAGCCAGATTCTCCAAAACTGCTTCAAGGATACGTTCTGACCTCATGCGGCTTGCTTGATCTTCTATCGAATCTTCCATAGTTGGCAAGGCTTCGGGCTCTTTATTTTCAATGTCTTCAATAACGGGTTTTAGTGGTGTTAAAAGGGTACGGGGAAAATCATCTTCCATATTATTTCCTCTCTTCAGGTGTTGTTTTAAGTTCTGCCGCGAAGCATATTATTTTAGTTCCTGTCCGCTTTTTGCCTTCAGCGTCAATCCAGTCTTCATATTGAATCTTGCCTTCAGCGTGGATGACGTCTCCTTTTCGGTATTCTGCCAGCGCTTTCGCTACGTCTCCGAAGGCCACAAGGTTATGCCAACTGGAAGGCTTTTTGATAAACTGTCCGGTTGCCTTGTCTTTATAATCGTTAGAAGTGGCAAGGGAGACCGTTGTTATTTGCGTAGCGCCTGCTGTGAATTTGGTTTCTGGATCGCGTCCGAGCCTGCCTTCAAGTTGCACCTTATTCATTTTATTATTTACTCCTTATTGTTTGAAGCGGATTGCAAGGGCGTGCCTTGCTTTAGCCGATCCGCGCGGCTTGTCTTTTATTCCCGGCCTTGTTTCGGATCGGGGCAGGCCTTCAAGTCTTCAAGTGGTATTGCTTGCTTGCCGACTTCCCAACCTAAGCCGCATAAACGGCCTAAACGATCTTGACGCGAGTTCCGGCATCCCTGGCATGGATGCGTAGCTTCTAATGCAATATTATATTTTTCGTTTGCAGCGCCTGAAAGATTTGAGACTTCACTTAAGCGCCCGGATAAAATTTCAAGATACTGTCTGCTGTCTTCCATTTCCAGCCAATGCCGGCGAATTTCGGCTAAGCTTCCGCTTCTTTCTACCTTATCCGTGAGAGCCGCAAGTGCCGCAAAATGCGCTTTGGCCTCATGTAGCGCCGCCGTTAAATTAACAAATTGAAGTTTCCTGTTATCGCGTTCATTCCTGATCGCTTCGGGAATCTTCGTTTCATCCACTTGGAGCTTAATTTCTGCGGGTTCATCGGGGTACAGGGCTTTAAAGCCTAGCTCAATGTCCCGGATATAGTCCGGATCGCGCTCCTCGATTGATCCTGAATAGCGTTTATCCTTCATCATGGCTCTTAATTGCTTTTCTGTCTTCATCATGCCCCCCTCTAAGAATTGCCCGGATTTCCTGAAGGTATAGTCTGAGCGTCCGGGGTCTGGGGCATAATCGAATCGCCACTAATTGTTTCCGAGCGCTGTTCAGGAATGATTTTCCCTATAGGTGGAATTGAAGGTTGATAAGGACTGTCCGGTATTACTTGATCTACTCTGTTATTTACTGATTTATTGTCTTCCATTTTTGCTGCCTCCTATTGTTAATTGTTTATGCTTCTGTTTCTATTCATTCCCTTGTGAATCTATTTGAGCCTGCCTTGCGGCGCCCAACTCCGCGCAAGCTATTTCAACCGCCTTGACATATACCGGGTCGCGTGTGCAGGGGTCTGTGGAGCTGTAGCGGGGATCCATTTTCCAGCGTACAACATTATCGAATGTAATTTCTTCATCT
>PHBK01000025.1 GCA_002840565.1 Deltaproteobacteria bacterium HGW-Deltaproteobacteria-12 | reverse complement strand
CCAACAAAGGTAGCTCTTGATTTGGAATTGGAATTATAAATATTTATCTCTGATAATATAATTGGGTTTTTTGCGGACTTCGTCATAAATGCGCCAGATATATTCACCGATGACGCCGAGCATGACCATGATCAAGCCGCCTATGATCAGCATGGCAATCATAATGGGCGCCCAACCGGAAAAAGGAGTGCCGCCGCGCAGCCAACTGTAGACGATGGTCAAGCTATAGATCACGCCCAGGATGGAAAGAATTATGCCGACTGACGAAATAAACCGGATCGGCAAATAAGACGCATCGAGAAAAGCGTCAATAAAATTTTTCAGTTTCTTGGCAAAGTTGTATTGTGATTTGCCGATTGTTCGCTTCCGGCGGACATAGGGGATAAAGCTGGTCCTGTAGCCGGTCCACAGCAAATCCCCCTGGAAAAACCTGTTGCGGACGTCTATGGAATTGAATTCATCTAAAGCTTTTCGGTCCATCAATACAAAATCAAATCCTCCCGGAGGTATTTGCGGCACAGACAAGCGCAGGGCGCCATAGGCAACGTAAGAAAACAATTTGGCCGAGATGGTGTCCGAACGGTCTGTGCGATAGCAGATGACAATTTCCGCTCCCTCCTGCCATTTCTGGATCATTTGCGGAATCAGTTCGATGGGATCCTGCATATCTGCGGAAATGTTGATGACTGCATCGCCGCCGGCCTCCTTGAAACCGGCCAGCATAGCCGCCATCTGGCCGAAATTTCGCGTAAAAGTTATGGCCTTGACACAGGGATCGCCTTTCTTGACGGCCAGAATTTCCTTTAATGATCCGTCGTCCGAGCCGTCATCCACAAAAATAATTTCATATTCCAGGCCTGCCAGTGCAGCGCCGAACAGGGATTTTATTTTTTCATAAGTTCCGGAAATCGCGCCTTCGTTGCGGTAAACAGCAATAATAAATGATATTTTCATTACTTATCCTTTTTCACATAATAAAAATATGCTGGAACATAAATCAGGATACTGCTGCCCCAGCTGGTAACAGCCTTCCAGATATTCCGGTGAAATGATATCCGTGTTCAACAATCTGTCCCATTGAAAGTTGGCCAGCGCCTTGAAAAAAACTCCCGAACGCGAAATCACCTTCAGCCCGGCCGCTCTGACGTCTCTTTCCAGAGAATCAAAAGAGTAGGTCACTCGATGACCATGTTCTTTTTCGGCCGCGGTAACGGCGGAGTTAGAACTAAGTAGGCCCATTTTTACGGCTATTTGCCTCGATGCGGCATTGGCATTAGGGCAGACCAGAAATAATCTGCCTTTTTCGGTCAGCCATTCTTCCTGAATTCTTTTTAAAACCATTACGGGGTCATCAATGTGCTCCAGTACGTGGATCATTATTACATTGTCGTATTTAGCCGGTAAAATCGCAGTTTCGAAGATGGAATTTATAAATTTAACACTGCTTCCTAATTCTTCTGCGGCGGCGTCAATTGCTTCCGCCGAAGCTTCCAGACAGGTAATGTCATTGAAAAAAGGCCGCAGTCTTTTGGTGAAATTGCCTTTGTGACTTCCCAATTCCAGCAAATTGCCTGCCCTAAAAAAAGGCTGCAATGACCTCAATATGAACGGATGCATAATTTCGAAATCAAAATTGTAGGCGTATTTATGACTATCCGTATCCTTCAATTCATTGTTGTAGTTTCTGGGGATGCTCATAGTTGTCCTTTAGTGCCGATGACCAGCTTCATTATTGATATAATACCTTTATCCTCATAGACGTCAAACCCCAATTTTTTATACAGATTAACGGCGAGAGAATTTGATCTTGTTACCTCCAGAAAGATGTTTTTAAAACTATTCTCCGCGGCATAATCAATACAATTTTTTAATAATCTCGCGGCGACGCCTTTTCCTGAATAGGAGCGCATTACGCTGACGTCTGTAATATGGGCAGTATTTAAAGTGCAGTCATTAAAATAGGCGGCGACGAGTCCGACCAGAGATTCGCCCTGCCACGCTTCAAACGTTAAGGATTTTTCAAATATTTTCATCGAATATTCTGAAATATTGACCTTTTCTTCCAAAGGAGGAATAAAGTCTTTATTGCAGGCCATTAAATGATTGTAGATCGCTTCGGGAGAAGCTTTTCTTTGAGCATAAACCAGATTCATTAAATTTGCTCCAGAACTGCCAGGCCGAATCCAAAGCGGCCGAATTCATTGCCGTTGTAGAGCAGATAAACCTTTTCCCGGCAATGAAACACATGCGGATAACAGATCATGTCTGAATCCCATGACCCCTCGGAAACATCAATGCCCGCAACCGGATCATTTCTGGTCCAGTTTATTAAGTCATCAGAACAGGCATAACCAATTCGATAACTGCGTCTTTTGTTGGTTCGGAAATCGAAGGATTCCCGGTAGCAAAAAAACATATGGTAGCACCCGTTGAAATAAGCAACAGTCGGCAGCGCCTGGCTCTCCTCAACCCCGATGCGGTCCGCAATAATCTGCCGTCCTTCTTCTTTTTTTTGCCAAGTGATACCATCAGCTGATACTGCCTGGCCTATCTTGTAAATTCGCTCCGGCGGTTGGTTTTCGGAAAACTTTTTCCAGGCCAAGCCAAAAATATACCACATATGGAATTTTTTATTAAAAATAGTTACAAAAGGGTCTCCCACCAGAAAAGGTTCCTTCAGGGAAGATGTCAGCACCGGTCCGTCACCTGTTCTTTTAAAGGTAGCACCATTGTCACGGCTCACGGCCAGACCGATAGAAGTATCTACGGAAACAGATACTCTTCTGTTCCAACCTCCGATATAGCCGTAAACTTCAGAGCCGTTTTTCAGAACATTCAGAGGGAAAATGCCGTGTTCGTCGAAGCACCCTAAAGCGCCCAACTCTATTACCGTATGGGAGGAGACAGAAATTATTTCTGCCAAGTCAGCGCTCATATCCACAAATGAAATGTGGCTGAAATACTTGCCGTTGGCCGGATCTTTTCTTCTTGTGGAGAAGTATATGCGGACATAATCGTCAAAGACCAGCGCCTGCGGCGACTGTGCATATTCCACGCACCCGTTGGCCAATTTATGTTGTGTCGGGTCAAATATTTTGCCCAGTTTGCGCCATTTCATAAAATCATCCGTTTCAGCTCAGGATTCCTTCCAATTGCGCTATGCCAAAACCATGCCTGCCAACTGAATTTCCGAGGTAGAGCATGTAAATATGGCCGTCCAGCTCAAACACATGGGGATAGGACACCATTTCCGAATCCCAGCCATCCTCCGACACATCGATGCCGGCTCTGGAATCATCTCTGATCCAGTTCAGCATATCAGCGGAAGAAGCATATCCTATTCTGTAGCCTCTATCTTTTCCTCGATAATGAGAACTGTATCGATAACAGAAAAACATGTGATACCTGCCGTTTTGAAAAATTACATCCGGGCTGGCCTGGGCTTCATCCTCAATTTTGCCGGCAATAAGATCCCTGTTCACCTTTTCCCATCGGAAGCCGTCTCGCGAGATGGCCAGACGGATCTTGTAAACCGGTTCGGGCTTCCCGTCGGCGATAATCCACTTTCTCCCGGCTATGTACCATAATTGCCAAAGACCATTGAATCTTCTTATTTTGGGGCCGCTGAGAATAAAAGGCTCGTCCGGAGTATAAGACAAGACGGGGCCATTGCCGCATTTCTTAAAAGTTATGCCGTCGTCAGAACTTATACCCAGACCGATGGCCACATTGAACGGAACAGACTCGCATCTTGTCCATCCGCCATAGTAAGCAAATATTTCCTTCCCGCTCCTGATAATTGATACAGGGTATGTTCCAAACTCATCAAAAGTTCCCAGGTCTCCCAGCTCTAAAATTGGCTTTGCGGAAATATTTAATATCTCAAACAGATTGTATCTGTTCAGGTCGATAAACGCTGAATAACTTACATATTGACCATCCTGATCCGCCGGCGGCCGGCAGGAAAAATAGACGCGGACGAATTTATCAAAAAGTAAAACCGCAGGGGCTTGAGCATACTCGTGCAGCCAAAACTTATTTTGAACATCGGCCGGATTGAAGATTCTTCCCAGTATTTTCCATTTAAACATGCATCATTTCTCTTATCTTGCGGGATGTTTCATGATCACGGGACTTGTTAAAGATCATTTTGCTAAATTAACGAATAATCCCGATTTAAATACTCCTTGATCCTGCCGGGGGAATTAAACATCATTACGTCAATGATGGAAAGCCTCGGGACAAATTCATTGCCAAACTGCTCATATCTTACATCATGAGATTGCAGAAAAAATAATTCTATGCCTTCACTCTGGAAGAGGTCTTTTTGATAAAGTTCAGTTCCGCCGATGGGATTGATATAAACATCCGCTTTCCTCGCACGGCAGATGGCGATAACCTTCTTGTCTGCTTTCAATCCCTGGTCGATGGGTAATGTTGAGGAAATGAGAAAAGGGGTCACTATTCCCAGATATTCTTTCAATGAGACCAGAGAATTTAAAATAAACCGGAACAAATTATTTTCCTCATACAGAATACAACTGGAAATTACCGGATAAGCAGAATCAAAATAGGGTGATTTCCGGTAATATTCAGTGATTCTGTTCAGGATGTTCTCCCGCTCTTTAGGCCAGGTTGCCGCCAGCCGGCGGCGATTTATATCCAGATAATCAGAATCATTTTTTAGCGGAATAGTGATGAAGGAATCTTTTCCGTTGACTAAAATCCGGTTTCTGTTGATCCAGCCTTTCTTGGTGAATTCAATGTTGTCATAAAGAACGAACTCATCGACGGCATTAATCAACTGAAAATAGCCGATATACGGGAAGAAGTATGGCTGCATAATGGCGAGCTTCATTGGCCGGCTCTTTTCGAGGATGCAATCACTTCGACAATATCAGCAATTTGTCCATCGGACAGATTGGGATAAATCGGCAAACAAAGCACTCTGCCGGAAACATCAGTGGCCACTGGTAAATTGCTGCGCTCAGACGACGGCAACCCACGATACATGGGAAATTCCGTAATCAGAGGGTAGAAGTAGCGTCGGGCGTAGATGTTATTATCCCGCAGTTTCGAATTGAGGGCATCCCTGCTCAGGGGGTAGTCGGAAGAAACAAAAATCGGAAAGTAGGAGTAGTTGCAGGTCGCGTCCGAGCGGCGGCTGAGGCAGGCGATGCCGGGAAGACCGGACAGCAATTTCCGATATAAAACATCTATTCTCCGTCGTCGCTCGATGGCTGCGTCGATGTATTGAAGTTGAAGCATTCCGAAAGCCGCCTGCACTTCATTCATCTTGCCGTTTATTCCGGGAGCAACCACCGTGACTTCACCGGCATGTCCAAAGTTCTTGAGATAATCTATTCGCTGTTTTGTCTTGGCATCCGGGCAGACGATAGCCCCCCCCTCAAAAGTTGTGAAAACCTTGGTGGCATGAAAGCTCAGGACGGACAGATTCCCGTGGTTAAGCAGGCTTTCCCCCCTGTATCTCACGCCAAAGGCATGAGCCGCATCGTAGATAACTTTCAGTCCGTAGGTATCGGCGATTTGTTGGATGCGTTCAACATTACAGGGATTGCCGTAACAATGAACAGGCATAATGGCAGAGGTGTGCGGGGTGATGGCCTGCTCAATTTTATCCGGATCAATGTTGCAGTCCACCGGATCAATATCGACAAAAACGGGAGTGATGGAGTTCCAGACAAGAGAATGAGCCGTGGCCACAAATGAATACGGTGTTGTAATGACTTCACCGGTAATCCTCAGCGTCTGCAGGGCGGTGATCAGGGCGAGCGTGCCGTTGGCAAAGAGAGCAAGGTGCTCCACACCAAGATACTGCGCCAGAGCCGTTTCCAGTTTCTGGTGATACGGCCCGGCATTGGTCAGCCATTTGCTCTCCCAGATTTTTTCCAGATAAGGGATAAATTCTTCCAGCGGGGGAAGACAGGGCTGGGTAACGTAAATATTTATTTTATTGGACATCCTGGGTCACTTTCTCCGGGGATAAAGTTATTGTCTTCAGCCGGACAAAGCAGAATCTGTTTTTTTATATTATTTCATCCGGCGTCGTCTCATCTTATTTATGAAATGATCAAAGATATCATGGGGTGTATTATTGCATAATTGCGGAGCATTTACACTAGTAAATTTGAAGGAGACGCTCACGAATCGACGGTTGAATCCCGCGTTTTGGAATCCCACGGCTCCTGGAGACTGTGCCGCACCGGTAAAAATTGCTATTTCATGTCCTCCGCTGGCGCGAAGTCGGGCGCATGCCGGAGAGGTGTCACCCGGCATACGAGACTGTGTCACAATAGGTGAAATTGTCATTTCATGTCCTCCGCTGGCGGAGGTGTCACCCGGCATACGCCGGGTTTTTCTCCGTGACGGAGGTGGACCAAGTAGTGCCAAGGTGTCACTTATGAATATTACGGCCATTTCAAAAACATCCACCCCCTTACCCCTCCAGGCATACGCCGGACTAAACGCGCCAGCGGGGGACACTATAAAGCACTGCAATCATCTTTTCTAATTATGACAAAGTCTCCCGCCGGAGGGGGCTCCACTTAAATATTATTTTTCTTTGACTTACGGCGTTACTCTGTGTAGTTTATTGTCAGTTTCAGTTTTATATGAATTCCGGGAATAATTATCTATGAAGCTTTCTGTCGTTGTCGCCTGTTATAATGAAGCCGGCACAATCGAAAAAATAATCGATGCCGTGCTGAATGCCCCTTATACCGACAAAGAAATCATTGTTGTGGATGACGGCTCGACGGACGGAACCAGGGAAATCCTGCAGGAAAAGATTGAAGCGAAGATCAGCCGGGTTATTTATCAGTCTGTCAATCAGGGCAAGGGCGCCGCTTTGCGGCAGGGTATCCGGGCGGCAACAGGCGATATCATCATCATACAGGATGCCGATCTGGAGTATGATCCTCAAGAATATCCCAAAATGATCCAGCCGATTATCAATGATAAAGCCGATGTGGTGTTCGGTTCGCGATTCATGGGTGGAGAACCGCACCGGGTTGTTTATTTCTGGCACCGGGTCGGCAATGGAATAATTACTCTGATCTCCAACATGTTTACCAATCTTAATCTGACCGACATCGAGACTTGTTATAAAGCTTTCCGGCGGGAAATTCTCCAGTCGATAAACATTGAAGAAGACAGATTCGGTTTTGAGCCGGAAATTATCGCCAAGATATCGAAAATTAAATGCCGGATATATGAAGTCGGGATTTCCTATTATGGCCGCACTTACGAAGAAGGTAAAAAAATTAACTGGCCAGACGGCATCCGGGCTCTCTACTGCATCCTCAAGTATAATCTGCTGAGATGAGAAAACCAATCCCGGCGCTTATTTTCCGGAAGAAAGAACTGATCACGCCGACACCGGTCCGGGGCTCAAAATACAATTGGATTAATTAATGGGCAGGAAAAACTTTTTGTATTCTGTAACGATGAATTCCCGGGTGCAATGTGCTTTGATCTTTGTTCTGGCTGCAGCCCTGCGCTTTGTCCACTTATTCCAGATTTATTCAACGCCGCTTTTATCTGTCGATTATGTCCCTGATACATTGCCGTTTCTGATCATCGCCCAGAAAATTATTGAAGGGAATTTTTTCTATACAATTCCCATGAACATGAATGTTCTATATTCCTTTTATCTGATTCCGTTTATTTTGCTGTTCCAGGAAAGTGTGCTGGCGGCCGTAGTTGCGCAGCTGATCATTGACGCGCTGTCGGCAGTGCTTGTTTACCTGATCGGACGCAGAATATTTGACCTCAGGGCGGGATTGCTGGCAGCTCTCATTTATGCGGTTTATGCGCCCCTGATCTGGTTTGCGGGAATGCCGGTCGGCGAATCCATCTCCATATTCCTGCTGCTTTTATCATTTACCTTCTTAATTCAGGGAATAGATTGTCCGGACCGGGGCGTTTATTATTATCTGGCAGGATTTATCGGCGGTCTGGCCAGTCTGGGGCGCCCGAATATAATACTCTGCTCGGGCCTGATCATCGGCGGGATTATATTCTTTAATAATTCCAATAAAAAAAAATACTCTGCGGCGCTGCGCTATATCCTGGGGATTCTTTTTGTTCTCATGCCGTTCAGCCTGAACAATTATTACCTGGAAAAATCAGTTTCACCCTTTCCGGCCAAAGGAGGCCTTAATTTCTACATTGGCAATCACCAGGGCGCCAAAGGAATCTATGAATTAATCCCCGGCACATCAAATAAACCCTATCTGTATATGTATGAAGCGCAGGATGTTGCATCGAAGAACATGGGCCGGGAATTAACCGCCCAGGAAGCCGATGCCTATTGGTATCAAAGAGGGCTGGATGATATTGTAAAATGGCCCCTTGATGCCCTCAGATTACTGTTGACGAAAGTCCTGCTTTTCATCAACAGTCAGGAACTGGCGACTAATCTTGATTATGACTTCAGCAAAGGATTTTCCTCCATCCTGAAATACTCAATTATTCCTCCGGGCCTGCTGATGGCTCTGGCCATCATGGGACTGCTGGCAATTCCTCATCGGGACGGCAAAGCGCTTCTTCTTAAGTTAATGTTTGCCGGATTGATGTTATCCACGGTGATATTTTTTATTTCCGATCGTTATCGGATCGTCAGTTTTCCTTTTGTGATCCTGCTGGCGGCGCAATATATCTTTGTCCTTGCCGATTTTATCCGCCGCAGAAAGAAAGTAATGGTCTCTCTGGCTGTTCCCGCGACAATTGCGCTGATTATAGTTGCCTCGCTTCCCGTGCATATATTCGGGATAAAGACAGAAAATCCGACATCATTTGCACATCATCAGTACGGCATTTATTTGCTTTCTCGAAATATGATTGATGAAGCTGTTCCGGAATTTCAAAAGGCCATAAAATTAAATCCGTTGGATCCGGAGCCGTATTTCTACCTTTCCTGCCTCTGGAAGCACAAGAAACAATATCAGCAGGCAGCAGAATTGAAAAATGCGGCGGAAAAACTCGGCTACAGGGGGGACAGCGCATTAATACCCAACCGTATATGTGACTGAGGGCGGTTTTTTATCTTCTCGGGAATTTCTTCGGACAGGTTCGTTAGTTCATTGCCCGGCTGCGGTCGATTATTTTCTTGATCAAATTAGAATCCGGAAAGTAAACGAAAAGATTTCTCCGGCCGGATATTTCATGAATATAGTCAGCCAGAGTCTTGTCGCCCTGCAGACAGTATAATTTAGCCAATTCTTTTTTCAGCATTATCCGATCATTCCCGGCCGCATACAGTTCAATTAACGCCAGATTGGCCAGACGGTCGTTCGGCAGCGAATTCTGGTAGCGCCTCCAGAGATTAATCGCTGCCGGCAGATTTCCTTTCTGTCTTGCCGTCTGCGCCAGTACGGCCAGTGGGAAGGTGGCGGACGAATTGCCCTGGAGAAATGATTTTGCAAAGTTTTCCGCTTGAGAAAAATTCTTTGTCCGCAAGAGTATCAGGCAAAAAAGTTCACCGAGATCGGAATTATGGGGGCTATTTTCTAAAGCAGCTTGAACAAGATCAAAAGCAGGTGAAAATTCGTTCTTTAACAGGTGTATCCGGGCAATATGAATTGTATTCGAAAGATAGGAGGGCAGGATTTTGCTCGAGCCGACAAAGTAGGGCAGGGCTTCCTCGAATTTTCCTTCAGTATATTTATAAAGGCCTAAATTATGCTCCTGCACCGCCCGGGCGTAAACCCCGCCAAAATTATTCAAGGACATGGCCTTTTCGTATTCCCGCAGGGCTTCCTGTCTCTGGTTTTGCGCCAGGTAGGCATTGCCCAGGTTGGAGTGTGTGCGGCTCAATTGCGGATATTTTTCGCTGTTATCAAACCAGAGACGGAAATCATCGGAGACGATGTAATTCCGGCGATAAGTTTCATTGCCGAGGCCGGTCAGAATAATTATTGCCGCCGCAAAAACAGCCCATTGCAGAGTCTTTTTCGCGGAAAAATAATTCAGAATGGATATAAAAAATATGGCCGCAGGAAGAAATAAAAGCATCGCCGGTATATAATTGCGATGTTCGAAGATTAGTTCCAGATTGAAAAACGATCCCTCGATCAGATGGTTTAAAAAATAGAATATTATGCAAAATGAAAAGAGCGGGCGCCTTTTGGCCAGATAAACAGCAAAGCCCAGCGCCGCCAGAATGAGCAAAATGGCCGGCAGCGTCGTCCAGGGATGCAGCAGTGACCGGGAAATATCGATGTCATAGAGCAGAGTCAGGCGGGAATTGACTGGGAAAAACAGCAAGGAGAGATAAAAAAGAATCACCCGCGGCTCGGTTAATACTCTCTGCACCGGCGTGAAATCGCGCATTTTGTAGCCATCAAAGACCGCCGAAAAATCAACGTAGATAAATGCTGTGATCAGCATAATTGCTGCCGGCAGGAAGAATATTTTCAGATATTTCTTGATGCTGTCTCGGCTTGCTCCCCGTATTAAAAGCAGATCATACAGGAAAATGGTGACGGGCAGTATGGCCGCGTTTTCTTTGGAAAGGACTGCCGCCAGGCCGGCTGCAGCGCACAAGATGAAAAAGAAAACGGAGGAAGTGAATTTAGAGGATGTCCGGCCTTTGAGATAAAAATACATAGACATGATGTAAAAAAGACCGGCGAGCGAGGCCATGCGCTGGACAATATAGGTTACGGAAGTTACCCAGACCGGACTGATCGCCCAGAAAAGGGCCGCCAGCAGGGCGACCGGATAGGCCGTCTGGTTGAATTTGTCCCTCAGCAATGGCAGTTGCAAAGTGTTGTAAATAAATAAAAAGAGAAAGATTGCCGCCAGATAATGAATGGCAAAATTGACGACGTGATAACCAAAAACATTTGCTCCGTCGAAATAATAGTTGACGGCAAAACTAAGGTAAGACAAGGGCCGGGACGGCCTTTCCTGAGCTAATCCGTAAATGCATTTTTTAATATTATCCCAGGAAAAATCATTAATTTGGATGTAGGGATTGCTGACAATGTTGAAATAATCATCAAAATGCCAGTCGCCGTAAAAACTGTTGGAATAAATAATCAGCAGGAAAATAAACAGAGAAATACCGGCAAAAGCATATTGAGAACTTCGGCGCAGGTTCCATTTGAGCGGCAGGGCAAAGCCGTTTTCTTGAGAAATCATAATTATCTTTTTCTATTACTCCATTATCCAGTCTGCTTATGGATTGCCGCCTTGGAGACGGTGTTGTAACGACCTGGATGTCCCCCGCTGGCGGAGGATTAAGGGGGTGGATGTGTTTATTACGTCCACAGTTTTTGTCCAAGTTCCTGCCGGAAATGCAATATCCACCTCCGTCACTTCGTGACACCTCCGCCGGCGGAGGATATTGACGATTGCTTTTTTGTTGCATAACGATGCAGAAGGAAAAATAATAAAGCAAGAAATAATTCGACCATGGTGATGATGATCCGGGTAAGAATTGTGGCATAAATTACAACCGGTTTAGAGATCAGGGCCGGGAGGATGAGGAAAACAATGCCTTCGCGGACGCCGAGCCCCGCCGGGGCAAAGATAGCCGCCACACCGATCAGGGACGCGGCATAATAAACGCCGGTTATGATCAAAAAATAATTCCAGCCGAGGGGATAAAAGCAGTTAAAGGCGAAAAAAAGCCCCAGACCGTAAGGAAGGCCTACCAGCATATTGGCTCCGACCAGTTTAAGCAACAGGCCATAGGATGGCAGGTCAGTCAAAGGTTCCCGCTTTATCAGAAGGAAGGCCAGATCAGTTATTCTTTTAAGAATCGGCGGATATAAGATGATCAGAAAAAGGCAGGCCATGCCCAAAGCCGCTAAACGAAGGTAGGAAGATGATGACCACTCCGGGATAAAGGCCATCGCCAGCAGCACCAGGAGGCAGGATGCCGTCATCGTGGTAATAAATTCAACTCCGGTGGCCACGGCGATTGTTCTTTTGGGAACTTCCGGATGAATATCCATACGGATGAGGAGAATGCCGATTTTGCCCGGTATATATTTGCCCAGCTGCGAAAGACTCCAGGCGTTGGCCGCCGCCAGAAAAGAGAAATGCAGGCCAAAGGAGCGGGCTAAAAACAGCCAGATAATAAACTGAGCTAAATAGGCCGCCAGGGTGAAAAAAAAGCTCAGGAAGAGGTATGTCCAGTTCCAGGAATAATCAAATCGGGCCAGATCATTCAAGGCGGTAAAGATGTAATAAATCACACCCGAGAGCACCGCGGCAAAAAGGATCCGGCTGTACCAGCGTTTTCCCGGGGAA
This sequence comes from Deltaproteobacteria bacterium HGW-Deltaproteobacteria-12, assembly GCA_002840565.1. Classification (GTDB taxonomy): domain Bacteria; phylum Desulfobacterota; class Syntrophia; order Syntrophales; family Smithellaceae; genus MVRV01. Next base: position 46,731 of record PHBK01000025.1, on the reverse strand, counting down.
TTTGAAGGGGCAGTATCTTTATTCATATTCGTCTTCCTGATGCCGGCCGAGGAGTTCAGTTCGGTTGCGCTTTATTTTTTTCGATCAGATAAAATGACCACAGGGTGGGCAGCCGGGTATTTCTTAATAAATTGTCCAGGGCCCTGAGCCCCCGGAAGAAAGGGCGCGTCCACTTGTCCGGCAGAGTTTTGGTCAGCAGATAAATCGGCCCAAAGAAAAAAGTTGTTGCCGGGATGCGCTCCTGTCTGGTGATGCTGCCCCCGGCCGAGCTGACGGCCGCGGCAATCTCAGGGGAGGAAAGACAGCGGCCACCGGTGTTGATATTGCCGTCTTTGCGCAGAAGTTTTGTCAGCCCGCATCCCGTCTGAAAAAGTATGCCGGATCGGTCAGGCTCGATCAGAATTATTTTCCCGTCCGGATGCAGATGGGCCATTAAACACGAAAATGCTTCTTTTAATTTATTTTCGGGCAGATACATCAGCACGGTGACAACAATAATATAATCGAAAGTTCCTATTTGGGGTGGTATTGCCTCCACAGTCCCGATAAAAGCGTCCCGCCCTGTGTTTTGACGATAGATTTTTAAATAATTCGGACTGATATCCATTCCGCAAATTTGCGCTTGCGGGAACTTCTGCCCCAGCGGCAGCGATATCCGCCCGTAGCCGCAGCCGGCATCGAGAATTTTCATCGCCGTCGGGCGATCGGGAAGGCACCGCCAAATGAAGCTCAGATGGCTGAGATGAAAATGTTCATTGGCCCTGTCGGGCATGCCCTGAAAAAGAACGCTGCGCAAGGTTGCGCCGTAGTTGATGCTCCTTTTTTCCCAGGCGCCGGCATTCATACCGGCCGGAGAGTTGCTAAATTCCGAATTGTTGTTTGACGGCACGCAGAATCTCTCCAGACGAATTAGATATTGCTGAAATAACCGGTTAATGAGTCCAGGATAAAATCTATCTGTTCATCCTTAATGCCGACAAACATGGGCAGGGTCAATTCATGTCCGGCGATATGTTCCGTTAACTGCATATCAGACGTGGGGAAAAGCTGCCGGTGAAAACTGAAATTATGAACGGGAGGATAGTGAATGCTGGTTTGAATTCCCCGCCGGCGGAGATAAGACATCAAATCCTGCCGGTTGACGGCGTCGTCCAGCAGAACAGGGAAAAAATGATAATTCGCCTCCGCCTCGCGATCGGCAAAGGGCAATTTTATCCCCGGTAATTTTTTTAATCCTTCTTTATAGCGCCGGGCGGCGAGCCGGCGTTGTCTGTTGCCTTCGGTAAGCTTGCCGAGCTGGACCCGGCCCAGGGCGGCGTGAATTTCATCCAGGCGGTAATTATAACCGAGGGCGGTGATATCGTAGCTGAAGGAATGGCCGCGATGGCGGTCAACGGTGCCGCTGGTCATTCCGTGGGAGCGGATAATTTTGATCTGCGCGGCATAATCGTCATTGTTCGTGCAGATCATGCCTCCTTCGCCGGTGGAAATATTCTTATTGGAAAAAAAAGAAAAACAGGAAATGTCGCCTATTGCGCCCAGTTTTTTTCCCCGGTAAGTGGAACCGGGGGCATGGGCGGCGTCCTCAATGAGGGCAATTTTATGCAAACGCGCTATGGCGCTGATTTCCTCCATCCGGCAGGCAAACCCCCCGTAATGCATGACCACGATGGCTTTCGTCCGCGGGGTAATTTTTTCGGCGATTTTTGCCGGTGAGACCGTCCAGTCATCCGCTGATGCAATATCGGCAAAAACCGGCGTGCCGCCGGTATAGATAACCGCATTGGCGGTGGCCGCAAAAGTCAGCGAGGGGCAGACAACTTCCGAGCCTTGTTTCACACCGGCGACAACATTGGCCAGGTGCAGGGCGGTTGTCCCGCTGCTGACGGCCAGCGCATGCCGGACGCCGCAGAAGGCGGCAAATTCCTGCTCGAGCGCGGCAATTTCCTCGCCCATCGTCAGCCATTTGCTGTGCAAAACGCGCAAAACGGCTTGTTCCTCCTCCGGGCCGTAATCAAGATCGAAAAGAGGAATCACCGGATTGGAATCATTCATAAGAAATCCTTGGTTTAAATTATGTCTTTTTCTCCGGCTATTTTATGTAGATGTCGGGTTTATAAGAATCCATGTGCTGACCTATCCAGTCAATCGTCCGGAGAAGTCCCTGCTCGAGCGAAAATCGGGGGCGCCACTTGGTCTTTTGAAGAAGTTTGCTGTTGTCGCAAAAAAGGCGCTCTACTTCGCTTCCCGACGGGCGCCGGCGTTCCTTTGCTCTTTGCAGTTTAATTTTGACGTTGCAAAGACGGGCAATTTCATAAGCCAGATCTTTTATCGATATCTCCGCTCCATTGCCGATATTGGTCACTTCACCGTTGAGTTTCGCACTCCGGGCAATAGAAATAAAGCCCTCCACGGTATCATCAACAAATGTCAGATCGCGGGTCGGAGTTATGTTGCCCAGATTCAATGTTGTTTTGCCGGACAATATTTGACTGATAATGGTGGGAATAACCGCCCGTGATGACTGGCGGGGGCCGTACGTGTTGAACGGCCGGACAATCTTTACCGGCAGCTGGAAAGAAAGCCAGTAGCTTAAGGCCAGCTGATCGGCGGCGATTTTGGATGCGGAATAGGGGGATTGACCGACCAGCGGGTGTTTTTCGGAAATGGGGACGAATTGAGCGGTGCCGTATGTTTCACTCGTGGAAGTTATCACGACATTTTCCAGGCCGGCCAGACGCGCATTTTCCAGAATATTGTATGTGCCCTCAATATTTGTCTTGATATAAGCCAGCGGAGAATCGTAGGAATAGGGGATGCCGATCAGTGCGGCTAAATGAAACACTGCTGAACAGCCCTGCATGGCCCGGCGGACGGAATCATAATCACGGACATCACCGGAATAAATTTCGATCTGCGGCAGGCAGGGTGATTTTTCGAGCCAGCCCCAGTTGCTGCCGGAATTATAGCGGACAAAAGCACGCACATCGTATCCCATTTCGGTCAGTCTTTCCGTCAGGTGGCTGCCGATAAAACCGCCGGCGCCGGTAACCAATACTTTTTGTGCAGTCATAATTAATTCTTCCAGTTCCTTAGGAGCCGTTACGAAATTACTTTTTTATCTTCTGTTTCGTTACGGATCCTTATGCCGTTCTCAGCGTTTATTTGACCAAGTTTTACCGCCCGCAGGGGCAGTTGTTTTTGCATAACGGCTTATTTTATCGTAAATTATTCTTGCTCCCGACTCCGTTGATAAGAGCGAGGACAGTTCCGCATAGCGCCGGGCATTATAAAAAGCGCTGCGCAATTTCTCATCACCCATTTTCCTGAGCGCATCGGCCAGCCCTGCAGCGTCTTCGGCCGGCACAACATAACCTAAATTGTATTTTTCAGCAAGAAAACCCATGTCACCGACATTACTGACGATCAGCGGCAGGCCCGCGGCAAGACCTTCGGACATTACCAGAGGAATGCTTTCGCTGCGCGAAGGGATGACGAGGCAATCCGCCTTGCCGAGCAGCTCGGCAACATCATTGTCGGCGACCCTGCCGGTCAATATCACGTTTTGCTGCAGAGATAAATTGAAAATCATTTTTTCCAGGTTTTCTTTTTCTTCGCCCGCCCCGACCAGATAACAGCGGAAGTCCATTTGCCTGCTTTGCAGGATGGCACAGGCCGCGACCAGAATGTCCTGGCCCTTGACCTTATGAAGCCTGCCGACACAGCAGAAGGTAAAAGGATCATTCTTGTTGGGAAGGCCGGTTCCTTTTATTTTGTCCAGTTTTCGGGACGTCGCGGCAAAAAAGCATTCTTTGCCGCCGGCCAGCGCGGAAGTTCTGCGGCAGAGATCAAAACCGTCGGCGAACAGCAAATGGCTTTTTGCGGCGATATGCCTGATCACCGGACGCATCAGGCGATTTTCCGCGGCGATATAAACATCCGAACCCAGGGCCCGGCAGGCATAAGGAATGCCGGAAGACAAAGAGAGCATCCGGGCGATAAATCCCGCCGGAATCAGCCATTCGGCAAAGATGATGTCCGGCTGCCAGCTGCGGCAGATGCGGCGTCCGGCGAAAAATCCGTTGAATAAATACTGCAGGACAAAAAACATTCCGGAAGCCCGCCGCGAGATCAGTTCCACGAGCGGTATGCTGCCGCCCCCCCAGCCGAAATAGGTGACAGTGCATCCCGCCCATAAGAATTCACTGGTCGTGCGCGCAGCGCAGCAATTCTGAGTGAGAACATGAACGCCGGCTCCCAGGTCGTTAAGGGCGCGGATAGTATCCGGAATAAACATGCCGCCGATACTGTCGCTGCGCGGGAAGCTGCTGGTGATAAGCAGTATCTTCATTTCCGTATCTGCAAACCTACTTTAGCCTTCAAGACATATTTATTGCCGCAATGCGGACAGATGTATTTCCCGGTCAGTTTGTGGCCGCAGGAGCAGATCCAGCCTCTCTGCCGGGCGGGATTGCCGGTCACCAGGGCGAAATCCGGCACATCCGCAGTGACAACCGCCCCGGCCCCGACAAAAGCATAGCTGCCGATCGTGTGGCCGCAGACAATCGTGCAATTGGCGCCCAGTGTCGCTCCTTTTTTGACCAGCGTCGGTTTAATTTCCGCCATTCTCTTTATTTCCGAACGGGGATTGATGACATTCGTAAAGACCGCGGACGGACCGCAAAATACATTATCTTCCAGAGTGACGCCCTTATAAAGAGAAACATTGTTTTGAATTTTGCATCCCCGGCCGACGGTTACATCCGGTCCGATAACAGCATTCTGTCCGATCGAGCAGTTCGCGCCGATTTTCGAGCCGGCTATGATATGGGTAAAATGCCAGATTTTTACTCCGGCCCCGATGTCCACGTTCTCATCAATCTGAGCACTAGGATGAATATAGTAATTTTCCTCTGCGCCGGAAGACGGATGGTTGTTTAAACGGATTCTTGATCCGTTTTCCTCCAATGACCGCTCCGCGGCATTTAAGACTTTCAGGACGCGCAAGCCTTCTTCGCCGTTGGTCAGGGGGTGTTTTCTGCTTTTCAGGCAGGACAGAAAATGTTCGCACTCCAACTTCAGCGGCTCGGCGTAAGGAAGAGAAACTCTTTCCGGGATTCCGCGGGTGGGCACGGGAATATTATTTTCCCAGGTAACGTAATGCGGATAGCTTTGCAATTTTTCTTCCCAGGGCAGGGTGTCGTCGAAAACAGCCATCTTTCGGTCGCCGACCACCACCAGTTTCTGATCCTTGAAGGGATGCAGCCAGGAAACGAAAATATGCGCTTTCAGCCCGGAGGAAAATTCCAGATGAGTAGTCGTGACATCGGCGATTTTTTTATGCAAATAATTACCGCCGGTAGCGAGGACGCTCTCGGGTTCTTCACCGGCCAGGGCAAGAATCATCGAAATATCGTGCGGGGCGAACGACCAGAGAATATTTTCTTCCCGGCGGATTTTACCCAGATTGAGGCGGTGGGAATATATATAGTTGATGCGTCCCAGATCGCCGCAAAAGGCGAGTTCTTTGAGTTTGATGAAAGCGGGGTGATACTGCAGCAGATGACCGACCATCAGGATTGATTTTTGCTTCCCGGCTAAAGCTATCAGTTCTCCGGCATCCTTTTCGGCCAGAGTCAGCGGTTTTTCCACGAAAACATCTTTTCCGGCCAGCAGGGCCAGGCGGGCCAGTTCCAGGTGGGTTTCCGCCGGAGTGGCAATGGCGATTGCCGGGATGTCCCGGCGGGCGAGAAGGTCGGGAAATGAACTGATCAATTCGCAGGAAGGGTAAGTCATCTTCATTGAGGCAAGCGTCGAGTGGTTTTCATCGCAGATCGCCCGCAGCGCACCCAGTTCAAAAAAATTGCGGATTAAATTTTTCCCCCAGTTTCCGGCGCCAACAACGGCAATATGATTTTTATCAGTCTTTTTCATTTACCTCTTTTAATGCTGCTTGTATTATGTTGTCGTGTATCCAATAACCATTATCCATCATCTCATACATTAAGTCTTTTACACTACTGATGAGGTTTGCTTTTTTTGCATCAACCAGAATTCTTGCTGTCCCTATTACAGTTAAACCGTAAATTTCTCTGGCAATTTTCCTTCCCTTTCGTTCATCCATCAATATTTTCATGACACCTATTTCTCGGGATAGTTGAATAACTGAAGCTTCACCAATGTCCAAAACAGTGGAAAGCAAAGGGTCCATCGGTTGTTGAAGTTCTAAAATATTAAACCAATCAATATCACGAAATTGATAAAATTCCCTTAGATGTTCTTCACCGGTTACGATTTCATTATATACTGCACTGGGCAAATAAACAGTGTCATATAGGTTTTTAAGTATGTTCAGCTTGCGAATTGCGGACAGCGCAATTATCGGTCCGGTATTGCAGACGATTGCAGGCATCATAATCTCCTTTATTGAAATTCTTTTAAAAGTTCGTTATCGTCCCATACTACTGAAGCAACTCCCATGTTTTTGCAGGTTAATAAAAACTCCACTCTGCCAATACCAGCAAGTTGAGCCGCCTGACCGGAGCTTAGTCTTCCAAGTTCATATAATTTAACAGCCATGGCTTTACGGGCTTCAATTTCAAATAGTTCAGGACTTTGGTTTGCTACAGCTGGTAAAGCTTCAGGATATTCAACTATCATGGTTCTTAACATAGTCATTCTCCTCTCTTAATTAGGGTTCAATTTCTAATTCCATACTGACCTGAAGGAAGTGATTATCGCGAGTTATAATGCGGATATCTTATCTTAGTCTATTTTATTCAATTTCTAAAATGTAAATTATTTTGATTAAAACCATATGCTTATATTAATTTCATGTCAATTAGTATTCATGACTTGTACAGCCTTTCATTATCCTGAATATCCATCCACATGGCGAATAAAAGGGATTGGAAACTGCCGGTAAAGAGAAAAAAGAAAGCCAGCATCGTCACCGGAGAAACAGCTTCTCCCGCCCAAACCAGGGAAATAATTTTAACAACATAAGGTATGGAACAAAGACCAAGAATAAAAGAAAAGTGATAAAGTAAAAACAAGGGATGAAAATCGCGAAACAGGTATTTAACCCATAATCTTTGGAAAAACGATTTAAACAGCAACCAGGAAATTCTGGGAATCACGCGGGTTACCTTCATCTTGGAAATTTCCCCGATATTGTAAACAGGCTTGATTTTGACTTCCTTGAGTGTGCAGAAGGCAATATTGAGTTTAACCAGCATATCGTTGGGCATACCATACCTTTTATAAATATCGTGCAGTGCAATAGCGTTTAAGGCGTTAAGAGAGATGGCTGTATAACCTGTTTGCGTATCGGAAACATGCCAGTAGCCGGAAGCTATTTTGGTTAAAATGGATAAAACGGAATTGCCGAAAAAACGGGTTTTGGGAATGATCAGACGGGCGCTGCCGTGAATGAGCCGGTTGCCTTTGACATAATCAATATCTTCTTCAATTACCGGCCGGCAGATGGAGGCAAGCTCCGCCGGGTCCATCTGGCCGTCTCCCGCCATGACCGCCGTACAATCAATATTGTTGTCCCGGCACCACTTATAACCGCGGGCAATAGCTGAGCCCACACCGCCATTCATTAAATTGTTGATGAGAATGACCCGGTCAGTCGCAGGGTCGGTATTAACGATTTGCGAGGCTATGAAGTAATCGATATCAGCCTGCTTAAGTGCCTTTAATAAATTATCAGCGCGGTTATATTTATTTTCCTGATCTGAGGAAGTGTCCGTTTTCCCTATGGCCGGCGGAAGATTATTCTTGTTGATATATTCCGCAACTATGGCGGCCGTTTTATCGGTGGAGCAATCGTTGACGATAACTATCCGGTCAACAAAGTCGGGTATTGTTTCCACAACCCGGCGAATCTGTTTTTCTTCGTTATAAGCGGGGACCACAACAGCAACGGTCTTGTTTCCTAGCATGAACGCAACCCCAAATTAAATTTGCTTAGACTTACTATTTTTATTTTTATTTGTCCAAAATATTTTATCATAATATTTGAATTTACTTGATATTCTTCGATGAAGATAATAGCATAAACAGACCGAAAAGCGGCGGCGGAAAACAACCGCCGGTCCCAGTAAATTTCCCGCCCCGGTCTACAGGATTTGGCAATGACGATGGATCAGCAGACGGAAACGGAGATTATTGCCCGGATATTAAATGGAGACAGACAGGCTTACGCCCTGCTCGTTGATGACTATAAAGTACCCATCTATAATCTGGCTTTCCGGATGACCGGGAATTATTCGGACGCCGATGATCTTACCCAGGAAGCATTCATCAAAGCCTATAACAATCTCTGGCGGTTTGACCGGCAAAGGAAATTTTTCAGCTGGCTGTATACAATTTCCCTGAATTGCATTCGCAATCATTTGAAAAAGAATAAAAGCGGCCGGGTATTTGGGCAGACGGAAAACCATCAAGATACTGAAAATGAAGGGAAATCTCCCGAGGCGCAGATAATTGCCGTCCAGGAATCCGGGAAAATAGATTTTGCTTTGTCCGCCCTGGATTCCGAATTAAGGGCATTGCTGATCATGAAATATGCGCAGGATTTGTCTTTTGAAGAGATTGCCGAAATTACCGGAAAGTCGCTCAGCGCCGTTAAAATGAGAATTTACCGCGGTCTGGAGCGTTTAAAGGGATTGATGACGGAAGATCCGATGTGACTTTTCCCGGTCGGCGGCTGTATATTAATCAGAAACCGGGAGAAGTTTATGGAAGAATATCAGGAAATAACCGAGAAGATCAGCAAGCTGCCGGTTGTTCAGCCGCCGGAAAACCTTACTTTGCAGGTAATGCAAAGGATCACCGGTCGGCAGCGCAATCCTTTTTACTACCTCCGTGATTTCCTGACCAAACCAAGGCTGATCGGCCTGAATCCTGTTGGGGATGCAAAGAATCTCGCGGCAGAACAGAGTTTTCTCTATTTCATCATGGCCGGATTGGCCCACATGACCCTGGCTTTAGTGCTTTTTCTGGGCATGAGGGATATTTACGGCAATGTTACCGGTTCTGCCTGGATGAGAATTCAACCGGGCATAGCTTTTTTTCTCGCGATCTGGCTTATTGTTATCGGCCTGCTGCTCTGGCGCAGGCCCGCGGCGGGATTAAAGGCCGCGAGGATCGCCGTTTTCATCTATCTGGAAATCATTCTCATTAACGCGGCCTTGCCGCTGTTGAAATTCGGCAAGCAGCTGTTCCTGCTTCCTTTCTGGGGCCTGACGGCAACCTGCCTGGTCGTCGGCGGTTATCTGGCCCTGCTGCTGCAGAGAAAATTCTCTCCGGCAAATATGAAAAAAAGGACAACCAAATGGTCAGCATCGTAAAAAACAGCTGGAAAGCTTCAGACCAAAGGGGATTTTCCCTGATCGAGATTATTGCCGTTCTGGTCGTTCTCGGGATTACCGCATTTGTCGTCATCTCCGGATTGATCGGCACCGCGGATATGGACAGAGCCGTCCAGGATACCGTCGTCAAGAATCATATCCGTTACGCTCAGTCGGCGGCAATGAAGCGGGGTGATGTGTGGGGGATTAAATGCGACGGCACTGATTACTGGCTGTTTCGATCCACCAACCCGGATGCGACGGCCAATCAGGTTACTCTGCCGAGCGAAGAAAATGTAAAAGTGTCGCTGGCTGCTAAAAAAATCACTCTGGGTGCCTTTACTGTATTTTTTGACGCCGCCGGTAAGCCCTACACAGCCTATACGGATGCGGCCACCAATGCGCCGGTTTTAACCGCTTTAACGATTGCGCTGAATTCGGTGCCGGCCGGCATCGGGTCAACCATAATTATAACTCCCGAAACAGGATTTATCCCATGAAATATTTCCGCTTAAAAAATAGCCGGCAGGCAGGCTTCACACTGATTGAAATTATCCTGTCCATAGTCTTTGCTGCGGTCATCGGTGTTGTTTTTCTCACATATATGGGAACGCAACTGACCCAGAGCAGCGACCCGGTTCATATAGCGCGCCATGAGGGAATGGCGGAGATGTGGATGGAGCGGATTATCGCCGATTACGTGCAGGAGATGAACACGCCGGCAACCTATACAACGGCGCTGGCCAACATCATGGCCCGGGATTATACTGCGGGGATCTACAACATGCCCGCCGGCGTGACCCTGACTCGGAATTATGTCACTTACGATGCCGCCGGCAACGAAACGGTGCTTTCCGGCGGCGCCACGAGCACCAATCTCAAGGTGACGGTTGGGGCCGGCGGACACACGGTGACCAGCATCCTTACCGCGCAGCGGACCACAAGCGGCGATCCGACTACTTATTTTTGAGGAGCGATATGCTAAAACGGGAAAGCGGTTTTACTTTAATTGAAATAATTGTGGCGCTGGTGCTGGCCGGAATTCTGAGCATTTTTGTCGGCTTGTTCATGAACACTTTTTTTGAAGGATACTTCTTGGTCAAAAATAATTCGGAAACGGCGCTGAAGGCGCAGCTGGCCCTGGACAGGATGAGCTTCGAACTCAAGAGTGTAAGTTCGATTTCCTCACTTACCGACAACTCTACGATCACCTTCGCCAACTCGGCCGGGGCAAACAAAACCCTTAAATTCGTCGGAACCAATATCTATCTTTCCACACTGACCAACAGTGTCCTGATCGACAACGTCCTGATTGACGGCGTTTCGGCATTCCAGATGAACGCGACTTATAACAATGTCTATAACGTGGCCGCCGATGATCTGGCCTTCATCGATATCGGCTTTACCGTCACCGGTTACATCCCCAGCTCCTTCAACACCCGCATTTTCCCGAGAACCAGGGTTGAGCACCCGTGATTTTAATTCAAGGAGAGGCACGAATATGAAACAGACAGGCTCTTTATCCCCAAGTTCCAATTATCGGAAAACTGACCGGCAGCAGCGGGGCAGCGTCCTGGTCTTTCTGATCGTCGTAATGGTAATTTTTACCGCCCTCGGGGTCGGAATGGTTTCGCTGTTCGGCACATCCGTGCTCAGTGTTTTCTCTTCCAACGCCGTGCGCCGGGCGGGTTATATGGCCGAATCCGGCATGAGGTACGCGATCAGCGAGGTTCGAAACCCGGGATCTGTCGGCCCGGAGGCAAAGCTTACCAATATGGACGACGGCAGCGTCAACGGAATCTGGTACAGCGTATTTCCCGGAATTTCCCGGTACCGGGCTCGTGTCTATCCTCTCTGGAGCAATACTGCCGCCGGCACCGGCGCAGCTTCGGCGTCGGTTTCGGCCACCGTGCCCAGTTCCGGTTTCCCTCTGAACTATGCCATTCCGACGGCGCCGGGTGGGGGTGCTGTCGCGAGGCTGCAGGTCGGGCCGAATAATGCCGTGGCCATCAGCAGCGTTGCCGGGGCGACGCCCGGGTCGAAGACGGTCACTTACACCCTGGCCTCCGCCGTGACCATTCCCGCCGGCGTCTACTCTTATGCCAACCTCGCCTTGCCGACGACGAACGCCAGCCAGACCATAACAAAGGGTTCCTCATTGACGCCGCTCGTGCTCAACATCAACAGCCTGAGCGCCATTCCGGAGAAAAACGGCACTTTCATGGATTCCACGGCCGGAAGGCTTTATGCCTATCAAACGGCACGGCTGGTGGGCGGTTATGTGCAGCTCGAAAACATCACCTGGACCCAGGCCACAACCACGTCCATCATCCCGGCCAACCGCTATCTGGTATTCTCCCAGGCGGCCCGTCTCGATCTGACCGGGGAACAGTTTCAGGCGCAGAAATCATACACCGATTTTCTTACCCTCTACAGTTCCACCTCGGCGACGCCGCCGTCGGGGCCTAATTACACACCGCCGGCGCTTCCCGCCTCGGCGAGTCAATTTTCCGGCAATCTGGATGCCCTGGATACGTCGCGCAGCGGCGACCGGGTCGTAGTTGCCGGATACATTGCCACCGGCGGCACTCATGCCTACTGGGCCGCCTTCCAGCATCTGGGCCAGACGGGTTATCATTTTGAAGATCCCGAGGAAGCCGGACGCTATATCGGCTGGCACGTGGCGCCCATCTCCAATGCCATTGCCGCCAACCTCCAGGCCAGTTGGCTGCAGTACCACACGCTCAATTACGATGTCCAGGTCAAGGTCGGCTGGGACCTCAATCAACCCGCCGCCGGCACGGGCATCGCCTTCCGCTGGCATGAAAACCCCCTCTTTGAAGGTCAGACTCCCCCGGGCAATGATCCCTATCGTTACTACCAGGGGTACGGCGTCACTTACATTATCTATCGAGACGACAACCACGGCAGCTCCGATCAGATACCCAACAACATCAAACCGCCGGGCAACACTTTAAACCAGCGGCTGCTCATCGTCCTGTGGCAGCAGAAAGTCAATGCAGCCGGTGTGCCCACCAAGGACTGGCTGGCTTATGCAAGGCTGGGACGTCCCGCCAGTTATAAGAATCCGCTTACGGGAGAGAGAAACCCTGCCGATCCCGATCAGAAGGTCACGGGATATCAGGTCTGGCCGGACGGGCGTGTCAACGACAACGCCACCATCGGCGTGCGCGTGGAGGACAAGTTTGTTACGGCGGGAGGGGTGACTGCGCGCTACAATGACATCAAGGTGTTTTACGGCGACGCCTCCCACTTCACCTTCACCAACGACAGCAGGGTCAAGGATGCAGTCGCCACCAACAAACAGCGGGCGCGTTACTATTCGGCCTGGATGGAGGTGGGCAACCCGGGGCAGACGCTGCCCGTTATCAATCCTGCATGGCCACCCAACAACTTTGGCTTGAGCGGCAGCTTGCTTGCCTACTGGTACAACAATCAGACCAGCTATGATTATTTCTCGATGACGAGCAGTTCTCCGACAGCACCCTATAACACGGTAACCTGGGTGGTTAATTCATCTCCCCGTACCGGGTTTTCCCCGGTTAATCTGTTGCCCGACGGCTGCACCATCCGCACCTCTGATTTCCTTCTGGAATCATATCCGGAAAGCAGGAAGGAAATAGGCCTGGTCGGGATGGGAGACCTCGATAGTGCATCGCACACCGTCGCTTTCGATGATTTTTACATCCAGATTCTGGGAGGTTACTAAAATGAAAATATATTCCAAAAGCAAAATCATCTTCCGTTCGTTCGCCTGCGCCGCGATCCTGGGATTTTGCGTGTTTATGATGCCTGCGCCCGGCCTGGCCCTCATGGCCCTGCCGGATATCGGGATAGATTACCCGACCATGAAAGTGGTTGCAGCGGCCAAGCTGAAGGCCGCAGGCATGAAAAAGGCCGAAAACGGCGATGCCGTATCCATGAAAGTTTCTTCTGAAGAGCAAAAGGTCATTTTCAAGAATCTTCGGACCGGTGAACAACTGGACTATCCGCCCGAGAAACAGCGCGGGAAAGAAAGGTAAACTGGGCGGCACCGCCGGATAAGGCGGATTGTTCCATTTCCAAATCAATGATGATAACACGGCGGCTAGGAGGAGGCGACGGAAGTCACGCCAAAGCGTGATTGAGGAACCGGCATACGCCGGTCGCGGAGCTGACGACGACCAAGGCGTTCGAGACTGTGTCATAATTAGAAACGATGATTGCAGTGCTTTGTATTGTCCCCCGCCGGCGGGGGATCAAGGGGGTGGATATTTTTGAAGCGGCCATAATATTCATAAGTTACACCCTGGCACTACTTAGTCCACCTCCGTCACGGAGAAAAACCCGGCGCAGGAGACTTTGTCGCGATCCACTTCTGTCATTACGAGCCGCCTCTCAGGCGGCGTGGTAATCTCATGTGTTCAGCTACTTATGATGGCCTGGTAAAAAGTCGAAAAAGCCTCATATTCGTCATTCCGGCGAAAGAGACTGTGTCACAATCCACTTCTGTCATTACGAGCCGCCTCTCAGGCGGCGTGGTAATCTCATGTATTCAGATACTTATGAGATTGCTTCAGTCACTTCATTCCTTCGCAATGACATTGCGACACAGTCTCGAAAGCCGGAATCCAGATATTTCAAAGACTTACAAAGCACTGGACACCGGTTTTCATAACCTGATAACCTGAAGGTCACGCGAGGTCACAAAACCGGTGTGACGGACTTTCTACGAGACCATCACTTATGAGATTGCTTCAGTCACTTCATTCCTTCGCAATGACATTGCGACACAGTCTCATTCGCCGGGGTTCCCTGCCAACAAAGTTAGCGCTTGACGCGTGACCTTCAGGTTATTGGGAATTGGAATTACATATCCATCAGATCCAGGAACCGTTCAACGAGATAAGGATTAAAATCGGAGCCGCTTCCTTGCTTGAAAAGATGGATAACTTTTTCCATCGGTACGGGAATCGGCCGGTAAGGTCTTATTGTCCGCATGGCGTCATATACATCAGTTATAGTGATCATCTGGCTGACGATATTCTGTTCCCATCCGCCCTTGATGCGGGGATAACCGCTGCCGTCATATTTCATGTGATGCTCCATGGCGCCCAGAACCGCAATATTGGGTATACCTGCCTGTTCCATCAGTCGGAAGGCTCCCTTAGTCGTATGCGTCTCCATTAACGCCCGCTCATCCAAATTCAGAGACCCCGGTTTGGACAGGATGTCATCGGGTGTCGTCACCTTGCCCACATCATGAAGAAGGGCGGCTACTCCAATATTTCTGAGGTCCGAGCCCTGAAACCCGAGATGTTCGGCAAAAAACAGGGTCAGGATGCCGACATTGGCCGTGTGGGTGAACGTGTATTCGTCATTTGATTTTGTTTCCGCCAGCAGCCGCAGAGGATTAGCCTCGCGGCGAATACTCTCCAGGAAATGGCGGATAATCTCATTGGTGTCCGACACATTGATTGATTCCCCGCTCAGGGTGTTCCGGTAGATGTTATCGATCTTCTGCTCGGTGGTCAGCGCTTCGAGATCGTAGATTGTGTTGATATCTTCTTCCGGAGAATCAAGATCATCGATTTCCTGATCAGCGTAGTCTTTGATCTCGAGTTTACCCCACCGGATGTAGCGTGGGGAACGCATAGCCCCAAGACTTTCCGTAGAAACGGCTTTGATAAATTCTGTAAGCTCGGAAAGCGGAAGACCTCTGGAGAAAGATACCCGTTCAATCGCATGTTTTCTCAGGATTTGGATGAAAGCGTTCTTGCCGGCGCCGGACATGATCAGGGGGCGCTTGTTCGCCATCAGGCTGTCACCGATCAGCATGATGGTGATTTCTTTTTTCCATTCGAATATTTCTGCCAGAAGTTTATGTGTATCCTGCCTGATGGAAATAACCAGCGGATGGTCATCCGGATAGATGCCGGTATTTTCAACGGCGGCCGTGAAGTGGCTCACCACTCTGATCATCATTGCTTGAATTTCTGAAAAATCCATTTTCTATTCCTTGCCCTGTAAAATCTTTGCTGAGATCGCCCGAATTTCTTGATTTCCGGATCTGTTCCCTTTTTTCAGCAGCTGCAGAACCGAATTTTTCGGGAAATGATGAAGATTCCGGTACAGCGCCAATTTCATTCGGGCAAGATGCTTCGGCGAAAAAGAAACCCATCGAGCCGCAATTTTCTCCAGATGGGGGATGACCAGGGGATGCCCGGTTTGGGCAAGTTGGGTGACAATCCATTCATTGAGAATGGCGTTTTCCTCGCGAATGATCCTGGTTTTGAGCAGGGATGTCAAATCCGTAATCATATCTTCAAGACGGTAACGGCAGGAAATGCCGACAGTTTCCAAAACAACGGCATGATTTTCATCTTGCAGGCTCCTCCTGAGAAGTTGAATAACGGAAGGATCATCCAATTGAATAAGCGTTTTAATGAGCTCTCGGCGCACAGTCCAATCTGCATGCTCAAAGATGCTCGCCAGGGCGGGCGCAAAAGATCGGTCATTCATCTCGCGGATGAAGATCAGCAGCCGGATGATGTTTTGCGGCTCCTGACCGGGAAGCCTTTGGACAGCCTCCTCTGTCGCTTTTTGCCCAAAACCCTTGAGAATTGCCGTTAATATTGTAGACCAGGGCACGTTCGGGCTGAGGTAAAGATCGAACAGCCAGGAGAGATTCTGAAAACCGCTTTCGATCAGAAATTTCTTCAGAACATTGATATCAAATGTTTCCTGGAGGATAAACTGGGAAACGGGCCGGGCTATTTTTTCCTTATCCGACAGGGACTGCAAAACAACCAGAGCGCTTTGCCGGACAGCTTCGGCGTTTTTCTCCCGGGCATGACGCCGCATGGTCTCCAGAACTGATGTCAGGAAGTCAAAATGACCTGCCTGGAGAAGATCCGGTACCGACCGCAGCAGCTTTCTGGAGCAGGCCAGATAGTCATCGGCATCCAGCTCCTCGTCCATTAAAATAAAGATCAGCCGGCAGATCCGGAAATCGACGTACTCGCCGGACAGTGTCTGCAGATACTCCTGGAGCGGAAACACGGATCGGTCAATTTTTTCATCATACGCGGATGTTCCTGCCGCCTTCTGCAATAAGCGGTCGTAATCTTTGGGAACGTATTTTTCATATTGCTCGCGTTGAAGAAGAGTTTCCGCGTGTTTGGAGGAGAGTTCCTCTTCGCCGGCAGGAAGGGGCGCAGGAGATGCGTCCTGGACGCCGGTAATTTTTTTGAGAAGGTTGACCAGAGTAGGGGATATCGGAGAACCTTTCTGGTCGGCCCCCCGGATAACTTCCAGAACGATATCCGAGGAAAAATACTTCAAAAATTCATTGTCGATGGCTGCCGGGGGAAGAAGTGTCAGCTGCCGTTCCACGACATCGATCATTTGAGCTTTCAGTTCAGGATGAACATCAGCAATTAAAGAATTAATGCGGGAAAGAGTCTCATGTCGGGAGCCGCCGAGCTGCCTTTCTTTTGGCGTTTCCGAAAAAAAATCTTTGACCATCTTCTCATAACTTAAAACGGCAGCAGGCCAATTATTCCGTTGCTGGTTGAGCAGACGAACGGATTCTGCGGGAACGGTTTTGAGCTGATTTGTCGGGATGCTCTCAGCGCCTTGTTTCTCCGCTGCCGCTATGGTCTGGGCAAAGAAGTCCTGCCAGAAATCAATATTTTTTGCCTTCTGATCAGACTTGGGCGGAAGGACCTCCTTCTTCCTCTCGGAGCTGAATTGATCCGCATCGATGGCCTTGACTTTAATGCCCGCGATACCGGCGCGGGTAAAGACGGATTCTATCTTGCCCTGGGCCCAGATATCCGCCGGTTTGGCGGCGAGAATGCGATGGAAATCGATCAGCTCTTCCTTTTTCAGACCGCGGTGCAGGGTGAAAGAAACAATTTGGAGATTGTTCAGGCTGCGCGCATATTCCCTGAAGGCGGCATTTTTCTTTTCCTTATCGGGAGCCGTTTCTCCGAACGTGGTTTTGTCCTGGGCAAAACCAATGAACAATTCGGCCTTTTGCCGCAGGATCCTCTGGATCGTCTCAAAGGCGTCAGCGCTGCTTTCCGCGATGAGTGAGTGTCCGGGCGGGTACATCTGGATATTCATTCGAATGCGGTCCAGGGCAATGATGACGGGAAGCAGCTGTCTTGATTCAGCCGAAGGGATGTTTGCGCCCGTTGACCCGTTTCGGGCATCTTCTCTTTTTGCTCGCTCCTTGAAATCACTCATTGACGAAACAGCCTTGGAAGATTATTCGGCTCAAAGATAAGCTGCAAATAAACCGTCAAAATATTCCGCGGAAGTTGACTTCATTTCCCGGAGTATGTCTGGAGAAAAAGTTTTGTCAGCTCATCAATCTTTTCTCGAATCTTAATATTACCGCCTTCACCGATGCTGGATGTAAGCCAGATCGTTTTTTCTTTTTCTGTAGAATAAGCATCGGAGCTCTGAAGTTCAGACGTACTCGTCGTTACTTCCAGCGCGACGACAACTGAAGATAAACTTTCTTTATTTTTATCGGCAATAATTTTTAAATGCAATACCGGTCTGGCCGGAACTTTTTTCCACTCTTCTTCCCGGAGTATTTTGACGCCCCCCTTTTCAAGGCGGGAAATCAATTGCTGCCGGAGCAACTCATCGGACAGACCCTCGTTTTTCAGTCCGGCGTTAGTCTGCTCGACTACGATCAGAAACCCCTTTATCTTGCGTAATTCTTCGCCGTAGATGATATTCGCAGCCATTATTTTGGCCTGCGTTATCAGATCATACTTCGAAACAAGATAAGACGCCAGAAGCAGCAGCAGGAGAATCAGTATCGTCCGGTTTCTCATGGGGTGATCCTTTCTTTATCAGGGGATTAAATACCATTAATTATCGTGGTTGGCAAATATCATTTTGCTATTACCAGGAACAAAAATATTCAATCTTTCGAAAACGGTTTGCCGCATAAGTATCTAATTGATTTATCGGGGAAGATGCTGTAAATAACGACATCATTTTAAAACCGCCAGGAACCTATGTTTACAAGCATAAGGACTCTAAGATAAATGGAGAAACTTACCTGTAACTGAGAAAGCGGAGCTGTAAGATCTTCGAACAATTGATGCCCGAGAGAAGACGCGAAATGCAAGACGCTGAAATGCAAGATATGATCCCGGTATTCCGGAGAAGGAAGCGGGTTGCCGCCGTATATTTGTTCGGCTCCGCAGCGACAGGCAGGCAACGCAGGGGCAGCGATCTCGACCTGGCGATCATTGCGAAGAGTAAAATCACCGGACATGAGCGCCTGAAGATGGAAACGGATCTATCCAGCCGCTTCCGGCGGGATGTAGATCTGGTTGTTTTCGGGCAGGCGGGCCCGTTGCTTCAGCACCAGATTCTGAAATACGGCCGTCTCATTTATGAGAAGGATCCGGCCGAACGCGTCCGGCAGGAGGTTCGGGCGCGGGCCGAATATCTGGATACACGAAGTCTTTTCCGGGAATTATAACGCCGGATGTCAAAATAAGGGAGAACGTCATGGTGGATAAAGAACTACTTTCACGGAAGTTATCTCAACTTCGTGAATATCTGTCTGCTCTTCGGGGTGCGGATGATATCACGTGGAAGAAATATGAAGAAGACCTCCGGGCGCGGGCCTTCGTCGAGCGCTATCTCCAGTTATGCATCGAGAAAATCATCGACATCGGCAATCATTTCGTATCATTCTACCGATGGCGTGAGCCGGAGGGATATCGGGACCTTTTCCAGGTTATTCAGGAGAACGGTGTTATTCCCAAAGAACATCTAACAACATTCCAGAACATGGCTTCATTTAGAAATATGCTCGTACACCGTTACGAAAAGACTGATAACGCGGTCATTTTTGGCATCTTCAAGAAAAGCCTGGGCGATTTTGATCTGTTTATTAGCCTGGTGATGGACTGGATAGAAACATCAGAGAGACAAGGGACACCAAATGAAAAGCGATAAAAAGCAAGAATCAGGGAAAGTCGCCCTTATTACCGGCATTACCGGTCAGGACGGATCATATCTGGCGGAGTTTCTTTTAAACAAGGGCTATGATGTACACGGCATCAAACGCCGGACTTCACTTTTTAACACCGATCGGATTGACCATCTGTATCAGGACCCCCATGAGTCCGACCGGCATTTCATCCTCCACCACGGCGATCTTACGGATTCCTCCAGCCTGATCCGGATTATTCAGCAGGTGCAGCCAGTGGAGATCTACAATCTGGCCGCGCAATCCCATGTCGCCGTATCTTTCGAAGAACCAGAATACACGGCCAATTCCGACGCTCTGGGCACATTGCGCATTCTGGAGGCCATCCGTATCCTGGGCATGGAAAAGAAAACACGGTTCTATCAGGCTTCCACGTCCGAGCTCTTCGGCAAGGTGCAAGAGAGCCCGCAGAAGGAAACGACTCCTTTTTATCCGCGCAGCCCTTATGCCGTAGCCAAACTTTATGCCTACTGGATCACCATCAATTATCGCGAAGCCTACGGGCTGTATGCCTGCAACGGGATACTATTCAACCACGAATCACCGGTGCGCGGTGAAACCTTTGTCACCCGCAAGATCACGCGCGCCCTGGCCCGCATCAAGCTGGGTGTGCAGGACACGCTTTATCTGGGGAATCTGGATTCGCGGCGCGACTGGGGCCATGCCCGGGATTATGTCGAAATGCAATGGCTGATGCTGCAGCAGCCCCAGCCGGATGATTTTGTCATTGCCACCGGCGTTCAGTACAGCGTCCGTGATTTTATTAATGCCGTAGCGGCGGAACTGGACATGAAACTGCGCTGGGAAGGGCAGGGCCTGGAAGAAATCGGTTACTGGGTTGGCAGCGGAAATCCTATTGTCCGGGTGGATCCCCGCTATTTCCGGCCCACGGAAGTGGAAACGCTTCTGGGCGACGCCACCAAAGCGCGCGAAAAGCTCGGCTGGGTGCCGAAAGTTACTTTTTCGGAGCTGGTCGCCGAGATGGCCAGAGAAGACCTCAAAGCGGCAAAACGCGATGAACTGATCAAAAAGCACGGCTATACAGTTTTCAGCCGCAACGAATGATTCATGCTATCATTCCCAGGTAGAGACTAGGTCGCAATCGTGAACTTATTTTTATGTCCTCCGCTGGAGACTTTGTCAGAATAGGTTAAATTGTCATTTCATGTCCTCCGCTGGCGCGAAGTCGGGCGCATGCCGGAGAGGTGTCACCCGGCATACGCCGGGTTTTTCTCCGTGACGGAGGTGGACGAATTAGTGCTAAGGTGTAAAATTATCAATATGACGGCCACTTCAAAAATATCCACCCCCTTACCCCCGCCAGCGGGGGACATTATTAAAAATCCCGGCCTCACTGGATTTGACAAAGCAATGTCAACTCGAGAAAGGCAAAAAAAGGTTTTTTTTTCAGAGGAACGATGAACTTAAAACTTCGTAATGCACGCATCACCATAACCGGAGGCAAAGGCTTCCTGGGAAAACACCTCATCAAAGCCTTTCAGGATAAAGGCTGCAGCAAAATTACCGTCGCCGATCTGCCGGAATACAATCTCGTAAATATGTCGGATGTAAAAAGGCTTTACGTGGAAACTGAGCCGGATATTGTCGTCCATCTGGCGGCCCGAGTCGGCGGCATCGGATTCAACCAGGAAAATCCCGCCACGCTTTTTTATGACAACATCATGATGGGCACGCAGATGATTCACGAAGGATATCTCCACGGCATTGAGAAATTTGTCGCGCTGGGCACTATCTGCGCCTACCCGAAATTCACCCCGGTGCCTTTCCGGGAGGATGATCTCTGGAACGGCTACCCTGAGGAGACCAACGCCCCTTACGGCCTGGCCAAGAAAATGATGCTTGTTCAATCCCAGGCCTATCGCCGGCAGTACGGGTTCAATTCCATTTTCCTGCTGCCGGTTAATCTCTACGGGCCGGGTGATAATTTTGATCCCCGGTCTTCTCATGTCATCCCCGCCCTGATCAAAAAATGCATTGATGCCCAAAAGCAGGGGGCAGACGCCATCGAAATATGGGGAACGGGGCAGGCGACGCGGGAATTCTTTTATGTGGAAGATGCCGCCCGGGCCATTGTCGAGGCTACGGAAAATTACAATCAATCGGAGCCGGTCAATATCGGGGCGGGGTTTGAAATATCAATTCGCGATTTGGTCGAACTTATTACCGAACTGACGGGCTACCGGGGGAAAATCATCTGGGATCACACCAAGCCCGACGGCCAGCCCCGCCGCATGCTCGACACAACGAGAGCCCTGGCCGAATTCGGCTTCCGGGCGGAGACAAACTTCCGTGAGGGGCTGAAAAAGACCATTGCGTGGTACGAAACGACATTGGTGTCTCCGGAAGAAGTCGCCGGGTGAGATGAGCAAGTAGAAATTATTCCCCTCTTTTCTAAAGAGGGGGCAGGGGAGATTTGAGTAAAGCTCAAGTCAGTCCCCCTTTGAAAAAGGGGGATTTAGGGGGATTTTAGGAAATCCACCCCAACCCTCCTTTAGAAAAGGAGGGAGCCTCTGGCTAAAGCCAGACCACCCCAACCCTCCTTTAGAAAAGGAGGGAGCCTCTGGCTAAAGCCGGAAGCCGGTTCTGTAAAAGAAGGGAATCTGTCGGTAAAGGGAGAATCTGTATTTACTCTGCGATGGACGTTCAGGCAAGATTACCTGCATAATAAAACTAGATCTATATTCAGGAGAAGAAAAATGAGTCTTATCAACAAAATCAAGAACAAATCAGCAAACATTGCCGTTATCGGTTTGGGCTATGTCGGCCTCCCTCTGGTGATCGAATTCTGCCGGGCCGGATTTAAAGTCACCGGTTTTGACGTCGATAAGGAAAAAATCGCCCTGCTCAAGCAGGGGAAAAGCTATATTAAGCATATCGACGCCTCTATCCTGGCCACGAATTTCAAGGACAGTTTTCAACCCACGGGCGATTTTTCGCAGCTTACGAAAATGGATTGCATCATTATTTGCGTTCCGACGCCGCTCAATAAAAACCGGGAACCGGATATGCGTTATGTCTTTAGCACCACCCGTTCCATTGCGGAAAACATGGGCAAAGGTCAGCTCATCATTCTGGAATCCACGACCTATCCGGGGACGACCGACGGAGATATGCGCAAAATTCTCGAAGAAAAGGGTCTCCGGGCCGGCGTTGATTTTCACCTCGCTTTTTCTCCCGAACGCGAGGACCCGAACAACAGGGACTTCAGCGTCAAGACCATACCCAAGGTTGTCGGCGGATTCACACCGCAATGCCTGGAAGCCGCCGTGGCGCTGTACAGCAATATCGTTGAGCGGACGGTGCCCGTCTCGTCAACCCGGGTGGCCGAATCGGCCAAGCTGCTGGAGAATATTTACCGCTCCGTCAACATCGCCCTGGTCAATGAACTGAAAGTATTATTTGATAAAATGGGAATAGACGTCTGGGAAGTCATCGCCGCGGCCAGCACAAAGCCATTCGGTTATCAGGCTTTCTATCCGGGCCCGGGCCTGGGAGGGCATTGTATTCCGATTGATCCCTTTTATCTCACCTGGAAGGCCCGTGAATACGAATTCGTCACCCGGTTTATTGAACTGGCCGGAGAAATCAATACCAACATGCCGGATTACGTTATTTCCAAAGTCGTCGAAGCATTGAACAACGCAGGAAAATCCGTTAAAGGCACGAAAATCCTCCTGCTGGGGCTGGCCTATAAAGCCAATGTTGATGACGACAGAGAGTCCCCGTCTTACCGGCTCTTGGAAAAGCTCGAAGAAATGGGGGCTTTAGTGTCCTATAACGACCCCTATATTCCGACAATAAGACTGACCCGCGAATACGCCAAATTTGCCGGCCGGAAATCAGTTGAAATTACTAAGGAATATGATTTAATACTGATCGCCACCGCCCACGATGAATACTCGAAAATCGATTTAGCCGCTTTCGGCATCCCCATCGTCGATACCAGGAACGTTATCAAAAAGAAAAACAGCCTGGTCTACAGCGCCTGACGACAGGAAATAATTTTTACAAAGGTCAAAGTGCATTTAGCGCCGAATATTGCCATCGCCATCGGCAAGAAACGGGTTGACTTTACATAAACTTTTGATATATTGCCAACTAGATTCTGAAGAGCCAACCGGCGATAAAAAGCCGGAAGGAAAGCTAGGAGGCTTCCAGAATAAAATCAAGGCCACTAGTAATAATAAGTATTATTCTTGGTGGCCTTTTTTCTTATAAGCGTTGGCTCTGCAGCATTTTTCCGCAGAAGTAATCGCTAAGAAAGAGACCTGAAATGACCATTCGACTGATTGTAGCCGACAATCAACCGCTGATGCGGGACGGTTTGGAAAATCTTTTCCGGACAGACAGTGATTTCCAGATAATGGCAACTTGCAACAATACCCGAGACGCGGTCGAGGCCGTGCGTCGGCAAAAACCGGATATCCTCATTCTGGGTATGCACAATCCCGGAAATGACGGACTGAAAATCGCCCGGGAGTTGCAGTCGGATATGCGGCTGCGCACCAGGATTGTTTACTACACTGCGGAAATCGACGACGATCAGCTACTGGAGGCGCTGCGAATAGGTGTTGCCGGAATCGTCCTCAAAGAATTGGACCCTCAGCTTTTGCTTCTCTGCGTCCGCAAGGTTTATGCCGGTGAGCAATGGATTGAACGGCGCGCCGCCATGCTGTCCTTTGAGAAACTGCTGCGGCGGGAAGCCGGTGCGCGCGAGATTTCCTCCCTCCTCACTCCCCGGGAAACAGAAATCCTGCGCATGGTGGCCCAGGGCCTGCGCAACGCGCAAATCGGTGAAAAGTTTTTCATCAGTGAGGGTACGGTCAAGGTCCATTTGCACAATATCTACGAAAAACTCAATCTGAAAAGCCGCGTGGCGCTTCTGCGCTTTGCCCAGGAAAAAGGTCTCGTTGAATTCCCCCCCCCTTCGCAAACTTACATTATTTCCAAAACTTCATAATCGTCTATAGCTAAAGATATAGAAAAATAAATTATTTGCTATATGGTTTTTCCATCATCATTTGTCTATACCTAAGCCATCATGTTGGAGATGAGATAATGAAAACATCAAGGAAACCCAGGGCGACCCGCTATAAAAGCACACTGCCGCTGGAGATTAAATCAGGCAAAGGTGTAACGCTGAACTTCAGCGGCTCGGGAATATTCTTCGAAACGGAAGAATGCTTTTCCCCCGGCCAGCAGATTGATTTCAGCCTTCTCCTCGAACACATTGATCCCGACCATAATGTCCGGATAACCTGCAAGGGAGAGATTGTCAGGATTGAGGAAAAAGGGAAAAAAATAGGTGTGGCGGCCAACATTATTTCTTATGAGTTTGAAACGCTCCAGCGGACAATGAATAACTGATGAGACTTTGGAAAAGAAGGTATTATGTTTTATAGTGCTTCCCATTTCCAGCATATGCTTCGTGTGGAAAGAAAGAGGACAGAGCGCTCCCAAAAGCCTTTCCTCCTCCTCCTGCTCGATATTTCCAGCCTGATGGCCGAAGAACCACAAAACAAAATTCTGGAAAAAACCAAGTCTGCTTTAGATGCCACATTAAGAGAAGTGGACATCCATGGGTGGTACGAACACGACAAAGTTGTCGGGGTGATTTTTACGGAGCTTTCGACGACCGACATGCCGGGAATTGAAGGAATTATCGCCAAAGTGAATGAAAGGCTGTGCCGACAGCTCCGCCCCGAGTGGGTCAGCAAGATTCGGACTACCTATCATGTTTACCCCGAGAGTGACGAGACAATATCCATCAACGGATCGTTCAATTCCAGTCTTTATCCCGACCTCTCGAATCGCCTCCGCGACAGGCAGATTTCCCTGACAATCAAAAATATGATCGATACAGCATCGAGCGCACTGGCGCTCATTTTATTGTCACCGCTTTTCCTCGCTATTGCCGCCGCCATCAAGGCGACATCCAAAGGGCCCGTCTTTTTCCGGCAGCAAAGGGTGGGGCTAAACGGCAAGACCTTCCAACTCCTGAAATTCAGGTCCATGCAGACCAATTGCGATGCCGGCACCCACAAGGAATATATTACGAAATTTATCTGCGAACAAAAGAACGCTGCCGTGGAGCCCGGCGTTTTCAAATTGACGAATGACACCCGGATCACACCGATCGGGAATTTTCTGCGCAAAACAAGCATCGATGAACTTCCCCAGCTGATAAATGTATTGTTCGGGGATATGTCCCTGGTAGGTCCCCGTCCGCCGATTGCCTATGAGTGCGAGATTTACGATATCTGGCACCGCGGCAGGCTGCTTTCCTGCAAGCCGGGCATAACGGGACTCTGGCAGGTTACAGGCCGGAGCCGCACGACATTTGACGAAATGGTGCGCCTCGACCTTAAATATATAACCGAATGGAATCTTTGGCTCGATCTCAAGATCATCCTCATGACACCGAAGGCGGTGTTTGGCGGAAAAGGAGCCTTCTAGTAAAGGAGATAGTGTATGCTACAGATGGGTATCATAGGGTATGGCTATTGGGGGCCAAACCTCGTCAGGAATTTTAATGTCGCCGCCGGATCGCAGGTCAGCATGGTTTGCGACATGAACAAGCAGAGTCTGAGTAAGGCCAAAAAGGCTTACCCCCAGGTCAGATTCACATCGGACGTCAACGAACTGATCAATGATCCGGAAGTCAATGCTGTTGCGATCGCCACGCCGGTTTTTACCCACCATGAACTGGCCAAAAAAGCGTTGCTGGCCGGGAAGAGTGTATTTGTGGAAAAGCCCTTCACCCACACAGTTGAAGAGGCCGAAGAGCTCATTGAACTGGCGGAGAAGAAGAAACTGAAGATCATGGTGGATCATACTTTTCTTTATACCGGCGCCGTCAGGAAAATAAAACAATTGATCGATGATAATGTGCTGGGCTCCATTTACTACTTTGACTCCGTCCGGGTCAATCTGGGGCTCTTTCAGCATGATGTGAACGTTGTCTGGGATCTTGCCCCCCACGATATTGCGATCATGGATTATCTGATCAATGACAAGCCCCAGGCGGTTGTGGCCACAGGATCCGGCCATTTTGACCGGGGTCTGGAAGATATTGCCTATCTGACCTTTTATTATCCGAACAACATCATAGCGCATATCAATGTCAACTGGCTTTCCCCCGTGAAGGTGCGGACGACTCTGATCGGCGGACAGAAAAAGATGCTGGTCTGGAATGATCTGGAGCCTGATGAGATAATCAAAGTTTATGACAAGGGCGTGAAAGTTACGACGACTGAAGGCAAATACAATCTGCTCGTCAATTACCGTTCGGGAGACATGTGGGCGCCGAGAATTCAAGCGACGGAAGCACTCCGGCTGATTGCCGAGGAATTCGTCCATTACGTTGAAGAAGGCGGAAAAGTGGTAAATGACGGTGCCGCCGGCCTGAAGGTCGTCAAGATGCTGGTAGCATCCAGCAAGTCACTGAAAAATAAAGGAGAAATGATTTACCTGTGAACTATCTATGTATATCTGAAGATGTCAAGCTGGGTAAGGACGTTAAGCTTTCAAAGTTCATTAACATGTATGGTTGCACCATCGGTGACAATACAAAAATCGGCGCTTTTGTCGAGATTCAGAAAAAAGCGGCGGTCGGCAGTAATTGCAAGATATCCAGTCATACTTTCATCTGCGAAGGCGTCACCATTGAAGATAATGTTTTCATCGGGCACGGGGTGACGTTTGTCAATGACAGTTACCCGCGGGCTACCGCAGCGGGTGGAGCCCTCCAGACCGAGGCCGACTGGAAAGTAGAGCCGACCCTGGTTAAAAAAGGAGCTTCCATCGGCTCCGGCGCAACCATTCTGGCCAACGTCACCATCGGCGAGAACGCTATCGTCGGCGCCGGCAGCGTCGTCACCAAGAACGTGCCACCGGATACCATCGTCGCCGGCAACCCGGCTAAAATTAAAAGAAAGGTACAAAAATAAAAGGAACAAGGATAAAGGAACAAGGAACAAGGACCAAGGTACAAGGACCAAGGACCAAGGTAGAAGGCGAAAGGATAAGGAAAGAGCGATCTGATGCGATTTGAAGACCTTGATGTCTGGAAGCGGGCAATGAAGCTCAGTACAGATATTTATAGGGAATTGAATAGTTTGAAAGATTACGGATTTAAAGATCAAATTACACGTTCTGGATTATCCATACCCAGTAATATAGCCGAAGGCTTTGAAAGAACTTCAAATAAGGAATCAATTAGTTTTTTATCCTACGCCAAGGGTTCGTGCGGTGAGCTTCGAACGCAGATATACATAGGTATCGATATAGAATATATTAATAAAGGTAAAGGACAGGAGTGGCTGCAAGAAACAAATGAAATATCAGCAATGCTAAACGGATTGATCAAGACAAGACGTAACTTCACCAAAAGTCCTTGATCCTTGTACCTTGATCCTTTAGCCTTGCACCTTGCACCTCGAACCTTGATCCTTGAACCTAATTTTTCGGAGGAAAATACATGAACGTACCATTTCTGGATTTGAAAACGCAGTACAACGCTATTAAAAATGAAATTCATGCAGCTATTGATGAAGTCATGGAAAAGACCGCCTTTGCCGGCGGGCCCTTCGTAGCTAAATTTGAAAACGAATTTGCCGCCTTCTGCAGCACCAAGCAGGCTATAGGCGTCGGCAACGGCACGGATGCCATCTGGCTGAGCCTTATTGCCCTGGGCGTCGGCCCCGGTGACGAGGTTATCACGGTGCCGAATACTTTCATCGCCACGGCGGAAGCGATCACCTATTGCGGCGCAAAACCTGTTTTTATTGACATTGAGGAAACAACTCACACCATGAATCCGGCGCTGATCAAGGCCGCCATCACCAAAAAAACTAAAGCAATTATTCCCGTCCACCTTTTCGGGCAGACCGCAGACATGGATTCGATTCTGGCCATTGCCAGGGAACACGGGCTTTATGTAATCGAGGATGCCTGCCAGGCTCACGGCGCGACCTACAAGGGCAGGAAAGCTGGTTCCATGGGCGATACCGGCTGTTTCAGCTTTTATCCGGGAAAAAATCTGGGCGCCTATGGTGAAGCCGGGGCCGTTACGACCAACAATGATGCCGTTGCTGAAAAAATCCGGATGCTGCGGGATCACGGTCAGGCTAAAAAATACTATCATGGCGTCATCGGCTGGAACGCCCGAATGGACGGTATTCAGGGAGCTATTCTGAGTGTGAAGCTGAAGTATCTGGCCGAATGGAACGAAGCGCGGCGGAAACATGCTGCAGAATATACCCGACTGCTCTCTTCCCTGGCCAATGTCATCAAACCGGCGGAAGCAGCCGGCAACACGCATGTCTATCATATCTATGCCATCCGGGTTAAAGAACGCGAAAAACTGATGGCTTTCCTGGCCGAAAAAGGCATTTCCTGCAATATTCATTACCCGGTTCCCGTTCATTTGCAGGATGCCTACAGCTCGCTAGGTCTTGGTCCGGGAAGCCTGCCCGTTGCCGAAAAGTGCGCGTCGGAATATCTCTCGCTCCCGATGTATGCTGAACTGAGCGCGGAGCAGATCTCCTGGGTGGCTGAGCAAATAAAGTCCTTCTACGCCTGATATATAATAAATCCGGACCTGGGACTTTGAACCGTGAATATCATAAGCCATGATCCACTTGAATGCGAAAACTGGGACGAATTGCTGCGTGAACTTGCGGGCAATTCGTTCTTTCATACGTCTGCCTGGGCTGCCGTCCTGAAAAAATCATACGGATACAGGCCTGTTTATCTGGCCATGTGGGAGCAGTCGGCCATCAAAGCCGTGCTTCCCTGCATGGACATCAGCAGCATCCTGACTGGCAACCGCGGCGTAAGCCTTCCTTTCACCGATTATTGTGAACCGATCGCAGCCAATGCCGCGCAATTTCAGGAACTGTTCCAGGCAATGATAGCGCTGGGTAAAAAACGGAACTGGAAGTATCTGGAATTCAGGGGTGGAGAAGCATTTTTGCAGAACAGGGAGCCATCCGAATGCTATTACGGACATATCCTTGATCTGACCACGGGGCTCAAGAAACTGTCTGCCGGCCTGCGAGATTCCACCAGGCGGAATATCAAAAAAGCGGAAAAACTGAATATCGAGACAACTATTTCTGCGACGCCGCAGTCAATGGCGGAATTTTGCCGTCTGAATGCGCTGACCAGACGGGAACATGGTCTGCCTCCCCAGCCGCGTAAATTTTTCGATTGCGTATTCGAGCATATCATCTCCCGGAACCGGGGATTTATTGTCCTCGCCTCTCTGGATAAAAGCATCATTGCCGCCAATGTCTATTTCCATGCCGGGGATAAAGTGATTTATAAGTACGGCGCGTCGGATAAGGCTTATCAAAACCTCAGGGCTAACAACCTTGTAATGTGGGAAGCTGTAAAGTGGAGTTGTGATAATGGCTTTAAGTCGCTGTGCTTCGGCCGGACGGAGCCGGAAAATGAAGGGCTGCGGCAATTTAAAGCAGGGTGGGGCGCCCGGGAATATCTCATTAAATATTATAAATACGACATGCAGCAGGAGACCTTTGTAAAAAAAGCAGGTGACATCAATCCGGCCTTTAAGAAGATTTTCGGTAAATTGCCGGTACCGGTTTTGAAAATGACGGGTAACCTCCTCTACCGTCACATGGGGTAGTGGATATTTACTGTTCTCTGCCTCTTTCAACTTGCATATTATGCGGCAATGCCATAATAATTCGAGAACTCCGGCACTTGTAGTTTTGGCTGACGCGCAGTTAATTGGTATAGTATTTTATAACATAAAAAAAATTTCGAGGCTTGAACCAGAGTCTCTATTTTTGCACATCGTCCTTGTCGGTTATGTAATCGAGAGGGCGGAGCTGTATTTACCGTTACTTTTTTACTCGTTACTATTTTACTATTCACTATTTACTATTTACTCGTAACTGTATTTTTATCCTTGAACCTTGCTCCTAATACTCGTCACTATTCACTATTTACCATTTAACCAGTTTGCAAAATCGTTAATGTAGTGTATTGTAGTACAGGAGGTGGAAAATGAGAAACGTATTATCCGTAAGCCTTCCGGAACAAATGGCAAAAGAGCTTAATAATTTTGCCAAAGCTACGGGAAGAAACAAAAGTGACATTTTAAAAGAATCCTTAAGCAATTATCTTTGGGAAATTAAATTCAAGGAAACAAGGAAACGACTTTCCACGAAAGCTAAGAAAGCCGGATTCATAACTGACGACGATATTTTTAAGGCGGTTTCGTGAGAGCAGTTTTTGATACTAATGTATTAATAGCTGCATTTCTGACTGACGGCTTGTGCGCCAAGCTTCTTATGAGAGCACGACGAAATGAATTTTCATTGATCCTTTGTCCTTTTATCCTCCAGGAATTTCAAAAATTCCTTCGGAATAAAATCAAAGCCTCGAGCCAAGAAATAGACATGGCAGTAAAACTTCTTGAAGAAGCGGCATCTGAGATCAACCAGTCTTCAGTTTTCATTGAAAGGACATGCCGTGATGAAGATGATGACAATATAATCAGATGTGCTTTGGCGTCAAAATCAGACTATTTGGTAACAGGTGATGATGATTTGTTAACGCTTCATAAATACCGAAAAACAAAAATCATTAAACCACGCCAGTTCGAGTCATTATTTATCCATGATTAATAGAATTGCAAAATATTATTGTCCCCCGCTGGCGGGGGTGGATGTGTTTTAGCCTAAACTTGTCACTATTTACTCGTTACTATTAACTATTTACTTGTCACTCATAACTGTTTTTATCCTTGCTCCTTTAACCTTGAACCTTGTTCCTTGTACTCGTCACTATTCACTATTTACTGTTTTTATCCTAGCTCCTTGTATATTATGACCACTGTGATAGAAAATAAAATCATCGAAGAAATTCGTCGGGCGTGTGCGAGTATGGCAGACGACCTGCAGGGTTATCGCATTGTCCTTTTTGGCTCGAGGGCATCAGGCAACGCCCGTGAGCGGTCAGATTTCGATGTCGGGGTAATGGGCAACCGGCCCTTGACCCTGAATACCTTCTACCGGCTGGAAGATCTCTTAGATGAGATCAATACACTATACCGGATCGACTTGGTCGATCTAAATCTGGTGTCTCCAGAGTTTCATGAAGAGGCACTAAAGAAAACGGAGGTATTGTATGGATAAATCTGTTCTTTTGCTTGGATTTGAGCGGGCTCTGGAAAGCCTGACGCAGGCACTCTCATCGCCGGCGAAAAGTGACTTGGAAAAGGCGGGTTGCATTCAATATTTCGAATTTTGTTTTGAATTGGCCTGGAAAAGTATTCGCTTCGTTGCCTCAAGCCAGGGTCTCGGTGATTGCTCTTCCCCTAAAGCCTGCCTGAAACAGGCGTTCGCCATGCAATGGATTAATGATGAAGGAACCTGGCTGGACATGCTTGCAGCCCGCAACCGCATGTCCCACACCTATAACGCGGCTGATGCCCTGGCGGTTTACGACAGCCTCGACAAATATCGAAGTGAACTGCATACTCTGTTTGCATCCTTGAAGATGCAGGAATGAAATAAGGTACGAACCTTGAACCTTGTTCCTTGTACTCGTCACTATTCACTATTTACTGTTTTTATCCTTGCACCTTGAACCTTTTCCTTGTAACTGTTATATTCGATGAAGGCATGGGATGGTTAAAATATGAAATTTGAATGGGACATGCAAAAAGCAAAGGCAAATTTGCGTAAGCACAAAGTCTCATTTGAGGAAGCTGCAACTGCACTGGACGATCCTATGTCCGCAACAAGCACAGATCCGGACCATTCAATAACAGAGGATAGATATGTCACATTTGGCATCTCAGAGCGAGGTCGGTTGTTAGTGGTAGCTCACACTGATAATGAAGAGACTATTCGAATTATAAGTGCTCGTGAAGCGAGCAAAGGAGAGCGGAAAATTTATGAAGAAGATTAGTCAAAAGGAAAAAGACGAATTACGCGCCGAATATAAACGGTCAGACTTCCCTGAGGGGTTGGTGCGCGGCAAATATGTGAAACGAATGCGTGAGTCATCAAATATTGTTGTTCTTAAACCGGAAGTAGCTGATGTCTTTCCAAACGAAGAAGCCGTGAATAGAGCCCTGCTGTCGCTGATCGAGCTTGCGCATAAAACCACACGCATAACTAAGCGCTCCATCGGGGGTGCAAAGGCAGTGCGTCGTTGACCCTTCTGACGCCTTTTTCTCATCGCCCGTCGATACTAACTAGTTGCTCGTTACCATTTACTATTCACTCTTGACGTTTTTGCTCCTTGTTCTCCGGCATGCGCCGGACTCCGCGCGTAAGCGCTGCGCTTGAACCTTGAACTTTGAACCTTGTTCCTCGTTCTTGTTACTATTTACTTGTCACTATTTACTATTCACTTAAATGATGTGAGCTTTTATGTTTCTAGGAACCTACGTTAACTTTCTGAAGCCCTTTATTCCCCGGCGATTGCAGATCCTAATCCGTAGAGGATTGGTAAAATGGAAGCTTCAGTCCTGCGGTGATATCTGGCCCATCGACAAAACCGCCGCCAAACCACCCGCAAATTGGCAGGGCTGGCCGGAAGGCAAAAAATTTGCCCTCGTTTTAACGCACGACGTAGATAAAGAAAAAGGCGTGAAAAATTGCCAAAAGGTGATGGAGCTTGAAGATAGGCTGGGATTTAGATCGTCCTTTAATTTTGTTGCACAGGATTATAGTGTACCACCTGAAATTTTCAAATTAATTAAGGATAATGGATTTGAAATCGGCATCCATGGTTTGAGGCACAATGTTAATATTTTCAGATCGGAAAAAATATTTTCAAAGCAAGTTGGTCAGATAAATAAATATATTAAAGAATGGGAAGTCGCTGGTTTTCGCAGTCCAAGTATGTTCCATAACCTGGAATATAACCACAATCTGGACATTGAGTACGACGCCTCCACCTTCGACACGGATCCTTTCGAACCACAGCCCGACGGCACAGGGACGATCTTTCCCTTCTGGGTTTCCGGCAATTCGAATCAAAAAGGATATGTGGAACTGCCCTATACACTTCCCCAGGATTTTCTTCTGTTCATTCTCATGCAAGAGAAAAATATCGATATCTGGAAAGCCAAGCTCGACTGGATTGTAGCACATGGCGGTATGGCGCTTTTTATAACACATCCCGATTACCTTAATTTTAATGGAGATAAGCTCGGCAATGAGGAATATCCGTCACAGTATTATGAAAAGTTTCTTGAATACATCAAAACTAAATATAAAAATCAGTATTGGCATGCTTTGCCCCGAGAGGTGGCAGCATACTGGCAGCACCGCAAGAATGATGATAATTTTATAGTAAAATCAGGGAAACAAAATCGCAGGGCTTGTCTGCTTTATTATATGAAGTTTAAGGGCAGCGCAATGCTCTATCGGGAAGCAAAATCGCTGCTGGACAAAGGTTATGAAGTCGATATTATCTGCCTGCGTGAATCAAAACAGGAGAAGATCATTCAGTCATATGAAGGCCTCAATCTGTTTTGCATTCAATCGCGACCAGCTTCTGAGCAACAGGCGGCTCTCTATTTCTTGAGGCTTATTACCTTCTGCCTGAAATCGTTTTTCGTCATGTCGTATCTTGGTTTGAAGAATAGATACGATGTTGTCCATGTGACCTCGCCGCCGGATATTATTGTATTTACCACAATTATTCCGAAGCTGCTGGGCGCCGGCATCATACTCGACATCCATGATATCGGTCCGGAGCTTTTTATGCGCAAGCTCAATGTTCCGGAGAACAAGCCGATCATACGTTTATTGAAATGGTTTGAACGCCTATCGGCAAAATTTGCCGACCACGTTATCACAGTGACGGATATCTGGCGGGACAAGTTATCTTTGCGCATCAATCAGGGGAAGAAGTTTTCGACGATGATGAACGTTCCGGATGAGAATCTTTTCCAGCTATCCACGGCCCGGAAACCACAATTGGCGGAAGCCCGCATCCTGTTTTACCATGGCTCATTCGAGGAGCACTTTGGTGTGGACACACTGATCAAAGCGATGCCGATGGTCAAACAGCAAATACCTCAGATCCAATTATTTCTTTATGGCGGCGGCAGACTATACAGCACAATGATCAGTCTGGCGAAAGAACTGGGCCTTGATGATTGTGTCCATTTCCAAGGCTCCGTTCCCTTTTATGAACTGCCGGAAATCCTGAAGCAAGCGGAAATGGGCATTGTACCGACGAAGGCCGCGGTATTTTCTGATGAAGCTTTGAGCATGAAATCACTGGAATACATGACACTGGGCATTCCGATAGTTATTTCCGGAACAACCGCCCACAGATATTATTACAACGACGACATGGTGAAGTTTTTCCAGCCGGAAGACGAGAACGACCTTGCAGAGAAAATCATTGCTCTTTGTAAAGACAATGCGGAAAGAAACCGGCTGGTGGATAACGCCAACATATTTCTGGAGTCACATGGCTGGAGTTGTGTAAAAGAAGATTATTATAAAATTGTCGATCAAGTGTCGTCAAAGAGGCAGAAGTCTTGAAAACACTGGAAATTGGCGAAGCCTATATTAAAAGGATCGGAGACAAGAGCAGGCTCTGTTCCAATATTTCCTGGGGTGACCGGGCGAGAACGTTATGGTTTGAAGTAGAAAGAGAATATGAGGAATGTTTATGTACAGAGAGAATTGACGGCTTTTTAGTGGCACTGCTTCCTTTTGCAATGATAGAAAATTTAAATATTCATTCTATGGGATGCGTTTCAGAACGACTCTTATATCAAATTAAAACAATATTGCTTCCTTCTTTGAGTGCCAATATTCCCGAATTTCATTTCATAGATATTGATGCAAAAAGCGATGGAAGGATTTTAGAATCGAAGAATGGTGTAGGTACGGCTCTTTCCGGCGGTGTTGATTCCTTTTATACAGTTTTAAAAAACATGAATACAGAAACGAAAGGATTCAACCTGACGCATTTGACTTATTTTAACATAATGAACCATCCGCAATGGCAAGGATATGGCGAAGATAGCAGCAGGGATTTTTCCGATGCAAGGATTAATTATGTTAAGCCAGCTGCGACAGAGCTAGGTCTGAAATTGGTAACTGTTGATTCTAATTTTGATCTGCTTTACCATGAATATGTGCTAGTTACGACATCTACGTTTAGATGTTTTGGAACAGTGCTTGCGCTACAGAAGCTTTTTGGAAAATACTATTGGTCATCCAGTTATTCTTTTTCTCAATTTAACTTTTCCGACGACATCGCTTTTTTTGATTTGTTAAGTGTACAATGTGTTTCCAACGAAAACACAACATTTTATTCTACAGGTTCAGAAATCAGCCGACTGGAGAAAACCGCTTACATCTCTGATTATGCAATAACCTACAAATATTTAAATGTATGTTGGATGAATCTTTATAACTGTACAAGTAAATGTGACAAATGCAAAAGAACGATGCTGGCCTTATATGGGCTTGGTAAATTAGACCGTTACAGAGAAGTGTTTAATGTTGACGAATTTTACCGGAATATTAATGAATATTTGGCCTACTTACTGCTTAAGCGCATTAATGAGAAAAAGAAACAAAGTAGATTTTATGATGAGATATATCAATATTATAATGCGCAGAGTGTAAAGATTCCTAAAGCAGCAAAAGTTCAAGCCATTAAGTTGCTATGGATTTATAAACATAAAATATTAGAATTTATACAAGCTTTGTTTAATCGTGGCACAATGGAAAGTGGAAAACCATTATGAAAAATAAACCAATCATAGCACTTTGTATCGGCATTATTTCAGGTGCGGCCTTGGCGTCAGTTATTATCTGGATTTGGCAGACATTAAACGGCAACATAAGCATGATGGGCTTCTTTGTGACAATAATCATTGCCGGCGGCATTTTCATCTTTTGCCAGGTGCAAAAACAAAGGGCAGTTCAAAAAGCAACAAAAGCAAATTCCTTTAAACTGGAGAAGTACCAGGCCTATTACAAACTTTTTAGTTCCTGGATGGTTTTAAGAAATAAAGGAAGATTGCTGTCAGAATATTTTGCGGATCATAACTTAAAGAATGTAGCCATTTATGGATTGGGAAGGTTGGGGCTTTGCTTATATGAGGAATTAAAAAGCTCCAGTATAAATGTTAAATATGCAATCGATGTTGATGCAGCGCATTTCTCCTATTTGGATTTGAAAGTTGTTTCCCCCCAAGATAAACTGGAGGCGGTTGATGCAATTATTGTCACACCGGTCTTCGAATACAAAAAGATTGTTGACGAACTGCGGGTAAAAACATCATGCCAAATTGTAAATTTAGAAGATGTAATTTCCAGCCTTTGAAATTAATAAATCATGAGTATCGACATTGTAATAAAGAAGATAAGGCGCAACCTGAAAGACTTTGGCTTAAGAGGCGCCTTGGTAAAAGGTGTTCAGTATCTTCTGAAACCAATTTATGAGAACAGAACATATCGGATCTATCGCCGAAAACTGGCCGCAGAAATATTTCCATTAAAAGCACCGGAAGGTGTCGTCATTAAAGTTATAAGCAATGATGATTTCGGAGCGCTACGTCAGATCGAAGAAATGGAGGAGTGGCTGAAAGGAAAACTATCCAGGATCATGTCGTCGGGCATTTGCATAGCCGCTTTTGAAGGTTCCACAGTTGTTGGATTCAATCTTGTTGCCTTAGGGAATGCATTTATTCCTCTCCTTAATCTAACAAAACATCTTCATCCCAAGCATGCCTGGTCAGAACAGATCTCAGTAATGAAATCTTTCCGAAAACAAGGATTGGCTTCAGCACTGCGCTTTCATGTTTTTTCGGAACTGCAGAAGCGAGGCATCCGAAAGCTTTACGGCGGAACCCTGATCTCGAATATCCCTTCACAAAAATCAGCCAGTTCAGTAGGTTTCCAATTTATAGCTGATGTGCAGTATCTGAAGATTATGAATCGCGAAAGACGCATTGTGAGAAGAATAAAACATGTCGTTGATTAAAAAAGCAGAGGAGTATCTGGTCGGGCACATTACTTTCCCGTTCACTAACTTCCTTTTTAACCGGCGTAATATCCTGCCGTATTTCAAAGCACTGCAAAAAACAGAGCGCTGCGAAAGTGAACGGCTAAGGGACCTGCAGCTTCATAAAGTTCAAAATATTATTGCCTATGCCTATGACAGAATTCCTTTCTATCAAGACCGATTCCGCGCTATCGGTCTCTTACCAGGGGATATCAAATCCCTGGATGATGTAAAGCTTATCCCGGCGCTGAGCAGACAAGATGTGATTGATCATCGGCAGGGAATGATGGACAGCCGCCTGGTAGATTCTATCGTTACAGCCGACAGGTCCAAGCGGGGCCCCGGTGAACCGATACCCTTCGCGCCTTTTCGCCGTCATAAGTTAGTCCGGAATACTTCCAGCGGTTCCACGGGAGCGCCAACTATCTTCTATGAGGATGGATCCCGAACAGCCCTTAATTGGGCTCTGGAAATGCGGCTCAAGAGCTGGTTCAACATTCTGCCGGGAACCCGGGAAGCACGAATGGTAAGAATTTCATCCGATTACATGCCCAAGAGCAGAGTAAATAGTCTTCGTAATCGTCTTTGGAACCAGCTCATTCTTCCTGGTTTAAATCTTACAGATAAGGACTATGCTCACTGTGTGCAAAAAATAGATGCCTTCCGACCTAAAGACTTGTGGGGAACAACATCAGCAACTGCGGGACTGGCAGATTACGTGCGCCGTCACAATATTGACCCTTCATCTTGGGGGATTAAACTTATCACAGGCTGGTCAGCGCCGGTCTATGAACATGAAAAACGAATTCTCGAAGATGTATTTTCCTGCTCTGTTACAAGTATCTATAGCGCCCGCGAGGTTGGGCATATAGCCGGCAGGTGTCCCCACGGTTCATTTCACGTCAACCAAGAGCATAGTCTTGTGGAGTGCGCCGATCCTCCGGTTAGTGGAAAAGAACAGGAAACAGGAGAGATACTAGTTACTTCGCTGGATATCTCACCCATGCCGTTTATCCGCTATCGCATGGGAGATATCGGCAGGGTTGCCGAATCTTCCTGCGCTTGTGGAAGGCGCCTTCAGGTGCTTGAAAATATTCTCGGACGAACAGGAGAAGTGTTCTATACAAGGGACGGTCGGATGATATCAACATCTTTCTGGTGCCGGACCTTTATGAATGTAAATCTCTCCGACGCAGTGAAGCGTTTTCAAGTGATTTATGTGCGGGAAGATTTCATAAGGATAAAGATCTTAAAAAATTCGACATATAAAGAATCGACAGAGTCGATATTGCGGGAGCACTTAAAAAAGAATTTCCCCCGGGATATGACCTTTGAGTTTTCGTATGTTCCCGAGATCCTTCCGCAGATTTCAGGTAAATATCAGATGGTCGTGAACGAAATGGATAGCAGAAATGTCAACTGATGAAATAGGTAATCTTTTGTGGAAAAAATAAAAAACAGAAAAAAACGAGCATGCATGCTCTATTATATGCGTTTCCAGGGCAGCGCCATATTGTACCGGGAAGCGAAGGCCCTGCAGGATAAGGGTTTTGAAGTCGATATTATCTGCCTGCGTAAAGCTCAGGATGATAAAGTTATTCAGTCATATGAAGGCCTGAATATGTTCTTTATTCAGTCTAGGCCTGCCCAGGAACAAAAGGCCTTCCTCTATTTCCTGCGCCTGGCCTTCTTCTGCATAAAGGCCTTTTTCGTCATGTCGTATCTTGGTTTGAAGAATAGATACGATGTTGTCCATGTGACCTCGCCGCCGGATATTATTGTATTTACCGCAATTATTCCGAAGCTGCTGGGCGCCGGCATCATACTCGACATCCATGATATCGGTCCGGAGCTTTTTATGCGCAAGCTTAATGTTCCGGAAAACAAGCCGATCATACGTTTATTGAAATGGTTTGAACGTCTATCGGCAAAATTTGCCGACCACGTTATTACCGTGACGGATATCTGGCGGGACAAGTTGGCTTTGCGCATCAATCAGGGGAAGAAGTTTTCGACCATGATGAACGTTCCGGATGAGAATCTTTTCCAGTTATCCACGGCCCGGAAGCCGCAATTGGCGGAAGCCCGCATCCTGTTTTACCATGGTTCATTCGAGGAGCACTTTGGAGTGGACACACTGATCAAAGCGATGCCGCTGGTCAAACGGCAGATGCCTCAGATACAATTATATCTTTATGGCGGCGGCAGATTATACAGCACAATGATCAGTCTGGCGAAAGAACTGGGCCTTGATGATTGTGTTCATTTCCAAGGTTCCGTTCCCTTTTATGAACTGCCGGAAATATTGAAGAAAGCGGAAATGGGCATAGTACCGACGAAGGCTGCGGTATTTTCGGATGAAGCTTTGAGCATGAAATCACTGGAATACATGACACTGGGCATTCCGATAGTTATTTCCGGAACAACCGCCCACAGATATTATTACAATGACGGCATGGTGAAATTCTTCCAGCCGGAGGATGAGAAGGACCTTGCAGAGAAAATCATTGCTCTTTGTAAAGACAATGCGGAAAGAAACCGTCTTGTAGATAACGCCAATATATTTCTGGAGTCACATGGCTGGAGTTGTGTAAAAGAAGATTATTATAAAATCATCGATCAAGTGTCCTCTAAGAGAACAACAGGCCATTCGTGATTCATCTGCTCGATAGATACCTTTCGACACTGTTTTTTGCTCCGCTGGCCCGGAGGAGGCATCATGAGGGTGGAGCGGTCATTCCCATTCTGATGTATCACAGCATCAGCAGCGAACCGGAGACCGAAACACACCCGTATTTCTGGCTTAATACAACACCGGAAATATTCGCTGCACAACTGAAGTTTCTTCAAGATAATAATTATCAGGTTTTAACCCTTGGCCGGGCAGCAGAAATTATTTATGGACGTGCTGTAAAAGACGATCACGCAAAATATGCGGTAATTACCTTTGATGATGGGTTCAGGGATTTTTACATCAATGCCTTTCCCATACTTCAAAAGTATGGATTTACAGCTACTGTTTTTCTACCCACGGATTATATCAACAACCATCACAAAAAATTGGACGGCAAAGACCACCTCAGCTGGGGCGAGATAACTCTCCTCCACAAACAGGGCATATCATTCGGTTCGCACACTGCAAGCCACCCGCAGCTCAGAGACAGCAACAGGGCCGATGTAAGGCATGAAATCGAACACTCCAGACAGATTATCGAACAAAGAATAGGTGCGCCTGCCGAATCCTTTTCCTATCCTTTCGCTTTTCCTGAAGAGGATAATGATTTTACTAAGTGCCTTACCGACACACTTATTGCCGGCGGCTACAAATTCGGGGTAAGTACAAGAATTGGCCGTGCATCCGCTAAAGATCCGATATGCTTTATGAAGCGGCTGCCGATAAACTCCCGCGACGATCTGGCCTTTTTCCAAGCCAAACTTGAAGGTGGGTATGACTGGATGCATTGGTTTCAATTAAAAAGTAAAATTATAAGGGCAAAATTTAAAAGTTCGTAAAAAGACTTCAGTCACGCGGAGCCATTGTGTCGAAATCGGGAAATGTCTCTTTTCTTGTCCTCCGCCGGCGGATTCGCGCTAAAGCGAGAGGCTCCCTCCTTTGTAAAGGAGGGCTGGGGTGGATTTCAAAGGGGGACCTGAAGATTCATAACAATTTACTATTTACTTTATTTATTGAAAGTGAGATAAAAAACAAACTTATTTGTTTTCTATGGGCCAACAATGAGGTGTTCTGATGATAAAAGCAAATTTTACCCTGCGCCTGAACGATCTTGATTCAGGATTGATTGAAAGATTAAAAGGTATTTTCAGCCAGGATAAAGTGATCGAAATCAACATTTTGGATGATATGGACGAAACGGAATATCTGCTCTCGACGGCATCGAATCGCGAATCCATATTCAGATCTCTCGATCAGCTTAAAAATTATGAAATTATTTCCAAATCATCTCAAGATCTGGAAATATGATCACTTTCACGAAAGAAGCCTGGGAACATTATGCCTACCGGCAAGGCGTAGACAGAAAAATTGTCGAACGCATTAATATGCTAATTAAAGACAGCTTGCGCGATCCATTCAACGGCATTGGTAAACCGGAGCCGCTTAGAGGATCGTTATCCGGGTTCTGGTCACGAAGAATTAATGATGAACATCGACTGGTTTACCAATACCGAGAAGACGAATTGATTATTATCTCGTGCAGGTTTCATTATTGAGAGAAAATAAAAGTATAATCTATCACAAAGCCATTTAATCGTTACTCGTTACTATTTACTTTTTTCTTGAGCCTTGATCCTTGAGCCCGTTACACGTTACTATTTACTTTGCCCTTGTTTTTATTTAATATTACCTTTAAAATGTCACATCTGTAAAATCAGTTTTGTTATCAAAAATAACAGAGCTTTTGTAGATACAAGCATTTTCAATATTGGGCTTTGAAGCGGAAATAACGAGGAGATAACTATGAGAACAAATGAATTGATTTTTCTTGTAGAGGAAGATCCTGAAGGCGGCTATAATGCAAAGGCACTCGGGCAATCCATTTTTGTTCAAGGTGATACCTTCGAAATTCTGAAAGATAATATTAAGGATGCACTTGAATGTCATTTTGATACCAGAGAAGAAATTCCAGGTATAATACGGCTACACATTGTTCGTGATGAGATGTTCGCCTATGCCTAAAATACCAAGGGATATCTCCGGCAGGGAACTGGCAAAACTACTTAATAGATATAAATACAAAATTGTTAGAGAAACGGGAAGCCATATCAGGTTGGTTTCAACGTATAACCAGGCCGAACATAGAATTACCATTCCGGATCATCAGCCGATCAAGATAGGCACTTTAAATAACGTTTTGAACGATATTGCCGAATATCTGAAGTTATCAAAACAAGAACTTATTAATAAACTGTTCGACAAGTAAAATCTCACCTTTAGCCTTTGCACTGTCCCCCGCTGGCGGGGGCAGGGGGTGGATATAGTTTTTATCCTTGCTCCTTTAACCTTGTACCTTTAACCTTAATTAAATAATGATAAAACAAGGAACCAATTACATTCTCGTTTCTCCGGTCAAAGATGAGGAGAAATATATTACAGAGACACTGAATTCCGTCGTCAATCAGACAATAAAGCCTTCACGCTGGATAATCGTCGATGACGGCTCTTCGGACAAAACACCCGAAATAATCGAGTCGTACCGAAAGCAATTCCCTTGGATCGAAGTGCTTAAAACAGAGCGCAATACAGCGCGCCAGCCCGGCTCGCCAATCGTCAATGCGTTTAATCGCGGCTATGATCTGATCAAGGATAGTCAATTCGATTTCGTGGTCAAGCTTGATTGTGACCTGCGCTTTGCGCCCGATTATTTTGAAAAACTGTTACAGCAATTTGCTCAAGATCCGAAGTTGGGAATAGGTTCGGGTATATACCTGCAAAATCATGGCAAGGGCTGGCTGCCTGTCAAGATGCCTGCTTACCACACTGCCGGCGCCTGCAAATTCATACGAAAAGCATGTTTCACCCAGATCGGCGGATTCATCGCCGCCAAGGGCTGGGATACGGTCGATGAAATCAGGGCCCAGATGCGGGGTTGGCATACAAAACATTTTGTTGATCTTCATATGTATCACCTGAAAAATGAGGGCTCCGGAATCGGTTTTGTGAAAACAAATGCCATGCACGGCGAAATTTACTACCTAACCGGCGGAAGTAAAATGTTCTTCATGCTGAAAGTCCTGCATCGTATTATCAAAGGTCGCCCATTTATAATCGGTGGAATTATGGTTTTATACGGTTATTTAAAAACAGTCCTGCAGCGCAGGCAGCGTCTGGTTACAGATGAAGAAGCAAAATTTTACAGCAGACTGCTGAATTCAAGAATATTAGGAAAGATAACGGATGTCGGCTTATAAAAAGAACAAAACAGCAGCTTTAAAAAATGCGAACAGGCCGTTCAGAGTATGCTTGCTGGGTGCTCCCTTCAATACAAACAACCGCGGTGTGTCGGCATTAGCCTATTCACTTATAAAGCTAGTTAAAGATGTTGTTCCTGAAGCAAAGATTTCCTTTTTCATGGGACATCCCGAAAAGACTAACGAAAGACTATTTCTGGCGGGTGAAGAAGTTGATGTAAAAATAATTAATCTCCGGCTTACACCTAAAGCCCTTATTCAGGAACATGTACTCTTCCTGTTTTTCATGGCATGTATTACGTTTGTGATCCCATTGCGTTGGATTAAGAAAAAAATTATTCATTCAAACGCTCGTTTGCGTGAATTATACGACTGCGATGTTATCGGTGACATTCACGGTGGCGACAGCTTCAGTGACATATATGGACTTGGTCAGTTTATCTCCGGTATCATTCCAACAATTATCATAATCCTGCTGGGGAAAAAGCTCGTCCTTTTTCCGCAAACCTACGGACCTTATAATTCATGGGTAGCCAAAGCAATAGCTCGATGGATAATTCTGCGAGCGGACACAGTGCTTTCGCGTGATCGGGACAGTATCGAGCTTGTCCGAAATATGTTAGGGCAAAAAAAGGAAAATAAACAAATCGAATTCTGCCCAGATGTTGCCTTTACCATGCCGGCAATAATTCCATCTAAGATAGAAATTTATCCGCCGTCGAATTTTACACCAGGCGAAGCATTCATCGGCCTAAATATCAATGGCCTGATGTTTCATGGCGGTTATACGGGGAAGAACATGTTCGGGCTCAATTTTGAATACAAAACTTTTGTTTTGAAACTTATAGAGAGACTCATGCAGGAAACAACGTCACGCATCTTTCTCATCCCTCATACGTTCGGGAAAAGTGGGAACGTCTATAACGACAACGAAACATCAAGACAGGTTTATGAATCGTTAAAAGGTAAATATGCGGACAGGTTGTATCTGGTCACGGGAGAATATAACCAATTCGAGATCAAGGGCATCATCGGGCGCTGCAATTTCTTTATCGGTTCACGGATGCATGCATGTATTGCGGCAGTTTCACAAGAAGTGCCGACAGCGGCTGTGGCCTACAGCAAGAAATTCAGCGGACTCTTCGATGGTGTTGGGTTAGGACAGATGGTTGTTGATGCGCGAACGCTT
This sequence comes from Deltaproteobacteria bacterium HGW-Deltaproteobacteria-12, assembly GCA_002840565.1. Taxonomy (GTDB): domain Bacteria; phylum Desulfobacterota; class Syntrophia; order Syntrophales; family Smithellaceae; genus MVRV01. The sequence goes on along the minus strand of PHBK01000025.1, from coordinate 2,177 downwards.
GATCTAGATGGTGCTATCAATCGTGTAATGGAACTTTATCGCAATCGAGAGCACGAGAGGGCGCCAATTGCACAGAAAATCAATTTTGCCAGGACACAGGTCAAGAAAACTTTCACACAATTATTAAGAAAACCGATTTCAAGCGATAGTGCAAGTTGATAAAGCGCTTAGTCAAACTGATTATTGCCATAGTTTTTCATGGCTTTAAAAAAATAATGGCTTTATTCCGCGAGAGCCCAATGCCGGGAACTTGCGTTGTCTTAATGTACCATGGTGTGACACCTGCACAGAGTAAACCATTTGTTCGTCAAATGGAGAAGTTGCTGAAGCTAACAACACCAGTGGCAACCGATGCGATCAGGGACCTCGAAGATGGCAAGCGCTATGCTGCTGTGACCTTCGACGATGGTTTTGCCTCAACCATAGATACCGTCATGCCAGTGTTAAATCAAAAAGCCATTCCCGCAACTTTTTTTATTCCTACTGCATATTTGGGAAAAGAAGCAACATGGATAAGCGATGATCAAAAACGCATGCGCGTTGGACACGTCCTTACCGCTGCGCAATTAAAGAAGTTAAGCGAATATGGTTTAGCCGCTATAGGTTCTCATGGAATAAATCACCTGCGTTTAACCGAAATGAATGATGCCGAAGCTAATAAAGAGATCGCTGTATCAAAAAAAATAATTGAAGATATAACAGGCAAAGAAGCATTAACGCACAGCTTCCCTTTTGGAAGCTATGATAAAAGGCACGTTACAATGGCCCGTAAAGCGGGCTATTCTCGCGTATTCACGATTGATCCCAAAGTATCTTTTGGTACACAAGAAGAATTTGTAACCGGCAGAGTGGAAGTTGATCCTGGCGATTGGTCGCTTGAATTCACACTAAAGCTTATTGGTTCTTATCGCTGGCATCCGTATGCCGTAGCTTTGAAAAAGCGCCTCTTCAACATGCTCCCGTAATCACGCCAGAGAGCGATGCAACAAGGACAATTTGAGTCAGTGAGAATGCAAGAAGTTGATCATGTTTTAATGTCAAAAGAAACGCGGCAGAAATTATCTGATCTAATTTCTGTTGTTTCCAGAGAGCAGGTAATATTACTTGATAATATTACGTCTGAAATTTTATCGGAAATTGATCTGTTTGCAAAGATTTCTGTTTTTGGGTTACCGGTAAAGAGGGTAGAAGAAATATTTTTGCGGCAGGCATCTAATCTTTCAAAAGACAGACAGCTTACGCTTAAACGTGCAATGGTAGCTAAACTCGCTTGCCATTTGCCAGTCCAAGTTGAAAAAATGAATCTGCCAAACAGTATTCTGAAATTATACCCGGATGCAGTTGGCCGACTGGCCGACTTCCTCACCAACGCCGATGATGAACCATACGATCCAACGGCTGATTTCTTCCGTAAAGATGTGCGTTTTGTTCTTGGTTTAACAATCCCCTGCGGCACATTTATTGTTGATTTGCTTTCCCGGTTTCGCTTGCGAACCGTGTTACATTCATTGTTATATTTTGGTGATATAACCGCGCCTATCAGATATTTGGTTATAAAAGGGTATGGTCCATGGCTACAGATGCATATCGATCAGCGGTATATAGCCGAACTGAACGCAGAGGCGCATGAAAGAATGTGCTTACGAATCGTTGAATTGCTAAAGCGGCGAAAAGACATCGTGGGTGTGACGGCAACCAGTTGGTTGTATGATCCTCAATTGGTTGATATCAGTCCTCACCATGCATATATTCGATTACAACCTTTAGAAGGCGGTGCATTCTTCTTACAGCATCGCATAGGAAATAATGAAATATTACAGGCTACTACGACATCCAAATCAAGGCTCAGGCTTTATGAGGAGGGTAAATATATACCGCGGGAATATTCCATGCTATGGCCGCGGAAAGCAATGATTGCTTGGGCTAAACAAACGCAGCAGGGGTATATTTCAAAAATCTAGTTCGTTCATTTGGTATAAGGTAAGTGCACAATATATTCTCAGCTCACAGCGATTACAGAGAGGGGGAAAAATGAAAGATGGCATAAATGATCTGATACCTGAACAAACCTACCAGGAATTAACCCACCTTCCGCAGTTAGCTGTTAATAAAAGGCGGCATTTAGATAATCGTAAACAGAAAGCTGAGAGATTTCAATAATTAATTTTGGGGGAATG
>PHBK01000052.1 GCA_002840565.1 Deltaproteobacteria bacterium HGW-Deltaproteobacteria-12 | reverse complement strand
CCGGGAATCTGCGGAATTCAAGGATTTGTTAAGATCGTCCCTCGTTTCTTTCGCCGGTTCTCTTGCCGCCTGTGATGTCTGGGCGATGATGGACGCCACAGAAGTCAATGTCAATCACCTGAAGATACCGCGCGTTCCGAAAAAACAGCTGGAAAACGTCATCTTCTTCACTGCCAAAAAAGAAAATCCCATTGATGAAAAAGATGTTGTCTTTGACTACGAGATGCAGGGCGAAATTACCGACCAGGGCATTCCGAAGTATTCCGTGATGGTTTACACTGTCCCCCGGTCTGTCGTGGAGAAGGCCAGAGACCTCTTTTCATCGATCGGTGTCGATCTTGCAGGTATCACCATTGCACCCTTTGCAATTCAAAATATTTTCAGGACAAAATGGATCGCGGTAGGCGACGGCACCTTCGCCAGCCTCTTTATCGGAAACGATTTTTCAAGGATTGACATCTACAGTAAAAATAACCTGGTGATGACAAGGGGCGTCAAGACCGGCATTACCAGCATGATGGAAGCAATGGATGAATCCATTGCCGAAACTATCCCGGAAAAGAAGCTGGATAAGGTTCATATAAAAAACATACTGCAGGAGCTTTCCGATAATCCCGGAAAATCGATACAGGATGAAGATGGCATCCATTGGAACCAGAGCACGATTCTGGACATGATCACACCGGCGCTGGAGAGGCTGATTCGTCAGATTGACAGGACGCTGGAATATTACGCGACGTCGGTCGGTTACGAAAAAGCGGAGAAGATCTACGTATCATCCGTCCTGAGTGGATTTCATCAGGTGCTTTTGACCTACATCAGTGAGCAGCTGGCAACACCGACGGAATTGTTTGATCCTTTTGAGGGAAAGCACTCTGTCACAGCTGCCGCTTCCCTGTCTCCCGCTGACAGGGCCTCGCTGGTCCCGGTGGTCGGATTGTCCCTGTCTGACGCGAAATATACCCCCAATGCCATTTACACCTACGTGGACAAAAACAAGGAATTAACGGGCAAGATGATCAACCGTGGCATCTTCGCGGCGTTTGCGGCTGTATTGGTCGTGTGCCTCGCCTTCATCGTCTTCCAAGTGGTTGAAATGGGGCAACTTGGCGCCAAACGGGCCAAACTGGAGCAGGAACTGTCTCTCTTTAAACCGCTGTTATCCAGGGAAAAAGTGACAGCCCTCGTTGAAGATGCTAAGAATCGTTATCAAATCACTCAGCAGTATTCCAAAAAATATAGAGGGATGGCGCTCATCAGCGAACTGTC
>PHBK01000024.1 GCA_002840565.1 Deltaproteobacteria bacterium HGW-Deltaproteobacteria-12 | reverse complement strand
TTATCGCGGAGCCAAGGAGGCCGGCGGATTGCTCAAAAAAGTCCGGCTGGATATTGCCGTCAATGATAATTTTGCGGAACCGGCAATAACCGCAATAACTTCGGGCGCCCACACCGGAGAAGTGGGTGACGGCAAGATATTTGTTCTTGATCTGGCCGAATGCATTCGCATCAGCACCGGCGAACGGGGGAACACCGCCATCGGGTGAGGTTATATTATGAATCATATTATGGATAGTAATAAGTTTAATACCAAAGAGAATGTGTTGGAGCGATGCGTCTCCGATACTGAGATGTCGGTTATTATTCATGCTTTGATAAAAACAAGGGGCAATCAATCTGCCGCTGCTGCACTTTTAGGCACAACCAAGCGTGTTCTTGCCTCTAAGGTTCATAAATACGGGATTGATTGTGAACAGTATAAATAAAAACAATATAAAGGAGAATTAAAGACTATGAAAACCAAGACAAAGAACATGCTTTTTTTATTATTGATGCTGCTGGTTATTTTCGCGATGCCGGTAACTTCCCGGGCGGAACAAGAAGCAGACAAGGTTACAGGCGGGGTAGATGTAAGCGTCCTGAGCGCCTATATTTGGCGCGGGCAGGAACTAACCCGCAGCAGTGTTGTCTTTCAGCCATCGGCCACAATAAGCTACAAAGGCTTAACCTTCAATGCGTGGGGTAATCTGGACACCAAACCGTATTCCGCTGCCGGGGCAAATTATGGCGGTAAACACACGGAGACTGATCTTACTATATCTTATTCTAAAGCATTGGGCATGGTTCAGGTGGGTGGTGGTTATATTTATTATGCCTTGGGCGCTCCGTATTCCGGAGCGGCAGCCCCGCTTGATTCTCAGGAAATCTTTGTAACAGTGGGATTGAATACTCTTTTGTCGCCGACGCTGACAGCCTATAAGGAAATTGATCATTATCATCAGTGGTATTTTTTGCTCGGAGTTTCCCATACCTTTGCTTTGCATGAAAAGGTTGGGTTGAAGCTTGCAGCTACAGCCAGTTATCTGGTATCTAATGATGAAAACACATATGCCAGGTATGACAGCAGCTCGGTAGCCACGACGGATAAATACAATAATTTTCATGATGGAACAGTTTCAATATCCATACCTGTTGCGGTAACCAAGTCATTGACTGTTACGCCGACGGCATCTTATGTGTTCCCGCTTTCTGATGATGCCAAGTATGAAATGAAAGGGCGCGGTCTGCAGGGTGCCGTCAGTCCGGCGGACAGAAGCAGTTCATACCTTTATGGTGGAGTAACTCTCAGCTTTGCCTTCTAGGAAGGGTACCCTCCTTTCTAAAGCCGCTGCAAACAACTTTATGCCGGTTGATTGCAGCGGCTTATTTGCCCACAAAGGCGCCGGGAGTATTTAGTTTGCAGAAGCATCTTAAATTAGAAGTATCTTGGAAAATTTAGACTTCAATGATAAATATAAAAAAGGAGAAATAGCAATGGTCAGACTGAGACTACTTCTTGCAGCCCTTTAATCTTTTTATCGAGTGGAAGTTGGAAAATGGAAGGTTTCTTTTTCTTTAAAAAATTATTAATAATCCTCGGTTTTTCCATCCCTGTTATTTACATTTTCAATAAAATTAAAGTGCCGTCCATCATCGGCTTCCTGATTACAGGCATAATTATCGGGCCGTTTGGCCTCAGGCTGATTGATGATACCGCCGGCATTCAGTTTATGGCCGAAATCGGCGTGGCCTTCCTGCTTTTTACCATCGGTATTGAAATTCAGTTGTCCCGCTTTTTAAAGAATTTGTCGGAGATCCTTTTAACCGGCGGTTTACAGATCCTCTGCACATTCCTTGTAGGCGTTGGGGTCGGCCTCGCGATGCAACTGAGCATCGGCCAGTCTATCTTTATCGGCTTTATTCTGACTCACAGCTCCTCGGCTCTGATCCTGAAAATACTGAAAGACCGCAGCGACGAAAGTTCGCCGCAGGGGAAAATTTCCATCGGCGTCATATTATTCCAGGATATGATGGTCGTGCCGATGATGCTTTTGATCCCCTTTCTTGCCGGCGGCAGCGGGCCGGATATCCTGATGATTATCTGGAAACTGATCAAATCAGTTTTGATTATTGTCGCTCTTCTGGCCGTTGCCCGCTATTTAATCCCGCTTGTGCTGGAGAACCTGGTCACCATGAACATGCGTGACGTGCTGGTGATCACCTCCGTGGTTATAGCAATGGGAATTGCCTGGATCACGGAATCCCTGGGCTTGTCGCTGGCCATCGGCGCGTTCCTGGCAGGACTGGCTTTATCCGACACGGATTTTACCCATCAGATCATCAGCGACATTAATCCGTTTCGGGATGTATTCCTGTCAGTGTTTTTCGTGTCTCTCGGCATGATTTTCAATCTTGATTTTCTACGGGAAAACACGGGCTATATTCTTCTGTTGTCGCTGATAATTATTGGAATCAAGGCCGCCATAGTGTTCGGCCTGGTTTCACTGCTGAAATACCCTCTGCGCGTTGCTCTGCTTTCGGGCGTCCTGCTGGCGCAGATCGGAGAATTTTCTTTCGTTTTAGCTTCCCAGGGGCTGCGTGAAAACATCATTTCAGGTTTTATTTATCAGGGCTTTATCGGGGCATCAGTCTTAACTTTTATAGCTACGCCGCTGCTTGTGTCTCTTACATATTATTTGCTGGCAAGGAAAAATATCTTTGAAGACATTCCTGATGGAAAAATCAATAAATTGCCGGTAGATAATCATGTTATTGTCTGCGGCATGGGGCTCAACGGAAGAAATCTGGTTAAAGTATTGAAAAACACCGGCATAAAGTACGTTATCGTTGATCTGAATTACAAGAAAATAAAACAGTCCAAAGCTAAAGGTGACAAAAATGTTATCTGGGGAGACGCCTCTAACATCGAGATTCTAAAGCGCGCCGGAATTGATTCCGCCCGGGTGCTGGTTCTGGCCATTTCTGATCGTTTTTTAACCAAGCAGTGTCTGAATGTTGCCAAAAAAATCAATCCGAATTTGCATACAATTGTGAGAACCAAATATGTTGCCGACATTGACGATCTGGTCAAACTGGGCGCCGATAATATAATCCCGGAAGAATATGAGACGTCGATTCAGATATTCAGCAGGGTGCTGCGGATGTTTCATGTCCCCAACAGTATCATTTTAGCGCAAGGCAATATAATTCGTAATAAGTCTTACGGAGTGTTCCGGGAAGTTCGATTTACCGAGGAAGCTTTTGAGCAGATCAATCAAATTCTGGCCCAGGGAACAATTGAAACTTATTATGTTGCCTCCGGCCATAAAATTGTCGGTAAAAGCCTCAGAGATTTAAATCTTAAGGCCCAATCGGGCGCGACCATCATCAATATCATTCGGAATAATGAGACGATTACCCATCCACCCGGCGGGTTTATCCTTCAGGCGGCAGATCAGCTGATCATTTTCGGCAGCCATAGTGCCATTGATCTGGCCCTGGAAATACTGAAATGAGAAAGATCGGGGGAGGGGAATTTTTTTTGGAATTCCTAATGCTTTCTTAATCAATGTCTTAAGGATTTGAAAATTCGATTTTAGGCGGATACTTTCTCTGTATGAAAGGCTATTCATGCCTTTCTGAAGGCGATAATTGACGAATTTTAAAATATATGCAACATTAGCATGTAAAAATAGAAAATAATGAATGCAAAAAGATAAGATCCGACTTAGCGCGACACTAAAAGTTGAGACAAAACCATCAAAACATCAATAGGCAGGAAAGATGAATTCAATAGGTATTGAAATATTATTAATCTTTTTTCTAATTATCTTGAACGGACTACTTGCATTATCTGAACTTGCTCTTGTTTCTGCCAGGAAGACCAGACTGGAACACTTGGCAAACGAAGGTGATTTAAGGGCACAAATTGCGCTGAAACTCGTAAATTCACCGGACAGTTTTTTACCAACCATACAAATCGGCATTACTTTTATCAGCATTTTGGCGGGTGCATTTGGAGGCGCGACCATTGCGGAATTGATGGAGCGATACTTTGCCACTTTTCCTGTGCTCGTTCCGTATAGCGAAACCATCAGTATAGCAATCGTGGTTGTCTGTATAACTTATTTTTCACTGATAATCGGAGAACTTATTCCCAAGAAGCTCGCTTTAAACAATCCGGAGAATCTTGCCATCCTTGTAGCCCCAACAATATATCGGTTTTCAAAACTCGCGCATCCTTTGGTAGTTTTGTTGAGCAGTTCAACAAATACGTTACTTCGTGTTTTCCGCTTTAAAGCATCACCCGAACAGACCGTGACAGAAGAAGAAATAAAAATATTAATTGATAAGGGAACTCAAGCAGGGACTTTTCAAGAGTTTGAGCAGGAGACAATCGAGCGCGTTTTTCGCCTGGCTGATCGACGTGTATCAATCTTGATGACACCTAGAGCGGATATTGTCTGGCTTGACCTTAATGAAAGCGAAGAGGAAACAAAGCGTAAAATCGCCCAGCATAGATATTCTTCGTATCCAGTGGCGCGGGATTCACTCGATGATGTTGTTGGGGTTATCAGGGGGAAAGAGTTGCTTTCACTTGCCATGGAGGGAAAGCCATTTGACCTTAAGAAAACTTTCCGTGCTCCCCTTTTTGTTTTAGAAACAACGCCAGCGGTAAAAGTCATGGAATTATTTAAGAAATCTAAAATGCATATCGGTTTTGTGGTGGATGAGTATGGTATGATCCAAGGGCTCGTTACATTCGGCGATATTTTGCGTTCTGTCTTTGAAGATGTCGAAGATACTACTGTTGAAGGTGAAAGAGATATTGTGAAACGCGAGGACGGATCATTACTCATAGCCGGAAGTTTGCCTCTGGATGAGTTTCTAGATTATATGGAAATAGCAAAACTGAGCGACGAAGAGCACGCCGGAATTAACACTGTGGGCGGTTTTGTAATGACGAAACTTGGCTCTGTGCCATCGGAAGGACAATATTTTTTATGGAAGGGATTGAGATTTGAAGTTGTTGATATGGACAGCAGACGGGTCGACAAAATTTTGGTATCACAAATAAAAGAAAACAAAGAAAATAAAGAGCTGGAAAATAACAAATAGACGCTATCAATTGCATTAAGATCAATACTGGAAAGTTTGACAAAATGGCTTATTTATTCGGACAGACGCCGCTCTTTTTTAACCGTAATCCGCAGTTCTATTTATCATCCGATTATGAACAGTAGGTAGGTGAAAGAGTGTCAAGACAAGAATAAGTTGGGCACTGTCTTGCCAGTCAAGTATGCGGTCAGGGCAGTTAGAACAAGCAAATTCTATTCGTCCTATCTGATTTTCCCCAGGTCCGGAAAGGTGATTTTCTCAGCGTCCAGACAAAAACCGACAGCGGTGATATCTAATCTTTGCAGAATCTGGGCATAGGCAGCCATTTTTGCCTCCGGCAGAACAAGAATCGGTACCAGATCGCCTTTATCGCCGGCCTTCTGCAAAAGTAATTTTGCCGCCGCGGCCAAAACGCTTTTTTCCTGCGCGTCGGTTAGAATTTCAAAAACATGAGTTTTTCTGTTTTTCAACGGATCTACCAGGAAAAGTTCCCGGCTGCTGTCATTGCCTGTTTGTAATTTCCCGTGCTGGAGATGGGCGGCTAAACTGCTGACAACAAGATCATGATCGCAGCAGGCGTCAATTTCAGGCTCGTCTGTTGAAGGAAGACTGCCTGCTAAATATTCGCGGAATGTCACTGCGGGGAAATCAATTTCCAGCTGCGGGGAATGAAAGGCAGCTGATTTCAGCATTTCTATCTTCTTCACAAAGAAGGCGGTTTGCAGTGCCAGGCGCGGTGAATTCAGGACGCCAATCACTGCCACCTGGGTGATGCAGTCTCCATCTTCCATCAAAGACCAGACGCCGCGGTAATTATTCTCAAAAAGTGATTTGCCGACGCCTTTTTTACCCCCGCCGATTTTGCCGCGGTGAATGACGTAGATGTTCCCCCGGGCATCACGGGCAAAGGCACCGCCGGTTTTCCGATCGATGCCGGCAAAAGGAAAATTTATTTCGGCAATAATGGAGACAAGGCGGTCCGGGCGCGGCCTTTCCACACCAAAGGCGTTCCAGTAACGGACTTCGTCAACGGCGTGGGAAAACAGCCAGATCCCCAGCTTTTTTGACCATAAGACTTTTGCCGGGGAACTTGCTCCCTGATGCCCCAGTTTCACTTTTACCCGGTCATCAACAAACGGCTTGAATTTCCGAACAAATTGCCGGGCGTATTTCTTAATAGTCAGTTGGTCGTCGATAACTTTCAGCATCCGTAACCGGCCCTCGGGAATTTTATGGCATTGATAATATACCAGAAGCAATGACTAATCCAGACGTTTTTTAAACAGGCTGATGGCGCCGGAAAAGACAATGATGCCCAGTATGGCCAGAGCCACGCACTGAGGCCAGAGGATTTCCAGGCCGACGCCCTTGAGAAAAATCCCCCGGACAATCACCAGAAAAAAACGCAGCGGATTGAGATACGTGAGCCACTGCACAAACTGCGGCATGTTGGCAATCGGGAAGATAAAACCGCTCAACATCAAAAAAGGCATAATAAAAAAGAAAGTTGTCATCATTGCCTGCTGGCGGGTGCTGGAAATCGTAGAAATAAAAAGACCAATGCCCAGAGTGGAAAGCAGAAACAGGAAAGTGGAGAAAAACAGCAAAAGAATGCTTCCTCTCAAGGGAATCTCGAACCATAAAATGGCAAAGATCACGACTGCGGTCATCTGCACCAGCGCGACAATGATATAGGGAATGGTCTTGCCCAGAATAAATTCGTAAGATTTTAAAGGTGTCACGATCAGTTGCTCCATGGTTCCGGTTTCTTTTTCCCGGATAATGGCGATGGATGTCAGCAAAAGCGATGTGAGCATGACCAGAAAGGAAACAATGCCGGGAACAAAGAAATGCTGGCTGTCCAGGTTGGGGTTGTACCAGGTGCGGATGCGGGCGTCGATTTTGCCGTAATTCATCTGGCGGGGATACAACTCGCGGAGAGTTTTGCGGTTAAATTTATCGAGCACGGAAGAAGTATAGGCGATGCGCATCGCCGCCATATTGCTCATCGAGCCGTCGGCAATTATCTGCACCGGTGCGGTCTGGCCTTTACGAATTATGGCGGCGAAATCGGGGTTAATCTGGATCGCCATATCCACTTTACCTTCCAGTAAGAGTTCAGTAATCTGCTTATCGTCCGTTAAATGATGGGTGAAGTGGAAAATATTACTGCCGGCAAAATCATCAATCAGGCTGCGGCTTTCCTGCGTTTGAGAATAATCCAGCAGGGCGACACGGATATTGCGGATGTCGTAGTTGACCACATATCCGAAAACCAATATCTGGATCAGAGGCGCGGCAAAAAGAAGGATGCGATTGCGCGGATCCCGGAAAAGCTGAATAAATTCTTTGCGCACCAGTTCGCGAATTCTCAGCCGGTTCATAAACCTTCCTTTCTGAGGATACGGTAGTTCAGCGCCGACAGGAGCACAAAAAAAGCAAACAGAACCGACAGGCTCGGCCAGAGATAGGCAAATCCTGTGTTACGCAGATAGATGCCCGTCAGAATGTCGATATAATAGCGGGCCGGGACAACGTAGGTGATGTATTGCAAGAAGGACGGCATATTAATAATGGGGAAGACATAATTCGAAAGCAAAAGCGACGGCAGATACGTTGTCAGTATGGCCATCTGATTGGCGATCATTTGCGATTTGGTGACATTGGAGATAAACAAACCCAGCGAGAGGGCGACCAGGATGTAAAGCGAAGTGGCCGTGAGCATGAGCCAGAAATTGCCTTTCATTACTACGCCGAAGAGAAGCTGACCGAAAATCATGGCAATCAAGACATCGGTAAGAGCGATTAAAAAGTAAGGAATGGCCTTGCCCAGATAGAATTCACCGGCCCTGACCGGCAGGGATTTAATTGTTTCCATGGTACCGTTTTCATACTCCCGGGCAATGACAAGTGATGTTAAAAGCGCACCTACAATCATAATGATAATAGCAATAATACCGGGGATGATGAAGTTGCGGCTTTCCAGGTCTTCATTAAACCAGACGCGGATTCGGCCGTCGACCGGCTGATTTATTTTGGCGAGTCCCTGGCGGTTGAGAAAACTCACCAATAATTTTTGATTGTACTGTTCGGTAATGGCGGTCAGATAACCGCGGATGATTCCGGCGAAATTGGGATCGCTGCCGTCAATAATAATTTGCAGGGAAGAAGTGCGGTCAGCGCGGATATCCTTCATAAAACCCGGCGGAATAACGATTGCCACCATCGTGCGATTATTGTCCAGATATTCCGCCGCCTGCTTAGTGTCCGGAAGATGCGCCGCGATGTGAAAATAGGGCGATGCACTGACTTTACTTATGAAATCGCGGCTGATTTCTGTTTTGTCATGATCAATGACCACTGTTTCGACATTATTGACATCGAGGTTCAGGGCGTAACCGAAAAGAATTATCAGGATCAGCGGGATGGCAAAAGCCAGATAAAGGCTGCGGTAATCCCGGATCAGGTGATAAAATTCCTTACGAATTATGGCCTGGAGACGCAGGGGATTCAACTATTTTCCCTCATTTCTTGTCATCAGCTTTATAAAAGCATCATTTAGATCGGCCTCTGTTTTACCGGGACATGCGGAGGCAATAATTTCTGCCGGGGAGCCTGAGGCTACAATCATGCCCTGATTGATCATGACAATGCGTTCGCAAAAGCGCGCTTCATCCATGTAATGCGTGGTCACAAATACGGTTATGCCACCCGACGCCAGTTCCTGAATGAAACTCCAGAAGTGCCGGCGGGTAAGAGGATCAACGCCGGAGGTCGGTTCGTCCAGAAAAAGAATATCGGGCCTATGCAAAAGCGAGCATCCCAGCGCCAGGCGCTGCCGCCAACCGGGCGGCAATTCCTTTGTCGGACGATTGCGCATTTCCTGCAGGCGAGCCATATTCAAAACCCAAGCGATGCGCTCGGGCCATTGATCCTCCGGGACATTATAAACGCCCAGATAAAAACGCAGATTTTCGAAGGACGTCAGATCTTCATAAAGAGAAAATTTTTGCGACATGTAGCCGATTGATTGTTTGATTGCTTCCGCATCGGTCATAATATCATGGCCCGCGACAAAGCCCGAACCGGAGGACGGGGTAATAATCCCGCAAAGCATGCGGATAGTTGTGGATTTGCCGGAGCCGTTGGCGCCCAGAAATCCGAAGATTTCCCCTTTTTTTACGGAGAAAGTAATTTTGTTGACGGCGACAAAAGCGCCGAATTTCTTTTCCAGATTTTTGACTGTTATGGAATCAGACGTGGAAATTGTCATTGACAAGCCCCTTATCCACTTCTTTTATCCTTGCGATCATTGCTTCTTCCAGATTGGCAAAATTTTGGCGCATCAGCGCCGGAGTCGATGAATCCAGAATGACGGAATTGTGCATCAGGGCGAGCTGATCACATTTTTCGCCTTCGTCGAGATACGCGGTGGAGACCATTATCGTCATGCCTTCCTGCTTCATATTGGAGAGAATTTCCCAGAACTCGCTGCGCGATACCGGATCGACGCCGTTGGTCGGCTCATCGAGAAGAAGCAACTGCGGTTCATGCACCAGCACGCAGGCCAATCCCAGCTTCTGTTTCATGCCTCCGGAAAGATTTCCGGCGGGCCTGTCCAGAAACGGCAGCAGGTTGGAAAAACCCAGATATTTATCTTTGCGCATTTTTCTTTGCGATTTGGGAATGTTAAAAATATCCATGAAGAAATCAATATTCTCTTCCACGGACAAATCCTGATACAGGCCGAAGCGCTGCGGCATATAACCGATGATGGTTTTTATTTTGCGCCGTTCGTTTACCACATCCAGGCCGCCGATGGAAATAGTTCCCGCTGAGGGCCTGATCATTGTGGCGATCAGACGAAGAAGAGTTGACTTGCCCGCGCCGTCAGAACCGACGAGGCCGAAGATTTTTCCGCGGGCGACCTTCAGCGATACGTCTTTAAGCGCCTGTACAGTTTTGAAATGCACCGAGACGTTTTTAACTTCTACCAGCGGCGGAGAATTTGCAGCAGGATCGTTCATCGGCTTCTCCTTTTCTATTTCAGCAAGGCGTCAGCCGGCATTCCCGCTTTGAGTTCTTTGGTGGGATTGGCGATTGCTATTTTAACCAGGTAAACGAGCTTAACTCTTTCTTTTTTGGTTTGAATTATCTTCGGCGTGAATTCACCCTCGGGAGAGATGAAAGAGACGTAACCTTCGAATGCTTTGTCGGGAAAGGTATCTATCTTTACCTCTGCTTTCTGGCCGGGTTTTACTTTGCCGATCTGGGTTTCATCGATAAATATTTTCAGATCGACACGGGAAAGATCGGAAACCGTGATGACTTCCCGTCCGACGCTGACAGTTTCACCCGGTTCGATATTGCGGCTGATCACCATGCCGGCAAGCGGCGAGCGGAGCTGCGTGTAGTCGAGCTGTATTGCCGCCTGCGCAAGGGCCGCACGGGCTGCATCTATCTGGGCGAGCGCTGTTTCAATGTCCTGCCGGGCTGCGTCAATTTTGGAAAGATTGCCCTGTGCCAGCTTCAAGATGGATTCGCTTTCGGCCAGACGCGATTTAGCTATATCGTATGCCAGTTTCAGCGTGTCGCGTTCTTTTTCCGTAACAACGCCGTTGCGGAAGAGCTCTTCATATCGGCGGTAATTTTTTTCCGCATCCTGCACGGTATCATTGGCGCTTTTGACATTGGCTGCGGCGCGGGCCACTTCCGCGGGCAGAGTTTTTCTGCTGATATTCAGAACCGTCTCCAGTTGCTGCCTGGCCTTCTGCGCGCGGTCCAGATTGGCTTTAGCCTGATCATAGCGCGACTGCAATTCTGCCCGGTCCAGTTCGGCAATCACCTGATCTTTAGTGACAGACTGACCCTCCTTTGCGGCAACGCTGACAACGCGCCCGGGAATCTGGAAGGAGAGGTTGGCCTGAGTTGTTTCAATAGTGCCGGAAAAATGAAGTTCGTTTTGGTTATTACTTTTCTGACCGAAATAGACAAAGGCGGCCGCCCCGACAAATAATATAATAAAAGCAATAATGATAATTTTCTTTTTCACAATTCTTCTCCATTTTATGTATTGCGTGTTATTCAGGCCTTGATCGCTTTTAATACCAGCCGGGCAACTTCAGCACCCAGACTGTCTTTAATTTTTTTATCGCGTGCTCTAACAGACGCCGGCAACCATTCCTGTTTGTCTTTGATCGGGGCGCCTTTCGTATAAAAAAGGATTGTTCCCATAATCATCATGTGGATAAGAAACGGTGCCACTTCGCTAAAAACACCTTTCTTTTTGCCTTGCTCCAGAATGCCAAAAAGAATGGAGATCACTGCAGTCAAGTCCTCTATGACAACGCGGGGTAAATGGGTTCCGCCTGAGGCCACCTCGCGCATCATAATCGACGGTATCTCCGGGTTTTTATCCACGGCGGCGGTTATGCTGTGAATATAAACCTTAAGCTTTTCTTCCGGTGAATCAACTCGAGCTACAGCTTCAGCAATGCCCTCACCAATATTGCCGATGACCTGATGGATGACATTGATATAAAGCGTATCTTTGTCGCCGATCTGATAATAAAGAGTGGCCTTGTTGACGCCGGCGCGCCGGGCGATTTCATCCACATGAGTGCCGCTGTAGCCGTTTTCGGCAAACACCGCCCTTGCCGCCACCAGGATTTTCTGCGCCGTCTTGCCGGGTTTTTCGATATTTGTCTCGCTCTTAATCACCTGCTTCACCATGATAGGCTGATCCGTAATTTAAGTCCCCCCTTTGGAAAAGGAGTCCTCATTTTTAACCAATCGGTTTAACTATATGGTTAAATAAATTGGCGATGAATGTCAAGAATATTTTTTATCTATATGTAATCAGTCAATAATTATTGACTTCGCGGATGGGTTGGCTTATTGTCCAGTCAGTTCCCATATATCAAGTACCGTATTATAAAAAAGATGCTGATAGAATTTGGGTGCAGGACAATCCCGGAAAATGAAGAACACATAAACAAAAATGCAGTGTGTTCCGGAGTTTAATTTATGCCCAAAATACCCGCCCGTATTATTGATTTTCACGTTCATCTTTTCCCGGATAAGATGTTCGAGGCCATCTGGGATTTCTTTGCCCGGGGATATCAGTGGGACGTCATCCACAAGCTCTACTATCGCGAATGCATCGACTATCTGCGGGAGCGCGGCGTGGAGAAGATCGTTTATTCCAATTATGCCCACCGGGAAGGCGTAGCCGAAGGACTTAATGAATGGAACTTAAAGGTGCTGGATGAAAATCCCGACCTTTATTGCTTTGCGGCTTATCATCCGGGTGACGCGAACGCGCTATCCTATGCCGCAAAAATATTGAACCATCCACGGGTGCTGGGCATAAAACTGCAATTACTCGTGCAGCGGTTCTTTCCGCATGATGAGCGCCTTTTCCCGATGTACGAGCTGGTGGGGGGTCGGGACAAGCGCATTCTCTTTCATGTGGGCACCGGCCCCGTCGGCAATGAATTTGTGGGACTGAATCAATTCCGGAAGCTCCTCCTGCGTTATCCGGACATGCAGGCGAATGTTGCCCACATGGGCGCATTAGAGTACCAGGGTTTCATGGATCTGCTGGACATTTATCCCGGCCTTTATCTGGACACATCCTACTCGTTCTTTAAAGATATGCAGGGCAAGGGCGGATACAACCTGGGGAACGGCCCGCTGGAGAAGCACAAAGACCGCATCCTGTACGGCTCGGATTTCCCCAATCTTATCCTGCCCCGCGAATCGGAAATTGAAACTCTTCTTGCCTGCGAGCTTTCACCGGAGTTTTATAAAATGGTGTTTTACGAAAATGGCAGGAGGCTTATTGCCTCAATTACTCGGAATTAATAATAAAATAAGAGACATCCATTGGCTTGTCGGGCTATGTGTCGGATGCCAAATAACTGGCGGCATCTTTAATCTTAAAATTGACAGTGGCAAGAGGTTATCGTAAAACATACCTGTGTCTATTTCATCCAATGAAGGTATAAGCGATTGGCTATGAAAAAACGAACCCTGATCAAAGCCTTTTTGATATCAGCCGCAGTGCTGGCGGCGCTTTTTGCATCCGCCTGGTTTTTTGTTTCCTGGCAGCTGTCCCGGCTGGAGAACTGCAAAGAAGCGATCACAACAGCCGTGGGAAGGCAATTGAATCGTGATATTACCTATGAAAAGGGAAAAGCCACTCTGACCATCCGTGCAGGACTGGCTTTACAATTCAACAGAGTTGTGATCCGGGAGAAAGACCGGTCAGCCGATTTATTGAACATCGAAACCGCCTTTTTTCGGGTTGATATTCTTCCGCTGCTGAGAAAACGGGTGATCCTCCGGGAAGTCATTCTCGATCAACCGCGCCTTTCATTAAAACGGGATCGGACAGGCGCTCTGAATATCGCCGATCTTCTGACGAAGGAACAAAAACCGGAGCTGGCCCTGGAGTTTCGCAAACTCACCATCGAGCAAGGCTCGGTGACCTTTTCCGACCAGGCTGTAAGCAACGAAGTTCTGGTAACATCACTTACGAATCTGTCCTGCCGGATTGATGCACCCGACCGGGGCGGTGCGGCACCATTTATTATTAAAGCGATTGTCAGCGAGGATAAGAATCAGGGAGCGCTTGCGCTTGCGGGGACATTTCACCCCGCTCCTCCGGCAAAACCCTTTGCTGAGAGCGCGGTGGATGTTTCCATCCGTTTAACCGGAACTGATATCCATCATTACCGCCTCTATCTGAATAACCTTGTGTCTTTGGAACAGCTGGCGGGACGCCTTGATGTGGATACGACATTTTCCGGCACACTCCTGAATTTCAAGGCAAAAGGAATCGTCACGGTGAAAGACGCCCTGCTGCATTATCCACAGGTTTTTCGCGGGCCGCTGCAGCCGTCTATTGTCCAGGTTGATTATGCCTTAACGCGCGACGCCGGTCATCTTCAACTCGATATCGCCCGTCTGACGGTTGACCGCTTCGAAGCCAAGGGTCATTTTGCCGTCCGGGAGATGGATCGGGAAGATCCCCTGCTGACAGCAACTGGCGTCACTTCAACTTTTTCCCTGAAAGAAAGCCAACCTTATATTCCCTGGGGAATCATCCCCGGAAATGTGGGGCGTTTCCTCGAGACTCACATTAAGGAGGGCAATTTTCGACTCATAGAAGGAAAGCTAACCGGTCGGCAAAGCCAGATAGCCCATATGGAAAAGAAAGAAAATGCCAGCGTCCTTTCCATCCGGGCGGAAGTCAACAAGGGTGTTTTCATAGTGGATAACAAGACACCCGCTTTTCGGGACGTAAGCGGCATAATGGAGTTAAAGGACCGGCAGTTTTCGCTAAAAAACATGACGGGTCGTTTCGGCGCTTCACCCTGCACACTCGAAGGGGGCATTTCTGATTTTGCCCTGCCGCAGCCTGCTCACTACACCGCCGCTATGACCATTAAGCCTGCCCGCGAGGAGATTCTGTGGCTGTTGGGAAAGGAAAGATTCCGCAATCTCAGTTTCAACGGAGCTTCAACACTTTTCCTAACCGGAGATGGTCCGGCGGAGAATTACCGGATTGGCGCCCGCTGGGATTTAACTGCTGTCGCCTATGCTTACCCGGAGGTGCTGAAAAAGCCTCAGGGAAAACCCAACCGGCTTGCCGCCGAAATAATCCTGAACAAAAATGCCGTCACTGTCTCTTCCTTCAACTACGATCTGCCGCCGGTAAAGATAAGCGGATCAGCCATATATCGTTTTGCCGGGAAAAATCCGCTGTCCCTGAACGTTAAGTCCAACACTTTTGACATCCGCAATGTCGTCTCGCTTCTGCCGGTTCTGCGGGCTTATGATCCGGCAGGAACCTTTTTGATTGCCGTTGCCGGCCGCGGGGATCCCAAAGCTCCCGCTTCTTTTCAAGGGAAGGGCAATGTATTCCTGACCGATGTCTCCTGGCGACCGCCAGGCAATATCAAGCCTGTAAAAGGATTAACGGGAAAGGTTGTTTTCCGGGGCAACAAAATGGAGACATCACAGTTTAATGCATATATCGGGTACAGCGCCATTGCGGGGAAATGCCTGATAAATGATTTCCACAAGCCGCAGGTTAACTGTCAATTTTCCGCCCCGCTATTGCGATCCACAGACGTGGGATGGCAAAGCCCGGAAGGCGCCGTAAATTTTCAGGAAGTAAAAGGACAAATTTTCATCGAAGACAATCATATCCATGTGGATAAGCTATCTCTGCGGCTGGGAAAATCCGGTTTTAATTTGTCGGGGGATATCCGTGATTTTGCTGAGCCGAAGATCACACTGGCTCTGCATTCATCTTATACCGATTCGGAAGATATTGCCCGTCTGCTGGCCCTGAAGAATCCCCAGCGAAAAGATGATTCCTCTTCTAGGGTGGAGCTGATCGCCGATGTGCAGGCGGATGCCGTCACCTTTCAGGGTGTCGATTTCAACAAGCTCCGCACCCGTTGGAAATATGCAGGGGGAATCCTGGATGTCGAAACATTGGAAGCCGTTTCCTTTGAGGGTAATCTCCAGGGAAAAGGCAAAGTAGATATTCGTCCTGACGGACAGAATCATTATCAGGCAACACTCTCCCTTGATCGGCTGTCACTGGACAAGATACAGGGATTTCTGGAAATGGGAGACCGCACGGTAACCGGCAATCTATCGTTGACGGGTGATGTGACCGCCACAGGTCGTAATGTCGACGATTTTAAAAAGACGGCAGCAGGGACATTTCAGGTGCGGACGGAAAAAGGAGTTCTGAAAAAGTTTTCCGTCCTTTCCAAGATATTCTCCCTGCTCAATGTTTTTCAACTGGCGAAGTTCCAACTTCCCGATATGGCCAAAGGCGGAATGCCTTATAATATGATTACCGGCGCTATTTCTCTCCAGGGAGGCATCTTATCTTCAAAAGATTTCTTCATTGACAGTGATGCTATGCAGATTTCGGCCGTGGGCAAACTTGATTTGCGAAAGCAAGAGTTGGATTATATCGTTGGTGTTCACCCGCTCCATACTCTGGACCGGATAGTTGCGAAAATTCCCATTGCGGGGTGGCTTGTTACCGATGAGAGAGGTCATCTGATTACCGTCCATTTCCAGGTTGAAGGGACATGGGATGACCCCAAGGTGACTCCCATACCGGTGCAGTCACTGACCAAAGGAACTCTGGATATCTTCCGGCGACTGTTTCAGTTGCCGGTAAAGCTCATAACGGATACGGGAGAAGTCATCCTGGGACGCTAGATATAGTTTAATCCTTAAAATAATTATTCAAGGGAAGGACGTCATCTGAAATATCTCACTGCTGATGAAGCCAGGCAATTCGCTAAGCAATGGCTGCCGGCCTGGTCCGGCAACAATCCCGAGTTACTGGCGAGCTTCTATTCGGAAGACGCCGTTTATCTCGAGCCGGGTATTGCCGGCGGCGTAAAAGGAAAATTACAGATTCCGGCGCAATTTCCGGTAATCAATGAACCCGGCGGTTCTTCTGACGGTTGCTTGCCCTTTGCTTGCGCCGCCGGTGTCTTTTCTTCCCGTATTCACTGATAAATTCTTTGGAGGAAAGATATTTATCAGCAAAAGAAACGATAAATGATTCTTTGTATTGGGGCGGCACCAGAGTCAGCGGCCACATATGTTTTCGAATAATATCAGCTTCAATCTCATTGACTGCAAAATGCTTCCGGGCGTTTTCGAGCGCAATGGACGGGTGCTCGATTCCGTGAAATTTATGGCGTGGAAGATCAGGCACGTCATGGTTGCGCCAGTCATACAGAAAAAAATCATGCAGCAGCGCGCCGCGGGCGGCGGAACGGTAATCCAGCTTTAAGAACTTGCATATCCGGTAGGACAAATAAGCCACTTCCTGTACATGGGCGTAAATCGAAGAATTATGATGAAAATATTCTTTGAGCTTCAAAAATTCTTCATGCTGCTCAATGTCCTGGATTATCTCGTAATACTCCGGTTCAAAAGACATTCTTCCCTGCATTTCCATAATGATTTTATCCTGGATCGGTTTGAGAAAGGTGCTGATTCTATTTCTAATATTACTGTTGATATTTGTATCGACATATCTGTTTAAAGCGGGGAAAGCATCGCGGAGCCGTTGAAGCGAATTTAAGATATTTTCAATTTCTATGTTGTCCAGGTTCAGGTATTCGGTATAGAGGTAAGCAATTCTCTTGCGGAAAGCGGAAATCGATAGCACGGAAAAGAAATAATCAACAGCGAAGTAAACCAGAAATAATACAGCTGTTGTTTTAACGGATGCGTCATCCAACAGGGTGACCATTTTTATCGCTGCCGGATGAATAAACATCACAAAGAGCAGGGCAAGAATTGTCCAGAGAATGGAGAAGTGAAGACAAATCCGGCCATGCAGATTAAATTTGTTTTCCGAATAATCCCAGAGTGTCAGTTTAAATATTCTTTCGGCAAAAAAGCCGACCAGATATTCAATGGCGGTAATCACCAGACCCAATATGATAAAGCGCGGTATAAGATGCCAGCCGGATAAAAAAGATTCAAGAAATATTGCTGCGGCAGCACCAAAACCGTAGATGGGAAGGAAAGGCCCGAATACAAACCCGGCATTGACAAAATGCCGTTGCGTTATCGAACGGTAGATAACCTCTATTATCCAGCCCAGAAAGGAATAAAGGGCAAAAAGCAAAATGAAGTGAAATATACTTATCACGCCGGCCAAGAGAAATTCTCCAGGTTATAGTTAAGCTGATGACCATAAACTCAGAAGGCTGAAGAGAGACAATAAAGTTCTTCTCTCTTCAGCCTTTGTCTGCAAAAAAGCGATTCTAATTCGGCTGCCGCGCCTGAAGAAGCAACTACTTCTTCTGTGCGGGATTGACGATATCGAGCAGTTCAACCTCGAACACCAGTGCCGCGCCGCCCGGAATTACAGGGGGACGTCCGGCTTCACCATAAGCGATCGCTGCAGGGCATACCAGTTTGGCCTTGCCGCCGACTTTCATCTTTGTTACTCCCTCTGTCCAGCACTTGATGACCTGGTTGAGTGGAATGTCTGCCGGCTGGCCGCGCTTAACGGAACTGTCGAAAACCTTTCCGTCAATCAGTGTTCCATGATAGTGAACTTTAACCATGTCGGTGTCTTTAGGTTGTTTTCCTGTTCCCTCTTTGAGGGAAATATAAACCAGGCCGGATTCTGTTTTTTGTGCACCTTGTTCCTTGGCCGCATTTTCCAGGTATGTTTTTGATTTTTCCTTTTGCTTTTCCGCCGCTGCTTTCATACGCGCCTGGGCAAGCTCACCGATTTTCTGTTGATAGGCATCAGGTTCGACAACCAATTTTTTCCCTGATACGGAGTCGGTAATGCCTTTTTGAACAAACTCGAGTTCCTCCGGAGTGAGTGATAAGACATCCATCTGCCGGGAAACAATAACCCCTATGGAATACAAAGCCTTCTGTTCTTCAGTTGTTGGTTCCTTACTGGAACATGCCGTTATTGCCAGCATGGAAACAATGATAAGCAGTGCACTGATTAGTTTACGCATTCTTTTCCTTTCTATAACCGGTTAATTTTTTTGATATATCTATTTTGACGGGCGGAGTATATGCCGAACATTCTGATTAGTCAACCATCTGTTGGCAATCAATGAACCCTTCTGCATCTTTCGATCATGCAATCAATTATTTATTCGTCGTGCCGTTTTCCAGCGCCAGTTTCAAGACTTCCATCATATCACCGACAAAATGAAATTTGATGGCCTTCTGGACATTAGCCGGGATGTCCTCCATGTCCTTGCGATTCCAGTTCGGCAGAATAATAGTTTTAATGCCGGCGCGGTAGGCCGCCAGCACTTTTTCTTTGATTCCGCCAACAGGCAAAACGGTTCCGCGGAGTGTAATTTCTCCTGTCATCGCCAGATCTTTTTTGACTTTGCGTCCGGTCAAGAGCGATGTCAAAGCCGTGAGCATGGTAACACCTGCCGAAGGCCCGTCTTTGGGAATAGCTCCGGCGGGTACATGGATGTGGAGATCCATGTTCTGATAAAAATCTTCCGCAACACCCAGGGCGGCAGAATTGCTGCGAATAAAGCTCAACGCGGCACTTGCCGATTCTTTCATTACGCTGCCCAGCTGTCCGGTCAGCATCAAACCGTTTTTACCAGCCATGGCCGTTGCTTCAATGAAAAGCATATCACCGCCGGCCGGAGTCCAGGCCAATCCTATGGCCACGCCGGGTTTGGCAATGCGGGAATCAATGTCAGTCAAGATACGGACCTGCCCCAGATATTTGGCAATATCTTTTACCGTTACGGTCTTGCGTTTTATCTCGCCTTCGGCTATCTGGGACGCCACACCCCGGCAAATATTGGCAATCTCGCGCTCCAGATTGCGCACGCCGGCTTCGCGGGTGTAGCCGGAGATGACGCTGTGGAGCGCTTTAGACGTAATTCTTAATTGCAGGGCCGTCAAACCGTTTTCGGATAGCTGCCGGGGAATCAAGTAGCGCTCAGCGATTTTCATTTTTTCTTCCAGCGTATAGCCGGGCAGTTCGATCACTTCCAGGCGGTCCAGCAGCGCCGGCGGTATTGTATCCAGAATATTAGCCGTGGTGATAAACATCACATGGGAAAGATCAAACGGCACATCCAGATAATGATCGGTAAATGTGCTGTTCTGCTGCGGGTCCAGCACTTCCAGGAGCGCCGAAGAGGGGTCGCCGCGGTAGTCACTGCCGATTTTATCAATTTCATCGAGCATGAATACAGGATTATTCGATTCCGCACGCCTCAGACTTTGAATGATGCGTCCGGGCAGGGCGCCGATATACGTCCGGCGATGCCCGCGGATTTCCGCTTCATCGCGCACGCCGCCTAAGGAAATACGCGCAAATTTGCGGTCGAGCGCGCGGGCAATAGACTGCCCCAGCGATGTCTTGCCCGTTCCCGGAGGCCCGACCAGACAGATAATAGGTCCCTTGGAATCCGGCTTCAATTTGCGCACGGCCAGATATTCAATAATGCGTTTCTTGGGTTTGGTCAGACCGTAATGATCCTCGTCCAGAATCTTCCGGGCTTTTTTGATATCGAGGTTGTCCGTGGTTCCTGCACTCCAGGGCAGGGCGGTAACCCAATCCAGATAGGTTGAAGCCACCGTGTATTCCGCGGAGGACGGGTGCATGCGAGTGAGACGCGCCAATTCACGCTCGGCTTCCTTGGCCGCTTCCGGCGGGAGCTTTTTCTCGGTAATTTTCTTGCGGTATTCTTCAATTTCGACGTTAGACTCTTCGGACTCCCCCAATTCCTGCTGGATGGCTTTCAGCTGCTGTCTCAAATAATAATCACGCTGGCTCTTATCTATATCACTCTTTACTTGCGATTGGATTTTATTGCCCAGTTCCAGAATTTCCATCTGGTGATTCACCAGTTGCGTTAATTTCCTCAGGCGCTGATTGGTGTCGGCAATATCCAAAATCTTTTGTTTTTCTTCAGCGGGCGCATTGATGATTGACGTGATCATATCCGCCAGAAGACCGGCTTCTTTTATCGATTTAGCCATCGGTCCGAATTCCGACGGTAAGAAAGGCGAAAGCTTCAGAATGCGGTCAAAAAGAACGAGCAGATTAGCCATGAGCGCTTCCGTTTCAATATTTTTTACTTCCTTATCTTCGAGAATTTTAATGCGTGCCTGTTGATATGGTTTGTCGGAAATCAGCTCCACTATCTCATAACGGCTGAGCCCCTGCACCAGTATTTGCGTTTTGTTTTCTGCGGTTTTGGCCATTCTGACGATGGTGGCGGAAGTGCCTACTGTATGCAAATCTTCCATCTTGTATTGGTAGTCGGGATTATCGGCTTCCTTTTTGGCCAAAATTAAGCCGATTAAGCGGTCTTTGACCATGGAATCATCGACTAACTGGACAGAATTTGCTCCCATTACTTCCAGCGGAATCATCATCTTAGGAAATAGCAGGACATTATGCAGCGGAAGAAGGGGAATTACTTCCGGGATGGGGAAATTTTTATTTTCTTCAAAAACATTTTGTTCAGTCATTAAACCCTCCGGTTTCTTTAGCTGACGAAATTATAAGCACAGTAGTTAGGAGCCGTTACAGAAAATCTTTTACTTACTGGATCATTTCGTTACGGATCCTTATGCCGTCTTGTCACTATTTAGTGGCGGTCTCGCCATTTAACCGGCACTGTTATTTTTACAACGGCTTATTTGGTCGTCATAATATGGACACGATGTGTTATCGGATTGGGCAGTTTATTAATCCTGACCATCAATATACCATCGGCGTAAGAGGCCATAGCCGATTCGGCATCCACCGCTGACGGCAAAAGAATATTGCGTGAAAAATAACCGTGGGGGATCTCTGCCAGACAATAACGGACATTTTTAACAACGGAAATAATTTTGCGCACTCCGGCGATTTTAATTCTTTTCCGGTTCAGCTCAATATGAAGTTCATCTTTGTTTATACCGGCAAGATCAGCCATAACAATTATTTCATCAGGCGATTCATAAACATCAACGTGCGGCATCCAGATGCATTCATGCTGACGGAATACCGGGCTGACTAAATGAAAGACTTCATCAACGGCCCTTTGAAATTCCTCCTCAAAATTATTTTCAAACTTGATTTTAATGAAGTTCATCTGCATCACCTATCTATCGGGGTTGTATGAATGCTCAAGGCCATGACTAAAAATATATGTTCCATTGCCAATTTGTAAAGGTTTGCTCCTGAATATTAATATTTTTAAAGGAAGTGACATGATAATATGGTCAAAATAAATAGAATTGAGGCAGGCTTCTGTTACTGAAATGCCTGCCTCAACGATCGGACGGAGATTTATTCTTTAACTGTAATAACAGGGCATTTGGCTTCCAATATCACATGCTGAGCTGTGGAACCAAAAAGTCCTTTTTGAACGCGGGATGTTTTAACAATTCCTACAACAATAAAATCAGCATTGATGTCGCTGGCAAAATTAACTATATCTTCTCCCGGCTCCAGGCCGCGCACAAGCAAATGTTTTTCACAAATTATTCCTGCCTGAGCCATTGTTTTCTGAGCGTATTCCAAGCGTGTATTTGCTTCATCAATGGCATCCGCGTCCGAGGCCTTCCCTCCGATCAGTGACGTTACAATGTATACCTTGGCTTTACTTGCTTTGGCAAATTTCTGGGTTAGCACGAAAGCGCTTTTCGCTGAATTGGAGCCATCAAAGGCAAGAACTAAATTCATTTTTCTTTCTCCTTTCCGTGAATAAAAATAAATGGTCACATAGCATATGGAAAAAACTTATGCCAATCTTCCAATTTTATATTTAACTATTATACAATTCCTGTCAAGCTTAATCAATGCCGCAAATTTCAGGAAGTTCAAGTCCTCTCCCTGGTTTAAAGAAATAGCTGGTCAAAGATGAGCCTTTTTGTTATGGAAGGCACGAATTTGAATAAAAATAGTGTTTTGGCCATCCCAAATTAAAATTGGTTCTATCTCTACCGAAATTAATTCCGAAAACCAGCACAGAAATGAAGATGAAAGTACTTAAAGCCTATGAAAAAGGAACATTTACGAAATATTGCCATTATTTCCCACGTTGACCATGGCAAGACCACTTTGCTCAACGCCATGCTGAAACAAACGGGCGTTTTCCGTACCAATCAGGCGGTGGAAGATCGCGTAATGGACTCTCTTGACCTGGAAAAAGAACGCGGGATCACCATCACTGCAAAAAATACGGCGATAGAATATCAGGGCATCAAAATAAACATCGTCGATACGCCGGGCCACGCCGATTTTGGCGGCGAGGTGGAACGCAGCCTCAATATGGTTGACGGCGCCATCCTGCTGGTGGATTCCAGCGAAGGGCCATTGCCTCAGACGCGCTTTGTCTTGAAGAAAGCACTCGCCAAAAAACTGCCTATAATCTTGATAATCAACAAAATTGACCGCAGCGACTCCCGCATTGAAGAAGTTATTAATGATTCTTACGACCTTTTTATTGATCTGGGGGCTGATGAGCAGCAGATTGAATTCCCGATCCTGTTTACGAATGCCAAGATCGGCGTTTGCCATAAGAAACTGGGAGATGACAGCAGCGACCTGTATCCTCTGTTTGATACCATAATTGAAAGAATACCGGCCCCGGAGGTTGATGATGAAGGCAACCCGCAGTTTCTCGTGACTAATCTGGATTACGATCCTTATGTGGGACAAATAGCTATCGGCCGCATTCAGAGCGGCAAACTGGAAATGAATTCGAGCTACAGCCTTTGCACCGAAAAGACGATCGTCCCGAATGTTAAATTTTCGGCGCTTTACACTTTTTACGGGCTTTCCAAAAAGCCGGTCACCAGTGCGGAATCAGGCGACATTATTGCTCTCTCCGGGGTTGCGAATGTCACTATCGGCGACACGATCTCCTCATTAATTGATCCGCAGCCCCTGCCTCGCCTGCTGGTGGATGAACCGACGGTCTCGATGATTTTCTATGTCAATGACGGCCCCTTTGCCGGCACCGAAGGCAAATTTCTTACTTCCCGGCATCTGCTGGAGCGTCTGGAAAAAGAATCGCTGCGTAATGTAGCCATCAAAATCAAAAAACTGGAAAGAACCGATGCCTTTGAAGTTTGCGGCCGGGGCGAACTCCAGATGGCAGTGCTGATTGAAACGATGCGCCGTGAGGGCTATGAACTGACGGTGTCCCGTCCGCGGGTTATAACAAGGGAAGAAAAAGGCAAAATAATGGAGCCGGTGGAAAGGCTGTTTCTGGATATACCGGAAGAATTTGTCGGTAAAATAACGGAAAAATTATCCATCCGGAAAGGGCGCCTGGAGAGCCTCATCAATAAAGGCAGCGGCAGAGTCAGCATGGAATTTCTCATTCCCTCCCGCGGTTTGATCGGTTTCCGCAGCCAGTTCTTGACGGATACCAAGGGCGGCGGTGTAATGAATTCATTGCTGGAAGATTACGCCCCATTGTTTGGCCCGATTCCCCAGCGGACGACGGGAGTTCTGGTGGCCGACCGCGCCGGCCGTGTCACTTCTTATGCGAGCTATGCAATGGAGGACCGCGGTGAAATGATTGTGGAGGTTGGTGCGCAGGTTTACGCGGGCATGGTTGTCGGCGAGCGCAACCGCGTGGGCGACATGAATGTTAATATCGTCAAGGAAAAGAAGCTCACCAACATGCGCGCATCGACTTCGGATACAACGATAATATTGCGGCCGCCGCGGCTCCTTTCACTGGATCAGGCCATTGAGTTCATTGCCGAAGATGAGCTGGTGGAGGTAACTCCCAAGAGCGTCCGTTTGCGGAAAATGGAGCTTGATGCAACTAAAAGAGCGTCGCAGCAAAAAAGTCAAAGAGATATATAAAAGCATGGATTAAAACATAATGCCGTCAATCGTCTGTATATAAAGATATTTTAAGAAAATAAGAACTTGATTAATCAAATTTCCGATAACTTTTACTGTATTACTTTACCAATGACATTTCGTCTGAATCACGTTCATGTCTATGTCTTGGTGCATAATAATGAAGTTGCTCTTTTTGATACCGGCGTGAATATCGGCAGCGCCCTGGATGTGCTGGAAAAGGATCTGGAAAGCATCGGGCAGAGCATCAAAGCGGTGCGCGATATTTATATAACCCATGCGCATGGCGACCATTGCGGCATGGCCGGATTGATCAAGAAAGAATCAGGAGCAATAATTCACCTTTCCTGCGCTGCTGATGAATCCAACCGGAATTATTCAGCAACCGATTTGCTGATCCCGCAGGTGAAGAAATTTTATCTGGCCCATGGTCTGGCTCAACAGGAAGTTGACCATTCGGTCATTGTTTTGCGCGGCATTCGTGATATCGTCACGCCATTTAAGGGTGATGATCTTTTGCAGTCCCATGAAATTCGGGAGTTTGGCCAATGGCAATTTGAAGCCATCTTTACGCCCGGACACTCCAATGGCCACCTTTGTTATCATTTCCCCCGGGAAGGTATTTTGCTCTCCGGCGATACGGTATTGCCGCATATAACCCCCAACTTGAGCCCTGATCTGTTTGACGTGAATTTCCGGCCGCTCGAAAACTTCTTGGCATCCCTCGATGAAGTTGCCAATTTGCCGGTGCGGAAAATATATCCGGGTCATGGCAATGCTATCGAAAATGTCAGAGGACGGGTGCAGGAACTGCATGCGCATCATGCCGAACGGACGCAGTTGGTGCTCAATTGCCTGGGTGATGGTCCCAAAACAACTTTCGAGGTTGCACGCGGAGTTTTTGGCCAGGATTTGCCCGATTTTGACAAGTTTCTGGCTCTAAACGAAACTTATGTGCACTTGCTGGATCTGGCGCACAAGGGTATAATCCGGGAAGAGCAGGACGGGAATGTTTTACTTTATACAGTGCAGTGACAGGATAACTACCCTTTGAGCAAGCAATTACTAAAAGAAATTGAACGCCGCCGGACCTTCGGCATCATCTCGCATCCCGATGCGGGGAAAACAACGCTGACAGAAAAGCTGCTGTTATTCGGCGGCGCGATTCAGATGGCCGGCGCGGTAAAGGCGCGCAAGGCATCCAAACATGCTCTCTCCGACTGGATGTCCATTGAAAAAGAGCGCGGTATTTCCGTCACCTCTTCGGTGATGAAGTTTGAATATGCGGATTGCGACATCAACCTCCTGGATACACCCGGCCACCAGGATTTTTCCGAAGATACCTACCGGGTGCTTACCGCCGTGGACAGCGCGCTGATGGTGATTGACGGCGCCAAAGGGGTGGAGACGCAAACCCAGAAGCTCATGGATGTGTGCCGCCTGCGCAATACCCCCATTATAACTTTCATTAATAAATTGGACCGCGATTGCCTGCTGCCGCTGGATATTCTGGCGGATATCGAAGACAAGCTGCAGATCGAATGTTCCCCCCTTTCCTGGCCTATTGGCATGGGTAAACGTTTTAAAGGAGTTTATAATCTCTACAATAAGACATTGCATCTTTTCACTCCCGGGAAAAGCCGCCGTTCCGACGAGGGCGTGGTCATTGAAAATTTATCCGACCCGCTGCTCGATGAGCTCCTGGGAAGCCAGGCCGCAGAACTTCGAGAGGAAATAGATCTGCTGGAGGGTGCGGCCAATCCTTTTGACCAAAGGGAATATCTGAAGGCCGGCCAGACGCCGGTTTTCTTCGGCAGCGCCATCAATAATTTCGGAGTGAAGGAACTGCTGGATGCTTTTGTCGATATTGCTCCCGCTCCGGCGCCGCGGCCGACAACATCAAGGATTGTTGCGCCGGATGAAGATGATTTCTCCGGCTTTGTCTTTAAAATCCAGGCCAACATGGATCCGGCGCACCGCGACCGCATCGCTTTTCTGCGCATCTGTTCGGGCAAGTTCCAGCGCGGGATGAAGGTGCGGCAGCATCGGATCGGCAAAGAAGTCAGTTTATCCAATGCGACAATCTTTATGGCCCAGGATCGAACCAATATTGATGAAGCCTATCCGGGAGACATCATCGGTATTCATAATCACGGCACCATCAAAATCGGCGATACTTTTTCGCAAAAAGAACCACTGAAATTTACCGGTATCCCGCACTTTGCTCCGGAGCATTTCTGCCGCGTGCGCCTGAAAGATCCGCTGCGCATCAAGCACTTGCAGAAGGGTTTGCATCAGCTGTCCGAAGAGGGTGCGATCCAGGTTTTCAAGCCGGTGTGGGGTTCGGACAATATCCTGGGAGCCGTCGGCATCCTGCAATTTGATGTGACCATGGCGAGGCTCAAAGACGAATACAGCGTCTATGCCGATTACGAAAAGACAGATTATGCCGCCGCCCGCTGGGTAACCTCCTCCGACGCGAAAAAAATGGAGGATTTCCAGAAGAAAAACCAGACCAATCTGGCGCTGGACACGGAAGGAAATCTGGTTTATCTGGCTTTGAACGAGTGGCGTCTGGCGCATACAATGGAAGAATGGCCGCAGATTCAATTTCTGAAAACAATGGAAAAAAGTTAATAGTGATTTCAAAGTCCTCATATTCCATTGACTCCTGATAGCGTATATGCTATCAAAAAAATAATGAAAAAGAACATATTGGATAATCCACGCAATGTCCTGTTTGATGATTTGCTGGCCATTTGCCGCCGACATTTTGGTGAGCCGAGGATCAGCGGCAGCCATCACATTTTCAAGACGCCTTGGAAGGGAGATCCAAGGATTAATCTGCAAAAGGATAGCAAGATGGCCAAACCGTATCAGGTTAGAGATGTTAAGAAAGCCATAAGAAAGCTAGAGGAGTAAAATGGGAAAGAAGATTAGTACCGATAAATATACATATCGGATCGAATGGTCGGAAGAGGACGGTTGTCATGTGGCACGTTGCCTGGAGTTTCCATCACTGGCCGCGCATGGCGCCAAAATTGAAGATGCCTTGAGGGAAATCGATCAGGTTGTTGCCCAATCAATTAAATGGCTGTTGGAAGAAGGTGAACCTGTACCAGAGCCCTTGGGTTTGAAAAAATTTCGCGGGAATCTGACTTTACGGGTGCCGGCGGAAAAGCACCGGGAACTGGCAATTCGTTCTGCCGAAGAAGGTGTGTCCGTCAACCAGTTTATTTTGTCTAAATTATAGCACGACGGCCTTTTCTCACACATCATAGGAAGAATGGCCCCAGGCCAAAATTCTGAAAACAATGGGAAAAACTGATATTATTACTGGGGCAATTAAATGCTTCAATAATTTAAGTTAACATGTGTTGCGTGTCCCCCCGCTGGCGGGGGATTGAGGGGGTGGATGTGTTAATATTGCTGATCCCGGAAGGGAAAGGAGGCAGTCTATGACAATAAATCTGCGGAAAAAGAAGTGGATCACCTCTTTATTTTTTGTCACTTTGGTTACTGCTTACGCGACAAACCTTCCGGCGTGGAGCGAACATCCATTGATAACCTATCCTGTGGCCGCTGCGCTTACAGAGGTTCGTAACGCTCAGCCGGTCAAGGCGGAAAGCCTAGCCGCGTTCGTTAATGCCGAGGCCAAAAAGCTGGAAATACTGCTGGCGCAGGAAGAAGAATGGGCGAAAAAAAATCTGCAATGGTATGCGCCATTGCCTGCTGCCCTTGCGTTTAAGGCCGGCGGCGATCCGAACAGCGCCGCCGAGCGCTTCTGTCAGGCCATCCGGATAAATTCCCGCACCAAACTGCCGCTGTATCTGCAGTTTGTCCCCGGTTCGAATGTAGATGGCCGGAATAAAATTTCTCCCCGGAGTCTATCTTTTCTGCAGGATATATCCGATTGGGATAAAGCAGTTTTTGTAAGCCTGAAGAACAGCGAATCGGTCCGGCCGCTGGATGTGTTAGTCAGCGCGTCCGACGAACCTGATCTCCTGGGATTGGATATCGGGCTTTTTGTGGACAACAAGACGGAGATGGGCAGGGTGCAGAAATTCGGCGAGCAGCCTTTTGGCAACCCCAATCTGGAATACGGCAGCCAGGCGCCCTTTCATATGGGATTTTATCATGAAGCCGGAATCATGTACATATTGGCGGGTTTTCTGAAAAAAACTTATCCCGAGTACCGCCTTCGTCTTTATCGAAAACTGGCCGCGCTGGCCTTTTCGACCGGCCATCCTTACTGGGGCTGGCGCTTTACAGGATGGGGATTGCACTATCTGGCTGATCTTACCCAGCCCTATCACGCCACTGTTCTTCCCGGCGTAAGCACCGGTTATGCATTATGGATCAACACCATCGACATGGTCGGTATCTCCGGCCCCAAAGCCAACGCCATCCAGCTTGTATCCAACAGACATACGGCGCTGGAAAGTTTTGTCCAGGTTGTCCTGCAAAGAGCATATACGGAAAAGGAAACCAATAATCCGATCCTGCAGGCATTACAGTCTGCTGAAAAAATTCCGGTTTACACGGATACGATGCCGCGGGCTGTGGTAGCTAAACATGCGCACGATAACGCAAAAAATACCGATGATGTTCTGGAAAAAAATATGCCGCCGAAATTTGTTTCCGATCCGCAGTTCGAAATCGGCGTAAGCCCGGAGCGTATGCAAATAGTCGAAAAGATACGGGAGGCGAAAGGCGGTAAGGCAGTAGATAAGCTGGTTAATCTCAGTGCGGCTTTATTGAAGCCGTTTGCCGCTTATGGCCACAGCTACATCCTGGCAATCCTGCAGGAAGCAAAAGAGCTCAAATAAAACTAGTTGTTTACTGCTGAAATCAGCCAGTCCCGGATGTCCTCTGCTGATTTTTCCCAGCCTTTTTCCACCATAATCATATGGGCAAACTGCTCGTAGGCAATGTATTTGTCTGCTTTGAGAAATAGGGCGATCTTGGCCTCCATGCTTTCCAGGGCCAGTGCATCTTTTTTACAGCCGATAACCAGTTTGGGACAGCGGATTTTGTCGACAGCAATGGGATAGCCCTTGTTGACCTGATAGCCGACAGCTAAAGACTCGGCTTGCAGAATGTTGAAAACAGCCATTTTTTCTGCGCCTTCGAGATTGTTCAACACGGTTTTATTGGCAATGGCAAAGCTTGGCTTGATGGACTTCTTGCGGGCGGCGCTCCATATTCCCCGCAGCATAATTCTCGGCAGGGCCATGTTTATCTTGAATTCAAATTTGACGCCTTTGGGAGGAGCGCTGGCAATCAGGACCAGGGCTTTGATTTTCTCCGAACCTTCCGCCGTCTTTTGGGAAATTAATCCACCCATGCTGTGTCCGATCAGAGCACAATTCTCGATCCCCAGAGTTGCGCGCACTTTATTGACATCCTCGACGTAATCTTCCAAAGTGACCGTTTCCAGACTTGCCACCGGATCGCTCGGGCCGTGACCGCGCAAATTCAGGGCGTAGCAATCCCACCCCGCTCCGGAGAAGAAGGCCATATAATTTTTCAGATATGCCGTATTGGCGCCGGCTCCATGGACAAAAAGCAGCGGATAGCCAAATTTCCTGTCGGCAGACAGTTCTTTCTCGACAGCTAAATTATCCACTTTAATGTGCATCATGAATGAAGACCTCCGCAGATTTATTTCAGTCTTTTATCCATTCCCGTAAAACCGCAGTCCGGTTCATAGCAGGTAACATTAAGAAAAGCGCATTTCTGCCGGCAGACGGGACAAATCTCCGGCGGTAGCTGGGCAACTAAAGTATTGCCGCAATTACTGCATTTCCATGTATTTTCCGGGATGGTTGTTTTGGGATCAGCCATGATTTTGCCCTCCTTGCGGGATTTGCCTGTAATTTAACACAAAACTCTTCCGGAAGGGTGTTTTTTTTCATTTTCCGCCGCAAGCATAAATAATTAATGAATGTTCTTGAAATTATCCGGTTCTTTCGGTAAAGCAGATGGACAATTTTTGCGGAGACGAAACTATGGTTAAGGGCACAAGGAAAAATGATCTTGCCGATTTAACGCTGTTGGGCAAAACTACTCAACCTGTTAAAAAACTTGAGACTTTCCCTAATCACCACCCGGGTCGCAACTATACGGTCACATTGCAGACGGAAGAATTCACCTGTGTCTGCCCGATGACCGGACAGCCGGATTATGCAAAAATAAAAATACAGTATGTTCCGGGCAAGAGAATTGTCGAATCGAAATCGCTGAAGTTGTATTTGTGGTCTTTCCGCAACGAGGGTGTTTTCCATGAACATTTGACTAACATGATCCTCGACGATCTGGTTGCGGCCCTGAAACCGCGCTGGTGCAAAGTGAGTGCGGAGTTTGCCGTACGCGGCGGGATCGGCATTATAGTTGATGCGGAATATAAAAAATAACTGCTTAGGTATACAGGCTGAAGCTAAATAGACTGAAGGTAAAAACAGAAGCGCAAATGGC
The DNA here is from genome assembly GCA_002840565.1 of Deltaproteobacteria bacterium HGW-Deltaproteobacteria-12. Lineage (GTDB taxonomy): Bacteria > Desulfobacterota > Syntrophia > Syntrophales > Smithellaceae > MVRV01. Next base: position 78,909 of record PHBK01000024.1, on the reverse strand, counting down.
CTTCAGTCTATCTACCCGAGTAATTGCGATAAACTAATAAATACATACGGAAGGATGTACAAAATATGGGGAAACGTACAGACATTAAAAAGGTTTTAATTATTGGTTCGGGGCCTATCGTCATCGGTCAGGCCTGTGAATTTGATTATTCGGGAACTCAGGCCTGCAAGGCGCTGCGCAAGCTCGGCTATGAGATCGTACTGGTCAATTCCAATCCGGCGACCATCATGACGGACCCGGGAATGGCTGATGTTACCTACATCGAGCCGCTAAACGCTCAAACACTGACGGAAATCATAGAAAATGAAAAGCCGGACGCTATTTTGCCCAATCTGGGCGGTCAGACCGGCCTGAACCTGACGTCTGAACTTCATAAGCTTGGTGTTTTAAAGAAGCATAATGTGAAGGTGATCGGCGTGCAGGTAGATGCCATTGAACGCGGCGAGGACAGAATCGCTTTTAAAGAAACCATGAAAAAGCTGGGCATTGAAATGCCTCAAAGTTCACCCGCCACCTCGGTAGAAGAAGCCGAAAAAATCGCCGCCGAGATGGGCTATCCGGTGGTTGTCAGGCCTGCCTACACCATGGGCGGTACGGGCGGCGGCATTGTGTATAACCTCGAAGAGCTGCGGCTTATCGCCAGCCGGGGCATCTCCGCCAGTCTGATCGGACAGATTCTGATTGAAGAATCCGTCATCGGCTGGGAGGAGCTGGAACTGGAAGTCGTGCGCGACGCTAAAAATCAGATGATCACAGTCTGCTTTATCGAAAATGTTGATGCCATGGGCGTGCATACCGGCGATTCTTACTGCACCGCGCCGATGCTGACGATTTCTGAAGAGCTGCAGAAGCGTCTGCAAAAATATTCTTACGACATCGTGGAAGCGATTCAGGTCATCGGCGGAACAAACGTCCAGTTCGCCCATGATCCCAAAACAGACCGCGTCGTTGTCATTGAGATAAATCCCCGCACTTCGCGTTCTTCGGCGCTGGCCTCCAAGGCAACCGGTTTTCCGATTGCTTTGATTTCTTCAATCCTGGCCTCGGGCATTACCATGGATGAAATCCCTTACTGGCGTGACGGCTCTCTGGAAAAATACACACCGTCGGGAGATTATGTCGTTGTCAAATTCGCCCGCTGGGATTTTGAAAAATTCCCGGGCGCCATTGACAAGCTGGGCACGCAGATGCGCGCCGTCGGCGAAGTCATGAGCATCGGCAAAACTTATAAAGAGGCGTTTCAGAAGTCCATCCGGTCTTTAGAGAAAAAGCGCTACGGGTTGGGCTTTGTCAAAGACTTTAATACAAAATCGCTTGACGAACTGATGGAGATGCTGAGCGAACCGTCAAGCGAACGCCAATTCATTATGTATGAAGCCCTCCGCAAGGGGGCAACTGTGGAAGCCCTTTGTGCCAGAACCTACATCAAAAAGTGGTTCATCGAACAAATGAAGGAACTGGTGCAGCTGGAAGAAAAGATTATCGCCTGCAAGGGCAAAGCTCTGCCGGATGATTTGCTGGTTGCGGCAAAAAGGGACGGTTTTTCCGACCGCTATCTGGCGCAGATTCTGGACAAAAAAGAAGAAGAGATCCGCCGGCAGCGCCTTGCCGCCGGCCTGGCCGAGAGCTGGGACGCAGTGCCGGTCAGCGGTGTGGAAAACGCGGCTTATTACTATTCAACGTATAACGCGAAGGATAAGGTCAGCACCACTGCCAACCGCAAAATTATGGTGCTGGGCGGCGGCCCCAACCGGATCGGCCAGGGGATTGAGTTCGACTACTGCTGCGTACATGCAGCCTTTGCCCTGCGCGATGAGGGCATCGAATCCATTATGGTCAACTGCAACCCCGAAACCGTTTCCACCGACTATGATACATCAAACAAGCTTTATTTCGAACCTCTGACGGTGGAAGATGTTTTAAGCATTTATGAAAAAGAAAAGCCCGAAGGCGTAATTGTCCAATTCGGCGGACAGACGCCGCTGAACATCGCGGCGGATCTGGCCCGGGCGGGTGTAAAAATCATCGGCACCTCAACGGAAACCATCGACCTGGCTGAAGACCGCGATCGTTTCCGTAAAATGATGGACAAACTGGGGATTCCCATGCCCAAATCCGGCATGGCCATTAATCTGGAGGAAGCGCTCCAAGTTGCTGGTAAAATCGGCTATCCGCTGATGCTGCGTCCCTCGTATGTGCTGGGTGGACGAGGCATGGAAGTTGTGCATGACGAGGAGATGCTCCGGCGTTATGTCAATGCCGCGGTCGGTGTTACTCCCGACCGGCCGATCCTGATTGATAAGTTTCTGGAAAACGCCATTGAAGCCGAAGCCGACGCGATTTCCGACGGCACTGACGCTTTTGTTCCGGCGGTTATGGAACATATCGAGCTGGCCGGTGTTCATTCCGGCGATTCCGCCTGCGTGATTCCGCCCATCAGTATTCCGGCGCGCCATATCGATACGATTAATGAATACACCAGGAAGATTGCCGTGGAATTCGGCGTCGTGGGCCTGATGAATATTCAGTACGCCATCGCCGGTGATGTTGTTTATATTCTGGAGGCCAATCCCCGCGCCTCGCGCACCGTGCCGCTGGTTTCGAAGGTCTGCAATATCTCTATGGCCCGGCTGGCCACGCAAATCATGCTGGGTAAGAAACTCAAAGACTTGAAATTAAAAAATAAAGTTTTCAGCCATTTCGGGGTCAAGGAAGCCGTTTTCCCCTTCAATATGTACCAGGAAGTCGATCCGATATTGGGTCCGGAAATGCGATCCACCGGTGAAGTGCTGGGTTTGGCTGATTCTTTCGGTCTGGCCTATTACAAGTCTCAGGAAGCAACCGGGCAGAGTCTGCCGGCGGAAGGCACTGTGCTCATCACAGTTGATGATAAGGATAAGGGCGGCTTGCTGGAAGTCGCGAGGGCTTTTATTAATATCGGATTCAAAATAAAAACTTCCGAAGGCACCAATAAATATCTCGCTGATCACGGTATTCCCTCGGAGCGAATTCTGAAGATGCATGAAGGGCGTCCCAATATTGTGGATGCAATCAAAAACGGCGAGATTCAACTGGTGATTAACACACCGGCTGGTCGTCTCAGCAAGTACGATGATTCCTACATTCGCAAGGCCGCCATCAAGTACAAGATTCCTTATATTACAACCACTGCCGCAGCGGTGGCCGCGGTTAAAGGAATTGCCGCTTTCCGTCAGGGGCATGGCCGCGCAAAATCATTGCAGAGCTATCATGCGGAAATAAAGTAATCAAATTTAAATGCACTAAAGGAACTTTGCCTCCGGGGAAAGTTGCCTTTAGTGACTGATACCACAGAACGGAGGATGAACATGGCTGTAAAAACTTTTGGCATTATCGGTGCAGGTCAGATGGGCAATGGTATTGCGCTGGTTGCGGCTTATCCCGGAGGGCTCAATGTTATTCTCAACGACATCGCCGATCAATTTGTGGAAAAGGGTCTGGATACGATTGCGAAAAACCTGGACAGATTGGTTGCCAAAAATAAACTGACTGCTGAACAGAAGGCGGAAATCCTGGGCCGGATCAGGAAAAGCACGAATCTGGAAGATATGAAAGACGCGGATTTCGTGGTGGAGGCCGCGGTGGAGAAGGAAGATCTGAAGCTGAATATATTCCGCAAACTTGATGAAATCTGTCCGCCGGGAGTGATACTGGCCACCAATACGTCTTCGATTCCGATTACGAAAATAGCCGGCGCCACCCGCCGCCCCGAACTGGTCATCGGCATGCACTTCATGAATCCCGTACCGGTAATGAAGCTGGTCGAAATCATCCGGGGACTGGCCACCTCCCAGGAAACATATGATACCACGGAGGCCTTGAGCAAGCAGTTCGGCAAGATTCCCGTGGAATGCAATGATTTTCCCGGTTTTATCTCCAATCGAATATTAATGCCCATGATTAATGAAGCGGTTTACGCTTTGTTCGAAGGAGTAGGAACACCCAAGGCCATCGACGATATCATGATGCTCGGCATGAACCATCCCATGGGGCCGCTGGCGCTGGCTGACCTGATCGGCCTGGACACCTGTTATGCCATTATGGATGTTCTGCATAAAGGATTCGGCGATTCCAAATATCGCCCCTGCCCGCTTTTGAAAAAGTATGTTGACGCCGGTTATCTGGGACGCAAATCAGGCCGGGGATTCTACGACTATAGTAAATAAATTTATCTGGTAATAAGGTGCAACGAAAAAATCACCCGGAGAAAAACGATCGGGTGTATTGCTGTTGTTATATTTTTACTATTTTCAAACCTAAATATTTGACCATAGGATCAAAATCACGGTCGCAATGTAAGAGTGTTAGCTCGTTGTTTATGCAGAATGTTCCAATAATAACGTCTATTGTTTTCCTTACCGTAACACCTTTCTTCTTCAAAAGCCTATAATTCATAGCACTCTCTATCGCTAAAGTCTTTTCCCCCATTGACATGAATGGAATTCTCAAAAGAAGATCCCTGGCTATCTTAAAATCCTTTTCATTCTGAAACCCCTGGAGAACTTCCGTCAGGATAAGATTGCCGATTACGATGGGTGTATTTCCAAGTGAAGAGTCGAGCCAGTCCGTTTGAGATGTTTGATTACCGTTGAAGTAGTCGATCCAGACGGAAGAATCAACGAGAATCATTTGTCCGTCCTCATTTCGTTGAGATTGCCGGACCATTTCAGCTTTCCTCGAAACTGTTTGATTTCTTTGTGGCTATTCATTTGGATCAGCAGTTTCAATCCCTCTTCTATGGCATCTTTTTTCGTTCTAAAGCCGGAAACCTTCAGCGCTGATGCCATAAGATTATCATTTATGACTACGTTTGTTCTCATTTCCTGCCTCCTATGTGTACGCTAGAAGTTATTATACACATCAGTATCAAAATTGAAAGATAATATTCTGGTTCCTTCTGCCACCAAGGCATTTCTTTTATCACTTTTGAAGTAGCCTTAATCATAGCGTGTATCATCAAAGATGTCCTCTTTGGAATATGTTAAAATTATTAGATAATCATGTAAATGAAATTCTTCTGCTGTTAAACAGATATACCCTCTGCCTTCATTATTCTACATAACACAATTATTGATGAAAAGAACATCATGGAGACCATTTAAAATCCTGCATCTTTATCGAGATTGGCTGGTTGTGCAGCACAAAAAGAATTTTTTTACACAGAAGCCTGTTCCAGCGACGCTGCCAGTTTCTTTAACTCTTCACGATCCATTTTCAACGAAACCTTGCCTCCACCGGGATGGGCAAATGTGAGGATTGCTCCGGTTTCTGTTTTCTGGACTTGCCATTTAGTTTCCGGGGGAAATTTTACCTTCTCAGAGAGCCAATCTGATGCTTCGAATTCCGCGATTTGGATCAGCACACCGAAAGCATGACGGGGATGAATGAAGATTTCATTCCATACGCCTCCGGGATATTCGTTGTAGCCAAAGAAGGGAATGCCTTGCGCCTCAAGATGGGCCATCGCCCTGCGGATGTCGGGTGTTTGAAGGGTGATATGATGGACACCTCCATCCCTGTCGTTCAGAAAACCATCCAAAAAACTTCCCTCTCCTGTGGGTGAAATGATCTCCAGCCGGGACAGATCGCCCAGAGAAAAGAGCTGCCAGAAAAATTTGGATGACGGATCGCCTGCCCCGGCGCCGGCAACGGCTCCCAGAATGTCACGAAAAAAATGCTCAGCCCTTTCCTGATCTTTCACCGCTATTGAAACATGGTCGATACGCGATATCATATTTTTCCCTCTCTTACTTTTTTTCTGGATTTCATTTTTCCGGTTCCACGCAGTTCATTGTATATCCCATAATGTGATAACCGGCATCAATGTAGAGTATTTCGCCGGTAACTCCACTGGCTAAATCACTGAGAAGAAACAGGGCTGCCTGCCCCACTTCCTGCTGTGTTACTCCGCGGTGCATGGGTGAATTTAATTCCGTGAAGCGGGCCAGATTTTCAAAATCTCCGATGCCGCTTGCGGCTCTGGTACGAATTGTGCCGGGAGAAATGGCGTTGACGCGAATGCCCTGCGTGCCGAGGTCGGCTGCCAGATAACGAACGCTGGATTCCAGTGCGGCTTTGGCCACACCCATGACGTTATAATGCGGCACAACCTTATCCGAGCCGTAATAAGACATGGTCAAAGCCGCGGCGTTGCGCCCTTTCATCATTCCCGCCGCCTCCCTTAAAACCGCCGTAAACGAATATACGCTGATCAGCATGGAATTGACAAACCCTTCGCGGGTAGTCTGGATGTAACCATTGGACAGTTCCCCTTTGCCGGGGCCGCCCGCGATGCCGTGAACGATAAAATCAAGCTCGCCCTGCCAATGTTCCCGGAGCTTGTCAAAAACGGACTGAATGTTTCCGTCGTCGGTAATATCCAGAATTTCATAAAATTTGCTTCCGACTGATTGAAACAGGGGAATAACATATTTGCCGGTTTTTTCATTTTGATAGGTGAAGGCCAGCTGGGCGCCGTTTTGGGCCAGAACCTGGGCAACACCCCAGGAAATACTGCTTTGATTGGCAACACCCAGGATAAGGCCTTTTTTGTTTTTCATCAGCGGCTGGTTCATTTTCCCCTCCGTTTGCTGTTGTTTTCAGCGATAAATGTTTTAATCCCAGATTACGCAATAGGGCATAAAGGATTAGCTACGAATAATAAACATTGTCCTTGCGAGCACATTCGCTACGCTCAGTGCAGGCTCCGCGAAGCAATCTAAGTAATTGATTATATGAGATTGCTTCCCAGGCATTCGAGACTGTGTCATAATTGACAACTGCTGATTGCAGTCTATCGTAATATCCCCCGCTGGCGGGGGTAAGGGGGGTGGATATTTTTGAAGTGGCCATAATATACATAAGTTACACCTTGGCACTACTTAGTCCACCTCCGTCACTACGTGACACCTCCGCCAGCGGAGGACATAAAATGACAATTTCACCTATTGTGACACAGTTTCATGCGCCGGGCAGGCTGTCACTTCGTTCCTTGCAAAGACTGTTTTTTTGTAAATTATTTCTCTATTGCGTAATCTGGGATTATAGTTAGCCGGATTATTCTTCCTTTTTAGTGCCTAATTTCTTCTCCAAATCTTCGATGCTTTTTCCGAATCGATTGATGACATTTATCTGTTTTTCCATCTTTTTTTCCACTACTTTGCCTTTTTTATCCAGATCTTTGCCCACTTTATCGAGTTTAATTTCTACCGAACCCATAAATTGTTCTATAGCTTTAGCCGGAGTTTCAAACACTTTGCCCAGGCCTTTGAATGTCGCCTCAATGCTTTCCCCGGGATTGAGAAACTGAATATTATTATCTTTGGTGGATTTAATCTCCACCTTACCTTCCATTCCGTGTACGACTGTGACAGTATCCGTTTTTTCGATTGCGGCTAAATAGATAAAACTATTAGCGGAGTTATCAGCGAGAAGCAATGGTAAGGCCGCAGTTGATTTGCCGGTTGCAGCCTTGACCTGCAGGCCGAATTTGGAGCCGCGTACACCGCTGACTGCCGTCGGCGTTTCGACCTGCAGGGACCGTCGGAAGTAACGGGAGGTATGAACGGTGGTGAAAATAGCCATTCCCCTGATCATGCCGAAGAGCGATGATTTGGAGCTGTTTTCCCGGTCATCCAGAAATTCTTTTATGCTGATGCGGGTATTTTCACCCTGAGAAACCGTATCTTCCGTGATGAGCTGGAATTTGCAGCGTGATTTCTTGAGAGTGTAAATAACATCCTTTGCAAAAAGCTTATCACCCTTCGCGGCGAAGTAAGCCTGCTTTGCCTCCGGCCTTTCCACCACAACAGTTCCTTCCATCGCCTGAATGACGGCCGCTTCTTTTTCTTTGGAATCCAGGAAATCTTTACTGATGGTAATGTTTTTCAATTCCCGGGGCAGTATGCTTTTCGCAATGCCTTTGCCTCTTTCCGCGGCGGCAAAAGAGTTACCGGCAAGAAGAAATAGAAAAACGGCGGCAAGAAGCAACCGGAAGGGAATTCTTGAATAAATATTCATTTTCTTTACCTTTTATCCTTTTTTATTTAGTGTTGTCGGCAAGGAATTTTTGAAATTCCGGATGCTGATCGAGCAGTTTACCACCAATGTCAATCAGATTATCCACCTGTTCCGGCGACAGTTTAAAAGATGTCGGCAGACTGTTAAAATAATCCCGCAGCTGAGGCTCGGCCAGATCGTCGAAAGACAAGTCCGCTACATAAAGCTTTAAATTTCCACCGGCCAGCGAGGGGATTTTGTAGCCGTCTTTGGCCTGCCGGTCAAGGAATTGTTGACAGGCCTCGATATTCTGCTGCTCCCTGATCCGCTCATTGAACAAATTGGTGAATACTTCCACCGTATCCAAAGAGTAGTTGTCCATGGAAACGGTGGCAGTTTTGTAAGCTACGGTTGTCAGACCGGGAGGCACTTCATTTTTATCGAATGTTTCTCTTTTCGCCGCTTTGGCGTTGACGACAATTATCAGCAGGCGTTTAATTTTACCGTTATTGATTTTAGCGCGGATTTCTTCACGGACATAGAGATCGTAAACAGCCCTCAGGCCTAAATTATCGGCCAGACCTCCATCCGTCAGATGGACATAAGGATGCTCTTTCTCATCCGCGTAGATATTATTATTCCAGGCGGCATAGTAACGGCGTTTATTAGTCCGGTAATCCCCGGCCGCCATTTCATCCGGCAGGGTGATCTTTTTTTCCGCCGGATAGGGGTAATTAACCAGACTGACCGGCGAGAGCAGAAACGGAAAAGCGGAAGATGCGGCCACGGCGCGGGCAACCGGATAGGAGTTGATGTCGGAACCCAGATAGCGAAACTGCCGGCCGGTAAATTCGAAGCGGGCGCCCTGGTAAAGATTGGTGGCATTGACGATCAGGAATGGTTTTTTGGACCTTTGCGCCAGCGTGCCGTATGTCTGACTCTCGAAAATACTTGCATCGTAAATTTCGGCGGCAAGATCTATACGGCTGAAATAGGGGGAAGCCAGACGCCACCAGTTGACCGGGTTGAACATTTTCCGGAGCAGCTCCGCTTCCAGATCCCGGTAGAGGAATTTATCCTTAAATTCGGCAAAAATCCTGTTGCCGAAAAGAGCGTAATAAGCGCCGGTAAATGATCCGCCGGATACGGTCGAAATCACATCAACTTCATCGAGCAGCGACTTCCTGTTTTTATCAATCCGGGTCTCCTGCAATTTGGCCAGGACACCGTAAGCCAGGGCCGCAGCACGCGTGCCGCCGCCGGAGAAGGTGAGCACAACAAAAGTTTCATCAGAGTTTTCCGGTGAGTTAAGGCGGCCAAAATCATGAGTGCCGGTTACCGGTGCTGATTCGAGTGGCTGGTTTTGCGGATAATGAGCACAGCCGATGAAAACTGTCGCCGTAATAAATAAGACCAGGCACAGGTAAAGTTTATTGTGAGACTCCAATTTCAAAAGCGCAGTGCATAACCTAATAACCTGAAGGTTACGCGAGGTCACAGGTTGAAATTTGTAAGTCGAACAATCCCGCACGGCGGAGGGTATAATACTCCGCAGCCAACTCGCGAATTGTTTCCAAAGCTTGCTTTGGGGATTAAACCCGCTGTTTTTGGGCAAATTTCACCTCCCTGGGTGCAAGCGGTGAAGTTCCGGCAAGCTTGATCTTCTTTTGCCGGGGACGGAAATTCTGCGGAGGTGATTTTAAAGAAATGATGTGGGTGCCTTTTTCCACTTCAATGGTTTTATTAGTGCGGCCCTGAACAGTTGCGTCGATCAAAACTTCCCGGTCGTCCGGATGCTTTACCAGCAAATATTCCATTTACGCTGCCTCCTGAAAGCAATAACATTTGCTCAATCAGGCTCATGAAGTTAGGAGAAAGGAGCAAACAATCAGAAAAACTTTGCCGCCACATCCGTGGAAGATTTTTTACCGATTTTATCGTAATGATTCTGGAGGAATTCGGCGGCTTTTTCTTTGCCGGTGTCAAATAGATATTGCAGAAACTCCATGTCCAGATTCATTTTGCTCGAAGCGGACAGTCTGGCCATTTCTTCTTCGGCGTCGATCGTGTGAATGTAGGTTAGCTTGTATTTGGCCGGATCAAGCTCACCTTTTTCAATTAAAGAAGTGACAAAATGAATCGCCCGCATTTCGCGCATCAAGCTGGAATTGAAGCTTAAGGCGTTGATCCGGTCGAATATTGCATTGGCGCTCTGCGGAACTTCGGGAATGTTGATGGGATTTATCTGGACAATTAAGACATCATGACAATCCGTATTATAAATAACGGGGAAAATAGGCGGATTGCCCATATAACCGCCATCCCAGTAATACTCCCCGTTGATTTCCGGAGCCTGATACAGGTAAGGCAGGCACGCGGAAGCCAGAATCATTTCCGGCGTAATTTCACGATTTTCAAAAACTTTCAGGCGGCCGGTTAGTACGTTGGTGGCACAGATAAAAAGCTTGGTGTTGCGTGCTTTCTGCAGGTGTGCAAAGTCGATCAGCTCTTTGAGCATATCTTTAAAAACATTATTGTTTTGGGGATTCCACTGATAGGGAGAAAGCATGCGTGAAAAAGTTGCAAACATCTGCCAGGCGGGAGAATATTCCATTGACCCCTTGCCGCCGAATATTATGTCGCAGACCGTCGGTTGAAAAGGAGAGCACTGGCTGTATTGGGAGTTGAATTTCCAAAACCGGTCCAGCAGTTCCCGGGCTTTTTCCCTTCCGCCCGCTTCCAGGCCGTAGGCAAGAATTGCCGCGTTTACCGCTCCGGCGCTGGTGCCGACGATTCCTTCAATTTCCAGGCGCTCATCAGCAAGCAGGGTGTCCAGCACGCCCCAGGTAAAAGCACCATGTGCGCCGCCGCCCTGCAATGCCAGGTTGATCTTTTTCTTTTCGGAGACAACGGGGGAACTTGCCGGTGATTTTTTCATGGAATTTTATTCCCGTTATGTTTTGTTTTATACAGTAAGAAAAAGGCGGCGATTTGTCAAGAATAAAGGAAAGATAGGGGCGATTGTATTTTTTCCGGGCAATCAAAATTATACCGTCCGCGTCCCGAGTATGATATATCAATAAAAAATAAATATAATTTTTAAGGGAAAAAGGAACTAATGGAAAAACTCAAAGGCTCGGCTAAAAAATATCTGCGCTCTCTGGCGCATCATTTAAAACCGGTGGTGATGGTAGGCAGAAACGGTGTCAGCGGGCAATTAATAGCATCCGTGGATGCCGCCCTGAAAGATCATGAATTGATTAAAGTAAAGTTTCTGGAATTCAAGGCAGAGAAGAAGGAAATAGCGGCCGAAATTACCGCAGCGACGAAAAGCGAGGTTGTCGGCATTATCGGCAACATAGTCATTTTTTACCGGCAGCATCCGCAACCGGAACTAAGAAAAATAAAGGTCTAGTTGGACGGGAACAAAGGAGGGAAACATGGAAGGCTGGAAAGAAGATGAAATACGCAATAAGTCATTGATGGCGCCCTGCGGATTATACTGCGGTTCCTGCGGCGTTTATATCTCCACGAGGGATGCCAACGAGAAATTCAAGGCAACAATGGGAGCACTTTACGGGACAGCGCCGGAACAGACAGAATGTCTGGGTTGTATGCAGCCTGATCCGCCGGAGAACTTGTATGTTTATTGCAAGACTTGTTCAATCAGGGATTGCGTAAAAGCCAAAGGATACTATTCCTGTCATCAATGCGGGGAGTGGCCTTGCAGCCATATCGAAAATTTCGGCTTTGCCACGGGTAAAAGAGTTATGAAAAATACAATTCCCATCTGGCGGGAGAAAGTAAAGGAGCAGGGTGATGAAGCAGGGAGCATAGAGTGGGCGCGGTCGGTATGCGAGCGCTATCATTGTTCTCACTGCGGAAAACCGCTTTTCCGGGGTGCACAGCGCTGCCGGTATTGCAAAGCGTCCGTGGCTGAAGAATTAGATGGATCTCTCTGAGAGCCCTGATATGGCTGATTCTTTGCACTGAATAGTAACGGGTGATGGTCTCGTAAAAAGTCCGTTTTTATGACTTCATCACGAGTGACAAGTGACAGGAAAAAGCTTAAAGATATCAACATCCACCAGCTGACTTGTAGTAATGACAATAGGTAATTCCGATGCAGCCGCCGACGGAGGACGGGAAAATGGTATATGCTAATATATCGAAATAATTTAATAATTATCAGGCAATGATGGCCCGGGGAATAACATTGACAAGAACAGCATCTTTCAATAGGATAGAAAATAAAACAAAAAACCAAGGATAGAAATATGTTTTCCAGCAGATGGATCAAATACGGGTTGATGGTATTCAGCCTGTTCTTTTTTGTAACTTACATTTTGGAGCTTGACGCTTACGCCCGCGCCGGCGGAAGCCGATCTTTCGGCAGCCGCGGCTCGCGTTCTTATTCAGCACCCAGTTCTCCGTCGGCCGCGCCGTCGAGCCCATCCCGGATGGCGCCGGCACCTGCTCAGCAGGCGGCTCCGTCGCAGAGCGGCGGCTTTATGCGGGGCATAGCCGGTGGAATTGTCGGCGGCATGATCGGCGGGATGCTTTTCCGGAGCCTGGGATTCGGCAGCGGTGATGGAGTCGGCGGCGGGGGAATCGGCCTGTTTGAAATCATCCTGATCGGCGGCATTCTTTACGGCATCTGGTGGTACATTAAAAGGAGACGGCGGGAAGCGGAAGCGACGGCCGGTCCGGCTGCTTATCGCACGGCAGAGATGCCGCAGCCTCAGCAATCAGGTTTTGCGCCGGCTTACGGATCGCCGGCGGGGGTATCGGAAATTGCCGCCGGGATCAGCCACATCCGGCAGATGGATGCGTCTTTTGACGAGCAGAAATTCAAGGATCAATGCATGGATGCCTTTTTCAAAGTGCAGGGGGCCTGGGCTAACCGCGATATGTCATCAGTTCGCAACATGTTGACATCTGAAATGTACGGTATCATCCAGGGCGATGCCGACGATCTCAAGAAGAAAAAACAGATCAACCGTCTGGAAAACATCGCCGTGCGGCAGGTAGAGTTAAGCGAAGTCTGGCAGGAAGCAGGCAAGGACTTTGTCACCGTGAGGTTTACGGCCAACCTGCTGGATTATACTACGGATGAAACAACAGGCAACGTAATCTCCGGCAGTAAAACAGAACCGGTTAAATTCGAAGAATTCTGGACATATACACGTCCGGTGGGAAGCAATTCCTGGCAGCTCTCGGCTATTAATCAGCCGTCGTAAACATCATTAACTCACTCTCTCCGCTTGAGAATTTAGGGACTTGTACTTGTTACGTGTCCCCAAATCCAAGTATATTTTTTTATGGTATTATCTTTGTAAATTGTAACTGGTGGTGACAATATGCAAAGTTATATTCACCGATACGCAGCAAACGAATTACAGCAATCCCTCAACCATAACCCCTTTACAGCATTGATCGGGCCGCGGCAATGCGGCAAATCAACACTTGTTAATTATATTGAATTGATGTCGTTTACCTGGACGGAACTGGCACTAATCATGAAAACAACCGGGTTGTTTGCCCGATGATCGATTTGGGCTATCCTATAGCAAGCGGTGCACGCGTAACGGGTATCGACGAATGTTTAAAAGAACTGGGTGCATTTTTATAGCAATAATGGTCTCATAATGATTTCTACACCCTTTTTGTCATTCCCCGGCTTGACTGGGGAATCCAGGAAGCATGATACAAGTGTCTGTGAATAAATAGCAACAAGTAAATATTTTTTACAGGCACACAAAATATTCTTGTAGGACACGCTATGGAAGAGGAGAGGTGAGATCATAGTTGGTAAAAATTGGAGGGTGAAATGACAAAAGTTGCCGATCAAAAAACATATATCCAGCTTTTGAATTCCGCTAAAGACAGAATCCGCAAGGCGCAATATGATGCGCTGAAGGCCGTTAATAAAGAACTCATTGACCTCTACGGGGATATCGGCAGAATGATTGTTGAGCGGCAGGAACAAGCAGGATGGGGTAAATCGGTTGTTGAAAAACTGGCAGCTGATTTACAAAAGGAATTTCCGGGCATTCAAGGATTTTCCTCACAAAACCTGTGGCGGATGAAGCAATTTTATCAGACATATGCAGGCAATGAAAAACTCTCACCATTAGTGAGAGAAATAGGCTGGACCCATAACATCATCATTTTGCAGTGCAAAGACGATCTTCAACGCGAATTCTATATCCGCATGACCCGCCGCATGGGCTGGACTAAAAATGTTCTGATCCACCATATTGATAATCAAACTTATGAAAAAACTCTTCTAAACCAGACCAATTTCGATAAAGCATTGCCAACGAAAATCAAGAATCAGGCCAAGCTGGCAGTGAAAGACGAATACACCTTTGACTTTCTGGAGCTGGGCGATGAACACAGTGAAATAGAACTGGAGCGTTCGCTGATGAATAACATCAACCGCTTTCTTGTTGAAATGGGCGGCGCATTTACTTTTGCCGGCAATCAATTCCGGCTGGAAATTGACGGCAATGAATTCTTCATTGATGTTCTGCTTTACCATCGCCGTTTGAAATGCCTGGTGGCCATCGAACTTAAAGCGGGGAAATTTCTGCCTGAGTATGTCGGCAAAATGCAATTTTATCTGACGGCGCTGGATGAAACAGTCAAAGAGAAAAGTGAAAATCCCTCAATCGGCATCATCTTGTGCAAAGACAAAAACCAAACGATTGTCGAGTATGCATTACGCCAAAGTCGAAAACCCATCGGCGTTGCAAAATATCAAATAGTATCGAAACTGCCTGTTGCGCTCAGAAAAGAGCTGCCCGCCCCGGAACAGATAGCTAAATTAATGGATGACCTTAAATAGCAATTCCCCTCTTTGGCAAAGAGGGGCAAGGGGAGATTTTAACCAGATGATGTTTTATCAATGATAAATTCTGCAGCAATGCAGCGAGTGTGCGTATCATGCGGAAGTAATCGAATATATTTTCTCATCGGACACGCTATGGGGATAGAGTGGTAGTAATATATTACGAGGCCTCACTTAATAGAACAGAGGCTTTTGTAAAGGAGAAATATCTAAGAACAGGGATGGGCAAGCGCTATCTGAAGAATTGGCTAAAACACTGCCTGTCTCTAGCGGGGTGAAAAGGTGATACCATGAAAATGTTTACAGCAGCAGAAGCGAAAAATCTGGATTATACTCTGTCCCAGGTTGCGGATTGCGAAGCCAGCCTTTATCTGGAAGAACTGCATGGATTTCTTTTCGGCCTGGCTGTGACTCCGGAACCAATCATGCCCAGCGAATGGTTTCCCGTTGTTTTCGGCAAGGACGGGCCTTTATTTGACGACGAAAGAAACGCTCAGGAATGCATTGGTCATCTTATGGCTGCCTACAACCGCATAATGAAGGACTATAACGAGGGCAGGCTTAAATTTCCGTTTGACTATAGTAAGATAACTGATGATGATTTTGAACTGGTTGAGGGATGGGCGTATGGCCTGTTTTTGGCTCTCTCCCTGCGGCCGCACTTATGGGAAATGTCTGAAGACCATACAAACAAAAATGATGATGCAATGCCGGAAGAAATCAAAGATTTGATTAATTCATGTTGCATCGTAACAGCCATCGCCATACCTGAGGAAAGGGATGGAATCTTTGAAGCTTTGCCCGGTCATACAAACAAGACCGACGAAGAGATGGAAGATATTCTGTTTGGCATGTTGCCTGTGTGTGTTGATATCATCCGGGAACACGGTCAAAAGCTGCATAAAAAGATGTTTCCGGGTGCTCCGGAACAAGGCTCCCGTCCTGCCGGAAAAGTCGGCCGCAACGAATTGTGCCCTTGCGGAAGCGGCCGGAAATATAAAAAATGCTGTGGCGGCAACTGAAAAATCTTTATATGTAGGACATCATATGTCCCACCGGGAGAACGGGGACATGTTCCGGAAGCCCGAAGGGATCGGAACGTGTCCCCGGAAACAAGGAGTTTCGGAAGTGAGAGGAAACATGAAATATTTCGCCCACACCTTACCCGGAAAACCACCCGCCGACTGGCAGCCGCTGGAAGAGCATCTGAAAAAAACCGCAGAACAGGCAAAAGAATTTACCAGCGCATTTGGAGCAGGCGATTGGGGCTATCTTGCTGGTCTATGGCCTGATAAGGGACAACGACCTTGAATTTTGTAAATTGTTTATCGCACCACTGAAAGGCAAAATTACTTATGAGATATATCGCACGAGAGGAACAGGATCTTGTAAATCACCTGCTTGGTGTCGGTAATAAACTCCGTGCTTTGACAGAAAACGATGTATGTGGCGAACTTACTGGCGTACTCCATGATATTGGCAAGTATTCAGAAGCATTCCAAGACCACGTTCGATCAAACTTTGGCGAGAATAAACCAGACCATTCATCCGCTGGGGCGCAATGGATATTAAGTCAATTATGCAAATGGGCAGAGCAAAGCAATGATGCTGAAATTAAGAGGATTGCGCAATTAATTGCACGCATGATTTCACATTGTATAGTAGGCCACCATGCTGGTTTGTTAAATAGCATTTCTGTCGGTGAAGGTGCATCACTTGAAAACCGCCTAGCAAAAAAAGTTGATCCGTACCTCGATAATATTGAGCCAGAAATATTAGAAAAAGTAGATTGCTTGGGTAAATTGCTTTTATCTGAGGAAAATCTCGATCATATATGCCAGTGGATTGATTCTGACGGCTATATATCCGGGCGAGATGCCTATTCCCTCCAATTTGCCATAAGAATGCTTTTCAGCTCTCTCGTAGATGCAGACCGGCTTGATTCAGAAAAGGCTGGCAATCGTGAACAATGGGAAACTCGAATATCGATAAAGAATGACACATTACCTGTCTTATTGAAAAAGCTAGAGGATTATCTGGAAATGCTTCCTTCGAATGGGAATGTCAATAAGGTACGCAGAGAAGTATCGGAGCAGTGCAAGCATGCCGCATCAAGTACACCGGGTTTTTTTGATTTAACCGTTCCAACGGGCGGAGGAAAAACTTTTGCCAGCTTGCGGTTCGCCCTGCACCATGCAAACACGTATGGGATGAGAAGAGTCATATACGTGATGCCTTACACGACCATCATCGATCAAAATGCAGATGAGTTTCGCAAAGCATTGGATGATGACAGTGGGCATTTCAATGTGCTTGAGCACCACAGCAATATGGAACCCAAAAAAGAAACACCTGAGAGTGAATTGCTTGCTGACAACTGGCAAAGTCCCCTCGTAGTGACAACAAGCGTACACTTCTTTGAATCGTTTTATACGGCCAAGCCCAGCAGATGCCGACGCCTGCATGCAATCCGGCAGGCAGTCATCATTCTTGATGAGGCGCAGACAGTTCCCATTCGTTATCTTAAGGCGGTTACCTGGGCTTTAGAGGAACTTGTGACAAATCACAACTGCACCGTTGTCTTCTGCACGGCGACGCAACCGTTGCTGGATTCTAGGCGACTTGATGCAGATTCACAAGATAATCATAGGATTGGTGTTAAGAATATACGCCCCATAATCACAGCTCCTGAGAAGCATTTCATCGCACTTAATCGTGTTCAAGTTCAGCCAATTGATGCCAAGGAACCGCTCTCCGTTACTGACATAGCATCTCAGGTAATAAAAAAAGCCAATGTAATGAAAAGCGTACTATGTATTTTCAATACGAAGCCAACCGCCAAGGCAGCATTCAAAGAGTTGAAAAAGAATGAAATATTGTCGGCTAGGTTGTGGCACTTATCAACGAGCATGTGTCCACAGCACAGAAAGGATGTCATCGAAATTATCAAACTACTGACTACCTATTGCCGTAAGACAGGAACGAAAGCACCCATTGTTATCAGTACACAGCTTGTTGAAGCTGGTGTTAATCTCGATTTTGATGTTGTTTTCCGTGCCATGGCAGGGATTGATTCAATTGCTCAGGCGGCGGGCCGATGTAACCGTGAAGGCAAGATGTCAAATCCTGGTCAAGTGTATTATTTTAACGCAGAGGAGAATCTCCGGAACCTCCGAGATATTGCCGAGGCAAAGCGAACAGGGATAAATACTATTTCTGCCCTTGCCGGAGATGCTGCACTTACGCAGGCTGAAAAAGAGCCCATTGGACTCAAAGCGGTAGAGGAATACTTCCAAAGGCTTTACTGGAGTCGTTCAGACGAAATGGACACAAAAGGTATCATTACCCGCCTTGTATCACCAAGACGACTTGAGGAAGGCGCAGATGTGCCTTTTGCAACAATTTCAGATGAGTTTCATTTTATTGAAAAGGACGCCGTTTCGATCCTTGTGCCATATGGCGATGTTGGGAAATTATTGTGTGAAAAACTAATCAAAGGCGGGATGCTTGGATTTGATGATTACAAAACGGCAAGTAGGTACTCCGTACAGGTTTTTAAAGATTCATTAACGAAGTTCAAATCAATTATTACTACGACAAAAAGTGGCTGGCTTGTTCTGGCAGACGCTAAACACTATAATGAAACAGGCCTTATTGGCCCCAATGAACTCTCAGTGGAGGATTATATTTTATGAGAAAAGAATCACCACCAGTAGTCTTTAGCCTTCGCGCCGAAAAGGCGTTGTTTACGCGGCAAGATCTTCGGATAGAACGTTTCACCTATCCTGTACCGACGTTTGGTGCTCTTGCCGGTGTTTTAAGATCGATATACGCGAAACCAACTTTTTACTGGGTGCCAAGACGGGTGCTTATTTTAAATCCAATAAGCTTCCAGAACATCATGGTGAATGAAGTGAAGGATCAGATCATAACTCAAAGACCATTTATCTCACATGAACGTAGAATGCAGAAAATGCAGACATACCTCCGTAATGTCCATTATATCATTGAGGCACATTTTGAATGGTCAGGGAACGTGCCGGAAGATGAAAACCTGCAAAAGCATATGTGCATTTTTGAAAGATCATTATCCGCTGGAGGTCGTCGAGATGTTTATCTTGGGACAAGAGAATGCTCTGCTATTGCCGAACCTGTCAATGTGCCGTTTAATGATTTTGTAAAGAAACAGCAGGTGAGATGGAGAGAAAATGGACAAAAGGGTTTGGACTATGATGTTGGCTTGATGTTTCACGGATGGGAGTGGGGTGCCGACTCAGACGGATCGGATACGCCTATCTTTTGCCGGGCTACAGTTAGTGATGGTGTTCTCAAATATCCGCATCCAGGCGATAAAGCAAATCTTATACGACAGCAGTTTGAAAGGAGGGCCAAACAGTGATTGCTGAACTTGTCAGGCAATACGATACACTCAAAAGATGCAATGAAAAAGTGCCAGATCCATATTTCGCTGAGATGAAGGTTTGGATAGATATTATTTTAAAATCAGATGGTTCTTTCCACCTAAACTGGCTGGGCAAACCGAAAGATACGCAGAGTAATAAGAAAAATACCAAAGAAGAACCCTGCATAGACTTGGACTGTCCAGTTACTGAGAAATCTTCCAGCCGTGCAGTTGGGAATGAATCCCCGCATGGTATAGTTGATAATGCCAAGTGGATATTCGGTAAGTTTGCGACTGAAAAACAGATTCAGAAAAAAGTAAAATTGGAGCGAACCGTTCACAAGGGGACGAAAAAGGCGAAGGAAGTCAAACAGCCACCAGACGAAGCCCGCAGATGCGCCTATCTAAACCAGTTAAAAGATTTCTATAATCACAATCCCGAAACACTTAACGATGTTAAGTTGGTTTATGATTGTCTCTGCAATGATGCAAAACGCGCTAAATTATGGATAGCCGTGGAAAAGTTGCTGCAAGATAAGATCATCGACGGGAAAGGTGCAAAACTTTTCGAGAAAGACCAACAGAAATGGCAACGCACAGCATCAACGGCAAAGATCCGCTGGGTGGTCCAACGATTGGGTGAATCAGGAAAACCGATAAATTCTTTTAATCATGTAAAGATGGAATGGAAAGCCTTTCAGGAAACCAAGAACGAATGGTGGATTACAAGCCTGCTAGATGGGCAGCAAAAACCAGCACGAATACTCCATCCCAAGATTAAAGGGGCAAGCCTCGTTTCGTTCAATAATGTTGCAACCTATTGTGGCCATTTGAGTCCGTTGTATCGAGGGAAACCGGGCAAAAGAAAAGAGACAGCAGATGGCAGCAACGAAAAGAAACCCAAGAAAAGTCGGGATGAAGAAAATACCGACAACAAGAAAGAAGAAACTGATGGCAGCGCGCTTCCTGCGCAGATCGGATTTGAAGAGGCTGAGAAATACGCAAAGGCGTTAGATTGGTTGATCGAAAACTCGTCGGTAAAATTCGGAGATTCAGTTAGTTGCATTTGGATTGACCAGGGACAATCTGATGACCAACAGCTGGACATGTGTGCCCATGCGCTTGTTAAGTCACAAGATGAAAAAAGTGTGTTCACGCGAGGCAAGGCAAAAGGAGAAAAAGGAAAAGTTCTGGCAGATACTGGCGACTTACTTAAAGCTATACAACGTTTCCGAAATGGTCAGAAAGCCGAATATCGCGACAAGCGGTTCTATTTGCTTTCAATCCTCTTGCGTCAGCATGGTCGGCATGCACTACTTGGCAGCTATGTAGGAACTATGGGACTTCTCGATGATAATGCCAGTAAGTTTGTCACTAAAACAAAGATATTGATCCCTCCGAAGTATATCACTGGAAACGACGAAGCCCGTGAGTTCTGCCCTTCATTGATGGATATTCTTTCCGCTGCCGGGATTAAGTCGGAGAAGAAGCCGCGACTAGTGTGGAACCGAGAGATTATTGAAGTCATTGTGGCTGGTCGCCCGCTACCTGTAGATATATGTCGATTAGTAATGCAGAAAGCAATTAAAGACAAACATCTTGAACGGTCGGAAAAGAAACGTACGGAATATCTGGCATTACTTGCCATAGCGGCAGGTTGTGCCAGACACTATTTAACAGCAAATCAGGAAAAGGAGGGTTATGGAATGGGACTTGATATTAATATGACCGACGCTGGTTATCTTGCCGGGCGATTGTTTGCGCTGTGCGAGAACATTCAGAAACGCGGGAGAAACTGGGGGCCAACATTCTCTGACAAATTGTTCACGGCCGCAATTGGTAGGCCAAGACAAACGCTGGTACAGCTTTATAAAAATTGTCTCTGCTATGCTAAAGATATATCCAAGGCAAACGATGAATGTTTTGAGGAAATATTCAACAAGGTTAAATTGTATGACAGTGATAATTCGCAAGGGGAAGTGTTACCCGAAAAGGGTGTGGATCAGTTTTCTTTTGTATTGGGTTACTGGCATCAGCGTAGTGATTTGAAGTCGAAAGAAAAAAAAGACAGCATTCATGGTAATGATACTGAAGCACAGACTAACCATTAACATAGAAAGGGATTATAAAGATGAACGAAGATATTTCAAAAAAAACAATTGCGAGTCGTGTAGATTTTGTCCTTGTTTTCAGCGTTGACAACGCTAATCCTAATGGCGATCCCGGTTATGACAATCGCCCGCGAATGGATGATCACACAGGAAAAGGTTTTATGACCGATGTATGTCTAAAACGGAAGATTAGAAACCGAATTGAAATGATGAAAGAACTCAAGGATGGTTATGATATCTGGGTACGCTCTGGGACTTATCTAAGAAAAACCGTGGAAAATGCGATTGAAATCATTAGGAAAGAAAAAGAATACGAGAAATTAAAAACGGACAAAGAAAAAGCCGACTACGAGAAACGCCGTCTCTGCGAACAGTTCTTTGATATAAGGGCATTCGGCGGTGTTTTGACATTCGATTCAGAATCCGCTGGCGAAGAAGGACAGGTGAAAACAACAACAAAAACCAAATCTAAAGTCAGCCAGATTCGCGGACCAGTGAGCATTCAATATGCCAAGAGCGTTGCTCCTATTATTGTTGAAGACGACGAGATAACACGAGTGTGCCCGACACAATTCGATAAAAATAAACCGGAAAAGCAGACAGAAATGGGGCGGAAAAAACGAGTGCCATTTGCGGTGTATGTTGCGAAAGGATCTGTCAGTGCCAGACTTGCTGAAGGTGAGAAAGGCACGGGATTTTCTAACGCAGACCTGCAGTTATTGAAAGACGCACTAAAAACTCTGTTTCTTAATGATGAAAGCACGGCTAGACCCATTGGATCAATGATTATGCAAAAAGGTATATTCTTTACAAATACCGCAAAAGATGGCGATGAAGCGGTACACAAGACACTGGAGCGTCTCAAGGTAGAATTCGTTGGCAAAGAAGAAAATGGCTTCAAAGTCGAGAGACCGGAAAAGGCAAGAGATATGGGATGCTACAAAATATCCCTCGACAAAGAAAACCTGCCTAAAGATGATAATGGACAGCCAAAGATCAAGATAGAAGAGTTCGGTGATTATGCTGCTGTGAATATCTAATATTATGCGCTAATGACCGACGCCAAAGCATCACCTTCCTTGATGCCGCTGCGGGTATCGGGGAATGAAATTTTACCGGATGGTGCAGGCTTATCAAGGAGTAATGCGATTTATATGAAAACCTTAAAACAATTTATATCGGGTCTCGAAACCATCCCCGCGACGACGTCCTGGTACCTTGCCGAGATCAGCGAATCCAAGGGTAAACAGGAGCTTTACACAAAACAGTCGCCGCAGAGGTTGAAGTCGCTCAAAGAGCATGCCCTGATTGAAAGCGCCGTTTCGTCCAACCGTATTGAAGGCGTTGAGGTCGATCAGAAGCGCATCGGCACGGTCATTTTCGGCAAATCACTTCTTTCAGACCGGTCGGAAGAAGAGGTGCGGGGCTACCGCGAAGCGCTCAATCTGATTCACTCTCTGGGGTCGAGATTGCCTGTCTCTGATGAGACGTGCAGACATCTGCACATCATGACACGCGGAGAAATTTGGGACGCCGGACAATATAAAGAGAAAGACAGCGACATTATTGAAAAGCGGGCAAACGGCACATCCAGCATTAGATTCAGAACAGTTCCGGCAAAGCAAACGCCTAAATTCATGAAGCAGTTGCATGCCTCATGGAAAGATGCGGTTAAAGAAACGGGAATGCACCGGCTTATCGCCCTTGCCGCATACAACCTCGATTTTCTGTGCATCCATCCGTTCCGGGATGGAAACGGCAGGGTCTCGCGCCTGCTGATGCTTTTACAGTGTTATCATGCCGGCATTGAAGTTGGCCGATACATCAGCCTGGAACGTCTCATCGAACAAAATAAAGAACGATATTATGAAACGCTGAAGCTGAGTTCTGAAGGCTGGCATGAAGGCAAGCATAATCCCTGGCACTATATCAACTTCCTGTGTTTCATCATTAAGAGCGCTTACAAGGAATTTGAGGCGCGTCTGGGGGACATGCCGCAACCCCGAGGCGAAAAGACTGAAATTGTAAGAAAGGCCGTAACCGGTTTTTCCGATGATTTCAGTGTGGCCGCTTTGCATAAGCATTGCCCAGGGGTCAGTGTGGACATGATCCGTCGCATCTTGAAAGACATGCAGGCTGAAGGCGCTGTGGAATGTCTTGGCCGGGGGCGATCTGCAAAATGGCACAAAATGCTAAATTAGGTAATAACTCGTAAATTAGGTAATAAATTAGGTAATAACAGGCAATATGTATAATCCAGACGATCTCATCATGCTTTCCGCTTTGCAGCATTACGCCTTTTGCCCAAGGCAGTGCGCGCTCATTCATGTCGAGCAGGTCTGGGCGGAAAATCGCCTGACCGCCGAAGGCCGGATAATGCATGAGCATGTGCATGAGGAAGGCGATGAATCGCGCGGGAATGTGCGCATTGAACGCGGCACGTCATTGCGGTCTTTGCGGCTGGGTTTGATCGGCAAGGCGGATGTTGTGGAATATCACCGACAGGCTGATGGAACATGGCAGGCCTTCCCTGTTGAATATAAACGGGGCAAGCCCAAGCCTGATCACAGCGATAAGGTTCAGCTCTGCGCTCAGGCGCTTTGTCTGGAAGAAATGCTCAATGCTCATATTTCGGCCGGCGCGCTCTTCTATGGCAAAACCAGGCGCCGGCTGGATGTTGAATTTAACGAAGCGCTGCGTCTGGAAACGCAAAATATTGCAAAACAGACACATGCGTTAATCGCATTGGGTCGAACGCCGAAGCCGCTTTATGCCAAGCGTTGTGAAAGCTGTTCGCTGATGGCCGAATGCATGCCCAAAACGATTCAAAAGAAAAGGTCAGTTGAAAGTTATCTGAAACGAATGCTGGATGAAAAAGATGCCCCCGCCCCACACTCCCCGCCCGCCAGGGGCGGGGATGATTCTTAGGAGAAAATGCAAGCAAAAGGAAGTGAGGCGGTTACAAAATGTAACCGGTTGAAAATGGTTGCAGAGGATGGAAAAATCGAAAGAAGAAAGATTATGAAAAAAAATAAGCAGATTGTAAAACAGAACACATTTACAGAGTTTTTGCTCTACACTACGCCAAATGGCAAGGTGAATGTGGAGATATTCCTGCGCGATGAAAATTTGTGGCTTACCCAAGATAAAATAGCTGCTTTATTTGGGGTGCAACGACCGGCTATTACTAAACATCTCAAAAATATTTTTGAAAGCGGCGAGTTACAGGAAAATTCAGTTAGTTCCATTTTGGAACTAACTGCCGATGACGGGAAAAAATATTCCACTAAATTCTACAATCTTGACGCGATTATCTCCGTTGGTTACCGTGTCAATTCAAGGCAGGCAACGCACTTTCGCATTTGGGCGACCCAAGTGATCAAAGTGTACATCATCAAGGGCTTTGCCATGAATGATGAACGGCTCAAAAATCCCAATACCATTTTCGGCAAGGACTATTTTGAAGAGCAACTGGCGCGTATCCGTGATATCCGCAGCAGCGAACGCAGATTCTACCAGAAAATCACCGACATTTACGCGCAGTGCAGCGCTGACTACGATCCAAACGAAGAAATCACCAGACAATTTTTTGCTACCGTGCAAAATAAACTCCACTGGGCGATATCCGGCCAAACTGCGGCAGAAATTATTTACAACAGAGTAAATGGCGAGAAACCAAATATGGGTCTCACGAGCTGGAAAAATTCGCCCAAAGGGGCCATCCGAAAAACAGATGTCGGTATTGCTAAGAATTATCTCAATGAAAAAGAACTGGATGGACTGAACAGGATTGTCACCATGTATCTTGACTATGCGGAAATGCAGGCGCAGAAAGGCGTGGTGATGTATATGGAAGATTGGGTAGGTAGATTGGACGCCTTTTTGCAATTCAACGAAAAAGATATTTTACAAGATAGCGGTAAGATCAGCCACGACGTCGCGATAGCTTTGGCGGAAAATGAGTATGAAAAGTATATGGTTATTCAAGATCACATGCTTGAATCCGACTTTGACCGCGAAGTCAAAAAAATAGTGGATGCTAAAAAGAAAATTACTCCGTTAGATCAAGAAACTAAAAAAAGGCCATAGCTTGGAAAGAGGGTTCTTCCGCTTGTCAGGGGGCATAATGGAAACAAAAATCGCTGTTTTTAAGGGAAAGGGAATCAGAAAGGTTATTCACAATAATGAGTGGTGGTTTTCGGTTTCTGATGTGGTTGCGTATTGACTGATTCCAAAGATCCATCCGGATATATTAAGGATATGCACAGGCGTGATGGGGTGTTATCCAAAGGGTGGGGGCAAATTGCCACCCCCCCCCCTTTTTCACTCGAAGCGCCGGAGAAAAGAAAACGGTTGGAAGAGAAATGAAAAAACACCTTAACACCTTATTTGTGACCACACAGGGCGCTTATCTTGCCAAGGAAGGTGAAACCGTGGTGGTCAAGGTCAATCAGGAAGTGCGACTGCGCATCCCTGTTCATACGATCGGCGGGATTGTTTGTTTCGGTAACGTGTCATGCAGCCCTTTTCTGATGGGCTTTTGCGGAGAAAACGGCGTTGGGCTCAGTTTCTTGTCTGAGAATGGTCGGTTTCTGGGGCGTGTGCAGGGGCCGGTGTCCGGGAATGTGCTTTTGCGCCGGGAACAATACCGGAAAGCCGATGATCCGGATTATTCGGCTGGAATGGCAAAGGCGCTTGTCACCGCTAAAGTTGCTAATTGCCGCACTGTGCTTCAGCGAGCTTTGCGCGATCATTCGGGAAAGACAGATGAAGAGGCTCTGCGACAAATTGTTGACGCCCTGAACAGGACATTGAAGTCGCTGGAACTGAATCAGTCACTGGATGCCGTGCGCGGTCTGGAAGGTGATGCGGCACACGGTTATTTCAGTGTTTTCGATCATTTGATTGTGGCGCAGAAAGAAGCATTTTCTTTTCAGGAACGCAATCGGCGGCCACCAATGGACAATGTAAATTGCTTGTTGTCATTTCTTTATACGCTGCTGATGCACGATTGCCGGGGAGCACTGGAGTCGGTAGGTTTGGACCCGGCTGTCGGATTCCTCCATCGCGATCGGCCGGGGCGCCCCAGTCTGGCGCTGGATTTGATGGAAGAATTCCGGCCGTTTCTTGCCGATCGGTTGGCTCTTTCACTCATCAATCTGCGCCAGGTGCAGGACAAGGGCTTCAAGAAAACGGATGCCGGTGCTGTCACGATGAATGACGAGACACGCAAAACTTTATTGGTGGCTTATCAAGAAAGAAAGCAGGAAGAAATTCTGCATCCATTTTTAGATGAAAAAGTATCCATCGGTATATTGTTTCATGTGCAGGCTCTCTTGCTGGCACGCTGTCTTCGCGGTGATCTGGACGGGTATCCGCCTTTCATCTGGAAATAAGGAGATGTGCAATGCTTGTTTTGGTTAGTTATGATGTGGCGATGCAGAATGAAAGAGGGCCAAGGCGCCTGCGGCGTGTGGCGAAAGCCTGTCAGGATTACGGCCAGAGAGTCCAATATTCTGTTTTTGAATGCATTGTTGATCCGGCGCAATGGACGGTTTTGCGGGAACGGCTGATCAAAGAAATCGATCCCGCAGAAGACAGTTTGCGATTTTATTTTTTGGGGTCAAATTGGAAAAGACGCGTGGAGCATATCGGAGCGAAGAAATCGGTAGATCAAGAAGGGCCGCTTATTGTGTAGTTATAATTTGCCATGGAGGTATCAGAATTAAGTCTCCCTTTCCGAAAGGGAGATCGAGAGGGATTTTCGATAGAAATAAATCGTTGGTTTGGTGACGGTGAAATGAGAAATTATGCTCTCCGCGAACCTTTAGCTGACCATAAAACACTGGGCGATTCGCGCAGCGATAACTGGTTGATATAATTAGTTATAAAATGAGCTCTTTGAAAATTGAATAAAGATAATCCCAGAAGAGCAGAAATACGCGGCAAATAAGCAGTAAATTGATTATTTATCATAGATTAGCAAGAAACAGTCGCGCCCCGCGTGGGCGCGTGGATTGAAACGAGCCAATTACGCTGTCCGAGGCAAAACTTCACGTCGCGCCCCGCGTGGGCGCGTGGATTGAAACCTACCTCAGAACTCTTGAGCATTTCCCTCAACTCGTCGCGCCCCGCGTGGGCGCGTGGATTGAAACCCGCAATCCGGCTCTTTGTATCAGGGATTACTTGTCGCGCCCCGCGTGGGCGCGTGGATTGAAACTTATCAATACGTTGTGCGGTGGGTTGGCTCGGAACGTCGCGCCCCGCGTGGGCGCGTGGATTGAAACCGGTATGAATTGGCCAACCATGAATATAACTACAGTCGCGCCCCGCGTGGGCGCGTGGATTGAAACCAAATCCCCAACACATACAGGTTTGCGTCATTGGGTCGCGCCCCGCGTGGGCGCGTGGATTGAAACAGGAAACCTTATCCCCCGATGCTCGATCTATATGTCGCGCCCCGCGTGGGCGCGTGGATTGAAACGGCTATGGCGGATGCTTGTAGCTCAGGTTGTGGAACGTCGCGCCCCGCGTGGGCGCGTGGATTGAAACAGCTAACTATACAGCTTATGGGTTTGTTTTAACGTCGCGCCCCGCGTGGGCGCGTGGATTGAAACTCAAAGATGTTGAGATAAATAGAGTAAAGCGAGATGCGTCGCGCCCCGCGTGGGCGCGTGGATTGAAACAATTACCGATAATACCAGTGTTGTTTTGGCGGGCGTCGCGCCCCGCGTGGGCGCGTGGATTGAAACTTCTTGGGAATCCTAACCATACGGCAAATGTAAGTCGCGCCCCGCGTGGGCGCGTGGATTGAAACTCATGTCGTGCTGATTAATCCTGACGGTTCATCCTGTCGCGCCCCGCGTGGGCGCGTGGATTGAAACAGCTTCGGTCATTTTTGCGCTCCGACGGCAATCCGTCGCGCCCCGCGTGGGCGCGTGGATTGAAACAGGACGAAGAAAGCCAGAAGTTGGCCGTCGCGCTGGTCGCGCCCCGCGTGGGCGCGTGGATTGAAACATTGATTATCCAATAGAGATTATTTAAGCGCCAGTCGCGCCCCGCGTGGGCGCGTGGATTGAAACTTCCACGATATAAAAACACAGACGGAAAGGAGGAGTCGCGCCCCGCGTGGGCGCGTGGATTGAAACGTTATTAACAATGTCCTCTTGAGATTGCAGATAGGTCCCGCCCCACGTGGATACGTTCCCCACACACGTGTGGATGAACCGTTGTCAGCGATGATATAAATACATAGAGTGACTGGCAAAGATCACAAGGTAATCTTCTTTGTTTGACCAATACAATAAATGACCATTCTGCAACGCTTTGCATAATAGTCTTGACTATAATGCAAAGTGCTGCTAAATAGTCAGCCATGCGACGTTACCTTTATGATCCGATCAAAGAAGACCTTCAAAAGAAAATGGTCATTCTGACCGGGCCGCGACAGGTCGGTAAAACCTGGCTTGCCAAAGCGCTTATGCCGGAATTCAAATCGCCGCAGTACCTGAATTATGATGACGTCACTGATGCGAAAATTATCAATAACCAATCATGGCCCCTCCAAAGCGATCTGCTGATCCTGGATGAAATTCACAAAAAATCCTCATGGAAGAAATTCATCAAGGGTGTTTTTGATACCCGCACACAAGATCAAGCCATGCTGATTTCTGGAAGCGCCCGGCTCGATACATTTCGTCAATCAGGCGAGTCTCTGGCAGGTCGTTATTTCCCCATGCGGTTGAATCCGATTTCCGTATGCGAGCTCAAGGAGTCCGCAAAACCGGAAGAAGCGCTGGCCTTGCTGAACCGCTTTGGCGGCTTTCCTGAACCATTCTTATCCGGTTCGGATAAGGAGGCGGCACGCTGGCGCAATCAGTATTATACGGACTTAATCCGTGAAGACATTCTGGAGTTTGGCCGTCTGCAGGAAGTGCGCACCATGCGGCTGTTGCTGGAAATGCTGCGCTCGCGCGTCGGTTCCCCGCTTTCCTATACATCGCTGGCGCAGGATCTCCAGATAGTCCCCAACACGGTCCGGCGCTATATCGATATTCTGGAAAGCCTGTGTATTGTTTTTACGGTGCGTCCTTTTCATACCAATGTAGCCAGGGCGATTTTGAAGGAGCCCAAACTGTATTTTTATGACAGCGGATTTGTTCTGGCCGATGAAGGTGTGCGGCTGGAAAATACCTGCGCGGTTTGTCTGCTGAAACACGTTCAGTATCTGCAGGACATTGAAGGTGAGGATGTTGATCTGAATTATATCAAGACCAAGGAAGGCAAAGAAGTCGATTTTTCCCTGAGCTATAAGAATAAGGCGACGCATCTTATAGAGGTTAAAACATCCGATCATTCACCTGCCGCGGCGCTGGTTGCATTATCAAAAAAACTTCCTGGCGTGACAGCCATTCAGCTTGTTCAGAATCTCCGGCGTGAACAGCAAATAGATTATGTTGCCGTTGTCAGTGCCGGCAAATGGCT
This sequence comes from Deltaproteobacteria bacterium HGW-Deltaproteobacteria-12, assembly GCA_002840565.1. GTDB lineage: Bacteria > Desulfobacterota > Syntrophia > Syntrophales > Smithellaceae > MVRV01. The sequence continues at coordinate 49,022 of PHBK01000024.1, read as the reverse complement.
CGCGCAGTTATCCGCCTGAGTCATCGAGTCAGGGGACACGTAACAAGTACATGTCCCCTGTTGCGCCGCGCGTGGGAATGCACTGTATGCCGAGTCTGTCAAAACTGTCCACGGATTCAATATATAGTTGACTTTCTCCAAAAAGTACAATAAAACGATACTTACTGGAGACAATATGCATAAGAACCATCAAGCCATCATGCACGAGCTAAGCGGCTATGCCTCGCCCAAAGCCCGTCTGACCCGGATGATCAAGTCCGGCGATGTGATTCAGGTGCGCCGGGGAATCTTCATGGATGCCAGTGCGAAAGCCGGTCATTCACTCAAGAGTCTGGCTGCCATCATCTACGGTCCGTCCTATCTCTCCTTTGAATATGCACTGGCTCATTACGGGTTGATTCCTGAACAGGTTCAAGTCTTCACTTCGGCAGCATATAATAAAAACAAGAATCGCCGCTTTTCCACACCGGTGGGCGATTTCTACTACTACTATCTGCCGGCGGCGGTTTTTCCCTACGGCGTTGTGCTGGGTTCGGAAAATGACCAACATTATCTGATTGCTACGCCGGAAAAGGCGCTTTGCGATACGCTTTACAAGACACATGGCATCGGCAGCCTTCAGGAGCTTCAGTCACTGCTTTTTGAGGATTGGCGCATGGAGCGTGAAGCGTTGCTTGCTCTGGAGCGGGACGCCGTCATTTTCCTTGCGCCGCTTTATCGAAAGAAAATATTCCGGCTGTTTTTGCAATGGCTGGAAGGAGAGGCAAATCATGCATAGCGCCATTGCCGGGATGCTGAAAGCTTACGAGTTAAGAACAGCGGATGATTACCGTCATGCACTGAATGAAATCGTCCAGGAAATTGCGCTGCTGGGACTGTATCGCGGTGGCTTTTTCGCCAAAGCAGCCTTTTACGGTGGAACGGCTTTGCGCATCTTTTACGGGCTGGAACGCTTCTCTGAAGATCTGGATTTTTCCCTGATGGAAAGCAATGAGAAATTTGATCTTTCATCCTTCACGCAGGCTGTGCAGGATGAACTAGGCGCTTATGGCCTGGAAATGACGGTCAAGGAAAAGATCAAGCAAAATGATTCCCCGGTCAAATCGGCTTTTATCAAGGGCGGAACACAAATTCATGTTATGAAAATAACGTCGCTGAAGCCGCCGGTGACCGGCATCAATCCGCACGAGCAGTTGCGGATTAAGCTGGAAGTGGATACGCAGCCGCCGTCGGGCGCAATATTCGAAATGAAATATCAATTGCGTCCTGTGCCCTATTCGGTGCGTCTCTATTCGCCTTCCTCGCTTTTTGCCGGGAAAATGCATGCGCTGCTTTGCCGGTCATGGAAGGCGCGTGTCAAGGGGCGTGACTTTTATGACTATGTCTGGTTTTTGTCCAAATCAATTCCTGTTAATATAATGCATCTGGCACAGAGAATGAAGCAGACCGGGCATCTTCCCGACGATGCAGTGTTGACTGAAAAAGATTTAAAGAATCGTTTGTGCCAGCGTTTTGCAGCGGTTGATTTTAATCAGGCTAAGAAAGATATACTGCCGTTTATCAGAAATCGCGAGACAGTGGACCTCTGGTCAGCCGATTTTTTTACAACGATTACGGAAGACAAACTGAAAATAGAAAAGGTGAAATAATGATGCCTAACTTTATTTTCCAAGACAGAAGATTTTAATTCCGGATTAATTTAAGGACGGTCAGAGCCAGGGGCCGTGTCATTGTCTCCCTTTGCTATATTGCCTTGACATTTTGTGGCTGAAATTTATACTCTGAGGCAAAAATAATTGGTTGCAGGTGAATATATGCCCTTTGTCCGACCGGAAATTATCCGGCCCCCCAGCGAACATGACAGTTATTATCTTCCTTTAACATCGGGATGCTCGAACAATGCCTGCTCTTTTTGCGCATTTTCTTTTTCCCGTCTCGGTATGCGCGACCTCGAGGATGTCCAGCAGGAAATCGATGCCATGTCCGTGTATATGAAACAACGCATGTGGGTGGCGGGACAGCCTGAGATTGTGTATGCGATTTTGCACGGCTGGAACGGGAAGAAAGTCTTTCTGCAGGATGGCGATGCCCTAGTCTATCCTTATCCGCAGCTGCTCGAGGTGTTGCAGTATCTTAACCGGAAGTTCCCCAATATCCAGCGCATTGCCAGCTACGCCACGCCGCAGGACATCCTCCGGCGCACGGTGGAGGAGTTAAAGGAGCTCAAAGATCAGAAACTGGGAATTCTTTACATGGGCGTAGAAAGTGGCGATAACGCGGTGCTGCGGCGGATTCGGAAAAACGCCAGCCACGATCAGATCGTAGAAGCAGCAAAAAAAGTTAAGCAGGCCGGTATTTTACTGTCCGTAACAGTTATCCTGGGGCTGGGCGGAGTTCAGGGCAGTGAAGGGCATGTAGCGGAGACAGCTGGAATTTTGACGGAAATGGACCCGGATTATGCCGGAGCGCTCACTCTGACGCTGATACCCGGAACGGAGCTTCACAAGGAATGGGAGCGCGGCGAATTTGAGCTTATCACACCCTTTGATTCTTTGCGGGAGTTGAAAGGACTGGTTGAAAATTCAACTTTCTCCAACTGTTTTTTCAGCTCCATGCATGCATCCAATTACTTTGCGCTCCGGGGTACAATGCCCCGGGACAAGGGAAAGATGCTCCGGCAGTTAAACGCCTTATTGTCCAGCAAAGATCCGCGACTGCTGCGACCGGAGTTTATGAGAGGTCTGTAGCATTAACTCCTTTCCGTGGAGAGGAGCGTCATTCCGGAAACGGTTCGTTAATTATTCTTAAATCAGCAGGAGGACGTACAAACATGAAAAATGTAGAAATGGCGGTTGTCGATAATATCCTGACCATTAAGGTTGATCTGACCAGGGAATTTGGTCCTTCTTCTTCCGGTAAGACGATTATCATTGCGACGACGGAAGGAAATGTCTCCATTCCCGACCATGAAGACAAGAAAGTGGGCTTGAATGTATACCGCAGGAAATAGTTTCGCTTTCTGAACAATGTCTCAGAGAACGGGCAGGGTGCTTCCAGCGAATGATGAATGAAGAAGTCCTTTTAAGTCAACTCACGGAGCTGGCCGAAAAACTGGGAATATCAGTGCGTGAGGAAAATATCAATCTGGAGGAATCAACAGGCGCCGGAGGGCTCTGCCGGGTTGAAGGGAAATACATTCTGCTTTTGAACTCCAGGGCTGCAGTGAAAGAAAAAAATCAGGTTGCCTTAAGGGCGCTGCGGCATTTTGACCTCAGCTCCATTTATTTAAAGCCGGTTATCCGGGAATTATTGGAAGGACCGGAGGAATAATGTTCCCGCGCAGTTGAATATGGAGATCCTTTAATCCCGCTGCTGCGGGACTGTGTCGCAATTACTTTCTTTGTCATTCCGTACCAGCGAAGCGCGACGATGAGCCTGCCCCGTACTCGATACGGGGGAATCCAGTAATTTCAGCCAGTGACTGAAGCAATCTCATAAGTATCTGAATACATGAGATTACCACACCGCCTGAGAGGCGGCTCGTAATGACAGAAGTGGATTGTGACACAGTCTCTTCCGTCGGCATGACGATGTTGATCGCACTTTCTGCTATTGCGACACAGTCTCTGCGGGACGAGCGTTAATTCTCCGCAGTTTACTGCGAGGTGGTTGATTTGCCAACCGATTTCAGAAGGAGGAAATATGGACATGCAGGGTAAAATCTGGAGAGATAAGAACGGTGTATGCCATGTTGAGGGAAACGACCGGAGAGAAGTCTTTGAACTGATGGGATATGCGCATGGGAACGACCGGGGAATGCAGATGCTTCTAATGCGCATTCTCGGCCAGGGACGGACATCCGAGCTCCTTGATTCGAGTGATGAAATGCTGGAGATCGACAAGTTTTTCCGGAGAATGAACTGGGGCGGATCAACCTCAGCCGAAGTCGCGAAATTGTCTCCCGCAGCCCGAGAAACGGCGGACGCCTACAACCGGGGAGTCAATAAATTATTTGCGGAGAAAATTCCCTGGGAGTTTAAGCTGTTCGGCTATAGCCCCGAACCGTGGAGCACGGAAGATTCCATCCTTATCTCGCGGATGATCGGCTACCTGACACTGGCGCAGTCTCAGGGGGAAATGGAAAGGCTTTTTATCGAGCTTGTCCAGGCCGGTATCGATGAACAAAGACTGCACGAACTCTTCCCGGGCATTCTCGGGGGGCTGGATATTGATCTTCTTAAAAAGATAAAACTTCAGGAGCGAATCGTATCGCCCGCATCCCTTTGGAATATGGCCGCGCCGCTGATGATGGCGTCCAACAACTGGGTTGTTTCCGGCCGGAAAACAGCTTCCGGCAAGCCGATTCTAGCCAATGACCCGCACCTGGAAGTAAACAGGCTGCCCAATGTCTGGTGTGAAATGGTGCTGAAAACAAAAGACCGCTACGCCATGGGCGGGACTATGCCGGGTGTGCCGGCGATCCTTGTCGGCAGGAATCACGATCTGGCGTGGGGCGCCACCTATACGTTCATGGACAGCACGGATTCCTGGATTGAACAATGCAAAAACGGCGAGTATCTGCGGCAGCCGGATAAATGGATCCCCTTTACCGCCAGAGAAGAGATAATAAAGAGGAAGAAAAAAGATTCCGTCAAAGTGATTTTTTATGAAAACGAGCACGGGGTTCTGGAAGGAAACCCTTACGACGAGGGATGCTACATAGCCACCGCGTGGGCTCCGTCCTTTTCGGGCGCCGTCACCTATAACAGTGCCGTGAAAATGTGGGACGCGAAGAATGTCCGGGAAGGGATGGAGATTCTCGGATATATGGAGTCGTCCTGGAATTGGGTCCTGGCTGATACCCAGGGGAATATCGGGTATCAAATGTCGGGCCTGATGCCTAAAAGGCGGGAAGGAGTCAGCGGTTTTGTGCCTCTGCCGGGTTGGGAGGAAAAAAACAACTGGCAGGGCTTTGAAAAACCGGCAGACCTTCCCCGCTGCTATAATCCGGAAAGCGGCTATTTTGTTACATCCAACCAGGATCTGAATGAATTGGGCAAAGTCAGTCCGATCAATGTCGGGATGGGCCCCTACCGTTCCGACCGGATCGGCAGCCTGCTGGCGGCAAAGAATAAAATCACCCGTGAGGATATGTACAAAATACAGCACGATGTATTTTCCACCCAGGCTGAATCCTTCATGAAGATTCTGGCCCCTCTTCTTTCCGGTGTCGGATCGGCAAAAGTACTTCAGGAATGGAATCTGCAATATTCCGCCGATTCGGAAGGGGCGTGTCTTTTTGACCGTTTCTACAGAGAGCTTTACAAACAGGTTTTTGGCGAAAGCGGTTTCGGCCGGATGGCCGCTGAATACCTGGAAGAGCATACCGGAATATTCAATGATTTTTATATCAATTTTGACCGCATCCTCCTTGCGGAAAAATCACACTGGTTTGGCGGCAGGAAAAGAGAAGATATCTATTTGCAGGCGGCGGAAAAAGCCCTGCAGGGGCCGGTCCCAAAATGGGGTGATTTGCGGAAACTGGTCCTGAAAAACATCCTTTTCAACGGCAAACTTCCCCGGTTTCTTGGATTTGACCGGGGCCCCATCACTATCATCGGGAGCCTGGCGACGCCTCATCAGGGTCAGATATTTGAAAGCGCGGGACGGCAGACAAGCTTTGCCCCGTCGTTTCGGATGGTGACGGATCTTGCTACGGATGACATTTATACCAACATGGCCGGCGGCCCTTCCGACCGCAGGTTTTCCCAATGGTATTGCTCTGATCTGAATAACTGGCTGACAGGGACATACAAAAAGGTGGAGGTTGCTTCCGGAGGGGAAAAAATCCCGTTTAAATAATTTGTCAATCAGTTCCAATATAATTATTTCGTTGACATATCAGCATGTTCCTCTTATATTTGCACACCAAATGAAGATTTACCGGACGCGATTATGGGTAGAGCAGCACACAGTAATTCCTAGCCCTTTTATTTTTTCTCCAATGTTCGTTTCGTCCCCGATGCAGTCAGACCGGGAAACCAGGTTTGCCAGAGAACAGGCTTGAAAGCCTGAAAGAAGAGGAGGAAGAAAGCGCATGAACATTATTCCCTATACTGCAGAACATGGTATTTTCCGGGAGAGCCTCCGGAAATTTCTCGACCGTGAAATTGTGCCCCACATCGAAGAATGGGAGGAATCCGGCATCGTTCCCCGCATCTTCTGGAAAAAGATGGGAGAGCAGGGGTTTTTATGCACCGATATTGCCGAGGAATACGGGGGGGCCGGTGGCGATTTTCTCTATTCCGTCATCGTCTGTGAAGAGCTTACCAAATGCAACTTCTCGGGGCTGGCGGCATCCCTGCACAGCGACATCTGTGTTCCCTACATCAACTCCTTTGCCTCCGAAGAGCAGAAGAAAAAATATCTTCCCGGCTGCGTTTCCGGAGACATCATCACCGCCGTGGCCATGACGGAGCCGAATACCGGCAGCGATCTGGCCGCCATCAAAACAACCGCCACGGAGGATGGTGACCAGGTTATTCTCAACGGACAGAAAACATTTATCAGCAACGGTATCAACAGCGATTTAGTCATTGTCGCCGCCCGCGATCCGAAGGTGCAGCAGGAGCATAAAGCAGTTGATCTTTACCTTGTTGAGGCCGGGACTCCCGGCTTTGAAAAAGGAAAGCAGATCAAGAAAATCGGCTGGCACAGTCAGGATACGGCGGAGCTTTACTTTACGGATTGCCGGATTCCGCAGGAAAACCGCCTCGGAGGTAAAGGCAGCGGATTTCTGAAGCTGATGATGAAGCTCCAGCAGGAACGTCTTGTTTGCGCCGTCGGCGCCGTGATGGCGGCAGAGTACATCGTGGAACTTGCCGTCAAGTATTGCCGGGAGCGCAACGCTTTCGGGCGCCCCCTGTCCAAATTTCAGCATGTCCAATTCGAAATTGTCGAGATGGCGACCGAGGCTAAAATTGGGCGTACTTTCGTGGACAAACTGGTCATGGATCATATTGAAGGCAAGAATATTGTTCTGGAGGTGTCGATGGCGAAATACTGGACAACGGATATGGCTTTTCGTGTCGCCGACCGCTGTCTCCAACTGCACGGGGGATACGGATATTGCGAGGAATATCCCATTGCCCGCGCCTGGCGGGATATTCGGGTAACGCGGATTTTCGCCGGAACAAATGAAATCATGAAAACGATTGCGGCAAGGTTTATGGGGTTATAGGCAAAATTAATTTATTCAACAGTTGCTAAGAGCGCTTTGCGGCGCAAGGAGGTTGGAGCGATGATGAATTATCCTTTGTTACTGACCAATTTCATGCAGCACGCGGCCAAGTATTACCCCGGGAAGGAGATTGTCTCTGTTTACGCCGGAGGCACCTTCCGTTATAATTATGCCGAATGGTACAGGCGCACAAGCCGGCTGGCGCATGCTCTTTGCGCGCTGGGCATCAAAAAAGGGGATCGGGTTGCCTCCTTCTCTTTAAACAATCATCGTCATATGGAGCTGTACTTTGGCGTTCCCTGCATGGGGGCTGTTTTGCACACTCTCAACATCCGCCTTTCCGCGGAAAATCTGGTTTACATTATCAATCATGCCGAAGATCGTATTCTCTTTATAGACGAAGATGTTTATTTCCTGATCGAGCCCCTGAAGGATCAGCTCAAAACAGTCGAGCAGTATGTCATTCTTTCGCAATCCGGAGTGATGCCGCAGACGACTCTTTCCCCCGTCGTTCTCTATGACGATCTGATCAAAGATTTTCCGGATACCTATGATTTCCCGGTGGATCGGGATGAAAACGAGCCCTGCCTGATCTGCTATACCTCGGCAACAACCGGCGATCCCAAAGGTGTTGTCTACAGTCATCGCGGGCTGGTTTTGCACTCTTTTGCCACCGGCGTCGCCCTGGGCACTCAGGAGAAAGATTGCACTTTGCATATCGTACCCATGTTTCATGCCAACGCCTGGGGAGCACCTTTTACCGGCGTCATGGCCGGAATGAAACAGGTTCTGCCCGGAAGACAGATTCTCGATATGGCGGCGCTGTGCCGGATCATTGCCGAAGAGAAAGTAACCTTTTCCTGCGGTGTGCCGACCATCTGGATTATGCTCCACGCCTATCTGGAAAGTGGCGGAGAACATGATTTCTCTTCTGTGCGCAACTTTTTCTCCGGCGGATCGGCGATGCCGCGCCATCTTATTGAATCCTTTGAAAAGAAATACGGCGTGATAATTTCCCAGGGCTACGGCGCTACGGAAACATCGCCGGTGGTTACTCTGTCCGTTCCCAAAAGTTATATGGAAGCACTGAGCGTTGATGAAAAGATTAATGTCCGGACTACGGCTGGCATGCCCGTAGCCGGGCTGGATGTAAAACTGGTCAATATGGAAACAGGCCGGGAAGTGCAAATGGACGGCAAGGAAATGGGAGAAGTTCTGGTGCGCGGGCCGTGGATTGCCTCTGAATACTATAAAGACCCCGGGCAAAGTGCCGTTACATTCCGGGACGGCTGGTTTCATACCGCTGACATCGGAACAATGAATCAGGAAGGTTATATAACTCTTGTGGACCGGACGAAAGATCTGATCAAGAGCGCCGGCGAGTGGATTTCCTCCATTGATCTGGAAAACGCCATTATGGGATTTTCCAAGGTGCTGGAGGCGGCGGTTATTGCGCTGCCGGATGATAAATGGCAGGAGCGGCCGCTGGCCTGTGTTGTGCCGAAGCCCGATGCTGCACAGACAATTACCAAAGAGGATATACAGAACTATCTGAAAGATAAGGTTGCCAAATGGTGGATTCCCGACGAAATAGTTTTTCTTGCGGAAATTCCCAAAACCAGCGTCGGTAAATTCAACAAGAAAAAACTTCGGGAAACAATTCTGCCGGAAATTCTGCACAAAAGAGGCAAATCATGAGCACGGGGAATCAGGACCGAGTAGCCGTGATCGATGCCTGCCGGACGCCGTTCCTGCGCTCCGGCACGGCCTATTATGATCTGATGGCCTGGGAACTGGGACGCTGCGCGGTGAAGGGTCTGGTCGCGAGAACGGGAATTGATCCGTCCATAATTGATTACGCAATAATAGGGACGGTTATGGCGGATGTCGCCACAACCAATGTGGCGCGGGAGATCATGCTCGGCGCGGGCCTTCCCGTCTCGATACCGTCGCATACGTGCACGGCAGCCTGCGTTTCGGCAAACGTCGCCGTTACTTCCGCCTGCGATATGATTAAATCCGGCCAGGCGGATACGGTCATCGCCGGCGGCACGGAATCCATGTCCGATCCTGTAATTAAAATATCGAAGCGCTACCGGCGTTTTCTTCTCGATCTCACTCTGTATCGGCGTCCCAAAAGCCTTGCCGGAAAGTTCAAACTGCTGCGCGGCATGAAGATCAAGGATTTTCTTACACCGGAAAAACCGGCCATTGCTGAATATTCCACGGGGCTTACTATGGGCGAAAATGCCGACAGGCTGGCGCGACGCCTGGGAATTACCAGAAAAGAGCAGGACGACTATGCCGCCCGTTCCCACCGTCTGGCCGCTGCGGCCATCAAAACGGGAGTTATGAAAAAGGAAGTAGTTCCGGTTGTGCTGCCCCGGACGGGCCAGGTTGTTACTGAAGATAACGGACCGCGGGGTGACGCCACTGCCGAAAAGCTGGCCGCGATAAAACCGGCCTTCGACCGGCGCTATGGGACCGTCACGGCCGCCAATGCTTCGTTTCTCACCGATGGAGCATCGGCAGTGCTGCTGATGAAGGAATCAAAAGCCAAATCTCTGGGGCTGAAACCTCTGGCTTACATCCGTTCATATTCCCAGGGGGGATCCGATCCCTGGGAGGAACTGCTTCTGGGGCCGGCCTTTGCCACTGCGCGGGTACTGAAGAAAGAGACAATAACACTTGCCGACATTAAGGTTCTGGAAATACACGAAGCTTTTGCCGCCCAGATTCTCGCCAACATCCGTTACATGGAATCGGAAAAATGGTGCAGGGAAAGGCTGGGACTGCAAGGCCCAATGGGAACCATTGACCGCGACATACTCAACACGCGGGGCGGCTCTCTTTCCATCGGCCATCCTTTCGGGGCGACTGGCGGCAGGCTGATTGCCAGTTGCTGCAACCGGATGCAGGAGGAAAACGCGCGGTTTGGCCTGGTGGGCGCATGCGGCGCCGGAGGGATAGGGAATGTTATTATTCTGGAAAACGCACAATAGCCCAGAGGTGGGATAAACATGAATAACCTTGCGCTGGAAATAACAAAAGAAGGAATCGCTGTTGTCACTGTTGATTGTCCGGACGGTAAAGTAAACAAGATATCATCGGGGCTGCTCAGGGAAGTGGCCGCTAATCTTCAGAGCATCAGTAACGACCCGAAAGTTGCCGGTATGGTTATTGTCAGCGGTAAACAGGATAATTTTGTTGTCGGTGCGGCCATTGATGAACTTCAAGCCATGCGCACCAAGGAGGAGGTTGTCGCTTACATAGCCTTGGGTCACTCTATTCTCAATGATCTGGAAAATATGAAAATTCCGGTGGTTGCCTGTATTGCGGGCAACTGCCTTGGCGGCGGCCTGGAACTGGCGCTGGCCTGTAACTACCGTATGGCCGTCAACTCCCCGCAAACCGTTCTGGGTTTCCCGGAAGTTCAGCTCGGCCTTCTGCCCGCCGGCGGCGGTACGCAGAGGCTGCCCCGGCTGATCGGACTTACGGCTGCGCTCCCCATGCTGCTGACGGCAAAAAACCTGCGGGCAAAAAAAGCCAAAAAGGCCGGGCTGGTTGACGAACTTATTGCACCCTATGGCGCGAAGGAGACGGCCGTCAAGAAAGCGCTGGAGCTGGCGAGAAAAGGCAGCAGCAAAAGAAAGCGACAGCGGTCTTTTGTCTCTTTCCTTCTGGAATCCAACCCCGTGGGCAGGGCCGTTGTCTTTGCGCAGGCCCGTAAAATGATTGCCCGCCAGACTTACGGCTGCTACCCCGCTCCTTACGCGATCATCGAAGCGGTGGAGGAGGGGCAGAAACACGGGAAGGCCGCAGGCCTGAAAAAAGAGATTGAACTCCTGGCGAAACTGGTTGTCAGCTCGCAGTCCAAAGCTCTGATGAGCCTTTTTTTTGGTATGGCCGATATGAAAAAAAATCCGCAAAAAGAACTGGCCCGGAAGGTGGGAAAACTGGCAATCATCGGAACCGGATTGATGGGGCAGGGGATTGCAGCGGTCTCGGCATCGGTCAGCGACACAATCCTGCTGAAGGATGTAAGTCTTGATGCCGCCGCCCGGGGAATGAAAGAAATCTGGAAGGGATTGGATAAAAAAGCGCGGTCGGGCGCCATTGTTCCTTTTGAACGGGATGTCCAGTACGGGAAGCTAGTTCCCACGGACACTTATTCCCTTTTTAAAAATACTGAGCTGGTTGTGGAGGCCGTATTTGAGGATCTCGCACTGAAAAAGCGCGTTCTGTCCGATGTGGAGGAGGCGGCAGACGAGAATACTATTTTTGCTTCCAACACTTCGGCAATTCCGATTGCGGATATCGCTGCAGGATGCCGGCGGCCGCAGAATGTTATCGGCATGCACTATTTTTCACCCGTTCCCAGGATGCCGCTGCTGGAAATAATCACTACCGATAAAACCGCCCCCTGGGTGGCGGCTACCGCCCTGGAGATGGGAATCTCGCAGGGTAAAACCTGCATTGTGGTAAAAGACGGTCCCGGATTTTACACGACGCGCATCCTTTCGCCCATGCTCAACGAGGTGGTTTTGCTGCTGGAAGAAGGGGCAATCCCGAATGACATAGATCTGGCCATGCGCCGGTTCGGCTATCCTGTCGGCCCGGTTGCTCTGCTCGATGAAGTGGGCATTGATGTAGGAGCGCATGTGGCCGAGGTGCTCTCGCCACTGTTTGTTCAGAGAGGAATGGCCGGTTCGGACAGTCTCCCGCAATTATTTGCCCATGGGTATTACGGCAAAAAGAACCGGAAAGGGTTTTATCGATACGATGGAAAAAAGAAAAAAGGGCAGAAAATCCCCAACGCAGAGGTATATGCACTCATCGGGGGCGCCCCGCGCCGGAAATTTGACGCAGAATTGATCCAGCAGCGGGTAAGCCTGATGATGATTAATGAAGCCCTGATCTGTCTGCAGGAGGGAATTATTTCCTGCCCGCGGGACGGGGACATCGGTGCGGTTTTCGGTTTGGGATTCCCGCCTTTTGAGGGCGGGCCGTTTCGGTATATCGATCGTATCGGCCCCGCCCGCATTTTGGAGATGCTGGAGTCATTGCAGAAAACCTATGGCGGGCGTTTCCACCCGCCGCAAATATTGCAGGACATTGTTCGCAGCGGCCGGAGATTCCATGATGAATAATATTATGCCCCGAGCGCTGCAAGGGTTGAAGGTTCTTGATTTCACATCTCTACTGCCCGGGCCCTACGCCACGATGATCATGGCTGATCTGGGCGCAGACGTGTTGCGGGTGATCGCCGGTTCGCGGCCCGATACGACAAATTTTTTACCGCCGTACATTCCGGGGACGGAGATGTCCGCGGCGGCAGCCTATCTGGGGCGAGGCAAACGTTATCTTACGCTCAACCTGAAAGATTCCCGCTCTGGCGAAATCATCCGTCGCCTGCTTCAGGAATACGACATTATAATAGAGCAGTTCCGCCCGGGGGTTATGGAAAAATTAGGCCTTGATTATTTGTCGCTTGCGAAAATAAATGAGCGGATTATTTACTGCTCTCTGACCGGCTATGGTCAGAATGGCCCGCTGCGCAACCGCGCCGGACACGATATTAACTACCTGGCCCGCGCCGGTATCATGTCTTACAGCGGGTGTAAAGACACGGGGCCGCAGCTTTTCGGAGTGCAGATTGCCGATGTTTCCTGTGGAGCGCAAAACGCAGTCATCAGTATTCTGGCCGCTGTTAACTATCGCCGGAATACCGGACGCGGGCAGTATCTGGATGTGGCGATGAGCGACGGAGCTCTGGCGCTCCATGCCCTGTTCGGAGCGGGCTTCCTGGTGGATGGCCGGGAACCGGCGCGGGAGGAAACAGTTTTAAACGGCGGCTGTCTTTATGATTTCTACGAGACTGCGGATGGCCGGCACCTGAGCTTCGGTCCGCTGGAAGCTGCATTTTTTAATCTTTTTTGTGATGCCGTGGGCCGTCCTGATTGGAAAGCTGCCGGCGTGGCCCCGGATGACGGCGGCCGGACGAAAGGAGAACTGCGAAGTCTTTTCCGAACGAAGACCTGTGACGAGTGGATGGATTTGTTTGCCGGCCTTGATGTCTGCATTGAACCGGTGCTGACTCTGAGCGAAGTTGCGGCCGACCAGCAGACGCAGGCGCGCCGGATGATTGTGGAAGTTCCCCTGCCTGCGGGCAACACGGTCCGTCAGTTTGCTCATCCTGTCTCGTATTCAGAAACACCGGCGCAGTATAGATTTGCCGGTGTTGCCGCCGGCACCCATAACGGGGAAGTGCTTCGGGAACTGGGTTACACGGCTGAAGAGATAGCGGAATTTGAAAAAACCGGCCTGCTGAATTGACAGGGAAACTTGATTGCCGCTTATATTGAAATGAGGTCAGAAATGAAATTCAAGGAAATTCTCTATTCAAAAAAAGAAGGGGTTGCGAGAGTCACCATCAATCGTCCGGAAAAGTACAACGCCTGCACACCGGTAACAATTTACGAACTGACCCAGGCCTTGACCGATGCCTGGGTTGATACAAGCGTGGGAGTCGTGGTCCTCACCGGAGCGGGAGACAGGGCATTCTGCACCGGTGGTGATCAGTCGATCCGCGCCAAGGGAGGATATATCGGAAAGGTGGCTTCCCTGCCTCTGGAAGTAGGCTGGCAGCAGGTGTCTCTGCTGATCCGCACGATTCCCAAACCGGTCATCGCCCGCGTCAACGGATTCGCCATCGGCGGGGGAAACGTCTTTCAGGTGGTCTGCGACCTTTCCATCGCTTCCGAGACGGCCCAATTCGGTCAGGCGGGACCCCGCGTGGGAAGTTTCGACCCCGGCTACGGCACGGGCGATCTCGCGCGCGCCGTAGGAATGAAGAAAGCCAAGGAGATCTGGTATCTGTGCCGCCGCTACTCAGCCAGGGAGGCGCTGGCGATGGGGCTGGTCAATGCCGTTGTCCCTATGGATAAACTGGACAAAGAAGTCGATCTGTGGTGTCAGGAGCTGCTGGAAAAAAGCCCGACGGCCCTGAAGATGCTGAAGTACTCCTTCCATGGCGAGACGGACGGGGTGATGGGGATTTCCAACCTGGGCGTCGGCGGCCTGAGCATGTTCTACCAGACGGCCGAATCTCTCGAAGGCAAGACCGCCTTCATGGAAAAAAGAAAACCGGACTATGCCAAATACCGAAGCAGATAAGACAGGGCGGTCAGTTATAAAGTTCTGTTGCTACACAGAAAAAAATAATCAGGTTAGATGAAAACATAGAAACGTTGCAATTTCGGAAAGTCGCAATTTCAAAAGGAGGCAAAATGGCATTGAAAACACCAGAACAGTTCGAAGAGAGTTTACGCAAGATGAATTTCAAAATATACCTGATGGGGGAACTGGTAAAAAATCCGGTCGATCATCCCATGATTCGTCCGTCGATGAATTCCGTGAAAATGACTTACGCTCTGGCTTTGCAGCCGGAGCACGAGGATCTGATGACGGCCAGGTCGCATCTTACAGGGGAAAAAATCAACCGTTTCACTCATCTTCATCAGAGTACGGATGACCTGGTCAAGAAAGTAAAAATGCAGCGCCTTCTGGGACAGCAGACGGCGTCCTGCTTTCAGCGTTGCGTGGGCATGGACGCCATGAACGCGGTGGACAGCACCACATTTGAAATGGATCGGAAGCTGGGCACAAAGTACCATGAACGCTTTATTCAATTCCTGAAAATGGTGCAGGACGAGGACCTGACAGTTGACGGCGCCATGACTGACACTAAAGGCGACCGCAGTCTGGCGCCCCATCAACAGGCTGACCCCGATATGTTTGTTCATGTTGTCGAAAAGAATGATCAGGGCATTATCGTCCGCGGCGCGAAAGCCCATCAGACCGGTGCGGTTAATTCCCACTGGATTATGGTCATGCCGACCATCGCCATGAGCAAAGAGGATGCTGATTACGCCGTATCCTTTGTCTGTCCGGCCGACGAAAAAGGTGTTTTTTATATCTATGGACGCCAGTCTTGCGATACTCGAAAAATGGAAGGGGGCACTATTGATGTCGGCAATTCCCGGTTCGGCGGACACGAAGCCCTGATGGTTTTTGATAATGTCTTTATCCCCTGGGAAAATGTTCTGATGTGCGGGGAATATGAATTCAGCGGAATGCTGGTCGAACGATTCGCCGGCTATCATCGACAGAGCTACGGCGGCTGCAAAGTCGGCGTGGGCGATGTGCTGATCGGCGCGGCGGCCCTGGCGGCTGATTATAACGGCGCCGCCAAAGCATCGCATGTCAAGGATAAATTAATCGAAATGACGCATCTCAACGAGACTCTTTATTCCTGCGGCATCGCCTGCTCCGCGCAGGGCAGCAAAACGGCATCCGGCACTTATCTGATTGACCTGCTTCTGGCCAATGTCTGCAAGCAGAACGTGACGCGTTTTCCTTATGAGATAGCGCGTCTGGCCGAAGACATCGCCGGAGGCCTCATGGTGACCATGGCCTCGGAGAAGGATCTGCAGCATCCGGAAATCGGCAAGGTTCTGGAGAAATATCTGCAGGGGAACGCCGGCATTTGCACGGAAGACCGGGCCCGGATCATGCGGCTGGTGGAAAATCTTACCCTGGGCACGGCGGCGGTAGGTTATCGCACGGAGTCGATGCACGGCGCCGGATCCCCCCAGGCGCAGAGGATTATGATCTCTCGTCAGAGCAACCTGGAGCGGAAAAAGAAGCTGGCCAAAAAGATTGCCGGAATCAAAGAATAGCATATTTCTATTTACCCCGGCGGAAGAGCGAGAGCAGGCGCTTCCGCCGGGGCAACAGCATTATTTTTTCATCATTTCCTTGATTTCTTCCTTCAGCGCGAGCTTGCTCACCTTGCCGCTGGCCAGCAGCGGGAGGAGCGGACGGATGAAGAACTTCTTCGGAATCTTGAAGTTGGCCAGCTTTGACCGGCACAGTTCCCGCAATTCCTCTTCGGTAACTTCCTTGCCCGGCATGGGCATGACAAAGGCCCAGCCGACCTCCTGATAGATATCGTCAGGGACGCCCATGACGGCGGAGAACAACACGCTGCCGTGCGTTTCCAGAATTTCCTCGATTTCGCGGGGATAGACGTTCTCGCCGCCGGTCTTGAACATCTCCGATTTCCGGCCGGTGATCGTAATGTAACCGCGGCTGTCCTTAAAGGCCAGATCCGATGTGTAATACCAGCCTTCTTTATCCAGCACCTCCGCCGTGGCGGAAGGATTGTTCAGGTATCCTTTGAACATGAAGGGCCCCCGCACGGCAATTTCCCCGATTTGCCCGTCCGGAATTTCCCGTCGCTGATCATCGACGATCTTCAACTCGAAAGGCGGGGCAATTTTGCCCGCGGTCTTGAGCAGGGTATTGATATCGTCGCCTTTTTCAGTGTAGGTGACGAAACCACAGACCTCTGTGCTGCCGTAGCCGGTGATCAGCATGGACCCCGTCTGGGCGCAGATTCCGGAAAGGACGTCGATCATGATCTTTGGGGCGGCGGCGCCCGCCCAGGCCATAAGCCGGACATGGCTAAAGTCGGTCGAAAAGAATTCCGGCTGTTTCATCTGGAGGAGAAACATTACCGGGACCTGGCCGAACATGGTGATTTTTTCTTTCTCGATGGTCTTAAGCGCGCCGACGGGATCGAACTGCTCCATGAAAACCAGGCATCCGCCCCGCATCACGGAGGCAAAGCCGATCTCCACATCGGCGGCGACGTGATTAATGGGGAAGTGAAGCAGACCGCGCATCTCTCCATCGATATAGAATTTCTCTACTTCCACCTTGATGTTTTCGACGATGCTGGCATGGGTGTGAACGACCCCCTTGGGCTTGCCGGTGGAACCGGAGGTGTACATCAGGAGGGCATCATCGGCAGGTTGAACTTCCGCAGCGCGCTGGGCCAGAGGGGCGTCCAATTCTGCGCGGGGATTGTCGACAAACTTACGGAAATTTTCCGTGCCTTCAACCGGTTCGCCGATGACGAGGACTTTCTTCAGAAAGGAGAATTCTTTCTGTAGAGCCTTGATCGTCTCCGCCAGATCGTTGCCAAGAAAGTTCCGCACGGCGATAAGGACGGTGGGCCGGGAATCGCCGATCTGATAGCGCAGCTCATCGAGGGTAAACTTCGGGTTGAGGCCCAGCCACATTGCTCCGATCTTGCCGGCTGCCATGTAGCTCAGAAGAAATTCGTTGCGCGCCGCGGAAAGCAGCGCGATCCGGTCGCCCCGCTCGACGCCGATTGCTAAATAGGCTTTGGCGATCCGGTCCATTTCCATCTTGAAATCACCCCAGTTCAGGCGTTCTTCACCGAAGACGAGCGCCTCTGCCGCGGGCTTTGCCTCCGCCCATTTTTCTACATAATGCCACGTCAGATTCAAATCCTTCCAGCCCATGATCTCCTCCTTCTTAAGTGTTTGTATTTCATTGCCGCAGTGTGACAACCCCGTCACTGACGACCTTCTTTCCATTGGCATCCAGGACGACGAAAAACAGATGCGTTTGATTGCCGCCGGTGCGGCGTTCCAGAAACTGCACGCGAATTTCACTGCCGGGGATTACCATCCCCGTGAACCGGCAGGCGATGGCCTGCACGCGCCCGGGATCGCCCCCCGCCTCCCGTTCGATCATCTCCCTTACACCAAGCGCCAGTGTTGCTGTTCCCTGGTAGATGATGTCGGGCAGGCCCACCTGGCGGGCGAATTTTACCGACGTGTGGATCGGAAAATAGATGTTTGTACATCCGTCGTAAACAAAGGGGGCACTCCTGTCGATCGGTATCTTTGTCTCCCAGATCGGCGGCCCCGGTTGAGCCGGGCTTTGCACCACGGGGAGTTGCTCCGCTCCGGCGCCTCCGTCGGTGCAGTTGACGCCACGCATCATGCCGCCGATGTGTTCGGTAAAGACAGGGTTTCCCCCCTGATCAAGGGCGTCATAACGGAGGACCATCAAAGTACCTGCTTTGTGGGGCATGATGGCAGCCAGCCGGCCGCGGACAGTGAGACGGTCGTCCGGCCGTATGAGGCGGTGGATTTGCAGGTGCTCCGTATAGTGGACCTGGGTCAGGATTATTTCGAAGGGAAAATCCGGGGCCTCGATGTATTCTAAGATATGCTCCGAGATCGGCCAGGTGACGGCCACGCAGAACATCGGCGGAGCGACGATGCCTTCCGGGCGATCGTCGTCAAGGTAGCGGGGGTTGGCATCATTCAGGGCGGCGGCATAATTCGTCGTCTGCCGCCAGGTGATTGTTGTTTCCAGGGGTTTCAGTGGTGTGCCCACAAAACGGGAGCTGACTTCCATTATATTTTCCTCCTCGGGCGCTGATTGTTTTATATATTTATCGTGGAGTGTAATTTTGACGTGCGAATAGTAAAACAAACGATTGTTTATGTCAACGGGAAAAGAAGCATTTGCCCAAATAAGTAATTGACATATAAAGGGAACTTCCTTATATTTCGATCGTTAAAAAGTCATTGTTTGTTCAATATTAAAAGCGGAGGATTTGTTTATAGAAGATAAGAAACCTTAACCAATAAAAAAGAAGGGAGGATGTGTTTAGATGGAAGATATTTATTCTCAGAAACCATGGCTTCGCAATTACGACAAGGAAGTTCCGCCCCAGCTGACCTATGAAGACAAGACATTCGCGGAAATGTTCGCGGAAACGGTGAAAAAGTATCCGGAGAAAACCGCGCTGATTTACCTGGGGGTCAAGATTTCTTTCCGGGAAGTTGACGCATTCTCCAACAGGCTCGCCAAATACATTCTGCAATGTGGTCTTAAAAAGAACGACGTTGTCGGCCTGCATCTTCCGAACATACCTGCCCATTATCTCGGCGTGATCGCCGTACAAAAAGCCGGATGCGTGTCGACTGGTCTGAGCCCCCTGCTCACGCCGACCGAAATGGCTCACCAGTTGAACGATTCCGAAACAAAACTGATACTCACGGTTGATGTTCTTTTCGATAAAATCGCCGAAGTGGCGGACAAGGCATCCTTCGGCACGGTGGTGGTGTCGGAGATAGCCGACTTTCTCCCCGGAATCAAAAAGGTGCTGGGAAAACTCCTGAAAAAAATACCCACCGGCAATGTCGTTGGGCTGCAAGGGAAAACGGTGATCAGGTTTGGCCAGGTGATGAAGGACATGCCCGCCGATCCGGTATCCGTAGCCCGGACCATCAATGACCCGATATTCATGATGTATACGGGTGGTACAACCGGCCCGGCCAAGGGGGCGTTTCTCACCCAAAAGAATTACATGTATAACCGCCGCCAGGTTCTCACCTGGCTTGATATCCGGCCTGATGACATAGCGCTTTCCGCCTTCCCTCTTTTTCACATCGCGGGACTCGCCCTGGGCGGATTCACCATTACCAACGGCACCACGCAAATCTGTGTGCCCAATCCCCGGGATTCCCATTTTCTCATCAATGTAATCAAGACGTATCGCCCCACTTTCTTTGTCAACGTCCCGACCGTTTATTTTGAGCTCATGAAAAAACCGGAGTTCAAGCAACTGGATCTAAGTTCCATGAAATGGTGCCTCAGCGCCGCTGCGCCATTCCCGGCGGAAAGCATCAAAGAGCTTGAATCCACCATCGGCGCAGGCAATTTCATCGAGCTTTACGGTATGACCGAAACCTCTCCGGTCACCTGCTGCAATCCCCGGTATGGGAAGAAAAAGGCCAGTTCTATTGGCATGCCTCTGTCTGATACTGAATACAAGCTTGTCGATCCGGAAACCGGTAAACTCGCGGAGCTGGGCCAACCCGGGGAGATCCTCATCCGCGGTCCGCAGGTTATGAACGGCTACTTCAAAAAGCCGGAAGAAACAGCGAATGCTCTCCGGGACGGGTGGCTGCACACCGGCGACGTTGCCCGCATGGACGAAGACGGCTATTTCTACATTGTCGACAGGTTAAAGGATATGGTCATTGTTTCCGGATTTAAGGTTTTCACGAAAGAGCTGGATGACGTTCTGTCCAAACACCCGGACATTCAACTGGCGGCATCGGTGGGCGTGCCGGATCCGGAACGTCCGGGTTCGGAACGGGTTGCCTGTGCGATCGTCCTCAGGCCCGGCATCGAAAAAAGCGAAGCCGAAAAGGAAAAAATCAAAGCTTTCCTCAAGGAAAATATTGCGCCGTATAAGGTACCGAAGGTTATCGACTTCATGGATGAACTGCCGACAAGCGGCGTCGGAAAAATCCTCAAACGCGAAATCAAGAAAATGATGGACGGCAAAATATGACTCCGGATCAATAGATAATTCCAGACTGCGGCGCGCTTCCCGTCCCGCCGAGAACAACGGGAAGCGCGTTGCAGTTTCTACCCCATTTGTGTCTGAACAATCATTCCAGACAGCCCTTTTCCTGATTTCAAGTTTATTTAATATTTAACGGAAGTTCGTTCAGAAATGATCTCGGTGTGAATAATATCTTATAAGTCTGAGAGCTTATAGGCCTGGCGCAAGCGGCAAAAAAACACTTGACAAGAATAATCAATTTACGTATCTTAACGAACGTTCGTTCAGATTTATTCAATAAAAGAGAAATTGCCTCTGCTCCAATTAGGACATCGATCATGAAGAAGTATGTTGAGGAGAAGAAGATTAGATCCGTTGTGAAGAACCCGCAACTGATTCAAAAGCGGCAAGAACAGATATTCAATGCTGCGGTGACTCTTTTTCAAAAGAAGGGCTATCATGTAACCGGCCTGCGGGAACTCAGCAGAGAAGCCGGCATGAGCCTGGGAAATCTATACAATTATATCAACACAAAAGAAGATGTTCTGAGCATCGTCCATCAGAAAACCGCTGAAAAAGTTTTAAAAGCAATTGATGAAAAGACGAGCAGTGTAACCGATCCTGTCGAAAAGCTTACCGAAATGATTGAAATAGAGCTTTCGACCATGAATAAATATGAGGATTTAATCATGCTCCTTTATCAGGAAGGCCACGCTCTTGATAAAAAATCGATCCACTATTTGCTGTCCCAGGAGCAAAAGCATATCCAGCGATTTCAAAAAGTTTTGGAAGACGGCATGGCGAAAGGTCTTTTTAAGCCTTGTAATTCCATCATCATGTCCAACCTGATCAAAATGATGATTGACAGTTGGGTATTGAAAAGGTGGTCGTTCCGCGGGAAAGCGAGTTTGAAAGAGATGAAAAAAAATATCATTGGACTTGTCCAATATGGAATTCTGAATGAGCCGATGCCAGGAAAGGGGAAAAAACAATGAAGAAAACAGCAATGATGCGAAAAGCATTACAGGAGGAGCAACTGCTCGTAACAACCGGCGTATATGATGCCTTAAGTGCAAAACTGGTGGAAAAAGCGGGATTCAAGTATGCGCTTTTATCGGGATTTGCTTTTGAGGCGAGCCTGCTGGGCAAGCCGGATGTCGGTTTGCTGACGCTGACGGAAATAGTAAATCATGCCCGCAATATCGATTCGGCGGTCAATATACCGCTGCTTGCAGATGCGGAAGCCGGCTACGGCGGTCCGGGCAACATTCAGCGCACGGTGCGGGAATTCGAAAAGGCCGGTGTTGCCGGTATTTTTATCGAGGATCAACCTCATCCGAACTTTTGCGGCACATTGAAAAAATTCAAAAAAATAATTCCCATGGAAGAAATGGTCATGAAAATCAAATGCGCGATCGAGGCGCGACAGGATCCTGACTTTATTATCGGTGCGCGGACGGATTCCGATATTGTGTCTGTGGAAGAGCAGATTAAGCGCTGTAATGCTTATGCCGAGGCCGGTGCGGATCTGGTAACCGCTCTGCCGGAAACGCGCGAAGAATTCCAGATGATCGCCGATCAGGTCAAAGCACCGCTCTGGCTTTACCTTTCGGCTCTTAGCGAACTGACTCCGGATGATCTGCGAAAAATGGGCATCAGAGGCCTTCTCGTATATCCGGTGGAACCTCTCTTTGTTGCAACTCAGGCGATCATGGATTTGCTGAACGAATTAAAGTCCAAAGGCACCGTCAAGGAAACTTTTTCCAAGATGAATGTGCTGAACTACAAAGAATTTTTCGGTCTTATTAACCTCCGGCATTTTATCGATCTGGAATCGCGTTATCCGTATCTTAAAGACAAGGCATAAGGAAAAAGGGGATTGCAATGGGTTACACTATATCGCAGAAAATATTAGCAAAAAAATGCGGCAAAGATCATGTGCTGCCGGGGGATATTATTTATGTGAAACCGGATCTGCTCTGGTTATATGACTGGCCCGGATTTGACGGCCTGATTCGAAACATCAACATTGCTTCCGACCGTGTCGGGATTAATATTGATCACTTTTTCCTGCCGAACAATGAGACTGTCGCCAAACTGCATCAAAATTTTCGGACGATCGCCAAGAAATACCAGATCAGCAAGTTTTACGATATCGGCCGCGGCGGGATCGGATTTCATCTGTTTGCGGAGCAAGGAAACATAAGGCCGGGCATGCTGGTAATGCATATCGACCCGCATGTAAGCACAATGAGCGCCCTGGGAGCCTACTGCATCGGTGTCGGGGGCGATGTGATGGCGGGATTTCTTACCGGCGAGATCTGGTTGCGTGTTCCCGAAACCCTGAAAGTGACACTTGCAGGCGAGTTTCAGGAAGGAGTGACCAGCAGAGATGTATTTGAAAAACTTCTGCAGGATCTCGGCCCTGACGGAGCCCAGGGCAAGGTGATCGAGTTTACCGGTCCGGCGGTCGCAGCGATGAATATAGAGAGTCGTATGGTGTTATGTAATTCGGTGCAGTATCTTTCCGCGGAAACAGCAATTATTGCACCCGATGAAAAGACTTTTGCTTACCTGAAGGGGAAAACGGATATTCCTTATGAACCGGTCGTCAGTGATCCTGATGCCGTATACGCGCGGGAGATTGTCTATGATGTGTCGCAGTTAGAGCCGATGGTGGTCACACCTCCCGATGTTTTCTACATCAAGACCGTGAAAGAAGTCGCCGGGAAAAAAATCGATCAGGCCCTGATCGGCACCTGTGCCGGCGGCAGGCTGGATGATCTGAGAATAGCCGCGCGAATTCTCCGGGGTAAAAAGGTTCATCCGGATGTGCGGTTTCTGGTCTTTCCGATCACGCCCAAAACCCATAGCGATGCCAGCCGCGAAGGATTGATTGATATTCTGGTCGAAGCCGGTGCGCTGATCGGGCCGTCAACCTGCGGTCCTTGCTATGGGGGATTCGGCCAGCTTTTACCCGGTGAAACATGCCTGTCCACCGGGACAATGAATGTTGCCGGAAGAATGGGCAGCACCGAGGCGGAAATATATATGGCCAATCCGGCCACAGTTGCCGCATCCGCCCTGAAAGGGGAGATTGCCGATCCTCGAGAGTTTCTCAAATCAATGACACTCGCTGAAAACGGGCGAAGCGAAAGTTGAAGCGTTAGTGGAATTGATCCCGAAGGCGAAGCCATTCGGGATCCAGAGGGTCATATTCCCCGCGGCCTGCTGCGATTGGAGAGAGGCTGTCAACGAAGCAGGGAGTTTGGAATTTCCCAAGAGGAGAAAGTTACTTATGGAAAAAGTATTTCAAGGAAAAACAGTTTGGAAGTTTGACGACAATTATAACGCTGATCTTATCGTCGGCTCCAAGTATATCAGTGTTACAGACCGCGAGATTCTGGGGAGTGTTTGTCTGGCCGATTATGATCCCGAGTTTTTAAAAAAAATTGCCCCCGGAGATCTGATGGTTGCCGGAAAAAATTTCGGCTACGGCCATCCTCATTATCAGGGAATAGCATCTCTGCAAAAAAATCGCATTTCGACGGTCATTGCCGAGTCTTTCTACCCCCTATGGTACCGCATTGCAGTTTTTTATGCATTTCCGGTAATTGTCTGTCCGGGGATCAGTCAGGGTGCGTCACTGGGTGATGAAATCAAGGTGAGCATTGAAAACGGCCGGATTGAAAATGTCACCAGAGGCACATTGCTGCAGGGGGAACCGGTTCATCCTTTTCTGCTGGAAATCATGGAGAGCGGAGGAATGCCGGGTTATTTAAAGAAAAAGTTCAGCAAACCGAAAGCATAGCTGACCGTTTGAACAGACAACTGATTTATCTGCACATTAGAAGTAATTAAAGCTATTGGCACTTAAGGGGGTTATTATCAGAAGGAGTTAACAGATTATAAAAATAAAATGAAGACGAGAAAATTAAACACAAAGGATTGGATCCTTTTGCCTTTAACAAAGCGCTCCGGCAGTTTGACGGGGAAGGCGTTTTGTTTCCGCGATCCGGCAAGAGCATCATGGGGAGGGCTGGTGGAGCATGGTTGATTTTTTACAGGCAGTGGCTGCCGGTATATCGAGTGGATGCATATACGGCTTGGTGGCTATAGGAGTGGTGCTTATTTATAAGGCTACTGAAGTCGTTAATTTTGCGCAGGGCGAACTGATGATGATTGGCGCATTCCTGGCCTTTACCTTTATCGTTCTGACAGGTCTGCCGTACTGGGTTGCTTTTATTTTAATGGTGGCGCTAATGGCTCTGTTCGGTATGGGGCTGGACAGGATTTTAATAAGGCCGTTGGTAGGGTACCCGACATTTTCCATTGTTATGGTTACAATCGGCTTCGGTATTCTGGCGCGCAGCATTGTAAGTGTCATTCCGGGTTGGGGAACGGAAACGTACGGATTTCATACTCCGTTTGTGGATCAGTACACTAAACTCGGCGAACTGGTACTGTCCAATGAACAGCTGGCTGTGATCGGAATTGCCCTCATTCTGATCATCGGCCTCTTTTGCTTTTTCCGGTTTACCCGGATTGGCATCGCCATGCAGGCGGTTTCCGAAAATCAATTGGCGGCAACCTATATGGGAATAAGCGTCAAAAACGTTTTTTCGTTGATCTGGGCATTGAGTGCCGCCGTCGCCGGGTTTGCAGGAATATTGCTTGCGCCCATAACCTTTGTTCATGTGAATATGGGTTTCCTGGGGCTGAAGGCCTTTCCGGCTGCCGTGCTCGGCGGTTTAAGCAGCGTACCCGGAGCTATCGTTGGAGGCCTGGTCATCGGCATCACAGAAAGTTTGGCCGGCCTGTATTTACCAATAGGGTGGAAAGACATGGCCGCATATATTATTCTTATTCTTGTGCTCATAATACGTCCGGAGGGCATCTTCGGGAACAAAGAAAGAAAGAAGGTGTAAGCATATGCGTTTCATAATGAAAACTAAATATTATCAGGATATTCAGTTATTCCGGTATAAGAGCACCTTTTTCTGGTACCTGGCTCTGGTTCTGGGCCTGATAGGGTTGCCCGCAGTAATGGACGACTACCTCCTTTCACAAATGAGTTTTATCGGTGTCTATGTCATTATCGGAGCGGGTCTCATGCTGCTGACCGGCTATACGGGTCAGGTATCACTGGGACACGCGGCTTTTTTCGGTATCGGGGCTTACGCGACGGCAATTCTGACAGGACACGGTTTTGGTTTGATACCTGCGCTGGTTGTTTCCGGCTTTATTACAGCCTTAGCGGGATTTATCATAGGATTGCCTGCTTTGCGCTTGACAGGGCTTTATCTGGCGATTGCCACCATGGCGTTCAGTTTTATTGTGGAGGAAATACTGGTTCGCTGGGAGTCGCTTACCCGCGGGAATGCAGGTATGTACATTGATTCGCCGGCGATAGGATCATTTTCCATCGATACGGAGATGAGGTTCTACTACCTGGTTCTGGTTATTGCGTTGCTGACGTTGCTGGCCATAAAAAATATTATCCGCAGCCCTGCGGGCAGAGCCATGATTGCCATCCGCGACAGTGAAGTTGCCGCGCAATCCATGGGCATCAGCCTTGCAAAATTCAAGACACTTTCCTTTTCCATCAGTGCCTTCATCGCCGGTTTGGCCGGTTCCTTATATGCCTACAAGATGACATTCATCAATCCTGCCAGTTTCGGGATCGGTCTTTCGATAGAGTTTCTGGCGCTGGTGATAATCGGTGGACTGGGCAGCATCCACGGCGTCGTCTATGGTGCAGCCTTTGTGATTCTGCTGCCGCAGATAATTATCCAGCTGTCGGAATATTTACCGGTCTTGGCCAGCATTCAAAACGCGTTGCAGTCAGGATTGTACGGCTTGATGATCATACTCTTTATCCTTTTTGAACCGATGGGAATTTACGGGCGGTGGCTGAAACTGAAATTTTATTTTGAGTATTTTCCTCTTTATAAGGCCGGTACTTTCCGGAGAGAGAAGAAATATTTCAAGGCGGAGAGGCATTAAATGGGATATTTTACTTGTGAAAATGTAACAAAATTATTCGGTGGGCTGAAAGCATTAAACAACGTGAGCTTTGAGGTTGAAAAGGGAGAAATATTTGCCCTAATCGGCCCGAACGGAGCGGGGAAATCGACTGTTTTTAACTGTCTGAATAGATTTTACAATGTTGACTCGGGGCGATTTATTTTCAAGGATAAGGACATTACGCATCTCCCCCCTCATCAGATTGCCCTGCACGGCATCGCCAGAACATTTCAGAATATTGAATTGTTCAAAAAAATGACTCTTATAGATAATCTCCTGCTGGCCCGGCACATCCGCAGAAAGTCCAATATTTTTTCAGAAATGTGTTTTCTTCCCTCGCTGCAGAAACAGGAGATTGCCAGCCGGGAAAAAGCGGAAGAGATTATCGACTTTCTTGATCTGCAACATTACCGGGATCAACTGGTGGAGAATCTTCCCTACGGCATCCAGAAGATTATTGAGTTGGGGCGCGCCCTGACCATGGAGCCCGAGATCATTTTACTCGATGAACCGACATCGGGGATGAATGTCGAGGAATCGCAGGATTTGACTTTCTGGATTACGGATATCAAAGAACAGTGGGGCATCACCCTGATTGTGGTCGAACATAACATGAAGTTTGTGCGGGAGCTTGCGGATAAAGTCATGGTTCTGAGTTTTGGAGAAGTAATCGCCCAGGGAAAAACCAGCGATGTCCTCAACAATCCTGAAGTTATTAACGCCTATCTAGGAGATAAAAATGCCGCTCTTAAAGGTTAGAAATATTGAAACGTATTATGGGCCAATCATGGCCATCAAGGGAGTCTCTCTGGATATCGAAGAGGGCGCCTTTGTGACAATTTTAGGCGCCAATGGTTCCGGTAAGACAACTATCCTGAAAACTATTTCCGGTATCATGGAGCCGCAAAAAGGAACCATCGAATTTATGGGGAAACCCATTCAACGGCTTGATCCCGATAAAATAGTAAAATTAGGGATCGCCCATGTTCCGGAAGGAAGGGAGATTTTTGCCCGGCTTTCCGTCCGTGATAACCTCGCCATGGGGTATTATTTACGGCGCGATACAGACGGAATTAAAAGCGATCTGGAAATGATCTACAATTATTTTCCCATTCTGAAGCAAAGGGCGACTCAACTGGCGGGTAATTTCAGCGGCGGCGAACAGCAAATGCTGGCCATTGCCCGGGCACTGATGGCCAGGCCCAAGATTCTTTTAATGGATGAACCTTCGCTGGGGCTTTCTCCGAAGTACACCATAGATATTTTTAATATCATCAAAAAAATTAATGATGAACAGAAAACGACCATCCTGATGGTCGAACAAAATGCCAATATGGCGCTCGCCACAGCGCATTTCGGTTATATTCTCGAATTGGGCCGGTTCGTGTTGGAAGGGTCCTGTGATCATCTGCGGGAGAACGAGGATGTGCAGGAATTTTATCTGGGAATTAAAGAGCAAAGTGTCCGCGGACAGCGCCGCTGGAAAAAGAAAAAGAAGTGGCGTTGACAGGTGTTGTAAAGCAGATAATCAGGATTTACTGTGATGAAAGGCAGGTAATGAGGTAAAAAATGCAGAGTGCCGGTAAGTTGGATAATAAAGATATGAGAGTTGACACAATTCCTACCCTTTTCTGGTCTCGGACCAGGCAATGGGCTGACCGGGTGGCTATGAGGCATAAAGACTTTGGCATCTGGAAGAGCATTGGATGGCGTGAGTATGGTGAAAAAGCGAAGTATATATCTTTGGGGTTGATCTCATTGGGAATGAAGCGCGGTGATCGTGCCACCATAATGAGTGAAAATAATCCCGAATGGCTTTTCAGCGATATGGGAATTATCTGCGCCGGTGGCATCAGCGTGGGTATTTACACCACCGACTCAGCGCAGCAGATCAACTATATTCTGAATAACTGCGGTTCTCGATTTCATTTTGTTGAAGATGAGGAACAGTTGGACAAGATTCTGACAGTCCGCAAAGATGTCCCCTGTCTGGAGAAAGTTATTGTTTTTGATATGGAGGGCTTGCGGCATTTTTCCGATCCGCTGGTAATGAGCTTTGAGCAGTTACTGGAATTGGGACGGGAATTGGACCGCAAAGAACCGGCTTTATTTGAGCAGAAACTGCCGGAACCGCAACCGGAGGATGTCGCTATTCTGATTTACACATCGGGTACCACCGGTCCCCCGAAAGGGTCGATGATCACCCACTACAACATAATAGTCACCAACGAAATCCAGGACGAGGTCAATCCCTGTACGCAGAATGATGAAATCCTTTCTTTTCTTCCGCTTTGCCATATTGCGGAGAGAAATCTTTCTGTTTTCAATCCTCTGCGGGTGGGTTACACTATCAATTTTGCCGAGGGGCCGGATACAGTGCCGGAAAATATTCGGGAGGTTTCGCCATCGGTGTTTTTTGCCGTGCCCCGCATCTGGGAGAAATTTTATTCCACTCTGTATCTGACCATGAAGGATTCCACACGGCTGGAAAAAAAGACCTACGACCTGGCCATGAAAATTGGAACAAAAAGGGCCGCGCTGCGTCTGTCTCACCAGAACATTCCCCTGTATTTGCAAATGCTGTATGTTTTTTTTGATTGGACCGTTTTGAAAAATCTCAAAAAGAGCATCGGTTTAAACAAAGCGCGCCAGCTGACTTCGGGTGCTGCACCCATCTCCCCGGATCTATTGCTGTTTTACAATGCTCTCGGATTGTCGATGAGGGAGGTTTACGGGCAGACGGAGTGCTGTGGCCCCGGAACGATTCATCACGGAGATGATGTCAAAGTCGGCACGGTCGGCAAACCACTGCCCAGGTGCGAAGTGAAGATTGCTCAAACGGGCGAAATTCTTTTCCGCGGGCCGAATATCTTCAAAGGCTACTGGGGTGATCCGGAAAGGACCAGGGAGGCTGTTGATGAAGAAGGCTGGCTGCACACAGGCGATGTAGGAAAAATAGACGAAGATGGACATCTTATTATCACCGACAGACTCAAAGACATCATTATTACTGCCGGCGGCAAGAATATAACTCCGACTGAAATCGAAAATCAGTTGAAATTCAGCCCTTATATCAACGACGCGGTGGTGATCGGTGATGCCCGAAAATACCTTTCCGCTTTGATTATGATTGATGAAGACACGGTTATGCAATATGCCCAGGAGAACAGGGTTCCGTTTACAACCCACGAATCGCTGACCAAGGCGCCGGAAGTTATAGAGCTGATAGAGAAGGAAGTAGCAATAGTTAACAAGAAATTTGCCCGGGTGGAACAGATAAAGCGCTTCCATATACTGGGCATCAAGTTGACTACTGACGATGATGAGGTCACTCCGACAATGAAGCTGAAAAGGAAATACATCAGCGAGAAGTTTAAGAAAGAAATTGAAGCAATGTATCACTAAGGCTGCATTGATTGCAATTATAAGGAAGTGGAGTGTAACAACAAACGACAATCTAAACAAAAGAGGAGGATTACATGAAAAGAAGATTCTGGTTGATTGTGCTGTCTGTTCTGATGACGATGTGTTTTGCAGCTGTGCTGCAGGCGGAGACAGGAGTTACGGACAATGAGATTCTTATCGGCTCTCAGACCGATCTGAGCGGTCCGCATGCCGCCTGGGGCATTTTGGCGAAAAAAGGATTGCAGATGAGAGTTGATGAAATTAATGCGGCGGGCGGGATCTATGGCCGGAAGATCAAACTTCTCGTTGAAGATCATCAATCCGATCCCAAAAAAGCGGTTATTCTGACCAATAAGATGATTACCCGCGACAAGGTGTTTTGTTTTGTTTACAATATGGGCTCCGCCACCGGCTTGGCCACACTGCCCATTATAACCAAGAACAAGGTTCCTTTTGTATTTCCGCTTTCCGCCCATCAGGGGTTTTATGAACCGCATAACCGTTACAGCTATCAGGCATCTACCCCTTATGAAATGCAGGCTGCTGTTGGTGTAAAGTATATTGTCGAGAAACTGGGGGCAAAAAAAGTCGGTTTGATTTACCAGGATGACGAGTTTGGTTCTTTGCTGAAAAAAGGTATGGAAAAGGAACTGGCAAAGCATAACATGAAACTCGCTGCAGCCGAATCGTATAAAAGCGGCGCTACCGAGTTCAGCAGCCAGATTGCTTTACTGAAGAAGGCCGATGTGGACTTTCTGTTTCTGGGTACCATTATCCGGGAGACGGTCGGTGTTGTAAAAGAAGCCAAGAAAATAGGCTGGAGTGTTCCGATGATGGCTTCAGCGGCTGTAATCACCAAGTACACCCCCGGTCTGGCGGCACAGGCCGGTGCACCAATCGACGGGTTATACGCTGTTTCCCACACTCCCTATGTGTTCAGCAGTCTTGACCCGAAGGTGAAAGAATGGGCGGTAAGATATGAAAAAATATCCGGTGAGAAACCGGATCAGCCGGTTGCCCATGGTTATGAGGGAATGGACTGGCTGGCTATTGCCATCAAGAATGCCGGCAAGGATCTGACCCGGGAAAAATTAATCGACGCCCTGGACAAGTTTAATGGTGTTCCCGGCGCATTGGGCAGCCAGCCGCTGTATTTCTCGCCCAAGAGCCATCTGGGAGCCAAGGCCGCGTTCATCACGGTTTATAAAAACGGCACATTCGAGAAAATAACCGATTTTATGTACGCTGATAAATAAACAGGAAAAATCAGACCAGGCGACAACCCGGTGCAGGGAAACCGGGTTGTCGCAATCTATAATTTTATTTTATCGTTAAATATTCCGGGTAATTTCCGGCTGCACTGCAGAAAATGGAAGGAGCAAGAAAGTGTTAAGAACTAAAGAGCAGTATCATGACGGCCTGTTTGGAATGAGGCATAATATACATATCGGCGGAGAAAAAGTTGGCCGTGAAGATCACCGCATCCGTCCGGGTATCAATGTGCTGGACGTTACCTTTGATTTAGCCCAAGACCCCAAGTGGAAGGGGCTGGCGACGGCAACATCTTCGATAACCGGAGAGGAAATTAATCGCTGGGCGCATCTTCCACAGAATCCCTATGATCTTCTGCAGAAGCAAAAACTGATCCGTCTGGCTGCCCGTCGCGTGGGCGGCTGCATTCAGAAATGCATGGGACACGACGCGATCTCGGCGCTGGCGATTTGTACAAAAGAAATAGATGACGCTAAAGGCACTGATTACCACAGCAGATTTATGAATTACATGAAAAACTACCAGCAGCGGGACCTGGACGGCTGCTGTGCCCAGACGGACAGCAAAGGCGATCGCACAAAAAGGCCCAGCGAACAGGTAAACCCCGATGCCTATGTACATATTGTGGAAGAACGCAAAGACGGAATCATCGTCAGTGGAGTGAAAATGTCCATCACACAGGTTGCTTATGCTGATGAGATATTCGTCTTGCCCACGCGGGCACTGATGGAAGATGATCGGAATTTCGCAGTTGCTTTTGCTATTCCCGCCGATGCGGAAGGAATTTCGCTGATTACCCGTCCCGTCTGGTTGAGGGAGAAAGATGATCCGGAGGCAACCCCTTTTTGCCGATACGGGGTTTCTGATTCCGTTGTTGTTTTCGACAATGTTTTTGTTCCGAAGGAAAGAGTTTTCATGTGCCGGGAATGGGAGTTTGGCCGACGTATTGCCCTCCTTTTCGCCGATTCCCACCGGCACAGCTACAGCGGCTGCAAGCCGGGTGCGTCCGATATTCTTTGCGGGGCCACGGCTCTGGCGGCGGAGGCCAATAATATTCAGAAAATTTCCCATGTGCGCGAAAAACTCTCAGAGTATGCAGGGGCGGCAGAGCTGGCCTATGCAGCCGGAGTGGCTGCGGCCGTCTACGGTGATAAGACGGCGAGCGGCGTTTTCTTTCCCAATAAGATTTATGCCAACGTGGGCCGTCGACTCACGGGAGAACTCATCTATCATGAGTATAATATATTGACTGAGATTGCCGGAGGAATAGCGGCGACTCTTCCTTTTGACGGTGATTTTCATGCTGCCGATACCAAGAAGTACCTCGATAAGTTCATCGTGAGGAACCCGAAGCTTTCCCCCGAAGTGTCGCTCAAAATATGGAAATTTGTCGAAAGCATCGGAGCGTCTCCCATGTCGGCCTGGTATGAAGTTGCCGGTGTTCATGGCGGGGGATCGCCGATCATGGAGACGATAGCATTAAACCTTGATTACGACTTTGATGAAAAGAAAAGATTGGGAAGATACCTGGCCGGGATTGATGCAGAATTTGACGATTCCCAGGCATTGAAGCTGGAGCCGACTTTCGGGTGCAGCCTGCTGGACAATGAAGGGCAGAATAAGAATAAATAGGGCGCGCGCAGAGAAAAAGAGCATAAATTACAAAATATATTTATCTTACCAAACTGCTAAAAACTACAGTGGCGGGGCATGGGGCAAATGTCCTATTGCCCCAGAGCCAATCTACCGTTTCAGGATTTTCAGCAACTGCGGCAGGATATACCTCTCCAGCCAGGTGGTTTGTTTCCCCTCCGGTGCAGAGGGCATCTTGCACTCCGGCCCATACAGGTCAGCCATCATTTTGATGATCTGGGTCTTGATCATGCCGCGCAGGGGTATGTGTGCGACCATGCCGTACATAGCGGCATTACCCTTGCCGGCCAGATCGGGGTTGCTGCGGACGACGGCGACCGCCTCACGAAGATCGGCCAGATAGGCCTCGACTACAGCGGCATGACGCGGGGTAACCATGCAGTGCAGACCGCCGGGATTCTGGATGCGGTCAACCAGCCAGCCGCGCTCTTCCAGTTGATCCCCGACAGCAAAGATGTCCAGGTCTTTATCCTGCGACGTGTAGGCAAAGACACTCATGGCAGGATTACCCAGGACAGCCAGCCCGCTGATTGCCTCGATCCCCTTTTTCAATCGCAATGTGGTGTCCATGATGGTGCGGGCAATGTCCAGATAACCGTCAATGCCGATGGCATTGAGCGCCGCCCAGGCTGCGGCGATTGCCCCACCCGGGCGTGTGCCCAGCATGGCCGGCGAGGCGAAGATGCCGGTGGGAGAATCCGCATA
This sequence comes from Deltaproteobacteria bacterium HGW-Deltaproteobacteria-12, assembly GCA_002840565.1. Taxonomy (GTDB): domain Bacteria; phylum Desulfobacterota; class Syntrophia; order Syntrophales; family Smithellaceae; genus MVRV01. The sequence goes on along the minus strand of PHBK01000024.1, from coordinate 15,474 downwards.
GACGAAAAACTGATGTTGCAGGTATTCCATATTTCTGTAGAGCAGAACCGAAGCGCCCTTGGCGCTGAAGCCATACTTGTGCAGATCGGCCCCGATCGAGGTTACCCCCGGAACTCGGAAATCGAAGGGCTCAACCGGATAACCGAGGCGTTCTACAAAGGGCAGCAGGAATCCCCCCAGACAGGAATCCACGTGCAAGGGCAGTTTATGACGCAGGGCCAATTCCCCCAGCGCCGGGATGGGATCGACCACCCCGTAAGGGTAGCTCGGCGCTGAAGCCACAAGCAGTATGGTGTTGCGGTTGATGAGCTTTTTCACCGCTTCCACATCCACGCCGAAGTTCTTATCCAACGGGGCATGCACCATCTTCACACCGAAATAATTGGCCGCCTTCTCCCAGGCCACGTGGATGGATGTGGGGGCGATCATCTCCGGTTGGAATGGCAGATGACGGATCGCGCGTGCCCTGTCCCGGTAGGTGACTACCGGCAGCAGACAGGTTTCTGTCCCTCCCGAGGTCATGGTTCCAACCACCAGGCCGTCTCCGTTCAGGAGCTGGCCGGCCATCTGCACGACTTCCGTTTCCAGGCGTTTGAGGCTTTTGAAGGCAATGGGGTTGAGGGCATTCTCCGAGAAGTACAGACCGTATGCCTCCTTGAGGAAGTTTGTATGCTCTTCTCCCAGGTAGTAAACCAGGCTCCATATTTTGCTATCACGATAATTGGCGTCATCTGCGCCGAACTCTTTCAGGTGTGCCAGAACGTCGGCGCGGTCGATTCCTTTTGCCGGAATGTTCTTCATCTTTATTCTCCTCTTAGTCGTAGTATAAAAATTCAATCATGATAATTTTTTTTGCTTTGCTGATGAGACCGGCGGCAACTTCGATCATTATAAAGAAGAACGCCCTGCGAATTGCGTCCATCCACTTTGATGGACATTGCCGAGGGGAGAGACACATGAATCAAAAAAGGCGTTTCTTCTTTTATGGGCAATGACGTAAGCCAATCCCAGTCAATTCTGTCACCCTGCTGCGAATTGACGGTTAAATAATTAATGCCGAGTGAGATGATATTATGAAAGAAGTGCGAACCCTGGGATGTTTCTGCGTTCAATTTATGGTGAGTAGTTTCAATAATCGCCGCAACACCGGAGACATCAGCCCAGGTGACCGGAATTCCCAGCCAGCGGTCAGCTGATCCCCAGCGTCCCGGTCCAATCAGAAAATATCGGCGTCCTTGTTTAACCAGGGCCCTGTTCAACACACCGACCTGACCGGCAATCTCCTGTGTCCGGCCCGGATCGAAGGCAGCTGGTTTTACAAAAACAATATCTCTTATCGTGTTATCGATCCTGTTGCCCAGCGCCTGGCTGGAAGTGCAGAAGGCGTCGGCCAAATCTTCAGCTGATATATTGACGGCGGCCATCTCTTCCCGGGCGCTCATCGGGCGCAGCTGCAAGATGGCAAAGCGCGATCTGGTTTTTTGATCAAAACTCAGATCGGCACAAAACTCCAGCTCAATGGGACATCCCATTCCTTCCTGGGCAATTCTCAGCAAGTCGTTCAAAATTCCGGCCAGAGGAAACATGCCGTATTTAAGGATCCGGGCAAAAGTGACCACGCGATATCCCGGAAGGACATTCGAATCGCGGATTGTGTGATCATCCGGGATATAAGAACTGGTCAGTGCCCCAACCGGTTCTTCATCCTCCGCATCCGTTACTTCTCGTTTTACGAGGTTGATATTGTCGTTCACTCCCAGTTCGGTAACAGGATCGCTGAGTTTCAGGGCATAAAAGAACCGCTGCGCATTGTTCAGGGTATCATTGATGGAAGAGCCTTGGGATAACAACTCCGGCTGCTGAGGGGCAAAGCGCAAGGCTTTTTCGCCATCCATGACAGTTTTGCCCAGTCCCAGGGCAATGGTTGCAATCCCTTCGTCAGGTTTCATTCCGGCATAAGGATAATAATTGTGGGACTGGGCGACGCCCGATAAGGCCGGATAGAAGTAATTATTGTATCTTCCCCCGACAAGCTTTTGGATGATTACCGCTATTTTTTCTTCTTCTGTCCGATGCCCCAGGCGGCGGGAAAATGATTTGGGTCCCTGAAAGTAAGTTGAAGCAAAGACCATTTTGATTGCATTCATCAATTGCTGCAGCCGGAAAGTGAGGTCAGCCTGGTCATTGGGCAGAATATATGTTTTATAAAGCCCGGCGTAGGCCTGGTAATGGGCATCTTCGAGTAAGCTGGAAGAACGCACAACGAGGGGAGAAGAGAAGTTGGATAGAAATCCGGCCAACTGCTCTTTGATGGGGCCGGAAAATTGAGCTTTTAAGAATTTTGCGGCAATGTCTTCGTCCGGAAGATCTGTATTCGCCAGCTCCTGCAGACCATTGCTTTCGACGAACGTCTCGAATACCTCGCTAGTGACAACCATCGTTTGAGGGATAAAGATATCCACTTCCGGAAATTTCGTTTGCAGGTAAGGATGACGACGCAAAAGGGCGGAGAGGAAGGAGATGCCCCTGGCTTTGCCGCCCAGCGAACCGTTTCCGATCTTAAAGAACTCTGTATCCTCATCGAATGTGCGGGGATCAAAATCAACTATCACCCCTTTTTGCCGTTCCATGCGCCGTTGATGGATGACAGAGACAAGGAACCGCCGGAAACTTTCGAGGTTGGAAAATTCATCATCCTTTACCGGCCTCATCCTGGAGGCCAGTTCCAGTTCGGAGCGGGCAAACAGCCAGCGGGAAAAATCATTATTATTGCAGTGGTAGGCAAAGGAGTCATCCGGGATGGATTGCATATTATATTCGAGCATTTTCACATTAGATGCCCGGGCAATTTCCTCGCCGGCAGGTGTTCGAAAGACAAAGTCCCCGAAACCGAGATGGTTCAGAAAAAAAGATTTCACTTCGGACAGGAGTGTCGGCGAATTCTTATCGACAAATAAGGCGGGAATTCTTTGCGCTTTGCGGGCATCATGGATGTCGCTGCTCATCAGCAGCAGGGGAATATCAAACCGTTCCTTCTTTATGGTCTTGAGCAGATCAACCCCGGCGTTTTCATCATATCTCTTGAGGCGGGGGAAACAAACGTCGGAAATAATTCCCAGCACATAGGGCCTGTATTTTCGATACAGGGCCATCGCGGCTTCATAAGTTTCAGCTACCAGGATCTTGGGGCGCGCCCTCATCATCAGGAGGCGATGTTCTTCGTTGAGTCCCTCTTCCATAACCGCTCTAGTCTGGATCACCAGTTCACGATAAAAGAGAGGCAGCAGAGCCGACCGATACCTGGACGAAGACTCGACAAATATGATGACGCGAACACCGGCGAATTGCGTGTCATGAGCAACATTCTGAGAATCCTCGACACTTTTGATCATGGCCAGCAGGAGATTAGAATCTCCATTCCAGGTGAACTTGTGATTGTAGAGCGCAAGAGACGCGTTGCTAAAATTATCCATCCCTTCAATTTCCGGGTGGTGCTCCAGAAATATGATGGGCAGGTTGGGCGATTTTTCCCGAATTTTTTGAACAATGGCGGGAGTATGGAGATCTGCGGTGCGCTGCATAATAATCATCAGATCATAATCCTTGCCCTTGAGGGCAGCCAAAGCGGCCTTGATTGACGACACCCAGTTCAATCGGGGAGGATTACTTAGATGCAAGCCCTTATATTCATTATTGATGGCCTCGGAGAGACGACAGTCTTCCTCCATAATCCAGGCATCATAGGGAGTTGACACCAGGAGCACCTCATGAATCTTATTGCTCATGAGTTCGTGAAACAGCTTGAACCGCAAATCAGATTTATCGGCCAACTGGTCAGTTATTTTCTTCGCCACGTTATGACACCTTCTCTGGTTCCGATGGTTGTCTGCTTTTGAGTGCTCAATCGAATTGTTTCATTTGCTTGCTAAATGGATCAACCCCTATCCAAATACCTTTTCCCCTCCAATAACGACTTCTTTAACCTCGATATTCCTGATCTGTTCGGGAGCAATTTTCAGAGGATTCCGGTCAAGAATGGTGAAATCGGCAAGTTTGCCAACTTCAATCGAGCCTTTGATATCTTCTTCAAAAGTCTGCCAGGCGGAATCTATCGTCACCGCCCGCAGAGCTTCTTCCGGCGTCAGCCGGAATTCCGGCCCCAGCACCTTGCCGCTGCTGGTGAGGCGGTTGACGGCGGCATGAACACAGAACAGAGGAGAAACAGGAGTCACCGGGCAATCCGAATGAATGCTGAAGCGAATGCCGCGTTGGAGAGCGGATTTTAAAGGGCTGATGCGTACGCCCCTCTCCGGACCCAGGAATATGTCCCGGTGGCGATCGCCCCAATAGTAGGTATGCGAGACAAAGAATGACGGGCTGATCCCCAGTTCGGCGATGGCGTCGAGCTGGTCTTCCCGGGCTGTCTGACAGTGTTCTATCCGGTGACGGGCATTTGGTCTGGGATTGGCCTTCTGCGCGAGGCGATATGCATTAATCGCCGCATCGATCGCAGCATCCCCATTGCCGTGAATGGCAATCTGGTAGCCGGCGTTATGGAGCTCCGCAACCAGAGGATTCAGCTGTTCCGGAGTTGTCACTGGATATCCCTTGTAATTACTGTCTCCTTTGAACGGCGTAGAATATGGCTTGGTCAGCCATCCTGTGTAACCCTGCAGGGATCCGTCACCAATTATCTTCGCCGGCCCGATTTTCAGCCGGTTATCGCCGAATCCCGTCTTTAAACCGCCGCATTGCTTCAAGAGAAAGTTGGCCTCGATCATCATGTTGATTCGCATTTTCAACGAGCCGTCGGCAACGGTTTTTTGATAAAGAGCCAGGTCCTGCGCCCCTAAAGGACCGGGGAAGACAACACCGGCATCGCCGCCGGAGGTAACGCCTACTTTCAGATATTGCCGGGCGCCCTGCAGAAACAACTCCTCTCTTTGCCCCATGGTGAGCGGAGGAAGTATCGCGTAAATCATCATCATGGCACTTTCTTCCAGAACTCCATCCGGTTCACCGGTTTGGGGATCTTTGCGAATGATTCCTCCCGCGGGCTGGGGTGTATCTTTTTTTATACCGGCCATAGCCAGCATCTTGCTGTTTGCCGACATGAAATGTCCGGAGACATGAGAAATAAAAATGGGATGGTCCGGAGAAACTTCATCCAGATCAAAGCGGGTGGGGTGCCTTTTTTCTTCCAGCAGGGTATCATCATAACCATACCCTAAAACCCACATTCCTTTCTCGGTTGCCGCAGCCCTTTCCCGGAGAGCGTCTGTCAAATCTTTCATGTTGCGAATTTGTCCCACCGGAGGAGAACTGAGATTAACCCGCAACAAAACCCAGGGGCCGTATACACTGAAATGACTGTGTGGTTCGATCAAACCGGGCACCAGCGTTTTGCCCTGAAGATCAATAATCTGAGTCCGGGGACCAGCCGTCTTTTGCACCAGGGCAGTGGAACCGACGGCCACAATTTTGTCATCCATGGTAGCCACAGCTTCAGCCTGCGGATTGGATTTGTCCAGTGTAACTATATCTCCGTTAATATATATAACATCCGCTTGTAACCCTTCGTTAATCATATCCCCATCCCCTTAGTTTTTAATGAAAAAGATGTTGAATTTATAAATACCCCGCCCGTAACGGGCGGGGTGGTAAGTCTGCAAATTGCGACAGGACGGATCTACATTATTATAGATCGTCTATTCCTCCCTTGTACCAGTTGTGATGATCAAGGTGAGCATATTTCGGCAGGAAGCGCGTGGGCAGCGCCAGTGCGTCCTTGCGGAAGGGCGGGGCCAACTGTTTACCGTCCACCAGGAATTCCAGAACAGTGGGCTTGCGGCTCCTGATGCTCGTATTCAAGGCTTCCTTGATATCTTCGGGCCGGCTGATCTGGAGGCTGTTGGCTCCCAGAGCCTTGGCGGCGGGCACAAAGCTTACCGGTGTGGGAATGTCCACCCCGACAAACCGGTTGTTATAGAAATCAACCTGGTTTTTGGCCTCCGCGCCCCACCACATGTTCCGGAAGACGCAGGCAATCACCGGCAGATTGTGCTCCACAGCGGTGCTGACTTCATGGAGACTCATTCCCCAGGCGCCGTCGCCGATAATGGCGAGAACCGGATCTTTGGGAGCGGCGATCTGGGCGCCCAGAGCTGCCGGATAAGCAAAACCTGTATTGCCGAAGGTCAGGGCGGCAATATGCCGGCGCGACCGGTTAAACTTGAGATAGCTGTTGGCTGTGGAGGCGACATTCCCGATATCGGTGGTAACAATGGCATTGTCCGGGAGCAACCGGGATATTTCCAGCAGCGCCCGGCGGGGATTCATGGGATTGCCCTTGACCATCGCTAAATCCACAATTTCCTTTTCCCAGATCTTTTTCTGTTTGGCTACGGCTTCCAGACGCGAGGCTATAGGTTTACGGTTTTTGTCCATTGCCTTCAGGCGCTTCAGGATTTCGACGGTAGCATCCTTCGCATCACCGATGATGCCGACTTCGATGGGGTGGGTTCGGGCAATATGTTTCGGGTTGATATCGACCTGGATGATCTTGGCATTATCCGGGAAGTAATTGATATCGTACTGCGGGAGAGTTCCAAATACGGAGAGCCGGGTGCCGATGGCGAGCATGACATCGGCTTTGGCCAGTGTTTTCATGGCTGCCTTGGAGCCCATATACCCGATGGGGCCGACAGCGAGCGGATGGTTGCTGTAAAAAGCGTCATTGTGCAGATAGGTGACCGCCACGGGTGCCGTCAGGTGTTCGGCGATGGCTTTGACGATGTCCAGCGCGTCGGCATCAACGACACCGCGGCCGGAAACGATGACGGGATTCTTGGCCTTGGCCAGAAGTTCGGCCGCCCGGTCCAGCTGCTCCTGGGAACCGCATCCCCGCGCATCCACCCGGTATTGGGAGGGCTTCAGAATTGTATCTTCCATCTCGCCGTAGAAATAATCCCGGGGAATATCATACAGGACGGCGCCGCGGTCGGCGTAGGCAATGCGGAAGGCGGTTCTCAGGCAATCGGCGGCTCTTTTAGGATGAGGAACACGGACGACTGCTTTGGTGATGGCCCTGAAGACGGACATCTGATCGCATTCCTGGAAACCGTCCCAGCCGATGGTGGGCGTCCCCGCCGACGGGGAGATAATCACGAGAGGGGTATGACCCATGTTCGCTGCGGCAACCGACGTCACCATGTTGGTGATCCCGGGGCCATTCTGTCCGGTGACAACACCGCAGCGTCCGGAAATGCGGCAATAGGCATCTTCCATATGAGCTGCGCTCTGCTCGTGGCGAACAGGAATAAATTTGATTCCGGCTGCCGGAAAAAGATCCAGCATATCCATAAAGGCGGAGCCGACAATGCCCGTCACGTGATCTACACCCTCCGCCAGCAGGGTTTCGACAATCGCTTCGCTGGGCGTCATTTTTACTTTTTTCATTTCTACAACCTCCATTTAAAAATAGTTATTAATTTGTACAAACCGTTTTAATTTTCCGCCTGTAAAACAACTTTTTCTACGTTTTCTCGGTCTTTTTTATAGTAAAAAGATCCGATGAATAAAACCACCGCTGAAATCAGTCCCACAGACGAAGCGAAAAGCATGGCTGAGGGAAGGCCGAATTTATCGGAAATCAGACCCGAAACCAGCGGTCCGGGGGCAGAGCCCAGCAGATGCTGGAAGACCAGGCCCACACCATAAGTCATGGCCCGGACGCCCGGGTGGGTAACTTCCTGAGTGACGCAAATAGGTCCGCTGCCGGCTGCCGCATGCATGAAGAATCCGATCAACAAAAGAACATAGGCCAGATTTCCCGGAGGCAGCAAACCAAAAGAGCACATCATGAAGGTTGCGGCCAGTGCATAGCTAATAGTGGGAAAATACATCCGGGCGGTGACGTTTTTTGACATCCACTTGTCCATTATCCAGCCCCCGATAGGTCCGGCAACGATTAAAATCACAATGGGCACACTGGTCATTGTAGAAGCCTGTTGCAGCGACACCCCCCAGGTACGCATGTAGTAGGTGGGCAGGAAGATGATGATCGACATATAAACAAAAGACTGGGTGGCAAAAGATATGTAGGAGGTGAGCAACGAAGGTGTCTTAAAGAAATCAATGATGATCTTTTTTTTGGACAATTGGACCGCCTTGGCTCCTCCGGCGACGGGAGCATCCACTTTACGCTCCAAGGCAATTGTTTTATATTCCTTGGTGAAGTACATCAGAATTGCCAGGATCAGTCCCGGCAGGGCGACAATGCCTAAGGCATGGCGCCAGCCCCACTTGACGGCTATCGCCGCGCCGGCCATCATGCCGACAACCATGCCGATACCAATAAAGGCATTAAAAGTGCCGATCATAACAGCGCGCCTCTTTTCCGGAAACAGGGCCGAAATCAGGGATACGCCGGCCGGAGCATAAGCGGCCTCCCCGATGCCGATAAACGCACGGGTTATCAGAAGCTGTGTAAAACTGGTGACAAAAGCGCCGGCACCGGCGGCAATGCTCCACAAGGCGGACATCAAAGCGATCGCTTTACGCCTGCTCCAGCGGTCTACCAGAATGGATATCGGCACGACAAAAAGGAACATGCACACCGACACGGCAGTCGACAGCAAACCGCACTGGGCATCGGTCAGGACCCATTCTTTCTTGATTAGCGGCAGTATCGACGAGATGATCATGCGGTCGGCAAAATCAAACATCATCAGCAGACAGACCAGGCCAAAAACATAATATGTGTAACCCTTGGAAAACAGATACCCTTCAGGAACGGGTTTTGTTGCCATAAAAAATCCTCCCTTAAATATTTTTTATAGTAAAAACATTAATCAACCACCCAGCAGCAAGCTGTGGAGAATTAACACTCGCCCCGCAGCAGCGGGATTAACAATATTTACTTTTCCGGACATCTATACTCTGAAATTACCCACAGAGTGGAAAATCATTTACCTCCTTTCGCAGGGTTTAATTCTCCTCCAAAAACAGTTCCCCATACAGGAATATCTTTCAGCTCCAACGGATCAATCTCCAGGGGATCGGCGTCGAGAACGCAAAAATCCGCCTTTTTCCCCAGCTCGATGCTGCCGATTTCCCGGTTGAGCTGAAGCTGGTAGGCGGCTTCAATCGTCATGGCTCTCAGGGCATCTTCAACAGAGACTCTCTGATTCGGACCGAGCACTGTTCCTGATTCCATTGTTTTACGTTGCACTGCGGCCCAGGCGCCAATCCAGGGCAACTGAGGGGAGCCCGGCGGATCGTTGTGGAAAGTCCAGGAAACACCGAGCCTCTTGGCCGTGCCGATCGGTGTGATTTGATGGGCGCGATTCGGACCCTGGATTTTCAAATGGGCATCTCCATAATAATAAATCTGGGTGGAAAAAAATGATACGGCTACGCCCAGCTCCTTGGCGGTGCGCAGTTGTGCTTCCGTAATCGTGTAGCAATGATCAGCACGGTGGCGCATGTCCGGTCGGTAACAGCGGGTTTGCGCTTCTTTGACGGCATCGAGAACAAACTGAAATGCCGCGGCTGTGTTGGTATGGGTAATGGTGGAAATTCCTGCTTCGTGCAGCCGCATGATTAATGATTTAATCTCCTCCGGATTCTCCTGCATATGGCCTTCGGGCGAACCGTCCCAGTAGCCCGGCCAGCCCAGCGGAGTGGTATGCGAAATAATGGACCCGTCAATGTATAATTTTACTGCGCCCAGCCGGAATTTATCGGTGGATTGAACCATTGATTCCTTATACATTTCGATAAATTTCTCCAGCGATCCGGCTTCCGGAATTCCCACTCGCCACCAGGGCAGGCCGACAACCCTCAGTTTAATCTCCGGTTTGGCCAGCATGCCCAGATAAGAGTTTATTGATCCTCGTATGCTGCCCAGGGAACCCAGGGCTGCGTCACAGACTGTGGTGTTTCCTCCGGCAGCGAAAAGCGGCAGAATAGAAGATGTTTTCTTCTCCTGATCGCCAAACAATTCCGCAATTACTGCCAGTATGCTCATCAGTCCTTTAGCTTCGATCAGGGTTCCGTTGGGCTTGCCGTCCGGTCCCTTTTCTACTCCGGCAGGGATATTGTCTGCGCTGATGCCTGCTTTTTGCAGGGTAAAACTGTTTACCCAGAAGCGGTGGAAAACGAGGTTGGAAACCAGGATAGGACGCGTGGTGGAAACGGTATTGAGCTCATCGACATGCAATCCCCCCCCGATTTTATTTTCATCGTAGGCGACTCCATAAAGCAATTGTCCGGGCGGCAGTTCCCGGTCCAGTTCTTTTAGCCTCGCCAGTACATCCGCCTTGGTGGGATAAACCGGATAAAATCCGCCTTCCGGCCGCGGCCAGGGAATCTGGGCAACAAAATGGCCGCTGTATAAGAGTCCCTGCGCCTCCACGTGGGTATGCGGATCAACAAGTCCGGGCAGAAGCACCTTATTTTGCAGTGTTGTTTCCACTTCATAGGGTGTGAAGGGAGATTGTTTGACCCAGTAAATGAGGTCATTTAATTCGCCCACCGCGAGAATGCGGCCGTCCTTTACAGCTACTGCCGTGGCGAAGGGCTGCTCCGGGCACATCGTAAGTATTTTTTTGGCTGTAAAAATTTTTGTCTGGACGGTCATAAATAGTTCCTCCATCAATTCTCAAAGGTTGGCGGAGCTTATCAGGCGCGGACTTTCCTGTTTTCCGGATCGTAACAGGGCGATTTGACCACAACCGCCGGTCGCCGCACATCCAAAATTTCCACTTCCAATCTTGTCCCGATTGACGACAACTCCGGTTTCACAAAACCAAAAGCGAGGCTTTTTTCTATCCGGTGCCCCCGGCCGCCCGAAGTGATGCGGCCCACGGCCTCATTATTGCACCAGATGCATTCGTCGCCGTAGGCGTCGGCATCATCGGCATCTATATCCAGCATCACCAGTTTGCTTTTTATTCCCTGTTCTTTTTGACGGAGCAGGGCTTCCCGGCCGATAAAATTATCTTTTTTGAAATTAACAAACGCCTCCAATCCGGCTTCCAGCGGTGTTGCTTCGGAAAAATCGGCGGCCATATGGAATCCTTTTTCCAGGCGCAGGGAGTTCAGCACCGCCCGCAGGCCGCAGTTGACTAATCCGAACTCCCGGCCGGCCCGCAGAATATCCGAATAGATTGCCCGTTGATAGACGAGATCATGGTGGAGCTCCCAGCCCAGCTCACCGGCAAAATTCATCCGGATGGCCCGGACCGGTGCAACACCGATATGGATATTCCGGCAGGATAAATAGGGGTGCTGTTCATTGCTGAGATCCGCTTCGGTAATTCTGGCCAGCAGATCCCGGGATTTCGGGCCGATGACCGTCAGAACGCCCAGGCGGGTTGTTACATTATTAATTGTTACGCTGCCGCCGACGGGCAAATGATCTTCCATGTGCTGCAGGACCAGCACTTCGCTGACAGCCGGTGTGACAACATAAAATTGGTCATCACTAAGCCGGGTAATGGTCATATCTTCGATAATAGTGCCTTTGGGGGTGAGCATGAGATTATACCCGGCCCGCCCCAAAACGGGCAGACGCCCGCAGGTCAGATGGTCAAGGTATCCGGCCGCTCCGGGGCCGGATATTTCAAATTTTCCGAAGGCGGAGAGTTCGTATACGGCCACGTGGTCCCGGGCGGCCAGGCACTCGTTCCGAACATGGTCAATGTAATTATTGTTCCTGCGGAAGGAGTAGCGGTCCACGGCTTCGACGCCGGGCGGGGCAAACCAGTTGACTCTTTCCCAACCGTAGCGGCTGCCGAATACGGCTCCCTGCTCTTTCTGCAGGTCGCAGATGGGCACGGATTTGACCGGCCTTCCGGCGTCACGTTCGTTGTCCGGCACAGTCAGTTGATACTGAAGACGATAGGCTTCATGGACTTTGGCCAGGGTGTATTTTTTGCTGGTCCAGGTGCCGAAGCGGCGGGGATCGAGGGTGGACAGATCAATGCTTGGTTCACCATCCACTATCCATTCGGCCAGGTACTTGCCAACCCCGCCGGCCTGGGTAATGCCGAAATTGCAACCCGCCATCGAATAGAAGTTGGGAACTCCATAGACCGGCCCCAGGAGCTGCTGACTGTCCGGAGTATAGGTGATGGGTCCATTTTGAATGTGTTTCATTCCTGCTTCCCGGAGTATGGGGACCCTCTCCAGCAGCTGCAGGATGTAATCCTGAATACGCTCCATATCGGTGGGCAGATCCGCCGCGGCATAATCCCAGGGGACGTTATGGGCGTTCCAGGACTTGCACCTGGCTTCATAAGGGCCGACGAGCAGAGTGTTGAGCTCCCGGCGCAGATAGTAAGGAACGTCCGGATCACGCAGGGAAATCAGCTCGCCCGGCAGATTCTCAATTTCGGGAAGATCCTCAAACATCAAATGATGATGTTCCATCGGGATTATCGGCAAATATACTCCCACCATGGCGGCGATACGGTCAGCCCAGAGCCCGGCGGCATTAACAACTATTTCGCAGGTGATATCGCCTTTTTCGGTATGAACAATCCATTCCCCGCCGCCGGTGCGGGACAGGTTGGTGACCCGGTTGAACCGGTAGATTTCCGCTCCCAACTGTCTGGCTCCGATGGCCAGGGCATTGGTTGTACCCACCGGATCGCAATGTCCGTCGTGGACATGGTACATGGCTCCGACCAATCCGTCATCATTCATGAAAGGAAAAAGTTTTCTGGCCTCACCCGGGCTTACCAGGCAGCATTCCAGTCCGAGGGCGTGGTCTTTGGACAGTATATGCCGGTATTCATCGAAGCGGTCTTTGTTTGTTGCCAGGCGCAGGCTGCCGGTAGTATGCCAGCCGGTGCTCTGTCCGGTTTCGGCTTCCAGCTCCTGATAAAGTTTGATGCTGTACTGGTGCAAACGGGAATTTGTCCTTGTCGCCGCCCATTGCACAACATTGCCGGCGGCGATCCACGTGGAACCGGAAGTTAATTCATTTTTTTCCACCAGAACGATATCCGTCCATCCCAGTTTGGCCAGGTGATAAAGAACAGAACAGCCGTTTATTCCGCCGCCGATAACGACGACGCGCGCATGCGTTTTCATCGTATTTTCCCTTTATTCGTTAAGTGGGTCAGCCCTCTGTCTCTTTATCCGCAATAACCAGGGCCCGGTCCAGCACATCCACGGCATGGTTTATTTCATCTTTAGTAATGGTCAGAGGGGGAGCCATCATGATTACGCTGACTCCTCCGGGCAGACAGTAAACACCTTCCTTCATCGCTTCCGCCAGAACCTTCATCTTGGCCGTCGGCGGCCTGGGGCCTTCGACCAGTCCGTCATGAATAGGTTCTTTGGTTTTGCGGTTTTTTACCAGTTCCATGCCGACAAAAAGACCCATGCCGCGCACGTCTCCGATGCTGACATGCTTTTCCTGGAGTTCCCGGGCTTTTGCGAGCAGATACTTCCCCAACTCGGCCGATTTCTCGATGAGGCCGTCTTCCTTGTAGGCTTCGATAGTGGCCACTCCGGCGGCCATGGCCAGCGTATGCCCGCTGTAGGTATGACCATGGACGTAGGCATTGGCTTCAAATTTTTCCGCCACCCCCGGCCGGACACTGGTTGCCCCCAGGGGCACGTAGCCGCTGGTGATTCCTTTGGCCAGAGTAATTATGTCGGGAACTACTCCCCAGTTTTCGATGCCGAACCATTTTCCCGTGCGGCCAAAACCGGTCATTACTTCGTCACAGATCATGAGCATTTCATATTTGTCGCAGATTTCACGGATCTTCTGCCAGTATCCATCCGGGGGAACAATAACGCCATTGGCTCCCACTATCGGCTCGGCAATGAAAGCGGCAACTCTTTTGGCTCCGCCTTCAAAACGGACCACATCTTCCACGTGCTTGGCGCATTGCAGGTCGCAGCCGGGGTAGGTCAGTCCAAAGGGGCAGCGGTAGCAATAAGGATCAAGGCAGTGGACAACGCCGGGAATGGATGGTTCACAGGCCCAGTTGCGGTAGTCATTGGAAAGGGCCATGGCCCCCATGGTTGACCCATGGTATGTTCTCCAGCGGGCGATGATCTTCGATTTTCCGGTGGCCATCCGCGCCAGTTTAATTGCCCCTTCATTGGCTTCCGCCCCGCTGGTGGAAAAGAAGGTCTTGTTGATGTCGCCCGGGGTAATTTCCGCCAGCAATCTTGCCAGTTTTGCTTTGGGTTCGGTGGCGAAGGCGGAGGCAACGGCGGGAAGCTTGGCCGCCTGGTCGGCGATCGCCCGGACTACCCTGTCGTCGGCATGCCCCAGATTGCTGAAAACGAACATCGAAGTAAAATCGAGTATCTTGCGGCCGGAGAGGTCATAAACATAATTTCCTTTCGCATGGTCGATAATAATCGGGTTGATGGTCTTTTGAGCTACCCAGGGATAAAGAACATGATCGAGCTCATACTGCCGGATTGTTTCGGCGCCCAAGGGGGCGGTTGTTGTTTTATTCATTGTGTTTGTTCTCCTTATTTCGCTTTAATTGTGTGAATATATTTCATGCTTACCGGAACGCTCTGTCCTCTCCAGGCCAGCCCTGGAATATGTTTCCGATTCGTCCATGTTGCGATGCGCCTGAAAGACAAACAATTCCGGAATATAGTACGACCTGGAGTACAGGATTGGTTCTCTGTTTTGGTTAAAATCAATGGTTTCGACGTACATGAGGGGCTGTGCGGCATGTATATTCAGAATCGTCGAAAGTTTTTTGTCGCTCAGTATGGGTTTGAAGGTGCAGTCGCCTTCCTCCGATGATTGACCGCATACCTCAGTTAAGAAATGATATAGAGAGTGTATGTAATCGTTGAGTTTTTTTTCTTCTCCGGCTGGAACAAGTGCAGCGGGGAAATAATCAAAAGAATAGATGGCTGGTTTCTCGCCAATCGTGCGCACCCTTTCCACCTCCCATGTATCCTGACCGACGGGAACTCCCAGCTTTTCTGCAATTCTTTGGGTGGCGGGAATTTTCTGCACCCCTACTTTTATAAAGCTGTCTTCCAATCCTACTTTCTTGAAAATGGTGGAAATGGACACAATGGATGACAGGGGCTGAACCGGGACGGCTCTTTTATCCAGAACAAAGGTTCCCGACCCGTGACGACGCACGATTACGCCGTCATCTTCCAAGACCCGCAGGGCTTCTCTCAAAGTGACGCGGCTGACCGAGAATTCACGGGCTAATTGATCCTCGGAGGGCAGCTTTGATCCGGGAGGGAATTTGCCGTTTTTTATGTCTTCCAGGAGAAAATCAACGACATCAAAATAAAGGGCTTTGCGGGAGATTTTTCTTTCCTTTTTCTCTTTCACTGAAATCACCTTTTTACATTATTTTATTCGACTGCTCACACCTGTTATATTGCCATCGTCGTCGATGTCGATATTGTGCGCCGCCGGCTTCTTGGACAGGCCGGGCATGCGCATGATCTCACCGGTGA
>PHBK01000023.1 GCA_002840565.1 Deltaproteobacteria bacterium HGW-Deltaproteobacteria-12 | reverse complement strand
TCCTGCTTCCATTCTATTTGAAAAACGGTACTTGTCAATCAGCTTCTCATATTATTGCTTACAGAATTTTGGCTTAGACCCAGTCGCCGGCATATCTGCCCGGACGAGTCGTGACAGCGGATCAGGCAATCTGCTCAGTGTTGACGATTACCGAGTCTAAGGTAGTACAAGATAGGAAAGTGCGAGGGCAAAGATTTCAAAGAAACAAATAGCGCGTCATCCTGAAAATAGCAGGCTCGAAAATTTACACGTTTTTAACCCGCACTCAGCCATCTAGCCCGATCATCCAGACTGTCGCTTTGTATTTGTTATTGTGAGGTATGAATAGTCGTGGTAATCTTTTTCTTAAGGGTTCAAATCATGAAGACAATTTATCCAGAGCAATATAAGCACATCGTCTTTTTCACGGGTGCAGGCATGTCCGCAGAAAGCGGCGTTCCCACCTACAGGGGCCACGGGGGCATCTGGAGCCGTTATCGCTGGGAGGAGTATGCCTGTCAGGAAGCTTTTGATGCCGATCCGGATAAAGTTCTGAAATTCCATGAATTAAGACGGGCTGCGGTCCTTGCCTGTAAACCCCACGCCGGACATTCGGCAATCGCCGCACTGGAAAAGAAGCACCAGCGGATCACTGTGGTGACGCAGAATATCGATGGGATGCATCAGCGGGCAGGCAATAGGAAAGTCATCGAGTTGCACGGGAGCCTCTGGCGCTTGCGTTGCCCTTACGATGGCGTATCAGAGGATATAGGGGAAAAATATAAAAGCTATAAATGTGAAAAATGCGGAAACTGGCTGAGGCCCGACATTATCTGGTTTGGGGACTCGCTCGACCAGGGTGTAATGAACGAAGCCATCGCGGCGATCCGACACTGTGATCTTTTCGTGAGCATCGGGACTTCCGGCGTTGTCTATCCGGCGGCTGGCTTTCCACGATTCGCAAAAGAGAACAATGCCCGATGTATTGAGATCAATCCCGAGGCAAACGAAATGTCCTTACTTTACGATGAGGCAATCCGGAATACCGCGGAAAAAGCACTGACGGAAATTTTCAGGTGATAGATTATCTATCCAGTTTTGGTCTGTGGCAATACTTCCTTGACATAAAAAAGTGGCTTTCCTATACTCACTTCCAATAAAAATGATTCTTATCAACGGTCGCGACAGACGGCCGCGATAAAACAAGCTCGCAGGAGAAAAAGGCAAGGTTGCAGTTGCGGTCGGGTAGACCGAAAATAGCGCAAAGTCCTCAACCGATTGACAATATACCATCTGAGGGAGACTAAAAACCCATTATTGAAATGCTTAAGGATACGTTTGGTAAGCTTATGAATCCACATCATCCCGGGGCTGCACACGGAAAAATCGCGAGTCTTTTACTGTTTGCCTGTATTCTGACCATGGCAGCGACGGCCGCCGCAGAGGAAATTTCCCCAACTAAAACCCGCCCGCGCATCGGTCTTGTCTTAAGCGGCGGCGGCGCACGGGGCCTGGCGCATGTGGGCGTTATTCAGGTTCTGGAAGAGATGAAAATTCCTATCGACTATGTCGCCGGAACCAGCATGGGTGCAATTGTCGGCGCATTTTACGCGTCCGGCATTTCTCCATCTGAAATAGAAAAAATCATCGTCAGCATGGAATGGAACGAGGCTTTCATTGATAAGCCCCCTCCCAGCGATCTGCCCTTCCGCCGCAAAAGAGACGCGGCCGATTTTCTGATCAACTTCGATCTCGGTTTCAAGGATGGAAGATTCACACTCCCCAAGGGGCTGCTTCAGGGACAGAACCTCAACCTGATGCTCAAATCCATGCTGATTCATACGGAAGACATCAAAGATTTCGATAAGCTCAACATTCCTTTCCGGGCGGTGGCCACCGATATCGAGACAGGAAATGCTGTTATTCTGGGAAAAGGGGAACTGGTAAAGTCCCTCCGGGCCAGTATGTCCATTCCCGCCATGTTTGCACCTGTGGAAATCGAAGGCAAAATGCTGGTGGACGGCGGTGTGGCCAATAATCTTCCGGTCGATGTGGTAAGACAAATGGGGGCAGACATAGTGGTCGCCGTGGACATCAGCACCACCTTGAGCAATCGTGATCAGCTTACAACATCCATCGAAATTACCTCTCAACTGACATCCATCATGGTTCAGCGAAACACCGTCTACCAGATCAGCACGCTTACGGGAGAAGATATTCTGATTCAGCCGGACCTGGGCAGCATCACTACCGGCGAATTTTTCCGCGCCGGCGAGGCGGTGGGAGTAGGCCGGAAAAAAGCCGCCTCCATGAATAATCTTCTGGCGCGGTTGGGCAATGAGCAAGCCTTTCTGGCGTTTTTGCAAACCCATCGAAAAAAAGAACTGCCACCGATGGATATTGACGAAGTCCATATCGCCAATAAATCATCACTGCCGACCGACTTGATTGACGCTCACGTTGATGTCAAGCCTGGCTCCAAATTCAATATGCGCGACTTGAAAAAGACGATATCCCAGATTTACGGCATTGACATGTTTGAGAGCGTGGACTTTTTTTTGAGGAAGAAGGATAAGTCCTCGGCAATCGTGATCGAACCGCTGGAAAAATCCTGGGGGCCGAATTATTTTCGGTTTGGTCTGGGACTGGAAGACAACTTTAAAGGCACCAGCAGTTACGGCCTGACGGCGCAGTTTACGAAAACGGCCATTAACAGCCGGGGCGGCGAATGGCGTAACGAGCTCCGCATCGGCGAGAATCCCCGGTTTTTTACGGAGTTTTATCAGCCGATCGATTATGGAATGCGTTACTTCGTTGCCGCCAGCGCTCAGTATTATGTCCGGAACATTAATGATTATAATGACGCCGGTGATATCCTGAAGCAATATCGGACCAATGCCTTTCAGGGCGAACTGGATATCGGCCGGGAACTCGGCAATTGGGGTGAAATTCGCGCAGGACTGCGGCGGGAGCATGGCACTGTAAAAGTATTGATCGGCGATCCGACGGTGGGCGAAGATCCCTACGACCGGGGAAGTGTGTTTGCATCGCTGGCCTACAGCACTCTGGATAATTATATTTTCCCGCTCAAAGGGTCGGATGCCTCTCTGAGCTGGGAGTATGATCTTAAAGCTCTGGGATCGGATATTGAAGTGCAGTCGCTGGGGTTCCGCTGGATGACGGCGCTGACATTTGGAAAATACACCTTTTTGCCGGGCGTTAGTTTTCAGACAACCATTGACAATGATGATGCCGAAGTCCAGGATACCTTTCCTTTGGGAGGATTTCTTAACCTCTCCGGATTTTCCACCAATGAAATTTACGGCCGTCATACTGGTCTGGCCCGCCTAATCGCCTATCGGGAACTTGCCTCCGCAGGGTTTGGCGCGCTGAAGATGCCTGTGTACTTCGGCATATCGGGAGAGGCCGGCAATGTCTGGAATAAAAGATCGGACATAAATTTTGAATCCCTGATTTACGCCGGAAGTATTTTCCTGGGCACAAAAACTTATCTGGGCCCCATTTATCTGGCATACGGCCAGGCGCAAAGAGGGCACTCCTCTTTTTATCTGTACCTGGGGCAGAGATTCTGACTCTTAAACGGAGCGGGGCGGGTTAAGGTCATCTCTGCGGAGGAAACAGGCATCATAAATCATTCTTACAGAATTCTTACAAAATCCTTGACACGCTTCTCTACGGTGCTGTAAGTTATTTCCACGCATGTAAAACACCGGGATAAGACGATATAGTGATTGTTCTGATTGCTCTTGCACAAGCTATTCTATCATAAGAGGTCTTACAAATGCCTGCTAATCAGAAAGGTTTTACTCTGCTGGAAGTCGTTGCCGTAATAACAATTCTAGGAATTCTTATCGTTTTTGCTGTTTCCAGATATATCAACACACCTACCGAAGCGCGCATCAAAGCTGCGGAAGCAGCCATAGCTGAAATTAAAGGCCGGCTTTCCAATGCTCAAGGCAAATATATAATAGTTCAGGGTAAGCATCCGAATTCCAGCGAGCTGCTAACTTACGCCAAAAGCACTAATGGCGGATATGGTGCCGCCAATTTAGTAAATGTTGGCCCTGATTACGTTGTATCAATTCAGGAAGGACCTCCCATCGTAATTACTGTAGGAATAGTTTTATCGAATTCTCAAGTCAGCACTTATTCAGCTGCCGGTGATTAATCTGAACTATTAAAAAAACCCCTCGTGGAACATTACTTCCGGCGAGGGGCTAGCGAGAACCGCTTGTGCCGTCTTGTCTTTTGCTGGAGTCCTTCATTTAACCTTCGATCTTTTGTCGGGTGATAATCACCACAAAGACCCTTTGTTTTTATTTACGTTAACATCCAGCAGAACGGACTTCATACGCGCACAGCAGTATCCCGCTTAATTAAATTGAATGTTTTTTGCTACAGTTAGAAGAACACAAAACAACGGAAAAAACGCAATCACTTTCATGATAAAAACAAGCATACAACATGCCTATTGTTCTAAACCATTGATTTTATAGGAGTTAGGCAAAATAAATAATTGCCGGAGATTCTTAATTTGTAAACAATTCCGACACTGATCAAACCACAATAAAGCTCTAAAAGTAAATTACATTCATTATTTCATTTACATAAACAAATATTTCGCAATGTAAAGAATTCCGACACTTCCGCCCTTAAGCATGTTCAAACCCCAGTGCTGCCGGAATATCTTTATTACGCTTTCTTTTTTAAGGATATTTGTGGCTTGCTGACAGTTATCCGGGCATTCATCCCCATACCGTGTATATCCATCAATAAACATTGGCTCTAATTTCCCGTAAAGGTTTTTGCTTGACTTATTTACGCATTCGTTTCATATAATCAGTTAAGAATAAAGTATATTCAGTGGTTTGCAAACAAACTGTCGCCTCCGTCTGTGATGAGGCTCTGTCTTTTTAAAAAAAGGAGGAATAGTCATGGCCAGTATCGGCAACATCTTTCGCCGGTTATTTAAACCTCGAAAGGAACCGCGTTTTGCCGTCAAAGAAGGAACATTTGTCATCATTTCAGCCGGCACCGGCGATATTCCGGAACAGAAAGTGCAACTGATAGATATCAGCCAGGGGGGCATGGCTTTTATCTATAATGGATCTCCGTCTGATCTGGAGAAATCCGGTATCCTGAAAATGATCAAGAAGTCAGACTATGATAAAGAGAAAATTGATTTCGATACTGTTTCCGACTCTCCCGTTCTTGATAGTGTACAATCATCAGTACCTTTGAGAAAACGCAGTGTGAAATTCAAGTGGATGGGTTACTTTGAACAAGCAGAATTAAGGGATTTTATCAATACAGTCGGGACTTTTAAAAAATAAACGGCGGCGTTTCTTGCTTTTGATTGCTATGACTTTAATTGATAATTATAAGCAAAAAAAGGCGTAGTCATTAATGGCTCCGCCTTTTTCATCCCATTGTAAAAACTATGATTACTAAGACCGGCAAAAGCTGGTCTGTCTCTGCAATATACTTCCCGGCTGCTTGATATTACCAATATTTTTCATATTTGTACCTCTTTTAACTTGAGGTCATTTAAAATGATTAAAATCAGTATATCCCCGCCAAACCGCAGTATCCTTTTTTATCCTTATCTCTTATTCCATGTTTAGGCTTTTCTACATTTAACTCCGAAGGCGGCAACCAAAACCGCCACATCATACAGTCGGGACCTATACACATTCCTGTTATATGCTCTCGTGGTGACATCTGTCCCTTGTCAAAGGGACACCATTTCTCTTTAGCAGTTCCCGCTGTCGTAATCATCCAGAGCCTCCTTAATCAGATATTGTATTATAGCTTTGTCGCTGAGAATAATATTCAAAGAACTTTTTCCCATATTAAATATATTATAACTGTCATACTGTAATCGTGTCAACGATATATTGACCATATAATGATGGCTAGAGACGCAAATAAGAAACACCATATATGTAACGCAAAGTGTAAAGCAAATATTATGCCCTAATTATAACCATTTGATATTAAAGGTGATAAAAAATTGAATGGTCATGTGACGGTATTACATTGCAAACTTTTCCGACACTTACCAGGAGATGAGGCAGCGGTGATAATGAGTAAGGCTAAACATTACATTAACTTAGACTGTTGTTTTGGATATGTAAAGAAATCCGACAGTAAAAATTAGTCCCCATCTGAATTCGCTGATGAAGTCGTATTTTTTTATTTTATTGTTTTGTGCTACAGTGCCATCGGTACGGTTGATATGTTGCAGCACCGCCGGGAAAACAGCCGGTAAAAGGGAAGCCAATCCTTTGCCTTACCTGAAAATAAAATTATTCTCGCAGACTCGGTAAAAATGAAGTGGAATCGAATTTTCTTTCAATACTGGCTTCCGGTTATCATCTGGATGGTTGTCATTTTTTGGATGTCAACCGGAACTTTCTCCTCGGAGCAGACTTCCCGCTTTATTGTGCCGCTCTTAAATTTCCTGTTTCCCCTGCTTGCGCCGCAAGATGTCGAGCTGATTCATGGATTGATCAGAAAATCCGGACATGTCTCCGAATACTTTGTCCTGGGGCTTCTTTCGTATCGCGCTTTTCGTGCGAACTCTTCGCCAATATGGCGCCCCCGATGGGCGGGATTTGCTCTTTTTGTCGTGGCGTTGTTTGCCGCCAGCGATGAACTGCATCAATCATTTGTTGTTTCTCGAACTCCTTCACTTGTTGATGTCGGCATTGATGTATTGGGCGGAATTATCTCCCAGGGTTTGATTATGATCAGAGGGAAACTCGCGGGATATTATGCAAAAGTTAGCCCCGGATGAATTTATTCCGGATGACCTCTTCCTAATTTTTCAAATTGATGCTTCCCTCATTAAAGAAAGGGAAACTGCGGCTTCCCAATACCGTTCTCACATCCGCTTTCCCCTCTATTTTATAAGGCAGGTTTTCCTGGGTTAAAATAGCCTGCAGACTTCCGCTCCAGTTTCTCAATCTGACCACAACCGGCACCTGCGCCCTTGTTGTTGATGCCGAGGGGATTGAAAACTCCCTTTCCAGACGGCCGTGGCCGATTTCTTCATTTTTAAGATAAAAGGTGCATTCGATAGATCGGAATGTAAGGTCAAAACCGTTCGGATTTCGTATTTCAAGATCGAAAAGAAGATTCATCTCTGTAAAGGAGAGAGGCCTGGCAATGATACCGCGCAGGGCAAATGATGGCATCTCCATTATCCAGCTCAGGCAAGAAACCAGGGCTAGACAAAAGGAAAGCAGGAATAATATTCGACGAAAATTTCTCATATTTTGGGGGTATAATTTCATCATTTAAATCGGCCAGCGGGCAAGACAGAGTTTAATCATGGAAAATCTGCTTTTGCCGTTTATGTTGAAGTCCTCGAGAATAGCCGCGTTCGGAATTATTCCCTATTCAAATTCCACCGTCTCATATAAGCATTCACCTTCCAGGGGAGTGACTTTGCCGTTCTCTGTTATATACCCCTTGTAACCGGCAATCACGCGAAAATAAGCGGGTCTGGCGATAAACGTGCGGAGGAACCACCGGGACAAAGGGTTTAATGATGATGTTGTAAGAAGGTCAACATCTTCCACCAGGGCTTGGAACTGGATTTGCAGATGGGTCTCTACCCCTCCCTCGGCAAAATCGATGCTGACCTTTCTCGGATAATGGCGCTTCAGGGCAGGATGGGTGACGAAATCCCACTGGCGGATTGTCGGGCTGCCTGCACCGACGATTATCTTATCTCCCCTGGCCACATAAAGCGGCCGTGAATTGATGGAAGGATTAATGTAGTTCACGTCCGCATAAACGATGGTGTAATCATCCGCAAAGATTCTTCCCCATATCCAGTGCCGGGCTACTTCGTTGAGTGGTCTCGTCCCCCAATTGTGGTCGGCATATCCCACCCCTTTTACCTTTCGGGTTTGTCCTTCCCTGGTTATGGTTCCTTCAAAGTGGTTACGAGCCTGATGGATGTTCCAGAAAAAATCCGGGGAGTTTTTGTTGATACCTTCCTGACCGGCGGGCATCCATCCCGGCGCCGCCATGGTTAGCTTCAGATCTGCCACAATACCTTCCATGTTCCACCGCACCTGGTAATTCCTATCGTCCAGTCTCCGGACATGACCCGCAGGACCATTTATATCCACATCCTCTCGGGAAAACTTCATCTCTCCATTTTGATATGATTGGAGAAAAGAACTTTTCTTAAAGTCCGGGCTGTAGAGTGAGAATGTTACCGCTGATTTTCCGTCCGTCGGACTGAGCGCATAAAACACGCCGACAAAGGTCTCGCCGGTATCCAGATGCCCGTCAAAGTACCACCATTCAAAGGAATCTTTGCCGGTCAGCGCATGGCGGGCCCGCTCCCGGGCATTCGGCTGATGCTTGCCGCTATCCAGGTAATTGCCGCTTTTGCCAATCCTCTCTTCGGGCTTAGGCAGATGGGTGCAGGCAGAAAATACAAAGACAAGCAGAAAAGAAATCAATATAGTTTTTGTAATGGCAGACTTCATTGATATGCTCCCTTTTGAAAATTTGATGATCTTTTACAATACCCCCGGGCGGAATCGGAAATCAGGCCTGGTTTCCTCTGATTTTTCATGTTATTGTACTGCATATGAAAAATAATTAAAATCAAAAGATATCAAGAAGTGCCGCTGTGCATTCAAAAAAATAACGACTCCTTTTCATATTAATTTAAGGTAGGTTTATCCAGCTTATAGAAATGTCTTATCGATATTATACTGTTAATGCAACAGATGCCCGAAAGGCCGTTGACCCAGTGCCCTTAAAAGCAAAAGGGGTTAACCGACAATATCAGCTAACCCCTTAATTTTTTATGGTGCCGAAGCCGGGACTTGAACCCGGACAGGCGTACACCCACTAGACCCTGAACCTAGCGCGTCTACCAATTCCGCCACTTCGGCATGCAGGCGATGAACTATAACGATCAGTGCCTTCTTGTCAAGATAAAATGATGTTGAATTTAAATACCAAAGTGTTATGGTAGCGCGCAAATAAAATAATCACTTATGAGAAGCTTATGATTTTGTTTAAAGGCATTGAAAATATTACGGAAGATTTTCGCGGTTCATTCGTCACCATCGGCAATTTTGACGGTGTGCATTTAAGCCATCAGTTTATTTGCCGCAAACTGGCTGGAGAGGCCAAAGCCGCCGGAACAAAATCGCTGGTTATTACCTTTGATCCCCATCCGAAAATGATTCTGCATCCCCATATCCGGCCTTTTTATCTGATTACCACTTTAGCCGAAAAACTAAAACTTCTGGAAAATTACGGAGTTGATGGGACACTGGTAATTCCTTTTTCGCCGGAATATTCGAACACTACCGCCGAGCAATTTGTGTTTGGCTTCTTGGGACAAAAACTGGCTGTCCGGAAAGTCATTGTCGGCCATGATTATACATTCGGCCAGGCCAAACAGGGCAACAGTGATTATTTGATTGCTTCCGGAGCAAAACTGGGCTTTGCGGTGGAAGTGATCGATGCTGTGAAAGTGGGAGACGATATTATCAGCAGCACCTTAATTCGCAATTTGATTCTCCAGGGTGATATCAACTCCGTATACAAATTTATGGGAAGGTGCTACAATATTGCCGGCATTGTAGTTTCCGGCCAAGGAAGGGGCGCCGGACTTGGTTTTCCAACAGCGAATCTGGAACCGGAAAAAGAATTGCTGCCGCCCCCCGGTATTTATGCTGCTTTTGCCTGGCTGGAAGGAAAATGCTATATGGCGGCATTAAATATCGGAGCAAAGCCGACATTTGCCGATTACACTTTTACTTTTGAAGCTTACCTGCTTGATTACACGGGCAACGCCCGGGGTAAAAGAATGAATATTTTATTTGTGGAGAAGTTGCGGGATATTGTCAAATTTGACGGTCCCGAAATGTTAAAGCAGCAGATAGCAGCGGATGTCGAAAAAGTGAGAGCAATCCTGCTCAATAATATGGAAAAGAAAGAATAATTCCATTTTGCAATCAAGATGACACAGAGGCGGCTAGAAGGAGGCGACGCAGGCGTACTTTTTCGTACTCCGAGGAGCCGACGACAACGCCAACAAAGGTGCCGCTTGAATGCGAAACGGAATAAGGAAATTTTATTTGGAGGTAATGTATAAATGTTAAGAATTGCCATAATTGGCGCCACCGGAATTGTCGGTCAGCAGGCGATTGTCAGTTTAATCGGTCATCCCTGGTTTAAAATTGCGAAGCTGGCGGCATCCGAGCGATCCGCCGGGAAGAATTATCGCGACGCCCTGAAGGATGCCAATGGCTCATCACGCTGGTGGTGCACGGAAGAACTGCCCGCAGAGATCGGCAATATGCCGGTGGAAGACGCTTCCACCTTTGACCCGACTTCTGTTGACATTATTTTTTCCACCATGGATGCCGGACCGGCCAAGGAATTAGAGCCAAAATACGCCAAGACAACTCCGGTAATCAGCACGGCTTCAGCGTTTCGCTATGAATCCGATACACCGATTCTGGTCGGCGGCGTGAACATGGATCATGCTGCATTGCTGGCCGTTCAGCAAAAGAACCGCGGCTGGAAGGGCTTCATATCACCTAAATCTAACTGCACCATTGCCGGACTCGTCGTTTCTTTAAAACCGATTCAGGATGCATTCGGCGTAAAGCAGGTGGTCATGACATCGCTGCAGGCAATGTCCGGCGCTGGAAGAACTCCGGGGCTGTCCGCAATGGATATGATGGAAAACGTTGTTCCTTATATACCGGGCGAAGAACCCAAGGTGGAAACCGAACCGCAAAAAATCCTGGGTAAGTTCACCGGCGAAACCATTGCCGATGCCGCCTTCGGTATTACCGCCACCTGTACCCGCGTACCGGTGATTGATGGCCACATGGTCTGCGCTTTTGTGCAGACGGTCAAACCGTGCACTCCGGAAGATGTGAAAAAAGCAATGATGAATTACGGCAAGGATTTTGCCGAACTGCATCTGCCCAGTTCACCGGCACACCTGATTGACGTGACTGATGATCCTTTCCGCCCGCAGCCGCGCATGGATCGGGAAAATGGCGGCGGCATGACTGTAACTGTCGGACGCATCCGTAAAGACCCGATTCTGGAAAACGGAATCAAATATGTCTGCCTGGCTCATAACACCAAGCTGGGCGCAGCCAAAGGCGCCCTGCAAACAGCGGAATATCTGGTGAAAAATTATTTAAAATTGATTTAGCGCTTACTAGAAGCCGCGGCCGTAAACAATGGCCGCGGCTTTTTGTTTGCATCATCGGAAGTCTCCAACGCATCGATATTTTAAGAAACCCTTTCCCGACCTCGGAACAATCATGGCTGTACTAACCAGAAATTTTTATCTGCGTGACACGGTAAAGGTGGCCCGCGCGCTTTTAGGAACAAAATTGGTGCATTTAGCCAATGGCAGCGAATTGAGCGGCATGATCGTAGAAACCGAAGCATACTGCGGCCAAAAAGACAGTGCCTGCCATGCGCACCGCGGCAAGACACCGCGCAATGCCGTCATGTTTGGTCAGCCCGGACATGCTTACATCTACTTTACCTACGGTCTGCATTACATGCTTAATCTGGTGACGGAAGAAAAGGACCAGCCCTGCGCCGTACTGATCCGCGGAGTTGTTCCTCTCGCCGGTATTGAGGAAATGGAAACCCGTCGCCGCAAGAAGGGGGCGGAATTAACCAATGGACCCGCCAAACTTTGCCAGGCTTTGGGCATTGACAAATTCTTAAACGGTTGGGATTTAACTCTTGGAAGCAAGCTGTGGGTGGAAGAATACAAAACTATTCCGGCAAAGCTGATTGTCGCCACACCAAGAATCGGCATCGATTACGCGCAAAAGGAACACCGCGAAGCGCTGTGGCGGTTTGCAGTTGAAATGCATTAATTTTTCCTCGTCTAGGGGGGAGCGAAAGACATGAATGATCAGGACAAAAAAACCGATAATCAGGATGCTGTGGTATTTCAGGTTCGTAATCTTGCCAAAATATATCAAATGGGCGAGGTACAGGTTCACGCTTTGCGTGGCGCCAATCTGGAACTCTTTCCCGGAGAATTGATTGTCCTTCTAGGCCCGTCGGGCAGCGGAAAATCAACATTATTGAATATTCTCGGCGGCCTGGATACGGCAACAAGCGGCTTTGTTTCCTATCGGGGAAAAGACTTAACCAAAGCCAGTGAAAAGGAGTTAACAGAATACCGCCGTTTCCATGTCGGTTTTGTCTTCCAGTTTTACAATCTGATCCCCAGCCTGACCGCGCTCGAAAACGTTGCTGTTGTAACAGAGATAGCCAGAAACCCCATGAAACCTGAAGTCGCTCTGGACCTGGTCGGGTTGACGGACAGGTTAGATCATTTTCCGGCGCAACTGTCCGGGGGCGAGCAGCAGCGCGTGGCCATCGCCCGCGCTATATCCAAAAATCCGGAAGTTATGCTTTGCGACGAACCGACGGGCGCGCTTGATTCCCAAACGGGTGTGGTTGTGCTCGAAGCTCTGGAGCGCGTTAATCGTGAACTGGGTACGGCAACGGCAATCATTACCCATAATGTGGACATTGCCGCGATGGCCGACCGGGTCATTCATCTCAGCAACGGCAGAATTGCCGAAGTGATTACCAATAAGACCAGAAAAGCACCGCGCGATATACAATGGTAGAAAATGGCTGAAGACTGAAGACATTTAGGCTGAGGGCTGAAGAGGAAAAATTAAAATTTACGGAAAACACAGTGCACTGGTAAATCATGAAAGCATTAAATAAAAAAGTCTTACGGGATGTATGGCACATGAAAGGTCAGGTCTTCGCCATCACGCTGGTGATTATCAGCGGCGTGGCTACCTTTATCATGTTTATCGCGACCATGCATTCTTTAGACCGCACCAGAAGCTCTTTTTATCTCGATTATAATTTTGCCGATGTATTTGTTAATCTAAAACGGGCGCCGGAAAGCCTGAAAGAAAAAATAAAGGAAGTACCCGGCGTCAATCAGGTCGAAACCCGTGTTTCCGCTTATGTAAAACTGGACATCAGCGGCTTTTCGGAGCCGGTTACCGGCCACATTATTTCCATCCCGGATGACGGCCGGCCCCTGCTGAATAGTCTTTACATCCGCAAAGGCCGGCTTGCCGATCCGGCCAAAGACAACGAAGTAGTGATTAATGAAACATTTGCCCATGCTCATAGTTTCAATCTCGGTGATCAGTTTGCCGCGATCATCAACGGCAAATGGAAAAAACTGACCATTACCGGAATAGCTCTCTCGCCGGAATTCGTCCTGGTCATGAGGCCGTATGCCATGAGCCCGGATTTCAAGCGCTATGGCATTCTCTGGATGAGCCGCAAGGCCATCAGCCGCGCCTATAATATGGAAGGGGCGTTCAATGATGTTGCCCTGACTCTTTATCCGGGGGCTAAATTAAATGATGTCCTGAGAGAACTGGATAATATTGTGGACAGGTACGGCGGTTTTGGCGCCTATGCCCGCACTGATCAGATATCGCACCGGCTGCTCAACGAGGAATTCCGGATGCTCCGGAACATGTCCAAAATTTTCCCCACAATATTCATTTTTGTTGCCGCTTTTTTATTAAACGTTGTCATGAGCAGAACAATAAACACCCAACGGGAACAAATCGCCGCCCTGAAGGCCTTCGGATACGATAATTTCGCCATCGGCATCCATTATGCGAAGCTGGTTATTCTTATTATCGCGGCCGGCCTGATGATCGGTCTTGGCGCCGGCGTCTGGCTTTCGAAAATATTGGGAGGCATTTACATGGAAGTCTATCGTTTTCCTGTTCTGGCCTTCATATTAAAACCATGGGTAATTATTGCGGCAATCATAATCAGCATTGCTTCGGCGCTGGTCGGCACATTGCACTCTCTCTGGATGGCAGCCAAACAGCCGCCCGCCGAGGCCATGCGTCCCGAACCTCCGGCCAAATTTAAAGTAACATTGATTGAAAAAACCGGCATCGGCCGCTTCTTGACACAGCCGTCGCGGATTATCGTGCGCAATATTGAGCGCAAGCCGGTCAGAACCTTCCTTTCTATTGTCGGAATTGCCGTGGCCTGCGCCACAATGATCGCCAGCGGATTTTTCAAGGATTCCGTCGATTACATGGTAAACGTCCAGTTTGTTCTTTCCCAGAAGGAAGATATGGCGGTTGCTTTTACCGATCAAACTTCCTATAAAGCAATATATGAACTCAAGGCACTCGAAGGTGTCCAGCGTGTCGAAACTTTTCGCACGGTTCCGGTAAAATTCAAATTCGGCCGTACCAGCTATAAAACCGTTATCAACGGAATAGAGCCGGAAGGTCTTCTGCATCCTCTGCTGGATACAAATTTGCAAGCGGTTCCCCTGCCTTCGGAAGGCATTATCTTGAACGACTATTTAGGTGAGATCCTGGGTATAAAAGCCGGGGATATCCTGACTGTCCAAACTTTGGAAGGGGCAAGGGTTACCCGCCAGGTGCAGGTTGTGGCGCTGGTCAAGCTTTATCTGGGAGTAATGGGCTATATGGACATCTCGGCGCTTAATCGTTTGATGAAGGAAGGTGAAGCTATATCAGGAGCTTATCTGACTGCGGACAGTCGCTATCAGGAAAAAATCTACCGTAGTTTTGTGAACATGCCGCGCGTTTCCGGAACTATCGTGAGAAGAAACGAAATTCGCAATTTCTACGACGTGCAGGCCAAAGGGATGCTGTTTTTTACTTTTATCGCCACCATTATGGCCTGTTCCATCGCTATCGGTGTGGTTTATAATAACGCCCGCATAGCTTTATCGGAACGCAGCAGGGAACTCTCCAGCCTCCGGGTGCTGGGTTATACCCGGGGGGAAATTTCCTATATCCTGCTGGGAGAATTGGCGCTGATCGTCCTTGCCGCCATACCGCTGGGATTTTTTATCGGCTATTGGCTGTGCTCCTATATAGCCCAGGCACTGGCATCTGATCTCTTCCGCGTGCCGCTGGTTATTGAAATGAAAACTTTTGCCCTGGCCGCGGCCGTTGTTCTGGCCGCAACTTCAGTTTCAGGGCTTATTGTGCGCCATAAACTTGATCATCTTGATCTGGTGGCAGTTCTCAAAACAAGAGAATGACGATTGCATTATTAAGCTTTAAAAAGTAATATTGGAAAAGATTGATTCAGGGAGCTGAGAAATGGATATCGCATTACGTCGAAAGTTGTTTGTTATTTTGCTGATCGCCGCTGTTGTCGGGGCAACTGTTTACGGTTTCTTCCCGAAAGCCGTGGACGTCGATCTGGCTTCGGTCACGCGCGGCCCGCTGCAGGTAACCATCGAGGAGGAAGGGCGCACCCGTCTGAAAGAGCGCTTTGTGATTACGGCGCCGATAGCCGGGTACATGGAACGCCTCCGGGCCAAAGTGGGAGATCCGGTCGAAAAGGGGCAGCGGGTGGTTGTTCTGGAACCTTTGCGTTCGCCGGCGCTTGATCCGCGCAGCAGGGCGGAAGCGGAGGCAGTTCTCACCGCCGCGGAGGCAGCTCTCAGTGCCGCTGTCGAAAAAGAAAGCGCAGCGGCGGCTGATGCCGACTATGCGGGGAAAAGACTCGAAAGGCTGAAGAATCTTTATGCCAAAGGGTCGATTGCCAAAGATCAGTATGACCAGATAGAAGCGGAGGCGAAAAAGGCACGGGCAATTGCACAGGCAGCCAAAGCGGGCGTGGATGTTGCGCGTTCCGATCGGGAACGGGCGAAAACACTGCTGCGAAACTACTCGGCACCCGGCAAGACGGCCAGTTCCAACAAAGTTTACGTCGCCACTCCCACCGGCGGCAGCATTTTTCGCATCTACCGCGAGAGTGAAGGGCCGGTCAATGTTGGCGAGCCTCTCCTCGATATCGGCAATATTAAAAATCTTGAAGTTCGTGTAGAAGTTCTCTCTTCGGATGCCGTGAAGATCAAACCGGGAACTGCCGTATTTTTTAAACGCTGGGGCGGCCAGGGAACCCTGGAGGGAACTGTGCGGATCGTTGAGCCGGCCGGATTCACCAAAATATCCAGCCTGGGCGTGGAAGAACAACGAGTACTGGTTATTGCCGACATTACATCCCCTGTCCAAATGTGGCGTGAACTGGGGGATGGTTACCGGCTGGAAGCACATTTTGTTGTGTGGGAGGGCAAGAACGTGTTGCAAATACCAACCAGTGCGCTTTTCCGCTCTGGAAAAGACTGGGCTGTGTTTGTTGCCGCAAAAGGAAACGCTGTCAAGCGTTTGATTGAAGCCGGTCAGCGCAACAGTTCAATGACGGAAATTATTTCCGGTTTACAGGAAAATGAAAAGATCATCGTCCACCCAGCAGATGAAATTAAAGACGGCACGTGGATTAGCCCGCGGAAATAGTTCCGGACTAAAAATCCGCAAGCTCATCAGGTAATTCATCTTTAATTGGCGGGCTTAAATTCTATTATTACTTTGCCGGGATTGGAACTGTTATACTTATCGTTGTCGCAACGTTTCCAGATGCCCAGATCAAACCAGAAACCTAAATTAAACTCTTTGGTTTTGATCGTTTTGCCTTCACCCCGGAGAGACGTGTAATAACAGTACTCGCCAAACTCATAGGGCATTCGGTCCGTGCTTTCCCCCCTGCCCTTTTCGACATATAATACGCCGTTGTATTTTTTTATCAGCTTATTTAATACACTCCCCAGGATATTATAATAGGCATGTTCCGCACTGAGGTCAGAAGTATTAAATTGCTTTTGCGCGTGCACTGATTTAACCCGGCCGGCTTTCGTTCTGCAGATAATTTTATAACCGTCTATATAGCCTTCATGAGCATAACCGTATTCATCATCACTGCCTGACCTCAAAAAATCTTCGGGAATGGCCGCGGCCGGCGCGCCGGGATTTACCTTGAGAATAAAATCGGCAATTTTTTCATAAGCTAACGCTGTTGAATTCAATTGCGAAAAAAACAATATCATTCCCGCAATTGCGAAGTAAATCATTCCGGTTTTATTTCTCATATGGTGCTCCTTACTTTTTATTTAAGATATTATACCACTGAACATTTAAAAATGGTATCAAGGCCGCAAAGATTCTTTGCAGATGTATGCTATTTATGGTAAAAAATTAATTATATTGAGGGATAAGGATGTTGCACAACGACCTTTCGTTATTTTTAAAAGCGATAAAATTCTCCGCCGAAAAACACCGCCACCAGCGCCGGAAAGATGAAAGGGCTTCACCTTACATCAATCACCCTATTGAAGTTGCCAACGTTTTGTGGACCAGCGGTGATGTCTTTGACCTCGCCACTATTGTTGGAGCAATTCTTCATGACACTATCGAAGATACTAACACTACCCCGGAGGAAATTCGCATTAACTTCGGAGAAGAAATCCTGGTCCTCATTCAGGAAGTAACCGACGACAAGAGCCTGCCGAAAAAGGAAAGAAAGCGACAACAAATTGAGAAAGCACCATTACTTTCGTGGCGGGCTAAACAAATAAAAATTGCCGATAAAATATGCAACATCAACGATATCGTTAATTATCCACCGCAGAACTGGTCATGGCAAAGAAGGGCTGACTATTTGGACTGGGCTGATTCCGTCATTGCCGGTCTGCGCGGTGTAAACGCAAAACTGGAAAACAATTTTGACGACACGCTGGCCGCTGCGCGCAACAAACTGGCAGGAGAAAGGGAATCAGCCGCAAAAGGTGCCTAGGTGATTTTCCATGTCGTGCTCCGGATCAAGAAATTTTAATTCCAGGCAATGACAATTTTTCATTAATACTATTTTACCGTCAGCCCGGAAACCCGGTAGTTAAACTCATAACTCAGCGCCCCGCTCCAGTCATCCTGAAAAACTCCTTTGTAGCGGGTTCCATAAACAGGCCCCACCGGCTTGCCATAAGTATAAAACCAGTTAATAATTGGGCTGCCGGAAAAACCAAGCGCTATCCAGTAAGAACCGGGCATTAAAACGGGGGAATCCTTTTTAAAATCAAAATTGACCCAGCGGTACCCTGGTTTCAGCGAAAGATTATCCAGATTAATCATATCGCTGGTATAGAGCGGCGCCCCGGGCTTGCCCTGATCGTCCTGAAAGATATCGACCCACAGCCAGCCTTCGCCGCCGAACTTATGCAGAGCGAGGGCTGCTTTTTGCAGTTTCAGCGGTTTCTTTAAAACAACAACCTGAGCATACTGTGTTGCCTTGGTTGTTACGTATTCCGCCGTTTCGACCAGAAAGTTACGGGACATTTCGTAGTTATTGGCACCTGCTGCCGTGGTGGAGCGGGGGAAAGCAAAATCAATATCTTCCGGAAAATCCAGGTTGCCATAAACAAAGGGAACAAAGAAGCGCAGTAACTTCTTTTGTGCTTCCGGAATGACGACAGGCGGCACGGGCGGAGCAATGGAAATTTTTTTAAACTCCGTTTTTACGCCCGGCCCCAGAAGCAGATTCTTCGGACCGTAATTCTGGCGGCTTCCCTGAAATTTAACGGCATCGGAAACAAAATTGGCGTCGATTGTTTCCTGAAGTTTCGGTTTGACACGGGCATCAGCAAGCTGCGACCAGCGCACTAATCCGTCGTTTTTAGTTTCGTTATTATCAACACCAACTTCGATGCGGACGAAACGGTTGGAAACGAAAAGCTGCATATTTTGCGGATCGTAGGGCACCCATCCTTTATCAGGGAACCATATTTCAACCCAGGAATGCCTGCCTTGCCCCATTTTAAAAGTGAGCGTTCCTTTTTCCCACGCGATATCAAAAGGCTGATTCAATGTAACACCGTTGACAATGCGGACCGGAACTCCGACCGAGCGCAGCAGGGCCGCCGTCAAATGGGAAAAATTCTGACAGTTACCCTTCCCTGATTCCAGTGCATAAACGGCATCATACTGTTGCGGCGGGTTGACGTAGCGCACATTATCGACTACCCAGGAGACAACCCGCTGCACCGCATCAAACTGCGTCTTCACATCTTTTGTTAATTGCAAAGACAGTTGGCGGATTGCCGGATTGTCCGACTGCACCTGCGCAGTGGGCTTTAGATAATCGTCCATGTCGGAAGAAAGGTTGGTCAGCGGAAAAGGCGCATCCGTTTCGAGAAGTTTTAATCCGGTATGAATGGCGGCGTCAAAGGAGATAACGGCATTAACTTTATCGGGAACATTTGTCCAGGTAGCAATGACTCTTCTGTTCCCTCGCCCATCCGTCGATGTTCTTCTTTCCTGTGCATCCGGAGACAATGACAATTTTAAATTGGTTATTCGCTGTTTATAAGTAGGAGATTCAAAGCTCTGAGGCAGCACAAAGCTCAAAGAAAGTTTGCTCATGGCATCGCCGGCAGTTATCTGGTGCTGCAATTCATAATGAATCGTCGAATCCATGTTACCTTTAACGATAAAATTTTCGGCATGGCAGGGAGCCGCCAATAAAGTCATGGCCATAAAAAGCATGGAAACAGCATTTTTTTTCATAAATTAATCCCCTGTCGTCCAAATTGTTATAACATTTCTCAATCAAAGATGATATCGCGGCGGCTAGGAGGAGGCGCCGAGGCGTATTCTACATACGTTGAGGATGCCGACGACCCAAGCATGCGCCGGGCATACTCTGCCAACAAAGATAGCACTTTGATTCAGGAATGTTTTTAAACAATATAAACGAGAGAGGCTTTTAATGTCAATGGAAACAAATCTAAAAACGGATTCTTTCTGGATTGAGCGCTGACTTCAATATTCATAGTTTTCCGGAATATTGTTATGCAATGTGAACTTGCAATTGCTTTCCCAGCGCTTTGGCAACTCGATCCAATGTTGACAGCTTAATATCTTCCGCATGATTTTCAATTCTCGAAATTGCGGTTTTCTGGGTTTTAAGACGACGGGCCAGTTCATCTTGGGTTAATCCCGCCTCTTCTCTTGCTTGCCGCAGAATTACCCCAATCTTGAACTGTTCGTAGCCTCCGTCAAAGCCCTCGGAAAATTTCTTGTCTTTATTTTTTCTCTCTAAAATATATTTTTTCAGATCGCTCATTACTTTTTCCCCCTGCTTAAAAATTCTTTCCTATATGATTCGGCTCTTGCTATCTCGCTTTGTGGTGTTTTTTGACTTTTCTTCACTAAGCCGTGGGTTAATACAACGACAGAATGACTGTCAAAAAAACAGAATATACGATATATGTTGGATCCATATTGAATCCTGCACTCCCAAATATTCTCCGTTCCGCTAAGTTTTTTAAAGTATGTAGATGGAACAATTTCCAAATCTTCCAACAGACTAAGTGTCCATAACACCTTCTGCGCAACTTTCCCCGACAAGGAATCAAGAAAATCTTGAACCGGACATTTCCCATCAACTGTTTTGTAAAAGATTACATTCCTATACATAGTTGCATGTTAACCCACGTGTTAACTTTTGTCAAGAGCAATCATCAGAGCAATCATCTTGGCAACCGCTGTTAGAACGGCGACTGAAGAAAAAATCTTTAACTGCCTTAATGCCTTAACTAGTAATTGTTTGAAGTTAATTTATATAAACGAAGTTAATAAGTTAATAGCATCCCTCCCCTGTTCTCCCGCGCCCAAAATGCCAATTAGTGGAAGTTCATTCATGTTTGATTTTAAGCACTTATTTCTTTTCATTCTTATCAGAAAGGAGTAATATCACTCTGAAAATCGAAAAAAAACACGTTGGTATATTTATTGTTAGATGACAAAAGGAACAGGCAAGAGGTTATTCATGCTTAATGAAGACAACGGCTACGTAAGCAACTACCTTATTCACTGGACCGGGAAAGACGGTGATGAAAAAGGATTTAATACCTTGTTGGACATAATGAGAGACAATCGCCTCAAGTTTGGCACCAATGAATTTGTCAGACTCGGTCTCAGCGCAAGCGTAGCCGAAGTGCGAGACGAGATGATCTGCTTTACTGATGTGCCGATTCGTCATTCCCATGAACATTGCAAGAAATATGGAAAGTTCGGCATTGCCTTTGATAAACAGTTTTTGATTCGCAAAGGTGCTCAACCCGTTTTCTACTATACCCCGTCTGCGGAGCCAGACGTAAAAAAGATTATTAGATTCACCATCGAACCCGGCGAGACAACAGTAATTCCGCCGGATATTATGAGGGCACTACGACGACATTTCTATTTTTCTCAGCCATACAGCGATGACCGCATTGTCTCGCCATATGCATTTTACTACGAGCGTGAATGGCGACTTGGCAAACAGAACTTGGACGAGAATTTCGGGGAAGACGGGATTGTCTCAAAACGAAAATTTGCAGGCGACGTAAGACCCCTGGGGAAACTCATATCGGATGATAAGGATGCATATTTTCCTTTCAAGGTATCCGATATATCCTTTGTTGTGGTCCCGCGAGTATTTGAAGCCAAATTGAGAGATGCCTTGCCTATGCGACAATTGTGCATAAAGTGCCGTGAAGACTTTGTAAACAAAACAAAAGAAAATAACATCTAACTCATGCCACTAGACTGGAACCACCAATCAATGGCTAGCCGTTATACCAGACACCAAGACTAAAAATGGAGAGAACGCTTGAAGGGACACAGGAGAATGAAAAAGGAACGCATATTTGTTTTCAAAATATTCTGCTTGGCTATATTCGCCATTTTCATATCACTACTCCCATCTTCCACCTTTGCTGAAACAAAAACTTTCGTTAAAGAATATACCTACCATGCAGGCGATGAGGACAGCAGAAATTCTTGCAGAACTATTGCCCTCAGGGAAGTAAAAAGGCTCCTCCTGGAGGAATTGGGTATCTATCTGGAAAGCCAAACAGAAATTAAAAGCTTTCAAATGACAAAAGATCAGATTACCACTCTGACTGCCGGAATAGTTGGCGCTGAGGTTATCGAAGACACATGGGATGGCAAAGCATACTGGCTTAAAGCGAAAATCGCAGCAAACCCTCAGGACGTGATAAAATCTATTGACAGTCTGCGCAAAGACCATGGAAAGGTTAAAGAATTAGAGGAATTACGAAAAAAGTCTGAAAAACTTTTACTGGAAAATGAGCTGTTAAGTAAAGAGTTGAAGATAGCAAAGGGTAGTAAGAAACAAGAAGCTGAAAAAGCATATAAACGAAATATCGATAATTTAAATGCGACTGAATGGTTTGAAAGAGGCTACAAATTATCTAAATCCGGGAATACCACCGAGGCATTAAAATCTTTTAGCAAGGCGATAGAACTGAACCCTCAATGTCCAATGGCTTACTATAACAGAGGGGTTATTTATAACGAACTTGGCAATCATCAACAGGCGATTAAGAATTACAATAAAGCCATAGAACTGGATCCGCAACTTTCAGCAGCCTACAATAACAGAGGGGTTATTTATGGCGATATTGGCAATTACAGGCGGGCGATAGAAGATTTAGACAAGGCCGTCGAACTGGACCCGCAGAAAGCAGTGACTTTGCGTGCCAGAGGGGATGTTTATTACAAGCTTCGTAATTATCGGCAGGCGATTAATGATTACGCCAAGGCCATAGAACTCAACCCTCTGCATGCAGGAACTTATGTCAACCGAGGGCTTTCTCATCTCTGTCTTGGTAATCATCAACAGGCGATTAGGGATTACGACAGGGCCATAGAACTAGACCCGAAAGACATACTGGCTTATATTAACAGAGGATTGGCTTATAATATAATTGGTAATCATCAGCAGGAGATTAAGGATTACACGAAGGCCATAGATATTGATCCCCTAGATGCAGGGCCTTTTCGTGTCAGAGGAAATGCTTATAAAGAGCTTGGCAATCATCAGCAGGCAATTAAGGATTTAGACAAGGCTATAGAACTGGACCCTCTGTATGCAGGGGCTTACGTTTTAAGAGGGCTTGCTTATAGCGCACTTGACAATCATCAGCAGGCGACTGCAAATATGAAAACTGCCGCCAAATTAAGTCATGAAAATGCACAAAAATTCTTGAGAGCAAAAGGTATTAAGTGGTAACATAAACAAGGGAACGCTGTTAACATATTAATTTGCTGGTAAATATTGGGACAAATTTATCTTCCGTCCGGCTGTATGCAAAAAGTTTAGTTAGCCTTCATCAATCAACATGGAATCATTGATAACCATTTGTGATATTGTCTAATTGATAAAATTTATAAAGCAAACATTGCAAAAATAATCAGCCATTTACAGTCTTCCTGAAAAATATAATTGACAATACGTTGATTATGGATAAGTTATCCGCAATACCGATGGAAAAATCCATCAGAGAAAGGGGATAATTAATGTTTACAGTTACAGAGAAAGCATCAGAAGTAATTAAGGATTTTCTCAAAGACAAGAATGCAAATTCAGCAATACGGATTACGATGTCGATTGGCTGATCCGGTCCCTCTTTGGGAATGGCTCTGGATGAGCCTAAAAGTGAAGATCAAGTTTTTGACGAGAAAGGAACAAAGTTTGTCATTGATAAAGACCTGCTCAATCAGGCTAAACCGATTAACGTAGATTTTATTGAAACAGCCCGTGGTGCAGGATTTAAATTGACTTCGGGGCTTGCTCCGGCAGAAGGTTGCGGCTCATCATGCAGCGGTTGCTGAAAATACAGGGGGAGATTTTTCTCCCCCCTTTTTTTTGACCGGCTGTTTTCTTCCACTCTTTCGTCAGCAAATTGCCAACCAACAGATAAATTTGTATTCGGGTAAATAATGGAAAAACTGGATTCAGCAGATCAGCTTCTCCGGCAGGGGAAATATTCGCAAGCGATTGCGCTCCTGGAAGAGGTTCATCAGGCTTGTCCGGAAGAAGAATCGGTTTTGCTGATGCTGGCCTGGGCCTATCACGACAGCGGCAATCCGGCCAAAGCTGTTGCCTTACTGGAAACCCTGCTGCAGCGCGAACTGCAAAGAAAAATATTCACCGGATTTGCTTTTGATGAACTTGTCCGCATTTATAAGCAGGAGAAAAATTTCCGCAAGCTTACGGAAATCTGCGCCAGCGCCGTGGCCGCGCAACCTGAAGATCCGGGCCTGCTTACCGAGCTCGGGAATGCCTATCTCCTGGCCGGTCAGGCACTGGATGCCTGCGACATTTTTAAAAGATTAGTGATTCTTGAAAACGATAACCCCGTTTATTATTGCCGTTTAGGCGATGCGCTGTTTAGTGCCGGCCTAGCCGCTGAAAGCGAAGCTGCGTATCTGCGGGCAGGAGAAATTGACCCCGATCAAGTTGATCATTATTATTTCAAAATAGCTGATCTGTTCGCTAAAAACGGCCTTTATCAAGAAGCCCGAAGACTGCTGGATGCTTGCATTGCGGCAGCCCCGGCGAAGCCTCTTTATTATTGTTGCCTAGGTGATGCCTTGGTCGGCCTGGGCCTGGTTTCGGATGCCCGGGCGGAATACGAAGCAGCTGCGCGCTGCGACCGCTCCGGCGCCGCGGCATACTACAACCGTTTCGGCAATATGCTGACCAGGAAAAATTACCATGCCGAGGCGGTGGAAGCCTTCGGCAGAGCTTTGAAGGCAGAGCCGGATAATCCGGTATATGCCCGGCATTTTG
Organism: Deltaproteobacteria bacterium HGW-Deltaproteobacteria-12; assembly: GCA_002840565.1. GTDB lineage: Bacteria > Desulfobacterota > Syntrophia > Syntrophales > Smithellaceae > MVRV01. The sequence continues at coordinate 41,347 of PHBK01000023.1, read as the reverse complement.
CCCTTGCCTGTAAAGCTTCGGAAGTAGCGGAGACAAGGGAAGACATCCGGAAATAAGCAATTATTTCCAGGAATAATAAAGTAATCCGGCAGATCAAGTCAGTCCTAGCAGCTGATCTGTTGCCGTTTTATCGGGGATGTGCGGTTCAAATAGCAGTCCGCCCGGTTTTTGATTACCGGCACTGCTCTTTCTTTAACCACCGGCTATAAGCCACCATGCTCGACAGTGTCTTGACGGCGCGTTCCGGCGTCAGGAAGGCAATGCCTCTATATGGACTATCGGGTACTTCCGTGACCGTCCTGCTCTTGGTGTCATCCAGAAATACCCCGATGATCGGTTTGGCGTATTTTTCCATCAGGCTGGTGCTGCAAGCAAAAAAATCCTTTTCCGCCTGCTCATAAAGCTTTTGACCTTCATTGTATAAGGCTTGATCTATTTCCTGACCGGAGGCACGGGCGGCATCAAGCGTTTTAACAACCATATGGGTTCTTCCGACAAGACCCAAATGGATGACGGCGTCGCATTGATCCCAGTTGACGAGTGCTTCCAGGATTTTCCGGGGCATTGAGGTATCAAATTCACCTACCAGATCAACAGGATTCTCGCGGCTCCAGTACGGCGGCAGAATCTTATCAATCCGCGCAATGACATCCTGTGTCAGAGGAGGAACTTCGAGTCCCTGTTCAATGCATAAATCGGTGGCGACAACACCCCATCCGCCGCCAAGAGTCATGATAGCCACTCTCTTTCCCCGGGGCAGGGGCAGCGAGGAAAAGGCGGCGGAAAGGTCCAGCAGATCCATGGGCTGATCAGCCAGAACCACACCGGCCTGTCTGCAGGCCGCATTGAAAATCCTGATGTTGGACGCCAGGGCGCCCGTGTGGCTCGCGGCCGCCCGGTTGCCTGCCGCCGTCCGGCCGCCTTTGAGCAAAACGACCGGCTTAATTTTGGAAACTTGCCGGGCTGTGGAAAAGAATCTCCTTCCATCTTTAATGCTTTCTATATAAAGCAGAACCGTCTTCGTCATCTCATCGGCTTCAAACGTTCTGATGTAGTCCTCAATTGTTATCATAGCCTCATTGCCCGACCCGCAGAAGGCCCTGATGCCGATACCTTCAGCTTCGGCAAAATCCAGCAACTGGATTCCCAGGTTTCCCGATTGGGAAACAAGACCGACTGATCCCATTTTTGGCCAACAAGGGCTCCCGGTGCAATAAAACTTTGCATGCGGATTGCAAATGCCCATCGTATTGGGGCCAATGATCGTGATGCCCGCCTGTCTGGCGGCTTCAACGAGATCCGCTTCAGATTGACGCCCCTGGCTGCCCAGCTCGCTGAAGCCGGAAGTGATCAGGAGCATGTACCGGATTCCTTTAGCCTGAAATTCGGGAATAAGAGCGGGGACATGGGCAGCGGGAAGAGTGACGATGCCCAGATCGACTTCCCCCGGAATTTCCCGGACCGTCTTGTAAACTTTTCTGCCGGCAATCTCCTGGCCTTTCGCATTGACCAGGTAAAGTTCTCCTTCATAACCGCCGGCCAAAACATTGGAGAAAAGCATATTCCCCCATTTGCCCAACTGGGAGGAAGCGCCGATCAACGCCAGGGAACGGGGATAGAATATTTTTTTTAACTCCGCCGGTTGAACCGGTGGATGGGCTGACGCCGCAGCTGACCGCTCGCCGATGATGATCAGGGCGTCAACCGCTGTCGCCCGGCCATCGGATCCGATAACCAGGGGGTTGATGTCAACTTCTGTAATATCAGTCAATTCCTCCGCCAGGCGGGACAATCCAACAATTGTTCGGACAAGGTCTTCTCTCCAGGCTGCGGATTCTCCTCTGAAGGCGTCAAGCAACTTCGAGGAATGCAGCTCATCGATCATCAATCCCGCCTCGACTTCACTGACGGGAGCAATGCGAAAGACGACATCCCCCAGGGCTTCCGTGAAGATCCCGCCCAAACCGAACATGATAATAGGGCCGAAATGCTGGTCACAGAAGAGGCCGGCGACAAATTCCCGCCGCCCCTTGATCATTGGTTGAACCAGAAATCCTTCCAGGTCTTCCCCTGCCGACCTGGCGATGGCCGTGGCCGCCGTCAGTATGTCCCTTGAATTTTTTAGATTCAGCCGGACGAGCCCGCGTTCCGTTTTATGAGTCAATTTAGACCCCAATCCCTTGAGAACAACAGGGAATCCATATTGCCTGGCTTTCTGAACCGCATCTTCCGGTCGAAAAACAACCGCTTCTTTTACAACAGGAATGCCGTAGATGCCCAGCACCTGCTTGGCCTCGGCCTCGGTCAGGGCTGTCCGGCCTTCTTTTTTTGCCCTGGCGATCAGTTTCCGCTTATCCATTATTTTACCCTCTCGAACTGTTAAATTATTTCCCGCCTTCAGAACGTCTTTTGGCGGAGAAGTCCTCTTTCCCTAGCGCCCTTTTCCAGATCTTCTCGAAATTTGGGGTGGGCGATAGCAATCAGGGCCTTTGCGCGTTCCGGTTCGGTCAGCCCCATAAGGTCGGCAATGCCGTATTCGGTTACAATATAGCGCGAATAATGCCGCGGAACGGTTACGCGCGCGCCATGCGCCAGATAGGGGACAATCCGCGATATCGCTGCATCGCTCGTCGTGGAAGGCAGCAGGTTAATAGCCCTCCCCCCCTTTGACCAGAATGCGCCGATTACAAAATCCAGCTGTCCGCCGGGACCGCTGATCATGGTGTTACCGAGCGATTCGGAAACAACCTGTCCGGTAAGATCAACTTCTAAAGAGCCATTGATCGCCACGACATTATCTTCCTGGGCGATTACTCCTATATTATTTACGTAAGAACACGGATGGAATTCGACCAGCGGGTTTCCCCCCAAGAAATCATAGAGTTTCTGATCACCCAGAGAAAAGCCAAAGATGAGTTTGCCGGTATTGACCTTCTTGTATATTCCCGTAACAATACCTTGCTCCACCAGACAGTCTATTCCTATTGGCGCCATCTCGGAATGAACACCCAGATCTTTGAGCCCCGAATGCTTGATAAGTGTGCTGATCGCCGCAGGAACTCCCCCCAAGCCGACCTGCAGGCAATCGCGGTCATGCAAAAGCGTCACGACATGCTCTGCTATTTTCTTTTCCACTTCCGATGGAACCGCGGCCGGAAATATTACGACCGGACTGGGGTTTTCCACAAAGGCCTGGAAGCGCGAAACATGGATATTTGTTTGGCCATAGGTGCGCGGCAGGTTGGGATTGATTTCCGCAATCGCCCAGTCGCTCATATTCAGAAAGTCTTCAGTATAAAAAGTATCGAAGCCCAGATTCACATAACCGTGATCATCCGGCGGTGTAACCTGCACGACAATGCCGGTGCGTCGCTGAAAAATCTTTTTCCGGTTGGTGTATCTCTTCGCCATATCGGCGCCCTGCGCGACGAAAAAGTTCGCCCATTGCGATTTGGCAATCTTGAGCAGCGGCGGCGTGCTGTAAAAACCCGACATAAAAGGGAATGTCTCTCGATAGGCAGGCTCCAGGATTTTATAAGGGCGGAGCGCCAGATTAATCGTGCACTCCACATCCCGCAAATCATCTTTCCGGTCGGCAATGGCATCAACAATAGGCAGACCCGGTTGACCAAGACCGAGAGGCAGCCAAACACAATCGCCGCTTTGAACAATCTCTGCCGCCTCCTGCGCCGCCATCAGACGACTGCGGTAAAGCTCTTTCCAACTCATTAAATCAATCTCCTTTCAATTCAATGTTATTAATATCGTTTTGAATAATTATACTAGGCCCAATATCAAAAACAACTGGGATACACCCTCCTTTATGCTTAGTATTTGTATACTATAGACATATAATTACCCTCTATCCGGTTGGGGAAAATCCCCCATTGACGGGATCCGACACTCAGTTGCATTTAATATGATCAGGAGGCGCAGCAGGTCGCGCCGAGGCATGCCCGACAAGGATTGCAACGCAGTCGCACTCATCCGGGAAATAGCAGTCAGCTGCTCTGCGCGAAAGGATTCGGATAAAATGTATATTGGGGATAATTCGGTATGTAATGAAAAATTATATACCGTCGCTGGAGAATCGGAATTAAACCCTGCCCAGCTTCTTTAAGGCTTCCTTGAAAATACCGTAAAAGGCGTTATTGTCGGCCAGCCCTCGTTGAATAATTGCGGCAAAATCATCAATATTTTTTTTGTTGATAATCATATTGACGCTTTTGTTGAACGCCATCATGTTATCCATGGTGCGGTAGTTATCCGAAAGCAGTACGACAAATATATTTCTTCTCGCCGCGGCGGCCAGGTTTTGCAGGTAATTCAACACTTCGTTGCTGCCGGGCTCATTATCCGTTCTGTCAAAATTTTCGTTTACAATAACCAAATCATAGGAATGAAAACGCATGCTTTTTAATGCTTCCCGTCCGGAAGCCGGCTCTGTAACGTGATAACCTATATCTATTAATGTTTTTGTAATTTTTTCTCTTATCGCCGGGTCCGCTTCGCAGACGAGCGCAGTTTCAGTGCCGGCGCTGATAAAATCAAACGGCTTTTCTCCGGCATCGTAACCTGCGGCAGCAACTTCATTGACAAGAGATTTTTTTTCCTCTTCCATTATAAAATTTCCTCCTTTTTACCATTTTACCATGGTCTTTTCGGCTTACCGTAGTCGGCATCAACCTGCAATTTTCCCAGCAGATCAGTGGTCTTTTCTCCCCGGGAACTCTTGACGGAATCAATTCCACGGCCGACGATGCCTCTATTGGAGGCATAAGCTTTCGCGGTTTCTTCGTTGATAAACCCCTTGGTATATAATTCAACGATGTAGTCATCAAAAGTTATCCAACCGTAAGTCTTGGATGCCTGGATGATTTCATAGAATGTCTTGCCTTCCGACTCGCCATTCAGGATTGTATCTTTGACCCGCATATTTGTGCCCATAATTTCAAAGGCTGCGATCCGGCCACCTCCTTCTTTCGGCAACAGCCTCTGGCAGGCAATCCAGCGTACGGTATCGGCCAGGCGAATGCGTATCTGCTTTTCCTCTTCGATACTAAACATGCCGAGAATACGGTTGATAGTCTGACCGGCATCGACTGTGTGCAGGGTACTGAGTACAAGATGTCCTGTTTCCGCAGCCGACATGGCGATTTCCACAGTTTCGCGATCGCGCATTTCTCCGACGAGGATGACTTTCGGCGCCTGTCGGAGCGCAGCACGCAGACCGTTGGCAAATGTATCGAAATCCTGACCCATTTCCCGCTGATTAAAAGTTGCTTTTTTATGCGGATGCCCGAATTCCACCGGATCCTCCAGGGTAATAATGTGGCAGGCTTTTGTTTCATTAATGACATTGAGGACACCGGCCAAAGATGTTGATTTCCCGCTGCCGGTAGCGCCGGTCACCAGAATTATCCCGTTTTTTTCCTCGGCCATCTTTTTAAACGGTTCGGGAAGGCCCAGCTCTTCTATTGTCGGTATCTTTGTTTCCAGTTTTCTTAAAACTATGGAATAATTGCCGCGCTGGGAAAAAATGTTAACGCGGAAACGGGCCTTGCCCGGCAGTTCATAGGAGGAGTCACAGGAACCCTGGGAAAGAAGCATTTCCGTGAGGCGCCGGTCATAATTGATCAGGTTCAGCGCAAATACCTCCGTTTGAAATGGCGTAAGCTTTTCCAAAGGGGGATCAAAATCAACGTTTATCAGCTGCCCGGAAGTTTCCACCTGGAAAGACTTGCCCACGGTGATGTTCAAATCGGAAACATTTTTATTGGAATCGAGCATCTTGCCCAGAATATAATCAATCTCCTGCTTTTTCATAATATACTCCCGGTTATAAGAAATATTGAGGGAAAAGCAATGCCCACGCCCATCCCACCTGCATTATATTTCCGTAAAATCTGCCGGCGCTCCTTTCAGAAACTGGCGGAAGCGCGCCTTGTCGTTGCATTTGGCATAGGCATCATCTCCGCCGATCCAGCCGCGGTTAATCAGTTCGAATATGGCATCATCCAGCAGCTGCATACCGTACTTTTTGCCGGTTTGAATTGTCGAAGGTATCTGGAAGGTTTTGGATTCCCGGATCAGGTTGCGCACCGCCGAGGTAGCTATGAGTATCTCGAGGGCGGCACAGCGCCCTTTTTTGTCTATGCGTTTAAAGAGTGTCTGGGAAATGACGGCGCGGATACCGTCAGCCAGAGTCGAGCGAATCTGGGCCTGTTGATTGGAGGGAAAAACTTCAATGATCCTGTCCACGGTTTTTGCCGCACTTGTGGTATGCAGAGTGCCAAAAACAAGATGGCCGGTAGAGGCGGCCTCGATAGCCAGAGAAATGGTTTCGAGATCCCGCATTTCGCCCACCAGGATGATATCCGGGTCTTCCCGCAAGGCTCCGCGCAAAGCTGCTGTAAAAGTCTTTGTGTGCATGCCGACTTCTCTATGGTTGACAATACAACCCTGGCTCTGATGAACAAACTCAATCGGATCTTCAATGGTAATAATGTGATCTTTGCGCAGTCTGTTCGCCTCATTGATAATGGCGGCAAGAGTCGTAGATTTACCGCTGCCGGTAGGTCCCGTAACCAGAACAAGCCCTCTGGGCAACAGCGCCAGTTTGGCGATCACCTCTGGAAGAGCCAGATCCTGACAGGTAAGAATTTTACTGGGAATTTCACGAAAAACAGCCGCCACGCCCCATTTCTGCTGGAAATAGTTGGCGCGATAGCGGGCCAGCCCCGGTATTTCGTAGGCAAAATCGATGTCCCCGGTTTCTTCAAATTGCTTCACCTTATATTCCGGAGCAATCTCATAGAGCATTGCTTTAAGGTCGTCATTGCCCAGAACATCATATTTGATCCGTTCGATTTCTCCCCGGACTCTCATGGCCGGCTGCTGACCGGTCACCAGATGCAGATCGGATGCTCCCTGTTCATGCAGGAGTTGAAAAAAAGCATCAATTTTTGCCATGTTTATAATCTCCCTGAAGGTTCATTCTTGAAAGCTTGCTTCGTTAAGTTAAGTCTCACATCGATGTTAGAGAAAATCCTAGTCTTTCCTTACTGAAATTAGCGGTGAGTATAGGGAAATAGCTCTTATTTTGTCAAGGCAAGAATGGGTCATTCCTAAATTGATTACCCAAAAAGAACAAATCCTTGACACCGGTACCGACAATAATATATGCTCCGCCACGTTTTTCTATTGGAATTTATCGGTTTGGGGATGTAGCTCAGCTGGGAGAGCGCGGCGTTCGCAACGCCGAGGCCAGGGGTTCGATCCCCCTCATCTCCACCAAGATATAAATCCAATAAAATCATTGATCTTTTACCTGTTTACATAGCTATTTGATTCTGGATTTTTGCCGGCTGTCGTGATATCATCTTACAGGTGAGGGGAAGTAATCTTTTCAAGACAGGATCAAGTATTCTAATCTGCCCCTAATGACCGTCAGAATATTCTTTTGTTTCTGAAACGGATTGTTGTCCAGTCTTCAGTCCATGACCAGACTGCATCCGGTGCTTATGGCTTTATTCCCAACCGGTTATTTACAATAGTGGATATTTTAAAATGTCTTTAAAAAAAATTGTCTGGGCTGTCAGAAAATGGTGGTCTGACGTCACCGGAACGAAACAATATTTTCGATATCTGGAAAAAGAAGACCGCCACAGGCGGCTGGCCGGTCAGTTTGCGACATTTCTGACAATTGCTTTGGGAATTCAGTATCTTTATTGGCATGCGCAGCATATCAATTGGGATACCTGGCACCTATCTTTTTTCTTTTTCCTCGCTGAATTAAATGGTTTGCTTCTTTTTTCCTTTTTCTCCGTGAATGCCTGGTTTCTGAGATATCATGCCTCGGAAGGGATTGCGATCGAGCGAGACTTCTCTGTTGATATTTTCATTCCTGTTGCGGGAGAAGACCTCGATTTGCTAAGGAAGACTATAGAAGCGGCCGTACAGATAGATTTCCCCAACAAAAAAATCTACATCCTTGATGACAAAGGTAACGAGGCTTACAAGAAGCTTGCCGAGATAAACGGGTGTGGTTATTTTGCCAGAAAAGACCACAGTGATGCCAAGGCGGGAAATTTGAATTATGCTTTTCACCGAACGGATGGGGACCTGATTCTCGCATTGGATGCGGACCAAGTTCCTCATCCTGAAATCATCAAAGCCTTAATCGGCTATTTCAAGGTTCCGAAAATTGCCTTTGTCCAAAGCAAACAGAACTTCAAGGTTCCTGTCGGGGATCCTTTTGGCAATTCGGATCAAATCTTTTACAATGTCATGCAAAGCGGAAAAGACAATGACAATGCAGCTTTTTCCTGCGGATCAGGCGTTATGTATCTACGCGAAGCTCTTAATGAAATCGGAGGTTTCAGCACCTGGAACATTGTGGAAGACGTCCACACTTCTATGCTTTTGCACGATCGAGGTTGGAGGTCTATCTATTATAATTATTCTCTGACAAAAGGTACGTCACCAGCAGATATCATTGGTGTTTACAGGCAACGCAAACAATGGGCAGCCGATTCCTTGAGAATTCTTTTCTGGGACAATCCCTTCTTTCATAAAATTCTGAGCCCTAAACAGAAACTCCAGTATTTCCATCTTGGTTATGTATATCTGGTTGCTGCTTTTGTAATGCCTTTCTTTTTCATTACCCCGATCCTGGCCTTGCTTACAGAGGAGTTCGTCTTGATATCGCCTGTTTCCACATATGTAATCAATCGTTTCCCTTATTTCATTGCCATGTCCTTGGCCTATGGAATACTCAATTACCCGACCCCGTATATGAAGGCTTTCCAGATGTGGACCGGCCTTTTCCCGGCCTTCATGAAAGCTACATGGATCGCACTTCGTTCCAGAAACAAGAAACCCCCGTATCGAGTGAATGTCAAGCAAGCCGAAAAGACAAATACTGTGAGCTCCTTGGTAGCTGTTCTTCCTCAGATGTCGATCATTGCTCTCGGATTTTATGCAATGATTTACACTTTTATTACCGGCGTTACTTCATGGGACTTTTATCTCCTCAATGTTATCTGGATCTCCTGGGCCATATGGACAATGAGTGGCATTTGCGTGGCAGCGATAAAAAAGCACCGGTGGCCGGAAGAAGATATGTTGGAAGCAACAAAATCTCCATCTTTTTTCTCACAGGCCAAAGAATTAATTGCGACAGTGACCGTGTCTATAATTATTTTAATGTTTTTCACCATGGTGGATACAACAAAAATTGATCAATTTTTGGGCAATTTACGCATTAAAATACTTTCGATCACGAGTGTTCGGGAAAAACCTTTGCCCCCGGTTGATAAAGCGCTGCCCAAAACTTACAATGCTCCCGAGACGTTATCGAAAGCTAATCAACCATCCGCCAATACTCACACCATCCCATCCGCTGCTCCGGCTGCAGTTTCACCAATCAATCGCTATTCAGAAAATGATGAAGCTATCAATAAATTTCTTCGAAAATGGGCCCTTAGCTGGCAGTCGGGCGATATGAAAACCTACCGAAGGTGTTATACAGCCGACTTCAAATCAAACGACATGAACTTAACGGATTGGATCAATTACACAGCAGACCTGCATAAGCGTTATAAGCGGATAAATGTCGCAATTATAAATATTAACTCACTATCAGCTGATTATAGTACCATCGCCATACTCACACGACAAACCGGTTCTTTCGGCCGCAGGAGTGAAGGTATTAAAATACTGGAATTGAGAAAGTTGGGCGGCGTATGGAAGATATATAGCGAAGAATGGGGAGGATTTATTGGAGCCTGAAGTCTCCGAAAAATGGCTGGGTCTTTATCTGCCGGAAAGTTTTTCTAATGCTCCGCAGAGCGCGCTCCAGTACCGCCAAAGCTGGGGGAAGGCAATTTCTATCCTATCTTTTTACATAGCCTGGGGATCCGATCATTATCAACCCGATCTTGCGGGAATAAGCAACATATTAAAAAGCGGCTATGTACCAATGATCACCTGGGAACCATGGAGGCGCCCGGAAGAACCAAACGGCAAAAGACCCGAAGAACAATCCGATTTCTCCCTGCAATCAATATTGTCGGGGAAATATGATGATTACATCAGACAATGGGCGCAGGTCATTAAGAAGCTCAACCACCCGGTTTTTTTTCGGCCCATGCATGAAATGAATGGCAACTGGTATCCCTGGTGCGGCAAAGTCAATGGAAACAGTCCGGAAAAATATGTCGCTGCCTGGCGATATCTCCGGTCGTTTTTTCGGCAGGCGAATAATGACAAATTAATCTGGGTCTGGTCCCCTTATGTTCATTCCGTGCCCGATGAATCGGACAATGAAATTTTACACTATTTCCCAGGAATTAATGAGGTTGATTGGTTGGCGCTGGACGGTTATAATTGGGGGACAAGCAGGGAATGGTCTTCCTGGCAGAGCTTCCAGGATATTTTTGCGAAGGCCTATGACCGATTGACTGAATCCTTCCCGGAAAAACCGATTATGATTGCGGAGGTCGGTTGCACGGAAGAAGGCGGAGACAAAGGGAATTGGATCGCCGAGGCTGCTGATATATTGCAGAAGCAATTTGTCTGCATCAGAGCGGTGGTATGGTTTAATGTCCACAAGGAGTGTGATTGGCGCATCGAATCATCCGAAAACAGTTTACTATCTTTTCAAAAGAACTGGAATTTTACGTAAAACCAATATCGATAGAATTAAGAGGAGCATAAAATGAATTTTCACATCACAACACTGGTAAAAAAAGTAAGGATTGTTTTATCCAGTCTGGCTTTGATCTCCGTTAGCTTAGCAGTCTTCTCCGCCCCCTTAAGCTTTGCTGCAGACGTTTCCACGTTCGCCGGCGGTGAATATGATGGCCGCGGGCAGGGATTTTCTTTCCTGGGCATTGATCTGACTCAGAGGATTAATGAGACCTTTGCTGTTTCTGCCAAGCTGATGCCCTCCTATTTAACATATGAATACTATTCCGGAAATAACTTGATTAAGGCAAGTTCACCAGGGCTTTCCACGGTCGCCGGCATCAAACTATTCTGGGGTAAAACGATGGTCGGGATTTACGGCGGTGGAGAGTTTAGAGATACAAAGTTGACTCCTGATGATCCCGGTGCCAGCGGGAGAGGAAATACATCGGCAGGAATTATTCAGGGAGAAGTGTATGCCTGGATCACCAGCAGGATAAATTTTAGTGCGTTTGGCAGCTATAGCGGAATCAGCAATTATTCTTATGAAAAGGCCGGCATCAAATACCAGCTAACCAATTTAGATTACAAGGAACCTTATACTTTGTATGTCGGCATCGATCAGTTTTTCGGCAAAAATGCCGATTACCAGGGAGAGGGCTACGGAGGTTTGGTGGAATTGTTATACCATCCCTTAAATATTTTTGTTGGCCTTCGGGGGGGATTAAAGCATGATTCAACCTTCGGGGACGGCGGTTATTGGGGCCTTCAGTTGTACAAGGGATTTTAAGCCGGCAAAAAGTGTCGGAAATCTTTACAGTCCCGCCACGAAGGCTCATCATAATCTTTTTAAAATAATAGATGCTTAAAATAAATCGCTTATAATATCTGCCATTTACCTAGAAAATTCTATTATTTTGAATTCAAAAGCCCCCTTGGGAATGAATTATGCATAAGTTTACATTGTATTACATGAACACCATTAAAACTTAGAGAGAGTGAATAAATGTCAAATTTTTATAAAAAATATCTGATTCTGGCAATCTTGATTCTTCTGTGCCTGGCACCGGGAAGTATTTTGGCCTACAGCACCCAAATTACCGTTGACGGCAAAGACGATGCCGGCATCTATCCCGGACAAAATCCAATTTTCACCAGATTCGTTCAAATAAATAACAGTCAAAATGTGTTGAGGGAAATGTCCTCTTTAGAATTGCCGTTAACGCATGCAACACAATCAACACAATCTCCGTCCTATTCTCTTCAAAATGCTTATTACTATGCCTGGTTGAATGGGATCAATGATTGGACACTGGAATCCGCCGGCAACATCTGGTCTTCAGATGCCACTGTGGGTGAATCGCTTTCCGGTCTCTCCGCCGGCACATACAGAATATCGCCGTTGAGCGGCGCTTATATGTATGTGGATGATGCATTCGAATGGGGCGGCGGCTATCAGCATAAATACTGGTGGAAGGTGTTTGTTATCGCGACGGATAGTGCCGGCTATAATCATGACAACCCCGGGGATGCCCGCGGTTATATTTTTGGACCGGGAGGCGCAGAGGAATTAGATGTCAGCAGCCTGCTTGCCACTCCTGAAGCTTACGACTGGTACGCACAGCATGCTGATTTCTCGGGGGCGTATGACAGCTCCACGGATGCTTTCAACGCAGTACAAAACCTGCACCTGGATATTTCTCTGGAAGAAGGTGGAGGCCTGTATTTTTGGATCTGGGACTGGAACTCGATTGATAATTCCGGAGCCATTTCCTTAAATGTTACGTCTGTACCTGAACCTTCGACTTTAATTCTCCTGGCTATAGGACTCTCCTGCCTGATAATCAGGAGTATCCGATCAGCGGCATCCCGTCGATCGTCCGTCCGGGTCTACGTGAAAAAGTGAAAAGCCTGCACTGAGAACTTTTTCTAAAAAAAAGGGCTCTACTTCTTCATCTGGCGTTCGAAGAAACATTGATCTCGTTGATTCCGAGTCGATGGAACAGATTTTTATACTGACTCTGTTCCTTTGACTTAACGTCAAGCCGGAAACCGAGTTTGCGGCGTACCAGGGAATTTTCGAGAAGAGATATTTCTGTGTCATTAAGAGTGATTTCTCTTTTAGTGGAAGAATCATAAAGCTTTTTCGGTTTCCAATAATAAATGTAATGCCCCACCTTCGAACAAACCAGCGGCATTCCCAGCCTTTTGATGGAGCCCATGTTTTCATCACACTGGCTTTTTGTTTTTCGAACAATCAACTGGTAGTCATTAACCAGAACTGTCATCTCATCCCAGAAAAGAGACTGCAAGACGTCCAGCGAAAACTCCGGTCGCATTTCCATCGGCAGTTCATAATCCAATTTATAGTCGTCAAAAATCAGCAGGCCGTCTTCTTTTAAAAGATCCCAGGCCAGAATCGCATCCTGCAAAACTCCCTTGCCCCGATGATCGCCATCGATATAAATCAGATCGATACTGTTCAGATTCAGATCCCTCATCTTCTGCTGAGAATACCCCTTGATTATAGTTACTTTTGCTTCATGACCGGAGCGGCGCAGATTTTCCCGGAAAATCTGCTCAGGATCACTATCAAGAATACGATCGAATGTATCGATCGCGATGGCCCGGGAAGACGGATGGGTAAGGAGATTATCCATCACCCACAAAAAGGAGCGTCCTTCGAAAGGACCGATTTCGAGGTAGGTTAGCCCGGGCTTCCCCTTCATATCTTGGAGTATGCGGTTCCAGTTGGGAATATTATGCGTAAACCAATCGGAGTGGAAAGTGTACTTTCCGTCGGATTTTGCCGGAGAGGTACCTTGAGCAACACAGATCGAAACCGCTAAAAAAAGGAATAGAAAGCCCAGAACAATTTGTTTTATACTTTTCATTTTGCCTCCTCCTTTAATGAAAAAATATTTTTAATTTCGTCATTTTTAATAAATTCACCTGTCAGACTGCCGGCTGCGTTTTTTCCTGCTGAAACAAAAATACACCAACACACCAAGGCCGATGGTGATTAAACCAAAAATAGAAGTGATCGGTTTGCTGAAAAGGGAGAAGCAGACTATCCATAAATTTCCCGCTATAAAAATGATTGGTGTAAGAGGATAGCCGAAAGTTTTATAGGCGGCAATTGGCGCTTTCTTTTCCAGGCGCAAAGTGACCAGGCCCAGAACAGTGAGCAGGGAAAAGAGCGAAAGGGTAAAGCCGATATATAAAAGCAGTTTGTCAAAGGAAAGCGTTAGAATCATAACGATGGCAATTGCCGCCTGCAGGAATATAGAAAAGGCCGGCGTACTGTAGCTTGCGTTAACCCGGCCAAATATTTTAAAAAATACTCGATCTTTGGACATGGCATAATAAACCCGCGGGCCGGTCAAAATCATGGCGCTCAAAGCGGATAAAATTCCGATGGCAATGGCCGTGCTGAAGTATTTGCCGATGTAACTGCCAAAAAGGTATGCCGCTGATTTCGCACCGACTTCCAATACACCGCTCATCTGGTTTGCCCCCAGAGCATAAATGTAAAGAACATTCAGCAGCAGATATAAAACCAGCACAATTAAAGTACCTGTGAACAGCGCAACAGGAATGTTTCTTGCCGGGTTCTTGATCTCACTGCCCATGTAAGCAGCGGCATTCCATCCGCTGTAGGCAAATGATACAAAGATAAGAGAAACGGCCACCTTACCCTGGAACAATGATGCCCAGGAAAAATCACCTTTAAAGTGAGCTATTGATCCCTGCCCAAAGAAAAACCCGGCTGCGATAAAAAGAACAATGACGGATATTTTAAAAATAGTTAAAGCATTTTGAACTCTGCTGCCCGCCCGCAGACTATGATAATGGACCAGGGACAGAGCAATAACGGCACAAATTGCCAGAATGGTAATGGGCGATATAGTCAGAATGTTGATCTGGGCAAGAGTTAAGGTATATTTAAAATCGGCCGAAAGAGGTAATATATCGGAAGCATAAGTCGCAAAAGCGATTGCCGCCGCGGCTATCGGGGCGGAAAATCCGACGATCAGGGATATCCATCCGGAAAGAAACGCTGTCAATCTACCGAAGGCTTCCCGCAAATAAACATATTCGCCGCCGGCATGAGGGAAGGCAGATCCCAGTTCACCATAGCACAGAGCGCCGGACAGGGCGAATATTCCACCGAGAACCCAGCACAGAAGAAGAGCAACAGGATTGCCCAGTTCGGCCATAATGAAACCGGAAGTCGTAAATATTCCTGTGCCGATCATATTGGCAACTACAAGAACCACCGCCGAAAAAAGTCCGATTTCCCGTTTGAGCTCATTACTGTTCAGGTGTTTTTTCATAATTCCCCGATATTAGCCCGGCTTTTTTCTGCTTCTCCGGATAATCGCTGATTTTCATAATAACACAGCAGCAGATTTATTTTAAATTGGAATTGTTCCGATCATATTAATAATAATGCTATCAAGATGTTTAAGTCACGGCCGGTTAAAAGTCAATCTCTTGAATTGCACCATCTCTGGAGCATAAATTCACTCTGTAAATTCAATCTTGTTTTACCTGATAATATCTGGTAGTCCACAGCGCATGGATGGGCAGATGAAAGAAATTCTTACAGTTTCACAACTCAACGATAACATTAAAGACCTGCTGGAGCAAGCTTTCGGCTCTGTCTGGGTGGAAGGCGAAGTATCCAATTTACGGCGCCCCCAGTCCGGCCATACTTACTTCACGCTCAAGGATGATAAAAGCCAGATTCGGGCGGTTTATTTCAAGCCTTTCGGCAAGCCGAAGAGCCGGCCGGCTGATTTCGAACTGGAAGAAGGCATGAGTGTGTTGTGCCGGGCACGTCTGAGCGTCTATCCCCCCCGCGGTGAATATCAATTAATTATGGAAGCGGTGGAACCGCGCGGCATCGGCGCCCTGCAAAAGGCATTCGAGCAGCTCAAAGCCAAACTGGCCTCGGAGGGATTATTTGACGAACGCTTCAAGAAAAAAATCCCTTTTTTACCCCGGAAAATCGGTGTCGTAACTTCCCCCACCGGTGCGGTGATCAAAGATATTCTCCATATAACGGGCCGCCGTTTTCCGGGCGCAGATATCCTTATCGCGCCCTGCCGGGTGCAGGGAACAGAAGCGGCCGAAGAGATAATTCAGGGTTTGCGGAAATTGCAGGCGGCGGCAGGTGTTGACGTCATCATTCTTGCCCGCGGCGGCGGCTCCCTGGAAGACATGGCACCCTTCAATAGCGAAGCCCTGGCAAGGGAGATTTTCTCGTCCCCGATTCCTGTAATATCGGCGGTCGGCCATGAAACAGATTTTACGATTTGTGATTTTGTCGCCGATCTGCGCGCGCCGACACCTTCGGCCGCTGCGGAATTGGTAGTCCCTGAAAGATCGGCATTGCTGGCCATAATCGCCAATCTGCAGCAAAGAATCTCAGCCGGTTATGGCCGCTATTACGCAGACCGGCAAAGATGCCTGGCCGGTTTGCAGGAGAGATTCAAAGATCCCCGCCGCCTGTTGGCTGATGCGCGGATTCATCTGGATAATTTGCTGGAGAGTATGCAGCGGGCTATGATCCAACGGCGGGAAAACATCTGCAACAATTTGCAGAAACTGGAAATGGCCCTGATGCACCTGAGCCCGGCCGGGGCCGTCCGGGAAAAAAGAATATTGATCAATAATTTGCGAAAGGATACACTCTCCGGCTGGAAAAGATATCTGGCGGCGCGCCTGGAGCAGCTGCGGAAAAATTCAGCGCTGCTGGACACACTGAGCCCGCTGGGTGTATTGCAGAGAGGATACAGCATCACGCGCAAGCCAGGAGGAGAAATTGTCCGGTCCGCGGGCGTACTGACAAAAAATGAAGAAGTAAGTATTCAATTGGCAAAGGGCGGCTTCTGCGCCCGCGTGGAAAAAACATACGGGGAGTAAAGACTATGGCCAAAGAAAAGTTTGAAGATTCATTGGAAAAACTCGAAGATATAGTAAAAAAAATGGAAGCTGGCGATCTGCCGCTGGAAGAAGCGCTTAAATCCTTTGAAGAGGGAATCAAATTGATCCGCTCCTGCCAGGCTAAACTGGACGAGGCGCAGAGGCGGGTGGAAATCCTTCTGGGGAAAGATGATTCCCTGCAGGTAAAACAGTGGAACGGAGAGGATAGTGATTATCAGTAATGATTCATTTCTGAATGCCTATCTGCTGGACAGGCGCAAAATCGTGGAAGAAGCGCTCTTCAGATATTTGCCGGCGAAAAGCAATACGCCGGTGGAAATCTATCAGGCTATTCATTACAGCGTTTTTGCCGGAGGGAAAAGGATCCGGCCGATTCTCTGCCTGGCGGCAGTGGAGGCTTGCGGCGGTGATATGGCGCCGGCTATGCCCGTTGCTTGTGCTCTGGAATTGATTCATACATATTCGCTGATTCATGATGATCTGCCGGTAATGGATAACGACGATTTCCGGCGCGGCAAGCCCACCTGCCACAAGGTATTTGGTGAAAAGATTGCTGTCCTGGCCGGTGATGCGCTTTTAACCGAGGCCTTTGTTCTCCTGTCCCGTGCGGAAAAAATTAGATTTTCCGCCGAAAGGCGTTTAGCCGTGATCCGCGAAATAGCGCAGGCCGCGGGCATTGCCGGAATGGTGGGCGGACAAACGCTGGATGTGCTTTCGGAAAAATCCCGGCCCGACCGGGAAGTTCTCTATGAAATACACCGACGGAAGACGGCGGCGCTGATCGAGGCAGCCGTAAAATCGGGAGCGATTATGTCCACTGCCCGCGAAAATAAGATTGCGGCGCTTATGGGATACGGCGGAAACATCGGGATGGCTTTTCAGATTGCCGATGATATTTTGAATGTCGAAGGCGATCGCGAATTGATGGGAAAAGGAACGGGCAGCGACAGCGCTCTCGGCAAAGTTACCTATCCGTCATTAATGGGGATGGATTTCGCCAAAGCGGAATTGCAAAAGCATATAAATGCGGCCATTGACCGCCTGTCTATTTTTGACAAAAGGGCGCTGCCCTTGCGGCTTATTGCCCGCTACATTATGGAAAGAAAATCTTAGCAGGCTGAAGGCTAAAGACTGAAAACTGAAGGTGAAGTCCCGCAGACGCGGGACGGAATCCGGCGCAGGCCGGACTCGAAGACCGGCGAATGCCGGTGAAGGGTAAGAGGTTAATGGCGTGGTCAAACAACTGGAAACGGTAAATTACAGCGTTCTCTCCAATATCAATTATCCCGCGGATATCCGCAAACTGAATAATGCCGAACTCGGCAAACTTGCCCAGGAAATAAGAAGTTTAATTATTTCCACGGTGGCAGCCACCGGCGGGCATTTGGCCTCCTCTCTGGGTACTGTGGAATTGACGCTTGCCTTGCATTACGTTTTTAATACTCCTCAGGACAGGATCGTCTGGGACGTCGGCCATCAGGCTTACGCCCATAAGATTATCACGGGGCGGAAAGGTATATTTGCCAGTTTGCGCACAAAGGGCGGCATCAGCGGTTTTCCTCGCCGTGATGAGAGCCCCTACGACGCTTTCAATGTCGGCCACAGCGGAACTTCCATCTCTGCCGCCGCCGGATTTGTCGAAGCGGATTGTCTAAAAGGCATTTCCCGGAAAATCGTTGCCGTTATTGGCGATGGTTCCATGACCACAGGGATGGCTTTTGAAGGGCTCAACTGGACGGGCGATCGTAAAAAAAATCTGATTATCGTTTTGAATGATAATGAAATGTCCATTTCCCCCAATGTAGGAGCGCTTTCTTCCTATCTGAACCGCGTAATGACAGGACACACTGTAACTAAATTCAAGGCGGACATTAAAAAATTTCTCAAAGGCATTCCCGGTATCGGCGAGCAAATTGTCAAACTGTCCAAGCAGATCGAAGAATCGCTGAAGACTTTTGTTGTTCCCGGAGCGCTCTTCGAAGAGTTGGGCTTCACTTACGTAGGGCCGCTGGACGGCCATACACTGGAGCATCTTATTGCCAACCTTGAAAACATCAAGGATTTATCCGGGCCGGTTTTGGTTCATATAATTACCAAAAAAGGCAAGGGCTATAAATTTGCCGAAGAAAAGCCGCTCACTTACCACGGCATATCCTCTTTTAATGCGGAAACCGGCCAACCCCTTTCATCATCGCCCGGCATCCCGTCTTATACTGATTTATTCGGCAAAACAATTGTCCGCCTGGCTCGGAACGATTCCCGCATAGTTGCTATAACCGCTGCAATGTGCGACGGCACGGGACTGGATCATTTCTGTCAGGAATTTCCCCAGCGCTTTTATGATGTCGGCATTGCCGAACAGCATGCTGTTACTTTCGCGGCCGGTCTGGCCATCGAAGGGTTTATCCCGGTCGTGGCCATCTACTCTACCTTTTTGCAGCGCGCTTACGACCAGATTTTGCATGATGTTTGTCTGCAGAATCTGCCGGTTGTCTTTGCTCTGGATCGTGCGGGCATTGTCGGAGAGGATGGAGCAACCCATCAGGGTCTCTTTGACTACAGCTATCTGCGTTCCATTCCCAATATTATTGTCATGTCTCCCAAGGACGAAAACGAACTGCAGCATATGCTGAAAACAGCCGTGAATTGCCGGCGTCCGGTCGCTGTTCGTTATCCGCGGGGCAAGGGCGCAGGGGTAAGTCTTGATGACGAGCTGCAGACCCTGGCCATCGGCAAAGGCGAAATACTGCGCGAAGGAACTGACCTGGCGGTTTTCGCCGCAGGTGTAACCGTACATCCGGCACTTGCCGCCGCAGAGCGTTTGGCCCGGGAAGGCGTCAATATTAAAGTCATCAACGCCCGTTTTGTTAAGCCCCTGGATGTTGAACTTCTCGCGCAAACAGCGGCCGATATAAAAAAAGTTGTCACTGTGGAAGAAAATATACTGCAAGGCGGCTTCGGCAGCGCAGTACTGGAGATGCTGGCGGAAAAAAACATGACAGGGGTGCAGGTGAAACGCCTGGGAATTCCCGATGAGTTTGTCGAACACGCAACCCAGGCTCAGCTGCGCAAACAATACGGTCTTGATGAAGACGGTATTATTCGGGCGATAAGAGAGATGCTGTAATACCACTTCGCTTTCTTCGGCTAACTTTGTTGGCTGCGTCGTCGCGTTATCCTTTGAAATCGAAATGGTATAGTCTGGAGCTGAAACCATTAGTATGCCCATGAAAAAAATACGTTTGGATGAAATGCTCGTTTTGCGCGGCCTGGTTCCCACACTGGAAAAGGCCCGCGCCCTCATCCTGGCCAAAGCAGTCCGGGTAAGCGATGACTATCCGGATAAAGCAGGTTTTCTTGTCGGGACTGAGGCGGAGATACACCTCAAGAGGGATGATAATCCGTATGTGAGCCGGGGCGGTTTAAAACTGAGGGGTGCGCTGGCTGAATTTAACCTGGAGGTGACAGACCGCATTGCTTTTGATGTCGGTGCATCTACCGGCGGATTTACCGATTGCCTTTTACAGGCCGGAGTACGCAAGGTTTATGCCCTCGATGTCGGCTATGGGCAGTTGGCCTGGAAGCTGCGCGAAGATCCCCGGGTGATAACAATTGAACGCACCAACATCCGTTACTACGACGGCGCCGACTTCGCGGAATCGCCCGATATCGCCGTCATTGATGTTTCTTTCATTTCTTTGAAAAGTGTCCTGCCGGCGGTATTAAAGCTGCTCGCGGCGGAAGCGACAATGCTGGCCCTGATTAAACCACAGTTTGAAGCGGGCAGGCAGGAAGTTGGCAGGCACGGTGTTGTAAAAGATATCCAGGTAAGACAGCGCGTGGTGGAGGAAATCGTCTCCTTTTGTAAGTCTGCCGGGTTGCAGGTGGCGGGAACTTGCGCCTCGCCGTTGCTGGGGCCTGAGGGAAATCAGGAGTTCTTCATTTTCGCAAGAAAGACTGCATTTCATGGAGATTAAACTAGCCAGGACTGCCGGATTTTGCATGGGTGTCCGCCGGGCTGTGGACATTGTACTGGAAATAGCGCAGCATGAAACTGGACGCCGCATTTACACTTATGGCCCGTTGATCCACAATCCGCAAACAATTGAGCTGCTCAAAAGCCGCGGGATAACGCCAGTCCAAAGCATTGAAGAAATCACGAACTGCTCCAACGCGGTCCTTGTTATCCGGGCGCACGGTATTGCACCGCAGGAAAGAAAAAAAATAAAAGCCAGCGGCATCCGGATTATTGATGCAACCTGCCCGAAAGTCGGCTATGTCCAGGCCATAATCAAAAAGCATGCCGCTCTCAATTATACCGTTATTATTGTCGGTGATAAGGAGCACCCGGAGGTTGACGGTCTGCTGGGCTATACCAACGGTCGCGGTATTACGATAGCCACAGTTGATGAAGTGGAAAAATTACCACCGCTGGACCTGGTTTGCGTTGTTGCCCAGACTACGCAAAGTCTTGATGATTACAATAAAATTGTCGAAAAGATAGCCGGGCGTTTCCCGGGTACAATTGTCTTTAATACGATTTGTTCTTCCACGGAGCAGCGGCAGGCGGAAATAATTGCACTGGCCGGCGAGATGGACGCCATCTTCATCGTCGGCGGGAAAAACAGCGCCAACACCAAAAGGCTTGCTGACCTGGCTGCCAAACAGCTGACACCGGCTTTCCATATTGAAACAGCCGAAGAGCTGGACAGCATCGATATCGACTCTTACAGCCGTATCGGTGTTTCTGCGGGTGCCTCCACCCCCAACTGGATTATCGACCGGGTGATGGAAAAGGTAGCGCAGACCCAGAGCAGAAAATTAAAAAAAGTAGGGAGCCTGTTCAATTTTTGGCTCTGGGCCGTCAAGACCGATCTGTATTCGGCAATCGGTGCGGGCTGCCTTTGTCTGGCTTGCATGATGCTGCAAAGGATACCGGTAAATATTTCCTACCTGGCTATGGCCTCTTTTTTTGTCTATGCAATGCATGTCCTAAACAGGTTAATCAGCCGGAAACCCGGCAGTTTTTTGGGGTCATTCCGCGAGGAAACTTACTTAAAGCATGAAAGAACTTATCTTCTGGCCGCTGTATTGTCCATTATCTCAGCCCTTCTCCTGGCTTTTAACAGCGGAATGCTTCCCTTCACCGTTTTATTTTTTATTTCATTGGCCGGGGTTCTTTACAACATGAAGATTCTTCCGTCCGGCTGGCGCTTTCAAAGCTTAAAGGATTTGCCGGGATCGAAGAATGTTTTTATGGCCGTAGCCTGGGGAACAGTAACGGCAATTCTGCCGGCATTGAGCCAAGACGATAATTTTAATCCCGGCCTGGCAGTTGCGTTTATTTTTACTTTCGGGGTGGTCTTTATCCGTTCGGCTATTTCGGATATTTTAGAAATTCAAAATGATAAATTAATTGGCCGGGAGACAATCCCGGTATTGATCGGCAAAACACAAACCCAGATCTTGCTGAAAATCATATCATTGATATTATTAACTATTCTTATTGCCGCAGCCCCTTTGGGCTGGACATCGTCTTTGAGTTATATGCTTCTTATGTGCATATTATATATATGGATTTGTTTTCGACTTTGTGATAGAAGGTCGGGGCTTTCGGGAGCATTCATGGAAGGGCTTCTGGAAACCAGCTATGTTATTGCCGGGTTAAGTGTTTTCCTGTGGTTCGTTCTCTAACTGTAAAAAGTTTCAACGGGAAAAGGAGGTTCGGAGATTATGGTAAGAAAATTATTCGTAAAATGCTCTCTGTTTTTCTTAATTATGTCTTTAGCCGCCTGCGGAGGCTTAAGATTTTCCCAGGTGACTCCCGAAGCTAAAGATTTTCATCCTAAGACCATAGCTATTTTCCCGGTGGAAATTGTCGGCAGCAATGAAGAAGCAAGGGGTTCCGTGGAGCAGATTGTGGCGGGTGTTCTGGCCGAGAAAAAGTGGTTTTCCGACATACTTGATACAGAAAGTTTAAACCGTCAGCTTTTAGCTAATGAAGAACTGCGCAAAGCAATGACTGATTACCTCTCGAAGCTGCGAACGGTTAACTTTTCCGATCCGGATTTAAGCAAGAAAATTGGCGGGATGATAAATGCTGAAGCCTTTTTGCTGGTCTCTGTTGATACCTGGAATTATACCGTAGAAAAGGGAGATAAAGTGGGCAAAGTCAGCCTGGGAATGAAATTACATGAGGCTTCAACCGGCAAGATAATGTGGAAAGCAGGTCATCAAATAGCGGACAGCTACATTTTGATAAAACCCGATTTGCCTAAAATTGCCCGCAATGTCGTCAACGAGATGGTTAATTACATGCCGCATTGATTCGATTAACCTTTTTTATTTCAAAAGGAGGGGCGCCATGAAAGAACAAGTGCAAAAAGCAATAGATACAGTTCGTCCCGCCCTGCAGGCTGACGGCGGAGATGTAGAGCTGGTCGATGTCAGTGCGGATGGAATTGTCAAAGTAAAATTAACCGGCGCCTGCCGGGGTTGCCCGATGTCGCAGATGACTTTAAAAATGGGCATAGAGAAGGTAATTAAAAAGATGGTACCCGAAATCAAAGAGGTTCTTTCCGTTTAGGAACCGTTACGAAATAACCACCGCTAAAGGGTGGCAAGACCTGTTCTTTTATTTCGTTACGGCTCCTTATGCCGGTGGCGATAATTTTATGATCAGGTTGTTTTTGATGAACGGCTTAAACGCTGCCGAACAGCTTTTTTAGGGGAAAAATATTATATAAAAAAGGAGATCAAAGTAAAATGGCGTATGTAATTACTGATGAATGCATTGCTTGCGGCTCATGTGAAGACGAGTGCCCGGTGGAAGCTATTTCTGAAGGCGATGACAAATATGTTATAGATGCGAAACTTTGCACGGATTGCGGGGCCTGTGCCGATCAGTGCCCGGTGGAAGCAATTGTACCCGGAGAAGACAAATAGTTGACATGTACTAAGCGGCTGGATCAGCCGTCACCGGCGGATCCAGCCTAAGTTTTCCCCCTATAATTACGAACCGTCCTTACGCACTACAAATTAAAATTTCTTATTTTTTAATAAATTAGTCCAGGATATTCTTATATTGTAACTTTATTCCCCGGAGCAAGAGGCAGCTTGAATAAATGAATAAATTAATCACCTTTGAAGGTATTGAGGGTTCGGGGAAATCTACTCAAATGCGACTGGTTGCCCGGAATTTATCAGCCAGGAATGCCCCGCTTTTAATTACCCAGGAACCTTCGGGAACCGACATCGGCCGAAAAATCGGCGCCATTCTTTTTGACCGCGGACATCATCAAATGTGCGCGGAAACGGAATTATTCCTCTTTTGCGCCGCCCGGGCACAGCATGTCCGGGAAATAATAATGCCTGCGCTGCTGCAAAACAAAATAGTCTTATGCGATCGCTATTCCGACGCCACATATGCCTATCAGGGGGCGGCAAGAGGCCTCAACTCCGAATTTATTAAAGCAATTAACGATTATTCATCGCTGGGCTTGAAACCAGATCTAACCCTGCTCTTTGATTTACCGGTGGAAATAGGATTGAAAAGGGCCGGAGATCGGGACAATCTCTTAAAGGATGCATCATTATCCGACCGGTTTGAGAAAGAGAGCATCAATTTCCATAACAAGGTTCGCCAGGGTTATCTGGATATTTTAAAAAGCGAGCCGGCAAGGTTCCGCTTAATTGATGCGACTCGCGACGCAGAAACCATCCAGCAGGAAGTATTCCGGCATATTACGGAATTCATCGGACAGCATGATTGACGGCCTCTGCAACGTCCGTTAATTAAGGATAACCGACCATGTCTTTTCTCGATATCTACGGCCACGAAAGGCAAGTAACGATGCTCCGCAAAGCTATCGCTCAAAAACGAGTGGGGCACGCCTACCTTTTTTCCGGAATAAACGGCAGCGGCAAAAGAACTCTGGCCGGCCAGTTCGCCACCGCCCTCAACTGTGACTCGTCGGACAGCCTGGCCGATGCCTGCGGAAAATGCTCTTCCTGCCTAAAGGCCCGCCATGCCAGCCATGCGGATATGATTTTTATTGAAGCTGACGGCCAGTTTATTCGTATCAACGCCATCCGAGAAATCCAGGAAAGAATGAAATTTAAGCCCCTGGAAGGAAGATGGCGGTCAGTCATCATTGACGATGCCGATAAAATGAATGATCACGCGGCAAATGCTCTTTTAAAAACGCTGGAGGAACCTTCGGCCTTCAACATATTAATTCTCGTCAGCTCCCGCCCCTACAGTCTGCCGGCAACAGTCCTTTCCCGCTGCCGGCATATGCGCTTCAACCCTCTGCCGGCAAATACCGTCGCCCGTTTTCTTGCGCAACAAAAAGGGATGGATGAGCAAAGATCGGCCTTGCTGGCGGGGCTTTCCGGCGGTTCTATCGGCAAGGCGCTGGAACTCGATGCGGAAGATATTGCTTTCTTTCGGGCAGGACTTATTCAACTGGTGATGAATACCACAAGGAATAATCCGATCAGTTTACTGATCCTGGCCTCATATTTCGGCCAGGATAAAAAGAAGATCAAACAAGGCCTGGATATTATCAGTTCCTGTTTTCGCGATGCTCTCGTCTATAAGGAGACCCGGAAGCAGGAAATGCTTATTAATTCGGACCAATGTTCCTACATTGATCAACTTGCCCAAAGATTATCGGGCGAGCAAATTCTCCAGAATATTCAGCGCATCGCCGGGGCCTGGGAAACGATAGAACTCAATGTCAACAAAACATTGACATTGGAAACAATGGCCTTTAAACTGAATTGGTAATTGCAGGGGGGTAACTTTTTACAGGAATGTACAGGGTGAAATTATTTTGTTAACAAATACTATCGGCGTCAAATTTAAAAAAGAAGGCAGAAGCTACATTTTCAATGCCGGCGATCTTCTTCTGCACAGAGATGATCAAGTCATCGTCAATACAGAAAATGGCCTGGCTTTTGGAGTTGTTTTTAATGATGTGAGGAGATGCGAGTCTCAGGAACTGCCTCATAATCTTAAAAAAGTTGTCCGTAAAGTCACGGCGGAAGATTTGCGCATTAAAGATGAAAACGACCGGCTCGAACATGAAGCCAAGAAATACTGCCAGGCGAAAATTGCCGACCGGCAGCTTCCCATGAAGTTAATTGCCGTAGATTATCTTTTCGATAAGAGTAAAATCCTTTTTTACTTTACCGCCGAGACGCGAGTTGATTTCCGCGATCTGGTCAAAGATCTTGTCCAGAAATTCAAAACCCGTATTGAACTCAAGCAAATAGGAGCGCGGCAGGAATCCAGCATTATTAAAGGCATCGCTGTGTGCGGTAGGCCTATTTGCTGTGCGGGTATACTGCAGAACCTCGAGCGCGTGACGGTAAAAATGGCCAAAGAACAGAGCATGTCGCTCAATCCGGAAAAAATATCCGGTCTTTGCGGCCGTCTGATGTGCTGTCTGGCTTTCGAACATGAGAGTTATGCCGGCATCAAGAAATGCTCCAAGGCTGCCAAGACCGCCGGCAATTGCGGCCCCTGTAATTCTTTGCCCGCTGATAAAAAAATAACCGCTCCGGGGAATAAGATTGAAACAAGCGAGTCTGATTCACCCCTCGGGTAGGTAAACTGTAAAAGGAAAGGTTTATGACATGTCCCAAGCTTTTTATATAACAACGCCGATTTATTACGTCAACGCATCGCCCCATATAGGCCATGCCTACACAACAATAGTTGCCGATGTGCTGGCCAGATATCATCGCATGGCCGGTGTCGAAACTTACTTTGTTACCGGAACCGACGAACACGGTGATAAAATAGCCGAAGCGGCGCAGAAGGCGGGAATTACCCCGCAGGAATATGCCGACAAGATCAGCGCCCAGTTTCGCAGTCTCTGGCCGGAACTTTCCATAACCAATGATTATTTTATTCGCACAACCGATCAGAACCATATCGAAACCGTGCGCTATATTTTAGAGAAGGTTCATGCCGCCGGGGATATTTATTTCGGCCAGTATGAAGGCTATTATTGCGTCGGCTGCGAACGTTTTTACATGGAGAAAGAACTGGTCGACGGTAAATGTCCCGATCATCAAACCGAACCGGAACACCGGAAGGAAAGCAACTATTTTTTCCGGATGAGCAAGTACCAGAATTGGCTGATTGATTATATCAGCCAGCATCCGGATTTTATTCGTCCGGAAAGGTATAAAAACGAAGTGCTGGCGTTTTTACGGGAACCGCTGGAAGATCTTTGTATCTCGCGTCCCAAAACAAGGCTGGACTGGGGCATCACTTTGCCCTTTGACGATCAATATGTCACCTACGTCTGGTTTGACGCTCTGATTAATTATGTAACTGCTCTGGATTATCCCGCAGGGGAAAAATTCAATAAATTCTGGCCGGTATCCGAGCATCTGATTGCTAAAGACATTGTAAAGCCGCACGGCATTTACTGGCCGACCATGCTGAAGGCCGCAGGTATTGAACCATACAGCCATTTGAACGTTCATGGTTACTGGAATATCGACCAAAGCAAAATGTCCAAGAGCCTCGGCAATGTGGTCAAGCCGCTGGACCTGAAGGATAAATATGGTTTGGATGCCTTCCGCTATTTCCTGCTGCGGGACATGGTGTTCGGTTTGGATTCCAATTTTTCCGAAGAAGCGTTCGTGCAGCGCTTAAATTCCGATCTGGCCAATGATCTGGGAAATCTGGTCAGCCGCACTGTCACCATGGTTATCAAGTACTGCAACGGTCAAGTTCCGGCGATAAAGCAGGAACATTATGACAATCTCCTGCTGGGGGAAGCGTTGCGGACGGCTACGGAAATGCAGAACTGCTTTGCGGAAATGGCCCTGCATAAGGCATTGATTGCCATCTGGGAATTCATCAATATCACCAACAAATACATTGTGGAAAACGAACCGTGGACGCTCGGGAAGGATCCGGCAAACAGGGAAAAACTTGCGGCCATAATGTACAACCTGCTGGCATCCCTGCGGGCAATTGCTATTTTGATTTCTCCTTTTATGCCGGGAACTTCCGGAAATATATTGCAGCAAATCGGTGTGCCGGAAAATTCAAAACTGGATTTAGCCTCGATTCAAGAATGGGGAGCAATTCCCACCGGCAGCCCATTAACCCGCGGTGAGTCCTTATTCCCGCGCATTGAAAAGGATAAAGAAAAGAAGGCCAGGGTAAATGATGGGCACTTAATTGATCTGAAACCGGAGATTGATTACGAAGATTTTGCCAAAGTGGATTTGCGCGTAGCTACCATTTTAGAAGCGCAGATGGTTCCTAAATCCAATAAACTGATAAAGCTGAAAATAGACATCGGCGAGGAACGGACTATCGTTGCCGGCATCGGCAAAGATTACAAACCGGAAGAAATGATTGGCAAAAAAATTGCCATTGTCGCCAATCTGAAGCCGGCAAAGCTGATGGGGGTGGAATCCCGCGGCATGCTGCTGGCAACCGACACGGCGGATGGGCTTACCGTTTTGGCTTTCGACCGGGAAGCAAAAACAGGCGCAAAAATAAGGTAATACATACATTAAAGGCTGAAGACTGACGTCTGATATTTGTGTATAAAAACGGATAATCTATAGAACATCAACCGAAGTCGTTATTCTCAAATCTTAATTTGATTCTCATAGCCGATTGTTCCATGGCGGTCTAATTTTTGTAATCAGAATTTCCTCAACGCCAGCTGCAATATTTACCGGCACCTCACGATAAATCACAGCTTCCTTTGGAACAAAGACGAGTATTTTAACAGTTATGTTTGCATGTAGCAGTTCCTTGATTCGAGCATTGTTATTAATATTCGTGCTTTGTGTTGGGCCAGGATTTTTATATCCGTTCATACGCCCCAGCAGTGTTTGATTTGATTTACCAATATACTGGATCTTTCCTTGCGCAACAAAGGCATATAATATATTTCGCTCATTCTTGTGCCGCTTTAATCTAATCTGCAATGAGTCATCTTCAAGAAACCACTCCCCTGCCTCTTCGAAACCAAAATCAAGCAAAAATTGCATACCCTTAATATTTTGAGTCATGCCGATATTCTTTTCATCAATTGCCTTCCGGCGATTGGTAAAAGATGGACGTGGGCCCGTCCTCCGAAAACATACCCTCTTATCTTTTAAGTTTACTGTATCAACTATCCAACCTGCTTCAAGCCATGACTGGGCATGGGGATGATCTGAAGGAGATGATGGATTGCTCCACCAAGCTCGATGATCATAAGCACTATGGGGTAAATCAAATTCCAAATTTTTTTCTATCTCACTAAAACTCAGATGCTTTTCAACAATACCATCTATGTCACCATAGGCTCCATCTGCAAATTCAGAATAACGTGTACCAGATGAATCCCTTTTGCATTTGTATGCCACTTTGTGAAGGGGCTCTAGGTTATTGTTCGCATATTTTTCATTTTTTGGGTGCAATTCATAATAACGGTCCCAAGAAAGATGAATTTTAATTGCATTGTCATCTTTAGAAAAAGTTTTTTCCGGGAACGATGCGAAGCAAACGATGAAGAATAATAGAAAAACTATAAGTTTAGTGTTCATATTTCTCCAATCATATCACTTTAAACTGTGGTTATTTACCTATTTTCAACTAATCCTCTACAATTTGCCGGTTCTTCAAAAAACCATCAGGACTGTGAAACTTAAAATTAAATGCA
The DNA here is from genome assembly GCA_002840565.1 of Deltaproteobacteria bacterium HGW-Deltaproteobacteria-12. Classification (GTDB taxonomy): domain Bacteria; phylum Desulfobacterota; class Syntrophia; order Syntrophales; family Smithellaceae; genus MVRV01. The sequence goes on along the minus strand of PHBK01000023.1, from coordinate 12,014 downwards.
TTTATTGACTTTTTAGCGAATATTGCGTGCCTTCTATACTATACATTCAAATAGATATTGATTAACTCAAAGACGCATAATCGGTTGATTGTTTACCAGGTAAAACTTGAATGAAATGAAATTGAATAACAGACTTCTGGGAGATGTTTCTAAATGTTGAAAAATATTATGTTAAATTTATGAAAATAAATCAAGTCCTAATATTGCTAGAATAATTAAATAGTTACAATGTCTAAAATTGGTTATTAGAGGATTGTCGTGTAACAAAATATAACCAATTCGATCTAATTATTGTAAAGAATTAGAAGCAATGTATAGCATCCTATGGCATTAGAGTCGAATCTTTGCTCTTGACATTGCAGCTTGTCTCACATCGTTCGGGCGAGTCCAACAGAATCGTCCGAATTTTTTATTTTTTTTCTTGATTGTCGAGGTGCAAGTTTTCTGGATTCCGGATCGCGCTGTGCTTGTCCGGAATGACAGAAAACGAATTTTTGTTTTAATGATAAAACAACCGCCGGACGCAAAAGACCATGACAATACCGTACATGTCGCAAGTGTCGATTACCCGTTGATCGCAGATGGAACCGCCTTCAATCACAATGGTGTTCACGCCGCTGCGGTGCGTGCGTACAAGAAAAAAATGGGGACGTTTTCCGCTGGTTCAATTTTGCAGATTGAACCACTGATTTTGACAAGATCAAAATGCAAATAACCGCTGTAAAACCGCAATAACTTTCAATTGGGTTTCTGAATCAATAGCTCCCAGATTTTTTATCAGTCGTGTTTTGTCGATTGTGCGGATCTGATCTAAAACGATATGCCCTTTTTTCTTCTTGAATTGACATGGTATCCGCGTGGGATATTCTTTGCCGGCCGTTGTCAGCGGGGCCACTATAACCGTTTGAATATGCCGGTTCATTTCGTCGGGCGAGATAATCAAACAAGGCCGCGTTTTCTTAATTTCAGAACCGACAGTGGGATCAAGATTGATTAAATAGACATCGAATCGATTTACTACCATTGCCATTCCTCTTCATCCCAGGAATTGGCAATGCTTTCATTGCCGTCGAGCATCGCGTCCTGACCGTTTTCGGCCATTGCCCGGAAAGCACTATCCCAATCAGCCCTGGGATTGGAAATCGGTCGAATTATGATTTGATTTTTCTCTATCTCCACCTCCACGGCATCCATAATTCCGGTCTGATCCAGAAATGGTTTCGGAATCCGGATTCCCTGGGAATTGCCGATTCTTATAATGCTTGCTCTCATTTTATGCCTCCAATAACAGAAAGTGGTCACATTGTAATTACATTGACCGGAAAAGTCAAGTATGCCTTGGTTTATGATACTTTGAAAATAAATGGGGACAATCGTCCCCATTTATTGCGATGATGACCGGCAAAAATTGAATTGAAGCAAAGTGCTGCGCTTTATAATAAAGAGCGTCTTCCTTTGAGCATGGAGGCGCGATCTTCTAGAATACGTTCCCGGTCATACTTAAACGACACACTTAATTTTACCCGATATTCGACAACTTTTCCTTTGTCCAATTTCATGTCCAGTTCCTTGACTTCTGCAATCCTTATATCTTCCAGACTTTTTGCCGCTGTTTCCACAGCACTTGCGGCGGCATCTTCCCATGATTTTTTGCTTCTTCCGATAAGCTCGATGACTTTATAAACACTCATAAACCTTCTCCTCTCTTTTTAATAAGGGTAATAAGCTACTGTGATTTCCCCTATCACCCGAAAATATCGAAGTAAAGCGGTATTAAATTATTTCCAAATTCAAGGTTGCCGGAATTATCAAAAGCAAAATCCCTTTGAAGATATGAACAGGACCCGGAGCAACCGGATAAGAATTCCTGATCACCTTCAGTCTTGAGCCAAAGGGCCTCTGCTATTTCTTCAATGTGCTGAGATATTTAATAACGTCGTCCTTTTCTTCCGGCTTTATCGCGGCACCCTTTTTAATCATCCGGTTGACTGTTTTTTCCCAGGCAGCGGCATCTTTACTGGCCTTGTTTACCCTGGCAATGCCATGACATCGGGAGCATTCTTTTTCGACCAATGCTTTAACCTCGGACTGCGCCACAACAGGAGATGCCATAAAAAGAAATAAAAAAGCGCCAATAACTAAAATAACAAAAGAATTTTTCATATCAACATCCTCATTTCTTGAGCAGCTGTTCAAATTCCCGAGCCTCAAAGCCATCGAGGGCCCGCCCTTTGATATAAAAGAATGGCGTTGACCGAATGCCGATTTGGGCGGCCAGTCTTTTATGTGTTTTTAGAGTCTCTTCCACCTTTGCATATGTGCAAGCATTAAGTTGTTCATTATTATCGAGTTTTCCGGTCATTACTTCTTCATATGTTTTTACCGGTCTGTCCGAGCATAAGATATGACGGATCTTTTTTTCCGAGAGTTGCGACAAAGGATAAAAGAATACATAGGTGGTAACATCTTTCCGCTGAGCAAAGAATTTATAGGATTCGCGGCAGTGGAAACAATCGGGATCCAGAAATTCTACAATGACGGTCTTCCCGTCGCCGATTTTTAACGCACTGTCCAGGGGAAGGTTCGCCATTTTGGGCGCCATCTTCTTTACAAAACTTTCCCGCGTCAGACTTACTCCTTCTTTAGTAACTATATTGCCGTAAATTAACACATTTGCTTCCGGAGCATAGTAAAAAAGCTGATTGCCCGTGTATACTTCATAAATTCCCTTGATTGCTGTAGGGTTGATGCTTTCAAAGCTTCTGTCGGGGAAACTTTTCTTAAACTTTTCTTCGGGCGAGTAGTTCTTGGCCGCGGCACAGGCCGGAAAAATTAAAAGCAAGCATAAGATGAGAATAGCTGGTCGTTTCACCAAAATCCTCCTGATGAGAATGCTGGTGATTATAGACTGCCCGGTCTTTGTCTGTCAAGCGAATTGCCTCTTAATCTGGAATAGCCTGATGGACGGGAACGATGAAATATGGTAAAAATCCACTAACAATACCGCTTGACGTCTTGGCACAATTTCCCTATCCTGTAAAAAATTAACTGTAATCAGAGCAACTAAATGATTGAAAATCTGCTGGGTAATTTGCAACTATATTTGCAGGGCTCTGTCCTTCTGGCCTTTCTGGCCGCCTATATCGGCGGTGTCTTGGTCGGATTTACCCCTTGCACATATCCCTTAATTCCGATAACTGTCGGCTTCATCGGAGCAAAAGGCGCCTCTTCCAAACTACGCGGCTTTCTCCTTTCCTTATTTTATGTATGCGGGCTGGCTGTAACCTACTCGCTGATGGGAGCTTTGGCCGCATTATCCGGCAAAATATTCGGTCAGATGCAGACAACGCCCTGGACGTATTTTATTATGGCCAACCTGTGCATTTTTATGGGTCTGGCGATGCTGGGTGTCTTTCATATATCTCTGCCCGTCCCACAAAAGCTGGCGCGACTATCGGACGGAAAGGAGAAAAAAGGCTTTCTGGGCAGTTTTTTAATCGGCGCCACGTCGGGTATTATTATCGGCCCCTGCACCGCACCGATATTAGGCGTTTTGTTGGGTTTTGTGGCCCTGCGCACCAATATAATTCTGGGCATGAGCTTGCTTTTTGTCTTTGCTTTCGGTATGGGTACATTGCTGATCATTGTCGGAACTTTTGCCGGCTTGATCGCCTCCCTGCCGCGCACAGGAATGTGGATGACTAGAATAAACTCTGTCTTCGGCTGGATTTTAGTTGGCGCTGGTGAGTATTTCCTGTATGTTGCCGGCACGCTTGCTTCTTGACCACGATAAAAGGGATAAGTGCGTTAACGAAATTATTTTCTGACGGAAAAACTTGAGAAAATAATTTCTAACTTACTAAAAGATGGAAATATGACAAAAAATTTTAACATAGCTGTTATGCTCGCTTTGCTGGTTTTTCTCCCGGCAAACGTGGCGCGAGGCCAGTTCATTCCCAATGCTCCCTTTAAGGCGGTCTCTATCAATGCTCCTGATTTTACATTGAAAGACCTGCAGGGCAATGTTTTTAAACTGAGCAAGCAACGGGGCAAGTACGTTGCGATTTTTTTTGGCACTACCTGGTGCCCTTCCTGCCGCACCGAGTTGCCTTTCTATAAAGAAATATATCAAACTTACATTAACCGCGGCATGGAAGCCATCTATGTAAACATTATGGAGCCGCGGGAAAAAGTAGCCAAATTTACCAAGGCTAATGCCCTGCCCTTTAAAATTCTGCTGGATGAAAGCGGCGAGGTAGCCAACAGCTATAACGTTGTCGGCGTTCCGACACTGGTTTTAATTGATAAGGAAGGAAAGATTATCAAGGTTACTCATGCTACTGCTGATTTGCCTTTAAAAAAGCTTTTTCCTGCTAAATAACAAAATAAAGAGAGCTTATGATGCGACAAAACTGGCTGCAAACTTTTACCAGATCAAAAAAGGACCGCTGGATTGGCGGTGTCTGCGGCGGCCTGGGTGCAAGCACGCCTGTGCCTTCCTGGACCTGGCGCCTGATATTTTCATTGTTTCTGCTTTTCTGGGGCATGGGTTTGTTATTATATATCCTTCTCTGGATATTTGTGCCGGAGAAGCAAGACAGCGATGAAAAAGAACCACCCGCATAGCGGCAGTGGAGGGGTAAAGGCATAAAAGTTTGTTACGGATTAAAATAGATAATCTGGCCGTCGATAAACACCGGCCGAAAATCACAAAATATTCTTATCCTTTGCTGTTTATTCATGGCGCCGGGGGCACCAGTGAATATTTGAAAAATTATCTGCTGTTTTTTGCCCGGGCCGGATGGCAATGTTATGCCATTAATCTGCGCGGCCATCATCCTTCTGATCGCGAATCTAATCTGGCCCAGACGACAATTCAGGATTACGCGGAGGATGTGGAACGGGTGATGCGGGATTTGGCGATCGAGCATTGCGCTTTAATCGGGCACAGCATGGGCGGATTGATTGCCCAGAAAATAGCCACGCAATTTCAGTCTGTGCAGGCACTGGTTACCATCGCCAGTGCGCCCCCCTTCGGTGTCGTGCTCCAACTGAAGAATAATTTGCCTTATGCGGGAGCAATTCTGAAATCCATGTGGGGGCTGATGAATCTCAGACCGGTGAAGGCCTCCTATTTTCTGGCGGGGAAAACGTTTCTCAATAATATTGACGAAGCCGAAAGAGAAAAAATATTCCCCATGTTTGTCGCCGAATCATTACTGATCGGTTTTCAGATCGCCCACGGCGTATTCGTCGATCCGGCTGAAATAAAATGCCCCAAACTCGTTATCGGCTGTCAGCTGGACGCCATGGCGCCGGAATCAATGGAACGGAAATTAGCCGAATTTTTACAGGCTGATTATATCTCCTACGAACAATTCGCCCATCTGCCCATGCTGGAGACAAACTGGGAGCAATCGGCGCAGGACATTGCGAACTGGCTTGTAAAAAACGTCGCCGACCAGGCGCTAAAAAGAAAGGATGGACCATGAAACTGAAGAATGACCTTTACGTCTATGAATGGACAAACAACTTCGACAACAATTGCAACAGCTATTATATTGGCGGCGGAGTAAACGCTCTCATCGATCCGGGACTGTCCCGCTACCTGCCGGACTTGCTCAACAGAATGTCGGCTGACGGCATCAGGAAGGAAGACATCTCCTACGTAATCAACACCCATTCTCATCCCGACCACTTGCAGGCTTCCGAGATGTTTGACACCGAGACAGTCCGGATCGCACTGCACTTTAAGGAGCTCGATTTTTTAAAAGGGGTCGGCGGCGAACTTTACGGCCTGTTTGGCATTACAGTTCCCCAAATGCAAATTAATTTTCCGCTGAAGGAGGGCAATGTCACTTTGGGCAATCAAGAATTCAACGTCCTTCTGGCCCCCGGTCATTCCCCCGGTTCCATCGGGCTTTACTGGCCTGACCAAAAAGCGCTGTTTTGCGGCGATGTTATTTTCGACCAGAATGTCGGCCGCACGGACTTCCCCGGAGGTAATGGCTCCCTTTTAAAAAAGAGCATTATTTCCTTTTCCCAGCTGGATTGCGAGTTGCTTTTGCCCGGCCACATGAGTATTGTAGCCGGCAGAGAAAACGTCCAGGACAATTTTAATATCGTCATTCAAAACATTTTCCCTTATATTTAATCAGCATTCGCTGCGGGAGGTCGGTTCGCCATGGGTAATGAAGCAAATAAAGTTATCTACTCCATGATCGGAGTAAGTAAAATTTACGACAAAAAGCCGGTGCTCAAAGACATCTATTTATCCTATTTTTATGGCGCCAAGATCGGCGTATTGGGTTTAAACGGTTCCGGCAAAAGCTCTCTTCTCAAGATACTGGCCGGGGTGGATAATGATTTTCTGGGTCAGGCCCTTCTTTCCGCCGGATATACGGTAGGCTACCTCGAACAGGAGCCGCGGCTCGATGAAACAAAAACAGTTAAGCAGATTGTTGAGGAAGGCGTACAAAGCACGATCGATCTTCTCGCCGAATATAATAAAATCAACGAGCAGTTTGCCGAACCCATGAACGATGAACAGATGGCCAAATTATGCGACAGGCAGGCTGCCGTCCAGGAACAACTTGATGCGCTTAATGCCTGGGATATCGATTCCCGGCTGGAAATGGCCATGGACGCCCTGCGCTGTCCACCCGGTGACATCCAGATTAAAATTCTTTCCGGCGGCGAAAGACGCCGCGTCGCTCTCTGTCGTTTGCTGCTGCAAAATCCCGATATTTTACTGCTCGATGAACCTACCAATCACCTGGACGCCGAATCCGTAGCCTGGCTGGAGCATCATTTACAAAAATATGCCGGAACTGTCATTGCCGTAACCCATGACCGCTATTTTCTCGATAATGTCGCCGGCTGGATTCTGGAACTGGATCGCGGTCAGGGCATTCCCTGGCAGGGAAATTATTCATCGTGGCTTATGCAAAAGCAAAACCGTTTAAAGAACGAAGAAAAAGTAGCGGGCGAAAGGGTTAAAACGCTGGAGCGGGAGCTGGAATGGATCAAAATGTCGCCCAAGGGACGCCATGCTAAATCCAAGGCCCGCATCAACGCTTATGAAGAGCTGTTGGGACAGAATCAGGAAAATGAATCCCGGATTCATGAGATTTTTATAGCTCCCGGACCGCGCCTGGGCGATCTCGTTATCGAAGCGCAGAATGTGAGCAAAAGTTTCGGCAATAAACTGCTGCTGGCTGAAATGTCCTTTTCCCTGCCGCCCGGCGGAATTGTCGGCGTCATCGGCCCTAACGGCGCCGGCAAGAGCACCCTTTTCAAGATGATTACGGGCCAGGAAAAACCGGATTCCGGAACCATCCGCATTGGCGATACGGTGAAACTGGCCTATGTTGATCAAAGCCGCGATGCTCTTGATCCCCAAAAATCAATTTGGGAGATGATCTCCGACGGGCAGGAAATGATTGCCATAGGATCACGACACGTGAATTCCCGCGCCTATGTTTCCCGCTTTAATTTTTCCGGCACGGATCAGCAGAAAAAAGTGGGCATGCTTTCCGGTGGAGAACGCAACCGCGTGCATCTGGCCCGAATGCTGAAAGAAAGCGCCAACGTTATCCTGCTGGATGAGCCGACGAACGATCTGGATGTCAATACTCTGCGCGCGCTGGAAGATGCTCTGGAGAATTTCGCCGGCTGCGCGGTGGTCATCAGCCATGATCGCTGGTTTTTAGACAGAATTTGCACGCATATTCTGGCCTTTGAAGGTGAAAGCAAAACTCTCTGGTTTGACGGCAACTATTCGGAATACGAGGCGGACCGCAAGCTGAGACTGGGAGCTGCGGCTAATCAGCCCCACCGGATCAAATACCGCCAGCTGACCAGAATTTAGTTAGACATCATTTATTGAGAACCGGAGAAAAGGAAGGAGAAAAAAATGGCATTTCAGCGCTCCTGGGATGGAACATACGCCAAACCGGATAATCTCGTCGAATTATTTGAAAACGCTACAGATAAATTTGCGAACAACAAATTTTTGGGTACGAAAAATAAATCCGGCGTTTATGAATGGGTTACTTATAACCAGGTAGGCGATAGGGTGAATGCTGCGCGGGCCGGCCTGGCTGCGCTCGGCGTAGGAAAAGATGATGCGGTAGGAATCATCGCCGCCAATCGGGTGGAATGGGTTGTCTGCGCTTTTGCTGCCTATGGCCGCGGCGCACGCTTTGTTCCCATGTACGAAAAGGAACTCGCTTCCGTCTGGGAATACATTATTCGCGATGCCGGAATAAAAGTTCTTTTTGTTTCCACAAAAGAACTTTACGAAAACCTGAAAAATCTCGCTCAGAAAATATCTACCCTGGAGCATGTCATCCTGATTGAGGGAACGGGGGAAAACAGCCTGGCGGATCTGGAAAATAAAGGCATACGTCAACCGGTGCCTTCAGTTCGTCCCTCCTGCAATGACATTGCCGTTTTAATATACACCAGCGGAACGACCGGCGACCCCAAAGGCGCACTGCTTTCCCATGGAAACTGCACCAGCTGCAGCCGGGCGGGATGGCACCGCTTTCAGGAGCTGCAGGCGGATGCGGTTTCCTTCTGTCACCTGCCCTGGGCGCACAGCTACGGATTTTCTGCTGAATTGAACAACTGGCTGCAATTCGGCGGCGCCATCGCTCTAATGGATACACTGGATAAACTGGCTGAAGATATGGCCAAAGTGTCGCCCACCTACTTGATTTCCGTCCCCCGCGTTTTTAACAAGATATATGAAAAAGTCATCACCACCGTACAAGAGGAAGGCGGTCTGAAGCTTAAGCTTTTTCAGATGGCACTGGATGCCGCCCTGGTCAAACATAGAACCGGAAAATCAGGTTTTAAATATTTATTATTCAATAAACTGGTTCTAGAAAAAATCCGCGCTAAGTTTGGCGGCAGGCTGCAGGGCGCACTAACCGCCAGCGCCAAAATGAACCCGGAGATCGCCGAGTTCTTCTTTGCCATCGGTATCCCGGTCTATGATTGTTTTGGAATGACGGAAACGAGCCCGGCCGTCACTATGAGCCATTCGAGCTGCTACCGAGCCGGATCAGTCGGCAAAGCCCTGGAGTATATTGATATCGTTATTGACCAATCGAGGGTTGATGACGGCAGCGACGAGGGAGAAGTTATTATCTATGGCCCGAATGTCATGCAGGGATATCATAATAAACCGGAGAAGACAGCGGAAATAATGACGCCGGACGGCGGGATCCGCAGCGGGGACCGGGGAAGATTGGATGCGGACGGATTCCTTTATATAACCGGACGATTCAAGGAAGAATACAAATTAAACAACGGAAAATATGTGTTCCCAGCAAATATTGAGGAAGACATAAAATTGCTCCCCTATATCATGAATGCAATGGTCTCCGGCGACGGCAAGCCCTATAATACTGCGCTGATAGTGCCCAACATCCCGGTCATGGAAAAACATGTCAGGGCAATGGATCCCTCGATTGACCTGCAAGATATCCTGAACAACAATAAAGTGAAAGATCTGATCACAACGGATATCGCCAACCATCTGCGGAAAAAATATGGCGGTTATGAAATCCCGAAAAAAATTACTTTCGTGACCGAAGACTTTACTGTAGATAACGGCATGCTCACCCAAACCATGAAACTAAAAAGGCGCTTTGTTGTGGAACGCTATAACCATCTTCTGGCCGAACTATATACCGATGATGAATGAGGTAAGCCGGATATCATGGCGGTTCCTCTGGCGGCCTGCCCTGCGGCAGGGCGGCCGGCAGCAAGAAGACTGAAATAAGTGATGTGTCCCCGGAATTCGGGTGCTACCAGTGAGGCTGGTTGCCTATTCTGTGGCCTATTACTTCCGTCGTATCGTTGACCACGACAAAGGCATCGGGATCGATGCTGGTAACCAGCCTTTTCAGGGGAGACAGTTCGCGAAAAGTGATCACTGTATAAATGATGTTGTTTTGTTTCCCCGAATATCCGCCCTTTCCGTTAATTACAGTTACTCCCCGATCCAGATTTTTCAGAATTGTCCGAACGATTTCTTCCTGATGCCGGGAAATGATCATGACTGATTTCCGCTGACTGAGCCCCGTAACAATGAGATCCATGAGCTGGGCGGTTACATAGATAAAAATAAGCGTGTACAGGGCGCTTTCCAGGGAAAAAAGAACAGCCGTGACAACCAGCACGGCCGTATTGAAGGCGATTACCGTATTACCCATCCTAACTGCAAACCTGGTCAGGAACATAACCGAGACGATGTCCGTTCCGCCGGCGGAACCGTCCGATCGCAGGATGATGCCCGATCCTACACCAAAGATTATTCCCGCCAGAAGAGCACAGAGGAATTTGTCCTGAACAGGAATGGGTATATTAACCCATTGCACGGCAAAGGAGAAAATAAATGTGCCGACAAGACTGTAGAGAAAAAAGCGGAGGCCCACATATTTCCATCCCAGGGCAAACAAAGGAACGTTGAGGATCAGATATGCAATGCTCACCGGTAGGTCCGGTAGGACGTGATGGACGATGAGGGCCAGACCGGCAACCCCGCCGCTGACGAAACCCTTCGGGATGAGAATTCCGTTCAGGGCAACAGCACAGATACAGCTCCCCAGGATAATAAGGCCAATATTCCACAAAACCTGCCCCGTTGATTTCCATGACACCCGCGGGAACTTAAGCTTTTGCTCCATTTTTATCCGCCTCCGTTAACGATTCTGCAAAGAATTATTTAAATATCTCAACCCCACAGAGCGATAATAATAATTCCGGCAAAAATGATCACAGCACCGGCCAGCCGCCAGCCGCCCAGTTGTTCACCGAGGAAACGCCAGCCGGCGAATGCGCCCAGCACTACACTGACTTCCCGAATGGCGCCGGAATAGCTGACCGGGGCGATGGCGTACGCGCCCAGGGCCAGCAGATAAGCGCCGACCGTCAGCACACCTATGGCGATCAGCCGCCAGCGTTCCACCAGCAATTCCCGCTTCAAGATCGGCCAGCCATAGCGTCGGAACATCAGCGGTGCGGTTAAAACGGGAGAGAGGAAGAAAACCAGCACGGCATAAGAAAAAGCCGGCGTCAGTTTGACTGCCGCCCCGTCAATAGTTGAATAGATGGAAATGAGCACGGCCAGCAGCAGTGCAAAAGAAACACCGCGCCGACGAAATTTTTGTCCGCCGCGTTGGAACAATGAGCTCCCGCCGACAAGCAATAATCCGCTGATGATAATTATCAGCCCGAAGATGCCGCCGGAAGTGAGCTTTTCGCCCAGAAACAATACCGACCATAAGGCAATCAGCGCCGGGGCTGCGCCGCGGGCCAGCGGATAGACGAGCGAAAAATCCTCGTCACTGTAAGCACGGGAAAGGGTGATGTAATAGGCCGTTTCTACCAGAACGCTGATTAAAAGCAAACCCCATGTTTGCTCAGCAGGCAGGCCGGTAAAAAAAAGAAACGGCAAAAACAGGGTCGAACCAATCAACACTCCCCACCAGGTGGCGATATATTTATCTCCAGCCTGTTTTAGCAGTAAATTCCAAGTAGTATGCAGAACGGCGGAAGCAAACAGCAGTGCAAGAGCAGTAAAAGACATTAAAGTTCCCGGGCAGCTTTCTCAGATTAGATCAAATCATAATTTTCAGGTAATTCGCATTAGAAGAAGAGACATCTTCTGTAATAATTATTCAGCAATGGCCGCAATTTTACAGAAGTATAAAAAGTTTGGATATTATTGTCAAGGCAAATGATATCAAACCACTGATATCATTGATTAATTAATAATTACACCCTGAATCAACTTTCTCTTGACAAATAAATTGTTCTGCCTTAAGAACAAAGACGTCTAACGTCTATACGTCTAATGTTAAATATTTATCGGGGAGCATGAATTCAAAGAGGAGGCTGACATTATGAGATCATACGTGGTTTTTTCATCAATGGGGCCGGACCGCCCGGGACTGGCCAAAGAAATTGCCAATTTTTTTACCGCACGCGGCATCAATATC
>PHBK01000051.1 GCA_002840565.1 Deltaproteobacteria bacterium HGW-Deltaproteobacteria-12 | reverse complement strand
TACAAGAATTCTTTTTGGCGCAAACATGATCATTACCTCCTTTCATGTATTATCACCATTGTTGATTCGTTGACTCACACCAACTCCTTCATATTTAATAATTTTTCCCTAGCTGACTCCTACCACCTCCTTAATTAATTGCTATACAAATCATTTGCTTACATATAAAATACGCACAAATTGTCAAAAAGTCAAGGCCGGCCGGGCATTGACACGTGCAGGATGGATTATTTAATTACGGCAAAAGGAGCGCTTTTCACGTTGATTGAGAAGGGTGGCTTCAAGCTAAACAGGTCATGTGAGACGATGACCAAGGAAGGAGCGAGAGATAATGAAGAAAATTTATTTGCTTGGTGTTTTAGCATTGGTGCCTCTATTAACCATGTGCTCAGGACCTTATGGTACCATGATGGGTGGTTGGGATCGCACTGGTAATTACGGATGTCCGTTTGGTTTTGGCTATGGATATGGAGGTATGTTTATGGGGATATTTTTTTTAGTTTTACTCGGTGTAGTGATTTACTTTATTGTTCAAAATGTTAGGTCTAAACATGTGACTGGGCAGACACAGGAGTCACCCATGGACATTCTAAAGAAGCGTTATGCCAAAGGCGAGATAACAAAAGAAGACTTTGACCGAATGAAAAATGAGCTTCAATAAATGCGTTTAGATCCTAATAGTAACAAGCTACTGACCGGCCTTTTTGGGTCGTCAGTAGCCTAGACATCATAAAAAACACAGACCACTAAAGGAGGAAATTATGAGAAAGATCATTATCATAGGTTCGCTAGTTTTGGTTGTGGCGTTTGTCTTCGGAGCCGCTGTGGTTCAGAGTCAGCCTGGAAGAGGGGGCTACGGTTATGGCATGGGACCGGGCATGATGGGCGGTTATGGTGGTTACGGTATGGGACCCGGTATGATGGGTAGCGATTGGATTGATGTTCCGGCTAAACTACCTACGCCAAAAAACGCCGAATGGGTCCAAAAACTCCGGGAGATTCTGACGCTGGAAAAAGAGTCTCTGGCCCAGTATGAGGCCGATCAGGGAAAATTCAACACCTTCATGCCGTATATGATGGTCATCCCCCAGGAAGAGAATCATGTTGAATGGATCGGGCAACTATTTAAAGCTTATGGATTGACTGCTGATGGGAAGACGCCCCCTGTCGTGGACAATAAAACATTGACGAATGCCTATGAACTTAGTGTGAAAATGGAAAACGATTTGTTACCCCGTTATGAATGGCTCGTTAAAAAGGCCGAGGATAGCGATACAGCTCAAGTGCTTAATGTTATCCTCCTTCAGAGCCGCTGGCATCTGGTGATGTTTGATCATGCCTTGCG
>PHBK01000050.1 GCA_002840565.1 Deltaproteobacteria bacterium HGW-Deltaproteobacteria-12 | reverse complement strand
ACCCATGCCGCCGTGACTCCATTCGGAAAGAATCGTGGTCTTACCGGCCTTGAGCGCACGGTCATAAATTTTATCAATCCCACGCATTTCCGCTCCGGTGTAGGAATTGTGGGAATAGTTCACCAGTCCGTAAAAGATAAAAAAGCTCTGATTCGTATTGGGCGATCCGATCATCTGCAGATTTTTTTTACCCTGCCTCATGACCTCGTGAAAGGCCTGGTGAGGTGTTCTAACGTAAGAAAATCCGCCATCGGTGATTATGTCGCCATCCTTCACATAAGTATCAACCGCTTCGCCAATCGTCATTCGCTTGTCTTTCTTGGCGTGTTCTTTTTTCGAATGCGCCTCACGCGCAGACTCGAAATCGACCAACCGGTCGAGAATGGACGTATCACTGAGTCTGAGATTCGCGAGGGCCTCCTCGTTGTAGAGATATTTTGCCATCTCCATGTCCTCCTTTTTCTGTGCAATATACTTCTTTAGTATTACTCTAATAAATTGCCGGGGTCAAGTTTTATCAACAGTTTTATCAACGTTTTTATCAATAATCGAATACGATACCGTACAAAATATGATGTATATTTAAACGTTTACCGTATATTACTTATCAAAAGCATTGTACTGTGTTACAATGGCACTATGACAATTTGGAATCAGAAAAGTAAAATACTTGTAACTTGTCCGAAGGGCGTCTCGCCTTATCTAAAGGAAGAGATCGAGGCATTGGATTTTCCGGTTCTGGCGGAGCTGGATACGGCAATTCAAACCGAAGGAACTCTTCGGGACACCATGATCTTAAATATGCACCTGCGCACCGCCCAACGAGTTCTCTACCAACTGGAGAAGTTAATAGTCAATACGCCGGAGAGTCTCTACAGGCGCATCAATTCCATTTGCTGGGAAAATCTCCTGCATGATTCCGGCAGGGCGGCCTATGTTTGCGTGACCTCGATTGCCGACAATCCGCTGATTACCGATTCCCGCTTCGTTAATGTCAAGGTCAAGGATGCCATTGTCGACCGAATTCGCGATAAATGCGGCAGGCGGCCTGATTCCGGCCCGGACAAGGATAAAGCTGTTGTCCATGTCTATTGGAAGAACGATCAGGCCGATGTTTATCTGGATACTTCGGGAGAGCGTCTCTCTCTGCGCGGATATCGCAAGATTCCCCTGCAAGCGCCCATGCAGGAGGCATTAGCGGCGGCTGTCATCATGGCTACCGGCTGGAAGGGTGAGAAAAATTTTATCAACCCCATGTGCGGCAGTGGAACTTTGGCCATTGAAGCAACATTCATCGCCTTAAATCGAGCCCCCGGCTTATTGCGGAACAATTACGGCTTTATGTTCATAAAAGAATTCCCTGAAGAATTCT
>PHBK01000022.1 GCA_002840565.1 Deltaproteobacteria bacterium HGW-Deltaproteobacteria-12 | reverse complement strand
TGCGAATGTGCCGCCGAAGTAAACAGACCCGAAAGCAGCTTTAGCGTCAATCCACCCGCTGAAATTTTCCAGCTTGACGTCGCCGACACCGGAATCAGTGTCCGTAAATTTGCCGGTAGCCCAGTTAAATTCGGCCTGCAGATTCAGGAACCCTAACTTGGCAATAGTATAAGGCGTAATGAGGTAATAGGTTCTTTTACTGTTTAATCCCGGTCTGTTTTCGGCATACCGGTAGTAATTTACATTCAGGCCGGCCAGGCCGCCTTTCCATTTATAAACGCCTTCCAGGTGATATACGTTATTGTCGGCATCGCTGTATGCAACAATATTGCTGGCTGTGTAACTTAGTTCTTTTACTTTAGAGATGGCGGCATTGAGAGTAACCGGACCGGCCGTAAAGGAATATTTAATCCGGCTGTTAGGGATTGTGCTATTCCCGAATATTGTTCCCGTTGCACCATAATTCATCAGACCGGCATCGAACATGCCGATTGGTGATTTATAATTAACATAGGCCCAGTCAAAAGCGATGTTTTCATTTTCGGCAACAGTTCCGGCAGAATCAGCGGCCAGGGCGATTCCTGCCGCGGTTCTATTCGCGCCCCAGGCCCTTTCCAGGGCATCTATACGGGTAACTAATGTCAGGCCGGGTGAAACAACATAATCGGCTCGCAAACGTAATCGCTGATAATAAAACGCAGTGGACGGACTGATATCTTTAGTTAAATTCGTCCTATCCCAGTAAACACCGGCGGCAAAAAATTCACCGCTGAACTTCACATCGACCGCCCAAGCCGCCGTGCTGAAGATGGTCATCAATCCCAGCGTCAGCAAAATAAACCAAGCTTTCTTCATCTTTCCTTTTTCCTCCTTAATATCGAATAATTTGAACATAGAAATAGGGATATTTTGCAGATTTCTTTAGCATTCCAGAATACTTTTGTAAAGTAAATATTGAAGTAATATGTAATATTTTGTAATTTTATAAGATATAAAGGATAAAGCAAGCTGATGATCTTGATTGGCTATTATTACTAATTGACTAAAATACGTTCCGCATGAGTATAAATAATGAACTTCTTTCCCCTTACTGAACCGACAAGGGTGATGCCCGCCTCGCCGGCCAGTTCGATGGCCATTGCCGTAGGCACGGAAATAGATATCACGACCGGCGCCCCCAGGCGCCAAACTTTATGAACGATCTCCGAAGATACGCGGCCGGTTCTGACGATCGTCTTATCCGCCAGATCGATCCCATTCAAAAGGGCATAGCCTCCCAGCATGTCGATCGTATTGTGCCGCCCGATATCCTCCCGCACGACTATGATCTTATTCTCAGAAGCCAGAGCAGCCGCATGGGTGCCACCCGTGGCATCATGGAGCGAGGCCAGGGAGAGGAACTCATCCATCATCCGGAAGATATTCTCCGGCTTTATGCGGTGGAAGGTGTGCTCTCTGAGTGGCTGCCGGGTCAAAGCCGGTCCCGCCCCTGTTCCGCGCGCTCCGCTGGAGGCGATCGTTTTATGGGAAGACAAGGTTATGGGCGCCTGTTCGCGTGTCCATATGTTGACCTTATGTTCCGTATCCGATACCTCTATTTTCTCGATTTCATCCCGGGAGCTCAGTAACCCCTCCGACCGGAGAAAACCTGCAGCCAGTTCATCGGCGTAGCGGCCGGAGCAGGCGATGACGGCAATCTTCTTGGCGTTCAGAGCAATCTCGAGGTGTATTTCCCGGATGATTTCCTTGTTCAGCAGGGAAAAAACACCGTCCTGGAACTGCTGCACTTCCTGAATCTCTGTTTCTTTGATTTCCGTCATCTGGATTTACTCCCTGCTAGTTACTGGGAGCAGACTTCCACTGGTTTACCTTTTCCGCCAGCCAGTTGCTCCATGATTCGATGCCCGCTCCTGTCTTGCAGGATACCTCAAATATTTCCGCATTATGATTGAGATTGCGGATCCTTGCGCAAAATGCGGGCATGTCAAAATCAGAACCGGACAAATAATCCATTTTGTTGATAATAACGGCATCGCAAACTGAAAACATCAGCGGATATTTCAGCGGCTTATCATCGCCTTCGGGAATACTGAGAATCATTACACTCTTGACCGCACCGGTATCGAATTCCGCCGGGCAGACGAGGTTTCCGACGTTTTCGATAATGACGGCATCCAGATTCTCCAAATCAAGTTCGTCCAGGGCCAACCCGATCATGGACGCATCCAGGTGGCATAATCCGCCTGTCCGCAGCTGCACTGCCGGCATTCCCGCCTTGCTTATCTTTTCTGCATCCACGATGGATTCGATATCCCCTTCAATCACGCCGAACCTCAAAGAATTTTTCAGGGCGGCGGTAGTGCGTAAAATCAAACTGGTCTTACCGCTCCCCGGCGAGGACATGAGGTTCAGGAGGAAAACGCTTTTTTTCTTCAAAAAACTTCTGATTTCCTCGGCACGGCTGTTGTTGTCGGCTAATATATCTTCTTTTACATCGATTAATCGTATATCCGTCATCATATCACCTCAATATTTTTTATATAGAACTCCCGGCCGGAGATCAGAGAACAATTTTCTCCCCCGCAGGCCGGGCAAATGAACTTTTTTGTCTCTCTTATCTGGATTGTAAAATCATTCCCGCATGTTTCGCAGTGTAAGACAACCGGCGATCTTTCAATTTTCAGCGCGGCACCGGCGGCAATTGTATCCTTGCTTAAAAAATCAAAGTAGCGCTGTACCCATTCATCCACCAGATCTGTCAGATCCCCGATGCGCAGATTGACGGCAACTACCTTCTCCACGTTGTTGACAGCGGCATGCCTCAAGACAACCTTCAGGATGCCGTCCACTACGGAAAGTTCATGCATCTTTATTCCTCATGTTTTAGTTACTGCATTTCCCTCAATTTAAATGGAGGCGCAATATCATCGGCGCAGCCCCACAGATTTGAGGTTTATATTAATTTTCTAACATATTCTGCCGGCGTTTCCTACAGAAAGTAATTTTTCAAGGTTAATTGCTGTGTTTATATGCTGTTTACAACAATCATGCAGGATCAAAGCCTGCTTGATTCCAGAGCAAGGCTCGCTGATCATTGCCGAAGGTCTTCAGGTCAGTATTTTCCGGCAGATGAGGCGAGCCGCCGGCATAGAATTACGCATCATTTTTTCCGAAACTGAGCAATTTGACGGGATACAACCAGCAGTTTTCCGTTTTCATCCCACAGTTCGCCGTCTTCCTCCACTATGCCGCCGGTTACAAAATATGAACGGAAAACCGCCTTGATCCATGGTGTATCTGCTATCGATCTCACACTAACAGAGTATTCAATGGTAGGAACCCATTTTAACGCGCCGTGTTTTGCCAGCACCGGCGGTGGAAAGGCGTCGGCCATCAGCAGGAGAGAAAGATGGTCACAGGGTCGGTTATCATGAAATTTGATCCAGCCCCGATGCTCCGATATTCCCGCCAGATTTCCGCCACCCTTTAACCATCCGGCGCAGGAAGGATCAAGCAGTATATCCATGCTCGAAAAAAGGGTGTACCTGGGCAGAGCGGGAAACGGAAAACAATTCTCGCGGGAGGGAAGAAACGGCGGTTCTTTTTCATAGCAATTGGTGTCCGCATATTCATTCTCACCCATAAATGTTCCCCAGCAGCGGGTTTTTTCGACTCCATTTTGCATCAGTTTTGCCTGGAGGCGGTTCAAATGTTTTCCTTTTGAGATTGGTTCTACAATAACTCTGGAGAGGCAGGTTTCGCCCCTGGCAAGATAATTCGCCGTGACAATTACCGGCCTTTTCTTATCGCTGAGTTCGCGCATCGCTGCCGCCATAAAGGCCATTAAATAACCTCCGTTAGGATCGCCGTTGACGGACCAGTTGGCGGTGATCATGCCCTCAAAGGAGGATTCTCCTGCCGGTTTCATGCGCAAATCGCTGTCGAAGCAATACTGGAGGGATGTTGGCGCTTTTGCAGTCATATCTTCATTCCTGAAAATTTAGTCTGGAATTATAATACAAAGAAACAGCATAATGAAAGACTTATTTGTCGCGCTTCATTAGATGAACAGCCGTAGCTTTAAAAGATGCGTTGATAAATGATCCTTCACACAGTCCTAAATCATCACAGGAAGATACGGTGACATAAGCAACTAAAGGAAATCCGCAGTCTAAAATCATCTTGTAGAAGAATGCCTGCCGGATTATTTTTTGAATTTTAGCTTCAAATACATTACGGGCGCTGATTTTATCTGGTTTGGCCGGCGACACGGTAACGTTTTCCGGCCTTACACAGCAATAAACATTTTGTCCGGGTTTGAAATTGCCCACCGCTTCAATAATTTTTCCGGCAACAGAAACCTCCACCAACCCGCCATTGCTGCTCCGGACAGTTCCCTCCAGTATCGTTTCCGTGCCGACAAAATTAGCCACAAATTCGGAATCCGGTTGATTGAATATCTGAGCTGTCGTCCCCGATTGGACAATTTTTCCTTCCACCATCACAGCTACGTCCTGCGCCAGGCGCAATGTTTCTTCTCGATCGTGCAGCGCCAGGACAGCAGTTATTTTCGTTTCCCCCAGAATGTGCCGCAGGTCGTCAATGAGGGTTTCTCTTGTCGGAGGATCGAGAGAGTTAAAAGCCTCATCCATCAAGATCATTTGAGGTTTTAAGGCAAAAGCGCGGGCCAGCGACACTCTTTTGGCCTCCCCGCCCGAAAGAGTCCTGGCCGCCCGCTTAGCCAGAGAGCTGATGCCAAAATACTCCAGGGCCTCTGCAACATTCCGGGTGATTTCGTCATCGCGGAAATGGCGGAATTTCAAGCCGAGAGCGATATTTTTATAAACGGATGTATTGAGCAGCAGCGGCTCCTGGAAAACGACAGACATGTTGCGGCGCATAGAAGTGCGCCCGGTGTTTGTCTCGACCGGCATTCCCTGATAATAGATATTCCCCTGACTTGGTTTGAGAAGACCGGCCATTGTTAAGAGCAAAGTTGACTTGCCTGCGCCGTTAGGTCCAATCAGCGCAAGAACTCTACCCGACTCAACATTCAGCTGGCTGATATCCAATACGGTTGCGCCGCCGCGGCGGACGACTAAATTTTGGACACTAAAAATAGAATTCATCGCAGATGCTGCCTTTGCTGTATTTGCGTAAGCAGAAGATTAACCAGAAAGGCCAGGATCAAAAGAATGACACCCAAAGCAATGGCAATGTCGAAATTGCCCTTTCCCGTTTCCATCACGGTTGCCGTTGTTAACACCCGCGAGTATCCCTTGATATTGCCGCCAACCATGATGGAGGCGCCGACTTCAGAAATCACCCCGCCGAAACCGGCCATAACGGCCGCCAGCAAAGGAAGTTTTGATTCCTTGATCAATACCCAGACCATCTGCAACCGGCTGGCTCCGAGTGAAAGAATCTGGAGCCGCAGGTTGGCAGGCAGGTTCTGAATAGCAGCCAGTGATATGCCCATGACAATCGGTGTGGCAATGATAGCCTGGGCAATAATCATGGCGTAAGGTGTATAAAGAATTTCCAGAAATCCCAAAGGCCCGTTGCGCCAGATCAGAATTGTGACAAAGAGACCGACGACAACCGGCGGCAGTCCCATCCCCGTGTTGATTAAACTGATGACCAGTCTTTTCCCGGCAAAGTTAGTCAGAGCGACGATTGTTCCAACGGAAACACCGATAAAGAGACTGATGAGCGTGGCTGTCCCCGAGATTTTCAAGGACAGCCACGTTATGCCCATCACTTCCGGATCAAACGAAACAATCAGTTCAAAAGCTTTGATGATCCCCTGTATTACTAATTCCATACCATACCTGTAAATTTGCCATTGCGAATGCAGTGAAGAACTAATTAAAAAAGAGATTGCTTCGCCCGCTTAAACGGTCTCGCAAAGACAATGAGACCTCATTTTCCTAAATTTTCAGCCTTTTTCCCGGCATCAGGGAAGAATAATGGTGAACCGTATTTATCCACACCGAATGTTTTGATGATATTCTGTGTCTGTTTGGATACCATGAAATCGGCAAATGCTTTTGCTCCATCATTATTTACTTTCGGCCATTTGGCGACATTGACTTCAATGACATGATAAATATTAAGCAGCGCGGCATCACCTTCGACTAAAATATCCAATCCCAGATTTTTCTTCAGAGCCAGATAGGTTCCCCGGTCAGCCAGGGTATAGGCCCTTTTCTCCGCGGCAACACTCAAGGTCTGCCCCATTCCCAATCCTGTCTGCTGATACCATTTTTGCCCTTCAGTATTGATTTGGGCTTTCTTCCATAACGTTTTTTCCTTGGCATGCGTTCCGGAATTGTCTCCGCGGGACATAAACAGGGCATTCGCTTTGGCAATCGATTTCAATGCTTCCGCCGACGATTTCATGGCTTTGATTTTGGCCGGATCAGAACCAGGTCCGACAACAATAAAATCATTGTGCATCACCAGCCGCCGGCTTAAACCATTCCCGTCGTCCATGAATTTCTTTTCCGCATCCGGTGAATGAACCAGCAGCACATCGGCCTCGCCTTTTTGTCCCATAGCCATGGCCTGTCCGGAACCAACAGCAATCGTCTTCACAAAATAGCCTGTTTCTTTTTCAAACAGAGGGATCAAGACATCGAGCAACCCTGTATCCTGGGTGCTGGTGGTTGTCGCCATAATAATATTTTTTTGTTTGGGCGCCTGTTTTGCCGCTAAAACATTTGATGCCGCGACTGCCAAAAGCAATGCGGTAATGACTAATGTTATTATTCCTTTGCTGCTTCTGAATATTTTCATTCTAATGCTCCTTCTACATTATTTTTTTTGTGTTTTTTGCCATTCGTCGGAATTGGGAAAGAAAAGAGGTGAACCGTATTTATCTTTACCGAAATCGCGGATGATCAGTTGCCCTTTTTGGGGTGATGTCAGCCATCTTACAAATGTGCCGGTATCAGTAGCGTTTATCTTCGGGCATTTTGCCGGATTCACCGGCAACAGTGAAATATAATTGAGAAGCGCTTCGTCGCCTTCCACCAGGATAACCATTTTAATCGAATCCTTCAGCGAAAGATACGTGGCACGATCAATAACCGTGTAGGCCGCCTGACTGTCCGTGTGTTTCAGCGTTGCAGCATTGCCTTCCGAACCTTTTTCATAAATAACATACCAGGCCCCGTCCGGTTTAATTCCGGCTTTTTGCCAAAGCTCCATTTCGGCCACATGCGTTCCCGATTTATCGCCGCGGCTGATAAATTTTACGCCCTTGTCCATAATTTTTTTCAAGGCTCCAGTCGCCGACTTTTCTCCTTTAATCGTCGCCGGATCGGCAGCGGGGCCGACAATAACAAAATCATTATACATCAGGGGAATTCTTTTGGTGCCGAAACCGTCCGCGATAAACTTTTCCTCGAGAGATTTAGCGTGAGCCATGACCAGATCGATCTGACATTTAGTTGCCAGTTTAAGCGCCGCACCGGTTCCGGCTCCGACATGTCGCACGCGGATGCCCGTCTCTTTTTCAAATTGATCCTCCAGCGCTCCGACAATCCCTGAATCAATTGGCCCGATCGTACTGGATAAAAACAAAAACTGATCGCCGTCTGCAGCCCAGGCGAGGCTCGAACAAAGCAGTACCAGCAGCACCAGACATTTTCCAGCAAATACTTTCATTTTCTTCAGTTCCTTTCTTTATTATCTTATTTTGTAACGGCTCCTAAGCCGGCGTGAAAATAATTACTGTACCGTTACAATCCCGATACGGCATAAGGAACCGTAACAAAATGGCCAAGAAAAATAACTTTGTAACGGTTCCTAAGAATGAAGAATCCTTCCGGCATCCTGGAAATTGTAATTTCCGATTTTTTCGACACGGCCTTTAAACTTGTCCGATTGCAGCGTTTCGATAAAAGCCTGGATGGCTGGTTGAAAATAAGTGTCCTTATCGAGAATCATATCAAAACGCTCACTGACCAGGGGTTGAAAATTAAGGTCCAATATTTTGGCCACGGCGGCAGACGCTATCCCTACATCCGCCTCGTTCGAAATAAGGGCAAGTCCGACTTCAAAATGTGTAAAGACTTCATTGTCGTAACCGGTAATATCATTGCAGTTGATACCTCTGCTTTTCAGCTCGTGATCCAGAAGGATTCTGATGCCCGAGCCAGTTTGCCGGTTGATAAAGCGTATCTTTTTATCATTGAAACTATCCCACCCCTGAAAAATATCTGATTTGGATTTGGCAATAAGAAAACCACACTGACGGTAAAACAGATTGACGACAACAGGAGCATGATCAGGGCAGTACTGCTTTAGATAAGGGGTATTATAATCGCCGGTCTCAGGATCAAAAAGATGGGAGAAAGCAATATCCGTAAGCCCGGAATTGAGCGCTGTAAGACCGCTGACACTGCCGGTATTGGCGGAAAAAATATTAAAAGCCGGATGATCTTTCTTGATGGCGGTCAGAAGCATGTCCAGCACCGGATCATTGCTGCCAGACGCCAGCAAAGCGCCCTCGATGGAGTTAACTCTCTTTCGGGCCAGTTGGAGGCCGTCCTGGGTGCTCGAGTGAATCCATTCGTCAATAAGCTTGACCGGAAAAATCCACTTCCCGGTCACCCGCGTGCAGGGAATTTTCCCGGACTTGATGAGGAGATAAACCTGTTTTTCGTGAATATCAAGATACTTGGCCACTTCTTTGGTGTTCATTAATTCACTGGACATAAAATCTCCTTCCGAATATTGGCTGTCAAATAAACCCAGATTACGCAATAGAAAAATAATTTATAAAACAACGGTCTTTGCGAGGAACGAAGTGACGAAGCAATCTCATAGAATCAATTACTTAGATTGCTTCGCTTTGCTCGCAATGACAATCTCTATAAACCTTTATGCCCTATTGCGCAATCTGGGATAAAACATATCACGGATTTTATCAAGAAAATTATTCCATATTATTACTGATAATTACCTATGCCTCCCAAAAAGAAGAATAAGCACCTATCTGTTCATAAGGACATAATTTTTGCTAAGAACAAAAGGATATCTGGTTTTTCGCGGGAAACACGGTTGCACACGACTTGATTAAAGGCGGATTCGCAGAAAACAGATCGATTTCAGTCCGGCGCCTGATGGATCATTGCGGTTGGAGGCCGTCCCGGGGCGTGCCTGATCTAAGATGCCTGAAAGAGGGGCTCGTCGCCGGAAAGTCAAGATAATACCATCTTGCTTAAACGTTCTTTGATGGTTCCTGGAAGTTGTCTGTTGGCCGCAGTGATAGCTAACCTGGGCACGTTTTGGAAAATTTTGTAAGCGTGGTTGAGTACCCGATCATCCCAGATAGTTCTCAGATCGTTTTTGATCAGCTTGTCGGAGGAAATTGCCTGTCGCCATCCTCCCAGTTTAGCGACAACCCAATCATTGGCCAGACGGGCCACCAGCGGGCTGCTATCGATAAACCCATCCCTCTGATCTGACGGGATTTGCTCCCTGTTTTCCAAAAGCCAGGCCAAAGATACCATGTCATGGGCAACGACAGACCCGGATGCGATGATCAGACCGATTGCCGGCTGATGGACGTATCCCTGATCGGGGCCGAAGGTTGTAAGCAGCTTATCAGCGGCGGAAATAACCAGCCGCTGCTTAGCGAGTAAGGTCTGAGAGGTATTCGCTTCTGCAGTTTTCTCATGAAATGTGGCGGCATCCCGATGGTATTCCAGACGTGTATCCGTTCGCCAGTAGCCCACTGCTGCTTTCAGGCCCAGGGTGGCGCCGGCCAGAACATGACGGCCGCAGCGCGGCATGAGGACAATATGATCCATCTCTTTGAGGATGCCTGGCATCATCAGGCCCCTTTTCCAGTGGGCGCCGGTAGCCATGGAATCTTCATAAAAACCCCGCCATCCGGCTTCTTCAAAGAAATTTATTTCCGCTCCTGCCACCTGAACGGTCTTGGCCATACCGGAGATATCCATCAGGCGACGGGTGCTGCCTTGCAGACCCTGCGGCGAGAGTTTCACATGTCCAATGCCGGACATGTCTCCGACCACCACGCGACGCGCCCCTTTTTCCTTGAGCAGCTTGACCATGGCGCTGACAGCGACAGGGCTGGTTGTGGCCGGGTAAGGATGACCGGAGTTGAGCGCCGGTTTGATAAAGACGGCATCCCCTCGGGAAAGCCAGGAGAAATCCGAGGCGGCGAGGGCCGCTTCGCGAACTGCAGTTTCCAGCTCGGCACTTGAGCTCCCCGGCCTTATTCCTGCGAGAAAAACCCTGGTTTCCTGATCCGCCGCCGGAGGCCTGTCGCTTTGTCGCGGCAAAGAGGCACTGCTGTTGCATAACGGCGCGCAGATGGCCAGGGCTGATGCTCCGGCCACGCCTTTGAGAAAATCTCTACGTTTCATCGAAAATACCTCCGGTAGCAGATAAACTGAAACATATCCAAATACATTTGAGCAGACAGCTTAACGGGATTTTCTGCACTCATGAGTATTGAACCTACTATTGTGCTGAGATTCTAATCATTCCAGACGAGACAACACTTAAAACAACAATCATCATTTTATTACATAGTTCTTCTCATGGAAGAGCCGCAGACAGGCATCCACTGCTTCCTGGTCATAGAGGAGACCCTTGTTCATGTTAATCTCTGCCAGGGCGGCAATGATTCCCCGAGCAGGACGATAAGGACGGTGTGAAGCCATAGATTCCACCACATCGGCAACTGACAGAATTCGTGATTCCAGAAGAAGCTTGTCTCCGGTTAGTCCCTGCGGATAGCCCGATCCATCCATCCGCTCATGATGTTCCAGGACCATCCTCGCAATAGACCAGGGGAAGTCTATGTCTTTCAGAATATCGTATCCGCATTGGACATGGGTTTTAATAAGTTCGAATTCTATGTCTGTCAATTTGGACGGCTTGCTGAGTATCTCCGCCGGAACGGAAATCTTTCCCAGATCATGGATAATACCCGCCATACGTATACCGTCGATTTGATCTTTTGAAAGGCCCATCTCTGTGGCAATAGCACGGGCCAGATCAGCAACTCTCCTCTGGTGGCCTGCCGTATAGGGATCTCTCGTCTCAACAGTTACGGCCATAGCCTGGACGGTGGCACCGAGAGACTTTCTCATTCGTTCAATACTTTCTTTCCGGTCCGTGATGTCTTCACCAATCCCCTCATAATAGATAATCTGTCCTTTCTCATCACGAACCGCCTGAATAGTTGCGGAAACACTGATAATACGACCATCCTTTCTGCATAACGGAACATCATAGTTTTTTACGGAACCTTGCTTTTCTATCATACCCATGATCTTCGAGCGGTCATCCGGATTCAAATGGATTGGATTATGAACATCGGTTATATCGGTTACATTGGCTATGAGTTCCTCAGGGGAATCATAGCCCAGCATTCGTGCCATGGCCTGATTAGCCATAATGATTCTTCCTTCGGGCGCGACACGGTAAATACCTTCCTGGGCATTCTCGAAGATGCTCCGGTATCTTTCTTCAGCCTGACGCAGTTCGTTCTCGGACTGCCTTTGCTCGGTAACGTCGCGAACGCACTCGATGGCCGCAACGACACCTCCTTTGCCATCCCTCAGTACTGAGGCCGTCGCAGCAAGATAAGCCTTTTTGCCGCGCAGCCGGGGGACGAGAGCGTCACCGTATAGGACATCACCCTTCCATTGCATATTCAAGTAAGCAACCGCCTTTTCCCTTTCATTATTCAGGGCGAAATTAATCAGCATCTTTTTTCTCTTGCCAATAAAAGGAAGGGCATATTCATAATCCCCTTTACCCAGCATGTCTTCTGCTTTAACCGCCGTCATCTCCTCCATGGCGCGGTTCCAGGCAATTACTTTGCCCTCTCCGTCAATGACCAGGGTGGCATCCGGCAGGAACTCTATGATCTCAGAAAAAAGTTGTTCAGAAGAGCGCAGGGCTTCTTCCATCTTTTTACGTTCGGTGATATTTATACCCATTCCCAAAAGGTAGATGTTCTTCTCGATGATTGCCCTGCATCCTGTAAGGTAGTAGGGGATGATTTCTCCATTCTTTGATAATAGATTTGCTTCCACGGATGCATATCCGTTGATAAATACCTCCTGGATCTTACCGGCAACCAATTCTCTATCTTTTTCGGCAATTACAGCCAAGGCATGCAATTTTGACAATTCCTCCGCTGTATATCCGGTCACCTTTTCTTGATTTTTATTCCATCGAACATAGTACCCTTTTTCATCGAGAACATAGAAGACATCCGGCAGACTATCCAGTACGGCATCGGAAAAAAGCTTCTCTTTTATAATTTCCTTTTCTGCCTTCATCCGTTTGGTCATTTCCCGGCTGACACCGTGAACCCCTATGGGATTTCCCTGCTGATCACGGATAATGCCCATCAGGTTCTCAAACCATATGGTTGAACCATCTTTATGATAATATTGCAATTCCAGAGTTACGGATCGATTCGGGTCAACACCCTCCTCTTGATCGCGTTCCATTTCCATCTTGAATATTTCGGCAACGCTTTCTAAGGACTTCGGCGGCATGATCTCGGCTAATGTCTGCTTCATCCGTTCTTCCGGAGTGTAGCCCAGAACTTTCAGAATTGAAGGACTGACATAGGTGGTTTGCAGATTCTTGTCGAGCGTCCAGATCATGTCCACCATTTTCTCAGTCAGAAATTTGTATTTCTCTTCACTTTTACGCAGGGCCTCTTCCGCCTGCTTTTGTTGGCTAATATCAATTTTAAAAGCTTTTTCTGCCCTTTTTTTATTGGTTTCTTTGCTTGCTTCTTTCCTGCCAACGGGTGGATGCGCTCCACCATAATATTGCTCAAGATCTTCCAGCTTTTGACGGAGGAGGGAGTTTTCCGATAGTAGTTGCGCTTTTGTCAGTTTCTGGTCTGTCATGCATGATTCCTCTCTGCTGTTTAAAGAATATGAAAAGTAAACTGTCAACCGCTTGCGAAAAATAAACTGATATTATTTTTAGACTATAGCTGGCTTTTTTTCAATATAAAAGCAGATTATATCCTCTACAATCTTTCTTTTTTAAACGAAGTATTATAGATAATATTTAATGTTTATATTAAACTCCGGGCCAGATAAAATGAAAGGCAGAGGAAATGCACCACAGGCAAAAAATCAGAACGGCTCTTTTGTTGGTGTTGGCAATTCTTCCCTTTTGTCTGAATGGCATAGTTAAGACAAGTGCCGCGCAGCCTCAATCCGCGAGCTTCGGCGATCACCACTTATCGCTTCGGGTGGGCGAACTCGATCGCCGATACACTGTACATATCCCTCCGCGCTATGACGGCAAGACTTCTCTGCCCCTCTTAATAATGCTGCATGGCGGCGGCGGAACAGGCAAAGCGGCGGATATCGAAACCGGCTGGAGCTCGAAAGCTACTGAAGCCGGATTTCTCGCCGTCTTCCCGGAAGCAATGCCGCCGGACCCCTCCCGGCCGGGCAGTTTCGGCCGTAATCCGCAACTCTGGAATGACGGCTCTGACCGTTTTTATCCGGGCCGGAAAGCCCCCGACGATGTTATGTTTATCAACACTCTGCTTGATGACCTGTCGGCCAAGTTCACCGTAGATCAGAGACGGATTTTTGTTACAGGCTTCTCCAACGGCGCTTCGCTGTGTTTTCGCCTGGGCGCGGAATTATCCGGCCGCATCGCCGCCATTGCTCCTGTTGCGGGTTCCTCCTGGCGGGTTCCTCTCCGTTTGGAACGCCCACTTCCGATACTCTACATCACCGGCACAGCCGATCCCCTCAACCCTCTCGGTGGAGGCGTGCCCAGACTGGCGACCGGCGGCAGCGATCAGGTACGCGGGAAGCCGAAACCTCCCGTGCGCGATTTTATTGCGCAGTGGACCGAGGCCCTCGGCTGTCCGGCAACTCCCCAAAACATATCCGAAGCAAACGGTGTCCGGACCGAAATCTATGGTCCGGGCCGCGAAGGCGTGGAATTGATTTACATCTCCGTCGAAGGCCTGGGTCACACCTGGGCCGGAGGTAGAAGTCTTCTGCCGGAGTTCATGGTAGGCAAACAATCCGACAAAATAAAAGCGACTGACGTCATTTGGGATTTCTTTCAGAAACACCCCCAAAAGTAGAGGTATTTATGGAACCGATATATCGCCTGGGGATCGATTTTATTCTTTGGCTGCAGGGACTGGGGGGTTGGCTGGAAATCCCCATGAAGGTATTTTCCTTCCTGGGAACGGAAGATTTCTTCATGCTGGCCCTGCCCATTGTATACTGGAGTGTAAGTACCCAGGCCGGTTTGCGCATCGGGGTGATTCTGCTGTTATCCGGCAGCCTGAATGACACCCTCAAACTTGTCCTTCACGGGCCGCGTCCTTACTGGGTAAGTTCTGAGATGAAAGTACTGGCGGCTGAAACTTCTTTCGGCGTCCCGTCAGGGCATGCGCAGATTGCCGCCAGTTTGTGGGGCCTGGCGGCAGCGCTGTTAGCGCGTCCCTGGGCATGGGGAGCGGGAGTTTTTATCATTTGTATGATCGGGCTTTCACGACTGTACCTCGCTGTTCATTTTCCGCATGATGTTTTGGTGGGCTGGACACTGGGCGCCCTGGTACTGCTGGCTTTCCTGCGCTGTTGGGATGCCGTCGCTGCGTGGGCAAACAAGAAATCGCCGGGGCAGCAGGTCGGACTGGCTTTAGCTCTCTCCCTGGCGGTGCTTTTATGCGGCATCATTGCTTTCTGGTCATCACGCGGCTGGGTAATGCCGGTCGATTGGACCGCCAATTCCCGACTCGGCGGAGCAGCCGTTCTTCCCGCGCCGGTGACGCTCAACAATGCCATCACATTTTCCGCGGTTTTATTCGGTATGCTGGCAGGTCTGGTCTGGATGGATTCGCGCGGGGGATATACTGCGGAGGGATTATTGAGGCAAAGAGTTTTGCGTCTTTTGCCCGGTTTGGCTGTCATCTTTATTATATCCCTGGGACTGCGGGCGCTGTTCCCCCGGGGAGACGAGCTGATTCCCTATGTGTTGCGTTACCTGCGCTTCGCGCTTATTGGTTTGTGGATTTCCGCCGGCGCGCCATGGTTATTCGTAAAACTTAAACTTGCCCGGGACTTGAATCACGGCTGACGTTCGTTTTAAAATTCTCGGTGACACTCATGGCCATTATATTCGTGCCGGAGATTCACTCCGGTTTAATAATATCTCCTCACTATCCGCCAGTTAATGCCAAAATTCGTTCAAGCAATATTAACCCCAACAAATTTCAAGGCATTCTTGCCCAGGATGCCTGCAATCTCGTCTTTGGTTAATGGTTGTTCACCCTGTTTTACCGCATATTTATTAAGATCATTTCTCAACCAGTCAATGTAAAATTTCAGGGGGCGGCAAAGCGGGTCAGTTCCGAACATTACCCGCGAAATAACACCAAAGTTCCGTGCTGTAATCAGTTTGTGTGCTACTCTCTGGAGGCCCATTTCACCAATAAAAGAAATATCCGTATAGAGATGGGGAGATCTCACCATAATCGCCAATAACTCGTCTTCCCACGGCCAGCCCAGATGCGGCATATTAATGCGCAGTGTCGGAAATTCAAATAATATCCGGTCGACATCGATGGGTTTCGCAAAGCCAAGGGCCGCATGTCTTACCGGTGTGCCCCCCATGTGAATGATGAGCGGCACATTCAGTTCCGCAGCCAACGCGTAGAAGGGATAAACACGGGGATCTAGAGGGCTGTAATGTCCATAAGCGGGAAGCAGCTTTATGCCTTTAAATCCGAGTTCTGTGATGCTGCGCCTTGTATTCTCCCAATTCTTTTGATCGAAGGCACCGTTGTTCAACAGGTTGCCGTCTACAACAAGCGGATTCGATCCCGTAAAGCCGATGAAACGCTCCGGGTAAGGTTTCAAATATTGCTCATAGATATGGGTATCCGGTATGACGCTGGCATTTAACATAGCCGTTTTATCAACCCCGGCTTCATCCATATCCTTGATGTACTGTTCAGGACTGATTAAAAGCCCTCCCCGAACTACGGGCGTCCCATCCAGCAGATGCCGATCTGTTGCTGCCTGCTGAAAATACGGAGCAAGATATTGTGCTGATTGCATATCACTGGGATGTGCATGAATATCAATTATCATAATTTCCATCCTCCTGATCTGGATTCCAATACTAAAATAATTTTGTCTTCCGCAAAGTGAAAACTACCGTGACCTCTTTAAAATATGTTTATCTGCTTTACCTTTGCCCGTCGAACAACCGGACATCCTTGATTCTCAGGCCCGGTATTCTCGCATTGGGCCTCGGTGTATCAGTAATCACTCCAATAACAACAATTTCATCCCTTTTCGGCGCACCCGGTATATTAACGGAGATTGTATCCCAATGAGTGCACACAAAAGCCGCGTCTTTATACCCGATCGGAATATCCAGGGTATCATTCATGCATCCAACTTTGGCATTGCCCATCATTATCGCCAGCCCACCGTTTGTTTCTTCACGGAATGATTTGCCGAAGCCTTTTTCGGGATATCGGACATGCAATATTGCGGCGGCGTGTTCCGCTTCCCCATCCTGTCCCACCAGGCAGCCCTTGCCAATGCCTTCAACTTCTTCCGGCCTGATTCCCAAAGCTTTTCTCGCTTTCGCTGCCAGCATGGCACCCAGATAATCACCAATGTCGGTCAGTTCATCCATATTTTCCCTGTATTTGCCGGCCAGAGGGTTTTTTATTAAAGCCATCGCCACTGCTTTTCTGGCCGGTTTATCCAATAAAACACCCTCGAAAAATGTTTCCTCGATCCATGTCATCATTTTCAGAATCTGCAAATTCGCCATTAACATTTCTCCTTAATCACCTTTTTAATCATCTTTTGGAATAAACAAGTTTACCGTCAACATAGGTTTGCATAATTTCAATTTTCTCCAGATCATCCGGCGCGATTTTTTTCGGGTTTGCCGACACAATTACCATGTCCGCATATTTTCCGACTTCCAGAGAGCCGATTTTCTTATCCATGAACATTTGATAAGCGGCATTAATCGTACAACCCTTGATGGCCTCGTCTATAGTAACTGCTTCATCAGCGCCAATTTCTGCGCCATTAACTGTCTTTCGCGTCACTGCACAATGCATAACCATAAACGGTGTATCCATATAAATCGGCGTATCTTGATGAAAAGAATGGATCAAGCCGGCTCTGATTCCTGTTTTGACACCCATCATTTTATTGGTACGTTCAGCGCCATATATATAATCGCGCAACACTTCACCCAAATGCCGAAGATGCTGAACAATATACGAAGGTGTTAAACCAAGTTTGACAGCCGCTTCCGCATCTTCTTTAAAGAGCATTGTGCCGTGCTCCATTCTATGACGGTGATCATAACGCGGAGATTTGCTCAAAATATTTTGATATATTTCCACAATTTCATGCTGGCCCCGGTCACCCATGGCATGGAATACTATCTGCTGGCCGGCATCATGAAGCTTTTGCAGCGTCGCTTCAATGTCCTTTTTTTCGTAGTTGCAAACTCCGCGGTTATTCTTCTTTAAACTGAGAACTCCCTGAGTGACTTCATTTTCGAGAACCGGATCATAAAGAAATGCACTGCCGGAGTAAGGTGCGCCGTCATACCAGAATTTAAATCCCTGATAGCGGAAAAAATCATCACCGGCAGGCAGATTATCCGGATTTACTTCTCCCTTCTCGTACTGTTTACCCAGAGTCGCTGTTAAAAATCTTACTATTTTTTCCTTTCTCGCAACTTCTTCAAAAAGCTTAGCCGCTCCGGGTAATTCAAAGCCTCCTGCATTATATACAGTTGTATAGCCCAGAGACGGGAACTCACTCAGATGATTTTTTATCATCTCCGCTGTCAGGCCCTGTCCATTGGCAAATAAAATGGAGCCAAACACCGGCAGCATCGCAGGAACCTCAACCATTCTGCCGGTTAATTTGCCGTTGATGTCCCTTTCATAGTAGCTGCCCTGCCCCGGATCCGGTGTCTGCTCGGAAATACCTGCTGACTGCAGGGCTTTCCTGTTCACCCAGCCGATATGCAGATTTTGCATAAAAACAAATATGGGATGCTCTGAAGAGATATCATCGAGCATGGACATGTCTATCTGCTCAAATTTTTGCATCGTCAGAGGCTGATAAGGATAGGCGGCAATCCACTCTCCCGGCTTTTTATTTTTTACGGCTTTGCGTAAAATATCAGCAACATCATTTTTTGATTTTACGGATCGCAGATTGATCCAGGAGCCTAAAAAGGCACCTGTTTCATGATGGCCGTGCGGTTCGATAAATCCGGGCATTAAAGTCTTCCCGGAAAGATCCACAATTGCCGTTTTTTCTCCTTTCCATCTGAGCACTTCGTCAGCAGTGCCGACAGCCATGATTTTCCCATTTTTGATTGCCAGCGCCTCCACAGCAGGAAGTGCTTCATTGACTGTAATAATATCGCCGCCGCAAAATATGCTGTCTGCTGTGTATGCCTCACCCTGAGGCTGTTCTAAATATTTCATAATATGCCTTTCTTGAAATGACCGATCTTATGTTAAACATTTGCCGGGTAATGTCTTTTGCCCGGCACAACAATTATAGTTTAGCTGCCGCCTCTTCTTCCTGTGCCCTCTGGCAGTCCTGCCGGTAAATGGTGCCAATGTAAAGGAAACCCAAAAAGCAAACTATCAAAGCAATCTGCATATATACCATCGCATTCAACAGACCGAAATTTTTCGAAAGCACACCGATAGTGTAGGGACCCAGCATGCCGATGAATTGCATCCCGAAAATAATCACGCCCAGAGAAACAGACCTGTACCAGGACGGGACAAGTTCCTGACTGCTGGCATTTAAAGATGGATTAACAAAGGTGCACAGGAAACTGGCTGCAAAAATAATGGGAATGTTTTTCATGTAGAAGCCGGCAGCAAAAAGAAAAGCAACGATAATTGCCATTACTGACGGGAGCCACATGCGGAAACGAAGGTCCTTCTTTACCAGCAGATCGGAAAAATAACCTCCTAACGGATAGCCGACAACTCCCAGGATCGCTGTGAGCCCGGCCAGTGTGGCGGCTTTCGGTACATCCATCTCCATAACACGGGTAAAATACATGGGCATCCACACGATCATAGAAATAATAGCCATATTGTAAAGGCCATAAAAAAGAACTATTAAAAGCATTGATTTATTCTTGGCAACAACTCTGGCGGCGCTGCCAACCGAGAGCTTAACTTCCTTTTCAGAACCAGATTGCGCCTTCTGCTGCGCTTTAACATCAGGAATAAGCAGGGCTAAAAGGCCGAGAATAATCCCCGGAATGCCCATTAAAATTAAAGCCGCCCGCCAGCCATATGTGACGGCCATGTAGCCGCTGAATACCGAACCGACAAAGATTCCCAGCGATGCGCCTGAATTGAAAAAACCCAATACACGGGCCCATTGGGAACGCTTGAACCATGATGTTATCAGAGACGTGGCTGTGGGAGCAAAACTGGCTTCCCCCACGCCCAGACCGCATCTTGCAACCAGCAGCATGGGAAAGCTCCTGGCCAGACCCGAAGCAATACTGCAGGCGCTCCAGACCAAAGCCATAAGTGAAACCAGTTTGCTGCGCGACCAGCGATCCGCCACGTAAGATAAAGGAAGCACGAAAATCGCCATTCCGAATAAGACGACGCTGCCCAGCAAACCAACCTGAGGGTCGGAAAGCGCGAGCTCTTTCTGCATGAGCGGATACAACGGATTTACACCGAAGCGGGCAACGAAATCAATAAAGTAGAGCAGCCAGACGATGGAAAAGTAAAAGACAATTTTTGACTTTGGCATTTCCACTAATGGTTTTTCTGCAGCCAAGTCCATCTCTGCTTTCTTCTTTGCCTTCTGTGAATTCATAAATTGAAACCTCCTTGCATACTAATGATGATTTTTTATTCTTTGCTGATTTATTTTCTCGACGTTTAATTATATCGCAAATAACATACCAAAATAATATATATGTAAAAACAATACCATACGGTAAAGCAGACAAGAAACTACGAAATATGGCAGCCTAACTGTCTTATTTCGTATTATGCTGAATTATATCAGAGATGATGGTTGTTTTTTTCTTTGATTATGATAGATTAATTACGGAATGTTTAAGGCAAATAAACTTAGGATTAATACTGATACTTTCTATATTTTCCCCCACAGAGTCGGGCAGGAGAAAAGTGATGAATGAAAAAGATTTTTTTATCGGCGCCACACTGCGCATCTGTAGCAGCCTTGAGATAGAAAAAGCATTGTGGAAATGTCTGGCGTATATCCGGGATTATATTCCGGCGGACTATCTGCATCTCACCCATCATGATCTCAAAAATCGCGTTTTAAAAATAATAGCGTCAACAACTGTTATAGAGGAATCAATTTCCACGATTCAGATTCCCATGGCCGATGATTATTTCAAGTGGATAGAAAGCCTGCAAGATGCCTGGATCGCCAATGACGTAGAAACTCATTACATGATGAAGCACTATCTTGATTACATCGACCGGAAGTCATCATACCTGAATGTACGCCTGATTGTAGGCGACCATTTCATAGGATCGCTGATAATTCAGGCCAAAGGAAAGAACCGCTTTACGGAAGCTCATGCCCGGCTGATGTCTCTTTTAAAAGAACCTTTCGGTATCGCCCTAGCCAATAGCCTCCAGCATCAGGAATTGCTCAAATTGCGCGACCAACTGAAGGATGAGAACCGGCACCTGCAGAACGAGTTAATGCGCCTGTCCGGTTATGAGATCATAGGTAAAAACGTCGGCCTCAAAGGTGTTATGGAATCCGTCAATCAGGTTTCCAACCTCACAACCCCTGTGTTGCTCATTGGTGATACCGGAACAGGCAAAGAAGTAATTGCCAATGCCATCCATAACCTCTCTCCGCGGAAAGACGGTCCTTTTATTAAAGTGAATTGCGGAGCAATACCCGAGACAGTTATCGACAGCGAGCTGTTCGGCCATGAAAAAGGGGCTTTTACCGGAGCAATTGCCCAGAAGCGCGGGCACTTTGAAAGGGCACATGAGGGCACCATTCTGCTGGATGAAATTGGCGAACTACCTCCGGAAGCACAAATGAGAATGCTCCGTGTGCTTCAGGATAAGGAAATTTACCGGGTGGGCGGCAGCAAACCGGTCAAGGTTGATATTCGATTGATTGCAGCAACTCACCGCAACCTGGAAGATTTAATT
This sequence comes from Deltaproteobacteria bacterium HGW-Deltaproteobacteria-12, assembly GCA_002840565.1. Classification (GTDB taxonomy): domain Bacteria; phylum Desulfobacterota; class Syntrophia; order Syntrophales; family Smithellaceae; genus MVRV01. The sequence continues at coordinate 50,232 of PHBK01000022.1, read as the reverse complement.
GCAAAAGAAAAATTCCGCCGTGATCTTTACTACCGGCTGCGAGTATTTCCCATCGTCGTCCCGCCTCTCAAGCACCGTAAAGGCGACATTCCCGGTCTTGTGCAGCACTTTATTGACAAGAAATCACAGGAGATGGGCATTTCACAGGCAGTATCTCTGGCTCCCGGCGCCCTGGATTGTCTGCTCGAATATGATTGGCCCGGAAATGTTCGCGAACTGGAGAACGCCGTCGAAAGAGCTTTGATAATAAGAAAAGGATCAGTAATTGATTTCCCTTATATCACCACTGTCCATCTTCCAGATGATATTCAGCAACAAAAACAATCAGAGGAGCAGCTGCGACCTATGGATCAGATCCTGACCGAAGAACTAAAAAAGGTCTTAACTTTGACCAATGGAAAAGTGGAAGGCAGGAACGGGGCTGCGGAAATATTGAAAGTTAAACCCAATACCTTACGCAGCCGGATGAAAAAACTGGGCATATCTTTTGGCCACAGCTATCTGCATAGCCGCTGACAGGAGAGAAACTATGAATAAAAATATTTTTCTGGCCGGATTTCTCTGTTTTTTCATCACCTGTGCCCCGAGTTCCTGGGCACAAACAACAAAAGGCCTTCCCGATATAGTCGCAAATCCGAAACTGGCCGAACACTCCAGAGAATTCGAAAAGAAAATCTATTTCGTCGCCGACGGTGTTTATTCCGCAGTCGGTTACGGAATTGCCAATTCCATTCTGCTCGTCGGAACTGACGGAGTCATTGTCGTCGATACGATGGAAACGAACGAGAGTGGTCGCGAAGTCTGGAAGGAAATGAAGAAATTGACCAGGCTGCCTCTCCAGGCAATTATTTATACCCACTTTCACCCCGACCACATTTACGGGGCGGCGGCTTTTGCACAAAACAATAAGCCGGATATCTACGCTCACGAATCCACGGACAGCGCGGTAACGCGCTTCTCCAGCGAGACGGCGCCGATCATCGGGGCAAGAAGCATGCGGATGTATGGTACCCTGCTGGATCAAAAAGCAATGATCAACGTCGGAATCGGACCGTATCTGTCTTTCGGCCCGAATTCCACGCTGGGTTATATTCCTCCCACAAAAACATTCCGCGACCGTCTGAAGGTTACCGTAGCCGGTATTCGTTTGGAGTTGATCCATGCCCCGGGCGAAACTGATGATCAGATTTACGTCTGGCTGCCGGAAAGGAAAATCCTGCTTTGCGGCGATAACATTTACAAGTCCTTCCCGAATCTCTACACAATCCGGGGCACCTGGTTCCGCAGTCTCAAAAACTGGTATCGATCGTTGGATCTTATCCGCGATTTACAGCCGGAATATCTCGTGCCCTCTCATGGAAGACCGGTAGCAGGCGCTGCCGCCATCGACCGGATTGTCACCGATTACCGCGACGCCATTCAATTTGTTCATGACCAGTCTTTGCGGGGAATGAATCAGGGGATGACACCGGATGAGCTTGCCGAATACGTCCGGCTCCCCGCCCATCTGGCCCAATCACCATATCTGCAGGAATTTTACGGCAAGGTCTCCTGGTCGGCCCGATCCATGTTCGCGGGTAATCTCGGCTGGTTCAGCGGTGATTCAGCGGACATTCATCCGTTGCCCCCTGCCGCAAACGCCAGGATGATGACGGAACTTGCCGGGGGAGAAGCAATGCTTCTGGAGCATGGCCGCAAATATCTCGCGCAGGGAAATTATCAGGCGGCCCTGCAATTAACCGGCCACCTCATTCGGCTCAATCCGGAAAATGAAGACGCCCGCAAAATGCGCATTCAGGCCCTGATCGCCCTGGGGGAAAGAGAGTTCAACGCCAATGCCCGCCATTATTATTTAACGGAGGCCCTGGAAATCCAGGACAACTTTGTGGCGCAGCCGAAAGTCAAGCTGGACCCTCAGATGGTTAAAAGACTGCCCCTGTCGCTTTTTTTCGATTCTCTGGCGATTAATCTTGATCCTGTTAAAAGCGCCGGTCTGGATAAGCGGGTCGGCATAAAATTTACCGATACGGACGAAGCCTATACGATTTCCGTGCGGCGGGGTGTCGCGGAAATGTCTCCCCGGCTCAAAGAAAATCTCGATCTGCTGGTTTGCGCGGATTCCGGCAAATTCAAAGAAATGTTAGCCCGGCTGCGCAGTCCTTTGACTACGTTGGCCGGCTTTGAGTATCAAAAAGGCAATATGATCGAGCTGGCGGGGTTCCTCAACTACTTCAGTTCTTCTCCGCTGCGACTTTCCGTGGAAAGGAAAGATAATTAAACGCTGGAGGCACCAGAACAGAATGAAAAAAGCACTGATCATTATTTTACTGGTTGTCGTCTTCCTGGGGCTTGCCGCCTGGCTGGTCCTTCCATTAATTGTCAAGGGCCTGGGCTTCCATCCTGATTATTCCGGCAAGAGGGTTCAATTTCCGGGTGGCACCGCTCTGATCATCACCACCAGTCATGACCGGCTGGGAGAAAATGTCCCGACCGGTGTTTTCGGGTCGGAAATGACCGCTCCCTATTATGAATTCCTTGACGGCGGGATGAAGGTTGATGTGGCCAGTATTCAAGGCGGCCGGATCCCCATCGATCCACTCTCATTTAAGTGGTTCATAAAATCCGAATATGACAATCGTTATCTCCGGGATAAGTTGTTTCAGCAAAAGGTAGCCAACTCATTGCGGATCGACCATATCGATTTCACCCGTTACGACCTGATTTATCTTGCCGGAGGTTGGGGAGCGGCTTATGATTTGGGAACATCCGAAGTGCTGGGGCGTAAAATCAGCGAAGCATACCGTGCAGGAAGAGTGATCGGGGGAGTTTGCCACGGTCCTCTGGGCCTGCTCCGGGCCAGGGATGAAAAGGGGAATCCTCTCGTCAGGGACCGCCGTCTTACAGCCGTTACAGACAAGCAGGTCAGGGAATTGAGGATTACCGGGACACCTCAGCACCCGGAACGGGAGCTCCGGGCCGCCGGGGCTTTCTTTGAAGGAAAAACGGCTTTTCAGGACATGTTCGCCAATCATTCCGTTGTTGATGGTCGCCTGGTGACCGGTCAGAACCAGAATGCCGGGGCCGAGGTTGCTGTTAAAATGATGATGAAAGCACGGGGAGTCGGTAATTGAATACAAGGTCACAAATATCTTTCAGCAAAATAATATCCCGTCTAATGGCAGGATTGGCAGGTCTGCTGTTTTTGTTTCTCGGCATTGGCTTTATAACTTTCCCCGACATCTTGGCCACTGCCTTTTTTGTTCAGCCGATAACTGTGCAGGGATTAAACTCCATCCGGGGCGATCTCGGCGGCCTTTTTCTGGGAATGAGTTTTTTCTGTCTTCTCGGGGCCGCTACCGGACGCAACCGCTGGCTGGTTGTTCCCGTCATTTTCCTCATTATTATCATGTCCGGACGGCTGCTCAGCCAGACACTGGATGGTTTTTCGGCGGCGGGAGCTCAATCGTTGAAAATTGAAGCGCTATTACTGATCCTTTTAGCAGCGGCAATTTTAATCCAAACCCTGAAACCCGACTCCAGCAAAAATCGTTTCAGAATTAAAGAGATTCTCAACTTCAAGGTTCTGACTGCGGCCATAATAGTCGCAGCGATCATTGCCGGTTTAGTTCTCTTCCAAAATAAAATCGGTTTGCTTTTGGTAGAGCCTATCGGAACCGAAATTTTGTCTGCGGACGTTATCGGCAATCTTCCCGACGGGCTTCATGTCGCTCTTCTCGGTACCGGAGCCCCCCTGGCTGATGGCAGAAGAGCTTCCTGCAGCGTTGGTGTCATCGCGGGAAAGGACCTTTACGTAGTTGATGCCGGCCCCGGCAGCGTGAGGAAACTGGAGCTGATGAAATTCAGGCACGCCGCCATCAAAGCCGCCCTGCTCACTCATTTTCATTCCGATCATATCGGCGACCTGGGAGAGTTAATGCTGAAACGCTGGGCCGGTGGCTCAATGAATAGTCCTCTCGATATATTTGGTCCGAGCGGCGTCGAAGCCGTCGTCGCAGGATTCAACCAGGCCTATTCTCTTGATTTTAAATCCCGGATTTTGCATCACGGTCCTACAGTGGTGCCCCCTTCCGGGGCCGGCGGACTGGCCAGACCGTTTTCCTTTCCCGCCGGTGCGGAGTCATTGTCCATCATCGATGCTGACGGACTTCGGGTAACCGCCTTTGCGGTCGATCATAGCCCCGTAAAACCGGCGGTGGGTTATCGCTTTGACTACAAAGGCCGTGCTGTGGTGATCAGTGGAGACACCGCATCCACGCCAGCCCTCTATCACCAGGCCAGAGGAGCGGATCTTCTTCTGATGGATGCCCTTCAGCCGGTCCTGATCAGCTCTCTGAAAAATGTATCTCGGAAAACGGGCCGCGAGAACACCGCCGCAATATTGCATGATATCATGGAATACCATGCCTCTCCGGAGGATGGAGCGATTATTGCCAATGCGGCGGGAGTCCGCCACCTGATTCTCACCCATATACTGCCGCCCCTTCCCGCAGCGGAACTCAAGCCGGCATTCCTGGGAGAAGCGAGGAAATTCTTTTCCGGACCGATCACCATCGGTGAGGATGGCATGATTTTCAGCCTGCCGTCCGGCAGTAAGGATATTCTGATGAAGTGGCTTCTTTGAGCGGAAATACTCATGCCGGAGGTTAAGCAAATACTGGTGAAATATGAAAATATCACCCTGGAAAATCAAATGCTCCCTTGCACTGCCGTGCTCTTTATGATCAGAGGATGAAACAGATATGCCCGACCAGGTTAAGCCCACTGATTATGTAAACGGTATTGCACCAGAGGCACCAAGTGCGCAGGGCATTCATATCTTAGCCAAGCCGATTGGACCGGTCTGCAATCTCCACTGTGCCTATTGTTTTTATCTGGAGAAAAAAGTTTTTTTTGCCAAAAACGAGAATTACCGGATGTCCGATCGGGTGTTGGAGGCTTTTATCCGGAAATATATCCGCGCCAATGACGTGCCGGAGATACCTTTTGCCTGGCAGGGGGGAGAGCCGATGCTGACGGGTCTCGATTTTTTCCGGAAGGTAATAAAACTGCAAAAAAAACATGGCGACGGCAACCGGATTACCAACGCTCTGCAAACGAACGGCACACTGCTCAGCGATGAATGGTGCGAATTTCTCGCCAAAAATCAGTTCCTGGTCGGCCTCAGCCTCGACGGGCCGGATTACATTCATAACCGCTATCGTGTCGATGGCTCCGGCAAGGGCGCTTTCAGTGCCGTTATGAACGGTCTTAAACTGATGAAAAAGCACGGGGTTGAGTACAACGTGATGGCCTGCATCACGCGGGAAAGCGCATGCCGGCCCCGGGAGGTGTATCATTTCTTTAAGGAACAGGGTGCCCGCTTTATTCAGTTTATTCCGATCGTCGAACGGACGCCCGATAACGAAGCCCGCGCCCTGGGTTTAACGCTGGCGGCCCCCCCCGATGTAAGGGCCGAAAACACGGCCGATGTGACTCCCTGGACGGTCCGGCCGGAAGACTATGGAGACTTTCTCATCGGCGTTTTTGAGGAATGGGTGAGAAATGATGTCGGTAATATTTTTGTCATGAATTTTGAATGGGCGCTGCTGGCCTGGATGGGCGGGCAGGCGACGGTTTGCCAGTTCTCGCGGCATTGCGGTCGCTCGGTTATTATGGAGCATAACGGCAACATCTACTCCTGTGACCACTTTGTTTACCCCCCTTACCTGCTGGGGAACATTCTTTCGTCCGATCCCCTGCAGTTGGTGAATTCTTCGAAGCAGACGGCCTTTGGCCAGCGCAAAGAGACCGCTCTCCCGCATTCCTGCCGGGATTGTGATGTCCTGTTTGCCTGCCGCGGCGAGTGTTTGAAGCATCGTTTTGTTACAACCTTGACCGGCGAACCGGGACTGAACTATCTGTGCGGGGCATATAAAAAATTCTTCCGGCACATCAATAAATACATGAAGGCCATGAGGCAGCTTTTAGAAAACAACCTGCCGGCATCTTATATCATGGATGCCGGCCGCGGGCCTCTGGCAATGAAGCTGCGCTGATAAATTATGAAACCATTGACCGGAAATTAACAACAGGGGTGTGGAGATGGAAGAAATTAATTTAGCCGAACGCAAGCTCTCCAGACGACAGACGCTTAAAGTTATCGGGGGATCGCTGGCTTTGTGCGCAGCCGATTTCACTTTTGCTTCCAGTATTTGGGGAGCACAGAAGAAGCCGAACATTGTTTTCATCCTGTCGGACGACCATCGTTGGGATGCGATGAGCAACATGGGGCATCCTTTTATCAAAACTCCCCACCTCGATCGTTTGGCCAATGAAGGCGTAAGGTTTACCAATAACTTTGCGGCGGTTCCCTTATGCAGCCCGTCGCGGGGATGCTTCCTGACCGGCCAGTATGCCCACCGCCACGGCGTAAAAAATAATTATACCCCCTGGAACGATAAGAATGTAACCTTCCTGGAACATCTCCGGAATGCAGGATATAAAAATGCCTTTTTCGGCAAATGGCACATGCCGGGCAAACTGCCCGACCTTCTGGGAAAGGCCGTCGATCAATTCGTTACGTTTACCGCTTCCGGCGGACAGGGCCTCTATTTCGACTGCCCCCTGATTATCAACGGAACCGTCACCCCGAGAAAAGGTAAATATCTGACGGAGGATTTGACTGATCTGGCCCTGGAATTTATCCGGCGGGAAAAGGATGGTCCGTTCTGCGTTTATCTTGCCCACAAGGCGCCGCACCAGCCTTTTTCGCCGCCGCCCGAATTGAAAAAATTGTATGCCGATGCCGACGTGAGCCGCACGCTTCCGCCCGAGTATCATGCCTGGATTCATCAGAAAGAAGGAAGCATCTACTACGGTGTACTTGGCAGCGTGGGGGAAAAATACCTCGACTACCACCGGGTCATTACAGCCATGGATCAGCAAATCGGCCGGATTCTGAATGAGCTGGATAAGCTGGGCATCGCCGACAACACCATCGTGGTTTATGTCAGTGACAACGGATATTTCTGGGGCGAAAAAGAATTGATCGACAAAAGATACCCCTATGAAGAAGCAACGCGCATTCCGCTGATTGTGCGCTATCCCTCAAACATTAAGAACCCCGGCAGGAGTTCCGGTGAACTGACGCTCAGCATCGATCTGGCGCCGACACTTCTGCAGTTGGCCGGTTTGCCTGTTCCCGGAGCCATGCAAGGCCTGAGTCTGGTCCCCGTTTTAGCAGACAAAAACATCCGGCTGCGAGATTCGATCCACATGGAGTACTTCAAAGACTTTCCCTACAACGTTCCCGAGTGGGATGCCGTGAGAACCGACCGTTTCCTTTACGTCCAGTACCAGGGTCAGAAAGGCCCGGAGCTTTTCGACATCCAAAAAGATCCCCGCACTCTACACAACATCATCGACACACCGGAGGGGAAAAGCATTTTGCCCTCAATGCAAAACATGATAAAAGACATTTTAAGGAAAAAGGCCAATGGCTGACACCCCCGATAAAAATGGAAGTCAATCTTTCCGCCGCCGGGTCCTTTACCCCGCTGGAGTCGCTCTGGGCGTGTGGGTTTTGCTCAACATCCTGACCAGTCATCTGGAGTGGTTTGGAAATGGGCACGTTTACCGAATCGCGGCCGCCATTCTCTACCCTCTGCTGGGGATAACTATCGTGTTCGGCAGCCTGTTTGTCTATAGCATAATGTATGCCCGGGGCGCTTCCCTCAGGGAAAGGATCATCTGGTCATGCATTGTCCCGGTTGCCTATATTTTGAAAGAAATCTGGCGGGTGAGCGCATTCTTCTCGGTGGGTGAATCCTTTTATTATGCCCTCGCCCCGGCACCTCTCGGGCTGCTTTTTTCCCAGATCGGATTTCTTTGTCTGGGTGAGATTTTCTGGCGCCGGCGGGATAAAAAGAGCGGCAAAGAGCTCCGGATCTTTACGGCCGGCCCCGTTTTAGGCCTGGTTTTTTGGCTGATCACACTATATTTCATGCTTTTGTGGGGAAGTTTAAGCGACACTCCCGGTTCGAATTGGTTTTACCTTTACATGGAAGGCTATAAAGCCTTATTTCTGCGTTAATATGAACCTTGCCGAAGACAGATAGATCATAGCAAAGAGAACCATAGATTAATTAAGCCGGAGGTCAAAAATGAAAATATTAAGAACACCGGAGGAGCGGTTTGCAGGCATCCCTGATTTTCCGTTTAAACCCAACTATCTGAAAGTCCCGGCTGGTGATGGTGCATCGTTAAGGATTCATTACATTGATGAAGGCCCTGCCGCGGCCGAACCTGTGCTAATGATGCATGGAGAGCCGTCATGGTCATATCTTTACCGCAAGATGATTCCGATATTCCTGGATGCCGGGAAGCGGACACTGGCGCCTGACCTTGCAGGTTTCGGCAGATCGGACAAACCGGCGGACCGGAAAGATTATACCTATCAACGCCATGTTGACTGGATGCAGGCGTGGCTGGATATAATGGATTTGCAGCGAATAACTCTTGTCTGCCAGGATTGGGGCGGCTCGATCGGTTTGCGCCTGGTGGCTCAAAATACCGAGCGCTTCGCCCGGGTCGTTGTTGCCAATACAGGACTGCTGACAGGCGATCATCCCATCACCGATGCCTTTCTGGCATGGCGCAAATATTCACAAGAGACGCCGGAATTCGATGTCGGCGCCATTATAGCAATGGCCTATCCCAAAGATCCTTTGCCGCCGGATGTCATAGCGGCCTACAATGCACCCTTCCCGGACGATTCGTACAAGGAGGGCGCCCGCATATTTCCGTCACTTGTCCCTGTGACGCCCGACGACCCTGCAGCAAAGGCCAATCGCGAGGCCTGGGATGTTCTTTCCCGCTTTGAAAAACCATTTGTAACCATGTTCAGTGACGGCGATCCGATTACGCGCGGCGGAGATCGCATTTTCCAAAAACGCATCCCGGGAACAAAAAATCAACCCCATACGGTCATCACCGGTGCCGGCCATTTTCTTCAGGAGAATCGCGGTGCTGAATTTGCCCGGACCATCGTTGATTTCATGTCCAAAACGCCGCTTCCCGGCACCTGAGCACCATTGGCCGGCATCAGGAAACGGAATTTTATTGCTGCATTGGAACGTTTTAATTTCTATCACGCCCGGCGTTAATCCTTCGCCGGGGACAATTTATTACTGTATTCGTCGATTTTATCGCGCATGAATTTAAAGCCGGGAGTTATATTTTCCGTAAGGCTCTGCGGCAGCAGCGCCTTGACCGGCTGCCCCATATTCATCCACCCGCCGGTCTTAAAGAGATCTTCAGCTACATCAAAAATCAGACCGGCCGGAATTCCTATGGCGATCTCGTAGTCATAGGTGCCGGAGAAGGCGCGATCGCCCATGCCCGGAATAACTATCTGAGGAACGCCGGTGATAAACGGTATTAACCCGCCCTTAAGGCAGGGCTCGGCGAAACCTTCAAAGGAAGAGGTGGGAAAATTCTCTCCGCCGTAAGTCAGTGCATGGATGATGTGAGTGATATTTTCCCCGTTGCCATAGATTAATACCGTGTCCGGTTCAAAGGCGGCGGCAGGCAACGGTGAACAGATAAATCCTTTGTATTGTTCAAGTTTAGGCAGATTGGCCTTGCCGATCATGCTTTTACCGTGCTCGATGCGCTTTTGCTCAGCCGCGGCATCCCTGTGCCATCCCTGGCGCATCTGGCTTTCGATCAGCACCTCAAACGGGATATTCACCCATCTGTGCATGATGGTTGATGGCGTGCAAAAATTATCATCCGCCGTCATGGCAACGGAAAGGCCCGACCGGCGGGCATAGGTAAAAGCCTGGCATAAGCTGGCCTTCTGCTTCAGAGCAGCAGGCCTGATGAAATCCTGCGGTATCTCAGCAGGCTCCCGGATGTATTTGATGGCCACCGGATAGCTGGCCAAGTGCAGCCTTTCATACAGGCTCTTCCCTGCTTTACGGTATTCCTCCGGAGTCTGCATTTATCAACCTCCCTCAGCGTTCAACTTTTTTGAGTATAAAGCACATCAGGGGTTTCCCGGAATCCGGGCAAACCCCTGATAATTAAATGATTAGCTGTAATGGAAGTTGTGACTGTCATGAGCTTTACTCTCACCTGCAGCAAACAACTTTCTGATCTTAGCGGTCTTTTTGCAGAATCATCACGGAGCAGGCGGCTTCTTCCGTGCCGATTACCCCTCCACCGTTTTCCTGCATGGCAAATTCCGCATTTTTCACCTGCCGCGGGCCCGCCTCGCCGCGCAGCTGCGTGGTCAGTTCAGAAATCATCGATATTCCTGTGGCGCCAACCGGGTGCCCCTTGGATACAAGACCGCCGCTGGTGTTGATGGGTATCTTCCCTTCGAGGGTGATTGCGCCGGACTCCACAAATCGTCCGCCCTGCCCTATTTCGCAAAAACCCATCATCTCCGCCTGGTAAATAATGCCGAACGAAGTGGCGTCATGAACTTCCGCAACATCGACATCTTCCGGTTTAATTCCGGCCATCGCATAAGCCTTTTTCGCCGCTACGTAGCACAAACTCGGTTCATCATACTTTTTGTATTTGCCCCCGGTGAATGCACTGGACTTGATTTTCACCGCTCTGCGCTGTACATCTGCGGGAAGGTTCTTTAAATAATCGCCGGAGCACATTACCACGGCAGCCGCACCATCCCCGATCGGTGAACACATGGCGCGTGTCAGCGGGTAGGACACCAACCGGTCTTCCAGTACCTGCTCCGGTGTCATTTCAATTTTCAACTGTGCTTTCGGATTCAATGCCCCGTGATGGTGGGTAATCGATGCCGCCTGAGCGAGCTGCCGCTGGGTGGTACCGTATTTCCACATATGATAGCGGGCCTGCATGCCGTAGGTATCCATAAAAAAGCTCCGATTGGGCCCCGTCTGAAATTCCTGGCCAACCAGTTTGCCCAATTCCTTGTAGTTATCGACTGTTTCTTCTCTGGAGAAGTTGTCGGCACCCCCTTCGAAAATACTCATACTTTTTGCCGGATCTTCGGGAATAAAAAGCTTTTCTACCCCCAGGGCCAGAACTACATCGCTCTGTCCGCTCAAAATATCTTTCCAGCCGCTATGAATGGCCATGGAACCGGTGGCACATGCCCCTTCCACATTGATCATCGGTACGCGCTCCGGAAACAAACCTTCCCGAACGAGTGGAATGAAACAGATCTGACCGCGAATGCATCCCTGTCCGAACACCTGTCCGAACAAATGCATGGCACAGTTGCCGAAATAGGCAAACTGAATCTCATCTCCATTGGTCATCCCGGCGTCCTTGATAGCACCAAGATAGGCCTCACGAGTTAAGTCCCTAAAGGTAAGGTCCGGACACTTCCTGAATTCCGTCGAATATGCCCCGATAATATAAACGTCTTTCATTTTCCCCTCCTTCGTTTATCAATAATAATTCGCTATTTAGTGAAAGATATTGCTTTAATAAAATAATGTGCGGCCGCCCGGGCTTTTTACAAGTTCAAAGCATCACGCACGAATAACTACTTCTTAAAGGCCACTTATTAATATCATTTTTACGCAAAATATATGCCATGGCCCTGTTCAATCAGTAACTACATATATTCACTTGGGTAATCTTTATGGCACTTCACAACAACTCTTGTTGTGCACCACATGTTGTTTTTTAATACACAATATATCGCGTTTTGCTTTAATTCCCATCTTCTCCAACTGCGCCGGTGGAGTACTTCCAAAAGTTCCGTTAGTTTGGCAACACGCAATGAAAAATAAGTCTCTTTCAGAATAATTTACTTTACCGTGTTTTTGCCTTGCTTCATGGAATCAATCAACATTAGTTCGATATCGCCGCGATGGTCGTTCGGATTCAAATAGCTGTCAATCAGTTTTTCATGGGGTAAAGCATCAACCCGATCGTTCATCAGACGCAGCGCTTTTGTATTGATCTCTATTGCTTTCTTAATCGGCATGCGCTCCGGATTTATATCAATTAGGCTTCCCTTTTTCATTCAGGAGGTGTAAAACACAAACGTCTGCATTCATCTCTTGGATACAGACCGCCGGTGGGATTAGAATAACTATTTTTAAAAACCTTAAACCCTAACCGACTGTCCTAACCCTATCTGTCTAACCCCAGGGTTGCAGTCCAAGGGGTTGCAACCCTTGTCCTTCGTAAACATACGCCAAGGGATTTGAGACGTACAACGCAGGCAGTCAAAAAACCAACCGATTCGCAAAAAGAGATAACTTATTCATTCTGGAAGAAGGAGGAACACATGAAAGTATTGGCTCTCAATTCAAGTGCCCGGACAGGGGATGTCAGCAAGACGGAAATTGTGTTGGATTATCTGATCCAGGGCATGCGCGAGGCCGGTGCCGAAGTTGAGGTTATTGAACTTCGCAGGAAGAAAATAAGGTACTGCATTGGATGCTTTACCTGCTGGACCAAGACTCCCGGAACCTGCATCCACAAGGATGATATGACCAGGGAAATTCTCCCCAAGTATCTGGACAGTGATCTGGCAATATTAGCCACCCCGCTTTTCCACTATACCGTGAACGCCCTGATGAAAACCTATATCGAGCGAACGCTTCCTATTGCGCTTCCTTTCTTCGAAAAACGTGACGGCGTCACAAAGCATCCTTTCCGGTACGAAACACCGCCCGTCGTGGTCCTTTCCGTAGCCGGATTTCCGGAAGAAAGTGTCTTCGATGCGCTGAAGTTCTATGTGAATTTCATGTTTGGCAACGAGCGTCTGGCAGCGGAGATCTATCGTACGTCAGCGGAGATGATATCACGTTCATCCACCGGCAAAAAGATATCCGATATCCGTGAGGCCCTCATTCAGGGCGGTCGGGAATTGATTCAGTCCAAGAAGATATCCCCGGAAACCATGGATAGAATAAAAAAGCCCATTACCACCTTTGAAGAGATGGCACCCCTGGGAAACTTGATGTGGCAGACATGTATAGATGAGGGTTTCACCATGGGAGAAGCCCAGAAGAGCGGCCTCATCCCGCGTCCAGACTCCATCGATACCTTCCTGACGTTAATGAAGTTCTCTTTTAAAGCAAATAAGGCAAGTGACGCCAAACTCACCATTCAGTTCAATTTTTCCGGGCAGGCAACCGGGGAATGCTATTTTCTGATCGAAAATGGAAACTTCAAAACAGGCCTGGGAAAGATGAACAATCCCGACCTGATCATTGAATCGCCCTTCGAAGTCTGGATGGACATCATGACAAAAAAAGCGGACGGTCAAAAGATGTTCATGGAAAGAAAATATACAGTCCAGGGGGACATTGCCGCCCTCCTGCGGATCAGAGAGTTCTTTGGCAATTGAGTGCAGAGCCAGAGATCAGCTCTGAATGCAGCATCAGGCCTTCGATGGTGCAGATCGTCTCGGTATAAACAGATTCATAATTGCTGGTTGCTGACGGCAAGATTCTTGGGGATGAGATCTTGCTATTTCACAAAGCCCCTGCCCCTCCAGATCATATAGATGACGGGATAGATCACCAGTTCTAATATCGTCGATGTGACGATGCCTCCGATCATCGGAGCGGCGATTCGCTTCATCACATCCGCACCCGCGCCGTCGCTGAACATGATGGGGATCAAACCGGCCAGAATCGTGCCGCCGGTCATCACCTTGGGGCGGATGCGTTTCACCGCTCCATAAAGGACCGCTTGCTTCAGATCCTCTCTTGTTTTCAGAATCCCTTCTTTCTTCCATTTTTCATAAGCCAGATCCAGATACAAAAGCATAATGACGCCTGTTTCGGCATCCAGGCCCGCAAGCGCGATGATGCCTACCCACACGGCGATGCTCATGTTGTAATTCAGAAGATAGAGAAGCCAGAACGAACCGATGAGCGAGAAAGGCACGGCCAGCAAAACAATGCCGGTCTTGATCACCGAGTGCGTGCTCAGAAACAAAATGATAATTATCAACAGCAGCGTGAAGGGAATCACCAGCTTCAGACGATCGTGCGTCTTCAGGATTTGCTCGTATTCACCGCTCCAGACCAGGCGGTAGCCTTCCGGCATTTTGAGCGTTGCCGCTTTTTGGCGGGCCTCTCCCACATAACTTCCGACATCGCGATCGCTGATATCAATATACACATAAGAGGTCAGAAGCCCTTCCTCGCTTTTAATCGCCGTCGGTCCGCGGACCACGCGAAAATCGGCAAGTTCGCCCAGTGGAACCTGTAAAATGCCGTTGGCTGCGGTCATCGAAGACGGGGACTCCGGACTGACCCGGGCGGCCGTCATCACCGGCACAATAATGCGTTTGAGTTTTTCCACGTCGTCACGCAGTTCACGCGGGTAGCGAATGTTCACGGGATAGCGCGCCCGCCCTTCAACCGTGGTGGTGAGGTTCATACCGCCGATAGCGGTTTGAATAACTTCGTTAACATCATCAACCGCGAGACCATACCGCGCGATGCCGTCTCTTTTGATGACAATGTCCAGAAAATAGCCGGTGGCCACTCTTTCCGCGTAAACACTGCGTGTGCCGGGAATCTCGCGGAGATGATGCTCCAGCTCCATCCCGATTTTTTCAATCACTTCCAGATCAGGCCCGAGAATTTTAATTCCCACCGGCGTCCGGATACCCGTGGCCAGCATGTCGATGCGCGCCTTGATCGGCATGGTGAAGGAATTGGCTACACCGGGAATGCTGAGCGCATCATTCATCTCATCTTTTAGTTTTTCCACCGTCATGCCGGGGCGCCACTCACTTAACGGTTTGAGATTGATGACGGTTTCAAACATTTCCAGCGGCGCCGGATCGGTCGCGGTTTCCGCCCGGCCCGCTTTACCGAAAACCTGGGCGACTTCCGGAATTTTCATTAACAGTTCATCCTGCATTTTCAGCAGCCGCGCCGCCTCCGACGCGGAAGCTCCCGGCATGGTTACGGGCATGTAGAACAAAGATCCTTCGTAAAGCGGCGGCATGAATTCCGATCCGAGTTTCAGAAAGGGATAAATCGTCACTGCCATCATCAACAGGGCGATAACGATCACCGTCTTGCGAAAGCGGATCGCCAGGGAGGCCACCGGCTCATAAAGCATATGCAGAAAATGGCTGACCGGATTTTTTTCTTCCGGCCGTATCTTACCCCGGATGAACAACGTCATCAATACAGGTGTCAGCGTAATGCCCAGAAAGGAGGCAAAGAGCATGGCAAATGTCTTGGTGTACGCGAGCGGTTTGAACAAACGCCCGGCCTGCCCCTGCAAGGTAAAGACGGGGAGAAACGCCACGGTGATGACAAGCAGGGCAAAGAAAAGAGATGGACCCACGTCCTTTGCGGCGTTAATAATTACATCTACCCGGTTACCGGGGCTTCCCCGCTGATCCCATTCTTCGAGCTCTTTGTGGGCGTTTTCCACCATGACAATGGATGCGTCGACCATGGTGCCGATGGCGATGGCAATACCACTCAAGCTCATGATATTGGATGTCACGCCAAGATAATACATGCAAATAAAAGAAATGATAATCGCGACGGGAAGTGTCAGGATCACCACCATCGCGCTCGGCAGATGGAAAAGAAAGATGAGACAGACGACACTGACCGCAATGGTCAGTTTAATGATTTCATCCTTGAGTGTGGCGATGGCGCGCAAAATCAGGTCGGATCGATCATACGTAGTGACAACTTTCACGCCCTTGGGCAGACTGGGCGCGATATCATTTTTGATTTTATTTTTGACCCGCTCGATGACATCGAGTACGTTTTCACCGAAGCGGACAATCACGATACCGCCGGCCACTTCACCTTTTCCGTCAAGCTCCGCCAGTCCCCGGCGAATTTCCGGCCCCAGCTGAACCCGGGCGACATCTTTTAAATAAATGGGAGTGCCCGCGTTGCTTGCCCCTACGGCGATATCCTCGAGATCCTTTACGGTCTTGATGTAGCCGCGACCCCGCACCATGTATTCCGCGCCGGAAAATTCCAGGACGCGTCCTTCCACATCCCGGTTGCTCTTGCGCACGGCTTCCATAACTTTAGCGATCGGGAGATTATAAGCAGACAAGCGGTTGGGATCGAGTGTGATCTGATACTGGTTGACGAAACCTCCCAGGCTTGCCACCTGCGAAACACCCTGCACACTTTCCAGACCCAGCTTGATATTATAATCCTGAAGAGAACGAAGCTCGGCCAGATCGAGCTGGCCTGACTCATCCACTACGGCATAGGAAAACCCCCAGCCGAGGCTTGTGGCATCCGGCCCTAAAACCGGATTGACATCAGCGGGTATTTTATTTTTGACCGCCTGCAGGTATTCCAATATGCGGCTTCTGGCCCAGTAGATGTCGGTCCCCTCGTCAAAAATAACGTAGATAAAGGAACTGCCCAGGAAAGAAAACCCGCGGACAGCCTGAACCTTTGGCGCGGCAAGCAGCGTGGATGTGATGGGATAGGTGATCTGATCTTCGACCAGGTCGGGACTGCGGCCCGGCCATTCGGTGTAAATAATGACCTGCGTATCGCTCAAATCGGGGATGGCGTCGAGCGGCGTATTTTTTAGCGCCCACACACCCCAGACAACAATAAATGACAAAATCAGGAAAACGACAAATTTGTTTCGGGCGCTCGCTTCAATAATTTTCCCAACCATGCGTTTTCCTCTATCTGGACGGCAGGGGTTTGATCCCCTTTAACTGCGCCTCCGAATCAACCAGGAAATTAGCTGCCGCTACGACTCTTTCGCCGCTTCTCAAACCGCGCAGCACTTCAATATATCCATCCGTTCTGATTCCTGTTTTAACTTCCCGCGGCTCAAACGCTCCGTTACTCAGATCCACATAGACCAGCATGGCCCGCCCTGTATCCATTACGGCAGATTCCGGGATCACCAATTTATGACCCAGATTGACTCGAATTTCCACATTACCGAACATTTGTGGTTTGATCGCATTGTTGCGATTCGCCAGTTTCAGGCGCACTTTTATGGTCCGAGTTTCCGCCGATATGCTGGGATAAATGTAATCTATTCGCGAAATCATTTCCACGCCGGGAAGATAGGCCAGCGTGATTGTCGCCTCGTTTCCGACCTTGATAAACGGCAATTCATATTCGTAAATATCAGCGATTACCCAGAGGCTGGAAAGATCCACTATATCAAACATCTTTTCGCCCGGCATAACCCTCATCCCGGCGACAACCATTTTTTGCGTGACGTATCCCGTAACCGGAGCATACAACGTCATGGTCCGAACCGGCTTTCCCGTTTCTTCAATCTGTTTAATTTGGGCAGCGGAAATATCCCAAAAAATCAGGCGCTGGCGCGCCGCTTCCAGCGTGGCCGATGAATCGCGGGCCATCATCTCATTCAAGCTGGATGCGCCCGTCCTGCTGCCATCAGCTGGGACAGCGGCCATTTCCTTTGTCCATTTCAAGGCCGTCAGAAATTCCTGCTGGGTTGCGACAATTTCCGGACTGTAAATTTCGGCCAGCTTTGCTCCTTTTTCGACGTAACTCCCCGTCGTGTCCACATAGAGTTTTTCGATCCATCCTTCAATTTTAGCATTCACCGTTGCCTGCCTGCTTTCGTCGGTTTCGACTCTCCCGACCGTCCGAATGTTTTTTTTCATCAGCATCAACGTTGCTTTGACTGTTTTTACTCCAATGAGTTTCTGTTGCTGGGGAGAAATTTCCACCTGGGGGACATCCTGAGTGGATTCCGACACCGGTTGGTTTTGTTGAGAAGCGGAGGGTTTAGCTTTATTGGTGGCTGCAGGCCGAGCGTGTTGTGAATGATCCTGAGCCGCAAGCGGCGCCGTAAGAAGGAACAGCAGGAATCCCGCCGTCAGCAAACCAAGTAATTTTGTCAGGCGGCCACTTCTTATTTTCATCGTTCACCCCCTCCAAAGGTCTGCCCCGCCGTAATGGCATGTAAACGGGCAATGGCTTTTTCTCGCTCCACGCGTTGGCTCCAGTATAAAAACTCGTAGTCCAGTAATGTTTTTAAGCGGGAAATAATACTGACGGCATCCAGCCTTCCGGTGGAATACCCTGTCAGCGCCTGCTCGATATCCTGTCTGCTTTTGGGGAGGAGCCCTTTTTGATACAAATCGATGAGCCTCTCCGATGAGCGGAGCATGGAATAGTTATCGCGCAGCGCTGCATCAATCATCAATCGAGTTGCTTCCAGTTCGCGGCCGGCCTGATTAATATTGGCCTTTGCTTCCATTACGGCTGGTTTTTGTTTTGATTGAAAAAACAAAGGGATGTTGATCGTTGCCGTGACGCTCCACATGTCCGGAAACTCACCGCTGCGGTAGAAGTAGCCGCCGCTCAAGGCAAAATCGGGGTAGTATTCTTTCTGTGCCATTGCCAGTCTGGTATTGGCAGCCTCGATCATTTTGTTGCGCGATTTTAACTCCGGCGAATGCTGCATCGCCATATCGAGAGCGGCACTGATGTCCAGGGGAAAAGGCTGATAAACGGGTTCGGAAGGTCTGGGGAGCGCAGGTCCTTTATACCTGCCAACTACAGAGGAGAGCATGGCATTCAAAGACTCAACCTTTTGTTTGGTCATTTCTTCTTTTTCCAGCAGCATGTATTTTTCGGTCTGCGCCATAATGACATCTAACTGCATGGTTTTTCCGGCGGCATAACGCGACAGCGTCAAGCTTTCAATGCGATCGAGTAAATCCCGCTTATCCTTCAGCAGATCAATGTTCTTATAGGCAAGAAAAAGGTCAAGGTAGAGCTCTTTGACCCGTGCCATTGTTTTAAGTTTCAAAAGGTCATGCATGTCCTCCAGGCTCTCCGCATCCCGTGTCGTCATTTCTTCTTTGAGCCTGCGCTTGCCCGGAAAAAGAAATTGCTGTGTCGCTGAAAACATCCACTGGGAGCCCGGCATCTCGCCATAAGTATAGCGGTCGAAAGACTCATTTTGATAGCCGAACATAAACATCGGATCGGGCAGGCTCCCGGATTGAGGAATCCGCAGCCGGGCGGCTTTAATCCGGGCCTGTGATGCCTGAATTTCAGGGTTATTCTTCAGCGCTTCTTCTATCAAGCCATCCAGCACCGGATCGCTAAGGACCGGACTGGCCGCCAACAGAAAAATACCTGAAAACAAAAGACATAACTTAAATAACCTACTTGATATCAACATTCAATTTTACCGTTTCTGTTTTACCACCACGGTTAATTTTAATACTTATTGACCAGGGTCCGGACATCGAAAAATTAATTGTTGCCATATATTTGTCGCCTTTTAATGCGGCTTGCGTCTTGTAATTCATGGCTCCCATTCCGGGCATCGCCGGCATTCCGTAATCGACCGCCACCGCGGCATCCGTTACGGCTTTTCCCCCGGTATCCTTAATGGCCACATTCATTTTGTTTATACCGGTTACGGGCGGGTTCTTATCGATGTTCACCTGAACGCTAAGATCTCCCGCTTTCTTTGAGATTTCATAGTCTTTGGCATAGGCAAAGCCGCAGGTCAGTGCAAATATCATAACCACCGCAAGTAGAATTATCTTTTTCATTTTTCCCCCTCCATTCATAAATATTGATTTTGTTATTTAATATAATCAGTCATTTTTAAATGGAAACAGTAAAACATTAATAAATCATGATAATTACTTTAATTACTATTGTAATGGACATATTTACAAAAAAAGCGGCCGGTCAAAAGCAATTCATGGAAAGAGAATATGCCATATTTCAAGGCATAAGGCCTTTTTGTTTGCGGTCGGGTAAGGCTGGTCGGTTGTTCGTTTAGCCAAAATGGTTTATCCCAGATTACGCAATAGAAAATAATTTATAAAACAACGGTCTTTGCGAACGAAGTGACGAAGCAATCTCATATAATCAATGGTTTAGATTGCTTCGTTTCTCTCGCAATGACGATCTTGTCGAGACATAAGACCCTATTGCGTAATCTGGGTTTATGGAATTGTATCTATTCCCCAGAATTTATAGCCGGTATTCGTTTTAACAAATTGGAATATATGTAAAACTCCTTCATGCCCGGCGGCGAGTTCACCGGGTTTTGACGCAGGAATTATTACCTCATAAATCTTTCGGTCATTGAAATCTTCAACAGCATATGTTGGTTCTCTGTCCTGTATTTTTCTCATATATTCCGCGGTAAATATCAGGGGAAAATCTTCCTCACAAAATTTATTTATTGGAATATAGACTTTTTCCTCATATAATTTTTTATACCAATCTAAATTAGTTGTCTGAAGATTTTCTATTTCCCTGTCTTCTTCCGCGGTATTATCGACACAGGAAAGACAGCGGATTTTCTCAACAGAAATATTCCTTATTTTGTTTAAATCCCTGGTTGAAACCGCTTGCAGAAATATCTTCCATGTATTGATTAATTCAATTTTTTCCCTGTTCTCCAGTATATCCAGACCATATGCAGGACCCGGTCCCGTCATGAGGCCTGACATCATTGCTATAATTAGTAATATTTTTATTATTTTTTCTCCAGGATATTGACAAGATTCTGATTTTTCTTCTGTCGGGCCAGGGAAAGCGCGGTCTTTCCGTCCTTATCCACTGCATTAATATCCGCCCCGGCCTCCACCAGAATCTTCAGCGAGCCCTGCGCCGCCTCGCGGACCGCCCAGATGACCGCGGTTCTTCCATCATTGTCCTTTAAACCCTTGTCCGCGCCTTTATCGATCAGTAATTTTACCATGTCCGTGTGCCCTCTCTGCGCCGCCCGCATGAGTGGGGTCATCCCGAATTTGTCTCTGTTGTTCATATCTGCTCCCTTGTCGAGCAACAGAAGAACGGTTTCCTTCTTATTCGATTCCACTGCCCGCGCCAGCGGGTTATAGCCGGCGAAGTCCCTGGCATTGACAGCAGTGCCTTTTTCCACCAACAGCTTCACGACTGCGGTGTGACCATAGTCTGACGCCTGGGACAGGGCCTTGATCGCTTTTTCACCCTTTGTCTCGACACCGGCATTCAGGAGTGCCTGCACGATTTCTACAAATCCCCACCGGGATGCAACAACCAGGGCTCCGGGACCGTTCTTATTGACATCCGCGCCTCCGGCAAGAAGAGCGTTCACGATTTCCGTAATCCCCTTCTCGGAGGCGGCATACAGCGGCGTAGTGCCGTAATTATCGGTGGTATTGAGGTTGGCTCCGGCCCCGATGATTGCCCTGGCAATCTCAATATTCCCTTTCCGGATCGCCATGAGCAAGGCTGGTATCCCTTCCGGCTTGGTCTTCGCGTTCACATCGATTCCGGACTTGATGAACAACAGCAAGATCTCCGAGTTGTCCTCTTTAATTGCCGTAAGGAAGTTCTCCGTTTTATATTCAATCCCCCGCCTTTCGAGCTCGGCGCGTTCCGGATTGACGGCCGGCTGACCTGCGGGCTGACCAATGAACCTGGCAGCCGGGGTAATCTCCGCCTTGATTTTTACACGGTAGCAGTCCCCGAGTACCGGGTCTTTGTACCAGCCGCTCTCTGTTTCCTCGATGACTTTAACTTCAGCGTTGGCGTAAGCAGCAACCAAGTCCTTTTCCAATGCGAAGTTCTTAACCTCTGTTGTGCTCTGAATATGGGTAGAGACACTTTCCACCGCTTTCCTCTTTGCCTCGGCCATGGCTGCCTGCTCAGTCTGTTTGCGCGACTTGTCCTCCCCCATACAGGCTTGTCCAGACGAATCGACGATAGCGGATTGCGCCCCAAAGACGGGCTGCAGATAGAGCGCCCATACAGCGAGAATAAGGATTATTCTAATAATCATACAGTCTCCCTCCCCAGTTCGTTTTTGCGTCGAGCAGATCGGCTTTCCTTTATTGCTCGCAAGCATTTCTATCTATTAACATCTTGAACTTGCCGAGAATGTCATCAACACTTTTTGTGTCTAATGTAGCATAAAAATTGATTTTTGGAAAAGGCTGTGAATCGGCATTGAAATCCGTGACCTGCCGGGCCAATTTTCTTATCAATCTGCTTTTTCATAGAACCATATAGTTCTATGTTCAACTGATGAAAATCTACACATTCATCTTAACAGATTTACTAATTCTGGTAGCTATATCAAATGCCCGGTCAAGATTAAATTTTGCAAAATCGGCTGAACGCAGCACCGGTTTCAATTCCGTGTTAATCTGGGTTTTGAGTTTGTCTTTCCGCGCCGGTGATAAATCAACGGGCGGGTTTCCCGGGACTTTCAATTTTTCAGCAACCAACTGGAGCAGATGCTGATCCTTCAGATTTATCTTGTTCTGCGACACAAGATAATCAATATCGAAGAAATCCCTGATGGCTGGCTCCAGTCGAGTCAATGCCGCCCGTAATTTCTCGGCGATGGCCTCCGCCATGTTTAAAGTGATTGCATCGATCTCAGGAACCAGTGATTTCCTGGTGAAAGGATTCAGCAACAGTGTTCGAGCCTTCATTTGCGAGGGCGGAATTAAGGTAGTTTCGCGTAATCCCACTTCGATCTTGATGCGGGACGGTTCTTCCGAAAGAAAGATGGATGGGTATGCCACATAAGCAACATACTGCCGGGAACTGTTATGCCCGGTGAAGGCATCAGGTGGTGTAAAGACGCTTACGGCTTTTGATATCTGCGCAATCCAGTCCTTTAAGGGAGCGATGCGTTTCCGTCTAATAGAAATATTTGCTTCCGGCGGCGTCGCGATCAGGAAATCAAGATCTTCGCTGAGGCGGTAGAAGTCGGCATAGACCTTGCCGATACAGGTACCACCCCGGAAAATGAGCGAACTCTCCGGCTGCCGATAAAGATACTGCAGGAGGACGCTACAGTAATAATCTTTTTCGATGAGATTGGTGTTCAGGCCTGTCTGGCCGGCGGTAAAAAGCACGGACTCACGGAATAAATCCTTATCTTCATGAGCGGTAATCATCTTATTGCGGGATAGATCCATTGACAAGCAAACCCCATTCTTTATTTACACTGCCCTTTGCGGCCGGGCCTGGTATCCAGGGGATCAGCGCATTGGAAGAGCTGATAACTCGTTTTAATTCACTGAGTCGATCATTCCTTATATTAAGCTGGGTGAGCAAATAGCCAATCCGTTTGGTAGTTCCCTTGTTGCTATATTTGAGTGTATCGTTAATCAGATCAACAGTTATTTCCGGTTCTTTTTGCAGGGTTTTGGCAATCCATCCATAGGCACGCGGCAGGGTGTTGAATCGGGACCAGTCATACACGGCATCAACCAGAGCCCTTGTTTTGGACACCATGACGGCATCAATTTCATCGGCTGTTTTCAAGCTTTTCGTCGAGCCAAGTCGTTTGGCATCGGTCTTGATGAAAACAAAATCCGTTCCGCCGATCTCTTTTTCACCGAAAACCTTATTATTATAGACGTAGATCCGACTCGAAATCTGATCGTCAAAACCATAGAAGTTAAACGCATTAGGCCCACTGATCTGGTATTGACCTTTCATAACTTCCATGAACTTGGAGAGAAGATAATAACCGCTGACCGTCCAACGCCCACCGACAGGCAGGCGTGAAGGGACCAGGTAGACGCCTCGTTTCAGACGGATGATGACCCCGGACGTCGCCATCCGATTGAGCAACTTCCATTCCTGTTCGGCGGTGATCTCCAGTGCTGTGGCGATCTCACCCGAGACGATGAACTCTTTTTTCCGCAGTTGGGCATAGGAGAGAAGCTGGATTTCGAGTTTGCCCAACTTTGTTTTCTCGCGTTTCACTATATTATTCGTACCTTCCTTGGCAGAGGAGTTATGCATAAAATAGTAAAACAAAGAACTTTTGTCAAAGGTTTTTAGAATTTTTCTTATCGAAAAAAGTCATGGTTGGAAAATTTGGATTTATCGACAATAACCCGCCAGTTCGCAACCACCGCCACCTATTCCATTGTAGTTATTCATCAATGCCGCGGATTACGGATCGAAAGAGAGTTAATTCCAATTTATTTCATCTTAAAAAGTTTTATTATTACCCAAAAAAATGCGATAAAATTAATTACTTTGGTTATATTCAATTGAATAATAAGCGACCTTCCGTATGAAAGTGAAGCAACACCTTGAATCAGCGATAATATAAAAAATATAATAGTCGTAAATGCAAGTAATATTGTCGCACTTTTTGCTTCTTTCCATAGGCGGATTATTGCCATAACAATAAATACTGTTGTTGCAATTCCCGATACAACAAGTAAGGCAATCGGCGCAACAGAATTACCTTCAATATCAGTAGCAGATGCTATGACTGATAGTATGCAAGTTCCTATGCCAAAAAAAGCGAGTGTTTTGTTTTTCATATTATTAGACCACATTATATTCACTTGACTTCGAAGAGCTTTTTGAAACCATCTTCATTTGTGATGTTTGGAAAGGTTGAGCGACATAGTTTTTCAAAAGCAATGACATCTGGAACATATGGCTTAGCCTTCGATAGCATGCCTATAACATCGCTTTTCTTTCCTTCATCATAGAGAAGCGAGGCATATCGGAAAATGGCATGGTTCTGGCCGTCACATTCTTCAATTGCTATCTTAAGATGCTCTTTGGCCTTATCCTTATCACCCTTTGATAATTTAGATAAGTTATCATGTTTTGATAAGTACATTTCTGCAATAGAAGAATGACTTCGACACATGCCCTGCTGAGAATTTATAATCTTTTCAAAAAGTGGAATAATACTGTCAAACTCCTCTATACCAAATTTCTTAGGGACTTCGCTTAAGCGATGTAATGAATTTGAATATTTCACATCCTTCTTCCCTTTTTCATCCCACCATCGCTGCACTTCATTATATGGAGGAAAGTCTTCAAACTTTTCCTCTGTCAGTTTTTCAATGATTGCCTCAGCTCTACACGCGACTTTTAGATTAGGATCATCTCTGGCAATTTTTACCAGATCCTGGACAAAATACTTAAAATTTCTTTCCCCTATTTCATTAATATAGGCTTCCCGCATAGTGGCTTTTTTATGGTTATACATCCCATCATATATTTCTTCTGCTGCAGGCCGATAATGCTTTTTGGTTTGCACGCTCATTACATGTGATTGCGTAAGGTTGTATTTATGCTCCTGAAAGTAAAGACTGGAGTCATCCAAAAGTGCTTTTGCCAATTTTCCCTTTCGACTTTGATCGTCTTTGGCAATAGTGATTAATTGATTCAGTGCTGATCTCTCACCACTTCTTACGTTGTAGTAAAGACTAAGAGTGGCCGTCTCTTCCGAGACTTTTTTTGCGTCAAGCTTTGCTGATTTGGTTTCTGTTGATAGATCCCTTACTGTTCTTCCCAAAGGATCTATCAATTTGGCTGTTGTCTGAAGATTGGCCAAGTCATTACGAACACCGCTAATAGTTTTGTTGAGAGGATCAATTTTCCCTATAACAAAGACCTTTGTTTGAGTCTCTAGGGCGTCTTTTATGGTCTTTTTAACTTCAGGAGTGATGAGCCTGGCATCGAGCTGTGTTCCCACTTGTGATCTTACAAATTTTTCGATCTCAGAATATCCCCAGATACCGAGTAGGGCCAATACTATCATAAATATAGAGCCATATACTTTAAGACGATTATCAATTGATTTCTGATGATCGGAAAATTGCATACGCAAGATGGTTTCAAGAGATCTTTGCTCTTGCAGTTTTTGTGTGACCAACTGATCTATCAAAAGTGCTTCTTGCAATACGCTGTCTCTATGAGAGACTTTTGTTTTTCCGGCCGATGTTTCCTCATCAGTTTTAAGAACTTTGTTTATGTCAATGTTTTCCTCCGACATTTCTATCCTCCTTTTGAAAAATAACAAATACCAACCTTCCAAATCAGGATGTCATAATCTTAAAAAGAGCGCACATTCTTCACAGGTTCGCCTATATTAATCATGTTATTGAATATAATAATTATAAATATAGCCTGTTGGGAGATTTTGGTAAAGCAAATGTTTTGGGAAGCAATCTTGTCCAATCTCTGCTCGTATTAATTATAAACGAACTTTTTCCCTATGGAAAATGCCGTATACCGAGCGATCTTATAAGACGCGTCTGGATGATGCGCTGTGACATGCAGGAAAGCTGATTTTTTTTCAACATAACTCTATACAGAAAACTACAAGATGGGGTGCTCTGTATGATTCTCGTGAACGGAAAGAGATTAAACGGGGGTGACCATAAAATCACTTAATAGGTTAAGACTTTCACTAAAGCACTCTTTTGAGATTCATCATTAAAACCTCACCAGAGATCACGAAAAATCACACCAAAGGGTAGCAATATGGTAGCAATGAAAAAAACAAGGGGTCAGACAATTTGTCTAACCCCTTGTTTTATTTGGTGAGCCCTGTCGGGGTCGAACCGACAACCTACTGATTAAGAGTCAATAAAAGCCTATATTTACTTCAATTGAAAACAATTGTATTATTCAGACATAACCAGCAATTACCTCATATAACAGCATTTTTTATGTTGACTTACGTTGAATGATATTGTAATAATTTGGCTACATGGTGGCTACATGGAAAATACTGATAAAAAGTCAGTTGGTGAAAGGAGGCTTTATGGAGCGCAAAAATTTAACGATTGAGCGGATCAAGGTTTTTAGTTGTCCGTCTGGTAAGGCACAGGCTTTTTTATGGGATGAGGACTTTCCCAGGCTGGCTGTCAGAGTTACATCTTCGGGGATCAAGGCTTTTATCTTCGAGGGGAAGCTGGATAAAGGCCAAAAGAACAAAAAGGGTGAATCTTACAATTCAACCATCCGCTGGACAATCGGCAAAACAGCTGCGTGGACAATCGACGATGCCCGCAAAGAAGCGCGGAGACTTCAGACGCTAGTTGATCGGGGGATTGACCCCCGCGAGCAGCAGCAGGCGCACAAGGCAGAAAAAGCCGCAAAGAGGGCAGCTATCGAGGCAAATCAGAAATACACCTTAAAGGCCCTGCTGGAAGCATATACCGATCACCTAGATGCACAGGGCAAGAAAAAATCAGCATCCGGGGCGCGATCCGTCGTCAAAGTTCACCTGCTGGCTCTTGACCCTGCCCTTTCGGGAAAACCGGCAATCAGTATCACTTCGCACGATATAGCCGCGCTGATCCGGCAGGCCCGAGAAAAAGGCAAAGAACGAACAGCCGGAATATTACGATCGACCATCAGTGCCGCATATAATTGCGGACGGCGGGCACCATTCGACACAAAACTTCCGAGTGAGTTTATTAAATTTAATATAAACAGCAATCCTGTTGATCCAATTCCAACAATTGCCGTCAATCCAGGCAATCGAACACTAACAAAAGACGAAATAAAACTTTACATGGCAGCGCTCAAAGAAGACACTATTGACATGGCCCTGAAGCTGGCTTTGTGTTCCGGCGGGCAGCGCATGGCCGAATTATTGAGAGCTGAAATTACCGACTGGAATGAAGACACAAAAACGCTGCGATTGCTTGATCCGAAGGGCAAGCGCAGGACACCGCGCGAGCATCTTTTACCGCTTGGGCCTGTTGCATCTTCTATTGTTTCCGAGCTTGTCAAGCGGGCAAAGTCAAAAGATACAACCCTGCTCTTCCCTTCACAAACAAACAAAACGCCGATTGATGTTTCCATGCCGGGGCCGCGAGTTACGGAGATTGCCGCAGCTATGGGCGGAGAGCAGTTTGACCTTCGGGATATCCGGCGAACAGTTGAGACTATGCTGGCAAGTTTGGGCGTAAGCCGCGACATCCGGGCGCAGTTATTGAGCCACGGGATCAGCGGCGTGCAGGCGCAGCACTACGACCGACATGATTACATGAAAGAAAAACGCGCGACTTTGCTCAAATGGGAACGCTATTTAAACAGGATTGCTTCAGGGGAAGAAGAAAATAAAGTTATTCCGTTTCAGACAAGGGGGTGAAGTGATGAAAACAAAATTGATCGAACTAGGATTGACTGAAAATATCGTTGCTGAAATTCTATCTGTCTTTGACAATTACGAACAAGTATTGAAGCGATATAGCAAACCAAAGGGCCGAGGAGAGCTTCAACGAAATATGAAAGAAATAGAAAAATTGAGTGAAAAGCTCAAAAAGCGCCTTGATAAGATATCCGTTTTTGAACAGCAGCATTTGAATCGTTATTGTTCACCGAAGATATTTGATCTAAAATCAGGATTAATCCGATTGACTTTCTCTTGTCAAGAGTTAAACAAGACGACAACACAATTCAGCAAGCGAGAGCCCCTCATTCTAAGTTTGACAATGGATTTATGGAAAATACTTGAACGCAACGGGATAGCCGTAAAAAAGTATAAAAACAACATGCTCTGTAAAGTGCTAAATACCCTTCTGCCGGAATCCAAAAAACCGCGAAAGCATAAAAAAGACGAATCTGACGTTCCTGAATCTGACAACGATTGGGCCTTTCATCTGCTACGCGAGGCAAGTAAACACATTTCCAAAAGCTAATCAACTATCCTTCCTAATGTAAGTTGAGCGCTTAAAAAAGCGAACTGCTTACACTATTCTATTAAAATTAATTGTTTTAAGGTGGAGCTAACGAAAGGAGGCTTCACATGGAAAACACAGAAAACAAAGAATCATTAACCACAAGAGAATATGCAGCAATGGTACGCGTCGAAAGTCAGACGATCCGCCGTGCCTATTGTATCAATGGGCATTATTTGGACGTCATCCCCCACAAGCTCAAGAATAAGAGATTGCTTTGGCCGAAGGCTGATTGTCTGCGTGTCATCGGTGCCGTTTAATGATCGACAAGCCGGACATTATACAGACAGCCGAACGCCTGGGCATTGATCTTCAGCAGCGGGGAAAGTCTTACTGGTTTAAACACCACGGGGAAAAGACCGCGTCGGCGAGGCTATCAGTCGAGAGGCAGAATTTCCATTGTTTTGGTTGCGGTGCCCACGGCGATGCTCTGGATTTGGTACAGGAACAGACCGGATTGACCTTTAAAGACGCCTGTAAATATCTTGGAATTACTCCGGGCAGGCCACAGCCTATTGACCCGGAAATAGCCCGGCAGAAGGCTTTAAAGAAGGCTTTCGAGGCATGGCGGATGGAGACATACATTGAGCTATGCGATGAGCTGATTGACATTAATCATTTAAGGATTTGTGCTTCCCGGAGAAAACCTCTCCCGGAAAGCCTGGCTTTTTGGTTGGCCGATAAACTGGCGCTGCTTCCACAGATCGAGCATGAATTGGATGTTCTTGGCTTCGATACCTTTGAGGCGTACTGCAAAAGCAGGTGGGATTTTAGCAGAAGAAATGCCTATTACCTGATTGATGCAGCATCGGTTGTTGATAATGTGAAACACGTTGCACAAAATGATTCTCCGTCAAGTCTGCGTCAAACCATTCCCCTCGCCCGCCTCGAACCCGACCAGCAGCGGGAGGCATGGCAGAATAATAATGTCCGCAATTGCGGACAAATAGAGGCGTACTATGGAAACTAATTTTATTGAAACATTCGCAGGGGATCCGTGGGAGACAGAGATTTGCACATTATCGCACGCATTCGCTAAACGTGAGCCACTCAATTACGCTGTTGACGGTTTATTCCCTTTGCCGTGTTTAGGTTTGGTTTATGGCCATCCTGGAACATTAAAATCACTTATTCTTGCCGATACTGCTATGCACATAGCAGGCGGTCTTCAGTGGTTGGGCAAGGCCGTTAAAAAAATACCGGTGTTGTGGGTCGACCTTGACAACGGGAAACGGCGCACGCATGAGCGTTTCGAGGCATTGGCACGCGGTATAAACCTTACAGAAGAAGCCTCATTCTATTATACATCCATGCTTCCATACAATGCTGGAAACTCAAAAGACACTGACCTTTTAATAAAGCGGATGCTGTCGCTTGGTATTAAATTTTTGATAATTGATAACCTGGGATTAATTTCGCCGGGTGCAGACGAAAATTCTGATGCAATGATAGCCGTTATGTCTAACCTGCGCAGGGTGGCAGAGGAAACCGGTGCGGCAGTTGTTGTAGTACATCATCAACGGAAAAGCCAATCTGCGCGTGCTGGCGAAACACTCCGCGGACATTCCTCTATTGAATCGGCAGTTGACCTTTGCTTATTGGTGGAACGTGACCCGGATAGCAATACCATAAATATCAAAAGCACTAAAAGCCGGGATGTTGAAGTTTATCCCTTTGCCGCTGAATTTAACTACGATCACAAAGAAGGCACAAACGAACTATATCGAGCATGGTTTGATGTTGTGCAAGTGGAAGATGTATCTTCTGACCGGGCAGCAGAATTAAAGATAATGGATGTTGTGTCGGAACGGCCTCTAGGCAATCAAAAAATTATTATTGAGGATGCAAATCGAGCGTTACGGGTAGGAAAAAACCGTCTCCGCTTAATTTTGGGCAGTCTCGTTAAAAAAGGGAAATTAAAAGTCAGAGAAGGCGCGAGGGGCGCAAAGCTTTATGTTATTGAATAGATTAATAAATATCAATCAGGTTTTTAGGTTTATAGCATTACAAAACACTGCCGTAAAGCTAAAGCCCTCATTTCAGTTTGAGGATTTTAGTTTTACACCCCTTTATAGGGTGTAAACCATAATCCTAAAAGGGTGGAGTTTAATTATGGATAGCCTCGAAAATAAAATACAAAAACTAATTTCCTCATTCAAGGGTATTGAGCCGGGAAAGATACTCAATGTCATTATTAAGCATGATAACGGGTGTCCAGCATTACGAAGCCATAACTTATCCGATTGCACTTGTAATCCTGAAATAATAACCAAAGGAGAAAACAAAAATGGAAACTAAACATTTCAATGACCAGTTGGCAGCGATCAAAGCAACGGTGGGGAAGGAACAGTCTGATGTTCTCTGTGTCTCCGGTCTGGAGTCAATGCTGAAGGAATTGAAGGCATTGCCCCACAGCCGGGAAAAGATCGAGATGATAAGGCAGTATCAGCGGTTGCTGATGACACAAGTTGCGTATGAGATGAACCGCTGGTTAAAATATCACAAAATTCAGGGGATGAACTAATATGAAGGCGACGAAAGAACAGCGCAGGCAATGGCGGCAGCTCCAGCAGCAGGCCGGAAAAAAGCAATGGATTAAGTTTGCAGGCAAAAGGGGAATTGTTAAATGATAACAAGGGTATACCGGGGGGCCTTTAGCCTTACCAGAACGCGAAACAGCGAAACCGCGCATGATGTCAGTCACAGAATTAATTTTGCTGTATGATTATTTGATTATTAATCAAATATCAAAATATCGTTTAAATATAATATGTTAGGCTGAAACATGATGATAATCAATAGAACAATGTTCAAAATGTTCAAACGGGGGGCGGCTTTAGCCTTTGGGAGCTTATGCGAATGAACCGGATTCGGCCCTTCGTGTGTAAAATCGCCCTCAAAAAAGTTTATGAATCGCACTCAGAAAAAAATGTGATTTAAATGTAGCCAGTGCCCTTGCCTGCAAGGGAAGTCGGAATTAAAAGCTCTTTCGTGAAAAAATTGACGGGACGTCATTTTTCACAGGATCAACGGGACGTTGCCGGGAAGAGTCTGGAAATTTTGGCGAACCGATTAAAGAGTTTCTTTCGTGAAAAAATTGACGGGATGTTGATTTTCACAGGAACAACGGGAAGTTGCCAGAAGGGAGTACAGAGATCGGCGGCAGAGTAGCAGCAGTAAAATAAAATTGATTTCGCCAATTGGCGAAAAAGGAGTTTTTAAAATGTACGATTACGACAAAATAAAAAAAGATATTGCAGATGCATCTGCGGCGATGTCCAGAATTCAAGACCGAGCCAAAGAAGAAGGTCGGCCTCTTACCACGAAAGAAGCCGGTATAGTTGCAGAACTTGAAGTTGCTATTTCTGAGGAACGGAAAAAACTGCCAGTGAGTGATCCGTTGACTCTCCAGAATTTAGGCGGCAGCCTGGGTATTAAAGATGTCAGAGGTTACGCTTTACGCGGCCCGGTCGAGGCAAAGGATCATCGGAGCCTTTATGGTGCGGCCGATAGGTATCAATGGGAAGATAAGAGCATCAATTTCTTCGATGCTGTTTTCTCTGGTCGGCACCATCCGGAACTTATACGCGCAGCAATGAGTGAGACGGTGCCCAGCGACGGGGGCTTTCTTGTGCCGACAGAGTATTCAGAAAAGATCCACAACATCTCATTAGAAAATGAGATCATTATGCCGCGGTGCTTCGTTCAGCCGATGAAGTCTGCATCAATCAAGATTCCGGCCATGACTATCGGCAACCATAGCACTTCCCTGTATGGTGGTTTTACTGCAAGCTATACTGCAGAGGCCGGGACGATCGATGAGGCCAGCCCAAAAACGCGCAACATGGAGTTGAACGCGAAGAAACTGACAGGGCTTCTCCGCTTCTCTAGTGAACTGGCTGCCGATATACCGGGCGGAGAAGGGCAGATCGTTCAAATCTGCGGAAAGGGCCTGGCATGGTATCGAGACCGAGCCTTCCTGAAGGGAACCGGCGCCGGCCAGCCCCTGGGTATCCTCAATGCAGGCTGTACTATCGTAGTTGCAAAAGAAAGTGGGCAGCGGGAGGACACTCTCTGCTGGGAGAATTTCACGAAGATGCTTGGCCGGCTACATCCCGCATCCTTCAATAACTCCATTTGGATCATCCAGGTTTCAGCAATCCCGCAACTCCTGCAGCTCAGCATGGCAGTAGGAACCGGCGGCAATGCAATCCCGGTTCTCAGTGAGTCGGGCGGCGTATGGAAAATCCTCACGAGGCCGGTCATCTTCACAGAGAAGACAGAGAAGTTAGGGGACCAGGGTGATGTCATTCTTGCCGATTTGAGTCAATACGTTGTAGGTCTCCGGTCGGAAATGCGCTTTGACACGAGTATTCACGTTCATTTCACAACAGATGAACTCTTGGCACGGCTTATTGAACGCCATGACGGCCAGCCCCTATGGGATGCACCGTTGACCCTGGAAGACGGGACCACGACCGTTTCACCTTTTGTGACTTTGGCGGCACGTTAAAAACTTTAACATAGACCAGGGAGTGGGCGGCAACCGTGAGGCCCGCGCGGTGTCATGTTTTCAGCACCGTCTCCCCTCTCCCGGTCTTATTAATTGGAGATTAATAATTACGAATAAAAAAGGAGGGTTTTAAAATGTCTGAGCCTGTGGGTGCATTGCGCGTGGAGCTATCCGCAAATCATGCGGCATTTGAATCTGATTTAAGCAAAGCAAAGAAGGCAGCGGAGGCCAGCGCCAGAGGCATAACTGCGGCCATGAACAAGGTCAAGGATTCCTTCTCCGATACGATTACAAAGATAAATCAGTTTGGGGGAATGGCAGCACTGGCCGCCGGAACTGGTTTTGCCATGTTTATCAAGAAATCAATCGATACCGCAGACCAAATATCCGAGATGTCCCAGAAGATCGGTATCTCAACAGAGTCGCTATCAACTTTAAAATACGCTGCGGAAATGACAGGGGCGAACCTTGAGTCGCTCGGCAAGGGGTTTATAAGGTTGTCGAAAAACGCAGCAGAGGCAGCCGACGGAACCGGGACAGCAAAGGACACGTTTACGGCGCTGGGCGTTTCCCTGAAAAACGAGCAAGGAGCACTGAGGTCATCCGAAGATATTTTAAAAGACATTGCCACTAAGTTTCGAGCGTTACCCGATGGCATTGAAAAGACAAACGCCGCAGTGCAGATATTCGGCAGGGCGGGCGCTGATTTAATCCCGACGCTGAATGAAGGGGCGAATCGGCTTGAGGCTTTGCAGCAACGGGCGCGGGACTTGGGGCTTGAGCTCTCAACGGCGGCAGGAAAGGCCGCGGAGGATTTCAATGATCAGCTAACAGACCTGACCAGCAACGCCGAGTCCTTTGGACGCTCAATCGCTACTAAAATATTACCGCATCTGAATGAATACCTGAAAATAATCCGCATGGCCTACGATGAGGGCGGGGCCTTACACGCCCTATGGATTTCCATGGGCGCACTGGGTGATGCTCTGTTCGTCCCCAGTCTGGATAAAAAAATAAAGGAATTGCAAAAATCCATTGATACTCCGAGGTATGATCCGACTACGGGGTATATGCAGAATGTTGACGATCTTAAAAAGGAAATGGATGGGCTGATAAAGCAAAGGCAGGCCTTGATTGATGCCGCCGATCAGGAGAGAGCAGCCAGGAGAAAGAACGAAGCAGAGGAAAAAGCGGCGCAGGAATCTAACGCTGCCAACCTGCGAAAAACACTCGAAACTCAAAACGCTAAAAAAGCAGCTGCGATTAAAGCAGAGAAGGATGCCTCCGACGCTCATAAGCTGGCCGTTGATCTTTATATTAAAGACGAGGCGAGCAAGTGGGCGGCCCTAGAGGAGTGGAACGAAAACTATATTAAAGAGCAATTAAAGAACGCTGAAATATCACAGTCAATTCAAGATGATTTTGCCAAAAAAGGCCGGAGCGTCTTTGAGGCCGTCATGACTCCTATGGAAAGATATGCTGATAAACTGGCCGAACTGGACGGCCTGCTGATGATGGGGAGCCTCTCTTATGAGACCTACTCAAGAGCGGCTACTCAGGCATGGAATGATTTACAGCAGGGATTGAAAAAGACAGAAGATGGATTTTCCGACCTGAAAAGAACCATTGATGGATGGGGTAAGGATTCCGCAAGGGCAATTGTCGACTTCGCCATGACGGGGAAAGCGTCATTCAGCGATATGATTAACTCCATGATCGCGGACATGCTCAGGATGTTAGTTTATCAACAAGTTACCAAACCACTCTTTGAATGGCTAGGGACAGCTGTAGTTTCTGCCATATCCATTGCTGCTATGGCCGCAAAAGGCAATGTATTCTCCGGCGGCAATCTTGTTCCTTTTGCCAAGGGTGGCATTGTTACGGGGCCGACTGTATTCCCGATGGCGAGCGGGGCGGGGTTAATGGGTGAGGCTGGGCCAGAGGCCGTCATGCCGCTTGCCAGAACAGCCAATGGTGACTTGGGAATAAAGACGAGCGGAGACGGGGGCGGTGAATATCATACCAACGTGCATTTGACCGTCAACGCAATGGACAGCAAGAGCGTTACGCAGACTCTTTCTCAGCACTCAAACCAGATTGTCGGGATAGTCAACCAGGCATATAACAAAATGGGCAAGAGGGGGCCTCTGAACACATAAAGGAGGTAGAAACGGCCAAGGCTGGATTAGACCAAAGATGAAAACGGCTTGTAGGGCATTTAAACGAGTTACTTCTTTTTGGTTTGCTTTTCGTACTTCTTTAAAAGGTCTTGAATTGCCTCTTCCAGGATATCGTTTTGACGCTTCCCTTGTTCGATGGCCAGTATCTTGAACTTTTTAACGAGATCTTCTTCAAGCCTTGTATTGTAAGTGATTTTTGCCATGGAGGTACAATAGTTTAAACAGGGCACCGAGTCAATCAAAAAAAATGATTGACTTATATAACGCATTGTGGCATTAACGCATTAAAGCAATCTCAAAACATGGGCAAAATGAAAACTAACTTATTTAAAGAACCCCCTGAAGATTCCTGTAATGGTGACATTACAGGCGGCTCCTATGGCCGTGAGAAGTCTTCCGGGGTTTTTTATTTATGGAGGTGTTAAGATGAAAAAAGAAGAAACTATCACGCGGGAAAAAGCTATCGAGGGTCACAAAGGAGGTGGCAGCATGAACAAGACAGTGCCTTACAGCTCATTTAATGATCTTTATAATCGTTTTACGCTGACCATAACGAAAATTAAAAAACTATCCGAAATGACGTGTGACGATGAAGCGGTTGTAATTATGGATATGGTCGAGGACATTCTAGCTGCAGAACATAAAAAGATAGATAAAATCAGGGAAAAGGCGCTAAAGGCGCAAGTATGATCTTATCATGATCAGGGGCCGGGGCGGGTGTGAAAACATCCGCCTTTTTTTATTCCTATGCTGGCTACATAGGGGCTACATGGAAGGCAGAAAAAATGGGAAGAAAAAGGCAACCCGCTAACTACTCGAATTGCCTTGTATTTTGGTGAGCCCTGTCGGGGTCGAACCGACAACCTACTGATTAAGAGTCAGTTGCTCTACCAGCTGAGCTAAGGGCCCTTGTTTTTTCTGGTACGCCCGGTAGGATTCGAATCTACTACATAGGGCAAATTACTTAATAAAATCAATACTCCAAAACTAGTTAGAAGTTGGTTAGAAGTTTTGAATGTGAAAGCTTCTACTCGACTATTAACTAAAAGTCAAGGAATTGTACATCAGCAGAAAGTTTATTAGCTGCGAGAAAGCAATTTATTTTTTTGGAGAGATAAAAATGACAAATACCATGTCTGTTAAGCCACAGACTGGCAAACTGTTGCTTGATGAAGCGCCTCTTGTAGTTTTACCTTCACTGGCCAGGGCGATTGGCTTAGAGGGTGCCGTTGTTCTCCAGCAACTGCATTTTTTAATCCGATTGAAACTAGCGCGTCATCGGGAACACCCTAAGGAAAGTGAAAGAGATATCCATGATGGTCACATTTGGGTTTGGAACAGTTACCAAAAGTGGCAAGAGAACTATTTCAGCTTCCTGACTATTCGGAGCCTGCAGCGTATCTTCCTTACTCTAGAAAAAAAAGGATTGATCGTTGTTGCCAACTATAACGAGTATAATTTGGATAAAACAAAATGGTACTCCATAAATTATGATCACCCTCTTATAAATGCTCTTACAACTACAGGAACAATAACAACATCTTATAAGAAGAATGAGAAGAATTCCTCAGTCGTAAACAGCGATCAACGTAAAACGGTTGTCGATGGTGCCAATTTGGCACGTTCGACATGCCAAATTGGCGCATTCGATAGTGCCAATTTGGCACCATCTTATACAAAGAATACAACAAAGACTTCTACAAAGACTACGACAACAACAAATGACGAGTCGTCGTTGTCGGAATCTTCTGCAAAAGAAAAAACCGAATTCACCACAAAAGAGACATTTCCGGTACCGTCAACTACAGCAGAAGCGGATGAAATTATCAAAGACTTCCTGAGAATTGCTTACCCCAATGGCGAGGGCATAAAAAATAAATGCTCACTAAGTCATTTTATGAAGAAAAAATTAATGAATGGCCAATTGGAAATACCTGAAGGCTGGCATGATTTACAACAAAAGAAAAATATGACAGCCGATCAAGAATCCAAAAATGATACAGAGAAGATGAGCTTTCAAAAAGCAAAAGAAGAATTCTCCAAACTCCCTACTAATGAACAAAATAAATATCTTGCTGCAGCCAGAAAAACTGCCAAAAGTGTTGCATCAGTAATGTCAGATTCAACAGCTCTATGTATCGCAATCCAAATCTATTCAGAAACAGTGATCGTTCCGGGCCGGAATTCAAGACCGCCATGAAACAAGTATTTATGAAATCCCCAATAGTTGATCAATAAATGGAGGAGTCTCATTATGAAAAATATTGTGAAGGAGAAAAATAAATTGAATCCTGATGTTGATGAGAAAATTAATGCGCTGGAGAAGAAAATTGAATCATTAAAGATGAAAGCTAAAGCCGCTGAACAAAAAAGACTTAATGGCGAGAGAATTAAATTGCATAATTTAGTTACTTCTTTTGCTGCCCAGGGCTGGCCGGAAGACTATGAAGTGCTGAAATTAAACATCAAATCAATAATTGAGGAATAATTTATGATGGGACCGGTTACTCAATCGGCAACGGCAGCGAGTAAATATTATTATGAGAAGGATCCTATTTGCGACAAAGACAACAGCAGATGGCTGGGAGGGGGCTGCGAGTCTCTGGGCCTGGAGACCGGCTCTGTTGTTTTGAAGGATGATTTCAATAATGTCATCAACGGAAATGATTTAACCGGCGAGCAAATTGTTCAGGATACCTATGCCGCGGCGGGGCGAACAGAACACCGTGCCGGCGTTGATTTTGTCTTTTCCGATCCGAAAAGCGTTTCCATTATGGAACATCTGGCCGGGGACGAGAGAATAAGGAACGTTAGATCAACCGCTGTTGAAGATGTGGTGAAACATATCGATGATAACTACATTGCCTACCGGGAAACGGTAAACTACCAGGTTAATGTTGTCCATGCTGCCGGAAAAGGTATTTTTTCCACTTATGAACATTCCACCAGCCGGGAAAACGATCCTAATTCTCATACTCATGTTTTGATATGCAACATAGTTCAACGTGAAGATGGTTCCTATAGGGCTCTGTATAATGATGACATTTTTAAAAATCAAAAGGAGATCACCGCTGTATATAACGCCAGCATGGCTAAAGGTTTATCGGAGATTGGTTATGCCATAGAAATTAAACCAAATGGATTATACGAGGTCGCCGGAGTGCCTAAAGAGTTAATAGACACATTTTCCAAAAGAACCGCCAATATCAAACAAGCGGAAGCTGAGTTTTTAGACAATAAACACATTCCGGAAACCAACCCCAAAATACAGGTTATTGCCACACTGGAAACCAGACCGGAAAAATCAGACTTAACAAAAGAATATCTGATGGATTCCTGGAATAAGCAAGCCAATGATATAGGTTATCCCCCGGATAAACTGGCGTCCTTGGTTGCGGCAGCGTTTAATAATAAAATTGTCAATCATATTTCCATAAACAGTGTCATTCGTCATGTTGTTAATGATCTTACCGCCGCTGAATCTACCTTTACTACTTCTGAATTAATGAAACACAGCCTGGCTCTCTCAATGGGTAAATATAATAAAAAAGACATCACTAACGAGATTGATAAGAATGCGGTTAGCGACAGGCTATTTACTGAAATAGCGCCTGGCATCTTCAGCACGGACAAAATGATTGAAACAGAAAAAGATATTTTACTGATGCTGGAAGCAGGAAAAGGAAATGTGGAGCCCTTAATGAGTAAAGAAGAAGCTCAAATATTTATTAACAGCTTTGAAGATAATAATAAAAATATTGCACCCTCCGGTCTGACCAGAGATCAAAGAAATCTGTTTATTGATGTAATGACTTCCCCTGATCAGTTTATCGTTGTCCAGGGAGACGCGGGGACCGGTAAAACAACTATTTTAAAGGCCGTCGCCGCTGCCTGCGAGGAAAAACTTGTTGCTCTAACCGGCCACTCCAAAACAGGTAAAGCCATCGAGGAATTTGTCAGCGCGACCGGTGCCAAAGGTAGTACTGTTGATTCTTTTTTGTTCCATAAATCCGAAGAAAGCGGCATTTCTTTAAGAATTATCGATGAAGCTTCGATGCTGGGTTCTTTACAGACACATTCCATGATGGACAGAGCTGTTGATGATAATGCCCGGTTAATTTTGCTGGGTGACATGAAACAATTACAGGCGATAGATGCCGGACGTGCTTTTCAGGATGCCCAGGAAAAAGGTGATATTCATGTGGTTAAATTATCTCAAGGAATTCGTCAGAAAAACGCTTATACGATTAAATTGGCGGAGCTTACGAAAAGCAAATATAAAATAAATGAAGCGGTAAATCTGATCAATGAAAATGATAAACTGTATGAAAGAACTTCTTTTAATGATCGCAGAGATATAATTCTAGAACTATACAAGAATGATCCTTCCAATTCCATCGTTGTTACATCTACTAATAAGGAAAAAGATGTTCTAAATTCTGATATCCGATCTTATTTGATAAATAACAATTTAATCGACAGCAAAGGTTTCTTATTTAATACCCAGTCACCTATTTCTCTGGTGGGAATTGAAAAACGGTTTTCTTCTCATTACGAGATCGACAATACCATCCATATTAAAAAATCTTTCAACGGTATCCAGTCAGGAGTTTCCGGTAAAATAACCAGTATTGATTTAAACAATAATACAATTACCGCCACTCTGGATAACGGTTCTATCCAAAAAATAGATATGTTTAAAAATGGAGATAAAATATCCGGGTCAGCAGATACAATAAAAGAATTTGCCAAAGGCGATCACATCATGTTTTTGAAAAATGATAAATTAATTGGCGTTAATAATGGCCAAACCGGAACAATCAATTCTATTGATGAAAGCGGAATTATCAATGTAAGCGTCGGTAAAAATCGGATCAATGTAAATTTAAATCACTATAATTATGTCGATCATGCTTACGCCATTACTGATTACAAATCACAGGGAGGATCATATTCCAAGGTTATCTTTAGTGCTCTTGCCGATCGAGTCAATCTTAATTCATTTTATGTTGCTGCTACCCGGGCTAAAGATGATTTTTATTTATTAACCGATGATGTTGATCAATTAACAAAACATGCCTCCCGGCCCCAGGATAAAAAATCCACACTTGATCATACAATCCAAAACGATGAAATGAAAAATGGAATAAATATTTATTCTAAAGTTGAAAAAGATGTTGATGATTCTCAACAGCAGAGAGATTTATCCCGGATGGAAAAAGATAGATACGCCATAAAACAAATGCCTCCGAACAGTAATTCTTTCGAGAAAGGAATGGAAATTTAATAATCACCTGTTGGATGTTTGGGAGTGAACAACTTAGGTAGGGGTTAAGGGAAGAGTACGCGGGTTTTTTTCGGAGACCCTACGCAGAATATTTCTGCATAAAGTTTAAAAAAGGGGACAATAAAATGATTATTAGTGGCTGATATAATTAAACAATAAGCTTTAAATATTATTTAAAGCAGCAAGGATAACATAAGACAATTTTGTAATGTAAACATATGGATACGAGGTTTAAACGTGGGAGAGATTGTTGGAGCTAAAATTATCGGTGAGCTAAGGGCGAAAATGGATAAGGAAGCGGCAGATAAAAATTGCTCACTGTCGGAATTAATTCGGCAAAAAATAATATTTGCCTATGAACAGGAAGAAAAAGAAAAGACGATTATCAATTTAAAAAAAGTGGAAGGCGATATTAAATCTTTAATGAATTTGCTCATCATGAATTGTGCTCTTGTGGCTGAAGATATTCGTCAAGAAAAGGGTGTGGATGCCTGGGTGGAGATATTTAAAACAGCCAAGGGAATATTAGACGATTATAAAAAAACAGGCAAGCTCGCCATATAGCGTTGAACAAATTATGGATAACAAACATCATATACAAGCATTTAAGGGATTTGAAACCTGGATTAGTTTTCTCCAGATGAATTTGAAAATGTTCAAGTGGATTTTGTTTGTATCCGGCTTGTTCAGCGCAGGCGTTACATTATTAATTATTTTCAATTTAGGAGATTGGAATTTTTATTTTTTCAAGATACCTGACGACAGATTTTGGCGGATCAGCGGTTGGTGTCTGGAAAACATGTGGTGGGGATTGATTAATAATACAATGACAGTATTCCAGCCAGCATGGGATATTTTTTGGCAGGAGTTATTTCAACTTCTGCCTTTTTATCTGACCATCTTTTTCATCATTTTGACTGCGATCAGCGTATTCACTCTTCACTATTTTAGAAATAGATCCATGAAACAGGAAGAGGATAAATATATTGACGGTGCTAAATTCATCTCTTTATACAAATTATTGAAGCTATTGAATGAGAAAAAGACATCAATACCTATTGCTGATATTAAAACTCCCGTTGACGATGAGACGAAACATTTTTTTATTGTGGGAAGAACGGGGTCTGGTAAAACTCAAACTCTTAAAAGAGTTGTTGCTCATTTACAAACGATCGGGTCAAAGATTATTCTCTACGACAACAAAGGTGATTATATTCCGACAAATTACAATAAAGAAAGGGATATCATATTTAATCCCATTGATGAAAGATCAACGCGCTGGACTATCTTTAACGATTGCACATCAAAACTGGATATTGAACAAGTTATTTGTCACGGCATGATCCCCGGGTCGGGGGGAAGCAGAGATCCTTTTTGGGCTAATGCTTCCCGAGAAGTATTTCGCGGAATATTGTATTATTGTTACCGCAATAAAATATATTCCAATGCCAATATATGGGACGTATTGTCATCGGGAGCAAGTAAAATTGTCAAAATATTAAATACAATTCCGGAAGGAAGAACCGGCCGAGAAATGATTTTAGATTCATCTTCGAAGCAGACACAAGGCATCATGGCAATGCTTTTACAATATACCGCTATTTTAGAATTAATGGCGACGGAGGATGGTGGTTTTTCCATTAGAAAGTGGCTGCATGATCCAAAGCCCGGCACTTTGTTTTTAGTCAATCACAGCAAAAGTAAAGACGTTTTAAAACCTATTTTAACCTTACTCTTGGAAATGGCCAGTCACGAAGTATTATCCATGCCGGATGATTATCAGCGCAGAATATATTTTTTCCTCGATGAGTTTGGCTCTCTCAATAATATGAGCTCCATCATAGAATTATTAACACGGGCACGATCAAAGGGCGCATCAGTTTGGATTGGAACTCAGGAGATTGGACAAATAGAAAAAGTTTATGGAAAAGAAAGCCGGCAATCCATTGTTAACGGATGTGCATCCAAATTAATATTGTCTATTGCGGAGCCGGAAACGGCAAAATATTTTTCCGATGCGATAGGACAAACCGAAGTATTGGAATCCGGCGAATCCATGTCCATGGGTCCTTCGGACGTAAGAGATGGCCTTACTTTTACCCGAAGTTCAAAAACAAAGCCTTTAGTATTGCCATCTGTATTTCAACAATTTCCGGATATGGAAGGGATATTAAAATTAAGTAATTACGATTACTGTAAAGTGAAAGTTCCCTATGTTTTCTATCCTGTCTTAAACCAATATTTAGAAATCAGAAACGATATGCTTTTGGAAAATTTGATTAAGAAAGTTGATATTTATAAAAAAACGGTGGAAAAGGCAGATGATGTTGTTTTTGGTGCGGATGAACGCATTAAGAAATCTGATAAACCTAGCGGGCGGCTGGATATGTCTTTTATTAATTAGAGGCGAGTATGGCTAAAATAGTAGCCCAATATTTATTGATTCCGATTATTATAATATTTTATTTTTCATATGACGCTTTTTGTTTTTGCTTTGATGAAGCCGCCTGTCGTTATAATATTTCTGCGGATATTTTATATGCAATTGCCAAGGTAGAGTCTAATTTTGATCCAGGTGCCGTCAATTGGAATAAAAACGGATCTTATGATTACGGTATAATGCAAATCAACTCCAGGTGGTATAAAGTTCTGGGTGCCGATGCATGGTCACGATTAGGAGATCCCTGTTATAGTGTTAATGTAGGAGCATGGATTTTAGCCGAGTGTATGAAAAGATATGGTTATACTTGGGAAGCAGTTGGCTGCTATAATGCAAGTAGTAAAAATAAGCGTAATTGGTATGCTTATAAAGTATGGCGTGCCATAGCTACAGTGAAAGAGAAGTAAGATTTATCCGATTCCTACACGCTTTCTGGTCAGCAAAGGGATGATATTAACAGTATATGTCACTGCTTTTTATTGGAGTCAATATTCTTGGTTGATGTGCTTGTCTAGCAGATTACTACCCGTATTGTGCAGGCAAGATTAAGGTAAATATGAACTATGTCGGTTATCTCTGTCACCTACAATGTTGCAATATCGTTATGTCCGGTAGTGTGTTTCTTTCCAATTGAAAGGTGCAACAAAAAGCTGAACCGGAGCGGCCCACTGGACCGCGATCGGCTGTATTGCTTTTATTATAAGATAGATTTCTTTGTTGCCTATACAGTGGTTCTATATTAGTGATGGCCTTCTTAATTATCTCCTGTTCTATTGTCTCTTTTAGTTTGAAAATTTGGGCACCCAGATTGTTCAACAATCAAAAAATCTTCAGCATGGTCATTCATTCTGCACGCTGCATTTGGTGGTCAAATTTTTCT
Source organism: Deltaproteobacteria bacterium HGW-Deltaproteobacteria-12 (assembly GCA_002840565.1). Lineage (GTDB taxonomy): Bacteria > Desulfobacterota > Syntrophia > Syntrophales > Smithellaceae > MVRV01. The sequence continues at coordinate 6,470 of PHBK01000022.1, read as the reverse complement.
TGACATACAAATCTGCGCTTCCTATAGTTCCGTTCACAAAAGAAGTTCTTATTAAAACCACTATCTTCATTTTGAAATGGAGACTTAAAATGCTTTTATCCAGAGGGTAGCGATAAAATAGAAGTTCTTGACAAAACCCATTTGCGCAATTACTATTAAACCAATAGTGTTTGGATGAAGTTAATGTATATAATAATGCGGATATCTTTCCTCTTGGAAATTTGGATTTGAGATTATAATAAGGATGGAAAAAGTTAGTGTATTTTAATAAACTTAAACGTCTTACAATTTTAGCCGTTCTGCTTATTTACCTTGTTACACCTATGCTCGACAGCATGTTGTGTGCCGACTGTATAGGTAATGTTCCCTTCCGGGGTGTAACGACCATCTCTCATATCGAGACCTCTCATGTTGATGTGAGCTATTCCAAGAAAGGTTGTTCCCAATCAAACACTTCCACTAAGCAAGGCCATAAATTCTCATGTTCGATCTGTTCCAATTCTATTTTAGACACTGAAATTTACTCTCCACAGGTGCATATTTTGGTCGCTAAGAGTGATTGTATCACCATAGAACAACCCCTTTCCGAATTGCATTGTTCTATTCATAAACCGCCTCAGAATTTCCTCGCATAAGTCATTTCTTTGCAGCGCCATTTCAATCGGATTTCTAGTAGAATTTCGCTGAAATACCTGCACCTAATATCAATATTTATGCACGAGGTGAATTCATGCAACGTTTAAGTATAACTATATTATTAATGTTTTTTCTTGTTACACCAGCTTATTCGATGACGGTCGAAGAGGCAGTGCAGCAAGCTCTTCAACACAATCCCGATCTCCAGATACTGAGACTTGAAGACGGTTCTGCCAGGGGCCAGCTGGAAAAAGCAAGGCTACTGTTAATCAGTAATCCGTCAGTCGAAGGTAATATCTCGAAAAAGGAAAGACCTCCGGGGGAAGATGGTGATGCTTTCACAAACTATGGATTCAAACTCTCCCAAGAATTCGAAGTTGCCGGTCAGAGAGGCTCAAGAATTGCCGTGGCGGAAAATGAGCTTGCCCGCGTGCAAGCCGGAATCAAGGACAAAGAACGGGTTTTGATTTCGGAGGTGAAAGATGCATTTACCAAAGTGATTGCCTTAAAGAAGAAAAGCGGGCTAGCACTGGAGATCGTTCACCTGAAGGAAGAACTGCTTGGCTACACAAAGATCAAATATCAGGCAGGTGACATTTCCGGCCTGGATGTAAATCTCGCCGAAGTGGAATTGAGCAAAGCCAAGCGAGACTTTCTCCAGAGTAAGAAGGAACACCGGGAAGCCCTTCTTGCCTTGCAAGAATTAATCGGAGGCTCACCTGATCTTTATTTGTCACTTCAAGGCGCTTTACCATCAGATGTGCCGGCGTTGCCTGATAAACAAACCATCAAAGAACTGGCTTTTTCCCGGCGACCGGATGCAAAGGCAACCGTATTTGAGATGGAAAAAACAAAGGCCGCACTGAAACTGGCTAAAAAAGAAGTTATTCCGAATGTAACACTCGCCGGATTTTACGACCGTGACGAGTTGAGGAATGTTGCGGGATTAGCCGTATCCATTCCCTTGCCTCTCTTTGACAGGAAACAGGCGGAACGGAAAGAAGCTTACGCCAGGGCTGAAGGAGCAAAGATCAAGTCGTCCGGACTGCAAAAAACGATCAATCGCGAAGTCGAGCAGGCATATAGCGACCTGGCAACCGCTATCGAAGAGATGACCCTTTTCCAGAAAGAAATCATTGTCAAAGCAGCGGAAAATCTGACGCTGCTCAATCTGGCTTTTAAAGAAGGCAAAGTTGGCTTCTTCGAAGTGCGCCTTGCGCAAAAAGATACCATTGAGGCTCAGTTTGCCTACATCGAAGCACAGACAAAGACACAGATGGCACTGAATGCCATAGAAAAAATCACAGGGGGAGCACTGAAATGATCAAACACAATGGAAATATAATCAAACAGGGATTGTTCGTTACGATCTTCCTTATTTTGGGACTTGCCGTCCTGGTCACAGGATGCGGAAAAAAGGAAGCTCCGGAAGCCGGAAAAAAGGAAGTGACGGCGGACCAAAAAGAATCCAGCCACAATGAAAATGAAAAAAAAGAAGAACATGGTGTGGTCACGTTGTCGCAGGACATCCAGAAGTCTTCCGGAATAGAAGTCAAGGCGGTGGCGATGCAGGCGGCGACTGTTCCCTTTACCGCCACGGCAGCCATCGAGATGAACATGGACCGAACAGCCAAGATCAGCCCGCGGGTTACAGGAAAAGCTACGAAGATCATTGCTTCCCAGGGTGACAGGGTCAAAGCGGGGCAGGTTCTTGCCTACATCGACAGTATAGAGCTCGACCAAATCTGGAGCGATTATCGCAAGGCGCAAGGGAAAGTGGAGCTGGCGCGGCGAAACCTCCAGCGGGAAGAGACTCTGTTTTCGAAGAAAATATCCCCGGAAAAGGATGTGCTGAAGGCCAGACAGGAATTGGGAGAAACGGAAGCGGATATATCCCTGGCCAGTGAACGTTTCCGTCTGGCCGGCATCGATGTCACACAGTTTGCCGCAACGCAAGGCAACGGCAGTCATCCGTTGATCCCGATTGCATCGCCGGTAAGCGGAGTTGTTATAGAAAAAGCAGTAACTCAGGGCGAAGTTGTGAATCCCGAAAAGATTCTCTTTATGGTCGCCGATCTATCAACGCTCTGGGTGGTCATCGATGTCTATGAAAAAGACATGTCCCGCCTCAAAGTGGGCGCCCGTGTCAAAGTGTCGGTCACGGCGTTTCCCGGGAAGTCATTTGACGGGAAAATATCTTACATCTCCGATGTTGTCGATGAGAAAACCCGAACCGAAAAAGCGCGAGTCACCATCGATAATGCCAGCGGCCTTTTAAAGCCGGGCATGTTTGCAACCGTTATTGCGGAGGCGACAAGCGGTGGAACCGAGCGCTTGATTGCCGTTCCGGAAGAAGCCGTGCAGATTGAAGGCGCTTTGCGCTATGTCTTCGTCCAGATTGCCCCCGACAAGTTTAAAAGAAGGGATGTTGAGACCGGCAGGACACTGGGCAAAAACCTGGAAATTACGGCAGGGCTCAAGGAAGGCGAAGCAATCGCCGTCAAAGGCGGCTTCACCCTGAAATCGGAACTCAAAAAAGGTGAACTTGAGGGGGATGCGCACTGATGCTGGAAAAAATTATTGCCTACACATTAAAGCAAAAAGGGATGGTTATCTTTCTCTCCCTTTTAATCATCGCGGCGGGTTTGTATTCTTATTTAAAACTGCCGATTGATGCCTTTCCGGATGTTACCAACATTCAAGTCGAAGTCGTCAGCCACGCCGACGGACTATCGGCCATCGAAATTGAGCGAAACGTCACCTATCCGATTGAGATGGCCATGCGCGGTTTGCCCGATCTTGAACAAATGCGTTCCGTCACCAAGTTCGGCCTTTCCATCGTCACCATCGTTTTCAAAGACAATGTGGATATTTATTTTGCGCGGCAACTGGTTTTTGAACGATTGGCGGAAGCCCGGGAAAAAGTACCCAAAGGTGTGAATGTCGCCATGGGACCCATCGGCACGGCCATGGGGGAAATTTATCAATATACCCTTGAAGGGAAAATGCCGGCCGATGGTGAACAGAAAAAAGCTTACCTTGCCAATCTGAGAACTATTCAGGAATGGGTGATTACGCCACAGTTGAAAAGCGTTGCCGGCGTGAATGAAATCAATTCTTTTGGCGGATACTTCAAGCAGTATCAGGTCATCATATCGCCGGAGAAACTGGTGAAATATTCCCTCACCGTCGATGAGGTTTATTCCGCCATCGGCAGCAACAATCAAAACGTTGGTGGTAATATTCTGGAGCGAAACACGGATCAGTATATTGTTCGCGGCGTCGGTCTGATCAAAAATATCAGCGATATAGAAAACATTGTTTTGAAGTCCGAACACGGGACGCCGACCTATATCAAAGATGTAGCGCAAGTGAAAATCGGCGAAGCCGTGCGAATGGGCGCGGCTATGAAAAACGGCAAGGATGAGGCCGTAGGCGGCATCGTCATGATGTTGCGGGGTGAAAACAGCCGGGATGTCGTGCGCCGGGTGGCCGAAAAAGTAAAGGAAATGAATGAGAACAATATGCTGCCGGACGGTATTAAAATCGTTCCGTATTATGATCGAAGCGATATTGTGAATGCAAGCGTAGGCACCGTCAGCAAAGCGCTCGTCGAAGGCGCCATCCTGGTTTTAATCATCTTATATCTGCTGCTCAATAGTTTCCGGGGCAGTTTTGTCGTTTTGGTTGCGCTCCCGCTGTCATTGCTTGCAACCTTTGTTGTGATGAAGCTTGTGGGGATCAGCGCTAACTTGATGTCTCTGGGGGGGCTGGCGATTTCCATCGGCATGATTATCGACACGACCATTATTCAGGTGGAAAATGTTCAGCGACATTTAAGCGATGTCGGAGACAGGCACCCCAAAGTATTGACCGTGCTTAAAGCCGTCATGGAAGTCCGCAAGCCCAGTATCTTCGGTGAACTGATCATTGCGCTGACCTTCATCCCGATTTTATCGCTCGAAGGCATAGAAGGGAAAATGTTCAGCCCGCTCGCTATCACTGTCGCTATTGCGCTTCTGGCATCCCTGCTTCTCTCGATATTCGTTGTTCCGGTTCTGTGTATCCTATTTCTGAAATCGCAGCCGGAGAAGGAAAGCATCATCATGAGATATGCGAAGAAAGCTTATCTCCCTGCCTTGGAATTTGCCATGATGAAGAAAAAGGCCGTCTTGATCGCTGCCGGTGTGCTCCTGGTGATATCGATGTTTTTGATGACCCGCTTGGGAACGGAATTTATCCCGATTATGGATGAAGGATCGTTTGACATGGATATTGCCATGCTCCCCGGTGTTTCACTGGCTAAGTCGATGGAAGTCAATCAGCATGCCGCTCAAAAGCTGAAGCAGTTCGATGAACTGGATATTGTCGTGTCGCGCACCGGTCAAACCGGGGTTGCCCTCGATACCCGGGGCACGGACAAAACCGGTTATGTCGGCATATTTAAACCAAAGAGTGAGTGGAAGCGCGATGTTTCCAAAGAAGAAATAACCAATGAGATGCGCAAATCGCTGGAATCGATTCCGGGCATTACCTTCGGCTTCAGCCAGCCGATCCAGTGCCGCATTGACGAGCTGGTGGCCGGAACGCGTGCGCAACTGATTGTCAAACTGTTTGGCGAAGATATCGACGTGCTCAAGAGCAAATCGGAGGAAATCGCGAGGGTCCTTTCTTCCATCAAGGGGGGAACCGACCTGGCCGCGGAAAAAGTATCGGGGCAGCCTTACCTGACGGTGAACATCGACCGGGCAAGAATAGCACGGTATGGGCTCAATATCAGCGATGTGCAGAATGTCATTGAAATAGCGGTGGCCGGAAAAGCGGCTTCTCAATTTTATGAAGAGAACCGCAGCTTTGATATCACCGTTCGCCTGCCGGAAGAAAAGAGAAATTCTCTCGAAGCAATCAAAAATATACTAGTCACCACAAAATCCGGCGTGAATGTTCCACTCGAACAGGTGGCTGAAATAAAAATGATTGAAGGTCCGGTGCAGATCAGCCGTCAGGACGGCGTTCGCAGAATCGGGATCGAAATGAATATCAGCGGCAGAGACATCGGCAGTTTTGTGGCGGAAGCCAGACAAAAGATAAAAGAGCAGGTTAAACTGCCTGCCGGCTATTATCTGACCTGGGGCGGACAATTTGAAAATCAGCAGCGGGCGATGAACAAGCTAATGATCATCGGGCCTGTGGCCATCGGCTTGATTCTGCTTCTTCTTTATGTCTCGTTTCGATCGATCCGCTTGTCGCTTCTGGTTATTTCCAATCTGCCTTTTGCTTTAATTGGCGGTGTCTTTGCCCTCTTTATTTCCGGACAATATTTATCGGTTCCGGCGTCGGTGGGTTTTATCGTCTTGTTCGGTGTTGCCGTTTTGAATGGTCTTGTCCTTGTATCCCGCATTTCTCAATTACGCGATGAAGGTCTGGGGTTGCAGGAAGCCATTAAACAGGGAAGCACGGACAGACTGCGCCCTGTCCTGATGACTGCGTCCATTGCTGTATTCAGTTTGATTCCGATGCTCATTGCTTCCGGAACCGGTTCGGAAATTCAGAAACCGCTGGCGACCGTTGTTGTGGGGGGATTGATTACTTCCACGCTGCTTACGTTGTTAATCATTCCCTCAGTTTACAGTTGGTTTGAAAAGAGAAAAGTTGAAGAAGAAATGTAAATGGCTGTGGAAATAGCCCACAGGCCACCCATCCATAAGGAGGATGATATGAAAGAGATAAAAGCAATCATCAGACCGCTCAAATTGTGGGATGTAGTCGAGGAACTTAAAGGAATTGAAGGACTGCCCGGTGTGACGGTATCGGAAATTCGAGGATTTGGTAAA
>PHBK01000039.1 GCA_002840565.1 Deltaproteobacteria bacterium HGW-Deltaproteobacteria-12 | reverse complement strand
CCAGATGTGCTATCTGCACCAGGCAAAACTACCTTACTGTTAGTATCACAGTTTACAAACATATAATATTTGCCTGCCGCGGCGGCCATGCCAACTGGTGCGTTGCAGCCTGTGGTAGCAGAAGTGGTATTCATCGCCCGCATCTGGGCATAGCGGATATGGCCTTTCACCTGTTCTGCCCTGACCCTTAAATCTACCTCTCTTGTTGATGTTACCCGCGAAAATACGACGGCCCCTAAAATGCCGATCAAAATCAGCACCGCAATGATCTCAATTAAGGTAAATCCCTGCTCCTGTTTTTGATCAAACATTATGTAATTCCCCTGTGAATGTTTTGCTGTTTCCCTGTGCCCGGTTCTCCAGGGCCTTCATTAAAGTCATCCCCATCACAATTACCGCCATACCGAATGATAGGGATAATAGTCCACCAAAGACTGTTTTTACGGCAGAAGCAATAAGAACCGCACTTGATATCATCAGAACACCATAGATCATAATTGTCCGTTTTGCCCAATACGCGGATACCTGTGAGTCGACCGCCATGATCATACCGCCCACAATGAGCGAAATGGCAGCCGTGAGAACGAGGAAAGATTGTATCAATATGAATACAATTGCCTTTAATTCATGTCCTATAAAAAAAATACTGCTGAACAGAACGGATCCAATAAAGAAGAAGAAGAACCCTGCGATCAAAAAATAAAAGCACGCATCCCGAGCCCTCGAATCCGCACCTGTAAAACGATCCAGAGAAACCTCACCCGCCCGTTTAATTGCCCTACGCAGCATTCGCCGGATGCTAACATGCTGTTCATTTGCGAGCCGCGCCATCACTCTCTGCGTGAAATCCGGGGAAGGAGATTCCTTCGGCATTGCCTCTATCTTCTGAATTAAGTCATTGTATTCGTTATATTCTTCCGACATTGAAGCTTTTCCACCTTTTATCGATAATTCAAACTTTATTACATATCATATACAACTCTCATCATAAAATAGTCACAAATTATTTCTCCATTATAATTCCACATGATTCCGGGGACACAATACTTAATTCTTATTCCACCCCGCCGGTAGTATACATAGACAGAAGGTTCTTAATTTGTGTCTTCCATCATTTGTTTCATTTTTTCCAACCCGCGGTAAATGCGCATCTTAACGGCGCTGACAGAGTCGCCCGTTACGTTCGCGACTTCTTCAAAGGTCAGGTCCTGATGAAATTTCAGGATGATGGCTTCCCGCAAATCAACCGGCAGTTTCTGGATGATTCTTTCCAACCTGATCATTCTGTCATCAAACAATACGTCGCCTTCCCCTCTTCCATTTCCCTGCGACTGATATTCCAAAGCGGAATCAGCCGCTGCCAGATGCGAAACATCCCGGGCATTTTTCTTCAGATTATTTCGAATGAGATTGATGCCGATAGTGTAAAGCCATGTGAAGAATTTCTTACTCTGATCAAACTGGTGGAGATTTTGATAAGCCCTGATAAAGGTCTCCTGCGTCAGGTCGTCAGCGTCTTCACGGCTTCCCGTCATCCGGTAAGCCAGATTAAAGATAGGCCCTTTATACTCCTCAACCAGCAGAGCATACGCCTGCCGTTCCCCCTTTAAAACCCTGGCAATAATTTCTGCGCCTGTCTTCTGATCCATCCACCCCGCCAGCCTGATAGCAGTATTACATTATTCCTTCCTCTTGCCGCTTTCGACAATTTATAAAAACGGTCATTATCGTAAAAGGTTATATTTGATGATGCAATAAATAGCACGGACCCCGTCTTTCCAATTAATTTTTTTCCCTTCCTCATAGGTTCTTCCGTAATAAGAAATGCCGACCTCATAGATGCGGCATTTCTTCTTCGCGACTTTGGCCGTTATCTCCGGTTCAAAGCCAAATCTATTCTCTTCAATGGTTATGGATTGTATAATTTCCCGACGGAACGCTTTATAACAGGTCTCTATATCGGTCAGATTGAGATTGGTAAACATATTTGAGATTAACGTTATCAGTCCGTTACCTACCTTGTGCCAGAAATAAACAACCCTGTGCGCCTCACCTCCCATGAATCTTGAACCAAAAACAACATCTGCTTTATTGTCGATGATCGGTTGAAGTATTTTGGGATATTCGGAAGGATCATACTCCAGATCGGCATCCTGAATGATTATCACATCACCCGTGGCTGCCTTTATTCCCTGCCGCAGGGCGGCGCCCTTGCCCTGGTTTACAGGTTGATATATAACCCTACTCGCTTTTGATTCGATTTTTTCTTGAAGAATTTGCCTTGTGCCGTCGGTTGAATAGTCATCCACAACAATTATTTCTTTGTCCGGATAAGGGGCATGCAACACAGCATTAATAATTTTTTCAATTGTATCCGCTTCATTGTAACAGGGTATCACAACAGAAAGTTTCATCCACTCCATCCATTGATAATGTTTAGTGTTATAAACTACAATGCATAAGGCAATAAGTCAAAGAAAAAGGAAGTATTTTGGGGGTTGTGAAATTTTGGGGGAATATTGATTGGACTTTCATTTCTTAAAAACCCTGAATCATATTCGGTTCAGCTATTGTCTAGTTCCATGTGTTATTTTTCTCGCTAGAACGAAAACAAAACACTTGCAGGTTCAATCACCTTGATTGAACCTGCCTGATAGATAGATCATCACTTTGAATTGCCGCTCAGAATGGCCAAATTCTTGTCGATCTTTTGAACATACACCGTATCCGTGGGCGGTGCTTTCATCCTGGCTATTTTAAGGAATGTGACGGCCTCACGCGTCTTGCCTACGGACGCTGCAGACATCCCCAGTTGATAAATTTCTTTATAATCCGTTTGTGGATTAAACGGGTTGACATACTTTAAAAGCAACCTGTATGCCTTTTTATATTCTTTCAAGTTGAAATAGCTTGCATGAAGGTTCCAGTAAACGTTTTCCGCCTTCGACGTTCGCCCCATATCCAGGGCCTTTTTATAAAGACAGGCGGCCTCTTCATATCGAAGCATCGCAAAAAGCGCATCTGCTTTCAACGCGTAACCGTGTGACTGCTCCGGATAAATCCGAATGATTGTTTCCGCATGAGACAAGGCTTTATCGTATTGCCGCCGGACAACAAAAATGCTCGAAAGAATATGATTCGCTCTGTAATTGTCAGGGTCTTGATTGAGCATTCGCGATGCTTCGGAAAATATTTTGGAGAGTTTTTCAGCGCTTTCATCCGCATATATGACCTCTGCGTAATGGAAAGGGTCGATGGCTTTCAATTGGTATTGTTCAGCCAGTGCCTTGTAATGTGATTTGTTGATATATAAAAGTTCTGCCTGATCAAAGAAAACGGGTACAAATTGTGGGTAGTCCGCAATGATGTTTTTAAAATGAGGCCTGTTCAGAGAAATTGAGATGAACGAAGGATCGTATTTCTGAATGAATGCTTTAAAGGTGTTGGTGTTGTAAAAGGCGTTGCTTGCAATTGCGAAATCCATGTCGCTGAATATGGTCATCTGCATATCCATGAATATTTTGAATTTTGGGCTCAACGCCCAGGGCAGATATCCTCCTGTGTTTGCTTCGTTGAGAATCTTTCCACCGCCAGCGGCATTCTGATTCAAAAACCGGACAACTCCTGTGGGAAGATTCGTTTGAGAATAAGGATACGCCGGCCGATTTCCCAACATATTGTAAAAGATCAGAAGCGGGAAAAGAACCATCACAGCAGGAAGAGCGAGATTGACCACCCTCTGCGGAAACCATTCCTTCTCCGCCAGAAGAACGGCACCATGGCGCAAAAGCGGAATGGATAGAAGAGTAAATTCATAGGTAAACCGGGCATGTTTGGCCAAAAGCAGGATTGAGCCGATGAAAAGGACAACGTGACTGATTCGCAGTTTCCTTTTCCATAAACCCATTAAAAGGAAGGCCACCACCAGAAAAAAGATGATGTTCTCGACCGATGATATTGCCCCCATAAGTGAAGTGGGTACGAATATAAAATATTTTTGGAAAGGAATGGGGAGTAATTCGGCTACATACAAATGCTGGTAGGCGGCGTTCTGAAAAGACACACTAAAGGGTGTCTGGACAAGTTTGATTATACCCGGGGTAATAAATATCGTGTAAAAAACAGCAATCAGAAGCCATTTTTCTCTTTGACTCATTATCCTGATCGGTGTTTTTCTGAACTGTCGCCAGTAGGTTTCAACGAGATACGCGAACACAATAAGAAACATCACCGGGTATTCGATCCCATGGATATTTGACCAGAGAATCCCCATAAGGGGAAGAAGCCAAATCTTGTTTTGCTTGAATTCCAGGATATAAAGAAAAACGATGATAAAAAAATAGGAAAAGAGGTGCGGACGTACCGTCAATTCCCTATAGAGGATCACCATCGCGCATGCAACAAACAGAAAAAGACCCAGCAACAGTTGCGTCCGGTTATCATGGCGGTGGACAAAGAAAGAACAGATAAAAAAAGCGGTAAAGAAATACAGAATGCATCGTAAAATAATCAAGCCATAATAGCCTGACCATTGAAATATCTTATAAATGATAACCTGAAACAACCAATAATAATTATACCATTCTTTCTGGGGCTGGATGTAAGAAAAGAACGCATCCCTGAGGATAGTTCCATTTTGCCAGAAATATCTACCACCGGAAAGGTGATACCACAGGTCGGTGTCGGTCATCATGATGGGCCAGGCAATGAAAAACCCAGTCGCGATAAAGAAAAACAAGGCAATCAAGAACACAGGATAATACCTATGATCTATTATGTTTTCGTATAATCGCCTGCAGCTGAGATGTGCTGTCATATTGTCTTCTGTTTAGGAGATGCTCAACTAATATTTCTTATATTGGATGACTGCGTATGTCGTCTTCTTTAACTTACAAACTCTGATTACCCCTAAATAACAAAAAGGACAGCTGATCTTCTTTTTCGTCAACTATCCTTGTTAGGGCCGCAATTGTTTCTGAGGGAAAAATTTTACACAATCACTTTAATTCTAATATCGGTAAATCTTTAAAACAAGTTACCACATATTGAATGTCTTGGTATAGTCGGATGCAGCAAGATCGGTGTTCCACCCATTAGGACCATCTGTAACGGTTAGGTTTACTTGCTGTTGTCCTTCAATAGAGCCGGTAAAATCCCCGACGATGATGCCTGTCCCAGGTTCTACCCAAGAGCTTGCGTTTGCTGTCCCATTCAAAAGCTGTTTCGCATATATCATTGTTGCTGTTGATTGCAATGCTCCTAAAGCGCTTTGAGCGACTTTTATTCGAGCGTCTTTCTGCAAATCAATATACTTCGGGACTGCAATCGCCGCTAGAATTCCCAAAATTACAAGAACCGCGATAATTTCGATTAATGTAAATCCATTTTGATTGCGCACGTTTCTTTGATTCCTTAAGTAAATTGTCAATCAAGCACTATCTATTTTTAACAATTTAATAAATCATCCAAGAACAACACACTAAACCTTAAGGATAGCTGACCATATATGATCAGCTATCCTTTTTTGCCACTATACTTTAACTCGTATTTACACTACAGTTTCACTCTAATATTTACACATCAGGAATACTAGCTACCACATAGTAAATGTTTTGCTCAGATTTGTAGCACCATTAATCAAGGCAGTAGGTCCAGTAACGGTTACAGTCACTGAAGGCCCGCCGGCAATTGTGCCGTAATAATCGCCAACATTTACAGTACCAGCTGGTGCTGTCCAAGAGTTTGCTGTTGCGGCACCATTTAAAAGCTGTTGCGCATATGTCATAGTTGCTGTCGATTGCAGCGCTGCAATAGCACCCTGTACAGCTTTATTTCTTGCTTCTGTTTGCAGATCAATGTACCTGGGCACTGCCACTGCCGCCAGAATTCCCAAAATTACCAATACTGCAATAATTTCAATTAGCGTAAAACCTTTCTGATTCTTCATTTTTCCCTCCTGTTATTTGCTTTTATGTATCTTAAGTCAACTTTCATTTTATTTAACTCATTTTAACCTATTATTTATATGCATTTTCCTAGCCATTCTTAATATCATTGAAAACTTTTTAATGATATCTTAATTATTTCAATAAATAATTGATTTTAAATACTTTTTTTATTATCAAACAAACCTCCTTTCGTGTTTTTTCTTTTACCGGTTGATTCGTTTTGTGGTGCAATCTCAAATATATTGAACTCTATCTACAATTATTGTAGATTTTTAAACATATCAACATCAATCTCATGCTTTTTTATGCGATGCCAGAGACTTCTCTGGTTTATTCCCAAAATCCCCGCCGCTTTGACTTGAACTCCGCTTGTTTCTTTCAAGGCACTGATGATCATCTCTTTTTCCATCAGATTCATCCTCTCATCAAGCGGCAAGTTTTCTTTATATGAACTTCCTGCAACATTCACCCCCTGCCTGACCTCTTCCGGTAGATGACACACATCAATTATACCGTCTTCGGACATGATGGAGGCTCTTTCTAATACATTCTTTAATTCCCTTATGTTACCGAACCAGTTGTGCCCGATCAAGACCTGAAGGGCGGCTGTTGACAGTTTGGCCTGTTTTGGTGAATTTTTCAGAAAATGATCCGACAATATGGATATATCTTCCCTTCTGTCGCGGAGAGGCGGCAGCAAAATCGAAAAAACATTCAACCGGAAATAAAGGTCTTCCCTGAACCTGCCTTCTTTGATCAGTTGCGATAGATCTTTATTGGTGGCGGCAATTACCCGGATATCCACATGGATGGGCCTGGTCCCGCCTACACGTTCAAATTCCTTTTCCTGAAGAGCGCGCAGAACCTTGGCCTGGATGGACATCGGCATGTCTCCGATTTCATCAAGAAAAACCGTTCCGCCGTCGGCTATTTCAAACTTGCCGACTTTACGTGCCGTGGCTCCCGTAAATGAACCTTTTTCATGCCCGAACAACTCGCTTTCCAGCAATCCTTCGGGAATCGCCACACAATTGATGGTTACAAAAGGTTTTTCTTTGCGGAGGCTGTGTTTAAAAATGCTTGAAGCAATCAACTCCTTGCCTGTCCCGCTTTCGCCGGTGATGAGCACAGTGGAATCCGTAGGCGCCACTTTTACGATCTGGGTAAATATATTACGCATCGCAGCACTTGAACCGATAATGTGTGGGAAAAGTTCCCTGGCTTCCACATTGCTCAATATGTTAGCGACGCTTTCAAAAACCTGATTGATCCGGCTGTAATCATCCGTGATATCAGATTTTTTCTTTGCTTCTTCGGTGGAAAAAATAGGCATTTTCTGTGTTTTTTCCACAAAATCCACCAACGGTTTTAAAAATACTCGCATCATGACATAACTTGCTAAAAATGCGATAGCTCCAAAAATAATGGCAAGTGTGTAGATGTTGATTGATGATGAAGTGGACAGTGATGACTCTGAAAATAACTGGTAAGTGATAATGATACCCATAAGCATGATTCCTGTAAAAATCACAGGAATCAATATATAAAGATTTACGTAAAATTTCTTTTGTTTCATTTTTCTAATAATTTTCTATCTTTTGACCATTTTGGTCATGTCCCACATTGGCATATAAATGGCCAGCGCAAAAAAACCAATCACCGCTGCCAACCCCACGATTAAAATTGGGCCGATCGCCTCGGAGAGGGCTTTGACGGCATACTCCACTTCTTCGTCGTAATGCTTGGAAATTTCTCTCAGCATTTCGTCAATATTTCCTGACTCCTCCCCGATGGCGATCATGTCAATCACCATTGGCGGAAAATACTTCGCCGTTTTCATGGGGGCCGCAATGCCCGATCCTTCTTCTATTCTGGTTTTGATATGGTCAAATGAATTGGCGATGGCGGCGTTTCCGATCGTGTCGGATAAGATAGTCAACGACTGCATGACGGACACACCGCTGGTCTGTAAAATGGCAAAAATGCTGGAAAACCGGGACATGGCTGCTTTCTGCAACAATGGGCCCAAAACCGGTATGCTCAATAAAAAACTGTCCCGAACAAGCTTCCCGTTTTGTGTTTTGAAGTACTGCCTCAATCCGAAGATGACGGCAAACAGCCCACCCAGCATTACATACCAGTAGTTCTTCAAGTATACATTCATCAGAATGGCGATTTTAGTCGGCAGGGGTAATTCCAGCCCTGTTTTACTAAACATAGCTGCAAACTGTGGTATGACAAAAGTCAACAGAACGAAAAAAGCGATCCCGAGAGCAATCAAAACCATGATCGGGTACTGCAGGGCCGATTTGATGTCTGCCTTGATTTTAGCTTCGTGTTCGATGATGTAAATCAGCCGGTCAAGTACGGCCGGGACACTGCCGCTCATTTCACCCGCCCGCACCATGCTGCAATACAGATTCGAAAAGATCCTGGGGTGTTTTGCAAACGCATCAGACAGCGTGGATCCCTGACGGACTTCAGCCAGAATGTCCGTTACGGCCCTTCTTAAAACGTCGCTTTCGGTCTGGGCTTCCAGAACCTGCAATACCCTGATAATAGGAACGCCCGCATTGAGCATGGATCGAAATTGCTTGGTAAATAGAATCAGATCCCTG
>PHBK01000021.1 GCA_002840565.1 Deltaproteobacteria bacterium HGW-Deltaproteobacteria-12 | reverse complement strand
CCCTTTGACATCCCAGTAATTCGGGTCCACGGCCATGGTCACCGACTCTCCTACCTTCCTTTCCACAAATTTGAAGACACCGCTTCCCACCGGGTTTTTTCGGAACTTTTCCGGTCCCACGCTGTCGTAGTACTTCTTGGAAGCAATGCCGATCCACATCAGCTCCTGCCAGGCCGCGTAGGGCTCGAAAAAATGAAAGACCAGCGTCTGTTCATCGAGCACATCAATGGATTCAATGTCATCGAGAGGTCCAGCCATCATGTTGGTGTTCTGCGGATTCATGCATTGCTGGTAGGTCCATTTGACATCGGCGGCGGTTACCGGTTCCCCCGTATGAAAACGGGCGCCTTTCCTGATCCTGATCTTGATGTCCTTCGGATTGGGCATCACCTGGATCGATTCGGCCAGCCCGAGGATCCGCTTGCCGGTTAACCGGTCTGTGGCCATCAAGCCTTCATGCATCGTCAGGATCACGGGAATATCGATTCCCGTTTTCATTTCCAATATGTTCACAGTTGAAGGGTCATAGCTTATGCCCACCCGGACGGTATCCTTCGGGGCGGCATAAGACATCACAGCTGGAATCATCATTGCCATGGCAATGAGAAATGCCAAAACCCGACAAAAATAATCTTTTTTCATTGAGTGCTCCTAATTTTTGCTCAGGGGCTTCAACACCTCACAGTTTATGCCGTGAAGCGTGAAGCCCGAAAGCAAGGTTTTAATCTTCCGTCAATTACTTGAATGTCAGCGTCTTGATAATTGCCAAAAGAATTTCCGGCGGAGGTGCTCCTCCCGCCACAGTCGTATTGGTCAGATTAATAATTTTGTCATCCTTGTAGGCTACCAAAACAGCGGTAACGAGCGTTGTTTGACCATCTTTGAATCTCCACTTGACAATCAGGGCCATCGCCTGGGTTCCGTCACTGAGGTTCACCACCTCTTTCGACTCGATTCTGTGCCTTGAAGATCCTTCATTCGTGTCCTTGAGCAATTTCAGGTAGGCCTCTCCCGCCGCATCACTGCCCAGAGCCGGTGCATCCTTCGCTTTGTCAGTGATGATCAGGGTGGACACGGGAATCAACCATTCATTGGGGTTTGCGATACGATATGTTTCAGCCGGCCATGGTTTCTGGGCGACCCATGTTTTGGGCAGCTGGACGGAAAAGGCGGGAGCCTTGTTGGTATATTTCCCATCGACATATTCGCCTGCCGCCGGATCAATCACGGCTGCGTAGACGGTAACTTGAAACAAAAGACCAATCACAATCGCTGCTGCAAAAACCCATCCGCTCCATAACTTTCTTTTCATTGTACAACCTCCTTTTTGTTAAGTTAGTGTGTTAAAAGCCCCGTCAAATCAATCCTATCAACTATTGAAAAAAATTTATAAAATCTCTCAATATTGAGAAGTCTTACGCTACATTATGCATCGGAATTATTGCCCTGTATCGTTTTACTTTTTTCATTTTTTCTCAATGGCTTTTACTTTTTTGTTTTTTTTATTCGAGCGTGCCTGCATTTCAATGAAGCCATATGTCAATGTTTTTGATCCATCACGGATCAACTCGATCAGTTTCTCCTTATCAAACTTTCCCTGCGTTGCGGCGATCCACGGCTTCAGGGTGGCAATGCCTTGAACGAATGCCCAGCCTAAGAACTGAAAATAGCTTAATTGTTCCCGGGAGATATCCGCCATCCTGGGATTCCTGGTCAAATCATCAACATGAGCGTCAAAGAGTTCATCCCTGTATTGAATCCGCAGGGGAATATGTTTCTCGTCATTGATGGCCGCAAAAAGGTGCTGTTCTTTCCAGGCAAATAATACATAGCCAATCCCGTTATTCAGTGCCGGCACATCTGTATACTGCTCCCGTAAATACTTGGATTGTAAATCCACAATTTTTTTAAAGACTTCCTTTTCGATCATTTCCATGGTTTTGAATTGAGAATAAATGGGCATGGTGGACGATTTGAGCATCGTGGCAATGGATCTGGCCGACAACTGCGCCCACCCCCCCTTGCGAACGATTTTGAAAGCGGCATTAATGATATCATCTCGTGAAATCCTGGCATTTGCAGGCAAGGCAACCTCCGTCTTTTATAACACTAGTTATTAATAACTGGTGTTATAAATGAAACCAACGCAGCATGTCAACCATTTTTTTGAATTTTTATTCAGAAGGATGGATGTAATTGTATTTACTGGCTTATATCAAATCGTGTGCTTTTTTCTAAGGGATCAGTCTTGAGCCTTCAGGACAATCAGCGCGTCAACGACAACAGGCTTTTCCCCCGAAAGTATAACCGGATTGAGATCAATTTCCTGAACCTCAGGCAAGTATATCCCGATGTTTCCCACCCCGATTAACATATCGGCGAGAAGGAAGGTCGTGCCGAAAAATCGTGTAGGTAAAAAAGTCCATAAAAAAAACCGGCGCCATTTGGAAAATCAGCGCCGGTTTTTTTTAAATGGTAATTAGTTTCTATTTCTGGTTGCCCCAGTATTTCCAGCCGTCGGCTTCTTTAATCAGCATAAATCCCGGGCTGATGGCAGCTTCCCCAAAGTTATTTTCCACAAAACCGGTAATTACGGCTTTGTCGCCTTTAATTTCGATATTGGTCAAATGGTGTTTATATTTGGTCAGCAAGCCGATATATTGCTTCCAGATAACTTCGCTGGCCTTTTTATCCCGGCCGTCGCTCTTGAAGGAATCAGAGTAAGAACTCATAAAAGCCTGCAGATCCTGCTTTTTCGCAGCGTTGTCCATTTTGGCAAAAAACGCTGCAATATCGGGCGGCAGGTCTTCCAGATATTTTGATCGGACAAATTTCTCCGGATTGACTGTGCCGTCAACCTTGCCTGCTGTGATGAAAGCAACAGTGTCATTGCTGAATTGATCGGCAACATCCGTATGGGGAAAGTGTCCGGCACCGGCATAAAGCTTCACCTGAGGCGTGTTTCCGGCAGCGGTCATCATCCGGTAAAAGGGTTGAATGATATCAAATTTCAGATTCTTTTTGCCGCTTAAGAGAGTGGTGGGGATGAAAGGTTCGCTGTCGCCAAAGGCCAGAAAGATCGGGCACTTTATCTCTTTGGCGCGTTTGGCATAACTGTTCTTGTCTTCGGCGATTATTTCTATTCCTAAAGTGTAGATATCAATAATGTAGGTTATCACATAACGGTCATACTCAGCTTTATTGGCATCAATCATT
This sequence comes from Deltaproteobacteria bacterium HGW-Deltaproteobacteria-12, assembly GCA_002840565.1. Lineage (GTDB taxonomy): Bacteria > Desulfobacterota > Syntrophia > Syntrophales > Smithellaceae > MVRV01. Next base: position 70,199 of record PHBK01000021.1, on the reverse strand, counting down.
TTAACCCGCGTGTCGGTAAGGAATGTCGCATATTCGTTGGGGAATTTGAAATAGCCGACTTTCGCGTCGCTCAGTTGTCCCGTTTTCGGGTCTCTTGATTTGAAATAATAGAAAGCTTTAATGTCCTCGGCGGTTTTCTTAAATTCAGTGTCGAGCGCACCTTTCATCCAGGGAACTTTTGTCCATACTTCATCTTTTTCGAGCAATTGCGGATTGAAATATATACCGGCATATTCTTCGAGGCCGGACGGAGATTCGAGAATCAACCCTTCGACTGCCGCGGGATAAAGAATCGCATATCCGATGATCCATTGGCCGCCTAAAGAATGCCCGTGATAAAAGGCTTTCTTGACCCCGAGCTGATTGACAACCAGGTCATGAAGGACTTCACGGGTGGAATTAAGGGTCCGGTTAACCGGATTATTAAGGTTGCCCGGCAGCGACTTTCCATAGTTGGGGATATCGGGGGCAATCACGCGCAGGCCGCGTTCCAGCGCGAATTTCATGATGTTGCCGTAGTGAGCGGCATTGGCGCCCTTGCCGTGAATAATTACGAGCGTTTTGGGATTGGGATCCTTGCCGTAATACTCATCCATATAGGCAATTTCCCAGTTGATTCCCTTAGAATCCCGGGCTGACTTGTATTTTACCGGGAAAGGATATTTGACGCACTCCTTCCAGAAACTTTTTGCCGGACTGCATGTCTCTACGCTTACGGGTCTATAGTTGGCCGCCTGGAGGGTAGGCTTAACGGTTGTTGCACATGCCGTAACAAATAAAAGGGCGAAACCTGTTAACAACAATATCAGATTATTTTTCCAGCCTCTCATATTTTTAATGCTCCTTTCTTTGGGTAATATTTTTCCTGATCCTGGACACTAAGGTTAACGATGTTGCTTTTTCGCTCCAACGCAATACCGCCAATGAAAATGTTAATCCGATTTACAGAATAGAGTTGATAAGAAACTCCTTTTTCCTTGTGGAAGTATAGAATGGGCATTCCTTTATGTCAATGAAATATTGGCCGCTATCGAAACATCCAATTGACAATTAGCGGAAACTCCACTAAAAACAATTCCCATGTGTTCATAAAAAAGCAGGAGATAATTGAATGTCAGCGCAGGCGGCAACCGGTTTTGGGGAAAGGATGAAAGCAGTTTTTTATTTTCAAGTAGCCTATTGCCTGGGAACAATGACCTGGAATATTGCCGGACTGATTCTGAAATCACAGGGTATGCGTTCCCCCGGACCTACAGCTTCGCCGGCTATTGCGGCGGTCGCGGTGATAATTATTGCCGCCCTGGTAATCGGTTTGCGCAAATGGCCTGTTGTTTATGGCCTGGTTTCCGCTTTGGTCATGCTGCTGGTTATCCCGTCCATATTAAATGCTTTTACGGCGGATCCTGCCCTGTGGCCGTCTGATTTCTGGCGCTATACGGGGGCGGCCCTCAATGCCCTGGGCTTTGTCAGCTGCGCAATCGGCGTCATCGGCTATATGCGCTGGATAAAGAAAAGATAGCCAGGCAGCAGGAAGCCGGTAAATATTCAGCAGAGCAATGATTCTGATAAAGGAGATATAGTCAATGCAAGCAATAAAGGAAATCCACGATGTTGTAAACGATCCGATTACCTATGCGAGGAGACTTCAGGAGCAAAGCGGCAAAAAGATTATCGGCTACATGTGCACCTATGCGCCGGAAGAAATTATCCATGCCGCCGGGGCGCATCCGTTGCGGCTGTTCGGCTCCAGCAAGAATATTCTCCTGGCCGACGGCCATTTGCAGACATATTGTTGTTCGCTGGTGCGCGGCGTTCTGGAAGACGCTCTCGCCGGGGATTTAAAGTTTCTTGACGGCATGATCTTTCCCCATACCTGCGACACAGTGCAGCGGCTCTCGGATATCTGGCGGCTGAATGTTCCCTACGGTTTCCATCTCGATGTTGTCTTGCCGGTGAAACTCGACACAAAAAGCGCCGCTGATTACATGGTTGACGTGCTGAACCTCTTCCGCAACGATCTGGAAAAATCGCTGCAGGTCAGGATTACCGATGACGACATCCGAAAATCTATTGTCCTTTACAATGAAATCCGCAGCGGGCTGGAAAAGGTTCACGAATTGAACAAAAATAATCCCGGCATCATCAACGGCAAGGATCTCTCGGCGCTGGTGCGGGCGGCCATGATCATGGACAGAAACGACTATTGGAAGATTCTGCAAAATGTAATTGCCGAACTGGAGAACAAAGGCGTTATCGCCAAAGCAACCAAGGCGAGGCGCTTGATTATTTCCGGCGGCCTCTGCAGTCAGCCCGACATTTACCATGTCATCGAAGATGCCGGGGGAGTGGTCGTCGGCGATGACCTCTGCACCGGTTCCCGCTATTATCAGGGCAGAATAAAAACCACCGGTGATCCTGTTGCGGCAATCGCTGAACGTTATCTGCAGCGTCCGGTTTGTCCGGCCAAGCATATGGATAAAAATGCCCGGGCGACAAATCTGGTCAAAATAGCCAGGGACAGCAAGGCCGACGGAGTAATTTTTATGCTGCTGAAATTCTGCGATCCGCACGCTTTTGATTACCCTTATTTGAATGAAGCGCTGGCTGCTGACTCCATTCCCAGCCTGCTGCTGGAAGTCGAGGATCAGCCGCAGGCCCAGAGTCAATTAAAGACGCGCATTGAGGCGTTTTTGGAAACATTATCGTAGTATCATCTTTATGGAGGTAACAATGGCTGAGAAAGATTCCGAAAAAGAGAAGAGGAAAATCAAATCCGTCAGCAAGATGAAAGATATCATGACGAATTACTATATCGAAGCGAAGACGGCGGAGCAAAACGGCAGGAAAGTTGCCTGGATCACGAGCGGCGGCCCGGTGGAGCCTTTGATTGCGATGGATGTCATTCCTGTTTATCCGGAAAACCACGGCGCCATGATCGGTGCCAGCAAAATGGGGATAGATCTCTGCCAGAAGGCCGAAGCCATGGGTTATTCCAGTGATCTCTGTTCTTATGCCCGCAGCGATATTTCCTGCGCCACGGTCAATGGCGGCCCCATTGGCGGCCTGCCCAAACCCGACATGCTGGTCTGCGGCAATAACATCTGCGGCACGGTGCTGAAATGGTATGAAGTCCAGGCCCGATATTTTAATGTGCCGCTTTTTATTCTGGATACGCCTTTTTGTCATACGCAATTTACGCAGGAAGCCCGCAAATATGTTCACCGGCAAATTGAGGAGTACATTGTTTTTTTGGAACAAGTCTGTGCCCGGAAGATGGATCACGACCGGATGAAAGAAGTCGGCAGGCTTTCCGTCGAAGGCCAAAAACTCTGGCAGGCCGTGTTGGATACAGCCAGAAACAAACCGGCGCCTCTTTCCGCCTTTGACGCCTTTTTCCATCTGGCTTTAATCGTCACCTTGCGGGGAACTCAGCAGGCTGTCGATTATTATCAGGGGTTGCTCGCGGAAATGGAGCAGCGCATTGCCGACGGCATCGGTGCAGTCGAAAATGAAAAATACCGTCTGCTTTGGGATAACCTGCCGGTTTGGTATCGCACCAAGTGGCTGTCCGAGAAATTTGCCGCCGCGGATGCCTGTCTGGTTGCCGACACCTACACCTCGGCCTGGTGCGGAACTTTAAAATACATCGATGAAAACAATTTCATTCAATCCATGGCGGAAGCCTATTCCCGGATCTATTTGAACATCGGCGTCGATGAAATGGCGCGGATTGTTGTTGAGATGATCGACAGATACAGTGCGGAAGGTCTGGTCATGCATTCCAACAGAAGCTGCAAGCCCTATTCCTTCGGACAGCTCGACATTCAGCGTATTGTGCAGGAAAAGCGCGGACTGCCTTCACTGATGATTGAGGCGGATATGGTCGATGAAAGGTTCTTCTCCGAAAGCCAGATTGAAACACGTATTGACGCTTTTATGGAAGTAGTCAAGGAAGGGAAATCATGTACACGGTAGGCATCGATATCGGCTCCATCACCACGAAAGCCGCCGCAATGCAGGATGGCCGGCTGATCGGTACCAGCCTCGGTTTTACGGGCTATAATTCCGCCGCCGCCGGTAAAAAAGTATTTACCGAACTTCTGCAGGTCGCGGGGATAAACGATACTTCAGGCCTGAAAATTGTTTCTACCGGTTATGGTCGCAGCAGCCTTGATTTTGCCGATAAGGCCATCACCGAAATCACCTGTCATGCTGCCGGGGCATTTTTTCTCAATGATAAGATCCGCTTTATCATTGATATCGGCGGCCAGGACAGCAAGGCAATTTTGCTGGATGAAAAGGGCAGGGTGAAGAACTTCGTGATGAACGATAAATGCGCCGCCGGAACCGGACGTTTTCTGGAGGTAATGGCGCGGGCGCTGGAAATCAACCTTGATGATTTTGGGGCTCTGTCGCTGAAGGCTCTCCAACCCGCGCAGATCAGCAGCCTGTGCACCGTCTTTGCCGAATCGGAGGTCATCTCGCTCATTGCCAAGGGAGTGGCCAGAGAAAACATAGTCGCAGGAATTCACGAATCCATCGGATCGCGCATAGCGGCACTGGCTGCGCGCCCCGGTTTGACAACGCCGCTGATGGTCACCGGCGGCGTGGCCAAGAATATCGGTTTGATCAAAGCCCTGGAAAAAGCGCTGGGATTTAAAACGGAGGTTTCTGAATATACCCAGCTTACCGGGGCAATAGGCGCCGCCGTCCTGGCAAAAAATTTGTAGAATCAGCAGTCGCTGTTAAGTTGATATAATCTAACCGACTGCTTTCATGGTCGTTAGATACTTGCGGCAAAGGTCACGGTAGACATCTACGCCTTCCCTGGCCATCAGCTTTTGTTTTTCCGACACGTCGCCAATGATTTTTGCTGGATAGCCGGAAACAATCTTGCCGGCGGGAATTATCATGTTTTTCGGAACAACCGACCCGGCGGCTACAATGACATCTTCTTCACAGACTACATTAAACATCAGGATCGAACCCATGCCGATGATGCAGCGGGTCTTTATGTTGACATCGTGAAGAATTACACAGTGCGCAACAATAACATTTTCTGCAATGGTTACACTCGCGTCCGGATTAACGTGGATTATGGAATTATCTTGTATATTGGAGCAGTCGCCGATTTCCACCGGACCGAATTCCGCCCGGATAGTGACACCGGGGGCAACCCAGCATTGATGGCCCAGCCGGATATCGCCGATTAAGGCGGCAGTAGGGTGAACAAAGGAATCCGCCGGTACCAGCGGCCTTTTGCCGTCAAATTCGTAGAGGGCCATCTATGCCAGCTTTCCTGTTTTAATAAGTTAATGATATGTTAATTGATCCACCCCGGCCCAATATGTCATGCATATGCAGATAACCCTTGAGTTCCCTTTTTTTATTGATGACGGCGAGAGCGGTGATCTCATCTTTCTGCATATGTTCAATCGTTTCGGCCAGCGAGGCGGTTTCGTCAATTGTTTTAGGTTTGCGGGTCATTAAATCGTCAATTGATTTTCCGTCAATGGGTATCCCTTTGCTGATCAGACGGCGGACATCGCCATCCGTCAAAATGCCGAGCAGGATATTTTTTTTGTCGGTGACCAATACAAAACCGACATTTTTGTCGTCAATCTCCTTAATTGCCTTGCGGGCATCCGTTCCTGCCGGCACCTGCGGAATCAGCTTGCCGACAATCATGACATCACCGACTGTCGCTTTCAATCTTGCGCCCAGGCTTCCTCCCGGGTGAAATTTATAAAAGTCTTTTTCCCGGAACTTTCTTTTGTCAATAAGGGCAATAGCCAGGGCGTCTCCCATGGCCAGAGCCGCAGTTGAGCTTGATGTGGGGGCAAGGCCGAAAGGGCAGGCTTCTTTTTCCACGGAGACATCAATGGCGATATCGCTTATTTTGGCCAGGCTCGAGGACATATTGCCGGTAAAAGCGATAATAGGGGCGCCAATGTGACGGACGGAACCGATAACGGGCATAAGTTCTCTGGTTTCACCGCTGTTGGAGATAGCCAGGAGAATATCCTCTTTGGTGACGATTCCCAGGTCACCGTGGATGCCTTCCACCGGATGAAGGAAAATCGCCTGTGTTCCCGTACTGGTCAGAGTGGCGACAATCTTGTGGCCAATTAAACCGGACTTGCCGATGCCCGTGATAATCACTCTTCCCTTCGATTTATAGATAAGGTTTACGGCACGGGAAAAGTTTTTATCAATTTTGTCAATTAAGCGAAGAATGCTTTGCGCTTCAATTTGTAATACTTCCTTAGCGCGTTTAATTGCTTCCTGTTTTCTGATCATTATTCTACCTTAAAATTATTTCGACAGTTGCCGGGTCGGCTGCAAACTAGCAAAAAAATACGGATATGACAAGAATCAATTATGACTCCAGGTGGATGTTGACGTTCAGCGCCTTTATCTGATAAAGGACAATTAAAATATTCTTTTTGCATCGGGATAAAATGAAAGCAATCTTTATTTCTGACACTCATTTAAGGAAAGCTGCCGACGAGCGCTATGTACATTTACTTAATTTTTTCAATGATATTAAGAGCGGTCAGCTGAAAGCGCTGATCGATAAAGGCGGATCAGAAGTCCAGGTAACCGCCGTCACTGATATTTATATCGTCGGAGATTTGTTTGATTTCTGGTTTTGCAATAAAGATAAAATTTATCCGGAATTTATTATGATCATCAACAAGTTGATTGAATTGCAGAAATCAGGCATCAATATTCATTTGAGCGAAGGCAACCACGATTTTTTTCTTCAGGAATATTTTCACGACGTTTTAGGTATGGAAGTCTTTGAGGAATGGGCTGATGTTAAAATAAACGGTCTGCGGGCTTTGATTGCTCATGGCGACACAACCGATCAAACGAACTTTAAATATCTATTATTCCGTAGAATTATACGGAGCCGGCCATTTTATCATTTCCAGCGATTTATTCCCGCATCCGTCCGCTGGTCTTTGGCAAGCCTCAGTTCAATGGCCAGCAAGCAGATGACCGTAGAAGATGGTGATGTGCTGATGGAAAAAATGCTGTCTTTTGCCGTGGAAAAATTACAGGAAGATTACGATGCCATTATCGTCGGCCACTGTCACCTGCCGGTTATGCGTCATTATACCGTTGCCGGAAAGAAAAAAACATTTGTTGCTTTAGGTGATTGGATCAACCACTATTCGTTTGCCTACTGCGAAAACAAGAATTTCTATCTGGGATATTATCGGGCAGGATAACTTTTGCCCCACGGAAAGGGGAGCAAATGCCATTAATAATAAATGGATATGCCCATAATCATGAAAAAAAGAGAGGATTAGACCTATGAAATTTAGTGGAATTTATCCGGAATGTTCAATGCGTGATGCGTTATTTGTCGTTGTTCCCGTCCCCTATGATCTGACTTCAACATATCAGCCGGGAAGCCGCCGGGGACCGCTCGCGATTATTGAAGCATCAACAAATATGGAACTCTATGATGAGGAGCTGAAAAAGGAGACCTATACAGCAGGAATCCATACAACCCCGGCCCTGGCGACTGATGCTCGCGGTCCCAAACACGTGGTCGGCGCCGTGCGGAGAAAAATTAGCAAAATCGCGGCACTGGATAAGATACCGGTGATGCTGGGCGGCGAACACAGCATCAGCTTCGGGGCTGTTGACGCCCTCAAAGAAAAATATCCCGAATTGATGGTGCTGCAATTGGATGCGCATGCCGATTTGCGGGAAAGCTACCAGGGAAGTCCATACAGCCATGCTTCCGTAGCACGCAGGATTTCGGAAATTTGTCCGCTCGTGCAGGTGGGAATCCGCAGCATGAGCAAAGAAGAAGCCGATTTTTTGCCCAAAAGCACCGTCAAATCCTATTCAGCTGATTTTGTTTTAGAAAACAAAGACTGGTGTGAAACGATTTGCCGCGATTTGCGGGGGGATATTTTTATCACCATTGATCTCGATGTCTTCGATCCTTCCATCATGCCGGCGACGGGAACGCCGGAGCCCGGGGGGCTTGCCTGGAGCCATGTTCTGCGCCTGCTGAAAACAGTTGCGCGCTCCTGCCGGATTAGGGGCTTTGATGTAGTGGAATTGGCGCCCATTCCCGGTATTGTTGCCCCCGATTTTATGGCGGCAAAGTTAATTTATCGTTTGATGGGATATATAACTGAATAAAAATATACATTACCGGATGATGCAGGAGATCAGGCCAAATAACTCCTTGACAAATATTGGAGATAGTGGTCTAAAACCAACGCTTTTAGATACAGCAATATCGCGGGGTGGAGCAGCTTGGTAGCTCGTTGGGCTCATAACCCAAAGGTCAGAGGTTCAAATCCTCTCCCCGCTACCAATAAAATCAAGGGGTTAGCGAGTTTCGTTAATCCCTTAAATTTTTCTGTGCTACCATCTTGCTACCAACAAAGAATGTCTTAACTAGTTGGGATATTAAATATGGTAGTCTTAAGATCATGCATTGAATAAGATAATGATCAAGGAGTATGTTTACAAAGGTTGTCAATGGTCTCCTCCAGGGGTAACTGGAACCCGACGGACTGAGGCCAAAGGCGACCCTTTTTCTTCGTGGTTCTGAATAATAGTCCTTTTGTAACAAATCAAATAAAAATATCCTTATTGGTGACGAAACTTTATTTATTTTATTCATATTCTGATCAGCAATTCGATCATATTAGAAAAATAACCACATGTTTTTTACTCATTCATGGTCAGATCTTGGCCAATTTCTTGACGTTAAAGACCGGCTTTCGTCACTATGACTGAAGACCAGCAGTAGGTAATGTAGGGAGTATAAGTGCGCATTAAATCATAGATGTTATGAAGTCCCTTTGTTCCGAGATCCCTTTTATATTGATCATTAATTATTAAAACAAAATCATCAAAGTTTAATTTCCATTTGATGAGTTCCAACCAGTATGCTGCAGCCTTTGATGAGTTGCTGGATGTAAGTTCCTGCAGAAAGGCTATGGCCTGCTCTTTGAATAACAACAGACCGTATGTGTTTGGCATTCCTCGTTTTTCCAGATCGAATACATGGTGATGGAAAAGCTTAGGTGTATTCCCGTTTTTCCTTTGGACATACTCATCTATTAATCCTGTATCGTATAAATACCGGGAAGCACAGACGATAACAACCGCATACTCCAGGTGATTCTGCGGTTTGATCTGATTATAGGCATAGGTCATGGCCTGCAGTTCGTCCTGGTGCAGCGGCGCGTCATTTACCGAACATTGGTGACTTAGTGCAGTGATAAGCCGCTCCAGCGCATCCCTATGCGGCGGGTTATGATCAACAACCGGAAGTGCCGCACATGACGCAAGAATCAGCGAATTATGGATAAAATTTCTTCTGTTCATCACTATTGACATAATCTCTTCCCCTTTGCTTCACATCCCGATATTTGAATTCAAATCTCTTCAGTATCCATTCAACTTTGGGAAGAAATTATCACTGTCAATCCTTTCCGGCAATGTCCAGACGACAACTGTTTGTCGCAAATAATCGCAAATGTTTTCCTTTTGGCGGGTATTTTAGTAAATGCCTGATGCAGATAGAGGAACTGAAAAACAACCGGTTATTGACAGGGGATAATAAATTTAAGGATTATTAATGATTTATAGATTAGACCTTGTTCTGCTCAGCCGCGAGCTCCTGTCGCTCTACCCAGGCCTTCACATCCTCCAAAAGCGACTTTTTAAATTCATCCGGCCCAAGTATCTCAATGTTCGGTATCCAGGACTTGAGGATATCGCGGATGGCTTCATAATGACCCACCCGGAAAGAAACGACAAGCGATCCGTCCGGTTTTTCTTCTTTTATCTCCTGGGTGGGGAACATCCGCCGCCGTTTGAAATAATGACTGACCTTGGCATCGATCAGGACCGTGATCTCCAGTTTCATCTCATCGGTAAACCAGATATTGCCACCCCGGTGCATTTTGATGTCGATGTCTCGTGGAGCTTCCCGGCAGCATATCTTTGATAAACGGAAATCGGTAATCCGGTCGAGGGCGTAGCGCTTGAGAATACCGGTGGCGGGTTCATTACCGACCAGATACCAGAAACCGCTGAAATAGGCCACCCGGTAAGGATCCATAATGACCGGATGAACCCCCTTGCGGGCAGGATACTGGAAGCTGACTTGTTTGCGTTCCCGAATGGCCCGAACGATCCTATTCAACAGGGCGCTGTCCAGAGGGACGGCATCGTCCATTTTTACGAAGACCGGCATGGAAGTGACACAGTCATAAAGACGATCCAGGACGCCATCCGCCGCCTTTTGAAATGGTTGACCCAGCTGACCAACAATGTTCTTCAAGGCCACGACCAGGGCCAGTTCCGTGTCGTCAAAAACTTCCAGATTTTTCACCAGATCACGGCTCAGGCGATATGTTCCCTTTTTTTCCTCATGAAGGGGGAAGCCCGATTCCTTCAGCAACAGCAGATCCCGCTGAATCGTTCTAGGTGTGGTCTGAAAATGACTGCTCAGCCAGGAACTGGCAACGTGTTCCTTCTCCATGAATATCCGGAGGATCTGTCCCAGGCGGATCAATTTCGTCTGCGTGCTGCGGTCACGGACCATTGTCTTTATCCTCCTTTAAGGAAAAATGCCGTCTGAAAGATAATGCGACCTGCCTATGTCGTCGAGCCATTGAATTATCAGAGACGACTACATATAGTCAAGGTAAAAGAGGGCAAAAGGAGGAAAGAAAGATGGAAGAGATTATTAAGAAACATTTGGAAAGGATAACATTCGGGGATATGCAAATCCACAATCATGTGGCGGTTATTCCCCTGTTTTCCGGAAACGGTTCCGGTCCGGACTACCTGACTATGAAAGAAGCCATGGAAAGCCATATCCTGTCAGTTGTGGAAGTCACAGAAGGCGGCCACGTCCCGGAGTTAAAGGTCCAGAATCAGGCGGTAAAGCCGGTACTCTTACTCGACGGGGAAGAGCTCGCAGGAGCCAAGCAGAACCGGGTGCTGAACACCACCATTCTGCTCAAGGAACTTTCCGAAACGATCATTCCCGTGAGCTGCACCGAACATGGCCGCTGGTCTTACAATTCTTCCCATTTTGAGGAATCAGGCCATATCATGTCAGCCAAACTCAGGCGAGTAAAAAATGCATCCGTGAACGAGAATCTGAAATCCATGCATTGTTTCCGAACCGATCAAGGAGCAGTCTGGGATGAAATCGATGTTCAGGCAAGGATCAACAAGGTTAATACGCGAACCGGGGCCATGAAGGATGTCCTGGATGCAAAACAGGAAGATATGGATGCCTTTCTGGAACATTTCCCGCTGGTGAACGATCAAAAAGGCCTCCTGGTGTTGGTGAACGGAGAAGTTGTCGGCCTGGACATGGTTTCAAAGTCATCCGCATTCAAAATACTCCATCCCAAGCTTATTCGCAGCTATGTCATGGATGCCCTGACGGAGAAACCGGTAAAGGCAAAGGAAACTCCCGGGGAGAAGGCTGAGGAGTTCATGAAGAAGATAAATGATTGCAAAGAACAGCGATTTGACTCGGTTGGTTACGGCCAGGATTTCCGGTATGAAGGAAATAAAATTGTCGGCTCGGCCCTGGTGCATGAGCAAATGGTAGTCCACATGGCTTTCTTTCAGGTTACGGCAGCAGAAAAGGCCGGGCATATGTCATCTGTCTCGCGGAGAAGATCATACCGGACCAATCAATAAGACTTGAGGCGGCGCAATGAAGAAGATCTGCTCAAAGTGTTTCCGGGAATTTACAGAAGATGATCAAAGCCCCGGCCCCGCCGAGGTATTAGGGCAGCTATATCTTGATATGCTGGAAAATCAGGATGCCAGGGGCATTTGCCCGGAATGCCGGGAAGAACATGGCATCCTGAACCTCCTCGGATTTGACCAGTAGCGGATATAATAACCCGGAAAGAGGCTGTAAGATGCTGATGGGAAAATATGAAGCATTAAAGCAAAAAGTTATTGATCGAAAGGAGGCTTTTGACAGATTCCTTGAACTCCTGGAGGGTGAGACCACCTGGCTCACTTCTCCGGCGAGCACGAGGTTTCACCTGGCAGAGGAACAGGGTCTCCTGAAGCATAGCGTCGGCGTAGCAGAAACCCTTTTGCGATTCCGGAAATTTCTTGCCCCGGCGATACCAGAAGAGAGCTGCGTTATCGTCGGTCTTCTTCATGATGTCGGGAAACTCGGGATGCCGGGCAAGCCGCTATATCTGCCCAATGATAATGAATGGATGGTAAAAAATCGGGGCATACGTTATAAGATTAACCCGGATGTGGTGGTATTGGGGCTGGCCGTCCGCAGTCTCTATCTTGTAACCCAGTATATCCCTCTCTCCGATGCCGAAGCCCAGGCCATTGCCTATCACGACGGCCAGTATATTGATGACAATAAGATTATCGCCCACAGGGAAGAGCCCCTTACTCTCCTTGTCCACTGGGCCGACTACTGGACGGCGCATATCTATGAGGAAGGAAGAGATAAACAATAAGAGTTTTCTGAAGGGGACGGGAAAAAGGTTACGAAAATCAGAAAGAATATCGAAAATATATATAGTGAAAGAAGTCGCTGATGCTTGGCATAAAAGATTTGAAGCCAAAAATAACAATAACTCAATCCACAGTTGAATGTCCGGTCAAAGGTTGTAGTCGCGAAGTCGAGAGGCAACGGCGGTCATTTCGGCAAGAAAAAAGATTTATGTGCCCCGACCATAAAATCTATATCTCACCTTCCACTTTTGAATATGAAAACGAGAAAGATAATTTGTTGTGGCAAAATAAAGCTGATTTGGACTTGCTGAAAGAAGTAAAAACAGTCAAGCGCGAAAGCCGTATTGCACGCGATAACAGCGAAGACTCTTTGACCTGGAACATATTTCGATATTTGGAGAATACCAACCAATTAGCCAACCTGTTATCTAATATAGGACAGATGAATTACAGCTATGCAGATTTGATATATTGGTCATACTCCGGGAAAGCGAAAGGTGCATGGCCGGAGTTGAATAGTGCTCGGGAAGAGTTTGGCGAACAAATAAAGCGCAGTTCCGAGCCCGACCTGATAGCCGTAACAAATAAAGCGCTATTCTTTATCGAAGCTAAATTGACGGCCACAAATAATACCTCACCAAGCATCAATAATAATCGCAAAAAATATTTATCAGGCGGCAACGAGTGGCATAAGGAAGTATTCAGATCGGATTTTGATACAGTCGCGATACAAGCAAGGAAATACGAGTTATTTCGGTTTTGGTTGCTTGGCAGTTGGCTTGCAAAAGAAATGGATCGGAATTTTTACCTGCTGAATATTGTCCTGTCCGAACGAGATAAAGACATTGAAGCACAGTTTATCCCCCATATTATCCAAGTTGCCGGGCAAAGGCAGTTCAAGCGCATAAGTTGGGAAGAATTATACCGATACATAACTGATAATGTGCCAGACAATCAAGATAAAGAAAAGATGGTGGCATATTTTCAAAATAAAATAATAGGCTACAAAGGTGGAGATTTACAGAAAGCATTTTCTATTTAATAATCGACAATCTTAAAACTTACCCAGACAGAAGCAATATCTTGTCAGGGGGAAAGATTTTTGAATATGCCGTGGATGGAACAAAAAAGGCGCATTGTGGTAGGAGATATAGATGGAAAAACTTCGTACGAATTAGAGGCAGACTCCATCGATGAGGATGGCTTCGAATCAGAATATCGACCTGATCCTGTAGCGCCACCATCCGGACGGCTGATCGTGAAGCGCGATGGACATAGTATTACCCGTCAAATTCCCAAGCCTATCGTCCTGGTAGATACCCGTGAACAATATCCCTTCGATTTCAGCCGATTCCCCAACTGGATTGCGGACGAAAAAAGAAAGGCATTAAAAGCCGGTGATTACAGTATAGAAGGTATGGAGACATTACTTGTTCTGGAACGTAAGTCGCTGAGTGATCTCATAACAACCGTAATCCAGCAGCGAACACGATTTTTCAAGATATGCGAAAAAATGACGAAATATCGTTGGCGTGCCGTGTTGATTGAAGCCAGTTATGAAGATGTCAAGTCGCCATACGATGAAGAATACAATACATCCGCCCACCCCAATGCTGTTTCGGGCACCCTCGATGCCTTGGAAGCCCGCTTTGGCATCCCGGTGATTTATACCTCCCTTTATCGACCATTAGCTGAAGAAAAGGCCGCAAGCTGGCTATCCAAGCACTTCACCTACTGGTATCTGGAGCAAAACGGCCTTGGCAGGGTACTGCAAGAGGGGGATTTATAATTTATCAACGGATAAACCTCAAATATTCAGGATTAAGCGCTCTTAAATGGAGAATTTTATGAAAGAAACATCAAAGAAGAAAGAAATTATTGAAAAGGTGATTGCCGACCTCAAGTCCGAAAAGGACGGTTACTGCCGCATAACACATAAAAAGGGATGGCTGGGATTTCTCGGTGATGGCGATTTGGTCATTACACCTTATGAATTGCAGGATGTTCTCAAGAAAGTTATCAGTAATTACCCGCCAAGGGGCAAAAAGCTATTCTGTCTCAGAAAAAAAGATACGTTCACCGTCACGATTGAAAAAACGCCTTATCGACCCGAAGAAGCCCTCGAAAGATTTATAACGGCAGCCAATCCGGAGAACTTTTACGGTCAGGTTCCCATAGGGGGCGGCAAAGAATCCATCGATATTGGGATACAGGAAAGTGGTGAGAAATTTATTTTTGTCGAATTGAAACCCTGGAGAAGCACCAATACGCCTCTATACGCCATTGTCGAAAGCCTCAAGAATTTGATTGAATACAGATTCATTCTTGAAAAGCAAATCGAGGACATTCCGAGGTTTAAAGAAGTTGATCTCATCGTGTTGGCACCCCAGTCTTATTACCGGGACTATGGGTTGATTGACAGCACAGGATTGCCTTGGGAAGATAAGATCGATACTGTGAAGAAAGCCTTAAATGATCTCAGTTTGGTATTTGAGACAAGTATCTCCTTAATGATCCTCCCCATAGAGAAAGAGGATTTCTTAGATAAATGTAGAAGAATTTGTGAGGAACAGAACATAGATAAGCAGCAGAGTATTTCTATTTCAAAATCAGCTGCCTTGCCTGAATTGGCAAGAAACAAGTGGAAGTTGCTGGTATCATCAGATAAAGAATAGCAAGAAGTTAAATAATTTGATCTGGGAAATGAAAGGAGTTGTAATATGGTACAATTTATTCCAGTTAGATATGCACACACAAAATACCCTGACGATGTTAAACCAAAAATACAGGAAACCACGGCTAATTTCTTTAACTTCTTCGAACATAAAAAATCAATTCAGAAAACTGCACTTCCTTATCTGTCATTACATACTGATCCTGGTTATCCCGGGAAAAAGGAGATGTTCCTATCTTCAGATGTTTTAGATCAATTTCCAGTCATATCAAAGAATGTATTTGATTTCGGAAGTAGATGCGTTTCAAAACTCTGGTTTAATGAAAAGTGGAGCAAAGAATTCTCTGGTTTCCTTGTAGGGCTGACGGAAGGAATAGAACGACAAAGAATAAAGGTAATAGAGGTTCATCCTCCGATTGATGCTTATTGTGATTCTCTGGAAACTTTCCTTAAAATATATGCGGCCTTTGAAGAAGAAGCGCTAAAGGAATTTCCTTCAGCTATAATAAACATCGAAAACCGATGTAATCCTGATCCAAAGCGCAAGGGCGGCAAGTTTTTACTATCGAGAAACAATGACATTATTAAATTATCAAATTTAATTTCAAGGTCCGATTTGAAATTAAAACTTGTCATAGATATTCCTCAATTACTTTCTGAACACCATGGAAATAATTTACTTTCAGAAAAGCAGATAAAAGATGTTTTGCTTCCTATTAGGGACATTAGAGAATCTATCAGCGGCACGCATATATGGGGATATAATATAAACAAAGAGAACGGCGGGCAGCACGGCGCTGATTTTAATACTTACTTTAACAATGACCCGAAGTTAAAAGATTGTTTTTTACAAGAGATTTACAAATTGTTTGATGATGGTAAGGCAAGGTATTATGTTCCCGAGGTGAGTTCAACCGTTGCTGTCCAATCCATTGTTAATGATTTAAGAAGCGCCGGCATTCAGTTTGTAGATCCTGAATGATTGGTTTGAGTGATGCTATCAATATCGCTGGAAATGAATTGCTGCTATTGGCTACCATATCGAGCAATTCTCGGAGTTCTTGGAAAAAGTCCACCGTTTAAAAGAAAGGGAAAAGTTCGAGGTTTTAGATGTCCATAGATTTTGTGCCCAATAATAATATCTCATTTTCTGAGGTTAAAACATTCAACTATAAGGGAGTGACGGTTGATATGATTGAAGACGGGAACGTTCTTCTGACCGATGGCACGAATCTTATGTGGGCTTACCCAAGAGCAGAGATAGAGACTTATAATAATCTTGAATTCAGTTACAGTAATCCCTATGAAGGTGTGATGTTTACGCGATATGCAGGGAACGATCCAATCAAAATTATTGAAGCCATTGAGGACTTCTTTAATATAAGGTTAATCTGTGAATATGAAGATGAATATGGCAAAATCGTTTCACCGTAAGAAGGAGAAAAGAAAAAAATGTGGCTTTATCTCAAAACAGGCTTCTACTCGATTGTGCACAAACCACCATGCAAGGAAGATGAACTCCTGGTTAGGGTTCGTAGCAAAGTTGATATTGAAAAATTACAAAAGCAGCTTAAAACAAAATATCAATTCGATGGTGAAATCATAGATTCACCAAAAGCCGATTATGCTTACAGGATGATAGTTCCCAGAGAGATATTTGCATCGTTTATATCCAGTGCCGCTATGGAACTCGATTACGATAATTTCAAAAACACAATTCGGGGTAAAGATTATCAGCGACATGATGCGTATATGCGGTGCTGGGAGGCAATGTATGAGTGGCAGAGGGATTTGAAGAGGGTGAAATAATGATTGATCTCCATAACGAGATTGCCGGAGCATATTATGGTGAATATGGTATCCCTGAAAATTGGCGGGAAAAAATAACCATGAATAAAACAATCCTGACCATGACAGAAAATATTTATCAGCTAACATCTTGAATAATAATCAAGATTAGTGTATTCAACAGAGTGAATTTTGACATCTAATCCGGGAACGCAAACACAAATCCGGGGCATTTCCGGGTGATCTCTTTTACAAGGTAGTAAGTACGGATAGAGTTATTTAGGCCTATGTCAAGACTGCAAAGCAGAATTTAGCCATCGACCTTTAGGAGTGAAGTTTATTCTCAGGAGAAAAATCCTTAATGGCCGTAATGATCCCTGACGATGTTGACAACTTCTGCACAGACGGCGAACGTCAATTTTATGGATTCCTGAAAAACGCTGCCAAACCAGACAGTAAATACCTGGCCTGGTACCTGCCTGATATTAACGGTCGCGAGCCTGATTTCATACTTTTTTGCAGAGACACCGGACTCATCATCTTTGAAGTCAAAGACTGGACACTTAATCAGATCCAGGAGGCCAACCCCCAGCATTTTACCCTATCTATCAATGGCTATAATGAGGAACGGGAAAGCCCCTTAAAACAGGCAAGAACCTATTGCCATATCCTCATGGACAAGATACGTGATGACCGACGCTTGCTTTCCAGAGATCCGCAGCATGCAGGAAACCCCAAGATACCCATCCATGAAGGCGTAGTGTTCCCCAACATCAACAAGTATGAATATATCCAGAAAGCCTTTGACCAAGTGATTCATCCAGAACAGGTCTTTTTCTGGGACGATCTGCATCCGCAGTCGGACATCTGCCGGGACACATCCGGGCAGAGCTTTTCCAGCACCTTGCAAAAGATGTTCACCACGACTTTTCGCTTCAACCTGACGCCGGACGAAATGCAACATCTCCGCCAGCTCCTGTTTCCCATGATCCGCATCGAAATGCCCGATCGTGCCAAAGCAAAAGAGCGACAGAGAGAAGAGGATAGAATCAGGCTGTTGGATCATAACCAGGAATCCATTGCCCGCAAGTTCGATGGTGGTCATCGGATTATCTCCGGCCCGTCAGGATCAGGTAAGACACTGGTTTTGGTGCACAGAGCGGCCATTCTCAAACAATACAATCCCGCTATCAAGCGCATTCTTTTTGTTTGCTACAACGTCACCCTAGTCAATTTCATTAAAAGGCTTCTTACGGACAAGAAAGTCCCACTGGGTGAAAATGGTGTGGAGGTAGTCCATTTCTTTGAGTTGTGCGAGAAGATTCTGTGTGAATCCGTTACCATGGAGAAGGAAGAGATGGCCTACTATGATCTGATCATTGAGGAGGCGCTGAAGAAAGCCAAGGATTATCCCGAGAAATATGATGCCATACTGGTGGACGAAGGACAGGATTTTTCCGATGACATGTATCGCATCGTCGTTTGTCTGCTGAACCCGGCAACCAATCATCTGGCTATTTCCCTTGATGACAATCAGAATATTTACCGGAGAAAACAGACCTGGAATGATCTTGGCATTCAAGTCCGCGGGCGAGTCCATCGTTTATCCTGGGTATATCGCAATACCAGAACCATTGCCGACTTTGCCCGAAAATTCCTGAACGAAAAGGAAGAAAAGGCCGAGCAGTTATCACCCCAGATGGATCTCTTCCAGAATTTCATAACAACGACAGGACCGGAGCCGGAAATCACGAAATATCCAAGCCTGGATGAATTGATCAGCAACGTTGCCACGCAAATAGATCATCTCCATAATGAAGATGGCTATCCGCTTTCCGAGATTGCCATCATCTATACTCAGAAGTCACCAGATCATCTGCCCGGCATTCATCTTCCCGATTTAATGATCAAGGCATTTGAAAAGCAAGGCCTCTATTGCAACTGGATTGCCGAGGATTACCGCGCCAAACGCTCTTATGATGTAACGACCCAGAGCGTGACAATCTCCACCATCCACAGCGTCAAGGGATTCGACTATGCCTGTGTCTTTGTCATCGGTCTAGACTGGCTTGATGGCACCAGATGGTCTGAAGAACAAATCAGAAATCTTACCTATGTCGCAATCACAAGGGCTAGGGAGAGGTTGTATATTCCACATGTATTCAATTTAGCGCTGGCTAAATAGTAGCTGGTCTGAAACGATCAAAGGAATAGAAAAAACATTATACTGAAGAAAGAACGGAGAAATAGATGGCCCATAAACTTTCACTTTCCTGGCTGGAGAATTTTCTCGAAGAAGCCTGTGAATCATTGCGCGGCAATATGGATGCTTCCGAGTTTAAAGAATATGTCATTGCCATGTTATTTCTAAAACGTGTAAATGACCAATTTGATATTGAGCGAGAGAATCGAAAAGTACAACTGGAAAAGAGAGGTGTAAAAGGCAAAGAACTTGAAGCCGGACTTGAGCGTGAGGACGCCTATAAATTCTTTGTTCCAGAACGAGCCCGCTGGGAAAAAGTAAAACATCACAAACAGGAAATTGGTGACCAACTTAAAAAAGCATTTGAAGAACTGGAAGATAAGAACCTCGGCAGTCTTGAAGGTGTATTAAAACCAATTGACTTCAACAAAACCTTCGGGAAAAACAATAAACGCATCACCGATGCCGACATGGTGGAGCTGATAGCTCATTTTGACAAGGTGGTACTCACCGATGATAATCTCGAATTCCCCGATCTGCTAGGCGCTGCATATGAATATCTCATTAAATACTTTGCCGATAGCGCTGGCAAAAAGGGAGGAGAATTCTATACTCCCCGCACCGTTGTTAAACTTTTAGTAAATATTCTCGACCCTGCCCAAAACGCTGAAATCTGTGACCCTGCGGTTGGTTCTGGTGGTATGCTGATTGAGTCTTTCAATTATGTCGAAAGTAAATACGGCAGTGCCAGAAATTTAACACTTTACGGGCAAGAAAAAAACGGCACCACTTGGGGCTTGTGTAAGCTTAATATGCTCTTCCACGATATTCTGGATGCGCAGATTGAAAACGGCGACACAATCAATGACCCTAAACATCTTGATGGTGCCGAGCTTAAACGCTTTGATATTGTTATAGCCAATCCTCCGTTTTCGCAAAACTATTCCACGGACGACATGAAGTTTAAAGATCGCTATCAGTTCTGGATGCCTAAAAAAGGGAAGGCCGACTTCATGTTTGTCCAGCACATGATAAGCTCTCTTAAATTAACCGGACGAATGGCGGTGATTATGCCCCACGGCGTTTTATTCCGTGGCGGACAGGAGCGCAAAATGCGGGAGTGGATGATCAAACGCGGATTTCTGGAAGCGGTGATAGGCCTGCCGCCTGCGCTTTTTTACGGCACGGGTATCCCTGCATCCATTCTCATTATAAATAGAGCCGGTGCTGATACACGCAAGGAAGTGCTTTTTATCAACGCCGACCATGAATACAAAGAAGGCAAGGTGCAAAATATCCTGCGACCTGAAGATATTGAAAAGATGGCCTATGTTTACAGCAACAAACGTGCACTAGATAAATACAGTAAATTGGTTACTATTGAGGAACTGAAAAAGGAAGAGTTCAACTGCAATATCCGCCGATATGTGGATAACAGCCCGCCTGCGGAACCGCACGATGTGCATGCGCATCTGCACGGGGGCATTCCCGCCACTGAGGTTGAAGCTCTTGCCGACTACTGGATAAATTACGCCGGTATTCGGGAAAAACTATTTATAGCGGTCAAAGATAAGTATTCCCAATTTGTGCCTGCCATTGAAAATAAGGAAAGCATTAAAACTTTTCTTGATGCAAGCACAGAACTTAAAGCCAAGTACGAAAAGTATGCTAAAAGTATTGCGGCCTGGTGGAAAGAAAATCTACCAGCATTGGAAGCTTTGCCCGAAAAAAAGAATGTATATGATCTCTGTCATGCATTCTCTGCAACTATAGCCGCACGCATCGGTGTGCTTGGCATATTGGACGAATTTAAAAGCCGTGGTGCCTTTGCCAGTTATTGGAATACTCTCTTTACCGATCTGCGCAGTGTGGCAGCCAGCGGTTGGAATGCAGAACTTATTCCCGATGATGAGATACTACAAAGCCAGTTTCCGGAAGTACTCAAGGAACTGCATGATAACGAAGCCCGGCGTGATGAACTGGAAGCTCTCTTTAAAGAAGTAAACGAACTGGAAGAAGGGATTTGGAATGAAGAAGATTACGAAGTCTTCCCAAAGGAAGAACTTGCCGAAGTAAAAGCAAGCATTAAAACTATCGGCAGTGAGCTAAAGGAAATTGAGCGTGAGAATAAGAACAATCAAAAGAGAGTCAAAGCGCTGAAAAAAGCAGGCCAACCGTTTAAAGAGATTGAAAACGAAATAGAAAAGCTTACGCCGAAGATAGATTCTTTAAAAAACAGCATTGTCGAAGAAGAAAAGCGTATTGCCCACCATGCTGAACTGGATGCAGAACTGAAAGCCTGCAAGAAGATTATCAAAGAGATTAAAGAGAAAAAAGAAAAACTGGTCGAAGAAGCCCGCAAGAACATTAATGAAGCCGAAGCCAAGAAACTCATCCTTGCTCGCTGGGAACGCACGCTCTACGCAACACTAGAAGAATACCTTGCCCAATACAGTCGAACTCTCCGCAGCAGCCTGGAAAACCTTTGGGGAAAATATCATCAGCCCTTGCACAGTATTCTGAAAGAAAGGGATGAAGCAAGTAAGAAATTGGCTGGATATTTGAAGGAGTTGGGGTATGAGTGAGAAATCAAGAATTGGTAATCATGCTAAAGTTAGACGTGGTGCTTCTCCTCGCCCGATAAGTGACCCCAAGTACTTTGGTGGCACTGTTGGCTGGGTTAGAATATCCGATGTAACATCTGCTAATAAGTACCTTCGTAAAACTGGGCAGTATGTATCGCCTTTAGGTGAATCATTGAGTGTTCGCGTAGATTGCGGCGATTTAATAATGTCAATCTGTGCAACAATCGGACGGCCCGTAATTGTCGATATGCCTGCATGTATACATGATGGATTTGTACAGTTCTATGATGTAAATAATGATGATAAAGAATACATGTATTATCTGCTCCAATTTCATGAAAAAGATTTAGAAAGAAAAGGTCAACCTGGAACGCAGGTAAATTTAAACACAACTATTGTTGAAAATTTTGAAGCTTATTTCCCCAATACCATCCCCGAACAGCGCATAATAGCCCGCATTCTCTCCACGGTTGACGCGGTGATCGAAAAGACAGAGGCGGCGATTGCCAAATACAAGGCCATCAAAGTCGGCATGATGCGAGACTTCTTTACCCGAGGTATTGATCTTGCAAATGGTAAACTGCGACCGAGTTATACAGATGCACCCGAACTGTATCAGCAAAGCGAGCTGGGAATGGTGCCGAAAGAGTGGGATGTGGTAAGAATCGACCAAGTCAGTACCTTTGTTACTAATGGTTTTGTCGGAGTTGCCACACCTCACTATGAGTCAAGAGATAATGGAGTAAAATATTTGTTCGGCACCAATGTAAGGAAAGACGAGATTACATTTGATGATGTCCGTTATGTTAGTAGGCTGTTTCACAACAAGCAGGTTAAATCACAATTAAGAACAGGTGACATGTTGACTGTTCAATCTGGACACATTGGCACTTCTGCTATTGTGCCAGAAAATCTGGGAGATGCAAACTGTCACGCTCTAATTATTACCCGTTTTGTACTTCCCGAAATATTCCCTTGGTTCATCTCTTATTATCTTAATTCCGACATGGGGATGCATGGCTTGGAAAAACTGTTTATTGGCTCAACAATTCAACATATAAATACATCGGAGCTGGCAAAGCATTTGATCTTAAAACCGGCTATTGAAGAACAGAAAGAAATCTCAAAGAAAATTAATTCCATTGATGCATTACTGAGAAATGAATTCATGAATTTTAGCAAGATGCAGGATCTCAAACAAGCCCTAATGTCCGACCTGCTTACGGGCAATGTGCGGGTAAAACATGAAGACGAAATAGTGGAGGCAATACAATGAAGCACAATCCCAGATATCCCTTAAAACATCTTTCTCTCCGCGTGCCCTGGCACGACAATGGTTGGGATGGTAGCATTTGTCAAAACCCAAAAGCCAATGGAGCATGTCTTATATTAAAGAACTGCGCTCTTCATCGCAATGATGGAAAAGAACAAGAATTGGCGGGTAAATTACTCAAAGATTTATCAGAAGATTATTACCCTATATGTATTGGCGAACGGGGGACATTTATGTCCCCATTTTCTATTGATAAAACCTTAACTCATCCGTATGCAGAAAGTTCGCCATCTACCCATGGGCATTTAAAACCAACCCGTGTCCAGTTTCCTGCTTTTTCAGCGGCTGCAATGCCTTACCACTGGATGCTTAAAGGGAATGCAGAAGACAAAACCTCTTTATTTGATTTGAACTATGAAGAAGAGCGGGAGCCTAAATTAGACTGGGCAACCAACGGTGGTGACCATTGGGTACAGGAATTTCATAATCAAAAAGCATTGCTCAATTGCTTTTTCGAGCATTTGGAAGAAGAAACTTCTTTGGTTTTCTTTTATGCCAAACAAGTTCCTTTTGTAGAAGAATCAAACCGGGTACTGGCAGGCGTGGGTCGAATAAATAAAATCATTTCTTCTGAAGCCTATGAAGGTTCCAATAAACGCTTTAGTGCAGCTTATTGGGAACATATGACTCTGCATAGTATCCGCCAAGATGGCAAGAATGGTTTTCTGCTGCCCTATCATGCAGCCATTGAATATCAGATGGAGCATCCAGATTTTGACGTAGCAGAGTTGGCCGTTATTGTTCCTAACGATAAGCGTTTTGAATTCTCCTATGCGGCCGAACATGTGAGCAATGACAGTGCAATCAGAGTAATGTTGGAATGTATAAAGTCATTAGAGAAAGCAGAATCTTTAGGGATTGGTGCAAAACATCAAGAAAGCATCAAATGGATACATAACGAAATAGCTCGACTGGAAAAACTAAGGGGAGCCTATCCGGGAATGGGAGCTGCCTTGTGTGCTTTCGGTATTGAAAAAGGTCATTTTGTGGCGGCAGAAATCATCAACAAATTAAAAAATGATAAAGAAAATCCCTGGCTGCTGTTTGAAAAAGCACTGGAAAAGCCCAAAGGTATCTTATCGGAGGATGTAGCTGCTTTTATACCTGCAAACACCAAAAAACTATATAAGTTATTGAAAGAAAAAAAACCACAAACAAGAACAAAGTTCTTGCATCTGCTCAGCCGCTTCGATCTCATTATTGATCAGGCACAACAGCTTTTTATAGAAGAAGAAAGAGAAAAATTAGGTATTCAAAGAAAGGATGAAGAATATTTACAAAATCCTTATCTCATCTATGAAGATTTAAGACATACCTTAACGCCGGTAGCATTAAGTACCATAGATTTAGGATTATACATAAAAAATCTCCCGGACAATCTATTGCCAGACAAAGTGATTTGTGATGATCCGTTTGAAATTCATCGCATCCGCGCCTTGACCATCCAGCAATTGGAGCGGGCCGTATTATCAGGTCATACATTGCTGCCAAGAAAAGAAATTATCAAGCAAATTCGCGAATTGTCGATAGAGCCTGGTTGCCCTATTAACAGTGACTACTTTGAACTGGCAGAAGAATGTTTTAAGGGCAATATTGTTTTGGAAGATATGAAAAACGGAGAGCGCGCCTATCAACTGGAGCGATTTTCAAAAACCAGAGAAATCATCAGCCAAAAAATAACGGATAGGGCAGGCGGCAAACGCCTCCCCTTAAAAGCCGACTGGACTACTCTTATTGAAAAAGCACTAAAGCCATTTACGAAAGGTGAGCCTGATGAGCAGGAAATAAAAGCGCGAAAAGAAAAAGCTGCTGCATTAAAGGAAATTGCCGAGTCCCGATTTTCCGTTCTTATCGGTCCGGCAGGCACAGGCAAAACTACACTGCTAACCATACTGGCAGGTCAAAAAGAAGTGGAAAACAATGGCGTATTATTGTTAGCGCCCACCGGGAAAGCCAGAGTACGTATGGAGGAAATTGCCAAGGGGTTAAAAGTGACTGCTAAAACGCTGGCGCAATTTCTCTCAGGCCAATATCGTTATAAAGGTGATATTCAAAAATATGTTTTTTCTGATCAGTATTGCGAAGGTCAATACGAAACGGTTATTCTTGATGAAGCCTCCATGCTTACCGAAGAAATGCTGGCTACTACTTTGGATTGTATGAAAGGAGTAAAACGTTTCATTCTAGTGGGTGATCACCGGCAATTACCGCCCATCGGTGCTGGGAGGCCATTTGTGGATATCATTCATCATTTAAAACCGGTGGGCATAGAAACTGCCTTCCCCAGAGTAGGAAAGGGGTATGCCGAATTAACCATTAAGCGCAGACAAGGCGGCGCCAAACGCGAAGATTTGCAATTAGCCGAATGGTTTAGTGGTGAGCCTTTGGAACCAGGAGCAGATGCAATAATCAATCAAATGCTAACTAAACCCAACTCTACATACTTAAGGATGGAATACTGGGAAAATGAAACAGATTTCGATAAGTTGTTTGAAAAGGTTTTAGTGGAGGAATTGGGGCTTGATTCCATTCAAGACGTTGACAAATTCAACCAATCGTTGGGGTCTAACGACGGGCGTTATTTCAATTTTAGGGAAGCAGCCAATAAAGCAGAATCCTGGCAAATACTATCACCTGTGCGTGAAAAAGTATTCGGAGTTAAAGCTCTCAATCGAAAAATACATAAGCTATTCCGTGAAGACAAAGTAAAATATGCCAGAGACAGATTTGGCAAAATACCCTTACCGATAGGCTTGGAAGAAATTGTGTATGGTGACAAGGTTATTAATCTTTACAATTCACGGCGACAACCTAAAACAGTATGGCCAAATGAAAACAGCTTAAACTATGTAGCCAATGGTGAAATAGGCATGGTCATAGGCCAATTCAAAACAAAAAATCATACATTTAAGGGTAAGCCACAGAATACGGAAATTGAATTCACTTCACAAAAAGGCTACAAATATACTTTTAATGCATGGCAATTTAAAGAAGAAGGTGAAACTCCACTGGAGTTAGCATATGCCTTAACGGTGCACAAAGCGCAAGGCAGTGAATTCGGAAAGGTATTTTTAATAGTGCCCAGTCCTTGTTTTCTGCTCACACGTGAAATGCTATATACTTCCTTAACGAGACAAAAAGATAAAGTGATTATGTTATATCAAGGCAATGTTTTTGATATAAAATCACTTGCTTCCCCTCTGAGATCAGATGCTTTAAAACGGATTACAAATTTGTTTATAAAACCAGAATTGATTGAGATTGACGGTCAATACTTAGAAAAAAACTTAATTCATCAGGCCAGTGATGGGAAAATGTTACGTTCTAAGAGCGAGTTGCTTATTTACCAGAGACTCATTGATAAGAATCTAATCCCACTCTATGAAAGGAAGCTAGTTATAAAGGAAGTAGAAAAGCTACCAGATTTCACAATTGAAAACGAAGACACCGGTGAAGTTTACTATTGGGAACATTGTGGAATGCTCTATGATAATGAATACAAAAAAAGATGGGAAGAGAAATATCAATGGTACAGAAAAAATAATATTTTGCCCTTTGAAGAAGGTGGTGGAGAAACCGGCACACTTATCATCACAGAAGATAAACCTCATAAAATAGAAGATGGCAGTATCCGTGGAGCCATTTCGGTAAAAGAGATCGATATAATAATCAGCAAAGTATTTAAAAGGTAGCCAAATGTCCGAATACGCCAATGTCGAACGCCCTTTTCTAGATAAACTTCAGCAGCTCGGTTGGGAAGTCGTTGATCACGGGACCGGCTTTATTCCTCAAGATCCAGCGGTCAGCAAACGTACATCGTTTAGAGAGGTAATGATGGAGCAGGAGTTTCGCTCTTCTCTGAGACGAATCAACCTTACTGATGATGGCAGATCATGGCTCACCGAAAAACAGATTGATGATGTTGTGCGAGAAGTCATTACCCATCCAGGTGTCGGACTTATTGCGGCCAATAAAACTATTTTTGAATTGCTGACAAAAAATACGACTGCCATTATCAACGAACTGACCGGTGAACAAAGTCCTTTAATTAGATTGATTGATTTTCGCCATCCGGAACGGAACAGCTTTATTGCCATCAATCAGTTCCGCATAGACACCCCCGGTGCAAGCCGTAGTGCAATCATTCCCGATATTGTCCTTTTTGTGAATGGCCTTCCCTTTGTGGTAATCGAATGTAAAGACAAAGATGTTGCGGAGCCTTTAAGTGAAGCGTTTATCCAGATTAACCGTTACTCTAACCGCCGTGACGATGATTACGGATTCCGCGAAGGTGAAGAAAAGCTGTTTCACGCAAATCTTTTCAGTATCATCACTCATGGAACTGAAGCACGCTTTGGCACTATCACAGGGGAATTTGATCACTACCTGAATTGGAAAGATATCTTTCCCGAAGAATACCGTACCATTCAAATTTCTCCCGGTGAAGAAAGACAGGAAGTGCTAATCAACGGTATGCTAAACAAAACAATTCTGCTTGATATTCTAAAAAACTTTACTGTGTTTATGGAAATCAAAAAAGGAGAACTTGTTAAAATAGTGAGCCGCTATCAGCAATACCGTGCAGTGGGTAAAATAATCGCACGCCTGAGAACTGGAAAAACGCCATTTGAACGCAGTGGAGTTATCTGGCATACACAAGGGTCCGGGAAATCACTCACCATGGTATTTCTGGTCAGAAAAATGCGGGATACCAATGATCTTAAAGATTATAAAATCATTATGGTCAATGACCGAACTGATCTTGAAGATCAGCTTTCTGATGCTGCTGCAATTACCGGTGAAAGTGTCACCATTATTGAGCATCGCCGCGATCTCGATAAAATGAAGACAACCACATCCAACTTGAATATGGTCATGGTTCATAAGTTTCTTGCCCAGAATGGCGTTTCCGCCCAATCGCTTATTGCTAGCGGTATTGTGCCGCAGTTTGAGGAGTTTAAAACAATTAATCCCAGTGAGCGCATTCTTTTATTGATTGATGAAGCCCATCGAACGCAAGGCGGGGATATGGGCGACAATTTATTTATCGGTTTCCCCAATGCTGCTAAAGTTGCTTTTACCGGGACACCCCTTTTCACTGAACGACACAAACAGACTACCTATGAACGTTTCGGCACTCCCATTGATACATACAAAATGAATCAATCTGTGGCTGATCGAGCCACTGTTGACATTCTTTACATTGGCCGCACAAGCAAAGACCAGATTCTGAATAAGGATCTATTCAAACAGGAATTTGAAGATATGTTTCGCGACCGTTCTGAAAAGGAACGACAGGAAATACAAAGGCGTTTTGGCACAATGACAGCCTATCTAGAATCAAAAGACCGAATTAAAAAAATTGCCGAAGATATAATTGAGCACTACACGCAGGAAGTGCTCCCCAATGGTTTAAAAGCGCAGGTTGTGGGGACTTCCATTATTGCCGCGTGCCGATATAAATACGAGCTGGACGAAGCCATAAAAACAAGAATAGCTAAAGAGCAGGCAATGACTGATAACGAACGTGATGAAGAACTGATCAAACAAATGCAGTTTTTGAAAGTATGCGCAGTCGTTACGATGATGGAAAATAATGAACCAGGTTATATCTCTTTAGCGCGTAGACAGGCTAGTGAAATAAATGCGGTAGAAAGTTTCAAAAAAGACTTTAATTACGAAAAACCGGAAACCGGTGTTGCCATACTCTGCGTTTGTGATCGTCTCTTAACTGGTTTTGATGCGCCAGTTGAGCAAGTGATGTATCTGGATAAGAATTTGCGTGAACATGATCTGATGCAAGCCATCGCCCGCGTAAACCGCACCAAAGTAATGAAGAGTGGTTATGTGAAAGAACATGGCATTGTGGTTGATTATTTCGGAGTGGCTTCACATTTAAAAGAAGCACTGGCTATCTATACCGAAACAGATGAAAAAGAATTGGCTGATCTCAGTGCTTATTTTAGAGGATTGGACAAGGAAATACCCGTCCTTGAGTCACGCTATCGCCGATTGCTGCAACTATTTGCAGAATACGGCATCAAGAAGATTGAACCGTTTGTCAATCAGAGAATGGTTGACCAGAAAGAAGAATGGGAACTTGTAGAAAATTGTGTTGAACTTGGTGCTGATGTTAAGTTTCGCGCACAGTTTGACACCTACATTAAAGCATTCTTTGATAGTCTCGACCTTCTTTTCAATGCCTCCATGGCCAAAGATTATTACATACCTGCTAAACGTTTGGGCTATCTTCTTATGCGTATGCGCGACCGTTATAAAGATGAGACTCTGGATTTAAAATGGGCCGGGGCAAAGGTTAGAAAACTTATTGATAAATATTTACAATCGGAAGGGATTAATCCAAAAATTCCACCAATTAAATTGTTGTCTGATGAATTTCCAAAGGTGCTTGACGCACACAATAAGACAGGCAAAGCTAAAGCATCGGAAATGGAACATGCAATACGCTGGCACATAAAAGTACACATGGATAAAGACCCTGCACTTTATAAAATGTTTAGTGAACGTTTGCAGAGAATTCTTGATGCACATAAAGAGCATTGGGATGTTATTGTTGCCGAGCTTACAAATCTTCGTTCTGATATTGGGAAAGGCCGAAAGGATGAATCAAATATCGTACCTCCCAATGTGACACCTTTCTACGATTTAATAGTGATGGATTCTGGAATTGCCAAAGATGACAATACGACCCTTGAAAGCGCTGGAAAGATTGCAGAGTTAATTTACGCCCGCATTAAGGAGTTTATTGTAATACCTAATTGTTGGCAGAAGCCGAATGAACGAAGACAACTTGAAGGCGCGATCAGGGATGAGCTTGATTATTGTGGTATAGATTTACTGAAAAGTAACGCAGCAAAGCTGACTAATGAATTAATCAGTCTGGCGGAAAAACGAGAAGCTGAGGTCCGCAATTCATGACTGAGAATTACAAAATAGGCGTCAAGCAAAGTAAGCGGAAAACCGCCAGTATATACATAGAAAGAGATGGTTCGCTTTCTGTTCTTGTACCTGAAAATCTCAACGAAAAACAAATTGAAGAAATACTCAAGGCGAATGAATACAAAATCTATAAGTATCAGGCCAAGAGGCAACTATTAAATGAAAAGGCAGTAAAGCGTGAACCAGTCAATGGACAATCTTACCTTTACTTAGGAAGGAATTACTATTTACAGTACAGCAATGAAGTTGAAAAAATTGAATTTAAAGGGCGATATTTTTACGCACCAAAAACAGCGGCTAAAAAAATGACTGAACTTTTTAAAGATTTTTATAGAAGTCGTGGAGAAACATTTATTAGACCACGTGTAAAAAAATACGCTGAGATTATGGGATTGAAAGTTGAGCAAATAGTAGTTTTGGAGCTAAAAAACAGATGGGCTTCTTGTTCAGTAAAAAAGCCGAAAGTTAATTTTCATTGGAAAGTTATGATGGCACCGGCAACAGTAATTGACTACTTCATTGTTCATGAATTGACACACTTCAAACATAAACGCCATGATTCTGATTTTTGGAATGCTGTGGATAAAATAATGCCTGAATATCAGAAACAAGTAGCATGGTTAAAACAGTTTGGCGCGGCACTTGATATGTAGAGATATGTGAATGCAGGATGATGGTGAGTGAAGTATATAACTACTTTCATTGCATATATAGAAGTACTTTTTTCGCATGTCTGAATAAAAGAGTGGCAGCAAAGAACATTGTAGATGTCCTCTTTACGTCACTTCTTATAAATAGTTACATTCATTCTGAGGAGATTGATGAGGGAAATTAAAAAGCGGTACAATATCAAGATAAAAGAATTTTATGATCAGCAAGAAGAAGTAATAAAGTGTTTGCTTGATGATTCAAAACAGAATAATATCCTTTACATGGCACCGGCCGCTAGGGGTAAGACGCTTCCTTCGCTTGTTGCGGCTCTTGAAAACAGACGGCAAAAGCCCAAAAAAATGACCTTGTGGTTTATGCCAACGATCGCGCTCGCACATGATTTTATTAAAAGGATTGAGCATAAAGGAAATTATTATAAAATAATCCCGGAATTAAAGAAAATAAAGCATATATGTTTTACCGGTGAGAACGATAAGTCAGACAAAAAAATTAAGATTGCCAAGAAGGGTGACCCGGATATTCTTATCATATCGCCGGAAAGCTTAGAAGACCCTGCATTTTTAGCTTGGCTGATGGGCAGCGGGAGAAATGTCGGGCAAATTGTATTGGATGAAGCACACTTATTTGATGAATGGGGTATTACATTTCGCAGGTCATATTTTATTGTTACATGGTTGATACATACATTGCGTCGCCAGAATAATAATATGAAGGTGATTGCTCTTTCAGCTTCTTTGCCAGCAGAAAAAAGAAATAATGTCATGAGAATGCTTTGTTTCAAGGAAGCCGATACATTCAAAAGTATTCCCAAGGCTATACATATTGGCCCCAAAATAAGTTGCTACTCAATTAAATCAAAAAATGAAAAGAAGATAGCCCTTATTAAAATATTAAAGAAGCATCTTAATAAAGAAGATAAGGGCGTAATATTTAGTCCATATAAAAAAGAGGACGTCCGGGGTAAGAAACTTGAATGGTCTGTCGCAAATATAGAAAAAGACATAGTTCCAATGCTCAATCTCAAAGATAACGAGTATGCCTGTTATACCGGAAATGAAAACACAGATGAAAGAAGACGTATATTAGATGATCTTCAGGGCAAGCGTGGTAAGATTAAAATGCTCTTGGCGACTTCAGCATTTGGTTTTGGTGTTGATATTCATAGTATTGATTTTAGTGTGCATGTGCAGGTTCCGGATGATATGGATAGGTTTTATCAAGAAATCAGTCGGTGCTCCCGAACCCCTATGAGTGGCACGTCAAGCATATTTTATAGTCCTTCTGAAGTTGCTGTCCAAACAAAACGGCTTATTGGGACACTTAGGGCAGATACAATAAAAAAATATTTAACCCATATGGGGATTAAATATATTAAAAAAGGAAGTAAGACGTTCTCTATAGGACGCGTACTCAAAATAAGTGACAAGACTTTTGATAATCAGCGGAGAGCGCAGATGAGCGCTGATGCTTATTATGGACACGCCTTTGAATCAATAATATTTCTTTATAGACATCATATAATCGATATCAAGCCACTAGAACCGAAACATTTTCCATATGAAATGAACAAACTGAGAGCTGCCTTTGAACGTGGTAATAGTAAGGGGTATAGAAATGTAAAACATGGCGGACAAGATGTTTTTGTGCCGTCAGTAAAATTCCCAATCACAATAATAAAAAATACAACATGGCCGCAGATTGAGAGGCTCGTAAAAGATGATCGGAAAGTACGAGGTGAACGAACAAAAATCTTCAAGAAAGTAGGATTGAATAATACTTGCCATTGGAAGATTATTGCTAATCATTATGAGTTAGAACTACAAAATAAAAATGACAAGATTGTTACCAATTGTAATCACTGCAATGTATGCAAAGATAAGTGAGTGACATATCTTGAATTTAATTTAATTAACTATTAATACCAGTTTTATCTACACTGGACAAATTTCCCTAAAAAACCAACCTGGTTTTGGTTTCTATTATCAAATAATGCCAAATAGAAAAAGTTAGTATAAGCTTGATTATAAAGGATATTATCTCTTTTCTTTTATTACCAGATGGTGTAGGTTGATATTGAAAAATCGGGAAAAAGCATGTTGGTATATTATGTGTTCGGCTGAAACGAAAAGCAAAAG
The DNA here is from genome assembly GCA_002840565.1 of Deltaproteobacteria bacterium HGW-Deltaproteobacteria-12. Lineage (GTDB taxonomy): Bacteria > Desulfobacterota > Syntrophia > Syntrophales > Smithellaceae > MVRV01. Next base: position 37,342 of record PHBK01000021.1, on the reverse strand, counting down.
ACTGTTAGGTAAATATGCCAAGTCTTCCACCTTTAGATATAAAAAAGAAAATCAATTACGCACCGCATGTTGTTATTCTCGGCGCGGGGGCAAGTATGGCCGCATTTCCGAATGGAGATCTATTTGGTCGGAAATTGCCGCTTATGCGAAACATCATTGAAATAGTTGGCCTTGAACCACTTCTTAAATCATATGGTGTTAGGTCTGGCTATGAAGACTTTGAGTCTGTATATAGTAATTTAGCAGATAGTGGTGGGTACGATAATTTACAAGCTGGGCTTGAAGACCGCATCCGTTCATACTTTTCTTCATTGCGTATGCCACCGGAAACAACGATTTACGATTTGTTGTTATTGTCATTACGGGAAAAAGACGTCATCGCTACCTTCAATTGGGACCCATTTCTTGCAGAAGCCTTTAAGCGTAATCGAATAATTAAAAATCTACCTGTCATTCTCTTTCTACATGGAAATGTAGATGCCGGTGCTTGCCTCGAGCATCGTACTAAAGGGTTCTTGGAACATAGATGTTCGGTGTGCGACAGACCACTTGAACCAACCCCACTACTCTTTCCCGTTAAGCGTAAAGACTATACAAGCAATCCATTTATTAAGAATGAATGGGATGAGCTTCAGTGGTATCTTGAGCACGCCTATCTCATAACCATATTCGGATATGGTGCGCCATCTACTGATGTCGAGGCCAGAAATCTTATTCTTAATAAATGGGAGGTGAACAAAACACGTGACCTTGCCGAAATTGAAATAATAGATATTCGGCCTCGAGAAGAGGTAGAAGCCAACTGGTCTGAGTTCTTTGTGCGTCAACATTACGGCATATTCAATAGCATAGACCAATCTCTGTCTTTTATGTATGTTCGTCGTAGTTGCGAGGCATTTGCCATGGCAACACTTCAGCAGGCCCCGTGGAAAGAGAATCGCTATCCGATTTCTCGCATTCCTGAAGATATACATGAATGGCTCAGGCCGCTTTTAGAAGAGGAAATCGCTGGTCAGTTAACAGGAGATCCATGTAGAATGATCATACCCGTGAGCGAACGTATACAAGGATAACTCTTTAAATAAGTACCTAACAAAATCCATACACCCGCTCATTGCGCTCCGGCTGATTTTTTCGTCCGGCTGAAACAATCTTTTACTATTCGTTTCAGCCCAACGGAGCGACGCTGCTCTGGCGTTTAGCGCGCCTGTTTTCGGCGCAATACAGGAGAATAGATAAAAAATAAGATCAATAAAACAAGGAGAGTGGCATAGGGGCGCCTAACAAGACGCTCGAATGGTTATCGCGGTTCGTACATGGCGCTCAGTGTTCCAGAAACAGCGCCGCTCCATTATATCAAAACTAAAAGGAGAAATAATACCATGGAAGAGAAACCACAACCACAACCACAACAATCTAATGTCGCAGACGAACAACCGAAATCGTCACTGACGAAAGCATTATCTCCTGAATCAATAGTTTATAGTAAAGCTGCTAGTTTTGAAGACGCACACCAGCTCTCCAGTTATTATGAAAAAATTAAGAATAAGGCAATGTTTGCAGTAGCAATGATTGATATTAGAGAGTCAACCACATTCATGTTGCATTTAGAACAATTTGAGAGCTACGCATTGACTTTGGCGGATTTCATCTACTTTATTAGAAAAACTGTTATCTCTTCTGGCGGCTTCTTTGATAAGTTTACAGGCGATGGCGCGCTAATATTTTGGGACGTAGATAATTTTAATCCAAGTATTATAAAAAAAGTTGTTTACGAGCTAGTAAAGATTCAGCAATGCTTTATAGGTGAAATAATACCTCTTTTTAGACAATACGCAGGTTGTATGCCAACAAAATACGGACTATCAATTGGTTTGGATTGTGGAATTTGTCTCTTGACTGATTTGAAATCCGATAAATCTAATGCAAGCTATGGATATCCTCAACTGAACAACAGCATTAATTCAGTCACAGTCTTGGGAAGACCGGTAGTCGGAGCAGCGAGGATGGTGGCACAAGCGCAACAGCATCAAATATTGATCAATGAGTATATTGGAGAGTATTTGTTGCGCAATCCGAACGAGCTTAATGAAGGTGATTGCGTATTGAGGGTCGAAATCAAAAATAAAGATCTGAGAGGCAATCAATTTGCGTATTTACTATGCAATAAGGAAATTAGAGGAGCTATTGGGGGTTGAATCCACTTTCATTCCGCTATCTGATACCTGTAAATTTTATTGACGGCCTTCTTGTCCATTAGAAAATCTATGCCACCCGATAAGTCGTACCTATGTGTCATTGAACAGCCTTCAGTATCGATTACTTGAAAATCAATCGTCCGGTCGTGAAAAACCCTGCTGGTTCTGAAATTATGCACATAAATTGTTGGTTTGATGTGAGGCAATGTGCTTTCAATCAAAGAAAAAAGCAACTCCTGCACCTTGTATGGTGCCAGATAGCGCGGGTCCTTAAAGTTTTGTTCGCGGCAGTGAATCGTAATATGCTTAATATTTTTTGCAATATCGTTTAATATTTTCAGAAAATCGATAAGGTATGAGCGTTGCTGTTCGCCCGCACCGCAGTAAGGATCTTTGATAATGGCTTGTTCGATATGTACGCCATCAAGGACGGCGAAATATTCTTTGAAATTTCGTTTTTTCCCTTCTGCCAGTTCCCACCTTTGAATTGGCATTCCTCCCTGAATCTTCTCCGCGGAGTAATAAACAGTTCCGGCGATCAATTCGGATAGGCTTGTGGCAGATTCTTCATTAAGCTTTGCTTGGTAAATTGGTTCTGGAAGCACGTTCATGAGAAGAGGAGAGATCGGGTGACCACTGTACCATGCAAGCGTCCCCGGTTGTGGTTCTCCGAATATTCTGGCCAAAGTGTTTGCCTTGCCTCCATCCATGTTTTCAACATGACCAATCTTTAGCTGACTATCCTTGACGTATGGGTAGAGATGACGGAGTGTCTGACGCACTCGCGAACTCAGGCCGCTTGGGTTTGTTTCCATGGGGCAAAACAAATGGATAGAGATAATTTTCCCTTCGTTAAGCAAGTTGAGTAACCATTGCCTGCTGCTGTCATCTTGTTCTTCAGATGCATCAAGGCTGATTCCTGCAAGATGCAGATGTGTCGAACCTGACAACCTTTCAGATAAGCTTGTCAAACTGGGATGTTCCCAGCGCACAGCACCGGATTTTACGAAATCATCCTGCTTTGATTCCGTGACGAGGCTTGCAAGCCATTCCATTACTGGCATACGATCAAACTGATCCCAAGATAGCTGATTTGAGTAGTCACATAAACAGGCGCTACAAGCCTTACTACAACCACGAGGACAATGTAGCCGTTCCATTGCTCTCTGCAGGAGATTGTGGACAGAAATTTCTTGATGCAACTGGACTGAATAACCTGCTCCTCCGGCGCAGGCATCATAGAGCACTGCCTCGACAAACTGATCCCTTCTGATAAAAGTAGCTCGTATCTCGGCGGGCTGGGCTTGGAGAAGATCAGAGGCCGCAAATCGCAATGCCTCACAAAGGGTGCGGCTAAATGCCTCCATAAACTGGTGGGGACTCCTGCATTCTAATGGTGGCTGTGGAATGCACTTTCCAAAGCGCAATAAAAGAACATCCGTTTCAAAAGTGTGGGCCAGATCCTGTCGCATCTTCAAGGCGTCGTTCCGGCATATTCTTCCAGAAAGCGGCTCTGTATGATTAAGCTTGATCGATTTTGGTGCAGCTGCCGGTTCCGCATAGTTGCAAAACGGACAGATATGGTAGCCAAAACCATACGTGCCGCGGTTTACAATAAAAAGGCGGCCGGATTGTTGGTTTTCGTTGGTGGGTTGCGCCTTCAACAAAACTGTTCTGACAGCAAAATGGTCGCTATCGGTGAACTGTTCCTCACGCGGTATCGTTATTAATCGCGCCTCGTCAGCCCGCTTCTGGCGACGACGGTTGATACCGGGGTCTTTGCCATGCCTCTCATCATAGGCTGTTACAAAGCCCCTCGGCTCGCGATATGCTCGGGGGTTTCGTTGTTCCGAATTTCCACAATTACTGCATGCCGGAGGAATATCATTCCATTCTACGCCGATATCCACGTGGTGACAGTGAGGGCATGCAACATAATATTCGATCGGCATGAACATTTTGGGATAGTAGGCAAGACCTGCACTACGCCAAATACGCCCATTGGCGACAACTTCCGCGCCTGGCGCGTATTCGCTTATACCCATGCCGGCATCCCTGCTCAGTACGATGTCACTATCGAGATAGAATTGAGTCTTTTTTCCCATTTCCCTTGTCACTTCAAGTGTCAATGTATGTACCGGAAAACTGTAGGTTGGAATCAGGCTACGCTGTGAAATTTGATCCACCAATAACTGTTGCAAATATCGTTCTCTCAACCTGCTCCAGTGCAATTGAATTGCTAACGATGCGGGATCAGTTCCTGTATCTTTTGCCTGAATAATTTTATCGGTATAGACTTGCCAGCGGTCGAATACTTCACGCGCGAATCGGTAAATATTCCCTCGAAAGTGTTCCTTCAATGAAGCGCCACGTAAAGGCAACGTTTCTGATAATGCTGCTGGAAGTCTGTTCGCTAAATTTTCGGCCTCACGGAGCGCATATTGCCCTTTTTCGCTTTCCAGCCAGGAATCCAAATCGTCAATGAATGGGCCAAATTTTGTGGGTCCGCAATCGTCACCGAAAATGTCACAAAGGCTGGGGGCATTCTTTATCAAATCTTTGATCTTGTACTTTAGAAATCCTGATAAAACGATACCATTTTGGTGCCGACGAAAAAGTCGGGCATTATCCAGCAGCAGAAAAGGGATTGGCGCTCGTCCGCCAAGGTATTCCTGAAAACGTCGAAATACTGCCTGGTCATATTGGGTATTGCGAGCGATGGTTACACAGAAGGGCGCTGCCTGCGCGCGACGCCCAGCACGACCTGTCCTTTGCTGGTAATTGGCAATGCCTGGGGGGATGTTAAGATTTGCGATGGCCTCCAAATCGCCGAGATCCACTCCCAGCTCCATTGTGGTTGTGCAACTCAGGAGATTTATTAAGCCTGCGGCAAAGTCGTTTTCAATCTTTTCCCTCAGTTCGGTTGAAAGTGATGCGGTGTGTTCGCGGGCGCGGGTCGTCATGGCCTTGCCTTCGCCGTAACTGAACACATAATGATTATTTCTGGCCATCAGATCGCGCTGTTCCTGAGGAAATTCTGTGACTTCACCTCTGCAACGAAAGGCAGTGCATCGATTGGATACTACATCCGTCTGGAGCAACCCGCAGGACTTACATGCATAAAGCGACCTGTCTTTTCCCGAAGCAAACAGGAGCAGTCGACCGTTCAAACCGTAACCAGGTTGCATGCGAACAAGCATTCTTGAGTCATCCAGCGCTTGCCAGAACTCGCTGAGAAATTTTCGGGCATCATTCCAAGTCCAGCCCAACTGTTCAACCAGATACCAACTCCTGCGGTTGTGTCGGTTATTGCCCTCCGGCGGAATCCAGGCGTATCGGACATGATCGGTTTTATACATTTGAAAGGCCGCAGCATGGGCAAAAATTCTTCCCCAAAGGAATTCATCACGCATGTCGAGGTCATAAAGATCACCCAAAGCTTTCTGACGGCGTATGTTTTCGAGAAAGAAACGACACAATGGTTCAACGGATTCTCTGTGCTGATTGGGAATCCCTTCTTTTATCGAGGTAATAAGATTTTTCAGTTTTCGTGGCTCGTATTCCACTCGAACCAATCCAAGGGCTTCCAACGAATTTCGTCGACCACCGGGCGTGCAAAACTCAGCCGCAATTTTTCCAAGAAGAATATCCCTCATTTCCTGGCGAGTCGTGCGTAATTGTCCTTGAGCGTCAAGCATTACCGGCTGACCTTGCTTTTGCCAATGTTTGAATACTTTTTCAGCCAGAAGCTCCAGGTCCATAGGCTCATCGGCGTTGTTCAGCACCTTATAGATTGCGCTACGCAGAGCAATATCGCCACTTGTACGTTCGAAATAAGGGGCAAAAAAGGCGGCATCCTGGCGGTTGTCGGAAAAGGATAAAAGAGTGCGGCCTCCCATAGGTCGGGGATTACCATCGTCATATTCGTGAGCGTAGGGCAAAGCTTCGAAAACTTTTTGAACGACAACCGATCCTAATGCTTCGTTGCCGGGGTGCATGCGGGTTACGATTTCGGCTTCATTAGAACTCGATGTGCCTCCGCACGCGGGGCATTTTCGCACGTAATCCTCTCTGTCATCCTCGTCTCGGGTCGTTGAAACCACATAGAACCTTATGGAATTTTCGCCGGAAAAATGAAGCTCACCCGTCTTGGGATTTAATTCTTCGATTGAGTAATCGGATGCTGACGCTTGTTTCCCAGCTCCTTTATCGGCCGTCTCTTCCTCCTCGTCATCTTCTTCATCGACTGTGCAAATCGTTGGTGGCAAACCGAGCCAATAGACTTTACGGGTAGTGAATCCTTCATCGACCAGGGTTTTACGGTTATAAAGAACGCCCTGGTTTTCAAAGCCTTCCACATAAGGCTGGCCGCACTTTCGGCATACCAAAAGGGGGTAGTAGAGCCATCCTTCTTCATGCTGAAAATGCCGCAACGCCCTCAAATTTATCCACCCTTCCGGGTCAGCACTATCAGGACGAACGGCAACGCCTTCTATACCGCTGGCAGCGATATGATACCGACCGGGAAGCAAAGGAAAACCATCTCTATCGCTACGTGCTAACATTCCTAAATGCATAACTGCACTTAGAGCATCGGTCATGTCTGAAAATCCGGTGCTGTCTTTTTCGTCAAAGATTTGCCGGGCAACTTCATCAAATGGTTTAGTGCCTCCTTTATCGATAACCGTTGAAACGGACCGCATTTCTGAGTTAGCAGCAAAAACGATTTCAAGCCCTTCCTCAAAATCTTTGTCCATTGGCAATGGTGGTATTTTGTCTGCTATACCCTGTTCTAATAAGGCGATTTCCCAACCTGCTTTGCTGATACTGTTGTCTATAACCATGCTGTTGAGAGCTCGGCCGAGTGCGCCCCAAGTTGCTATGTCCAAGCTAAAGATGTCTTTTCTCTCTTCAAGGAGTCGATGATGTGGTACTCTTCGCCCTCTCACTACCTGGTCCACATGTTCCCCAAAAAGATTGGACGCAAAATGACATATTTTTTGATCGGCATCTTCCCCCTCTGGCAAAGTCGCGCTTGTCCCAAAGACTTGGAGAGGTCTTTGCAGGGTCAATCGGTTTTTGAGCTTGCGTAACAGAAAGGCAACTTCTGTTGCCTGTGCGCCGGTATAAGTATGTATTTCATCCAAGACAATACACTGCAATGTATCCTGGGCAAACAAAGGGGCATTTCGTGGAAGCAGCAGCAGGTGTTCTAGCATGGCGTAATTGGTTATGAGAATCTTAGGAGGGGTCTGGAGCATCTCTTCACGAGTCAGGAGCCAGTTTGCCGGGATCCTATTCTTCCCCCCGAGGGCTTTGATAAGCTTTTCATTTTCCCTGAGCCGGGTCTCTTCCTCCCTCCGAGATGTGTTGGCTCGAATCTGAGAAGTAAACCGACCAAAGGTAATATTCGATGCTGCCAAATGTGTCCCGAACAAAGGGGCTATTCGGAAATATAACTGATCATTGGCAAGAGAGTTCATCGGGTAGATGATCAAGGAGCGCACCCCCGGTGCATCAAATTCAGAATCGTCGAGTAGCTTATGGGCAATGGGATAAAGGAAGGTTTCGGTCTTTCCGCTTCCAGTTCCTGTGGTCACAAGGATACTTTCTCTTTCTTGTATTGCCTTGGTAAGGGCTTCTTCCTGGTGCGCATGGAGGGGTCTGTCAAGAATCTTGTCCGGCAAATTCCTCAGGCCATTATGGAGGAATCCACCATTCTCCCTTAACAAAGCCCGCAGTGGCTCCCCTTTCTCAAAATCAGGTAATGCCTCAAGGTAAGGACCCTTAACCAGTTCCTGATCGTTTAAGAGTTCTCTGAATGCCTGTTGGAGTTTAGGATAACGTCTGCTTATGGGCAGGGTCGTAGGAATATACCTGCGCAATGTTTCATTCAGTGTCTCATAGAGGGCAAGAGGATTGCTTTCGTACATAGACATCTTCAACTCCCAGTATTGTAATCAGTCCTTAAAACCGCTTCCCATAGCAGGAGATAGAATCCGAAGATTTCTTTCCCAATGTATAAAAGATATCCGAACACCGATTCAAATTGACTGGGTTCTCCAACAATATTCTTTACCTGCGTGATAAATCTCGCCAGGCAGCCACTGTTTCTGGCTTCCCAACGGCATATCCTGGCAAAAAGAGATAGGAATTGGGAGATTTCTAGGATGAATTGCTGTATTACCTGTAAATTATCATCATCGTAATTCCTGAAGTATCCGAGATGTGTCATTCCATTGCCCAAATGGGTTGGCAAGCCCGGTATCGGGTAGTGCTTTAATGAGCGACATAAAAACAATGCCTTGCCCCGCCGGTAATCGTTGCCGGTCAATGTGTCCTGATAACCTTGTTCTAATTTCTCCAAAGCATACAAGTAATGGAGTGCGCCAAGATAATCGCCAGCGCCGGGAATCCAGTCATCCTGTCTTAACAGACGCATGCGATCTGTCAAATCATGCTGCTTGAGTGCATCCTTGTAGGTTCTCATGTCGAACTGGCGGGGTTCGGCGCCCCGCATGATTTGGTGTACGTTCAGATATCCCACAGCAAAAATCTGATGAAGAATAGCCTCATGAAACAGCGGCAGGAGGCCATGTTGCATGCGGGAAATTGTTGAAAGACATTTTATGAGAAGTGAAGCGGCATTGGGGATCTTCGAAAAATACCTAGCTGGCAGGGCATAAAGTTCAGGACAGTAGGCTGATAGCGTACGCATGGGAACCCAACTGCACGATGTTTCATCGGGCGTTGGTTGCTCCGAAAAAGACAGTAATGCCGATGCATAGTCGGCTTGTCCTCTAAATTCATCCAATAGGCCATGCCATACATCTTCTACCCAGTTAAGATCTTTCCATGATTCTAAGGCGTAGCAGGAGAGCATTCTTTCATTGAAGCGCCGCAACATCTCCATTTGGGCATCAGCCCCTATCCCTTTATAATCCTGATCGAGGGACAGTGCATTGGTGGAAATCGTACCATCCAGTATAATAAAGCCAGCGCTGAATTTGTCACCCCTTGCATTTGATAATTTTCCCCAACGTCCATTCATGTTAGCTTCAAGATCAATAATCCATGCTCCGTTTGGCCAGCCGTCAAGCGAAAGCAGTAAATCGTGATTGTAGATGCCTTGTTGGTTATCATTTTCGCACGTCAAGCAACCACGCAGCCATGATTCGGGCCGTTCGAAAGGGCGATTGCAGCCTAACTGGTGCGTTTCACACGTCCCTGAAAGCAAATTTGTAGCCTTCATGGTTACTTCCGTGGCTTCCTGTGACAAGGAAAATCGAATACGATATAAATTACTTTTATGAGTAGCTGAATAAGCGATGACTTCATGAGGTGAGACCAAATGTAATAGATCTTCCTCGCAACCGGTTTCTTCATCAATAAACTGGAGGGTGTCGACTTCCGGTCCCAGGTATTCCACAAGGCCGGACAAGGCGATCCTTTTACTAAAGTCCAGATTTGTTCTAAAGTTGCCCAATTTCAAAAAGCCTTTTGATGTGGATGATACTTCAAGAACGTTTCTCGAATTCCAGGCAATGGAAAGAGTTCCACCCTTTGTTATCGGCCGTTCGGTTTCAGTCGAAGCGGAATAATCCTTTAATTGCATGAATATCCCAGGAACCGGCAATGTAAAAATAAAACGCTTTACGTCGCCAAGATTGAAGACCATGCGAAAGAATCTATTATCTTCATTCCGGTAGCTGAGAGTAGATTTATCTCTGTTCACGAAGAGATTATCACTCTCGTCATCGATCAGATTGTCAGGAAGGGAAGCGCAATAAAAGTGTGTTCGATTTCTAACCGTCCGCAGTCCTATCCATACCATGATGGATGACCGGAAGACAGGGCGTTGGATCCCTTCCCTAAAAATTTCCGCGAGAACCCTTGTAACGGCGGGCTTCCAGTTGTTGCGTATAAGTGCAGAGACATCGATGCTGGCATCTTCCTGTTGAAATCTGGTAAGCGGTGCGGTAAGCACCTCCGTTCGTGCGGACTGGCTGAAACGAACATAGTATTTTACGCCTTCTACAAAAAACTCATCGGGAATCAGCGCATGCAGTTTCAAGTCTTCGCCACAATATATTTCATTGCCCCGAATGCCTTTGATGCTGACACCGTCCCAGAGGAGAAAAGGTTTCAGATCAGCCTGCAGATCGACGTTGGCTGGCCCGTGGCGCAGAACCACTTTTTGGCCCGGGTCCAAACGAAGAGGAAGTGAATATAATGATGGCTGCCGTCTAACTACCTCGATAGTTTCATCCAGACCATCTGGAATAAAACGTAAAAGAGCCTGATAGTCTCCGGGCTCCAGGGTTATGGGCTCTTCGTTTAATTTTGATGCATGAACAAAGTCACCAGAAGGAGAAAATATCAGCAGGCGATTATTCTTATCATCTTCCCATAGAATTGTTTTGATTCGACTGCCTCGTTCCTCACCGATGATTTCAACAAAGGGCGGTAGCGGGTTATCAAAGGGGATAAATCTGCTTTCTATTTGTCCGATTTTGTTTGTTGTTACATCGCCGACAGTTATCGACCATTCTATGCCCTCCCCTGGTGGGAGCTCCACTCCAAGCTGATTATCCCTCCATAAGACCTGTGCAATACTGAGCGATTTCCCCTTTCTGCGGAGAACGGCGGCTATTTGTTGTCTGTGGATCGCATCGGACATCCGCAATTCGAAGTCCGATTGTGCAGTTGCCGGTTCTGCGGGTTTCTCAAGAAGTTTGAGAAAAAGCCGCACGTAGTAACCAGTGTCATCTAGGTCGATCGCCTGCCGAGCTACCGTGGAGAAAGGTGGCAATAAACGCATGCTCAATCCATTTTGCCATCTGCGTATGGCTGTGGGATCATCATCGTCAGGGATACCTGCTATCCTGCCATAGCGAAGCATTTTATCTGTAAGGTCGCCGACAAAAGGGATGGGAACACCGCTTTGTCTCAGATACTCATTAACCATAAAATGAGAGCCGGAAAGTCGAGAAGAGATTGAAAGGCCCAATTTGAAACACGCTGCTCTGTACTTCTTCCAAAGCTTAATCTTTTGAGATGTTGTCAATGGTAATTGAATTTGAAGGGCAGATTGGATAAAGGGATAGACTTCAAAAATACCATGCAAGCCAAACCCTTCACACACATGGGTCGTGAGATATATAACTGAAATAGCCGGCCAATTATTAAGATAAACCAGATACTGGCTCAGGGGATCTCTGCTTTTTGCTAGACTGATATTAAGGGCTTTATGGATATTTTCGTCAAGAAGTCTTGAATATAGGCCTAGAAAAGGGATATCACCAGTTTTGATGTTATTTTGGAGATTGCGGTCGATTTGGCCAAGCTTGTCTTGTGGATCAACAGCCTCTCCCATGTCACCTCCATAGGCCAAGTCCTTAAATTAATAAGGCATTAACTTTTACTTTCAAAGTATATGAAGAATAATATTGTATGTCAAGGCAATCTTAACCACTTGCATTCTTAACTACTAAATGTGAGGCGCGGAATTGATGTTTGTCAATGGGTGTGAATTTTTCTGCTGAGGATAAAAGTCCTGTGTTTCTATTACGGTTGCTGTTTTGTGATTTAGGAAGTCATCCATTTTTCCATTCGATAAAAGATTAGGCGAGCAATCGAACATTTCCAGCAGCATTCAATAAATTGACAAGCTCATTGGATGTAACGCTTTGAAGTTTTGGATGCCAACAAAAAAATAATTTTAAGGCTTACGGGAAATTATGGTTAGCGGTCGTCTTTACATTTATTATCAGATTGACTTCATCACTCGGCATATCAGATCTCCCATCAGTCCCATTTACAATATGGATGGGAACAAAGATTAGAATTGAAGTACCTGTGATCGGTTGTAACTTCCTTTCCAACCAACTCCGGGCAGTCAAGCGCTTGGTCTTCACTTCTTAATTCCACTTCCGCGACAATCAGTCCTTCATTGTCACCCAGAAACTCGTCAACTTCCTAGATAAGACCATTGCAGGTAATGGCATAACGATTCTTCTCAATATTCGGTCCATCGCAGATCTTTAGCAATTCCTTGGTATGAGAAATGGTGATTTCATATTCATACTAGTGTAGTGCGTCATAAATTCCTTTACGTTGTTTGTGCCTTTAAAAGCACTACAGCACACAGTCTTCGTGCTTTGGATCTCGACTTTCCCGTAAATGGCGGCCCGGAAATATAAGTAAAGAAGCGTTGGACGCACTAAACTAGTTACGCATTGCACCGATAATTATACCGTCAGTAACGCTCTATCTCCAATTAGGCGAATTCTTACTGTTCTTTCCTTATCTCTATTAAGATAGCCTTGGAGGATATAGATGCCCTGATCTTGCCTCCAACTGTTTCTGTTCACAAGAAACTTTCGCTCGATTTCAGCCGGCATATGCCACTTCTCAGGATTAAGCCAATTCTATTCCTCACCACCCTTTTCATATTTTGAACTTTGTTCATGGACAACAAAATCCAATGATGCATTTTCCTTTGTTGATTTCTCATCTTTAGAAGATTTTTCTTTGTATTTCTTCAAAAGGTCATGGATCGCCTCTTCCAGAAGATCATTCGTTGAATGCCTGTTCCGAATAGCGAGGATCTTGATTTCCTGAAGTAATTCAGTGTCTAGGGTTGTTGTGAATCGTTCTCTTGCAGCCATAATTTCTTATACATATTCTTTGTTTCAATATCAAGTGAAAATATCATTTGACTATATGCATATATAAGTATATAAGTATAGCAAAGGGATGGTACTTTAATCGTGACCTAAATTGTTTTTTTGTGGTGCAAACATCAGCAATAAAGGAGGTTATTATGGCACATTTGGTTGAAAGTATGATGTATGTAGGAAAGACACCGTGGCACGGGCTGGGCATTCCAATTCCTGAGGATAAAAAAATAAGTGTCAGAGAAGCCATTGTTACGGCAGGACTCGATTGGAAAGTGGAATTACGGCGGTTATATACTGAAAATTCCGATGGTAAGATCTCATCGGCAATACTTGATCAATATGCCGTTTGTCGTACTTACGACAATGCATTTCTGGGAATAGTCGGAAGTGATTATGTGCCGCTTCAGAATGAGGAGGCTTTGAAATGGTTCCAGCCTTTTCTTGATGCCAACGAGGCAACACTCGAAACAGCGGGAAGTCTTAAAGGAGGAAGACATGTCTGGGTACTGGCTAAAATTCGCGATAGCAATATGGATATCGGAAGAAGGGATCCAGTAGCGCACTATATCCTTTTATCAAACGCGCACGATGGTTCCTTGGCTGTATACGTCGGTTTTACTCCCATACGGGTGGTCTGCAACAATACATTGACGCTGGCGCATGCCTCCAAAGCAAGTCAACTGTTACGGATTAGGCATAATTTCAAGCTCCATGCCAATCTTGATATGGTTCGGGATATTATGAATGTCGCCCGCCATGAATTTTCTGCGACAGTTGAACAATATCGTCATTTGCAAAGACACGGCATAGATATGGCTGGACTTGAAAAATATGTGCGGCTTGTTTTCTCTCTACCTGATCATAAAAGTGGTCGGAATCTGATTCACAATGTCGTTTATCTTTTTGAAAATGGCCGAGGCCATCAGGAAGCAGGACGGACATATTGGGGAGCATATAACGCGGTCAGCGAATATCTGAATTATTTTCGAGGGAAAACTCAGGATAATACTCTAAGCAGTCTCTGGTTTGGTGATAGCATCATTATCAACAAACAGGCGCTTAACGTGGCATTGAAAATGGCGGCCTAATATTCTCCTTAATGTGGATGGTAAAAGATGATGTTGTCGCGAGAAAGAGCTTTAAGGATTATCCAAAAATACATAAGCCGGCAAGTGCCGAAGGACTTAGAACTCCGAGATGGCATTCCGGAAGGCTGCATTCTTTATGGTGTGTCGGATTATGAGCCTTGCTGGTCGGTTCTGATTCTTTCTGAAGAATCGAGAACAGGGCCAAGCAGGATTATCTGCGTCAGCAAAAAAAGTGCGAAGATTATCTATGACGGACCTACTAATGGCGAATAACAAACGTCAAAACCTAAATGTAATCTTTCCCAAAAAATAGGTCTCTAAACCGAATCATTTGCCCAAACCTTGCTCCTTATTCGGGGACTTGACGCTACAGGAGATCAAAGCTTAATAGCAATCGGTCAAAACGGGGCCAAGTGCCATCCCCCCAGCCCGTTTTGCCAAAAAGATAGGAGTCAATAATGAATATCAAAAAGTTGAAAAAAATACATGCTAATATCCATTAGCCGGGGGGGGGAGTCCCAGGTCTCCGGGTTTTCGGTTTTGTGCTAGTAGCGGGGACATCTAGACACTTATTTCTTTTGACATCTTTAGCTGTACGGAAGGTTTTTTTAAAGTAACCACTTGCTTATTTCTTCGATTGCCAAGCGGTGTTGGATTTGAGAGGCATTTATAATCACTGAAAGTGATGATATAGACAGTCCCTCTTGTGTTGCTGCTTTAGGACTCAATACTGAACTTACCTAATTCTGATGATGTTGAAAAAATTTGTTATCTTTATCAAAAGTTTGAAAGATTCTCTCTTTTGCTTTTTTATATTCGTCTTGGAATTTTTTGTAACATTCGATAAGTTCATTGCCAGAAACGCCAATTTCTGATGCTATAATTTGAACGATAGTCTTATAAGCAAGAAATTCGTGTGATTCATAGTATGAATCCATCAGAATATCTTCCATTCTTTCATAAATGTCACTTGCTTTTAAAATTTCACTTTTTTGATATTCTTCTATATGCTGAATTATCATTTCATGTAAATCGAGGTTGCTTTTCTTTTTTGCAAGCTCTGCTATTGTCAACATTCTCTTTTGCCAAGCTTTTCCGTGTGTATTACGGTAGAATTTTCGTACCTTCATAGTGTAAGAATGACATATCTCATGAATTATAATTAGCAATAACTTATTTTCGCTAACTGGTAGTCGTGAGATGGCAATCTTTTTTTCTCTGAAGTCGCACAAACCAGTTGATGCTAAGGAATGATCTAAGTTGATGATCCATTGTTTCGATCTATCCCAACGTGGGAAAAAATTTTCTCGCACATATTGAAAAGCATTCTGAAGTCGATCTTGATTCATATCAAATATTTTAATTCCATAAGTTTATTTATAATTCATTCGCATAGACATTTCTGATTTCTTCCGGCTGCACGCACAAGTATTGGAGGGTCTGACGTTGGGTGCTGTGGTTGAAGCATTCCATTAGTTCCGGCAGTCCGACGCCGAAAGTGACACGCTGATGATAGCCCCAGGTTTTGCGTAGGGTATGACTGCCATAATTTCCTGGAAGATTAATGGACCGGCACCATGATTTTACTAGGCGATGAATGGAAGGGACGGTTAGAAGACCGCGTTGCCCGATGAAAAGAGGATCATCATTTTTATAAGGCTTCGACGCTAACAGTTGAGTGATCGTGTCAACACAAGCCTTATTCAAAGTAATTCGGCGTAGCTTTCCAGTTTTCTGCTCACGAATCTCGATTTCTTCCATTGGCTTTATTCGGTTGACCTGTCCCACACTAATATTTAAAAGGTCACTGGCTCTGAGGTTTGTATTGACACCAATAGTAAAAAGGGCCTGATGCAAAGCATTCCCGTTGAGCATTTTTCTGATGGCTTTGATATCTTTTAAATCGCGGATCGGTTCCACTTTGGTTTGATCACCTTCTTTTGGGTGATTGAAGTTCTGTCCTTTTTTCATAATTCTGACCTCTTCATTAGTAGTTAATTATATCTCATATAATGACATAAACTTAACGAATAGTCAATAGTTTTTATTCTGTCAAAGAGCAATAAACTACTTAAGTGCTTGAATTAATAACTTAATATCCAATATATAACTGGTTAACTAATTTATATAAGTTAACCAGTTCAATCTATAATCAGAGGTGGAAATATCTCTGGCGATCCTCAATTATTGAGCGTCGCCAGAGATATGAATGATACTGGTATAGCTATTTTGTTACTCCATCACTATCTATTTGCGGCGGTGATTTAAGTTGTTCAACCAAATCCTTTGTAACAAGTTTCAGAGATATAACATCGCTTCTTAGCTTATCGAAGGATCGTAATATACTCTGAACCGTTGGGTTTTTATCCTCACCCATTCCAAAAAGGCCACAGCAAATACCCAATGCCATCTGGTTGTATTGGTCACTCTTAAGCAAATCATGAATTCTCTTCACGCTTGATACAAAGCCCTGGATCTCCTCATGCTGGTTACACATCGCATCGTAGATGTCGTCCATGCTATTCAGAATTTTATCTTCTATTGTATCTTCGCATTGTTTTTCAGTAAGGCATAGATTGGCTTCCGCATTTAATTTATGGGCTTGGCCCATATCAGTATTATTTCCCATATTAATCTTACTCTTTCTGCCGATGTTAATGTTGTTGTTCACTGCAAGCATTATGATTGATCAGTTCATAACAACCCTTCGCGCGAGCTATTTTTACTTTACAATTGCAATTACCTCCTTTCATTTCAGTCTATACTTCCAGAACGATACCCATTGAGGCGTATAGCTTCCTTCTTTTTTGAAAAGATGAATCCAGCACAGATGTCTGAACATCGCGATAATCGTAGATTGCGCCGGGTTCATCATTGTTGGTGTTTCCCACTATCAGCGCACCAGCCGCTTGACTGATGTAATCGCCGTTTTTAACGGGAGTTAAAATAAACAAACGGTTAATTCCGGGAAGATTAATTGTCTGGAAACTGCGGTAGGTCGTTAGAAGCAATCCCGGTTTTCTATGGAATTGAGCAATGATAGACTGCCGTTCTTTCTCTTTCGTCTCGGCTGTGATAAGCGCAATTTCTGGCCCGTGCGCTTGATTGATTATTTCTTTGATAAATTTCAAATGCTCAACACGATCGGAAAGCGCTAGAGCACGAATAGATGACTTTGCGCATTCTTGAAGAAGATCGGCTATAATCAGCGAATTCCTCTGTTCATCCCGGCAAAGAGCTGTAATCAATTTTTTAAAGTCTTCGCGGTACAGATAAGTAAAGGTGGTTATGCGGACCATCAGCTTGGGCCGGGCAGCCCCCAGTGCAGCAAACTTCCCGGGCAGCTTGATTTCGCGCAGAACGTCGCCAAGATAGGCCGTCATCAGATTGGTAAGCCCATCGGATCGTTCTCGATGGTTACACAGGCCCAGCATCTTACATCCATCGAAAGAAAGAACAATCTTGCGATAAACATTCAGGTTGGCGGATTCTGCGCGATCAACGACGAGAAACCCTAAGGGCTTTTTTATCTCGTCCCAGGCTCGATAGAGGCTGTCAATAATCGCCACTGTAATATTACCGAAGCGTTGAATCCCATCGCCGATTTGGCCGATTTGCATTTCATCCAAGCCAAGAAATCGTCTGATCGTTTCCTTCCATACATAAAGCTCGCGCCGTGTCTTAACGACAATCAAAGCCGGGTGCTGATGTTTGGCAATCAATGCCAGCGCCGTCACCCTTTTGCCGCACCCTAGCGGGCCGACTAGGATACCGAAGCGCCGCTTTTCCAGTTCAGCCAGAGCATCGCATTGATACCCATAGAGGGAACCAGAAAAAGTGAAATTCATCTCTTGGCATGACGAGCTCTTATCTTCCACTTCAAAAACAATGCGATGTTTATGGCATAAGTTGAAAAGTCGCTGAGCAAAACCACGTGGAATCACAAAGTCATTTTCATCCTGCCAAATACAAAAAAGAAATTGTGCTACATCAAACCGACGGCCACCCCGTGCGTAACGCAACCCGATGATATAAGCCGGATTATGAATAATCAAGGCTTCCTTCAAATCAGCAATGAACGCATCTGGCAGGGTCGTCATATTAAACCGAATATTGGACGTCAGAGTAATTTTAAGATTCATTCTTTTCCTCGTCTTTGCCCCGTGCCCCGCATATAGGTGGTTGCCATGAAGGAATGCCGAGAGTTTGCTTTTTCGGCATAATCTTGTTCAGGTGCATATCGCGCCAGTGATAAACCAGTAGCGCAAAGTTTCTGAAATTTACCTGTGGGTTTTGCAGTTGGTCGAAAATTTTCCTCCTCAATGCAATATCCTCTTCCAAAAACATTAGATCGTCAGACACAGTTTGCTTCGACGCTCCCGCTAATACCTTTGCTTGTGATACTTTTTCACATGCACCCTCCCAAAGAAGATGGCAGAATTCAATTTGCTGTCTTCGTTCTTCCGATAAGGGGACATCACTTTTGTGACTATTTAAACGTGCCTGACTGTCCAGCGGGGGAGTAGTTTGATAACTGGAGCATTCAAGAGCCTTTTCGTTGTCTGTGCTACGATACTTACGTATAATGTCTTCAACGGTTAGTGACATTTTTCCTCCTTTTTATCTCCCGTAAGAAGGATAATTCTTACAGGAATAAGTATATAAATAGTTGAAATAACATTTATAAAAATGTATCTGTGACATGTAAGAGAGGTTATAAAAAATACGAGCATAATATTTGTCACTGTCTCAATTTGCATTTATGAACTCCTTGCTTGCACATGGCTTATATATTCCTTACGGCTTACGTAATAATAATAATTTATATAAAATATTATTATTATTTATTATTATGTCTTTATGTGATGTAAGAAACCCGTAAGAGATGTAAGGAATCATTAACCCCCCGATACCAAAGCAACAGGGATCAAAATTCCTTCACGTCCGTTACCTCCACCGCAGCGTCGTTGTTTTTCCTGGGCACCGTTTAAGCGTTTCAAGTATGTTTTCAGCCCCCTTTGTTCCCATTCTGTCCCACGCAACTGACCCTTCAGCATTTCAGGTACAAGGAAAACACCATCGTCGCACTGTTTGATGCCATGTGCTTCCAGTTCACGTGCATGCAGTTCGTCGTGTGACTCCAGTAATTGCCCGACAGTACGCGCGACGTATTTTGTTTTTTCATCAACTCCCAACCCAACTTCAATAGACACACGAAGTCGTAGCGAAAGAATATCGTCGAGAAGGCGTTGTTCATCTGAAATGCCGGCCCCATTGACTTGCCTCCGTTTTTCTGCAATTCGCGTCAATAATGCCCGAAATACTTCAACGTCACCCCCCATGCCGATTGTTAGCATTGCAAGCCCCGGTGAATAAGCTTCGAAAGTTCGCCCCTGCAGACCAGGGATTAATCCAACGGTTTTAATCAAGCATAAAGCCTGAAAAGACGCCCACAAGCAAAACGCAAAAACGTCGTGACGAAAATCCGTCAATGAGTCTTCAGGTGGAATGAACGGCATTCGCGTGTTGTCTTTTCTTAAATCGAAAAGAATATAGCGATCCTGCTCAGCCTCCTCAGTTAAGGCCCGATCAATTGAACAAAGGAATAATGCTGCATTAATTTCCACAAGAATAGCTTTTTGGTTTGCCGTGCCCTTGGCACCGACTGTGCCACCGCGTCCGGTAGAACGTGCCAACATTAAAATTTCATCGCGATTTTTTGATCGCTCAAACTCATCGATTAGGAATATTGCAGCATCATGTCCTGCTTCCTGTGCCAAACCGGCGCTACTCAAAATCGAGCCTTCCCGACGCCTAGCTATACCGCTTCCCAACAGTCTTTGAATTATTGTCAACAGAATCGTTTTGCCGCATCCAGCGCGTCCAGAGATGTAGCAATGGGCTTTGAAAAGCCAGCAATTATGTACGACCAAGGCAAGAAAAGCAGCCACGAAATATTCCAGGTCGTCATCGCCTTCGGCAAAACGCCACTGACCGAATAATTTCAATAGTTCGTTTATAATTTGTTTGCCTTTTTCGGCGCTCATTGTTTGAAGCTTGGTCTTGAGTGCAGTTAGGTTTAACCAACCCCGTCCTCCATCATATTCAACGAGTTTACCATCAAGTATTGGCTGATTATAAGCTGTGACAGAATTGCCGTCATAAATCAGTGCTTCTCCTCCGGATAGAAGCAACATGCGATCATCCGTTAACCGATGAATCCCTTGGCCGAACCACTTTGCAGAGCCCATTTGTAACTTGCTACAAAGAAGAACGAGTGCATCCCTTACATCATCAAAGGAAAGATTTCTCCGATCAGTCTTATTTTCGGTCCGTCTGTAAACTCGATCAAATACTTCCTGGCCACCCATCTGTAATAATAGTGGGTACTTTATATCGTTGGCTTTGATTATGTAGAATTTATGATTGACTCTACTGTATATCAAAAGCATACCATCACTCACTTCGCAGACAGGAATAATATTTTTAAAAGGCCAATGCTTAATTAAATCTTCTTTATTGGAAGATTTTTGGGGGATTGATTGATTTGTCTTCTTAGCTGACGTGTTTTCTTTTACCGGTTTGGCATCTCCTGCCCTGATTTTCATTTCGCGAACAACATCCTTCTTATTTGCGGCGCATCTGATCTTGTCGTCAATATCCTTGATTTTTCGATTTTTAGAGTGTGACAATTTTTGCGAATCCTCCCGCTGTTAATATTGTGTGACTGTAGTGCTGTGTGTATTTTCCCCCAGCATTATCGTTGTCGAACGCAAGAAAATAAGTTCGTCCCCCGGCATTTTGCGACAACCAAGCGGTGACTTCGGGCGTGGCAAAATTACCGATGGTTGCCGCAACATTGGATTCTCCCGCGTCCAATAATGAAAGACGATCGTTCTCACCCTCAACCAGCCAGCAGCCATCTTGCTGTAACGCATCTTGCCCATAGCAAATCCAGTCTGAATCAGGATATCTGATGATTTCCCCATTCATTAATTCTCGCCGTTTCGGAATTTGGAAACGGAATTTTTTTTTGGGATCTTTCATTGTAAAGAAAAGGATTCTTCCAGAAGCCTCATGTGGGTAGATGTAAACCCCTTGCGGAAAATAATTCTTCAGCGAACCATCAACCTGCCTTACTAATCCAATATCAATCAGCGCTCGGGGATCAATGCCTCTACTTTTCACATGGTCAATTAATGAACCTGGAGTGTACCCGACTCGATGCCTTTCCAAATTATCCAAACTATGACCGCGTTCTTGAACCTGATAAGCACGTGCTGCTTTATTTTTAAAAAGCTCTCGGTTGCAAATGTCAGTCACAATGTCTCGCAAATGGCAATCTTCATCCCGTTTTTCCTGAGATATGACTGGTGGTGTTTTCGGTAATTGTTTCGAGGTAAGCTTCCCTGAAAAAGATTCCGAGTCCTTCCTTTGATTCGAATCTGAAAAAACACCAATAATATTTGCGCAGTAAGAGGCCGCGTTAATGATATTGAGATTTTTTATACGTGAAACAAAATCAACCTGATCGCCGTGTCCACCACAAGAAAAGCAATGAAAATGATTACTTGCGAAGCTAAAACAGTCGTTGTGCCCGCAACATGGAGAAGGATTGCATCGCAGTGTGCGCCCGGCTTTAAAAATTGTTCCTTGTGGAAACTCCCGTTGAATCAAATCGGTTAAATTAACATTGCTTTTTATCATCTCAAAGTCGATCATAAATCACCAAAACTTAACGAGAAATCAGTTTATTCATCTAAATTCCGATTTTCTTTACCCAAGAATCATCAAAATATTCAAATTAACCGCTGCATGAATTGAAATCGTCTTCTTGCGATGTGCGTATTCAGAAATATTTTGCATAAGTGAAGCTCCATATTCATTTTCCCGGTAAAAAATTGAACAGCAAAAGTGTTTGTTTACGACACACCTGAAGGCTATCCCATACTAACGGGCACCGGGTGCATGCGGCATCATGCCGGTCAGCGATTTAAGTCTTCGGTGATCGAATCTTTTGTCAAGACCGGCGTGCCGTAAAACCAATTTTCAAAGAGCACTGGTTTGTAAAAAATTTTTCGATTTACTTTAAAATAGGGTGGGCCAATCCGCTTACAGCGCATATTTGCAAGTGATCCTACGGGAATGCCATACTTGCGTTCAATATCATCGGGAGTAAATGCTATTTTCTGATTCTGACCATTATTGGCTTCTGTTACACATTCCCGAAATAATTCTTTAATCTGTTGACGGGTTAGTTTTGTCTTTTGTCCGGAATCTGTAATAATTTCTAAACCCATTATCTGCGAAGAAGCATCGTCTTGCTGAACTTTTTGGCAAGCTTTAGTTAAAGTAGATGGAATTTTATCGCTAGGTGCAGGCATTTTATGACCTCCATAACGTTGATGGCTGTAAAATATATCTTGTTATGTATTGTGTCAATAGCAAATCTCTAATTAAAACAAATAGATACCAACGCTATTTTGTAAATAATCAAAAGTAGTGTTGGTATTTAAAAATAACATTGTATATTCGTGATTATCGAGAAAATGTGATTAGATGTGTAATTGTTATTCGGTGAAAGATAACATAGAACGATCTTCAATTTGATCTGACAAATCTTTCAAAGAAGGGAAGGCGCCATTATTGTGGATTACAAATTGTTTGGCAATATTCTGGACCATTTTAAGATAAGGGCGCTCTCGATCTATGAACTGATATTCAAACGATTTCTGTTTATTACTATTGCTCAGCTTCTCTTTTGCCAAGCAGTATTTAAACACAATAGTTCGAAGACCGCACCTTGAACCTTTTGCTGTTCTTAAAAGTTCCTTATATTCTTCAGGCCAATTATCGGGGGATTCTTCTTTCCAATGTTCAACAAAAACATAAACAGTTGCAACAAATCTTTTTAATTCATCATTTATTTTTGATTTTCGATTGTCACCCGCGTGAGGTCCGATGATTCTGTTTTCAATGCAAATGCATTCAACCTCTTTAATAAGTTCCGGGAAACAACTGTTATTGAGCTTTGTTGGTTCACCTGATGTAAGATAATAATAAAAGTCTTTCCAATCATCAGTAGATGCGGATATCTTTAATGAAATCGGCATCGCTTTATTATAAGCGAAGTTATCATCCAGACGAGACAACGTGATGGTTTCAACCACAGGAGACGTTTTAGGCTTTCCTTTACGATGCCTAGTAACTTTATGTTCATTTATGGTTGGTTCTGCAGTGTGTTTCTTCATAAACATAACTTCGAAAATTCTTGGTCTTTACAGAAACACCCGGTAATCTGTATCTAAAGCCTTTGCAAAAAGTTTGGCGTTTTTCTTACCGATAGTCCGCTTGCCGTGCTCTATTTCGCTAAGGTGTCGCTGATGCACGCCTGTGATATCGGCAAGCTGCTTCTGTGACAAACCTGCTTTTTGCCGCGCTCCAACAAGGATATTGCCAACAAGTTCACTATCAGACAGATCGGAAAAAGCATCTCTCCATGGAATAGAATCCGAGACTTCCTTGAAGCCAAGGGAAATAAGGGCCTCCATAGCCTGTGCCTTTTTATTCGCAGGGCCTGTTAATTGTATTTTAATGTTTTTGGTAGGGTGCGCCTTCGTGTGTTCCAACATAAATAACCTCAATTTGTTTTTCTTTCTTGCTTATGATTTCCCAAACCACAACGTAGGTTGGTCTTCCTTTCTTTATGTGGCAGTGGTAACAGTTGCCTGACAACGGTCCATAGTTCGGCCAGTTCCCCCGAATTGGGCCAAGGATTTCAATTTCCTTCATAAGAAATTTGAATGCATCCAAAACGACTTTGGGCAACCTTGTAAGTTGCTTTTCTACTTTCCTGTTTAGTCTTACAGTCCATTTCATCTTTAAATACCATATACCATATTTTGGGAAGTGTCAATTTTCTCTTTTTGTTTATGCCTGATTCTCTTGATCGCTTGTCTTACTGAAAATACTGCTCATAGAATTGACGGCATCTTTTTTGTGATCGGGGCTTAGATGAGCATAACGCTCACTCATGGCAATACTTTTGTGGCCCATCAGCTTAGCTATTGTATAGAGAGGGGTTCCCTGGATTGCAAGCCAGCTTGCAAAAGTGTGCCTGCATGTATGAAAGACTACTCTTTGCCGTGTATCATCCACGCCGTCATTAAAACCCAGATCATCAACAATCCGCTGAAAAGCGTTGGAGACTTCTTTTATTTTTTCACCGTCTTTATCTGTGAAAATATAATCGTTGGAATTATCTGGCATTCTACATTTCAACATTTTTTTAACGTCTTTTGTTATCGGGGCATATCGTGTTTCTGTATTTTTCGTGTCGCGAAATGTGATCAGATCATTTTCTAAATCAACATCTTGACCTTTGAGATTAAATATTTCACCGGCCCGGGCGCCCGTGTGAAGAGAAAGCAGGGTAATATCGTGAAGCTTTGGGTCTTTAAGTTCTTTGTATTCCTTCGTGATCTGGTGGTTCCTTTTCAACTCATTCAATAGCAGATTGGCTTCTTCCACCGACAGGAAGCGATCACGTGCGTTTCGAACTGTCGGCATGATGCCTTTTTTTTCTCCTGGTCTCTTTTTTTTGATTGGATTATCACCTCGATATAATCCCCAATCTATCGCTTTATTATACATAGCACGAATGAGTGATAAACAATGAGCTATGGTTTTTGGAGCAATTGGTTTGTCAGTTGCAGTTTTTGTTTTCGACATATCCGACTTCATACGTTCAAGGTCAAATAGTGATATTTCATCAAGGCGTTTATTATCAAAGCGGTCTTTAAGATGATTCTCATATCTGCTTTTATCTTCGATTCCCGCTCGATTCTTATTTTGGGATGACCATTTAAGGTATTTCTCTGCTAATTTTTCAAAGGTGATGGCTTTCTCTTTTTTCCCAGGAAGTTCATCGCCATGTCGTTTTGCGCGTATTCTTTCAGAAAGAACAACTGCGGCCAGTTTTGCGCTGTATCCTTCGCTCACCCAGCCGACTCTCTCCCATTTTTTTTTGTCTTTAAAGCGAAATGTTATGTCGAAAGCAATGTCTGGTTTCCCTTTGAAGGTTTTTGTTTTTGCTATCCGTTCGTAGACTCCTGGATATTTGGTTGCTTTTCTAACTGTCATTTTCCCTCCTTTTGGTAGCACGGACACATTAGGTATTTGACCTTTGGGAAAAGAAGCCAAAGGTCAATGCAAAAAAACTGTGCTACCCCAGTGCTACCAGTAGGAATGAAATACGATGATTTTGGATTATTTCAACCCAAAGGCTAAAGCACGTAACTATCTTAAATAATATGTGATATTATGTCAAATGATTTCTTGTGAGTTGGTAGCAACGTGCCTAAAATGGGCTCATAACCCAAAGGTCAGAGGTTCAAATCCTCTCCCCGCTACCAAAATAATATCAAGTGGTTAGCGAGAAATCGTTAGCCCCTTTTTCTTTATCTTTAAAACAAATTCCAACCATATTTCCAACCTTCATGATAAAGCTTAGTATGCACAATTGGAACACATCAAGTGCACATCGATATTGACAAATGTGCGCTTTTTCACCATTTTTCACTACTAAAAAAGAGTCATATTATTACCATGAGGCTTACATAATGTTGTTAAGTCGTTTTGAATAATATTTCTTGGTTTTGTATTAGGTAAAATTCGCTAATTAAATAATATAATTAAGATATTACTGCCACATGAGGGTGATGCTGATTGGCGATAAAGCCATCGCTCTGGGTGACTCCTTGCGCATAAAGCACCAGTTCTGTGGAAATTCTGCTAAATCATACCTTGCGCAACGACAGCGCGCGCCATGGCCAATTATCAACCTGACGTATTATGGCGAGCATAGGTTTTTATCAAATATGCATGCCTTTCTAATTTTTGTCCATAATTTCGTTGACATCAAAGCGTCGCTTTCCTATAGTGCTTCAATCTTAATCTGTAATAATATTAACAATGAGCCCAAGGAGAACTAATGAACCATAACGGTAACAATATTGAATCCCGTCTGTGGGAAGCAGCAGATGAACTGAGGGCTAATTCAAAATTGAAATCATCGGAATATTCCGTCCCGGTGCTTGGATTGGTCTTTTTGCGCTATGCCGACCACAAGTTCCAAGCGGCGGCGAAAGAACTGGATGGTAAAGGTGGAGGACGACGCAAGATCGGCCCGTCGGACTATCAGGCCAAAGGAGTGCTGTATCTGCCCGAGACTGCACGTTTTTCTGCGCTGATCCAACTGCCCGAAGGGGCCAACATCGGCGCTGCCATCAACGATGCCATGCGCTCTATCGAGTCGGAGAACCCCGACCTCAAAGACGTGCTACCCAAGACCTATAACCGCTTCGAGAACTCCCTGCTCAAGGAACTGCTCAAGACCATGAACTCAGTACCCATGGACATCGAGGGGGACGCCTTCGGGAAAATTTACGAATACTTCCTGGGCCATTTCGCCATGAGCGAAGGCCAGAAGGGCGGCGAGTTCTTCACCCCCACCGCCATGGTCCAGCTTCTTGTCGCCATCATTCAGCCATTCCATGGACGTATTTTTGACATTGCCTCCGGCTCCTGTGGCATGTTTGTGCAGAGCGCCCGTTTTGTCGCGGAGCATAAAAAGAACCCAGGCTCTGAACTGAGCATTTACGGACAGGAAAAGGTGGCCGAGACAGTGAAGCTGGGTAAGATGAACCTAGCCGTGCATGGCCTGGCTGGTGACATCCGCCAGGGTAATGCTTATTACGAAGACCTGCATAAATCAACCGGCAAATTCGATTTTGTTATGGCCAATCCGCCCTTCAACGTGGACCGGGTGGACAAGGGTAGGCTCAAAGATGATCCGCGTTTTCCCTTCGGCCTGCCCCGCGCCGACAACGCCAACTACCTCTGGATTCAACTTTTCTATAGTGCACTAAATGAAACAGGCCGGGCCGGGTTTGTCATGGCCAACTCCGCTGCTGATTCAAGAGACTCGGAACTCGATATCCGCAAGCAGATTATCGAAGCCCGCGCCGTGGATGTGATGGTGGCCGTCGGCCCCAATTTCTTCTACACTGTAACCCTGCCCTGCACCCTCTGGTTCTTCGACCGGGGCAAGCGCAAGGCCGCCCGTGCCGACCAGGTACTATTCATTGACGCTCGTCACATCTATCGTCAAATCGACCGCGCCCACCGTGACTGGACCCCGGCACAGATCGAATTTCTTGCTAATATCGCCCGGCTTTATCGAGGCGAAGCACCGGAGAACCTGCACGAAAGTGCCGAATTGATGGCCCAGCATTTTCCCGATGGTAAATACACTGATGTGGCTGGTCTGTGCAAGATAACGACGCTTGCCGAGATAGAAGCACAGGGTTGGAGCCTCAACCCCGGTCGCTATGTTGGCGTGATCGCCCGTGCCGAGGATGACTTCGACTTCAAGGTACGACTGGAGGAACAAAACGAGGAACTGGAAACTCTCAACGCCGAGGCGCGGGAACTGGAAGAGCGGATTGCCGAGAATGTGGTCAAGTTGTTGGAGAGAGAGTGATGGCGGACACCTTCACAAATAAGACATTCAGTAATTTCGTGACGCTGCAAAGAGGGTTTGACCTCCCAAAACAGAACCGAGAACATGGAACATTTCCTGTGGTTGCTTCAACTTCCGTTCAAGGTTATCATTCTGAATACAAAGTAAGGCCGCCTGGAGTTGTTACTGGTCGAAGCGGTTCTCTTGGTTCGGTGCAATTTCTTGAAATACCATTTTGGCCATTAAACACTACGCTTTGGGTCAAGAACTTCAAGGGGAATTACCCCAAGTTTGTTTTCTATTTTCTGCAGACTCTCGGCCTGG
This sequence comes from Deltaproteobacteria bacterium HGW-Deltaproteobacteria-12, assembly GCA_002840565.1. Classification (GTDB taxonomy): domain Bacteria; phylum Desulfobacterota; class Syntrophia; order Syntrophales; family Smithellaceae; genus MVRV01. Next base: position 9,528 of record PHBK01000021.1, on the reverse strand, counting down.
AGCGCTACAACTCTGGGGCTGGTGTACCAACATTAAACCGTAACCATCTGGATGGCGTTGATGTTGCTATCCCCCCCCTCCCTACGCAGCGGAAGATCGCAGCGATTCTCTCGGCCTACGATGACCTGATCGAGAACAACCTGCGACGGATCAAGATTCTGGAGGAGATGGCGCAGAACCTCTACCGCGAGTGGTTCGTCAAGTTCCGCTTCCCCGGCCACCAGCAAGCCCGCTTCACAGATTCCCACCTAGGCAGGATTCCGGAAGGGTGGGAGGTATCAATTCTAGGCGAGCACTTAACTGCGTTAGAAAGTGGCAAACGACCCAAAGGTGGAGTGAAGGATTTAGAATTTGGCATCCCCAGTGTTGGAGCAGAGAATGTCTTCGGGATTGGCAGACATAAGTACCAAAGCGAAAAATATGTATCCCGTGAATTTTTCGATGGCATGAGAAACGGTGTTGTGAAAGACGGCGACGTTGCGCTCTACAAAGACGGCGCATACATCGGCAGAACCACATACTTCCGTGATAGTTTTCCTCACGCTCAGTTTTGCGTAAATGAACACGTCTTTCTTCTACGCACCACAGGAAAAAGGCTGACACAAAATATACTTTACCTATGGCTACAAGAACCGGATACAGTTTCAGGGATACGAGCGACCAATGCAAATGCAGCACAGCCGGGAATAAACCAACAAGGCGTAAATGGGTTGTCGCTTATTGTCCCGCCTGTGGATATTGCGGGCCAATTCGACCAGTTGGCTGAGCCGAGCTTGGCTTTGATAGTCAGTTTGGCAAAGAGAAATGAAGCTCTCCGCCGCACCCGCGACTTGTTACTGCCCCGGCTCATCTCCGGCGAGGTCGATGTGTCGGATCTGGATATCACTGTTCCCGAGGAGGCAGTATGAGTCAGGTGTTCAATATTTACTGTGACGAGTCTTGCCATCTTGAAAATGACGGGCAAAAAGCAATGGTTTTGGGGTCCGTCTGGTGCCCGCTGGAAAAAACGCATGAGATTGCAGTTCGGCTACGGGAAATCAAGAAAAAGCATCATATGCCGGCTTCATTCGAGGTGAAATGGACTAAGGTTTCTCCGGCTAAAAAGGAGTTATATCTCGATCTCATCGACTACTTCTTCGATGACGACGATCTTCATTTTCGGGCGCTGGTCATACCGGACAAATCCAAGCTGCGGCATGATGCCTTTCTGGGACAAGACCACGACACTTGGTATTACAAGATGTATTTTGACATGCTAAAAGTCATCCTGCGGCCTGACGCTCAGTATAGGATTTATCTGGACATCAAGGATACTCGCGGTGCGGAGAAAATCAAAAAGCTGCACGATGTGCTTTGCAACAACATTTACGATTTTTCACGGCAGGTGATTGAACGTTTGCAGTTAGTCCACTCGCATGAAATTGAACAGTTGCAACTGGCCGATCTTATGATCGGGGCAATCGGATACTTGAACCGAGGGTTGCACGGCAATGCAGGAAAAACCGCCGTAATCCAACGAATGCAGGAACGTTCGAGATACACCCTGACCAAAACAACGCTGTTAAGAGAAGAAAAGATCAATCTTTTTCGTTGGCAGGCAGCGGAGGTTCAGGGATGAGCGAAACACCGGATTGGCTGCCTCCGTTGGTTTTTTTTAATGACTATCAGGGGAACTGGGATGACTACCTGGATGCCATCTATACATATTTTAAAAAGGATTTCGTGGATAGTAAGCCGGTATTCCAAGGACGACGGCTCGGATTAAAAAGACTTCCGCTTACGCTTGGCAAGGAGGCAACTTTCTGGCACATGATTTCAGAAGGACGAGAGGAAGAAAACCGTATACCGGATTTACGACGGTGCGAACGGATTCGCTGGCCCAAGCCAATTATCGAGCATGATGGAGACTCTGCGGTAAAATTCTGGCGAAACCGACGTGAAAGTGAAGAACGGATCTGTCTGTGGTTTCAAGAAGAAAACTACCTGGTTATACTGGCGGATCGCGGAGACTATATTCTGCCATGGACAGCATACCTGGTTGAGAAGCCACACAGGCAACGCAAGCTACAAAAAGAATATGAGGCTTATTGGCATGATAAAGGTCATTAAACGGCTGAAGCCGCCCCATTACTGAGACGGCCTCGTTACTCCTTTTACACATGGTAAATGAGCTGTAAGGATAATAATTAATATGGACAACAAAGTCAAGAGGTATTTTGTATAATTATATTGACATATTATGGCAAACGCTCCTTCGTGAAACAACCTGCCATCGCTATTCGATAGGAGAATAATATATGAAAGCCACGGAAGCAAAGTTTCTGGATTTTATCAAAAAGTCGCCGCAATTCGTCATACCTATCTACCAGCGTACCTATTCATGGACCGAGAAGGAGTGTCGGCAACTCTGGGATGATATTTTGCGCACGGGTAACAACGATAATGTTTCCGCCCATTTTGTTGGCTCCATCGTGTATATAGAGAAGGGACTGTATCATGTGACCAGTCAGTCGCCTCTTTTAGTCATCGATGGCCAACAACGTCTGACCACGATGGCGCTTCTGATTGCCGCAGTAGCCAAGACACTGGAGCAAATACCCGAAGACAACCGCGAGCCAGTAGACGGTTTCTCACCACGTAAACTTCGTAATTACTACCTTATTAACCCGGAAGAAGAAGGAGAGCGGCATTACAAACTCATCCTATCTCAGACCGACCGCGACTCGCTCATCGCCGTTGTCGCAGGAAAAGAGTTACCTAAAGAGTATTCCCGGCGCGTTGCTGAGAACTATGAATTCTTCAAGGCCTGGATTGGCGGCTGTAAAGGCGACCTAACTGCACTATGCAAAGGTATCGCTAAACTGATTGTGGTGGACATCTCACTGAACCGAGACCAAGACAATCCACAGTTGATTTTTGAGAGCATGAACTCCACAGGTCGAGAACTGACCCAAGCCGACTTAATTCGTAACTTTATTCTGATGGGGCTAGAACCGGAACTGCAAACCCGTCTCTATGAGAACTACTGGCGGCCTATGGAACTGGATTTTGGGCAGGAGGCTTACGGCACTCACTTCGACAGCTTCATGCGCCATTATTTAACGGTTAAGACCGGTGATATTCCAAGATTGGACGAAGTGTACGATGCCTTTAAGGCTCATGCCCGTTCCTCTAAAGTGGCGGGATCAGGCGTGGAATCATTGGTGGCCGATATTCGAGCCTTTTCTCGCTATTTTTGCACCATGGCGTTGGGAGCCGAATCTGATCACGAGCTGAAGTTCGCCTTCCATGACCTGCGCGAGTTGAAGGTGGACGTAGCCTATCCTTTCTTGTTGGAACTTTATCATGATTATGCTGGAGAAATGTTATCAAAGCAGGATTTTGCGGCGGCAGTGCGATTGATTGAAGCTTATGTCTTCCGACGGGCCATTTGCAATATCCCTACTAACTCGTTAAACAAGACCTTTGCGACCTTCACAAAAGCTCTAAAAAAAGATCGCTATCTGGAAAGCATTCAAGCCCATCTGCTCCTGCTGCCCTCGTATCGACGTTTCCCTAATGATGAGGAGTTCAAGCGTGAGTTTCAGATACGAGATCTTTATAATTTCAGGAGCCGTAGCTACTGGCTGAGGCGGATGGAAAATCACGGGCGCAAGGAGCGCGCGGAAGTGGCCGAATATACCATTGAGCATATACTGCCACAGAACGAGAACCTGTCCAAAGGGTGGAAGGACGCTCTGGGACTGGAGTGGGAGCGTATCCGCAAAACTTGGCTCCATACCCTCGGCAACCTGACTCTGACCGGTTATAACTCGGAGTATAGTGACCGGGCTTTTGTCGAGAAACGAGATATGCACGGGGGCTTTAAGGAAAGTCCTCTCAGGATGAATCAAGGTCTTGGTAGTCTTGAACAGTGGAATGAAGAAACGATCAAAGCTCGCGCCCAACGCTTGAGCGAAGCGGCAGTAACCGTCTGGTGTTCTCCCCAACTGTCCGCCGATGTGTTAACTGCCTATAAACCTAGCAAGGAATCTACCACTGGTTATTCACTAGAAGATCATCCGCACCTTCTCAGTGGTGTGGGCCGAGAATTATTCGAGGCATTTCGCAAGGAAGTATTGGCACTTGATCCCGTAGTCAGCGAAGAGTTTCTCAAACTATATGTGGCCTTCAAGGCCGAGACTAATTTTGTCGATGTGGTGCCGCAGGCCAAGCGGCTACGTCTTTCGCTGAATATGTCTTTTGCTGATATTAACGACCCGCGCAGTATGTGCAAAGACGTTACCGGCGTTGGTCGCTGGGGCAACGGTGATGTTGAGGTGGGCTTCACATCGCTGGAAGAGCTACCATATATTATGGGGCTGGTCCGCCAGTCCTTCGAGCGGCAAATGGGTAACGGTGGTGAACAATGACCCCCAAAGGCTACACCGAAGACACTCTGATTGAACAACCGGCCATTACTCTACTAGCGGAGTTGGGCTGGGAGACTTTCAACGCCTACAATGAGTTCGACCATGGCGCGAGCCCTCTTGGCCGGGAAACAAAAGCCGAAGTGGTGCTGAAAACCCGCCTGCGTGAAATATTGCTTCGGATCAACCCTGAGGTATCCGTCGATTCTATCCATCAAGCCATTGAAGAACTGACACGCGACCGTTCGCGGATGAGTGCAGTGGCCGCCAACCGGGAAATCTATCATCTACTCAAAAACGGTGTGCGTATTTCCATCCCCGATCCCGAAGGAGACGGGGAAACTGTGGAAGTGGTACGGGTTATTGACTGGGATGAACCAGCTAACAACAACTTTTTGCTTTGCTCTCAGTTCTGGATTACAGGCGAAATGCACACCCGCCGCGCTGACCTAATTGGCTTCGTCAATGGTTTACCACTGTTGTTCATCGAACTAAAAGCCGCCCACCGCCGCTTGGAAACCGCCTTTACCGGCAATCTGCGCGACTATAAAGACACCGTACCGCACCTTTTCTGGCCAAACGCCCTGATTATCCTTTCCAATGGAAGCCAGAGCCGCGTGGGTAGTGTTACCGCTGGCTGGGAGCACTTCGCCGAGTGGAAGAAAATAGGAAGTGAGGACGAGGCAGGCCGCGTGTCTTTGGAGACGATGCTGCGCGGTGTATGCGAACCAGCGCGAATATTGGACCTGGTGGAGAACTTCTGCCTATATCAGGAAGTCCCCGGCGGACTGATCAAGCTAACTGCTAAGAATCATCAGTACCTTGGAGTCAATAACGCGCTCACGGCTCTGGCCGATATTCGACAGAGGGACGGTAAGCTGGGCGTTTTCTGGCATACCCAGGGTAGTGGCAAGAGCGTTTCGATGATTTTCTTTGCCCAAAAGGTGCTGCGCAAGTTGCCGGGCAACTGGACTTTTGTGGTGGTTACCGACCGACAGGAACTCGATGGACAGATATACAAGAATTTTGCCTCGGCCGGCGTCGTAACTGAAGGACGTGCCCAGGCGGAAAGCAGCAAGCACTTGCGGCAGTTGCTCACCGAGGATCACCGCTACATATTCACCTTGATCCATAAGTTCCGGATACCGGAGGAAGTTTCTACACGTAACGACATAATCGTTATCACCGACGAAGCGCACCGCACCCAGTACGACACGCTGGCGCTGAACATGCGCACGGCCCTTCCCAAAGCCTCTTTCCTAGCCTTTACCGGCACTCCCCTTATCGTAAGTGAGGAGAAGACCCGGCAGGTCTTTGGTGATTACATCAGCGTTTATGACTTCCAGCAATCGGTGGACGACGGCTCGACGGTACGGCTCTATTATGAGAACCGCATCCCGGAGCTGCAACTGGTTAATGAAAACCTCAATGAGGACATGGAACGGTTATTGGAAGAAGCGGAACTGGACGATACACAGGAGAAAAAACTGGAGCGGGAGTTCACCCGCGAATATCACCTGATTACTCGCGAGGATCGCCTGGAGGCAGTAGCAAAAGACGTGGTGGCACATTTTACCGGACGCGGTTTTCAGGGCAAGGCGATGATGATCTGCATCGACAAGGCTACGGCTGTCCGTATGTATGACAAGGTAAAGAAGCACTGGGGAGAGAAAATCATTGCCTTACAGGCCGAATGGAACGGTGCAGAAGATGACCCCCGGCTGGAGATAGAAGAGCGCATCGCCCGAATGAAAGAAACTGACATGGCCGTGGTTGTCTCCCAGGGGCAAAACGAAATTGCCGAAATGAGAGATAAGGAACTGGACATCCGCCCGCATCGCAAACGCATGGTCGAGGAAGACTTGGAAACAAAATTCAAGAATCCGGACGACCCCTTCCGGTTGGTGTTTGTATGCGCCATGTGGATGACCGGCTTCGATGTTCCGAGCTGTTCGACTCTTTATCTTGATAAACCGATGCGCAACCATACACTGATGCAGACCATTGCCCGGTGCAACCGGGTCTATCCCGGCAAGGTAAGCGGCCTGATCGTGGATTATGCCGGGGTATTCCGCAATCTGGAGAAGGCGCTGGCTATTTACGGCGCTGGTCGAGGTGGTGACAAACCAGTGGAAGATAAGGCTGCTCTGGTGGCTGCGCTGCGGCAGGCCATGGGAGAAACAAAAAGTCTGTGTCAGGAACGAGGAGTAAACCTTACCGCTATTCAGAAAGCGGAAGGATTTGCCCGCGTCGGTCTGCTTGATGACGCCGTGGAGGCACTGGTGGGCACTGAAGAGATCAAGCTCCGCTACCTTGATCTGGCCAACACTTTACAGCGACTCTATAAGGCAGTACTTCCCGACCCGGCAGCACTGGAATTTGCTGTCGAGGTGATACCAGTACAGGTTATCGCCGATAAAATCCGTGCACTGATCCCACCGGCGGACATATCGTTGGTTCTGCAGCAGGTGGAAGGATTGCTCGACCGATCTATCGCCACAGAAGGTTACATTATCAGAGAGTTAAGCCCGCCTTTTGGCGATGATCATTGGATAGACTTGAGCAATATTGATTTTGAGAAGCTCGCCGAGAAATTCAAGATAAGCCGCAAACGTACGATCAATGAGCAACTAAAGGGCCAGGTAGCACAAAAACTCATGGCTATGGTGCGACTCAACCGCACGCGCATGGATTATATGGAGCGCTTCCAGGCTATGATCGACGCCTACAATGCGGGCAGTTTAAACGCCGAGGAGTTTTTCCAGCAATTAGTGGACTTTGCCAAAAGCCTGAATGCGGAAGAAAAGCGGGCAATGGGTGAACAATTAAATGAAGAAGAACTGGCGCTATTTGATCTGTTGACTAAACCGCAAATTGAAATGAGCAAGTCGGACAGAGAAAAGGTGAAGGCAACGGCCAGGCAGTTATTGACCACGCTCAAGGCGGAGAAACTGGTGCTTGATTGGCGTAAACGGCAGCAGGCACGTGCCGAAGTGCGTGTAACCATCGAAAAAGTTCTGGACTATGGTTTGCCAAGGATCTACACGCCGGAACTGTTCGAGCAAAAAACAATGGCCGTATTCCAGCACGTCTATGATGCCTATTATGGCGCGGGGCGCAGTGCGTATGCCACAGCATAAAGCTATTTTTGCTCATCGCACCTCCGGCTTCTCTCCATGCTCGAATCTTGCTTGCCTTGCCTGCTTCAGCGCATCCTCGATCGGTCCGACAATATACCGGTGATCCCGGGCGTAGGTAAAATGCTCAAGGACAGGGCCATACAAACTGTCGGAGTAAATCTCCCGGTCCGGACTTTTAATATGAACATCCAGAGTGACCTGGCCGTTGGCGATGCACCAGAGGGCATTGTCATCTTCAAACTCGCCCCCGCTGGTGTTCGACAGGTCCCAGCCGAAGAACCAGATCCGGTGCTTGCCCGGCTGCCCGATGATGCAGGCAACAGGCCACTGCTGACTGTTTCTGAATCGTCGCATCAGCTGGAACAACTCGCAGGAGCGTAAGTGCTGAATCACTGATGCGCTAAAAAGACAGGAGTCCAAGGATATTGATTCAATAATATTTATCTCGCTTTTTATTTCGGCCCACATATTCAGTGAAGGCAACCAAAAATCCGGCAGGTATTTAGTGCCGTCATCCAGAACGAAGCCCTCCTTTTCGTAATCAAAAGGCAGACCGACTGCATCAAAGAAAACAGCCCAGCGTGCCTCGAGCCTGCTCCTGAAGCGATACTCCTTGTAAACTGTGTCAATGGCTTGCGCGTGATAACTCATAATCTCTCCTTTTATTAAATAAATTTATTGAAAGAACAGAATAAAATTAATTCCGGCTGGCAGTGCTTAACTTACAGGGTGATGGTAATCCGGCTTATGTGCCCATCAGTAATTGGCTGCTGATCTTGCAACAACCAATTATGGCATTTGGTTATCGGTCTACCGGCAGCCGGATGCTGGGCGCAATGATTATGCGTTTGATTCAAGGACAGCCCGGTGGCACCTAATTATCTCAGTCTTTTTTGATATGGGAGGTTACTACGCTCTTAAAGCGCGGCAATTTTTTTTAAAAAATGGGAAATTATTTAGAGAATTTCCATAAGAGCGATAATGGCGAATTTATTTTTTGAAATGAGGCGAGGCATAGAGAGATGAGGTATTTGTAATATCTACTTACTAAACACTTTAAAAAACTCTTCAAGTTTTGAATCACTATATGAAAGTTACATTCCGCATAACCGCCTGTCTATGAGGCGCAGCGTAATTACCAGTCCGAGTGATGCGATTGTTAGGCAATCATTTAACCTCCCTTGAAATTCGATACACAATATAGGCTATAACTGCTATAGAAAAAAAATAATAACTTCTATCAGTCTGCCATAATTTATTGCATATTTTGTGTATCCGTTTTTATCTATTACAATTAAACCGCCAATAATAGACAATGGGGCAGCAGAAACCAGTAATGCGCCAATACCTCTCGCAACAGATGATTTTATAATGTATTTATCGTCGATGAATCATAACTTGCCCCACATTAGCGCCCACAGTCAAGTTAGTATTACTAGCACTTGCAAAATTATTGTTTTGAACGGTGAAAATAATGCAACAATTGCCAATATCATTAGCGCGATGGAAATGGATTTCTTTACGACACGCAAAAAAGGATTTTCAGTCAGTGAGTCATCGATATTTACACTTCTTTACATTTGGATATTATGGTAATAATTACGTCAACGGAAGCTATAGAGCGCAGAGAATGAAGTTTCCAAAGCTCCATGAAAGAGCGGGGTATCTTTTGGAGATATCTTCTTACATGATCATGACTTTCAGTTCGCCACCACCTTCGCCTTCTTATTGCTTTGGTATATTGACGGTTATGAAGCCGCTTCTGGCCATTTTTTAAAGGGGTTGCAGTTTATCTTCTGCAACCCCTTTTCCTTTTTTGTGCGCCAGGCATGGCGCGTAGCGCCTTTTCTGTCGCTGTCGGAACCGCTGTGGTGGCGGGAAAGACGACTTGGAGGTGAAAGTCCTCTACATACCCGGCAAGGGAAAATGTTATCTGAACGGCAAGGGTGTCCGTCGTGAGGCGGAATCTGAAGGAAGCC
>PHBK01000049.1 GCA_002840565.1 Deltaproteobacteria bacterium HGW-Deltaproteobacteria-12 | reverse complement strand
CGGAAAATACGATTGCATCGTTCCTGGGTGCTATTACCATGGGTGCGGACATGGTGGAACTCGATGTTCAGTTGACGCTCGATGGCGAAGTCGTTGTGTTTCATGATGAGGACATAACGCGTTGCACGAATGGCCGGGGAAGAATCTCGGACTATTCGCTTGCCAATTTGAAAAAGCTTGATGCGGGAAGCTGGTTTGATAATAAGTTCAGCGGGGCGGAAATTCCCTTGCTGACCGATGTGCTGAGCCTCTGCAAAGACAGGATTGCAGTCAATATCGAAATCAAAACAGAAGCGGTGAAAGAGGCGATCAAGGGCGGAATAGAAGAAAAATGCCTGCAGATTGTCAATCAGATCGGACTACAGGATCATGTTGTGTTTTCCAGTTTCGACCCCCGCGCTCTCAGGCATCTCCGGCATCTGGACCGGCAGGCGCCGCTAGCCGTATTGTTTGAGAAAAAATATCATGATGCGCATTTGCCTTCTGAAATTGTCGCTTCGCTGGGTGGAGACGCGTTCAACTGCTCCCGACGCGAGCTCAATTCGACATGGCTTGCCGATTTGAAACAGCACGGCATTCCGGTCAATGTCTACACAGTCGATGATGAAATATTTATGAAGCGCTTACATGCCCTGAGTGTGAATGGCATCTTTACGAATAAACCGGATATTTTAAGGAATGTCCTGGATGGTTTATGGCAAAACCGGGAAATAGAGGGCGGGAACAAAACGTGAAATGAATATGGAAGAAAACAGTGCTTTTAAAGAAAAAATGGTTTCCGCGCCGCGCAGCCCCGGTGTTTACCTTATGCTCGATGAGCGGGGCAGGGTGATCTATGTTGGGAAGGCCAATGACCTGAAAAGCCGAATTGCTTCTTATTTGACCGGAAGGGACACAAGGCCGATGGCGCCGTTTTTGATGGCGCGGGTCCATGATATTGACTTCATAACGACGACCACAGAAAAAGAAGCGCTGATTCTGGAAAACAATCTGATCAAGAAACACCGTCCGCGCTATAATGTTATTTTACGGGATGACAAAACGTACTACCACCTGTCTCTGAATCCAAAGGAACCCTATCCGCGTCTGCAATTGGTGCGCAAAAGGCTGAATGATGACGCCCTGTATTTTGGTCCGTATCCTTCTGGGATGGCGGCAAAGGAAACCCTGCGGTTTGTTCAGCAGGTTTTTCCCTTGCGTACCTGCCGCAGCCGGTTTTTTCAATTACGCACCAGGCCCTGCCTTGAGTATCAGATCGGACGGTGTCTTGCGCCCTGCAGCGGTTTCATCGATGAATCAGCCTACCGGAAACTGGCTGACAGTACCGTGTCTTTCCTGCAAGGTCGCCGCCGCGAGCTGATATCCGATTTGAAAAAGCAGATGGAAGAAGCGGCGCAGGACTTAAATTACGAGGAAGCGGCGCGTCTGCGAGACCGGATCCATTCG